>MEOA01000067.1 GCA_001768515.1 Bacteroidetes bacterium GWE2_42_24 | reverse complement strand
ATCAAACAGGGCAAGGGCTTCGCTGTACTTCTTGTCGGTAAATTGCTTCTCGGCATCAGATTTAAGCTGATTAAAGCGGGCTTCCAGTTCTGCAAGAAGCTGGTCAATGAGTTGAATTTTATCTTTTGGGCTCGTTTCGTCCGGTTTAAGTTCAGATGCCCTTACAAAACCATCGCGGGCAACCATGAATTGTTTTGATTGTAAGGCCGCCTCAGCATCAGCCATAATACGGGCATAATCTTTCTCACGAGCAGCTATGGTGCTAAGAATTAAATCTATATCATTAATTTTTTGCGGTGGAAGAGGTTCGGCAGGTTTTAATTCCTTAGCAGTTAAGAATTGCTTTTTGGCATCGACAAATAACTTCTCATCGAGGAGCTTTTGACCTTCGGTGATAGCCTTTAAATAGTTAGCATCTAATTCTTTCGCGGCCAGTTTGGCGTTTTCCAGTTCACGGATTTTAGACTTTGGATAATCCTCATCAGGCTTTAAATCAATTGCTTCGCGGTATTTCTTTATTGCCTCATCTGATTGTCCGGCAGCAAGGAAAGCATCAGCCGTTTTGATTGATTGACCATAGATTGTTTCAACCTCCTTCTGGTAGGAGAGTTGTCCTGTTAACTGATCTATTTTGCTCTTCGGCAAATTTTCCAGAGGGAGGATAAGAGCTGCTTCCTTATATACCTGGATGGATTGTTCGATACTTCCAGTAACAGCAAGCTGATCAGCACTTGTAATTAATTGGTTGTATTTTGTCTCAGCCTCTGTTTTTAAAGCTTTGATTGATGCAAGTCGTGCAAGCGCTTCACCATTATTTTTTATGATCAGTAAGGCATTATTTACCGATGAAATCGCTTTGTTATAATCTTTTTTAGCAAGGTAATCTTCAGCCTCTTGCAAGGCTTTATTAAATCGGTTATTTAACTCATTTACGGCATTAATTTTCGACTCCGTTTCATCAAGGAGAGTCTGGGTCTCTTTGTCATCGGGGGTCAATAGGAGCACCTCTTTAAGGGATGAAGATGCTTCCTTCAGTTTGTTGTCAATGATCAGAATCTTCGCCTGGCGCAGGAGAGCAGCTGCTTCCTTTTTTTTACCTGCAAGTTGATCAGCCATGCTTTGTAGTTCACCAAGCCTCTTGGCTACGTGAGTATCCGACGGGTTAAGTCTGGCCGCATATTTATACGCTCCGAGGGCCTTTTCATATTCTTGTTTGGTGTATACACTGTCAGCATAACGTTTTGCTTTATCAAAAGCAGATGGATTGTTTTGTGCTGAAAGGGGAGTTACTTGAGATAGGATAAGAAAAGCAAAGAAGAGGAGCGCGGACAAAAAACGATTCATGAGAATGATGAAGGTATTTAAGGGCAGTGCAACTTATAATTACGCTGTCATGCTATAATTATTGTGTTTCTATTAAGATGAATTCAAACAGAAATTGTTTACGTTAGTAACATTGTAAACAAATAATGAAAATAATACATTAGACTGTCATGTGTTTACATTGTTAAATTGTAAATAAATTGCAATATGTGTTTATCAGACTGATAATTAATAATTAACATTATATTATTTAAATAAATGCATTAATTAATCGAGGCGTGGTAATAATGGATAATATCCATAATAACAATCTTATAGATAATGGTTACAATTTTTACTATGAATAATATTTTTATTAATAATTATACATTTGTAAACAAATACATTTGTAACTTTGTGATTATGATTAATGATCGAATATCGTTAGTGATAAACCATTTTGGGATAAGCCCAAGCCAGTTAGCCACAAAAATTGGTGTTCAGCGATCTGGCATTTCACACATTATGTCAGGTCGTAATCGACCTGGTGTAGACTTTATCATCAAGTTATTACAATCCTTTCCTCAGATTAATTCAGATTGGCTGCTGACGGGAAAAGGTGAAATGATAAAACTGTCAAATGCCGATAAGGTGCAGGCTGCACAGGAGATTCTCAGATTTCCGGAATCAACTTCTAAGAGTGATTATGACCAGGTTAAGTCGTTAAAAACTGAAAAGGGAGCTCTAAAGCAAGAGGAAAAAACAAAGTCAGGTGAACCAAGGGTTGACCTGACAGATACGGGCCATGGTATTACCAACATGGGAACCAGGGCTTCGAAAATAATAATTCTATATGTTGATGGAACTTACGATGAGTTTCATCCAGCTAAATAAGTTTTGGCCAGTTTTCTAAACCACACTTATATAATCCATCAGACAATCTCTGATTCCTTAAAGAAAAAATTTCCTTCGATAATTGCATTCTCATCAGAGTCACTTCCGTGAACTGCATTTGCCTGAATGGATGTCCCGAATAAATTTCGGATAGTGCCCGTCCGGGCTTTGGAAGGATCAGTTGACCCGATGAGTTCCCTATAGGCTTCAACTGCATTATCTTTCTCAAGGATTGCAACGGCTACGGTCCCCGAAGACATATAGTCTACCAGATCTTTGAAAAAAGGACGGTCTTTATGTATATCATAGAATTTTTCTGCCTGGTTGACCGACAGACGAAGAATCTTTAGTGCTTTCAAACTAAAACCGTGTTCTTCAATGATTGTTAATATTTTGCCCAGATTTCCGTTTTTGTATGCTGTGGGTTTTACAATGGTAAATGTTCTGGAAATTGCCATAAAAATGAGTTTTTAAGATATTTCTTTAATTTAACAAACCGATTTCCCGATTGTTTAGCCGTAACTCTTCGTGACAATTGTTAATTTTGCAACAAAGATCTTTGATACATTAATATATATATCTTGATAACAGATAATATTTTTCAGCAGTTTAGAGACTTAATTGAAAACTCTAAACAAATATCCCTGATAGCTCATCCAAATCCTGATGGTGACGCATTGGGTTCATCATTGGCGATGTATCATGCGTTACACTCTTTCAAGAATTTGAGGGTGATTGTTCCGAATTCCTTTCCATCGTTTCTGGAATGGATGCCGGGAACCGATCAGATAATGATTTTTGATCATCAATTTCGTCAGGCAGAGTCTTTCATCAAATCATCAGACTTAATAATATGTCTTGATTTTAATACCTTAAAAAGAATTGACAGGATTGCCCCTATTATAAAAGCATCTGGTGCAAAATGCGTATTAATCGATCATCATCTTGAACCTGATCCCGATTTTGATCTTGCGATAAGTAATATCCATGCATCATCCACTTCTGAGTTGGTGTTTGACGTGATCGAAAAGCTGGGTTACCTGCCTCAGGATATAGCAGCATTTTCCAGTTGCATTTACGTGGGAATCATGACTGATACCGGTTCTTTCAGTTACTCCTGTAATCATGGACGGCCTTACGAAATCACTGCTTTTCTTGTTGATAAGGGACTTGATGTTGCCCATATACACAATTTAGTGTATGATACCTTTTCAGAAAGTCGGATCAGGCTTTTGGGGCATTTGCTGAATAAACGGATGAAAGTAATTCCTGAATACAGGGCAGCTTTTATCAGTTTGTCGATGGCTGATCAAAAGAAGTATAATTATCAGGTGGGTGATTCCGAGGGTATTGTCAACTACGCGCTCAGCATTCAGGGTATCCGGCTTGCTGCATTTTTTACTGAAAAGCCGGAATTGGTGAGAGTTTCATTACGATCAAAAGGTAATTTGTCGGTTAATCTGTTAGCAAGAAAATACTACCATGGGGGTGGGCATAAAAACGCTGCAGGTGGTAATAGCTATAACACTATCAGAAAGGCTGAGATAGAATTTCGGAAGATTCTTGAAGAAAACAAAGTGTTACTGCAAAATGAATCTTAAACTATTAGCCGCTTTTTTCATTGTTTTGGCGTGTCTGTGTTTTTCTTGTCAGGAGAATGATTCAAAAGGTGGGAAAGACCGAAAAGCGCCATTACCGCAAAAGCTTATTAAGTACAATCAAGATGCTGTTGCAGAAGAAGAAATGCTTATAAATCAGTATGTAAAGCGGCACTTAATTCCAGTATCAATTGGTCGTGGAGGATTGAGGTATTACATATACCATCACGGCAATGGGCAGCAGGTCTCTGATAGTGCTACGGTCATATTTGCATACAATGTCTACTTTCTGACAGGTGACCTTATATATAGTAGTGAGACGGAAGGCAACAGAGAAGTTATTCTTGGTAAGACTACGATTGAAACCGGATTACACGATGGAATTTTAATGATGCGTGGTGGTGACAGAGCAAAATTTGTTTTACCTTCGCATCTTGCTTTCGGTGCAAGTGGAGATGGCAAAAAAATTCCCCCTCGTACCACACTAATATATGATATTGAGTTAATTGACGTAAACCAATAATTAAATTCTTTTCAAACATGAAAAACCTTTTTCGTTTTTCCATCCTTCTTGTTTTAGGAGTTGCTGTTGCATCTTGCGGCAAATATCCGGGTTTTAAAAAGGCTGATTCCGGTCTGTATTACAAATTCCATATTCAAACAGGTGATACTGCTAAGCCGGCTGTTAATAACATTCTTCAGCTCGACCTTTCATATTACACTATGAAGAATGGTAAAGTTGACTCTGTTTTGATGAAACCAACGGCAATGCCTTTCCAATTGATGGCTCCCTTTTTCAAAGGTGACCTGATGGAAGCTTTGGCTTTAATGTCTAAGGGTGATAGTGCTACCTTCATTGTAAGCGCTGATTCTTTCTTTACCAAATTTGTTAAACAGCCCCGTCCTGCCTTTATCGATAGTAATTCTGTCCTTTACTTCGATGTTAAATTGAAAGATTTTATGACGATGGAACAGATGATGAAGAAACGCGAAGAAGAAAATGCTCAAAAGCTTCAGGCTGAAGCTGAGGTGATTGCCAAGTATATTGCTGACAACAAAATTACTGTACAGCCCACTGAAAGTGGTCTGTATCTTATTGAGACCACCAAAGGCAAAGGACCAAAACCTACTGCTGGTCAGAAAGTCAAAGTCCATTACACCGGGATGTTGTTAGATGGAACCAAATTTGACTCTTCTGTTGACAGAGGTCAGCCTTTTGAATTTACCATTGGGCAGGGGCAAGTCATAAAAGGATGGGACGAAGCTATTTCCATGCTTTCTAAAGGATCAAAGGCCAGACTGATAATCCCTTCAACTATTGGTTATGGTGAACGTGGTGCTGGTCAGGTTATTCCTCCTTTCTCACCATTAGTTTTTGATGTTGAGCTTTTAGAGATTGTAAAGTAAACACCATCTTTCAGTATCTTTGACCGTCTTTATGACGGCTCGCACTATAAGCAAAGTGTCAGCCGTTATAAAGGCGGTTTTTGATTAATTAAATGTCAGTATGAAAAAGATTAATTACTTCATTGGACTCATAGCGATGCTTACAGTGGTTGCATGTAATCCATACCCGGATTTCGAAAAACATGAAGGTAAACTTTTTAGTAAATTCCATTTAAAAAACGGTGGAACACATCCCGAGGTTACGAACATAGCCATTATTGACCTGTTATACAGGACTAAAGATTCTATTTTCTATGACAGTCGGATTACCGGAGCACCAATTAATCTTACCATCAATAAACCAGACTTTAGAGGTGACCTGAATCAAGCGCTTCAATTGATGTCGGCTGGAGATAGTGCTACTTTCATACTGCCAGCTGATTCATTTTTTCTCAGAACACTTAAGTACAATCGAATTCCACGTGGAATTTTAAAAAATGAAATGTTGTTTCTGGAGATTAAAATGCACCGGTTTTATACGCAGGAAGCACGTGATGCAGAGGTAAAATCATGGAAATCAGGCTTGAAGGCTAAAGAGGGAATTACCATTAAAGAGTATCTTGAAACGGCAAAGCTCAGACCAGATACAACAGCATCAGGATTAATGGTGATCAGACAGAAAAACGGCAAAGGAGCCACTGCAAAACCCGGTGATAAAATTAGGGTTAATATGGTCTTATCTCTCCTAAATGGGAAGAAGGTCTTTTCCAGTTATGATCAGAACAAACCGTTACTTTTTGAGTATGGCCGCCGGATAGAAAACAAAGGAGTCGAAGAGGCCTTGGGTCTGCTTCAGGAAGGGGGGCAATTAATAGCAATAATTCCCAGTGATTTAGCCTTCGGAGAAGAGGGCAGGGGTGAGTATATTCCTCCATATTCTCCGGTTATCTATAGAATTGAAATGCTTGAGATTATAACTCCGGAGGAATATGCGTTGCAGGCTGCTGAAAAAATACGTGTTGCCAGAGCTAATGAAACGCTTGATAGAGAAAAGTATCTTAAACAGAATAATATTAAGGAAAAACCCCTTCCCTCAGGATTATATGTTATAGAAGAGAAAGCTGGGAAAGGGAACATTCCAAAAACAGGTGACAAAGTTAAGGTCCATTATACAGGTTACCTTACCAATGGAACCCGTTTTGACTCATCAATTGACAGAGGGCAGCCATTTGAGTTTGAAGTGGGTGCAGGACGTGTGATTAAGGGTTGGGATGAAGGAATCAGACACATGAAACCAGGAGGGAAAGCGAAATTGATTATTCCTGCCGAATTAGGTTATGGTGAACGAGGCTCAGGTGATAAAATTGGCCCTTATGCAACACTGGTTTTTGAAATTGAATTATTATCCATTTCAAACGTAACAGATGAATAGAATACACAACTTATTACTTTTTAGCTCTTTTATTATTACAATCGGACTGACATCCTGCACTTCTGTGAAAAAAAGCACCCGGGAGCAAAGCTTGAAACTACCATCTGGTCTGGTTATTAACTGGCAGACTTTTGGCAGCGGGAAGCGCGTAGCTAATGGTGATGCCGTATCAATTCATTATACCGGCAAACTTGAAAACGATACCGTCTTTGATTCTTCCATAAGCCGGGGACAACCTATTACCATTAAAGTTGGTGCAGGTCAGGTGATCAAAGGGTGGGAGGAAGCGTTGCCTAAGATGTTTGAAGGCGATAAAGCCCAATTAATTATCCCGCCAGATTTGGCTTATGGGAGTCAGGCAACCGGACCTATTCCAGCCAATGCTACATTAAAGTTTGACATTGAAATCGTTAATTGTGTTACCCCCCGGCAGCCAGATCCCTGGAAACTGACTGGTGCTGATACAATAATACTTCCGTCAGGCTTGAAGTATATTATGCTTAATAAAGGTAATGGTGCTTCGGTTGCCTATGGACGTAAAGTAAAAGTACATTATATCGGTTATCTTGAAGATGGAAAGGTTTTTGATTCATCTGTCGATCGCGGGAAACCCATTGTTTTTGAAGCAGGTGCTGGAAAAGTAATAAAGGGTTGGGATGAAGCCTTAATGAAGATGAAAAAGAACGACCGTGCACGTTTGATTATACCTCCCTCTCTTGGATATGGAGACCGGCAGATGGGGCCAATTCCGGCTAACTCAACATTAATATTTGATATCGAAGTTCTGGATATTATGGATTAGTGGTATGAAAATGAGAATGCTCTCAAATAATTAACAATTAGTTATAGTTCCAGATTGTCAATTAACTTAACTAGTTCTTGCGGCTTGAATGGTTTGGCTATAAAGTCATCCATTCCGGCAGCGAGACAACGAGTTCTATCCTTTTCGAGGGCATAAGCTGTTACGGCAATAATCTTATGATGTGGGCTTTTTAATTCCTGCTCAATCTCCCTAATTTTAAGGGTAGCCTGAATCCCATCCATCACAGGCATTTGTATGTCCATTAGAATTAGATCGTATTTGGAGTTCTTGAAACGCTCAATGGCAATTTTGCCATTCTCAGCGATATCAACTGAATGACCTTCTCTTACGAGAGTAGCCACAGCAAATTTTTGATTTAAAAGATTGTCTTCAACCAATAATATTTTCAATGGTCGTTTCTCCTTGGTAGTTGTCATCATCAGATTTAGAGATTTGTTTGCAGAATTTTGATTGATTCCAATTGGAAAAGTAAACCAGAAATGATTGCCCTGTCCCGGATTAACTTCAAAGCCAAAGTCGCCATTCATCAATTTGGTAAGTTGGTAGGAAATAGCCATGCTTATACCCCAAACTTCCAACTTTAGCAGCGACATATAGTCAGATGTATCAATGGCATGCCGTAAGTGTGAACTTTCTGATTCTGATAAGCCTACACTTGTATCATATATATCGAAAGATAACAGTGGATTTGATTTGCCAGATTTGCCAATATGGACTTTAATGGAAATAGTTCCAGTTTTTGTAGCCTGAATACAATTGCCTAAAAGATTTGTCAATACCTGATTTAAACGATGTCCGTCACAAACAATTGTTTCAGGAAGATTCTCAGGGATAAACACTAATTCAATCCCTTTTCCTTTTGTTCTTAACTGAAAACTTTTTACCACCTCTTCAACATTTTCTGAAATCTTGCAAGGACTGTTAATGATTTGAACGTCTCCTGATTCAATTTTTGTGAAATCAGTCAAATCATTGATCATTCCTAATAATTGCGTTGAATAGGTCTGAATGATATGTAAATAATCCGATTGTTCATTATTAAGGGAGGATTGTTTGAGGATGTCAATCATTCCCAGCACCCCATTCATGGGAATTTTGATGCTATGAGTAATTTTAGCGATGATGGCTGTTTTAGTCTGTGCATGCCTTTCGGTTAAATCACGTTGCATCATTAACCGTTGTTCCATTGTTCGACGGTATAAATCAAATTCTGCGACAACCTGCTCATATTGTTTAAGCAAATCATCAAACGATATAGTTTTTAAATCGATGTTATTCACTTTATTATCTCTTTATTAATAAGATATTTCTCTGCAATTTTCAAGAGTTGATTCTTTGAGATTGGTTTACTGATATAGTCATCAAAACCTGATTCGAGCAAGCGTTCCCGGTCGCCTGTCATAGCATAGGCGGTTTGAGCGATGAATGGGACATTTCTGTACTCTCGGTATGTCTGTTTTATTTCCTTCATGAGCATTGTACCATCCCATGGCATGGGAAGATTAATATCAAACAACATCATATTAAAAATGATGCCTTTGTTATATGCATTTCTAACGATCTGTAGAGTCTCTTCTCCATCAGCGGCAATCTCAATGCTAGCAGTGTTTTGAAGCATCTTTAAAAGCACCAGCCGATTCATCCTGTCATCTTCAACTATGAAGATAAATTTTTCGCCAGATCGAATCTCTGCCTTAGAGGTTATAACCATGGGGCTGTTATTATCCTGTTCTGAGGGATTAGTTGTTCCATTCAAACCAACATTTATTTCCTTCTGATTTAGAATTACAGTAACAACAGTACCAATGGCTTTTTCTGATTCAACAACAATCCGCCCTTTCATTAATTCTATAAGCCGTTTTGCTAAAGGGAGGCCTAACCCGGCACCCTGATAGGCCCGGCTATATCCAAGACTTTCTTGTCTGAATGCTTCAAAAAGATGGGGAAGGTATGATTGGTCAATTCCAATTCCTGTATCCTTAATTCTGATAAACACCTCTTTAGTTTCCGGGAAGACTCCAGTGCTTATATTGACAAAGCCTTTCTCAGTATACTTAAGTGCATTATCAATAATATCACTTAAAACTCTCATCAGATTTTTTTCATCTGCCAAAACCAGTGGTACCTGCGAAAGGATGAGATTCAATTTCAGCCCTTGTTCATTTGCTTTAAATTTGAATAATTCTGTTACTTGATTTACTATCGTTTCCAGATCACAGGAGGCCAGGGTCACCTCCATGTCATTTGCTTCAAGACGACTAATATCAATTAAGTTATTCAACAAGTGTAACAATCTTTCACCACTTTCAAGTATACCCGATGCGTAATCATAAAGTTCCTTATTCTCCAACAATGATAATTCTGTCTCCAGTAAGCTGGAGAATCCAATGATACCATTTAATGGAGTACGAATCTCATGACTCATATTAGCCAGAAAGGCATTTTTTAGAAAGTTAGCTTCTTCTGCCTTCTTTAATGTCTTTTTTAACTCAATATCTACCTTTTGTCGTTCTTCCATTTCCAATTTCAAAGAGGAGGTTCTCAAGCTTACCTCATGCTCCAGCTTTTGATTGAAATCGGTCAATACCTTATCCATTTCACCCAATTCTTCATTTTTCCGTAAAAGCGATAAGGCAATACTCCTCTTTTGTTTTAAAACTACAACCAGAATCACAGACAACACAAGAATAAATAATACCATAACAGCTGGCAATAACCAATCGGGCTTGTTGTCGGATTTCAATTTTACTCTCTCTTCGAAAATTGGAGAAGAAACCAAAAAAGATTGGTTTTGGTACACTTTCATCAGAGAGTCCAGCAAATCACTTTTACGCTTTAATAGACTTATAGCTAAAGCAAATTGATTATTTTTTATATAAAAATCGGATAACTTTGAATTCAAATCCACCTCCAAAAGACTTAAATTAAGTTTCTTACTGATCTTAACTGCTTCAGTATAATTGTAAATTGCGTTCTCAGTTTGCCCACAGGAAGCATACATATCGCCCAGGTAATTCATAGAATACGTCTGCTGATAATTATCTTTGATCTTTCGTGCCAATGCCAGGGATTCCGTGAAATAGTATATCGCCTTATCCTGATCACCAATATGAGCATAATATTTTCCAATACTAAAGTATGATTGCATTACTCCGGTCTCATCATTAATTAGTTGTCTAATATTAAGTCCTTTGATTAAGAAAAGCCACGCATTATCAGAATCGTCAGTTTCTGTATATATCTCACCAATATTTGTATAGGTATTGGCCAGTCCTCCCTGATCTTCATTTTTCAGTTTGAATTCAAGTGCAGAATGAAGATAGTTTAGGGCCAGTTTATAATCTTTAAGATGCTGTGCAGCTAGCCCAAGGTTATTGAGCAACCGGGATGTGTGGTAATCAAATTTATTTCGCTTGCTAATTTCAAGCGCATGGTTTAAAAAGGTTAGTGCTTCAGGATACCTTCCCCATTCTGTGTATATTGTACCAAAGGTTCCAAGTGTTCTAACCATGTTTAAGCTATCACCTAATTCGGTATAAATCTGAAGAGCTATTTTGTAATGAACCAGCGCCAGGATTAAATTGGTCTTCCTCAATTCTGCACGTCCAATGATGTGATGCAATAGTGCAAGGTGAAACGGGCAATTTTGCCTGGTTACGATTTCGATTAGGCTTTGAGCTTTAGTTATTATTGAGTCTGATTGTGAAAAGTTTAATGCCATGGCCTGTCTCATCATGGTATTATGGTCAGGTTTATCGCACTTCGAAAATGAATTCCATAATGAATCCTGGTTGGAAGCCATTACTCTTTCAGTACCCAGATTGATTATAAATAACAGTATATATAACGACAGGTTATATCTGACGGAAATTTTCATAAATTGGAATTCAAAAACTTTATGTACAAATATCGGAATAATTATTAATTTTTCAGACCAATGAATAAATCTTCCTTTGGATTAAGAGAGTATCGCTGAGCTATTCCTGCTAATCCTTCTTTAAATGGATTAAAGCGAACCACACTAAAACCGGCCTTCTCCAAACGCTTTGGATAATCATATCCATATATCCTGACATGATCAAACTGACCATATAATCTCTTGCGATCTTCCTGTGATGTAATATTTCTATCTTCCTCTGTTTCTGCTATATCATATGAAATTGGAACCTGAAGAATTGCTGTTCCGCCTGGACTCAAAACCCTGTACAGTTCTGCAAGTGCTTTTTCGTCATCAACAATGTGCTCCAATACATGATTACAAATAATCAAATCAAACTCGTTATCGGTATATTGAAGATTAGTAACATCTGCATAACCCACATCCCGACTGTAGTAATAATCTGTGTATCCTGATTCGTATTTATCGCCCATCAGATACTTAATGAACTTGTTATCCTTAAGCCATGCCCTTAAAGCCCCCTCCGGAGCCAGATGCAGGACTCTTACCTTTGATGAAAGCAACTGTGTCTTTTGGGTTAAATAGAGATATACCAACCGATCTCTCTCTTTGCTGAAGCATCTCGGACATTGGATGTTCTCTCTAATGCCTGCACCGATGATATGCTTTTGATAGATCACCGGATGGTTCTCTCCTCCGGCCAGCATCTTGCGGAAGGAATGACCACAAAAAGGACAATCATATTTATTACCCTTGAACCAAAGACCAAGAAAAATCTGATACCATCCGCGAAGTTTAACACCTAAAAAGAAGGGTACAAATTTCTTCAAAATGTTTTTGAGTTCTGAAAACATAAGTATTCTATTTTATTATTGGAATTTTCACAGTTGATATTTTTCCACCTGAATTAACCCTTAAAAGCACTACTCCGATACCCGAACGGGTGACAGGAATTAAAACTTCATGGACTCCTTCACTATAAATATAAGGTAAACTCACAGTTAATCTGCTTCCAGTGGCAGTATAAAGTTCGAAACTAATTAAGTTAGAATTCCTATTCTCAAATTTTACCCATATCTCTTTTTCTGAAATGTACTTAATTTGTAAAATTTTAAAATTTGATTCAATATTTTCCTTAATCAGCTGCCCCGGCTGGTACTCATAAGCTCCAATATCATAAAATTCATGAACAGGCCTCACATTACTGTCAAGATCGTAATTAATTCCATATAATGCTACATTAAATCCTGTATTGTAAGCCGTGCTGCCTGTCTGGATATGAAAATCGTCCTTTTGTTCATTAACGAACTTCAGATCGTTTGATACCAGAGTCTTAATATTGTTCAACTCATCTGTTGGCACATCAGCATCCATATGAATATAGGATGTCTCCGGATCTAAATGGTTTTGCAGATAATATTCGTAAGTCCCCGGGTTTAGGATAATATTATTAATGAACTGATTGTTGTCCGAGTTCACATTAGCAAACCTGATGCCATCACTTTTCGGGCTAATGATTGAATTGTTGATAAAGAAATAAGGTGTATTTCCCGGGTTTGTCAGGTTGTAGCTGACATAAATTCCTGCTATCGAATAGGACCCCTGTAAACCGGGTTTAAACTTCTGCCCTGGTCTGATTAATAAATTATTATAAACTTTAATATTGCCACGACTATGAATTTCGATGCCGTTTCCATAACCAGATGAAACAATATTGTTGAAGCAATTGCAAATGCTCCCTCTGCCTAACTGGATGCCGCTCATCTGGCCATAATACTCTGCATAACTATCATTGGTTATCTTGTTGTTATAAATTTCACAAGGGGAGATTGAAGAACTCACCTGTATGCCATCCCAACCTGTACTGTCGGTGATGTTATCATAAATACGTACATTTTCTAGAAGATGAGGCAAAACCATTGTATCTTTCCCATCACAGTTTATTGTATACCCATCATAGAATGTATGCCCGATATACATTGCTTCCGTTCCGGTTTTGCGAATCAGGTTGTGATGGATTGAAAGATTCTGAAGTAGAAAGGAGTCTCGGGTAGCAGCAAAAGAGCAGTCGGGATCCGTCTTTACCATGATGCCTACCTGTTTCACATTTTCTATATGAATTTTTTCTATCTCAAAATCACTTGAAAGCTTATCCACTGTGATACCGATACCGTTGATGTTTTCAATGCGCAGCCCCCTTTCATCGCTATTTCTTTTCTTACCTGAAAGTTTAATAAAATGGCAATTGTCAAATTTTAATCCGTAATAAGGAGCATCAGAGCTTATTGCAGCAGTATCACCTTCCAAAACGATCTCTACCGGAGATTCCTGACTACCTATAAGATCTATAAACTTTATCTGGTAATACACTGTGTCCTTCAGACATATTCTGAAATTATCCTGAGTCATCAACTGATGACCGTTTGAGTTATAGATGGTTGTCTTATTTTTATAGGCAGGGAGAATAGTATCACAATAATTTGTCTGTGAAAACAAAAAAAATGAATTTATAAGAGAAAGAATTAGTAAAATGACACTTCTCATAATTAGTTATTTAGAACGTTTAGCCCTTTCCCAGTTTACGCTTTGGCTCCCTTTCAGATATCGTCTTAGACCAAGAAAAACAGCGTAATTCATTATAAAAAAGTAAAAAGGGATAAATAAGAGTTTTACCCGAATTTTCTTAATTTCACACAAATACCCGGCCGCAACCAAAAGATAAAACATAACTTGTAACCCAAAAGCAACAGAATAGATGTTATCCCTTTCAGCATAACCATTATCAATAGCTAATACCAGTGAAGAAATGAAGACTATGAGCAATCCTAATGGAGCAAGCGTCCATCGCAAAACCCTGTGTGATATGTATTGAAACGAGAGCAACTTGTAACGAAAAAAATTAAGTAATGGTAACAGTCTGACAACAGACTGAATACCGCCTGCGGAAATTCTGACCTTCCTTTTCAATTCCTCCTTTACATCGTTGGATGGGTGTTCCATTGCATAGGCCTCCGGATCATACTTAATTCTGAAACCCTTCATGGCAATTCGCAGACTGATCATAAAATCGTCGAGAAGAGTATCAGGTTCAACATCCTCATACAATTCCCGTCTTATGGCGAAGAGCTCTCCTGCAGCGCCAACAACAGAATATAACTCAGCATCCCATTTTTTGAGCTTTGATTCATATTTCCAATAGATACCTTCTGAGGCTGAGGCAACCTCAGTACCCACTGCAACAACTCGCTTCTCCCCTGAAACGCATCCAACTTTTGGGTCTTTGAACATAGTAACTATTCGACTAATCGATTCCTTACCAAGCATCGTATTAGCATCGCAAAACACAACAATCGGCGAATTCACAAATTTCATTCCTCTGTTCATAGCACCAATTTTCCCCCCGCGAACTGCAACATGGTAAACTTCAACCCTATCATCACATAGTTCTTTAATTACATCAGGGGTTCCATCCGTGGAACCATCAGTTATCCAGACAATTTTTAGTTTTCCTTTTGGATAATCAAGCTTATAGGAATTTTCCAACTTAGCTTTAACATAATCCTTTTCATTATATGCAGCTATGAATAGTGTTACTTCAGGCTCAAAAGCATCACCATTTTCAACAACAGTTGCCGGTTGAATGAGACGTTTAATTAAAACCAGAATGTATAACAAAACACCATAACCTATGTAAGAATAGAAGATTATAAATGCAAAAAACCAGAATATGACTTTTAATATTACCATTGGATTGCTTTCTAAATTCTTACCAATACATCATGACCTGACTATATTCTCCCATTTATTTGAATCAAAACTATACTGTTTAATTACCCTCCCGGGATTGCCAACGACGACAGAGTAGGGGGGGACATCTTTTGTCACAACTGAACCTGCGGCTATTACACTATGCTTGCCTATAGTAACACCAGCGACAACAACACAATTTGCTCCAATCCAGACTTCATCTTCCACCGTAATTTCTTGTCTGGAAACTCCTTGTTTGTGAATAGGAATTGTAATATCCTGGTAACTATGATTCAAACCTGACAGAACTATGTTTTGCGCAAAAATAACATCATTACCGATTGTTACAGGACCAATTAACACATTGCTCATGCCAATTCTTGTCCTGTCACCAATCAATACATCTCCAACACCATTATTTATCGTACAAAAATCCTCAATTGTTGAATCTTCGCCCAAACAGAAATTGTTGAATGGCAACACATCAATTCGGGAATTCCGGCAAATTCTGGATCTCTTTCCCTTCTGGTGAAAAAAAGGATTCAGAAACAACTTAACCCATAACCGGGGGCGGGCTTGGTTTTTTGGAATCATGGCCAGCAGGACAAATCGCTTCAGTTTGGGGTTTGATTTAATATTTTGAATGATTTCCATAAATCACTTTTTAAACAGGTTAGGCTTTACCGCCTCGATTGCTTTAAAAATTTGAATAACATTATTCTCCCAGGTATGTTCCCGGGCAAAGTTTTCGCGGGCGATATGAACTTCCTTGTTGTCATTTTGAAGTGCCGATTCAATACAACTCACAAATTCTTCTTTAGAACCTGCCAGGTAAGAATGTTCCTCAAAAACGCTCATAGCCAATGTCCTGGTTGCAACTACAGGTTTTCCCATCGCCAAATATTCATCAATTTTTCTTGGGTAATTTCCAATTGTAACCTCGTTGAGAATTTGAGGATTAATAGCTACATCAAACTGATTTAAATACTCGGGAAGCTCATTTGTGCTTTTATTACCCAAAAAATATATGTTGCTTAGTTGATGAAGGTTGCTTGCTTCAAATTCCTCATCTTCAGGCCCCACCAGCACAATACTCCAGTCTGGCTTTTGTTCGGCAACGTGCTGCAATACTTTAATATCCAGACGTAAAGAAAACAATGCACCAATATAACCAATAATTGGTTTTGGAATATTGAGGATGTCGCCGGGGATTCTTGTAACCAATTTGTCATCAAACAAACTAACATCACATCCCTGACCAACGTAAAATGAGTTCGGGTTATGCTTCTTCGCCAGGTCTGCCAGATATGTAGAGTTCGCCACAACAAGATCTGCTTTTTTCATGTGTTTTGCCTCCATTCTGACTCCACGTCTTCTCCAATAACTGACACTAATCAAATTATCACGTGTATAATAAACATATACTGAAGGATTCAAAAGGTCCTTGAGGTAGTAACTTCTGAACATATCACTGTCATTGAAAATTATAATATTTTCAAAATTGAGTATTTGGCATGCCTGGGTGATTTGTTTAGCAAACTTCTTGTTGTTTAAAAAATTCAACCAGTCAAACAAAGGATTAAACCCTATCCAGTTAATTGATTCAAGAAGCGTTGCCGGATACAAATTCCAAAGGTTATTATCAATCTCAATAAGCTCAGATTTTCCACTTTTCCATATTTTAACTCTCTTAATCGTCGCCTCTGAATTTTTCTGTCGATACAGGGAGGCTCGATCCAGAGGAGGGTTGATGTATAGCACGCGGTTATGCTTCGCAAACTCAAGTGCAATATTTTTACAATTACTCCCGATTGTTATGTCCCAGGGCTGGATTCCAATTACAACAATATCTCGACCTTGTATCATAATCAATAATTACATTTTCAACTCATAAAGTTTATATCTCAGCTTTAATATCAATCTACTTGATAAGATTTGAATCCTCATCAATATAATCATTTTTGGAATGCAGGATAGAGATGAAATTTTTAAAAGCTTTTTTAATCCGACGAGTAAAGCTTTTTGAAAAAGAACCATCGAGGTTTAAGGTTGAATTACTGGTTAGAACCCTTGCTTTCCTGCTGAGGATAAACTTTGATTTTCCATACAACTTCAATGCTAATGCCAACGAACCATCTTCGCCTCTCTTGATATCAGTCCTGAATCCGATTTCTTTTCCAATTTCAGTGTTAAAACCGAAAGCCATTCCCCTTACACAGAGTTCGGGCCTTTTAATGGATTGAATAATGAGGAAGAAATCCCTAAACATTTCATAGAAGAATAATCCGAAGGCTGAGTGATTCTTATCATTCATAAAACTCCACAGGGAGAATGCATAAACCACATGTGGTTTACTCAGAGCATCAACCATTGTTTGAATATAGTAGGGTGGGTAGAGGGTGTCAGAATCAATGCAGATATGATACTTCCCTCGCGCATGATTCAGTCCGCATTGCCTGGCATGCCCGGGCCCCTTCTTCTTCTCCTCTATAGAAATAACGCCGGATAACTCCATGGCTTTCATGGTTTGATCCGTCGAATTATTATTTACAGCGATTATTTCAATCGGAACATTACAGATATTTTCGCTCAGCGACCATATACAACTCAGAATTCTTTTCTCTTCATTATGAGCAATTAGAATTACAGAAGCAATAGGTTTATCATTTTGCTTCACCATCACTTTATTTCGGATTTCTTGAATTAAATCCTCAGGAACTTCATTGATTGGTTTATCAAAAATTGTTAAATACTTTGAATGCCAGTTCATAAATTAATTTGTTTTATAGCATAATTGCTTTGTTTTTACTGGTCAACCAGCCTTTCAAATAGTTCTTTCCATTTCCCGGCTATAATTTCCAAATTGTAACGAGCTGAATTAACCCTTGCCGTTTCGCCCATCCTGTTGCGAAGAGTCGGGTTTTCGATAAGAGAACAAATCTTATCAGCTAATTCCTGAGTATTATCAGGCTGAACCAGATATCCATCCACCCCGTCAGTTACTATTTCTTTAGGTCCGCAATCACAGGCAAAAGAGATAATAGGTAATCCACATGCCATTGCCTCAGTAATTGCCATTCCAAAACCTTCAAATCGCGAACTCGAAACAAACATAGAACTTTCGAGATATTTCGCAGTAATATCGCTTACTGAATTTTCTAATTTACAGGTAGCTTCAATTTGAAGCTTTTTTACCTGTGCATCATAGGTTGTATGATCTCCGCCACCATATACTTTCAATATCCAATCAGGATGTTTCTCTGAAACAATCTTCCAACAATCAATTAACATATCAAATCCTTTCTCATAAGTATATCTTCCAACAGCAACTACTTGTTTGGTAGTACGCAAAGAGACCGTATCAGGGAATATCGTCAAAGGATCGGGGATTACCTCAATATTGTTCAATTCAGGCCAAAAGCCGGCTTCAACATGGGTTAAGACAACAAATTTTTTAAGTCTGCTGATTTTTTCAACAAATGACTTAGCCCAAAGTTTTTTTATGAAAGAAATGGCAATGTTTTTATTTTTAAAGGCGTTGGCATGGTATGAATAACGCGTAACATGAAATTCTCCGATTTTAAGACTTCCATCCTGAACTTTATTCAGAAAGTTTAGCTCCCTGCGTAAAGTGGAGATAGTGATATCCGGGCGATTATCATAAAGATATCGGGAAAATCTTTGTTTAAATAGCTGATATTTGAAAGGATATAGAAGAAGTTTTTTTAGTTTGGATTGATTAGAAGGAAAATCGAACTTCACATCTATATCTGTATGTTTTACCTTTTCTGACAATGGAAAGAAAGGCTTTTGGCCATTCTGTTCCGAAGTAATTATTGTCACATCATATCCAAAATGATCAGCAAAATAATTTGCTTTGAAGGTAATAATGCGTTCAAGTCCTCCGGGAATATGCAACGATGGAAGGTAATAGATTATCTTCATCCTTTTTATATGATTTTTGCAATAATTTGGCTTTTATAGACATGGTCATTGCTTTCGCCTACATTGCCTCCGCCGGCTGCTTCATTAGTATATTTTGAAGGAATTTTTACCTTTTTTAATGCCTTCATTCTAAACCATTCATATTCTATATCTACGTGCCCGACATCTATGGCTTGAAATCCAGCCTGAAATAAATCATAGGATATTACAGTAGCAGTGGGACCCAGGGCGCAAAGGAACAAAGTGTTTTCGTCACCGGCTTTTTTTGCTGTTTCCAGTAATTCATCATATCTATCAAAGGCATGCATGGCAGGACCCAGAATTCTCCGAATGGATCGTGCATTATCAAACAAGTCATTTCCAACACCTAACCTGCTTTTTTCGCCTTCGATAAACACAATATCTCTATCTGTCCATATCTGTTTTAGCATTGGAAACCATCTCGAAGCCTGCTGTTTATCCTTATAGTCCATATAGGGCCGGGTCATAAATGTATTGTAGTAGGTCTTCCCCTTGACAAGATACTTGTTCCACAAAGCCCCATACAGGTAAAAATGCGTTCTCCAAAATCGTCTGCCTTTTCGATTATAGGGTGCTAAAGAATCAAATACATCTGAGATACAGACCAGATGTCTTTCATTTTCGCTTTGAATTACTTCCTTCAATCTTTGGGCAAGAAGAGCTGAACTGTGTTGAAAACGAATTGAGTTTTCCCCAATTAAAAGTACTTCTCCGTCACCAAATCTACTTACAGAGCATTTCTTCTCAATGATTCTTTTAATCGTATCATCGATGGTGGCAACTATCGGATGTTCGATTTTCTTAGGATTGATTAGAAATAGGAAGTTGTATAGCTCAACAGTAAAGCCATATTTAAGCTTTTGGTGAATGATCGAATAGTACTTATTCATTGTTTATATATTAGAAAAATGATTAATTATTAGTTTTTAGTTATGAATGTCTATTTGGGTGAATAGAAGTATAATTTGCAACCTTTTACTATTTATTTGAATTAGTTCTGCTAAGTCAGTTGAGATTTTTGAGCACTATTATCGTCGTTTTATATTCAAGGCAAGCATTAAACCTTCCTTACACCACAATATTCTAACAAAGATAACATAGTTTGATCCATTTTATAAGCTAAAACCATGAATACACTACACTTTTTGTCAAAGTGAAAGTAAGGTATTAAGTCTACTGATGTTGAAATTCAAACGTTTAATAATGAACAACTCAGAAGTATTCATCTCTCTTATGTCATTCAATGCTTATTCATTTTAAATTTTCAACCCGAAGGTAATCGAAAACCGTTGTTTCTCCATTGCTATGCATGTGGTGACATCCAATCAGTTTGGGAAAGAAATCAGGAGATATCTGGCAAATTTCCTGTTCCATATAACTATTTGGAGACAGATCAATAATTTTAGCCATTGTTAAAGCAGCTCCATAGGTGTTAAAACCGAATTTCTGCCTGCATCTCACATAGCTCCCATCTTCATCCCGAAGCAGTCCGCCATTTCTTGAAGTGTTAAGGTCGAAAATCAACGGGTCTTTTTCATGTTCTACCCATATCCCATTTATTGGGTCATGACTATAATAGGCGATGAGCTTTTCGTCCTCGGTATTAGTTAAGATAAACCATAATCCATTATGATTTAGAATCATAGGATCAACAAAATGCCCTCCACTCAGAATTTCTTTTTGATATTCCCATTTTAAAGGAAATTCGATGCATTTGTATAATCGAATTGATTTTGCTCCACTTGTTTCCGGGATCATGTATAGATCTTGTTTGTATTCAAAAACAAAAGGATAGGACATGTGAAATGGCTCCTCAATGATTGGACCCAGAATCCGATATTCTTTCTCATTTAGAATTTCTATAGCAGCAATACAGCCATTGTTTTGCCGGAATGAGAAATCTTCAACGAAACAAACTGTTCTCCCATTTCTTTTCGCGACAAACGGATCAGCAAAAAAATGATCGGGAGGATTCTTTATGCGAATACCCTCGTTTAAAGTTGAATTTCTCCAAGATTTACTACAAAAGGCGACGCTCCACCTGGTTTCCTTTTTTAATACATTTCTTTCTATTGCATTGTATATCAATAAAAAAGATGTTTTTAAAAAATAATTAAACGTGTGATAGATCGAAGGTATCCTTAGTAATTTCCCTCCGAAAGGCAAGCTTTCTTCCGGTAATGGCAGGTGGCCATTTTTTGCAAAATTCAGAATCAGCTCTGCCATATAAAAATAACTTCGGCTATACAGCTTTATTAAACTCTTTGTATATGTTGATGTTATTGCGATATCACCCCTGAAAAGAATCTGGCTGTAATCATTCTTTTTAGTTTGCCTCAGGATAACAAACCCTGCTGAAGGATACCTGAAATATACTTCCCAAAAGACTGGCAGCCCTCCACGATTCCAACGGATGTCGGTGTGTTGAATTGAAACAATTCCCTCTTTGGCACAGTTGAAAATTTCGCCTTCAAAATTCTCGGAACCATTGCCTATAATCAGGACATCCAATTCAAGCTTCTTAATAGTATCTATCTCCTCATCAGAATATCTGACCACCTGACCAGAAGCAGAGTGAATCGGTACTAAATAAGTTACCTCATTTTTAATTAAAGATTGTATACTTTGCTTCTCACGTAGTCCCTTGATGCTTTTGTCAAAAAAACTCAATATCGCGTACTCAATGTTTATAATTAGCTTGAAAACCAGAGTATCGAAAAAACGAGTCTTATTATGCTCATTGACAGTTGTTTCCTGAACGCGTGAAAGGGAACCCTTATGAATCGCATCCTCCTGATTTATCAAAAAGAAGATTTTGACATTATCACTGGCTGATAATATTTCAAGCGCTTTATAAAGGTATTTATTACAAAATGAGGATTGGAGTATTATCCCTATTTTTTTCATATTTCTAAATAGTTTTAACCATGTACTGGTATTGTTTCATTTTTACTAGGTATATATGCTATAAACTGATATTCTTGATTGTTATATCACAATCTCAAAGCAGATTCCTTGTTGATAATTTGCACTTCCCACCAAACAGCTAAAACAAGTAAGTTAAACAACTGGAATGCCTTAACCTGACGCTGCCAAAACCAGATATTCTCATTATCAACGAATCGTTTGTAATCCATAAAGAGCTTATCAACTTCTAACTTATTGATGAAACCTTCTGTTATACCGGAATTATTTATAAGGGAGTGGATAGCATTAAGTTGTTCGATATCTTTAAAGAAAAGTGGGAGGGGAGCAAACCCACCTTGCTTCTTCCTTGATGTGATTTCTACAGGAAGTTTAGTTTTTAAGTATTTTTTATGTAAGAATTTGGCAACTCCCTTGCCTTTTACAATCTCTTCTGGTGTACCATGACATTTGTAAGATCTGGGTAAGGTTTTCAGAAAATTAAAGATATCAAGGTCGGCATACGGGAATGCAATATTCTGATTCCATAGCGAAGCCATTTGACTGGCTTTAAAAAGAATTATCTGATTAATAATCTGCTGTATATCCATATCATAACTCCGTAGCGAAAACAATTCATCAAAAGTATTGAATTTGCTATGTGCGACAGCAAACAAAGGCATTGAAAGATATTGAT
This sequence comes from Bacteroidetes bacterium GWE2_42_24, assembly GCA_001768515.1. Lineage (GTDB taxonomy): Bacteria > Bacteroidota > Bacteroidia > Bacteroidales > TTA-H9 > GWE2-42-24. The sequence continues at coordinate 98,087 of MEOA01000067.1, read as the reverse complement.
GATGGTTCCTGTTAATCAAAGCTTTCATCCCGTGATATGAAAAACCAAAAGAATCCGGCTTCAAAATATTCCTGATCTTTTCCAGATGGAAATGGATTCTGAACAGCTTATCCGAATGGATAGTCCGTGTCAGCCGTTGCGCCAGGCCGACAGGTATATCCAGATGATAATGGTCAATGAAATACTTCATGGCCAGTTCTTTTATGGCGGTGCCAAAGAACTGGTCATTGGCATCACCGCCAAGTATGACCGGAAGATTGTACTTCGATGCCATTCGCATAGCGCAATAATTCACCATTAATCCCCCTTCCTGAAAAGGATCACCCATTTTCTGAACCAAATTGGGTAATTCTGAAAGCTCATCACCTTTAATAATGTAAGATTCAAATGAAGCATTGTATCGATTGGCAAGTAACTCGGCTAAAGGCACCTCTGTCCATGGATTATCCTGAAATCCAACAGAAAAACCATTAATTTCACCATTAAAAATTTCACGGAGTTTATATATATTTCCTCCGGAATCGAAGCCGCCACTGAGGAGAATTCCCACTTTACCCGCATCCCCTATGCGCCTCTTAATTGATTGTGTATGCAGTCTCTTGTATTCTTCAACAGCTTCCTCAATAGTTCCGCGAAAGGGCTCTACAACAAAATCTTCATGGGGGAAAAGGTTTCTTTCTTCTAACTGTTTACCATTATAGTGTAAACAATAACCGGCCGGTAATTTCTTTACTCCTTTCAACCCGGTATCTGGGGCAGGTATATAACCATACTGGAGGAAAGTTACAAGCGACTTATAATCAGGTTCTGGTTTGAAAGTAGTTAGCATGTTCAGATCTGTCTGAGCGGTACAAAACTCCTTAGCTGTATAATAAAGTTGAGGTCCGGTACCATGCCGATCCCTGATAATATGAATGTGGTTCTCATATCTAATGAGGCAAAGAAAAGACCCATCAACCTTTTTAAGCCCTTTTCTTTCGTCATAAATAAAAACTTTAAGCAATAGTTCACCCTCGCTGAAGGCAGTTATCTGATATTGTGTTTTAAGCTCTTCAGCATTAAACAACCTGCCATAGAATAGAATAGAATAATCATCCAGTTCAGAATACATCCATTTCCCTGAATGTGCTACACTAACCCGCAAGGTAAGGCCTGATAAATCCTTTAGTATATGTTCTACCTTGCCCTGAGCATCAAAAAAACCAATTAAACGTTCATTTTGTCCCATTGTAGCTTGATTTTGATAGTTATAAATATGGATTTTCAAATATTTCTTCCTTATTAATCATCTTAATATGCCATGCCAAAGCATCAAGGTACACCTTTACCAGTTTTAGCTTACCAGCTAAAGCTAGTCTTATTAGTTGATTTGGCGCAGCTACAGTTAAGATATAAATAAGTGATAAAAACAGGGTTAGACCGGAACGGTTTCTTCGCAGATACAATATCCGGTTCCTGCTCATATAGAAAAGTTTAAGTTTGCTATCCTTTCCGGTGCTTATTGATTCTTTATGATAAACCAACGATTTACCGGTAAACCAAATCTGATAACCGGCCTTCCTGATACGCTCGCACCAGTCAGCCTCTTCGTAATATAAAAAGAATGCATATGACATCATTCCAACCTTCTTCACAACTTCGGCTCTGACAAGCATAGCTGCGCCATGCGCGTATGACGTCTCTTGCGAGTAATTATATTGTCCTTTATCTATTTCCCCAAAACCAATTTTTCTATTCCGTGAAGTGATCTTCGAAATGTTGGTAAATCCTGCATACTGTATTGTATCAGGATGATGATAAAACAAGATTTTGGGACTGACAACACCTATGCTGTCAGTTTTTTCCATGAGTTCAATAAGCGGGGCGAGAAACCCTGATGTCACTACAGTGTCATTATTGAGCAAAAGGATATACTTTCCTCGTGCCCGCATAATTCCCAGGTTATTGCCAGCGGCAAAACCATAATTAATCGGACTGTTTATCAAAAGAATATTTGGAAACCGCTTTTTGATGATCTGACAAGATTCCTCTTCGGAATTATTATCAACAACAATAATCTCAATATTTGAATACAATATGTGTCCTAAAGAGTCAACGAGTTCACAAGTAGCCTCTGCCTGATTAAAATTCACGGTAACGATACTGACCAAAGGGTTCTTATCAGGAGGCATAGTTTTGTACGTATTATTTCAGATAGGTTTCCAGCTCGATATCATCAATGTGAGAAAAAGCAGGACTGACCCTTACCGCATCGTGGTTTAAATGGTGAAGATGCCATACCACTGCTTTATGATAAGCATTAAATAAATCGGGTCTCCCTTTGATGAGTGGCAGAAATGTGTTCTTTGGGAAAGAAATCAGTAACAGGTAAGCAATACTTATAAAAACAAGCGGACGGTCTACATGCCTGCGCAAAAAGAGTAACCTGGCCCGGTTCATATAATAGGCTTTTAATGGACTCATCTTTCCGGTCGAAACCGATTCTTTGTGATATACAAGAGAATTGTGTACATAAAAAATCTTATAACCATTCTTTCTAAACCTTTCACACCAATCCATCTCTTCATAATACAGGAAAAAGATATCAGCCATCAAACCAACCTTTTTGATAGCTTCCATTGAAATCAACATGGCAGCTCCATGCGCAAAATGAGTCTCGCTGTCTTTTTCAAATTGACCGTTATCAGGTTTGTAGAAGCCATGGCCTATAGTCCGCGCCGATATTTTATTAAATTTTGGAACACCAGTGTATTGAAGCAATTCGGGTGTATAATAAAATTTTATCTTGGGACTGACTACAGCAATCAACTTATCTGCTTCCATTTTGTCAACCAGTGGCTCAAGAAAACCTTCAGGAACTTCTGTATCATTATTTAGTAACAGAATGTATTTGCCTTTAGCCATCCTGATCCCAATATTATTTGCCCCGGCAAATCCGAGATTCTCTTTCAACTGAATAAACTTCACCCAGGGATGGCTTTTCGTGATCATAGAAGGATCATCTCTGGGTGAGTTATTATCGATAATAATTACTTCAATCGAAGGATAACTTACCCGCTGAAGTGTCTCCAGCATCTTACAGGTTACCTCTGGATGGTCGTAATTAATACTGATGATACTAACTAATGGGTAATCAATACCAGATGTCTGTCTTTCCATATCAAACAAATTTCTACTAAGATATAAAGAATATACGTTCTTTTACAAATCTCATAGAAAACCCAGACATCTTCATGACTATTCCGGTCTTCACCTTTTAATAAAAAGGGTGTCTGATAGCGGATCCCATTAGTCTAATCGTTACACGTGCCGTGAGGTCGGGTTGCCTGGTTAGTCACATCGAAACAGTTCCGGTTGCAAGCCCATGTTACATTTCAAACCTTGAAGGATAAGATTGCTGCCGGTAACGGGCAATTAAAACCCACGGCCATTATACTTAATCCTGATAATTTCTTTTGCTGGATAGTTCTAACATCTCTTGGTCGCTCTTTACCGGCTGCACCCAGATAAGAGTTCCAGATCATGAGTAGCCCCATTGTGGAAAGTCTTGCCATGTTTGGCCCGACAATCCACTGCCGGATGATGGAGTTATTTCCATTCCGCTGACTGCACTGGGGTACGATCATATATGCTCAATATCGATGGCCGGAATGAACCTAAATACCCCCAAAATCCCACATTATTCTAATACAAAGACGTGAATGGCTAAATAGCTTACAAACAGTACTAGAACATAGTCTCCGTTCGAAGTAGCTTCGAAGCGGCTTCGTAGCTACTTCGTTTTTTTACGAAGCGACAATGAAGCAACATAGAAGAAGCCTCGCATGAAGTATAACTTAGGTAAAACTTATGGAATAGAAGAATGGAACAGCTTTTCAACATGAAAAGGAAAACCGGAAGGAGGGGGATGCTTGCTTATAACCAGACAGACTGACTGAATAAGATAAATGTTAATGATAACTTTCTGGATAAGCGTCGGAAAACAGCAGCATGAAAAAGTGCATCATTGGCCTTTTATTAGCCAATGATTTTCACATGAAAACTAGCTGGTTATCAAATAGGATAATGTCGCTCAGAGGAACTTAATCTCCTTTTATTGCCATCATTAATCTTGAGTAAAATCAGGACTTTAAGCCTCAACTTGAGGTTGGTTCCGCATAATATTCAGTTGTAAGCTAATAATTAGTATTACAATAATATAACCACAAAAACAGATAGATTGAATATAGTTGGATATTATACGAAAAATTTCAGTATGTTAAGCTAAAATGATTTGAAAATGTGCTACCTAAGTGCATTCGATTGTAATATTTTGATTTGAATCGCTTTTTTCGCTTGTCGATTCTAATTTTATTATCAACTACGGCGCAGTTCATAATCAGGCCAAACGATGAGTAGAAAACCTGATTGGTGGGCATTTGCCAAATAACAGCATTACCATAACTTGCTACCATAACACCCATGATACCGGCACATAGCCCGCTTGCGATTCCTTCCAGTTCTTTATCCCTTACCTTAAACATTATCAGATATGAACTTTTTCCAACAATAAAAAATAATATAAACAAATGCAGAGCGAGTCCAACCACCCCAAGCTCAACCCAAATCAGCACATACCAACTATCTGTTGCAATCGAACTCAAGTATGAATTGGGGGTAAATTGCTGGGCTTTTATACCGCCATGTCCCAGCCCCCCCCCGATGGGTCGGGATGCCATATATACTTTTAAAATACGCTGATTTGCCAATCTGATCTGAAGAGAGGGATCGTCTGGATTGAATGCGCTTCTCATTCTGGCGATCTGATAGTTACCTTGTCCGATAGAGGTGTACTTAAAGAAGACAAAGGCTGATAGCCCCATGATAGCCCCGAGTACCATGATAAGAATATTCTTACGGTGAAATACATATAGAGCCATCCCGGCAAATGGAACCGCGATTGCACCACGGGTTCCAGACAAGAACATGCCATAAAATCCACCTAATGATACTATCAAAAAGAATAGTTTTTCATACTTGTTTTTCAAAGTGAGGGCAACAGTTAAAAAAACCACACCAGCATAAGCCTGATTTGCTCCAAATTGACCAGCATCAGTAAAAAAGGAGAATACTCTGAGTTTTCCAAAGAGCAGGTGAGTATCCCAGGCTCCGGCCTCAAGCCAGGCTCTTTCGGCATAATCGATACCAACATATAGTTGAATGCATCCCTTTATGGTTCCTAATAAAGAGAAAAAAGCCCAGACATAAAGAAACTTCCGTATATTTTCTCGGGAGTTAAGGAATAATAATCCGAAAATCGGGAAGATGACAGTATATATGGCCATAGGCCGAATTGACGACATCCATGCAGCTATGCTTCTGGCCTCAGGGTTGCCGATTTGAGCCATACAATAAAAAAGCCATATCCCTGACAGATAAACAACATCGTTTTTCAGAGGGCTTAAATCCGGAGTCTTCGGAAAACTGTGAATGAATATGGCAACCACGACTAAACCAATCGAACCATCCATAAGTGTTCCGATTGGAAATGGCATCTCGATATATCTGGAGAATCCCAGTAATACAAAACTCAATCCTATAGTAAACAGAAAACCAAAAAATGGCTTCTCAACAACTACAAAAATGAAAACAATTGCAATCGGGATTGTAATTAAACCTGCGGCAACGAAAAGGCCATACTTGCCAATAATAATAGCTAAAAGAACTGAGCTGATTAAAATCGTCAGGATAAAACCTGGTCGGGACAGGCTTTGGATAGCAAAAGACCTGTTTACTCGCTGCATCATTGCTTTTTATCAAACGGAGAATCTTTCTTAAGCAAGCTCATGATCTGATATTGCAATAGTTTTGCTCCTGTTGGTATTATGCTATATAATTTCAGGTCTAAGTCTTTTTTCAAATAGTAAAATCCAAGAACGGATCCGACTATTGTAAACAGGATACTTGCAATTGCAACTCCGACTAAACTCTCGAAAAGCCAGAGAGCAATAATATCTCCTAAAACATTTGTTACCACCATTACAAATACTTTTATGGAGTTTAGATTCGGCTTGTCAATTGCATCAAGTGCCACCCCTGTGAATTTGTCAAACGGTAATAAAATGCCATAAAGCGTCATTATCTGAAATACTAATACAGGGCTACCAGAAGACAGTAGATACTCCTTACCAGCTAAAATCCGAATTAAGAACTCCGGAAATACTACTGCAAATATTATTGCAGGAATAAAAGCCAGCGTTAAAAAACCAATTCGTGAATTAAATATATATCGTATGTTAAGAAAATCGCCTTCCTCATGCGATTTGGACATAGCAGGATACGCAGTAGCAGAAACGCTCCTGAGAGGAATTTGTAGTATCTCCATTAACTTCAGTGGAATTGAATAAACGGCAACTGCAGCCGGACCCAAAGGGCTTAATGTAATTAACCAGCTATCGGCACTCCTAAGTAAATTACTCCCCATAAGTGTAATAGACGCGTACTTTCCGAATTTAAGGATTTTTTCTCGTGCCTCTTTAGTTGCATACCTGACAAAGCGTAATCCATCCCATTTCAGAGCCATGCAAGCAAATGAATTCAATGTCAACAGTACCACTTCAGCAAACGCAATGACATTTATAGAAACACTATACTGACCAAAATATAAAACGGCTAATAATAGAAAAAATAGTGTTCCTTGGGATAAGTTAAGAATTAAAATATCACCAAACCGCATTTCTGATTGGAGTAGTGTTGACGTATTCCTTGCAGGAAACCCGAGTAAAGCTATTAGTGGATACCAAACAAAAAACAAATCGAAACCTGAATGACTTATTGCGTCTTTAAATATAAGCCCCAAAATGAAAACCAGTAAGGCCGGTAATAAGGTTAAAAGGAAGCCAATTCTATAGTTTGCTCCAATCAATGATTTTCTTGCATCTGCAGTGGCGCCACTGAGATACTTTATTGTAGCATGTTCAGTCACTCCAAATCTGATCATTTCTATGAATGCTGCTGTGGCCAAAAGTATTTGCCATCTGCCGAAATCCTCAAGGGTCAGAATTCTGGCAAGAATCATAAAATTAGCCAAGCCGTAGAAGGCAGAAGTTAAACTACCTATTAATGATAATGCTTCCTTAGTCCTGAAGATTTTGATAATGGCATTAATCATTTATCCTACAGTTTGCGTTTCTCATGAAATTTTAAAAGAACCACTCTTTTAACCATTCTGCGAAGCCATGTCCGATGTTTAGGCAAATCGCCAAGTTGTTCTTCAACTATGTCCATTTCTGTTCCATTCAATATTGCCAATGGTCTTGGAATCTCACCGTGTAGCAAAGTGCTGATTGACTGCGAATCTGACTTTCTCCAATTTCTATTTGCCCGAAAAACCATTAACAATAAATCACAGTTCTGTAGTAATTTAGTTGGATAAGGGTTGAGTACGATACCAGGTATTTCAAGTAAGATGTAATTAAAATCTGATAATCCCTGACTTTGACCCAGTAAAGCCAGTTCAGTTATATTGGTGGAATTGTAATATTTATTATCAACATTATAGAAAACATTATGCTCGCATTTTTCAATTTCTTCACTCCATTTCTGTCCAAAGAAAAAGCTGTTAAACTTGTGTGAAAATTTGCTGTACAATGAAGATGGATGGCTGATGTTTTCTTCTTTCTGATTTTTTTCAGGCTGAATGAATAAGACATTAAGGCCTAATTTTCTCATCTGACGACACACTCTGAGACCCATATAGCTTTTACCCTCACCATCCATTGAACTTATCAAAGCAATGATTTTGGGTCTGGAGGTACTTGTCTTTATCGAATACACCTCAATCGATTGAACAATTAGATCCACCAACTTTGTTGTGATAAATTTCATATCGTAAGAGTAGTCGCCCTGAACTGTTGATGGATAAACGCCGATGACCTTTAAATTTGACAATTCTTCCAATCGCTCTGGTGTTCGTATTGTAGAATTCAAAAACTCAAGCGCAACGATAATGAAAATCATTAAAAAGAATCCAGCCACTGCCGAAGCAGCTATTAAGATACCCGATTTACCAGGTTTTGGTTTTAACGGGTAGTTTGGTGGATCGATTGTCTTAATATCTGCTGAAAGTTCAACATTCTGTTGAGCGAGCTTGCTCTGATTTAAAGAGTTAAGCAATGAAAGATACTCTTGTTCAGCGACATTAATTTCCCTTTCAAGTCTTTTTTGAGTAGCTCCTAAAGGAGCAAAGGTTCTATAATACTCGAAAAATTCACGTACTCTGTCCGAAAGAATCTTTAGGCTTGCCCGGCTTTGTTCATAAATTATAGTGTTTTCAAGCCACGCATTCATAATGTTGACTAGCGGAACCCCATCGATCGCCGTGTTATTACCATACAATGACTTTACCTTTTCGGTAAGTTCCTTTTTTATCCGATCGGCCTCAACCTTTAACGCTGTTAACTTTTGTTGGTTTTTGACTTCTGGGTCTTTAAAGGATTCGGTAAGAGATATCTGCGTTGTAATTTCTGAAAGCTTATTTCTCAAATGTAGAATTGAACTGGTTTGAAGCTGAATAGCTTGCCGAAGACCCATCTTTTCCTCAAGTTTTCTCAGTACAGCCGAAGAAGCTGCATAACGAATATGCTCATTCTGATAATCGACATCCAGATTTTCTTTTTGGATGGCAACAACTCTACTCTGTTCGTAGTAATTTATAATACTGTTTTGTTCATTAAATTTTAATAGTCTTTCCTCTGCATTCTGAAGTCTTTTTGAAGTTCGATTTACTTCATTCATGAAGTATTTGACGACCGCATCAGATTCATTTGCTTTGATATCTTTATACTTTCTAATAACCACTTCAGCCATTATCAACAAGGTTTGCTGGCATATTCCAGGGTCGGAACCTGATACTCTCATTCTCACCATATCACTACTCTCGATTCGATGAGCAGAAACTTCAGACATAGCTGTAATGCTATAAAACGGATTCTTTGAGTATAGTAGTTTAGAAAGAAAATTCGTATCGTCACTTGAAGCATAAAGAATCAATCTTTGAACAAACTTCTCATGCTCGGATATGTTGGAGGAAACTAAATTCTCCTTTGGTTCTGATTGTTTTATATAGTCAGCGTTGTCGGAATTTTCATCAAGTCGTATAATAATTGGTTGCCCACTTTGTAAATCAATAGTTTCAAGTCCGTTTAAGGAAAGCAAATCGCTTACCGGCACATTAAATTTAACCGCTATTGCTTTTAAGTCTTCACCCGATTGGGGTAAGTATAAAACCTTTCCATCAAGCACAAAACTATCATCTTCAAGAAAGGCTGTATCTGTTTCATTGTCAGTTCTGTCTAAGACTTTTTTTTCTTGAGGATTAATTTCATTATGTGAATACCTCATTGACTTAATATATTGAGGTACAAACTCATTGACCCAATCATAGTTTTCCTGAAAAATCTTTGTAGGGTCGGGTGATGACAAGGATAAATGCTGCGCGAGTAGTCGCATACCAGTTTCAGTAGCAACTTCCCTCGATTTAATTAAATTAAGTAAATTATCAAATGCGTTATTTAGTCCGTATATGTTAATCCCTTTTGAACTTTGATCTAATTGTCCACCAGAGACTAATCCCGTAAACAACGTCATTTCAGACTCATAAGAAAGAACCTCTTTTTTTGTCAATTGTTTTACGATCAATGCAAATAGGATAGGTACTATCACTATAAGAAGGATGTTTTTTTTGAGTATTCGTAAAATTCTTAACAAGTTCATTGATTGTTCTTTTAATCAATTTTATTCATTAGATTAAACTTCAAACCACAAGTCAGTTCCAGCAAAATATAGGCATTCATTAATTCAATTGCAGCCGTCTCATACGCAATCTGAGCATCAGAATGCCATTCCATGATACGTGATAATTCCTCAAGTGCAATTTCATTATTAAGAAACTTCTGCTCAATCATGACCATTCTCATTTGGGAAGTAAGCATGTTATCGCTTGCAATTTTGAGGAGCTTCTGTTTGAGAATTAAATCATTGTATTGAAAAGTAACCTCCTTCTTTATTTCAAATACTTTCTCTTCCAAAGAATTAATCGACTCTTCGATTTCTTTTCGGGCAATGTTAAGCTCGTTTCTCCTGTTGGCTATATCAAAAATGGACAAGCGTACAGACAGGCCAACATTATATACAAAATTATCTTGTGTAGATGATTCAATTACAGAAACAATATCACTCAGCGTACTGAAAGAATTCCTTCCATAATTCATCGAACCACTAACTGACATTGAATTAAGTATCTTTCGCTGAGCTGATTTAAACTCATATTGCATTTTAGTCACCATGTTATTTCGATTCTTCAGGTAAGGTGAGTTAGCAATAGCAGAGTCTATGAGTGTTTCCAGAGGAGGAATCCTCTTGGTAATATCATCAATGATCGGGTTAAAAACAAACGTGCTATCATCCACCTCCTGAGAATGCAAGATAGCCTGTTTAAAGAACAGGCTACAAAAGACGATGGCAATATAAATTGTTTTTCGTGCTATCATGATATAAAATTATACATTCTCTTTCTGGAAAACAGCAGGTATAGTCCTTAAAATTAAAAGAATATCGCCCCAGAAAGAATTATTATCAGCATAGTTGTTATCCAGTAACTTTCTTTCCTCTTCTGACATGGTACCTTTTCTTCCACGTTTTTCTACCTGCCATAATCCGGTAATACCGGCGGGAGCCCCAAAACGTCGGCTGAACTGGTCTGTGGTAAGCATATTGGCTTCATATAAGGGAAGAGGTCTGTTGCCAACGATAGACATATCACCTTTTATCACATTTATAAGTTGAGGCAATTCATCTATACTGGTATTTCTTAATATCCTGCCAATCCTGGTTATTCTGGGGTCATCTTTAATTTTTATAAATGCAGCCTGTCCACGACTTTTCTTTTGCTCCAGATACCAATATTCACATATCTTCTCATTACCGTAATTCAGAAGCTGGGAACAATGCATACCTTCCTGCATTTTTGAACATCGTGGGCATGGGCTAACTGTAACCGGAACATCTTCCTGTTCAGCGGCATACTGATTCAAATGAGCAAGGTCTTTTAGTCGTTTATCAGCGTCAAGATACATTGTGCGAAGTTTAAAGAAGCTGAATGTTTGATAACGGCCAAATCGTTTACTAATATAATAAACCTTTCCTTTAAAACCTGATTCGACCCAAATAGCTAGAACAGATAAAAAAAGGATGGGGGAGAGGGCAAGCAATCCGAAAGAAGCCACAACTACATCGAAGAGCCTCTTTTTAATATCCATTTTGTAATCATCTGGCGTAGCTTCGGTTACCGTAGTGCTTGTGGCTGACAGAAAGCTTTTAACAAAACGTGTTCGATATTCCAGGTTGTGGAGACTAAGAGGAGTAACAAAGTAGTCATTTATCCCTGCCTTAAATGCTTCAACGATTTTTGTTGCTTGAAAATCATGAGATAATATGAAAAAAGGCAATTTCGTGTTTCCCTTATTCCGAATAAATCTGAAGAGATCAATTCCATTATCGCCTGGCAGCCACTCCTCACAAAGAATAGAGTCGATATCTTTATTCTCATCTAAAAATTTAATGGCCTGAAGACTATTTTCTACATTTAATAAGCTGAAAACATCATTATTTGCTTCCATTTGCTCTATAATGAGGGCATCGGCTCCAACGTATAAAACTTTTAAAGGAAGAATCGGTGTTTCCATATTAAGCATAATTTATGAGCATTACCACTCAAGCGCAAAATGTATCGGGAAAATATTTTTCTTGATTAATTCTTCAAGCTCTTGAAAATTAAATGGTTTAACGAGAAAATCCTGAGCCCCAAGTCTAAAACATTTTACCCTGCTCTCACTATTTTCTTCACCAGAAAGCATCAATATCGGAGTATGTTTCTGAAAACCACTGGCTCTGACTTTTGCAATGAAAGCATAGCCATCAAGAACGGGCATTTGGATATCGCAAATAATCAGATGTGGTACATTTGTCTCGAGCCAGAGTAATCCCTCTTCTCCGTTGGCTTTCGTAGCAACCTCATATTCTTTTTTCAGGAAGTTCTCCAATAGCAATCTAATGCTCTGTTCATCATCAATCACCAGAATCTTCTTCTTCATTATTATCTGATTTATCTACAATGCCGAAAATACGAAGAATTTAAAAATGGTGCAATATTTTTTATTAAAAATCATTTCAGATATTGTCAAATTACTAACTATTAGTTATTTGACATTTTTAATAGCGCCTATCCGTAAGGTAATTTCGGTAAGTTCATCCCGAAGTCTTGCTGCTTCAATAAACTCCAAGGCGATGACAGCTTCCTCCAGTTCATGCCTGACCTTTGTCTGAAGTTTAGATAAATCACTTATACTTAGATATTTAATATCATTCTCCGCAGCTCTGGTTGTATGATAACTATCATCTGATAGCTTATTTCTCTGTTCTGAACGTTTAGCTTCCTGACTGCCACTAAAAGAGTGTTCGATCGGCTTTACAATCTGAGTGGGAGTAATGTTATTTATCTCATTGTATTTCATCTGTTTGTATCTCCTTCTTTCTGTCTCATTAATGGTATTCCGCATGGAATTTGTCATAATGTCGGCATACATAATTACCTTACTTCCAATATTACGTGCTGCCCGGCCAGCTGTCTGGGTCAGAGAGCGCTCTGATCTTAAAAAGCCCTCTTTATCAGCATCGAGAATGGCTACCAGAGCAACCTCTGGTAAATCGAGACCTTCTCTCAACAGATTAACACCAATGAGAACATCGAAAATGCCTAATCTGAGGTCTCGCATGATTTCAACCCGCTCCAGAGTCTCAACGTCAGAATGAATATATCGGCATTTTATATTTGCTTTTTGAAAAAAACGCGTCAGCTCTTCTGCAAGTCTTTTAGTCAAAGTGGTTACCAGCACCCTGTCTCCATTTGTTGTTGTACGCTCAATCTCCTCAAGTAAATCATCAACCTGGTTTAAGCTGGGACGAACTTCAATAACCGGATCCAATAATCCTGTAGGCCTGATTAACTGTTCGACGATTACTCCATCGCTTTTTTGAAGTTCAAAGTCAGCAGGAGTTGCACTAACAAATATAGTCTGCGGAGTCAGGCTTTCAAATTCTTCAAATTTTAAAGGTCTGTTATCCATTGCAGCCGGAAGCCGAAAACCATATTCGACCAATGTCTGTTTTCTGCTTCTGTCTCCCCCATACATAGCCTTAATCTGTGGAATTGAAGCATGACTCTCGTCAATGACCATTATATAGTCAGAAGGAAAAAAATCGAGAAGACAGAATGGACGTGTACCAGGCTTTCGCCCATCAAAATATCTTGAATAGTTCTCAATACCTGAACAATAACCTAATTCACGCATCATTTCAAGATCATAAACAACTCTATCTTCCAAGCGCTTGGCTTCAATATGTTTGCCAATCTGTTTAAAATACTCGACTTGTTTGACAAGATCATCCTGAATTCTGACTATAGCCCTCTTTAACTGATCCTGATTTGTAACAAAAATCGTAGCCGGATAAATACTAAGTTGCTCCAATACTTCGATCCCGGTACCCGTCAGGGGATCGAAAACCGACAATGATTCAACTTCATCACCCCAGAACACAATTCGCACACCATGATCCGAATAAGCCGGGAATACATCAACAGTGTCACCCTTGACTCTGAATCTTCCCCGCTGGAAGTCAATCTCAGTTCGACTGTAAAGCGAACCTACCAACCGCTGAAGAAGACCATTCCGACTCAGAAGCATTCCTCTTGTCAACCTGATCACGTTCTCAGCAAAATCCTCAGGATTGCCAATTCCATAAAGACAAGAGACTGAAGAAACCACGACCACATCACGCCGGCCTGAAAGTAATGAAGTTGTTGCACTCAGGCGTAGCTTTTCGATTTCGTCGTTGATGCTTAAATCCTTTTCAATATATGTATTTGTAGTAGGAATAAAGGCTTCCGGTTGATAATAGTCGTAATAGGAGACAAAATACTCCACTGCATTCTTTGGGAAAAATTGTTTGAATTCAGTATATAGTTGAGCCGCCAGTGTTTTGTTATGGCTCAAAATAAGCGCTGGTCTTTGGACTCTGGCCAATACATTGGCGACAGTAAATGTTTTTCCTGATCCTGTCACCCCCATCAAAACCTGTGATTGATCCCCCCTCAATAATCCATCTGTGAGTTGTTGTATTGCTTCGGGCTGATCACCAGTAGGTTTAAAATCAGAATAGAGTTCGAGCTTCATGGTGAAATAAACGCAGATAGTTTACAGTTTGTTTTGAATCAGGTTAAAAAAAAGAGGAATGGCATAAGCCATTCCTCTTTAATTTCGGTTCAGAAAAAATTATTTCTTCTTACCACCTTTTTTTGTAGCCTCAGCATTGGCGATAGAATCCAAACGAGCCTGTTCAGCAACAGCAGCAGCTTCAACCTGAGCGATGCTATCAGCAACGCGCTGTTTTTCAGCTTCTACCTGAGAGATCGAATCAGCCATACGGATTGAATCCTGACGGTTTTTTTCAGCAATTTCCTGAGCGCTGGGTCCACAAGCGGTAACAGCAACGAGGGCTGCTCCAATGAAGAATAAATTGATTTTTTTCATGAGATTTATTGGTTTTGAATACGGTGCAAAGGTAATATGATTTTGATAGATGGCAACACTTTTTTTAACTTTTTTTTAGTATTTTTAAAAATTTTTATGAAAAAATATTTTGCTTTTTAGAATATGATTTGTAAATTGCCAAATTATCTTATGCATAAGATCGATATTTGTTCTATGAAATTTATATTTTGTGCATAGTATTGTTTAACAGTTAATTGTTTGTATTTTTAATTATATAGATTTCTATAGTAACTTTGTAGCGTTTCCAAAGGACTTTATATGTTTGAAATCTAAATTTATAGTTTTTAATGCTTTTTAGTGATACTTATAGAACAATACAATTACCTGGTCTGGGCGTATACAAAGATAGGGGGAGCCGATTTTTAGGATTTGTGTTTCATGTAACTTCCGAAAATCAAGTGAAAGAGCATCTCGGTCTGCTCAAAAAAGAGTACTATGACGCTCGTCACCATTGTTATGCGTATATACTTGGTCCCGACAAGGCAGCTTATAGGATCAATGATGACGGAGAACCTTCCGGTAGCGCCGGACGCCCAATTTATAATATACTTCTTTCAAACGACCTCACAAATATTCTGATTGTAGTAATAAGGTATTTTGGTGGAATAAAGTTAGGCGTTCCGGGGCTAATAAAAGCGTATAAGACCGCCGCAATCGAAGCGCTTAACAATACCCTGATCGTTGAGAAAATTGTTTTTGAGGCCTATAAAATCAGTTATAGCTATGAATTTATGAACGAGATCATGAAGATTATAAAGGACCAATCATTAACAATTATTACTTCAGATTTTAACCTCGATTGTACTATTGATATTCTGATAAGAAAGAAAGACTCAGATCACATTCTGGAAAGCCTGAAGAAAATATCAGGTGTTAAGGCGACGTTTCTTTATATGATATAAATCCAGACCTCCTGACCTTACCCGGTAAATCACGGCATTGGCTCACTAAGGGGGTAATCTGAATTGTCGTTCTTTTCAAATAAATAGTCATGCAAATACTGTTGCCAATCTTTCCTGAAAACATTAACCAACTCGCGTATTTTTAGTCCTCAATTAATATATGCCGGCAAAAAACAGCCAATAATGGCTATCAGGAACCACTTTTCGTGATACCGATTCGCGTAAGTTCCTGATATGCTGTAATAGTATTTTTAAGGCACAATTTGTAGTACCGGGGGGTATTGACTCCTCCATATAGCTATCGGGGCTATCAGGGGGAGTTGGTTCCCCCGGGCATCGGGACGAGATTCTTCTGACTGTATATGTTATTGAATATGAAGCTATTCTGATCTTTTCTAATAGATATACTAACGCGGGTAAATGCGTGTTTAGAACCACCATGCCGTTGCAATACGGGCCGCCATGATGGAATGGGATGGCTTTCAGTGTTGTTGTGGTGCAAAATGCCATGTCAGCTGTTAAATCATTAGCGAATATCACCGATGACCGGCTGGGGTTCTGCACTGATCTTTCATCAGAAAAATGTGGCTCTAATATTACACTCACTAAAATCGTGCCAAAAATTTTATATAGTTATGATTTCTTCATATAAAATATACTCCATAATTACTACAGCAATAGGCGATACATAAGAAAAACATAACTTTGTCCTAACTTTGGTATGACTTTGAGGCGACTATGGGGTAAAACGGAATTATAAGTAACACGTAATCAATTGTTTAAAAAAATGGCTTATGTGATTATGTTCACGCAAAAAAAAATTAAAAAGTTGGAATTTTTTTAAAAGAGGGCATAATCAGGTGTGAAAAACATGCCTGTAAAATGGAAAATGATTCAAAATTTGGAAGGGATATGAGCGCAAATTTGCTACTGAGGTCAGGGGAGGAAGATTGCTTCGGGTCAGGTTGGCTAACCGGTCATTTTTACATGAGTACATAAGATTTGTTTTTCTTTGGCACGCCCTGCCGGGAAGTTAACCCGCGGCAACGAAACAGCCATTTCCGCCCCGTGTTTCAGCAGAATTTCCTGCATTTAGCGAATTGTTTTTCGTGCTAATTCATGTAATCTGTGTAATTCGTTGACGCTTCTTCTTTTTATCCACGAATTTCACGAATTGTTTTTCGTGCAATCTGTGTAATTCATGGACGCTTCTTTTTTATCCACGAATTTAACGAATTTCACGAATTATATTTCG
The DNA here is from genome assembly GCA_001768515.1 of Bacteroidetes bacterium GWE2_42_24. GTDB lineage: Bacteria > Bacteroidota > Bacteroidia > Bacteroidales > TTA-H9 > GWE2-42-24. The sequence continues at coordinate 81,282 of MEOA01000067.1, read as the reverse complement.
TGCTAATTCGTGCAATTCATGCAACCCGTGGACGCTTCTTTTTATCCACAAATCTCTTCTTCGTCCTTATTCGTGTTAATTCGTGTAATTTGTTGACGCTTTTTTTTATCCACGAATTTCACGAATTGTTTTTCGTCCTTACTCGTGTTAATTCGTGCAATTAGTGGACGCTTCTTTCTTATCCACGAATTTCACGAATTGTTTTACGTGGTAATTCGCTAAATTCATGAAGGCTTCTTTCTTATCCAATTCAATAAAGCCGGTATTTTTCCCGAATACAACAACAAAACACTTACAGTGAAACTATAATTGATGGCCTCCAAGGAAGACAACAAAGCAGTGGCCAAAATTTGTGCCCAATTAAATGATTCCGAAATTGAAATCCCAGGCACTAACCTCAGGCAAATCTATAAAACCACGACAATTGATTCTTCGCCAGGTCAGGAGGTTTGAAATTGTACTCTCCTGATGTTTTAATGTCATCAATACAATTAAAAAAGCCGTCTGGAAATCAGACGGCTTTTTTAACAATTTTAAAATTGGTTTTACTTGCTTAGAATCGTCAAGCCACCTTCTTTGCCAAAGGCGACAAACATATTTACACCATTACTCATCACGAAATTGCAACTGGCCGGCATATTCACACCTTCATGACCATCCCAAACACCAACTAACGACAATTCCGTATCACCAACCACAGGTTCATAAACACCAAGACCCTGCGCTCCGTTGGCCATATATACATAATCATCGTCAGCCGATACGGCATTTGTATTACCATAGGTTATCATTCCAGTTGCTGTATAAACAAGATTACCGTTTGTAATATCAATGGCTTTCATTCCATATTGCCCCATAGCAATATAGCAGACATCTGAGCCGTCTTTCAGATATACTGTTCCTTTTCCATGGTACTCGTTTTCAGGCTCTACCCCCTGATGGGAGATACTTCCGATAGGCCAAATTGCTTCGCCGGCCGGATCATCACTTCCAATGGTATATACATGTAGCTGTGCAACATCTCCACCTTCCAGAGCAACATGCCTGTCACCAATTGCGCGGCCATTGGCAGCAGAAAATGAAGCACCTTCATACAGATCTTCGCCTGCTGGAGCGAGGTCAGCTTTTTTAAAGGCGAACAACCCGCCATTAGAATGACCTGCTGATACATAAATCCAATTACCGCCCTGTACTACGCCGTTGGCTGAAGGGGCATCAACACCAATTTTAAGTACAGTATAACCTATAGATGGGATACCGGCTCCATCAAGATCACAAACTAAAAGGACTGCGCCTTTCTTGTTTGATCCTCCGGCAAGATACATCTTGCTTCCATCTGCACTAATATCACTGGCATTAATATCATATTCGCTAAATGGATAATAATACTGAAGTAATGGGACAGCCGGGTTTGTAACATCAAAAGCTACCAGAGCCCCACCAAAACCATTACCTCTTTCGTGGAAAGTAACATAAGCTATGTTATTTCTGATAATGGTGCTGGTAGCACTTAATTTTACTCCGTTTATAGTTGGACTTTGTAAAATGGCAACCAAATCAATGGAAGCAGTAGCTTTTAAACCTCCGGTAAGCGTAATCGGTTCGTTTACATAAGTTATCATTTTGTTCAGGGTAGCCTTGTCGGTAATCAACGCAACGTTCTTATCATCTGTAGCGGTTGTAGTCTCATCTTTACTGCATGCCGCAAAAAGAGCGACTATGGCCAATAATGTTAGAATATTCCTTTTCATCAAATTTAGTTTTATTAAATTATTTATTTCACATCTGTCTATCCACAAAGGTCATGCCTTTTTTGATAATTCATTATTAATCAGACGTATATAATTTGAAACATATATGCTAAATCACCAAATCTTGAATATTTTTTACAAAATTTGGAAAAAATAATAGGCTGTATTTTGGAATAGTTATTAAATAACTGCATGTCAGTTATGTACATATAGTGCGTCACCTCGATTATTGCAAAGCATTGTATATTATTTCCACAGGATGGAAAGCACTTCTTCCGGTGCCATCTTTAATCTGATGCCTGCAGGAAGTGCCGGGAGCAGCAATAATTTCATTTACGCCCATATTTCTGACAGTCGGGAATAAAACTAATTCTCCCACCTTCATCGAAAGGTCATAATGTTCTTTTTCAAACCCGAAGGACCCGGCCATGCCGCAACAACCGCTGGGAATCTCAACCACCTGATAGTTTTCAGGGATTTGCAAAAAAGCTACTGTGGGCTGGGTTGATGCAACAGCCTTCTGTTGGCAATGACCATGTAACTTGATCTTAACCGCTTCTTTGGTAAACAGGTCGCTGGAAATACAACCTTTAGCAAACTCCTGACTAAGAAATTCCTCGATCGTAAACACAGATTTTGCCAACGTTCTGGATGCTACTATAAGATCTTTTGAAACTAATTCCGGGTATTCATCCCTGAAGGACAAAATGGCTGAAGGCTCGATACCTATAAGGGGTTTCTCAGGTGTAACAACATCTTTTAAGAGGGTTACATTTTTAATAGCTATTTTCTTTGCCTTTCTTAACAGCCCTTTACTAATAAAGGTACGTCCACTTTCCACACTCCCCGGAATAATCACTTTATATCCCAGCCTCTCAAGAAGCATAATGGCTACTATTCCAATTTTTGTATCGTTATAATTTGTAAATTCATCAGCAAAAAGGTATACCGTTTTTTTATCAGTTCCACTTCCAACGTCAGTTTTATGTTTTCTGTACCATTTATTTAAAGTTGTTTTATAAAGCAGGGGCATTGATCTGTCAGGAGCAAACTTTAACACCTTTTTAATTAATCCTCCGGTTACAGGGAACGACATGACTAAATTACTGAGCGCAGGGAAAACCGCCATGAGCCTGTTCAACGAAGTAATATAAGCTATTGCTTTTGTTCTGAGTGGGATACCGTTTGAATCATAATAGTGTTGAAGAAATTCAGTCTTTAATTTTGCCATATCAACATTCGAGGGACACTCTGATTTACAGGCTTTGCACGAGAGGCAAAGATCCATGATTTCATATATCTCCTTGTGATCGAATGGATTTGATTTAGTCGAGTTTGTAAGAAATTCTCTCAGAATATTAGCCCTGGCACGCGTTGTATTTCTTTCATCACGGGTCGCCATGAAGCTTGGACACATTGTTCCACCAATTATTTCAGTCTTTCTGCAATCGCCCGAACCGTTGCACCGCTCAACAGCCCTGATAATTCCCTGGTCACGCGAGAAATTATAAACAGTTGGTATTTCCCTGACAGGTTTACCTGCCGTGTACCTCAAGCTTGTATTCATTGAAGGGGTTGCAGTGATCTTACCCGGGTTGAAGATGCCTTCGGGATCCCATGTCTCTTTAATCTGTTTGAGTAAAGCGTAATTGTGCTCCCCAATCATAAGGGGGATAAACTCACCTCTCAATCGTCCGTCACCATGTTCTCCGGATAAGGAGCCCCGGTATTTTTTCACAAGGAGCGCTGTTCTATGTGCTACCTCTTTAAATAAGGCTACATCCCTGGGGTCTTTAAGATTAAGTATGGGACGAAGATGAAGTTCTCCCGTGCCAATATGGGCATAATAAACGCACTGTAGATTCAATTCATTAAGGAGCCCCTGAAACTCATTTATATAAGCGGGTAGGAGCGAAGGTGCGATGGCCGTATCCTCTATAACAGGAACCGGTTTGGCATCACCCGGCATATTGCTTAATACGCCAAGCCCAGCTTTTCGAAGATTCCATACACGCGGGATGTCTTTTCCAAAAACAATCGGAAATTCATAGCCATATCCTGCTTCCCGCATGTTGGTTTCCATTTGACGGGCTTTCTCCAGTATTTCTTCTTTGTCGTTGGCAACAAACTCTACGATGAGAAGTGCTCCGGGATCACCCTCCACAAAAAACCTGTTTTTCAACTGAGAAGGGTTTTCTTTGGTCAAATCAAGGATGGTTTTATCCATTAATTCAACGCTTGAAGGAGAATATTTAAGGGCAATCAAATTGGCATGCAGCGACTCTTCAACTGATTTCAGATGAACACAAACCAACCCTGCTACTTTTGGTGGCAAAAGATCCAGGCTCAGTTTTATTTCAGTCGAAAAAGCCAGTGTCCCTTCGCTACCTGCAAGAAGCTTGCAGAAATTAAATCCTGCCTCAATTCCCCCAAAAACATCATAATTACTTAAAATATCAATAGCGTAGCCGGTATTCCGGCGGTGAATCGAAGGCTCAGGAAACTCGCGGGCAATATCTTCTCTGTTCTTTTCATTCGATAGTATTGTATTGATTTGGTTGTACAATCGGGTTTCAAGGCTGTCGCCACTGCATTTCGCCGTAAATTCCTCCCGGTTGAGTTTTTTAAAAATAACAGTTGATCCATCACTCAGAACTGCCTCGATCTCCAGTGTATGATCACGTGTACTTCCATATACCAACGAATGGGCGCCACAGGAATTATTGCCCACCATTCCTCCAATATTACACCTGTTGGCAGTTGATGTTTCGGGTGAAAAGAACAGACCTGAAGGCTTAAGAAAAATGTTTAACTCATCAAGCACTACTCCGGGTTGAACTTTCACCCAACGTTCCTCAACATTGACTTCAATTATCTGAGTCATGTGTTTAGACACATCAACAATTAATCCAGCGCCAACAACCTGACCTGCAAGTGAAGTTCCGGCAGCTCTGGGAATGATGGGAACGCTGTTCTCTGATGCAAACTTAACAAGTGTTCTGATGTCATCTGAATCTGCAGGGTAGGCAACCCCAAGGGGAAGTTCCCGGTATGCTGAGGCATCCGTAGCATACAGAAGCCTGTCTGTCTCCTCAATTGTAATTTCGCCCTTCAGGGCTGATCTAAGACTCTCAATAGCAGGTTGAAAATTATCCATTATCTCTCATTTCTTTGAGAAGCAAAATTGACAAAAAAAACGGACTTTCGTCCGTTTTATCTTGTTTATTTGGAATAGAAATCCGTGCTTTCAAATATTTTATCCGCCGATTTGGCGATGAAGCCATTATACAGGTTTCCTTCTTCATCAGGATATCTCAGTGCAAATTCATAATAACATCCGGGGATACTATGCTTTCCGTCAGTAAATTGCAAATTGTACAAACCTGCCAATGTGCTGCTTTGCTCCAACAATTCTTCCGGATTTCCTTTAATCTCACCCCCGCTTTGGTTTAGCCTGAAGCCTTTACTTTTCAGAAAATCATTAACATGCCCGAGTGTTGAGAATTTTTTCAGATGATTCACACTGACTGTAAAATGATTTGCGCGAAAACCAAAGGCATAGACCCATGCCGCGTATTCTGATTCTTTCCTGAGTTTTTCGTATATACTGAAACTGGCAGTACCAAAAATATCTTTTGAAAAAATCAACTCCTTTTCATCTTCAAAACCCTTTGGAATCTGATCAATAAGCTGATTAAAATTCATCTGCAACTCATCGCTGAATTCTTCGAGTAACAAATGACTGATGAAGACACGTGGGGCAGTTGGGTCATCCTGTTTCTCATAATGTTTGGCAACAAGTTTTTTGGCTTCAAAATGATAGTTCCCTTTTTCCACATATCCTGCATCAAGAAAGACCCTGCTTAGCTTCTCAATGCAAATCCTGGGATGGTTCAATGTGCGAAAAGCAATATGATCGTTGATCACCGTTTCGCCGGCTGCAACAAATGCATCGTAGATTGCACTTACATCAGGATTCAGGGCCGTGTAATCGTTCCATAACCTTTCAAATATTATATCAGATCGCATATTCTCTTTTTTTAGTTTGGTTTCTAACAAATTTTAAACGCTTTTGTTTAGGCTATTTGTAATCGATTGCGATTATATAAAGCCCTGAAATGCAAAGAATAAGAATAATGTATCATTTTATTATACTTGTTCTGTTTATTATACTTTTCTATATTAAGTATTTGTTATCTGATTTGATATTAAATTGATAGTCAATGAAAAATTAATTAGTAATTGAACTATTTTTCTACTGCCTAAACAATTGATAGGAATTCTGTGTACATATGGTTAAATTTGTAGATCTAACTATAAGTAATTCCTCACTGTATGAGTTATATTAAATTCGACAAGAATCATTTGATAAATCTGGAGTACTCTTTACCTCTGGAATTGTTGAGATCGAACCGTGCAGGAGCATGGGCAAGTCAAACCATTATCGGATGCAACACGAGGAGATACCATGGATTACTTGTCTGTCCACAGCCCGCAATCGATGACGATAATCATGTTTTACTCTCCAATCTTGACGAAACAATCATTCAAAACGATGCAGAGTTTAATCTTGGCATACACCGTTACAAGGGAGGATACTTTACGCCGAAAGGGCATAAATACCTTAGAGAATTTGAACTAGATCCAATTCCAAAGGTCACTTATCGTATTGGCGGGGTTATTTTTACACGTGAATTACTTTTTTCGACACTGGAGGATCGGATTCTTCTAAAGTACACCCTGGTAGATGCACATTCGCATACAATCATCAGGCTAAAACCCTTTCTGGCATTTCGTAATGCTCACTTTCTTACGCATGCCAACTGTCAGGCTGATACTTCCTTTACGGAGGTACCTAATGGCATCAGCATAAAACTCTACGATGGCTATACGCCACTGGTGATGCAGTTATCAAAGGAAGTCAGATACGTACACGCTCCCGACTGGTATTACAATATTGAATACCAGAAAGAAATGACCAGGGGCTATGATTTCTATGAAGATCTTCTTGTATCAGGTTATTTCGAGTTTTCATTGACAAAAGGAGAGTCAATAATATTTTCGGCAGGAACGGCTCAGATTGACCATACTCTATTAAAGCGGAAATTCAGGGAAGAATCTGATAGAAGAATTCCACGTGACAATTTTGAAAATTCATTAAAAAATGCGGCTCAACAATTTGTTCAGTCTGATTCACCAGAAGCAACCTATATCGTCGCCGGGTTTCCTTTTTTTGGAAATCAAAGCAGGGAGACACTGATGGCCTTACCTGGTCTGACACTTGATAGCCACGATAGAAAAATATGCAGATCGGTAATTGATACAGTTGTGAAGAATCTGAATGGAGCTTTACTTCCCTTCAGGTTCAAAAGCCGTCAGCCAACCTATAATGCTGTTGACCCTCCATTATGGCTATTCTGGACATTACAACACATGCGTTCAAAATTTGACCCCAAATCATCATTATGGAAGATCTATGGTGTCTCCCTTAAACAAATTCTTAACGGGATGCGGCAGGGAACGCTCTATGGAATCGTCATGCAGGAGGATGGATTGTTAAGGGCTGGTCAGGCAGGTCTGGCTTTGACCTGGATGGATACTATTGTAGACGGCAGGCTGGTGACTCCCAGAATTGGCTGTGCAATTGAAGTCAATGCCCTTTGGTACAATGCCATTTGTTTTGCTTTGGAGCTCGCCCGCGAAGCGAAGGATACAGTATTCATAGAAGAGTGGGCGCCTCTGGCTGAAAAAGCGGGGAAAAGCATGCTTTCAGCATTCTGGAGCGAACATCGTGGTTTCCTGGCAGATGTTATTGATGGCGAAACAAAGGACTGGACAATGCGCCCTAACCAGATTTTAGCAACATCACTTCCTTATACTCCTTTCTCTGAAGATCAGCGCAAGTCTATCCTGAGTGCTGTCAGGCATGAATTGCTAACCCCAAGGGGAATTCGCACCTTGTCGCCTCAACATCCTGATTATAAGGGTGTATATCAGGGATCACAGCGTGAACGCGATTTAGCATATCATCAGGGAACAGTTTTCCCCTGGCTGTTGGGGCATTTTGCAGAAGGATACCTGCGAATTCATGGAAAGAGCGGACTCCACTTTATCAAAGGTCTCTATTCCGGATTTGAAGATGAAATCAGTAACCACGGAATAGGGAGCATCAGTGAAATGTTTGATGGCGATCCTCCGCACAAAGCCTGTGGGGCTATCAGCCATTCTATCAGTGTTGCTGAATTGCTTCGTATGAAAGTAATTATTGATCAATTTGAAACGAAAAGTAACTTTAACTCTTGATAGCCAACATGAAAGTTTTAATGTTCGGATGGGAATTTCCCCCTCACATCACAGGTGGGTTAGGTACTGCTTGCTATGGTCTTACTCGAGGTCTTGCCAAACACAATACAGATGTAATCTTTGTGGTTCCCAAAGCATTTGGCGATGAAGATACCAGCAAAATAAGACTGGTAAACGCCAGTGATATAGAAATTGACACCCGTGAGTCAATCTATCATGATCTTTGGAAACGCATTGAATACATGGAGATTGGCTCAAACATAATTCCATATATCAGCCCCGAAGAATTTGAAAACCGTCAGGTAATCGAAGAGCTAGAACACCGGAAGGATGAGAAATCAGTACTCGGTCGTAAATATGAATTCAGTGGAAAGTACGGAACGAATCTGTTTGAAGAGGTCGCGCGGTATGCGCTTGTGGCCTCTGCTGTGGCAGCCTCTCGTGATTATGATCTGATACATGCTCACGACTGGCTTACTTATCCGGCAGGGATCGCTGCCAAGAAGGTGTCTGGAAAACCGCTCGTTGTCCATATTCATGCTACCGAATTTGACCGCTCTGGCGAACGAGTCAACCAGCAGGTATACGATATTGAGCGCGAGGGAATGATGGAAGCCGATAAAGTGATTGCCGTCAGCAACCTCACACGAAATATTTGTATCGAACGGTATGGCATTCCTGCAGAAAAAATCGTCACTGTTCACAACGCTGTTGAACCTACCGGTAAAGAAGAACTACAGGCCGGGAGAGCTGTAAAGGAAAAAATCGTGACTTTTCTTGGACGAATTACTTACCAGAAAGGACCTGAATACTTTGTGGAGGCTGCAAGAAAAGTACTCGACCGTGATCCAAACGTAAGATTTGTGATGGCAGGTCAGGGCGACTTGTTGAACAAAATGATTAAACGAGTAGCCAAGCTGCACATGTCAAGCAAATTTCACTTTACAGGGTTCCTGAGAGGTGAGGAAGTAGACCGGATGTTAGCCATGACTGATGTTTTCGTGATGCCATCAGTTAGCGAACCTTTTGGTATTGTACCTCTTGAAGCAATGCGCAGCAATGTACCAGTAGTCATCTCAAAGCAATCTGGCGTCTCCGAAATCCTTAAGTATGCCCTTAAGGTAGATTTTTGGGATGTGAATGCAATGGCTGATGCCATCTACAGTCTTTTAAACTATAAAGCTTTGCCCGAAATGTTTAAAAAGTATGGCAAGGAAGAGGTTGATAACCTTAAGTGGGAAAACGCTGCCGAACAAGTCAAAGCCGTGTACGACAGCTTGTTTAAGTGATTTGAAAGGATTTAACTTAATGAACTGAATCAATATGAGATCTGTTTGCATGTATTTTCAGGTACATCAGCCTTATCGGTTGCGTACTTATCGTTTTTTTGATATTGGTGCCGATCATCATTACTATGATGATTATCAAAACCGTTATCTGATCAGACGCATCGCTGAAAAGTGTTATTTGCCAGCCAATAACCTTTTATTGGATCTGATCAACAAACATAACAGGAAGTTCAAGGTAAGTTTTTCAATATCTGGTGTTGCTCTTCAACAATTCATAGAATACGCACCCGAAGTGATTACTTCGTTTCAAAAACTTGCTGCCACGGGCAATGTGGAGTTTCTCGCCGAAACATATGCTCATTCGCTGGTTGCCCTGAAAAGTAAAACCGAATTTATCAGGCAGATTAAAATGCAGGTCGATCTGATCAATGAGCTTTTCGGGCAAAAGCCAACCGCATTCCGAAATACCGAACTCGTGTACTCAGACGAAATTGGTGAAATGGTGAATGAACTGGGATTTAAAGTAATGCTTGCTGAGGGAGCAAAGCATATTCTTGGTTGGAAGAGCCCTAATTTTCTATACAACAATTCTTACCAACCAAACCTTAAAGTTCTGTTACGGAATTTTCGTCTGAGCGATGATATTGCTTTCCGCTTCTCAGAACAATCATGGTCAGAATGGCCTCTTACAGCTGAAAAGTATGTTGACTGGATTAATGCTGTTGATCCAAAACAGCCTGTTGTAAATCTTTTCATGGATTATGAAACTTTTGGCGAGCATCAGTGGAAGGAAACCGGAATCTTCGATTTTTTAAATGATCTGCCTGGTAAGGCTTTCACAAACTCTGATATCATATTTAGAACTCCATCAGAACTTTCAGATTTACTTGAGTCTGTCGGATCTATCCATGTCCCTTTCCCTGCTTCGTGGGCTGATGAAGAACGTGATCTCACTGCATGGCTCGGAAATGAACTTCAGGATGAAGCCTTCGATACATTGTACAACCTGACTCAAAAGGTGAGACAGGTACAAGATCCTTCAATCAAACGCGACTGGCTCTTCCTTCAATCAAGCGATCATTTCTACTATATGTGTACTAAATGGTTCTCCGACGGTGAAGTACACAAGTATTTTAACCCTTACAACACTCCTTATGAGGCTTTTATTAATTACATGAATGTCTTATCCGATTTCTCTATAAGAGTAGATAACTGGCTTGCTGAGAATCCTGATTCGCCGGAAGAAACTATTGGTAAAGCATACGTGAACATTGCTAATTCGATTAAAAAAGAGGCCAAATCAGTTGAAAATGAGTTAAAGAAAAAGATGGCTGGTAAGATCAATGACTTTAATAATCTACTGGAGATGAGTGATAAAGAATTAAAAAAAGTCATTAAAGATATTGATGCTGACCAGATTGCTGCCGCAATCAAGGATCTTGGCGAAGAAGTGGAGGAAAGATTTAAAAAACTTGCTTCACCCAAAAACAGGGCAAGACTTGAGGAACTTAAAAATGATGCTGTCGATTTTACTAAAAAGAAAGTTACTGAAGGCAGAAAAGCCATCTTTGAACAATGGAAATCTTTCAGCAAGTAATTATTTTTATTTAAATAATACGATAAATATTTTAAATTCAATCACAAACGAGATAGCTATTTTTTGTTTTGGTTGAAGCGAAGATGCATTGGTTCGTGCATCTCATCGGATATAAAAACAGAACCTGATTATTCATTAAAGCATTAGGAAAATATACAGAGAATTATGAACGAAAAATCACTTTTTAAAGCCGACTATCTATTCGAAGTCAGTTGGGAAGTTTGCAACAAGGTAGGAGGCATCTATACCGTAATTACCAGTAAATCATCATATTTTAAAGAAATACTTAAAGATAACTATATTTTCATTGGGCCTGATGTCTGGAAAGAAACCAGCCGAAACCCGTATTTTGAAGAGGATCGATACCTGCTAAAGGATTGGCGTGAGTATGCTGAGGCTTCAGGATTGAAAATCCGGATTGGCAGATTTATACAGGCTTCTCATGCAGTAGCTATCCTGATCGATTTTACACCGTATTTTAGTAGCAAAGACCAGATTTTTGCTGCCATGTGGGAGCGTTATCAGGTTGATTCCATCGCCGGGCAATGGGATTATACCGAGCCTGCCTTGTTTGGTTATGCGGCTGGTAAAGTAATTGAGAATTTCTGCGACTTTAACACTTCAGTACGCGATCAGGTTGTAGCTCAATTTCATGAATGGCTTACGGGTGCCGGTATTCTTTACCTCAAAGAATATGTGCCGCAGGTTGGAACAGTATTTACAAGCCATGCCACTGTCCTTGGACGATCTGTGGCTGGTAACGGCTTAGACTTGTATAGTAATCTGGCTTCCTATCATGGCGAACAGATGGCTGGTGAAATGAATGTCAGAGCTAAATTTTCACTCGAAAAACAGGCAGCCCATTCAGCCGACGCTGTAACCACTGTAAGTGATGTGACGCGGAGGGAGGTCGTTCAGTTTCTCGAACGGGAGGTCGATTTCATTACTCCCAATGCCCTTAATATCGATATTGTACCTACTGGTGATGATTATGAAAAGTGCCGCAGGGAAGCCCGAAAGTTGCTAAAATCTGCCGCTGAAGCAATTTACGGCATCAGCCTTCCGCCAGATGTTTTCCATGTTGGCATGAGCGGCCGATATGAATTCAGAAATAAGGGTATTGACCTTTTTATTGAGAGTGTCAAAAAATTGTCCAAATCTGCACCTTCCGACCGACCCATTGTCGCCTGGTTGTTTATCCCTGCTCACCAAACCGGCGCCAGAACTGAAATAATTCAGCGGATGTCAACTCCCAAAAGAGGTTATAGCGGCAGCATCCTGACTCATGACCTATACGATATGAATCATGATCAGGTGCTTAAAATCGCCAGGGAGTCGTTCCCTGTTGCTGAAAGCAATGTTTATTTGGTTTTTGTCCCCGCTTTTCTCGACGGTGCTGACGGATTGTTCAACAAATCATACTATGACCTGCTAATCGGATTGGATCTGACGGTATTCCCTTCTTATTATGAGCCATGGGGCTATACTCCGATGGAAAGTCTCGCATTTGGAATTCCAACTATTACTACATCTCTGGCCGGTTTTGGTATGTGGCTTCGGAGTACGCATCCACAGGCAGAAGAGGCGGCTTTTGTTATTGACAGGAATGATCAAAAATCTGATAAAGATTCCGACATTATTGTCAGTATTATTCAAAGACTTATAACCCGCTCAGGTCCCCAAATGATGGCTATCAGACAGAAGTGCTTTAATATTTTGTCGTCAGCCCAATGGTCAACGATGGGTGATTATTATACAGAGGCTTATAACTTTTCGCTGACTAAAGTGGCCAAACGTGCTGATCTGATTTCAAGTAAAAAAGCAAATCTTCCCGAACGACTTGTGACAAGAAAAAAATCGGAACCTCAGTGGAAAAAGGTGTTTTTCCAACCATCTATCCCTGATAGTTTAAAGGATATCGTCAGGTTGAGCAAAAACTTATGGTGGACCTGGAATCAGGATGCTCTTGATTTGTTTGAAGCAATTGACCTTAAACTCTGGGCTCAGGTTGAGTTCAATCCAATCACATTGTTAGAAGAACTCGATTTTGATCGTTGGCAACAACTGGAACAAGACACGGCTTTTCGGGCAATGTTTAAAAAAGTGATCAAGCGCTTTGATGCTTACATGGCCGTTCCCAAAAAGGACAATGAAGGTTTGATTGCTTACTTCAGCATGGAATATGGGCTTCACGATACAGTGAAGATTTTTTCTGGCGGTTTAGGGATGCTTGCAGGTGACTATCTGAAAGAAGCCAGTGACACAAATCATAATTTTGTTGCTTTGGGGTTGCTTTACCGCTATGGCTATTTCCAGCAGGAGATAAGTGCAACAGGAGATCAGGTTGCTGCTTATCTGCCCCAGAAATTCTCTCACATGCCCCTTCATCCCGTTCGCGATGAAGATGGAAATTGGATTACTGTATCCATTGCTCTTCCCGGAAGAAATATGATTGCTAAGGCTTGGCGACTGGATGTCGGTCGTGTACCGCTTTATTTGTTAGACACCGATTTGCCTGAGAATTCCGAACAGGATCGTAGTGTCACGCATCATCTCTACGGTGGTGATTGGGAAAACCGTTTCAAACAAGAGTTATTGCTTGGTGTTGGAGGAATCAGACTTCTTGAGCGGCTTAAAATTTCACCAAGACTATTCCACTTAAATGAAGGACATGCTGCTTTTATCGGACTTGAAAGGTTGAAGGATTTGGTCAATGACCATAAACTCTCTTTTGATCAGGCCTATGAGGTCGTTAGAAGTACTTCGCTTTTTACAACTCATACGCCAGTTCCGGCAGGCCACGATTCTTTCAGTGAAGATCTGATGCGGGCATACATTCCTCACTATGCTTCACGTCTCAACATCAGCTGGGAAGATTTCATGCAACTCGGACGGTTTGATGAGGACGACACTACCTCAAACTTTTCGATGAGCGCGCTGGCTGCTAAATTATCACAGGAAATTAACGGTGTGAGCCGGATACATGGAAGGGTTACACGCGAAATGTTTCAGGAAATGTACAAGGGTTATTTCCCCGATGAACTACATATTGGTTATGTAACCAATGGCGTTCATTATTCAACATGGACTGCCAGAAGCCTGCAACGACTTTACAATAAATACTTTGGCGACAATTTCCTTGACGATGTCAGTAACTATGATTATTGGCTGGGAATCTTCAAGGTTCCTGATCAGGAACTTTGGGATGAACGGGTTAAACAGAAAAAACAGCTGATGTCTTTCCTCCATCAACGTCTGGTTGAAGATATGACACGCAGGGAAGACAATCCCAAATTGATTGTCAAAACCCTTGACAGCCTTGAGGATGATATGCTCACCATTGGCTTTGCCCGTCGTTTTGCTACATATAAGCGGGCACACCTTCTGTTTTCTAATCCTGAAAGGCTTTCCCGCATTCTCCACAATCCCGAAAAGCCGGTTCGTTTCATTTATGCCGGCAAGGCACATCCCAATGATAAAGCCGGGCAGGAGCTAATTAAACGGATTATTGAAATTTCAAAGCTCCCGGAATTTGTTGGCAAAGTCATCTTCGTCGAAAACTATGATATTGAATTGGCCAAATACCTGATTCATGGTGTCGATGTCTGGATGAATACTCCTACACGCCCACTCGAAGCATCCGGTACAAGCGGACAGAAAGCTGTGATGAATGGTGTTGTTAACCTCAGTGTACTCGACGGTTGGTGGGCCGAAGGCTATCGCCCCGGTGCAGGATGGGCTCTAAAAGAAGAACGGACCTTTAATAATCAGGCGGCTCAGGATGAATTGGATGCTGAGACTATTTACGGCCTTCTTGAGGACGAAATTATTCCGGCCTATTTTAACAGGAAAGAAGACAACATCCCTGTTGAGTGGCTGAGTCATGTCAGGAATACGCTTGCATATATTGCCCCGCAGTTTACGACACGCCGTATGATTGACGATTATTATAACCAATTTTACAACCGACTCTTCGACAGAGCAAGCCTTATAGAATCGAATAGCAATTCGAACGCCGCTGAATTGGCTCATTGGAAGCGAAGAGTGACAAGAAAATGGGACAGAATTGAAGCAATTGATATTAAAATAAATGCTGATAAGGAAAAAGCTTTCAACATGGGAGATATGTTTAGAGCTGAAGTTCTCATTGATGGGGTTGGTCTGACCGAACAAGATCTTGGTCTTGAAGTTCTCTTCGGAAGAAAAGATAAAGATCAGGTTAACCGAATTCTCTTCCGGCAGGAATTAATTGGATCAACTACCGAAACTGAACAGATAAAATACACCTGCGAATTGCCAATTAACAATGCTGGGGTGTTTGACTATGTGTTCAGGTTGTTTCCAAAACACCCACTGATGGCTCATCGTATGGATTTGCCTCTAATTAAATGGTTCTAAAGTATATAATTATTATGTTCATGCCCATGCAAAATATGCATGGGCTTTTTTGTTCCAGATATTGGAAAGTGTAAATAATTAGTATATTTGTGAATTAATCTAATAATCATGCTTAATTATGGCAGCACAACTGAAAATATACGTAGTTGAAGACGATCCTCTGTTTGCAAAGACATTAAAGTTCCATTTGTCTCTTAACCCTGATTATGAGGTCGAAATTTTTTCTGATGGAAGAAAATGTATCGACAACCTCTTTAAAAACCCCGCGCTTATCACCCTTGACTACAATCTGCCCGGAATGTCCGGATTGAATGTCCTTAAAAAAATTAAAGAATTAAACCCTGATTTACCTGTTATAATTATTTCGTCCCAGCACGATGTTAAAGTTGCTGTCGACCTTCTGAAAGAAGGTGCCTACGATTATATCGTGAAAGATGAAGATATGTTTCAGCGCCTTTGGAGAGCACTGGGCATCATTAATGAGAGGATGCAACTTCAAACCAAGATCAGGGAACTCGAAACAGAAATTGGAAAGAAGTACAAATATGAAAACCTGATTAAGGGTCAAAGTCTGGCTATTCAAAACATCTTTGCAATGATTGAGAAAGCCACCAAAACAAACATAACGGTTTCTATTACTGGCGAGACTGGAACCGGAAAAGAGTTAGTGGCTAAAGCAATCCATTTTAACAGCGACCGGAAGAATAAAGCTTTTGTGGCTGTTAACGTCTCGGCTATCCCATCTGAACTGATCGAAAGTGAGCTTTTTGGTCACGAAAAGGGATCGTTTACAGATGCTTTTAACCGTAGAATTGGCCGTTTCGAAGAAGCAAATTATGGAACACTTTTTCTTGATGAGATAGGTGATATGGATTTGTCAATGCAGACCAAACTTTTAAGGGTCTTGCAGGAGGAAGAGCTTTCAAGGGTAGGGGGGAATTCCATTGTTAAACTTAACGTCAGAGTTATAGTTGCCACACATAAAAACCTTGCCGAGGAAGTCAAAAAAGGAAAATTTCGTGAAGATTTGTATTACAGGTTGCTGGGATTGCCAATCACCCTCCCTCCGTTAAGGGACCGCGATAATGACGTCATCTTTCTTGCAAAACATTTTATCGACGAATTTGTCGCCAAGAATAAAATGAGCAAGATTACCATTACTCAGGCCGCTCAGGAAAAACTTCGCCGCTATCCTTTCCCTGGTAATATCAGAGAATTAAAAGCCGTCGTTGAATTGGCAGCAATCATGACAAACAATGAATTCATTGAACCCGATCATCTTGTCTTTAGTTCAACTAGCGAATTTGACGGCTTCCTCTCCGAAGAATTGACTATGCGGGAATATTACATACATATTATCAAACATTATCTCAAAAAGTATAACAATAAAGTAACCAGAGTAGCTGAGGTTTTGGAAATTGGAAAATCAAGTATCTACAACCTTATAAAAGAAGAAGGAATGGTATGATGCCTAACAATATGTAATGAATAAAACCTTTTTCATTGTTGCATCATTTATTCTTATCGCATTCCTGAATTCCCCGGGAATCGTGCTGGCACAGTCGGCTATTAATGATAAACTAACTGAAAAAGGAAAAAGGATACTAAAAAACGACACTTCAGAAATTAGTGTCTACATCAATCTTGCCTCTTATTGCTTGCATAATCAGTCGGACGCTGGCACCCAAAAACCTGCTATCTATCTCGAGAAAGCTAATAATATTGCAATTACATCTGATAATGAACATTACTTTCTGGAATTAGTTGAAAATGAAGGCGTAAGGTTAAGAGATATTGGTGATTATAAAAGTGCACTCTATTTCCATTTTCTGGCTTACAAAAAACTGGTACTTTCTCACGATCCCTCAATGCTGATGCGTTGTTACAATAACATTGGTGTTGTATACCGGCGCATCGACGATTATCAGAGGGCCCTGGAATACCACCTGAAAGCACTGAGAATTGCCGATAGTTTAAATGACCAGCACAGTAAAGCCATTTCAACAAACAGTATTGGAAATATAAATTTCTTGCTTGGTGATTACCCGCGTGCCATTGAATTTTTCGAACAAAGTCTTAGCCTGGAAAGAGAAGTTAAAAGCAAAAGGGGTATCGCTATCAACTTAAATAATCTTGGAAATGTTTATCTGGCTCTCAAAGACAATAATAAGGCAAGAAATTATTACAACAAGAGTCTGGAAGTCAATCGAAGTGCCAAGAATTTGAAAGGAATGGCTATATGTTACAATGATCTGGGGAGCGTCTGTCTTGCAGAAAAAGATTATGCTGAAGCACTAGGATACTTCAACAAAGCGCTTGAACTGTTCACTATGATCTCGGATCTGCGCTATGTGGTCGACTCCAGAATTAACATTGCCAAAATCTTGATACAGCGCGGTGATATAAAACAAGCTGAACCATCACTGAAGCTTGCGCTTGCTCAAGCCGGGAAACTCGGCGTGCTCTCCCAATTGACAGAGATTAACATGATGTTATGCAGTATCAATGAACAAAAAAATGATTCATCAAAGGCACTTCAGTTCTACAAGAAATCTATCTTCTTCAAGGATAGTCTTCTAAATGAAACAAACCGGAGAAATATCGCTGCTATTCAGGCAAGGTTTGAGACAGAGACAAAAGCGAAGGAGATTGAGATGTTGAAGCACGAGAACCTGTTGAGAGATCAAAATCTGTCCCGCCAACGAACGACTTCCGGAATAATAATTGGCATACTACTCATCAGCGCGATTGGCACCTACCTTGCCTATAAAAACAAAAAAAATGCCGGAAAAAAGCTCCAGCAGAAAGCCGTCATTATCGAAAAAGCTCAATTGGAGCTTAAACGCTATTCTCATGAATTGGAAAAGGCAAAAACGAAAGCTGAGAATTTAGCCGAAGCCAAATCCCAGTTTCTTGCCAATATGAGCCATGAAATCAGAACACCACTTAATTCAATCCTTGGATTTACTGATCTACTGGCCCGGGATCCTTCGACTTCAATGATTAACCGGTATATTAACTCAATCAGGCAAAGCGGAAGAGGGCTTCTTACCATCATCAACGATATTCTTGATCTTGCTTACATCGAATCAGGAAAAGCTCATCTGTCACTTACTCAGGTAAATCTTAGCAATTTTCTGGAAGAGATACTGGCTGCATTTTCTTTAACCGCCAATGAAAAGAACCTGTTGTTATCCATTGAATACATCACCAGGGTTCCAGATTGGCTTATTGTTGATGCTCAACGTCTTCGCCAGATATTGTTTAATCTGGTCGGAAATGCCCTTAAGTTTACTGATCATGGTAAGGTCACCGTCTCAGTCAGTGTCAGTAACGAAAAGGCCGAAGCGGGTAATTCGGTCGACCTCGTTATTACGGTTAGGGATACCGGTAAAGGTATTGCTGCTGAAAATCTTCAAATGATTTTTGATTCTTTTAGCCAGATTAAGCCCTCCAACTCTACTTTGGAAGGGGGTAACGGGTTGGGACTAACCATCAGCCAGAGACTCGCCCATCTGATGGGTGGACAGCTATCTGTAGAGAGTATTCTTAATGAAGGCAGTTCCTTCACTTTGATGCTCCCTGATGTTCTGGTTGGATTGAATAATTTGAATTCGATACCCGATACTTCTTCTCTGGAAACACGTTTCTTCGACTCAAAAGTGCTGATCGTCGACGATATAGCTGACAACCGGCTTTTGCTTAAAGAGCTTATCAGTTTTAAGGGAATCTCCGTAATGGAAGCAGCTTCAGGTGAGTTAGCCCTTCAATACGCGAAGAGCCATCATCCCGACCTGATTCTACTCGATATCAGGATGCCTGGAATCGATGGTTTTGAGGTAAACCGACGCCTGAAAGATTGTCCAACAACAGCCAATATTCCAACCATTGCCGTCAGTGCCTCGGTTTA
Source organism: Bacteroidetes bacterium GWE2_42_24 (assembly GCA_001768515.1). GTDB lineage: Bacteria > Bacteroidota > Bacteroidia > Bacteroidales > TTA-H9 > GWE2-42-24. The sequence goes on along the minus strand of MEOA01000067.1, from coordinate 62,034 downwards.
TAATACCGACAAAGAATTGTTTATTCAGGCCGGCTTTCACGATTTTCTGTCAAAACCACTTCAATTCAATGAATTATTATCTATTTTGCATAAATATCTTGATGTAAAGTATTCATCATGAATCAAGACACTAAAAATTTAATCATTAGAGGTTTTCACCAGTCGTTTGGTGATAAACAAAAGGATTTGCGGCTTTTTTTTGCACCAGGCAGAGTCAACCTGATCGGTGAGCACACGGATTATAACTATGGACTGGTTCTCCCTTTTGCCATTAACCTTGGCACGTCTCTCGCCATCAGACCCAACGGAACCGATTCTTTCCGGTTCGTGTCATCTGGTTTTAAAGAAAATGGAGAAGTTAAGATAAACGCCGCTTTCGAACAGCATAAGCAAAATTGGTGGAAGTACCCGCTGGGTGTTATTGAGATATTCCGCAAAATGGGACACAATTTGCCAGGGCATGACTTCTATTTCTACGGTGACCTTCCTCATAGTGCCGGGCTCTCATCTTCTGCATCCATTGAAATGGTAACCGCCATAGCACTTAACAATATCCTTTCAGCAGGATTTGGCAACTTTCAACTTGTTGAAATCGCCAGAAAAGCAGAAAATGAATTTATTGGACTGAACTGCGGTATCATGGATATGTATGCCATCGGGATGGGTAAACCGGGAAAAGCAATTAAACTCGACTGCAATTCCAACGACGGGCAACTGGTATCAATCGATTTTACGGGAAAAGCTTTCATGGTAAGCAATACCAATCGCCCTCGCGGATTAGCAGATTCAAAATACAATGAACGAGTGGCCGAATGTAAACAAGGGTTAGCACTTGCTGCCCATCACCTGAAACTTCAAAATCTTGGCCAACTGACAGTTAATGACCTTGTAAGCATCAAGCCGTTTTTTAAAGAGCAAACAATTTATAACCGGCTCTTTCATGTGGCCTCAGAAAACGAACGGGTACGTGAAATGGTGGATGCACTTGAAACAGCAGACTTTAAGCAAATTGGTGTATTGCTGAATGCATCGCACTTGAGCCTGCGTAATGATTATGAAGTTTCGTGTTTTGAATTAGATGTTTTAACCGAAGAAGCAAATAAATTATCGTTTACCGACGGAAGCCGAATGACTGGTGCAGGCTTTGGAGGATGCACGCTAAGTCTGATAGATGATCAGGCTAAAAATGAATTTGCTGCCAAAGTAGGAGAAGCATACTTGAGAAAAACAAACCGGGCAGCAGACTTCTATATGGTACATCCCGCAGATGGGATTCATGAAATAAATATAAATGATTAAGGATAACTGTTTTATGAAAAAGATTCTTATAGCCGCTATTTTATTAATATCAGGACTGATAAACCCGACTGTAAGAGGTCAGGAAATTCCTGCCAATTTCTGCCTGTCGGACGATGAAGCCACCTTGTTTCGTATGATCAATGAATTCAGGGTAGCCAATGGTGCTACGCCGCTGGTGTTATCTAAATCTTTATCGTACGTGGCTCAACTTCACGTGAAAGATCTACATCTGAACAACCCTGCCGTCAACGGTTGTAACCAACACAGCTGGAGTGATAAAGGCAACTGGGCGCCTTTCTGTTATCCAAAGGATCAGACCCGTAAAAAATCGGTATGGGATAAGCCTAAGGAGCTCACAAAATACCCGGGTGTTGCTTACGAAGTGCTTTACTGGGAAAATGCTGCTGCCTTCCCTGATCAGATCATCGAGAATTGGAAAAGTACACAACAGTCAGCCAGCCTCATTCTTGGGCATGGCAAATGGGCCAGAAATCATTGGAAAGTAGTTGGTATGGCGATTTTTAAAGGATATGCCTGTGCTTGGTTCGGCGAATCAGCAGATCCTGAGGGAGAAATCAGAATTTGCCATTCCGACTCAGTCGTTGCCTTCAAAGCCGATGCCATATTGCAAGAACCACAAAATGAGCAACCCGGTTCTGATGTTGTAATCGTTAAGAAAACTGGTCGTTTTTACATCATAAGCGGCAGTTTCAACAACCTGAAACAAGCGCAGGCTACCCTGAAGGATGTACGCAAACTGGGGTATAAACGTTCACAAATCATCGAGAATGATGGGAAATTCCGTGTCTCTATCGATGACTTTGAATCAGTTGAACTGGCCAAGGCTGGCCGTAGAAAGATTGCAAACAAGTTTCGGGATGCGTGGATTCTGAGTTACTGACTGTTAGTCTGTACAGTTCTGAACCCAATAGTTTCATTATGATCGGACGAAATGATTTTCTTCCTTAATGTGTTAATCACATTCCATTTTGCTATATACAGGATGGGTGGTCTTATTCCTCCCGGATATACCCTTCTTATTTACAAAATCTGATTTGTAAAGCAATTTATTGCATTAATTTGTTGTTTTTGCTTGTTTTAGTGTTGTTTATGTATATCTCTGCTACCAGGATTACTTTTTATATTACCAAGCCAAACAACGGAAAGATGAAAGTATCAATTCAAGGTTTAAGGGTTAGTATTTCATTATTGACACTAACGTCACTTAAGCAGGCCTGATTGCCATTGATCCTCACAGCCATAAATCTTCCTCACGACGAAGGATGCCCCCAATAGGAAGAAAAAACCTGATGCTCCATCGATCTGGATCCTCCGGAGGTGTCCTCAGTCTGGTCGGCAAATCGCTTGTGTAAAGGACTCTGCGGACGAAAACACTTCCAAAGCGACAATTGCGCTACTCAATTTAACCGCCAAGATATTCAAACAGGGGCATATATTGGCAGGTAAGTAAAATTTAAACGATTCATTTTTTTTTTCACCCATCCCCGAATTTTATACGGGTTTGGCATAATAATGGCATAGCATAATGGAGTATCAAAAGAACTTATACCGCATTTCAGCCGAAAATCAAGCAAAGATCAACCTTAACCGTACGCTTGACGAACGCTTGATCTACGCTTAATCTACGGTTGATCTACGGTCCATCTTAAAAAATGACACATTTCCCTTAGCCTTCGAGTAGCCGGAATGCACTCCATCCGGCTTTTTCGTCATTCTCTGATACTGATCGGGATTTAAGAGCCGGGGACGATATAATTATTGTAGAGACAAGGCATGCCTTGCCTCTACAAACTAAAACGATTACCTGCTAAAAATCGTTGGTAGCTATCGAGAGCCAAAACCAAAGCTAAAGTTTAAGCCAAAGCCTCTCGTAACATACTGTAAACCCGTTAAAAAGACTAGTAAAAAAAGGCTTTACTCCCTCTTTGATATATATTTGATATAACTTTGGTCTCTTTATGTCTTGATTGTCAGCTTGTTTTAAACGTAATGTTTGGTTACTTAATCCCCCTTGAACGAACATTGAACTAAAATTCTTAATAATTGCAATTTCCGCGATTTCATTGAACGAAGTTAGAACGAAAGTGTCAGCCTGGAGGCTGAAGGAAAAATGAACGGAGTGGCGATTTTTCGTGTAATATCTTGAAAGATTGAAAATTATTGATGTATAATCATGAAGACTGCCATTTTATATAAAGAGGCTTGATAAACAAATTTTAGAAATCAATGAACGGTTTGATCGGTTTTTGGTATAGGAATATAAAAGGTCTCAGCCGTTAGAAAAATTCAAAAATATACCCGAAAGATGCAACGTTGATTATGCAATTGGTCGTTTGTGACGAACGAAAGAAGGGTACCCATCAGACTTAAGTTAAAAGTTATACGGTATGATTTCCATCTGATAGCATACAAAAACAGCGCCGGTTCATATAAACCGGCGCTGGCAGTATTAGTAGTCAAGATGATCAGGAAGTGCTGTCTATTTCGCGAAGGCGATGGCTCTGGTTTCCCTGATCACAGTAATCTTGATTTGTCCGGGATAGGTCATCTCGTCCTGAATTTTCTTTGAAAGGTCATAAGATATCTGGCTGGCTTCGACATCGGTAACCTTATCGGCACCAACAATTACCCTTAACTCACGTCCGGCTTGAATGGCATATGTTTTAACGACGCCGGGGTAGGTGAGGGCAAGGTCCTCGAGTTTATTGAGACGCTGAATGTAAGCCTCGACCACTTCGCGTCGTGCACCAGGACGGGCACCAGAAATGGCGTCGCATACCTGAACGATTGGCGCAAACAACGACGTCATTTCTTCCTCCTCATGATGGGAGCCGATGGCATTGCAAACCTCTGGCTTTTCCTTGAATTTTTCGGCGATTTTCATCCCGGCAAGGGCGTGGGGCAGGTCACTTTCGGTATCAGCTACTTTTCCGATATCATGAAGCAGACCGGCTCGTTTTGCTTTTTTCGGGTTAAGTCCCAGTTCGGCAGCCATAGTAGCACAGAGTCGGGCGACTTCAATTGAATGTGCCAACAGGTTTTGTCCATAGGAAGAGCGGTATTTCATTTTTCCGATCAACCTGAGCAATTCTGCATGCATTCCGTGAATTCCAAGGTCAATGGCTGTACGTTTACCGGTTTCAAGAATTTCCTGTTCAACCTGTTTTGTTGTTTTAGCAACGACTTCTTCAATTCTGGCCGGGTGAATACGGCCATCGGTAACGAGTTTGTGGAGTGATAAACGGGCAATTTCACGACGCACAGGATCAAAGCCTGAAAGGATGATGGCATCGGGAGAATCATCAATGATGATCTCAACGCCGGTTAATGATTCCAGTGCTCTGATGTTTCGTCCTTCACGGCCAATAATTCTGCCTTTAATTTCATCATTTTCGATGTTAAACACCGAGACAGTGTTCTCGATAGCATGCTCAACGGCAGTTCGCTGAATTGACTCGACGACGATTTTACGGGCTTCGTTATTGGCCGTTAACTTAGCCTCATCAATTATATCCTTGATCATTGCCTGGGCATCAATTTTAGCGTCATCTTTCAGGCTCTCGATGAGTTGGTTTTTTGCTTCACTGGCCGACATCCCTGAAATCCGTTCAAGCGTTTCATATTGTTGCTTCATAAACTTGTTGATTTCAGACTCCTTTTTATTAAGCGATTCAGTCTGAAGGTCTATATTGGATTTAAGGGTTTGGATTTCGCGTTGTTTCTTCTGAAGCTCATCCTGACGCTGATTCAATTGGGTTTCGCGTTGTTTTAGGCGAAGTTCATTTTTCTGTATTTGGTTGCTCCGTTCGTTCATTTCCTGCTCATGCTCCGACTTTAATTGCAGGAAATTTTCTTTTGCCTGAAGCATCTTTTCCTTTTTGATGACCTCGGCTTTATCATTGGCTTCTTTGATGATAACGTTGCTCTTTGATTCGGCAGAGCGTCGGATCATAATTGATGTCAAAAAGCTCCCGAGAGAAGCTGAAGCTATGGCTACAGCGATCCATATAATTATATCCATCTTTAAATAGTAGTTTTAAGGAACCTAAACGCCCGACAAAAAAACCCGCATAATCCCAGAGTGAAGCAAAACCCCTTGACTTTCATGTTTAGGGCAGCCTGTGACTTTAAACTTCCACTGTCTTCAGATGAAGATACCTGGGACGAACCCTGGCCGAGGCCTGTTCTACGTCACATTGAGTCAAGCCCTAAAGCTTATAATGTTGAGTTTGCGCACCGTTATGGATTAATGCGGGCATTTATTTTGTGCAGCAATCAAAGAACAAAAGGTGTATCGTCTTTTAAACAGTTATATCAAGCAACATGTTCAACTCATTCAATCGTACTTTCAGTTGATCGTGATCAGCCTGACCGGAGTCATCCTTCATCAGTCCTTCACTTGCCAACTGCAGGGCTACCATGGCCAACAGATCCTGCCTGTCGCGATAGGCATATTGTTCTGCGTATGTTTTAACCTTCATGTTGATGCTTTTAGCAGCTTCTCTGATGAAGGCTTCCTGATCGCCCTGTATTGTCAATCTATATGATCTGTCAGCAATTACAACACTGATTGTTTGTTCATTCATAATCTCCTCGTTGTATTCCCTGACTGTTAAACTATTCAACCATTTAAAAGGCTGATACAATGATCTATTTCCCGCACCAATTGGTTTATTTGTTTTTTCGTGTCGGTTGTATCAGTTCCCGTGGTTAATGTATGAGCAATTTTTAAAATTTTGTTTTCTTCTTCCAGTTTGCCAATCCGGGCCAACAAGTTTTCAATCGTTTGTGACATTTGGCTTAACTCGCTTACTAGCTTTTTATTTTCAGCCTCTTTTATATGAAGCTGGCTAATGAGTCCGTTGATTTTCCGCTCAATATCAGTTACAAGTTGATCTATTTCCTGCATAACCCCGGATTTTCTGCGGAATTATTTTAGCAAATTTACACCAACTTGGTGCAAATTCGACATCATTCCAGCAATCTTTTTAACAATAACTTTAATCATTCTTTTTATTTAATTGATTGTTATTGTTTTGAGTCTGAAAACAACTCTGGTCGCCGTTGTTTGGTTCGCTCCACTGACTGTTCTAATCGCCACTGCTGAATTAAACGGTCGTTGCCCGACAACAATACAGGAGGTACAGGCCAACCATTATAGGTCGCGGGGCGGGTAAAGACAGGAGGAGAAATCAGTCCATCCTGAAAGGAATCAGACAAGGCAGAGGTTTCATCATTTAAAACGCCAGGGATAAGGCGCACGACAGCATCAGTAATCACAGCAGCTGCAAGCTCTCCGCCCGACAACACGTAGTTACCGATACTAATTTCTTTGGTTACCAGATGTTCCCTAATTCTTTCATCAATTCCCTTATAGTGGCCGCAAAGTATGATCAGGTTACTGCACAGCGATAGCCTGTTAGCCATTGGCTGACTAAGAAGTTCGCCATCAGGCGATGTGTAAATAACATCATCGTATTGTCGCTGGCTTCTTAAATGATTAATGATATTGAAGACAGGCTCTACCATCATTACCATTCCGGCACCACCTCCAAAAGGATAATCATCAACACGCTTATGTTTGTCGTCCGAATAATCCCTTAAATTATGAAGAATTATTTCAGCCATGCCTTTCTGTTGAGCTCTTTTCAAAATTGAATGTGAAAAAGGACCTTCGAGCAATTCTGGAAATATTGTGATTATCTCTATTCTGATCATTTTACCGTTTTGCTGGTATTGGACTGCAAAGTTAATCAGTAAAAGGAAATACCCACATGGTAAATCTGAGTTAGATTCATTCCCCGATTAATGGCCTAAGTAGACCTATTGGACTTATAATTCAGATAATGAATCTTTACTTATAATTGAAGTGGTATCAGGATTTTAATAACTTTGTTTAACTGACCAATCGATGTGGCATTAAACGCAAGATATTGTGGACCTGAAACTTGACATTACGGTATTGTATGTTGAAGATGAGAATATTTTCCGTACAGTATTGAAAGAGATACTTGAAGAGACTGTTACTAATGTGGTACTGGCCGACAATGGTATGGCCGGATTGGAAGCTTTTGAAAAATATCACCCGCAAATAGTTATAACAGATATCGCGATGCCCAGGCTTAACGGGCTCCAGATGTTGAAAGCCATTAAAAAGATACAACCTGAAATCAGGACAGTAGTCACCACATCCTATTCAGAAACCGAATACTTTTTAGAAGCTATAGAACTTGGGGTAAACAGGTTTATACTAAAACCATTCGACAGGGCTCAGTTTAAAGAAATCATTACTGATTTGGTTAGCTCTATTGATTACGACAATAAACTGCGGCTTGAAGAACAACGGAGAAAGAAGGCTGAGGAAGCTCTGACAAATAGCGAGTTATTATTCAGAACGCTCATTAGCAACGCTCCTCAGGCCATATTCCTAACTGATCCTGTGTTAGGAAAGGTGATTGAAGTCAATGAGTCAGCTTCACGCTTGTTGGGCTATACCAAAGAAGAACTAACAAGGATGTTCCACTCTGATTTCACAGGAAAAGAGCAGGCCGAAATGCAATTACAAAAGCATCGCGACATATTGGAATCTAATGCTTTCGTCAGTGAGACACATGAAATTGATTTGATCCGGAAAGATGGAACCCTTATATCGACTGAGGTAAGCGAAAAGATTATCCTTTTCAGTGATTATGCTCTGGTAATGGGGATTTATACTGATCTGACAGAGCGTAAAAAGGATGAACGCCGACTTGCAAACTACCATCAACACCTTGAACAACTGGTGGAGCAACGTACGCGAGAGTTAACAGATGCCAATCTAAGGCTTCAGGAACAATTGGAAGCCCGTGAAAGAGCCGGCAAACAAAGGATGAGAAGGTCGGGTATTGAGAAACTCATGCTTAACATCTCGTCCGCCTTCATTAATCAATCGGCTGATACCATTAACACTACAATTGATTCATCCCTCCAGAAAATAAGTAAGCTCAATAATGCCGGAAAAGCCTTTGTTTGGTTACTAGATGAAACGGGTGCTGTCAAGAGAAGTTACTACTACCTGAAGGAAGGTTTGGCCTTTCAGCTTTTAGCGCATAAAGGATTTGTAATCAATGAACTACCTCTAATCTGGAAATCTGTCTCCGAAGGTAATTACTGGGCAGTAGATGATCTGGAAAACCTAACCAAAAACACGAAGGAATACCAGTATTTATCGGGCAACGGAGTAAGTTCAGCAATCTTTTGCCCAATAAACAATGAGTCAGGATTAGCAGGTGTTATTGGTTTAATGGCCTTCAACGAAAAGGTGATATTCGACTCAGATACCGTCTTTTTACTCAACATGGCCGGGAAGATACTGGCAAACGCCTTTTTGCGTCATGAATCGGCTATCGCGCTTATCAGCAGTGAAGAAAAGGCTCATGCTTTATTAAATGCTTCAACAGCATCAATGGTTCTGTTTGATATAGAAGGCGTCTTGCTTGAAGTAAACGAAAGTGCTGCTGAAGCGCTGAATATGCCCGTCAATGAGTTAATTGGTAAAAACTATTTTGATCTGCATCCCTCTTTTATCGCCGAGAAGCGGTGGCCTGTGATCCAGCAGGTAGCCGAAACCGCAACCAAGACCATTTTCCGCGATTCATACAAGAATCTTTCATTTGAACATTTGATCTATCCGATCATCAATCAGCATAACAAAGTTGACAGAATCGCCATGATGACCCGGGAGATTACCAGCTATGTAGATGCTCAGAATCAAATCCGGAATCAGTATAACTTCTTGCAAACTTTGATTAACAGCCTCCCCAACCCGGTTTATTACAAAGATGCAAATGATCAGTTCATTGGGCTTAACAAAGAGTTTCTGGCTATTACCGGAAAATCAAGGCAGGAAATTATTGGAAGGAAATTTGTTTATGATGAGATCAATGAGTTCGATAAGGCCATTAACCTGAAAAACGATGAACTGAAAGAGTCAAATCCAATTAAACGATTTGAAGCGGTTATAACCTATGTAGATGGAACTAATCATACTGTACTCTTCAATAAATCATTATTCTATGATGTTGGAGGGAGAATTGGCGGAACCATAGGAGTTTTGATCGACATTACCGAACTTAAAAGATTTGAGTATGAGCTTAAGGAGCTTAACTATAATCTGGAGACCCGTGTAGTAGAAGAATTGAGAAGGACAGAGAAACAACAAAATAAACTGATCCAAAAGTCGAAGATTGAGTCACTTGGTCAGCTTGCTGCTGGAATGGCGCATGAGATTAACCAACCCCTTGGTGGGATATCAATGAGTTTAGAAAATATTTTACTCAAACAGAACAGGGCAAATCTGACAGATGATTACCTTGTTCAAAAGATTGAGCAATGCTTTGAAAATATCAGCCGGATTAAACAGATTATTGATCATATCCGGACTTTTTCGCGCGACCAACAGAACTCTATTCTCGAGCGGGTTAATTTACTTGATGCCATCTCCAATACGCTATTGCTTATAGAGGCACAATTTAAAAATCATCATATTCAATTAGAAATTAATCACATAGAAGACTCGCTTTATTTTAATGGGAATAAATACAAGCTTGAACAGGTAATATTAAACTTGCTGTCGAATGCAAAAGACGCCCTTGAAGAAAAGGAGAAATTGACACATAACAAGAAGCTTGAGAAAAAAGTGATTATCAACTGCCTTAGAGAAGGAGCATTTATCATTATGACTGTGGCCGATAATGGAACAGGGATTGAGCAGGATAAACTTGATAATCTCTTTGAGCCATTTTACACAACGAAAGCGACAAATAAGGGAACAGGTTTAGGATTATCGATCGTGTATGGTATAATCAAAGAATTCAATGGAAATATCAATATTGACAGCACTATGGGCGAAGGTACTGTTGTTGAGATTATTCTTCCATCTATCCCCTTATAAACTTGAAAAACTATTCAATTAACTTGTAAACAGTTAATTGCCCGTTTAAGGTTCGGAAATATTGACAATTATATATTCTCAGATTGCCATAGAACATGTATCTTTGACCTCCAGCGACAAACAGACCACCCCGGCTTTAGAAAAGTATGATTTTCACAAAATGAAAATATTACTTTCCAATCAATCTGTTAGCTACGATGACCGCGTTGGAAAACTGTATCAGATAAATATTCAGAATTTTTAATTTCAAGTTAGTATAACTCGTATGAAAGAAACCCTAAGCATACTCATTGTTGATGATGAACAAAGCTATCGGAATGAATTAACTGAATTTTTCAGCGACAATCAGTTTCATGTCCATACTGCTGCTCTGCCATCAGAAGCATTGAGAGTGCTAACTACCAATGATATAGATATTGTTGTACTAGACATAAGACTTCCGGAAATGAGCGGGCTCGATTTGCTTCGCTTAATCAAGAGCGACTATCCTGATATCGAGATTATCATGATCTCAGGTCATGGCGATATGGATAGTGTGATTCAGGCGATGCGCAATGGAGCCACTGACTTCTTCTCCAAGCCATTTAAGATGCTTGAAATACTATCAGCTATTGAACGCTCGAAACGATTTATCGTGCTAAACAGCAAGTTAAGAGATGTTGAGCAGAATTTTCAAAGAGTCAGCAGACAGTTAAATGATAATTTCGGTCATGGAATTATAGGCCAAAGCCGTGCCATGAAGCAGGTGATGGATATGATCGGAAAAGTATCGATTTCAGACAGTACAAGTGTTTTAATCACTGGGGAGAGCGGGACGGGAAAAGAACTGGTTGCAAGGGCTATTCACTTACTAAGCCCCCGACGTGATAAATACTTCTATGCCGTAAATTCTAGTGCCATTACTGAAACGCTGTTTGAAAGCGAGTTTTTTGGACACACAAAGGGTGCGTTCACGGGTGCCTCAGAGAATAAAACAGGCTGGTTTGAAGTGGCTAATAAAGGGACTCTCTTTCTGGATGAAATCGGAGACCTTCCAATGGCTTTGCAAATTAAATTTCTCCGGGTACTTGAAGAGCGCAAGATCAGCAGGGTAGGTGCAACGAAAGAAATTGACATAGATGTAAGGATTATTGCTGCTACGCACCAAAATCTTGAGCAATTAACCGAGGAGAAAAGATTTAGACTGGATTTGTTTCACCGGCTTAATTCCTTTGTAATCCAACTTCCTCCATTACGTGAACGAAAGGAAGATATTCCATTGTTACTGAAACATTTCGTGGCTGATTATAGTAACAAACTTGGCAAGAATATCGAAATAATTGAATCTGGTGTCTTCGACATGTTGCAAGCCTATAAATTTCCCGGCAACATAAGAGAAATGAGAAACATGGCCGAAAGAGCCGTCATACTTGCTGAAGAAGGGCGAATTAAACCAGCCCATTTCATTATTTACAAAACCATGAAAATGGCTCCATCGACTGTGATGGATATGGCAGAAATCTATGATCTTGAACTTATTGAAAAGGAAACCATTGTCAAAGCTATAAAGAAAGCCAATTACAACAAATCACAGGCGGCAAGACTGCTTAAGATTTCTTTCCAATCTCTTGACCGTAGAATCAAGAAGTTCGATTTAACCTTTGAAACAAGGCTTATTTAGCGCAAAATGGCATGATGGCGACAATAATCGATGCATCTGAAGCAGCAAACACAACTGTTCAAAATAGTCGGCTTGCCTTCCTTCAATCTGATGCTTCGCGCAGAACATCTTTGCATACACTTATAACAGCTTACACACCGGGAGTAGTCAAATGACGGGTCGACAGGTATTGCGCGCCTGAGATTTATTGCTATGGGGTTTGACAGCAGTATTTAACGGTATCAGTTCTCCTTTATAGTAATAAAACTCAGAAGAACAATCCTGACACTTGAACTTTTTAAAGCAATCTACAGTTATAGCATGACCACATGTACAGCAAACCATCAGAGCAAATTTTTAATAAGCAGTGGAACTAATTTACGGAGAAATTTGAACTCGCTATATAAACAACTCATCTTTCGAATACTTTCAACGAATGCACATACTAATTGCTGATGACGACTCTCTTAACCGGATGGTTACCAAGACAATCCTGATGGCTCAAGGCATCGAAGTTACGGAAGTGATCAATGGTCTTGAGGCATACGAGACCTTCCTGATGGGGACGTTTACGGCCATCCTGATGGATATAGAAATGCCTGTTCTGGATGGCTTAAAAGCGATACAACGCATCAGAGAGCACGAACGAAAAAACGGGGGACATGTTCCCATCATTGCAATTACCAGTTATACACGCAAGGAAGACAGGGCTGAGTATTTCAGATTTGGAATTGATGAATACCTGAGTAAGCCATTTAAACCGTTTGAGTTATCATCAGTGCTTCAGCGATTTATTACAAAACAAGTGAACCTTTAACAATCTTACCTTGGAAAACTGTATCATTTGCCCGCGGAAATGTAATGTAAACAGGGATGTTTATCAGGGATATTGTCGGTCGGGAAGTATGCCTGAAGTGGCAGCAGTCTGTGTTCATAATGGAGAAGAGCCCCCTGTGAGTGGTCTTCATGGAATTGTAAATGTATTTTTTACCCACTGTAATCTTCAGTGTAACTATTGTCAAAACAATCAGATCAGCAAAAATTCATCAATAGGTCAAGGAGACAGGATGACAGTAGATGAATTGGTCGATTCGATTCAGAAAACCCTCACAAGCTCTGACCAGCCAGTAGGTTTTGTCAGTCCATCTCATTTTGTGAAGCAGGTGATAAATGCCGTTATGGAAATGAGAAAACGTGGTCTGAACAACACCATAGTGTATAACTCTAATGGCTTTGATTCAGTTGATTCAATCATGTTACTTGAACCATATATTGACATATATCTGCCCGATTATAAATACAGTGACGATTCATTAGCGGATCGATTATCAGGTGCCGGAAGCTATCCGGGAGTTGCCTTAAAAGCCATCAGAGAGATGTATCGTCAAAAAGGGAATCAGCTAATTATTGATGAAAATGGTTATGCAGCAAGGGGCTTGATAATTCGTCATCTTATGTTACCAGGTTATATTGATAACACGAAAGGGGTACTGTCGTCCATTGCCTGGGATGTAAGCCCCAATGTCCACATCAGCCTGATGGCGCAATACAATCCAATTTACTATAAAGGTGATGATGTTAATTTGCAACGGAAAGTGACAATGGCCGAATATGAGGCTGCTTGCGATTATTTTACTGAATTTGGATTACACAAAGGGTGGATACAATCAGTTGAAAGTACTGATAATTACAATCCCGATTTTGAGAAGCCACATCCTTTCGAACAAAAAGAGCCATAATCAGGCAGATTGTGATTTATTTTCTGTGTTTCGTGAGAGGAGTTGGTTCTGTACCGGCTTAAAATGGGTTCTCAGCAGAACCCAACGATCTGGATACCTTTTAAGTAACAAAATGATTCTGTCGCGGTGCTTTTTTAAAGCATCGCTGATAGCTGGCGCAGAAATAGAAGGGATGCATGCTTTACCCAAATTCTGTCCGGTAAGGCTTTCTCTGGCGTCGATTACTCTTCTTGCGGCCAACTCAAATCGATCAAGCAATGCAGTTGTACGGTCAGTGATTTTCTCAACAATGATTTCGCCTGCTTTTTCTGATTTTTCAGATGCGCTAAGAGCCATCAGATGCCAGTCGTAAAGTATAATATCAGGATCAGTAGGAGCCGCAGTAACGCTTGCAATGGCAATAGATCTGTTTATAAGCCTTTTTAATTCAGCGGGACGGATGTCAAGTTTCAGCAGGGCATTGAGTGCTGATATATCAATTGCAACAGTGATTCCGGCAGTAGCAGCAATTTCATCGGCGAAGTGTCTGATTATTTCAGCCTTCCATCTGTTCAATTTCTCGTTTGCATCATCAATCCCGGCATTTATTCCAGAAACCTGTTTTCCCAGAGTTTTAAAAGATTGAGCAATGGTATGTTGTGTTTTGTCAAATGTAAGGTACTCACCGGCTGTTTTGAATAATTGATGATATAGAAGAAAAGAGATTAAACTCTTGTGCTCGGTTGTCAGTTCTTTCTGCTGCCGGTCTTTTCCTGTCCAGTTAAAATGCTCAGGAAAGTGAATGTATATCAACAGATTTTTGTTTCTCTCTTCAAAATTAAGCCGTAAGAGCAAAATACGATTGTTTTCTTCCGAAAAAACGGTGCGTTGAATGAGGCTTCGCGTATTGATTTCATAGGGAAGATCATCAACGGAGAGCCATTCCCAAGGTGTCTTTGATTTAAAATGCAGATGAATTTGCTGTAAAAGATTACCACTACAGGTCTCATCACAAGGAGCCTCTCCATCAGATGCCATACAATACCTTAGTTCAGCCTGTTCTCTGTAAAATACCATCACCTTGGCAATACCCGGAATAATTCCCAGGGTATGTGTCACCATGCGGTATGGGTAAGATTGGTTTTCAGCGGCAATCATAGGATCGAAGGCTAACAGAATGGAACCATAAAATTAAGTATAAATAAGACTAAAAATTAATTTTTACTTAATTATTTTTCTATGACTTAATTAACTTAATTAATTTAAGCAAAATATTCAGCAAAAAGTTAAACTTAATATTTTATGAATTAATTGATTTTGATTGTATTATTGCATAATATTAATGGAATGCCGGTAATGGTTCGTGCTTAAAAGTTTAATAAGATGAGGAGCGATTTTTTCAATGAAATAGCTGAAAGCCGAGAACGTTTTTATATACAGTGTTTGGGTGAAAGGAAAGATATTGCTAAAAACAAACCAGAAAATGATAGCAAAGAACCGGGGGAAGACGCCGATGAAGTATTTGGAGGCAATCCAAATACTGAAGAGCGCAGAGAGCTACTCCTCAATTTTCTTGGAAAAATGAAGTTTTGGGTAGGTTTTTAAAAATTAGGCACAAAAAGCCGGTATGATTCAATCATGCCGGCTGGGTAGTTAATTGAATGAAAAGAAAAAAACAACTACAGTAATCACTATCGGGCGAGAGAAAACCATGATGTTACCCGGTCGGTTTTATCATCAGGCTCTAACTTATGACGAAACTCGTTCTTATGTTTGTTATACACATAATCAACCTCTAACTTTTTATAGTTAGCAGAGATATAGTGTAAAGCCTCGAAAACGGTATCCAATTCAGCATCAGTCATTGTTGGGTGAAGACTTAATCGGATCCAACCAGGTTTTTCACTAAGGTCACCAAAATTGATCTTCTCTGTTATCCGTTTCGATTTTTCATAGCTTACATCCAACAGGATATGGCCATATGTACCAGCGCAGGCACATCCACCCCTCACCTGAATTCCAAACAGATCGTTTAATAATTTAACCACCAGGTTATAGTGTAACCCCTCAAGGTAAAAGGAGATAATACCTAGCCGATTTTCTATATTATCGGCCAGAATATGCAGATTTGGAACTGCCCTTAATCCATACAAGCCTTTCTTTACCAGTTGTTGTTCACGTCGGTGGATATTGTCAGTTCCCATACTGTTTTTCAGGTCAATCGTAAGAGCACACCGCATGGCCTGCAAAAAGCCGGGGGTTCCGCCATCTTCACGTGCTTCAATATCATCTATAAACTTATATTCGCCCCAGGGATTGGTCCAATCCACTGTTCCTCCGCCCGGTTGATCGGGTACCCGGTTGTGATAGAGTGCCGAGTCGAAAACCATGATACCTGAAGTTCCAGGGCCTCCCAAAAATTTATGCGGAGAAAAGAAAATAGCATCAAGCTTTTCCATCGGATCGGCCGGGTGCATATTAATATCAACGTAAGGCGCTGAGGCAGCAAAATCGATGAAGCAAATACCTCCATTCTCATGCATTACACGGGCTAACTGATGGTATGGGGTTATGATTCCGGTTACATTAGAACAAGCGGTAAAAGAGCCTATTTTAAGGTGACGGTCTCTATACTCATGCAGCTTGGCCCGTAGGTCATTTAAATCGACCAATAACTCAGGCGTATGGCCGACAATAACGACCTCAGCTATTGTTTCGAGCCAGGAAGTGTGATTGGAATGATGCTCCATGTGCGTGATAAACACAACAGGGCGGTCGGAGGTTCCAAGACAATTCCCGTTAAACAACCGGCCACAAAACTTCAATCCCAGAATTCGCTGGAGTTTATTGATCACGCTCGTCATTCCGAAGCCATTGGTTATCAAAACATCTTTTGGGCCGGCATTCACATGCTGTTTGATGAGTTTTTGGGCCAGGTGATAAGCTTTCGTCATCATGGTTCCCGTTTCGCTTGTCTCTGTATGCGTATTGGCAACCCAGGGGCCGATTTCATTACAGACTTTTTCTTCGATCGGTTGGTACAACCTTCCACTGGCAATCCAGTCAGCATAGATTAGTTGTTTTTCACCATAGGGTGATTGAAATCTCAAATGGTGCCCTATTGTATTTTGTCGGTAGGACTCAAAATAATGCTCCATGTTTTTGGTAATATTTGGTGTCAAATTTACGAAAATTGGAGCCTCTGTAAACCTAAAATATAACTTGTAGAGTCTGTTGAAGGGAAAAGTATTTACAACATTTTGATCTTTAGTTTATTTTATCAAACTCTCTGTAGCAATTGAGAATGGTTACGTAGAGTTCATAGTCATTACTTTTCAATAGCTGATAGTTACTGATATAGCAAAATTGCATAAACCTTCTGATCGATTCGGCATCGGTTATCCCTGTTAACATCATTACGACCTGTGGATTATACCTTTTTAACCTGATCATCTCCAACTCATCTATGGTCAATAATTCTTTAAGTTTCCTCTTTTGACGACCTTCTTTGCTATATGCATCGTAAAGAGACTGAATCGGCCCTGAGATAGTAATACCAAAACCGCCAGTAGGCAAGGAGCCTGCAAGACCTAATGGAGGAATGTGTACGGTAAGGCTGGAATCGGCTGGAAGTTTCAGATTGGAAAATAACCGCTTGAAATCAAGAAAATTCTCTGGCAGAGCGTACACTGTAATCCCCTTTAACTCTGTAGATAAAGGCACAAGGTAAATATGAAAATCTGACACATTTGGTGAGTCATCCATTATAATTAACCTTGGAGAATAACCGATATGTGAGATAAAGATTGAGTCCCCCGGTTTGGCTATAATCTCAAAACAGCCAGAGTCGTTAGTCGTGGTTCCCAATCGCAAATCCATATTGATAACATGTGCGCCTGCCAGGATGGTTTCATCCAAACCAGTAATACTTCCCTTGACTGGTGTTGATTCCTGACTATAACCGATTATCAATTTGAAAGAAAGGGCAAATAGCAGTAAGAGTGTATATCGGTGCATGAAAGAATTTTGCACGAAATTAACTATTCATCCTGTTCGGTATTTTTAATAAAGGGTTAAAGTTTGTAAAAAAGAGTTAATACTATTTAAAAAAGAGGTGGTTGAATTAATATTCAACCACCTCATACTACAGAAAAGCAGTTTACATTCAGATGTTAAGGGTAATTCCTGCCATGAAATTGATCCCTGCCTGTGTAAAATAGCCGTCCATCTTATACTCCTTATGGTCGGATATATATCTATATATCCAGGCATTTGACTCATATTGAACGTCAAAGATATTATTAATTTGACCCCAGAGCCTAATTTCTTTAATCAGGTTGGTTTTGAAGCTGTATGATAAATTCAGATCGTTAATAAAGTAGGCATCAAGACTTCTTTCGTCATTGGAGGTATTATCAATAAACTGTTTCCCTACATATCGTGTATACCATGTAGTGGCAAAACCTTTCAACGGCTCATATCTTACCTGAGCACCGGCAGTCAGGGCAGGAGAGAAGCTCAGGTCGGTTTCTCCCAATGAATCTACCCGCTGGGCATACGTATCCCAATCATCAACATAAGCCACAAAGTCTTTAATTTTATTTGAGCTGAAAGTAGCATGTGCACCGATCATCAGGTTTTTAAACGGATTTGTTTCGGCTGACATTTCAATACCTGCCCGATAACTATCAGCAACATTGATCATGATGGGATCGCCTACATTGTTTATTTTACCTGTCAGCACCAGTTGATCAGTGTAGTCCATGTAAAACAAATTTGTTGAAGCCCTAAATATTTGGGATTGAAAATGGTATCCAATCTCGTAATCTAAAAGCTTTTCACTGGAAGGAATTTTCTCGGGATCGGCATCCTTAAAGTCAGAGCGGCTTGGTTCCCGGTGAGCAATTCCCACAGAAGCCCATAAACGATGGTTTTGGCTTAAATGCCATGAAAGTCCGGCCTTAGGATTAAAAAAGTTGTAATCATGTTTCTGGGTTAAATCACGCAAATCATCTCCGTTGCCTGTAATTGAGTGGCTTACTGTTCTGAATTGCAAATCGGTATAAAGGTTTAATGAAGAAGTTATCTGCCAGTCAGTTTTTAAAAATGAATTGAACTCCTTTTTTATACCATTTCCTTCATACCAACGAGTTCCAGGTGTAATAGCAGGATAGAACTTTGCCCACAGAATAGTACCATAATGATCGCCATCATAATGATTATAAGCAGATCCAAAATTTAGGACCAGTTTATTTGTAACCTTATACTGAGCTGATGCAGTAGCACCAAAAAAGTCATTGTCAAGATACTTGCGTTGAATTACGTCTGTTTTATTAATTGTATCAGCGCCAGTAATTACATTATCAAAACCATAGCTACTGAAATTCTTACCTGATTTATAATTTTCATAGTAGCCGAAGCCATGCGTATAATGCAATGCAGCATTTACGCTGAAAGAGGGAGAGACCACATGACTAAAGAAGAACTGATAATGATCTTGCTGGTAATCATCTACTTCATCCTGGTAATATTTAATCTTTCCGTCGGGACCGATATATTCACCCGAAGGGTTGTATGTCCGGTTCGTAGACAGGCTATCAGAAGGTGTTCCATTCCAGGCCTGGTAAGTACGTTCATAGCCAGAGAACACATTCAGTTTAAATATAGTATTTTGTCCATAGTAACCTCCGCTTAGGAAAAAAGACTTCAGTTTGGCAGAGGCACGGTCAATATAACCGTCGGATGTCATGTGTGAAAGACGTCCTTCCAGAGCTATCCGGTTGGCAAGCATTCCCGTACCAAACCTTACATTATTCCTGATAGTATTGAAGCTCCCGGCGTTGGAAGCAATTTGGAGGTAAGGTTCTGATGATGGGGTTGCCGTGATTAGGTTTACACCGGCTCCAAATGCACTGTTTCCATAACTAGAAGTAGCGACTCCGCGTTGAATCTGGATTTCATCGGTTGATGAAGCGATATCAGGCAAATCCACCCAATAAACCTGATTCGATTCAGGGTCATTCAACGGGATACCGTTAACCATGACGTTGATGCGCGTCATATCCGTTCCTCTGATTCTGAAACTTGTATAGCCAACGCCAGCGCCGGCATCTGAACTTGTTACCAGCGAAGGAGTATTCTGAAGTAAGTAAGGCAGATCTTGTCCAACGTTTTTCTGGTCTATCTCCTTTCGCTGGATAGTCTTGACGGCTGCAGGTGCCATTTCACTGATTCTGGTGGCAGTAACGATGTATTCATCCTGCATAATTTGTTTGGGAACCATGGCCACAATAATCTGTTCTTTAGTAGGGATATCACAGTTGATCGACTGATTTGCATAGCCCAGATAACTTATCGTCAGGGTATAACTACCGGGCTTGAGACGATTAAAATGAAATGATCCGTCAGGTTTTGAAACTGTTGCCATCAGTGATGGCGTAATTGTGACGTGTGCTCCGCTAAGTGGCTCTTTTGAATTAGCATCTGTTACTGATCCAAGCAGGGTTGTTTGGGAGTAAGTGGCTAGTGACCACAACAAGAAGACAAAAATTGAAACGTTTTTTTTGAGCATGGAAACATTGGTTTTAAATGGTTAAACATAAAAAACCAATAGGGAAGGAGAGAAGAATGCCTGGAAGAATTCCCTTCGTCGGTATGATCCGCATCAGGTTCCAAGGGTGTGATCTCAGCCCGTTTTAATTCGGGCACCCCTATTCGGTTATTTGCTGCAAAGGTATAACAGAAATTTGATAATATGGGGAGCAGAACTTATGTTTAATTTAAATTACTGATAAACAACATGCTGCCAAAAACATTGATTTTTGTCGCATTTTTAACCATTTTTGCTGACTAAATAAAATAATTCCGGATGAAGCAGATTGTTATAATAAATGGTCCAAATTTGAATTTAATTGGAACACGTGAGCCGACTATTTATGGCAGCGAAGTTTTGGATGATTATCTGAAAGAGTTAGCTTCATTATATCCTGAATTTAATCTGATTTACCGTCAAAGTAATGTTGAAGGAGAAATCATTAATTGGTTGCATGAATTTGGCTTCTCTGCTGCCGGAATAGTGATTAATCCAGGTGCCTATGCTCATACTTCAGTTGCGATTGCCGATGCTCTTAGAGCAATTAGCACCCCGGCAATTGAAGTTCACATAAGCAATGTTTCAGCGCGAGAAGTATATAGGCATACGTTGCTGACAGGTGCAGCCTGCGTGGGTATTATATCGGGACTTGGATTAAAAGGGTATCGAATAGCCGTAAGCTATTTCACTGAAGGCTAAGCCACTAGCTGGTAAACTTTTTCTGGGACAATTGACTAAATTGTTTTCTGCGAAGCAGGAAATGCTCAAAAACAACATTTCCCTTGTACATCTGAGAAACCAAAATGCCGGGGATTTTTCTCCTTTTATGCAGTGTAACGGGTAATGAGCGATAGAAACTCATGTGCGCTCTAAAAACAGCCCAGAGATCATGCCAGCCCCCGTCAGCTAAGAATTTGAGCGCGGCAATTCCATCAAGCAATAATCGGGTAAAAAGTACCGGTATCAAGTACCTTTTGGGCAGATTTTTGCACAACATGATACTGTTATTGCGCATGTTAAGATATGTTTTCTTCCATGATTTTTTCGGTAAGGTTCCTCCACCTACATGAAAGACAACAGATTCAGGGCAGTACATTACTTTGTAGCCATGTTGTTTTGCGCGCCAGCAAAAGTCAATTTCCTCCATGTGGGCAAAGAAATCATCATCTAACCCTCCCAACTGATGGTAAACAGCTGCTCTGACTACCATACAGGCACCACTGGCCCAGAAGATTTCACGACGCTCGTTGTATTGGTTATCATCATTCTCGATATTCTGGAATAACCTGCCCTGACAAAACGGATAACCAAAAATATCGATAAAACCACCTGCCGCCCCGGCATATTCAAACTGATCAGGATGATGATAACTTCTGATTCGCGGTTGGCAGGCAGCTATTGATTCATCCGAATCCATCAGAGCGATAAGGGGTTTCAGCCAGCCATCAGTAACTTCAATATCGCTGTTGAGCAAAACATAATACTCGGAATTGATCTTTTGTAGTGCAAGATTATACCCGGTTGCAAAACCACCATTTGACTCATTTCTGATTATGTCCACAGAGTTAAAATTGCTGGTAAGCATGGCCACAGAATCATCATCAGAATTATTATCCGCTACAATGATGATTCCATCATCGTGTGTAAATTTAATAACACCGGGAAGAAATTTTTTCAAAAACTCCTTCCCATTCCAGTTAAGAATAACAACGGCTGTTTTAGTCTTGGTCAACACGAAGTATTTCAATCAGGTTTTGGAAAACATGGATAATCAGAATGGGTCATTGTAATAACGACCGCTTTGACCATCGAATCCATTTTGACCATTGTCGACGTTTTCGAGTTGAATCCTCTTGAGTTGTGTCTGCCATTGAGGGTTGTAAAACTCTCCCTGAGCATCTGAGTGAAGCAGGGTATAATCGTCTCCGGCGAGATGTGGATTATAGAAGACAAATTTCTTATTCCGTTGGTTCTTGATAGTATAATAATGCCATATCTGATAAGGAACTAAACCACCGTCCTGACCGGTAGTTCCACCTCTATTGTTGGTCATCTGGGAGTTACTGGCATCAAATGGTCTGTCAGTAATGGTATTGGGGGAGCCATACTGCAAATAAACCCTTCCCCGGTCAGTATCAAATCCTCTTCTGAATTTATTCCCAAATAATTTATTGACCTTTCTAACTTCTGAATAATAAGAAAGCCAGGCTCCCAAAGGGTCAATTTCATTGCGTTGTTGCCAAAAGAAGTTTAAGAATCGTTGCAGATTCACACTACTGGCTTCTTTGGCTTGATTGTCAATGAATATTTTTTCAGAGACCGTGGCGATAGGTCGAAGAGATAAGACCCAATCCCTAAGTGTATCATTATTACTCATCGTAATAGCAAAAGAACTTTCAACTGATGTTGGGATATCTGCCATTAATGAATCGTTAAGCCGGGGATTGCTCCGCTGAATAAACAACGAATTATAACCTACTATTTTATTGTTTTTATCACGAATCTCTATGGAGAGATTATAGTTGCCAGAAGTCAGATTTTTTATATCAAACTCGGCAAATATCGGAATAACCTGCCTGGTTTCAATTACTTTAGATCTAGAATAAGAATCCAATTTTTTTCCTGATTCATAGGGTTGAAGATACCATGAAGCGACCAGCTTTTCTTTCTCTCCAAGAACAGTATCTGAATTATAAATCTCAGTATAAAAGGTTAAGCTAGTTGCTGATTGAGAAAAAAAGTTGCTGACTCTCGGAATCAGATCATATCCTCCCTTAGTCATCATTCCGGCTGTTACAGACGGTTTGTAAGAATCAACAATTTCAATACCACTGACGACCACTTGTTGTCTATCATAAAAAATTTCAACAGGAATGTGGTAATTGTACTTATTATCCGGTTGAGCCCGATCATAAAGAGTTAACTCCAGGTCATAAGTACCGGGCTCAAGAGGAATTCTTTGCTGGTCGATGAAGTCAAAAACCGTTAGAGAAGTATCAGCTTGCTCAGGACTAAGCAATTCGTATTTTCTATAAGTTTTAATTACAGAATCTTTTCTGAACACCATGGTAATCTGCAGGACACCTTGGAACATCCCATTTGCCTTTTTCTCAAACACGACACTCTTGCCTCTGACCCCAAGATATGTTTCCAGGTAGGATCCGCCTTGCGGTGTATAAAATGTGGCATAACTCATTTCTGCCATAAGCCTCTTGGCCTCAACAGAAGATCCCTGGCACATCAAGAGAGTTATTACCAGAGCTTTGATGAAAAAAATCCTGTTTATCATAGCAAATGTTTAAAAAAAGTGAACTGCGTTGTAAAGATATAGCTTTTTAACCAATCAGGTCATAGCAAAAATCAATCCGATGTTTCCTAACAACTTCGACGATCCGGAGTGGATACAAGGTTGCTTTCTTTAGAAATTAATCATGGGAAGGCTTGCAGATAATGAAAAAAGTAGTAATTTTGCCCCCGGAGAGATGGCAGAGTGGTCGATTGCGGCGGTCTTGAAAACCGTTGACCCTCACGGGTCCGGGGGTTCGAATCCCTCTCTCTCCGCCAAAATACATTAATTTGAATCCTGACCGTTAGATCAGGATTTTTTTTTGTAGTAATTCAGCCAGAACCTGTTTCTCTTTTTTTGTCAGACGTTGAATTACCCTTGTAGTATCAAAGAAATTTGTATTTTTGCATCGGAGAAATGCCGGAGTGGTCGATCGGGACTGACTCGAAATCAGTTGTACCCATTATGCGGTACCGGGGGTTCGAATCCCTCTTTCTCCGCTGAAAGAAGGGATCTTGCAAGATCCCTTTTTTCATGCCTAATTCCTGCACCTGATAAGTCTGTTCAGCTAGTTCAAATCTCTTGCAGTCGATCTTAAAGTTTGAATTGCACGATATTTGGCAAAAGCTTACTATCTTTATGGCGGATTTTGATACTTCAAAAGACTCTTATGCCGCTGATTCGTATTCAGACCAATACTTTCATAGAAAACTACGGGAAGCTTTCTGAAGCACTCACTGTTTTAGCCTCTGAATGGCTTAACAAGCCTAAAAAATATATAATGGTTATGTTCATGCCTGAATTAAGTATGACAATGGCCGGCAATTTTGAGCCCTGTGCATTTATTGAATTTTCAAGTATCTCTCTGGAAAGAAGTCAGATAAAGCCTATAAGTATCGGGCTCACGAATTATATCAGCAGAGAGTTGAATATCAGAAGTGACAGAATATACATCGAATTCAAGAATGCAGAAGCTGAATGCTGGAGTTGTGATGGAGTTACTTTTGGATGAAAATTGAAAAATATAAAACTATAATGTCATGAAAATCGGATACTACCAGTTTACTCCAGAATGGAAGAACCCGAAGGGAACCATACAAAAGTTAAAGCATCAGCTTAAAGATGAAAAGTTTGACTTATTGGTTCTTCCTGAGTTATTTACTACAGGGAGCCTCCTTACCGAAAAGGAATTGTGGAAATTTGCTGAAGACCTTGAAGATAGCAGAACAATTGAAGAGCTCACAAAAATAGCCACCATTTCAGGTGGTTATATCTGTGGATCGATGCTTGAAAAAGATAATGAAGATTACCTTTACAATACATCTATTCTTGTTAGCTCCGACGGTTTGGAAGGGTCCTACAGGAAACATCATTTGCCTGATTTTGAAAAGCACTACCTGAGCAGTTCGTGGGACGATCCGAAACTCTTTGATATTGGTGAATCAAAAGCAGGAATGCTCATCTGTTTTGACATCTGGTTTCCTGAATTGTGCCGGATTATGACTCGCAAAGGTTTACAGGTACTTTGTCATTCTGCTGCTTTTGGAGGCATAAATACCCCGGATATCGTAAAAATCAGAGCTATAGAAAACCGGATTTTCATCATTTCTGCTAACCTGACTGGAGAAGAAACTAGTGCTGAGAGAACAGAACAGTACCGGGGTGCCAGTAGAATTGTTTCCCCTGATGGCGAAATTCTGGCTGAATCAGGTTCAGAGGAAGACTTGGTATTTGTTGATATCAATCCTGACGAATCCAATCATAAAAGACTTTCTTTCTGCGAAAATCTGTGGTCAGAATGGAATAATTACAAGACTGAGTTCTCTTCAAATGCTCAGCCCTGATTTGTTTAGCAGGGAAAACAAAAGGCAGGCTACTTTCTCGGGTAGCCTGCCTTTTTTATTTATCACTTTTAATCTGATACTAATATATTGAAGGAACAAAAGTCTGCTCTTCAATAGGCGGACGGACATATCCTTTCGCTTCATGTCGGGGAGGTAATTCAATCTGCGGAGGAGTTAGGTCTTCATATTTAATTACACTCAGCAGATGCGCAATGCAATTCAAACGGGCACGCTTCTTATTATCGGCTTCAACAACCAGCCATGGTGCAAGTTTGGTATCAGTGTAAGCAAACATCTCATCTTTTGCTTTAGAGTATTCAACCCATCGATTGCGCGACTCAATATCCATCGGACTAAGTTTCCAGCGCTTAGTCGGATCAAGTAACCGAGCCTGAAATCGTTTCTCCTGCTCATGATCACTGACTGAAAACCAATATTTAACCAATACAATTCCGGACCTGATTAACATCCGCTCAAAATAAGGGCAAGACCTGAGAAATTCCCAATACTCTTCATCAGAACAAAACCCCATTACCCGTTCAACGCCTGCTCTGTTATACCAGCTCCTGTCGAAAAGAATCATTTCACCTGCTGCAGGAAGATGAGGAATGTAACGCTGAAAGTACCACTGGGTTTTTTCACGCTCAGTA
Source organism: Bacteroidetes bacterium GWE2_42_24 (assembly GCA_001768515.1). GTDB lineage: Bacteria > Bacteroidota > Bacteroidia > Bacteroidales > TTA-H9 > GWE2-42-24. The sequence continues at coordinate 36,053 of MEOA01000067.1, read as the reverse complement.
GGAGTGCCTAAAGCTACAACTCTACAGAAACGAGGATTCAACGGTTCAATGATACGATTGATAACGCCTCCCTTGCCGGCAGCATCACGTCCTTCGAAGATGACCACTAATTTCAATCCTTTTAACTTAATCCATTCCTGAAGTTTGACGAGTTCAATCTGAAGCCGTTGCAACTCTTTCTCATAAAAATCATCAGATAACTTGGGTTTGTGTTCTGTCACCTGTAAAAGTGATTGCTCCGAACCCTGTTCATCATTCTGGTACTTACGAGGAAATGATTCAGGATAGCTGTCATCATCATGGTTATGAATATAACCTTCGGCGTCCGATTTACCTTTGTGCCCCATAGTGTTAAGTTTTAAAACCTATTATCTAAACGAAAGAATATAGTTGTCAATCATTTTCTCATAAAGAGACATCATTGTCATTACGACCTCATTCGTTGGATTGAACGAATGGTCTTCAAGCAACCGTATTGGAAGAACCTGTGGCGACGTACCCGTAAGAAAAGCCCCGTCCATCTTGTTTAGCTCGTTGTACATTACTGGCTTTTCCTGTAAATCTATCCCGTTACTTTTAGCGATGTCAAGCACCTTAATCCGGGTAATGCCATTCAAGACCATCTTTTCCGGAGCAGTAAACAGGGCGTTTTCCTTAACGAAAAAGATGTTGCTTCGACTTCCTTCGGTCACACGACCATATTTATCCACCAGGACAACCTCATATAGGGATCGCTTTTCAATGATTATATCAGCAGCATCGCGTAATGATTGGTCTTTAATCTTCGCGGAAGGATTATTCCTGACCGCATAATAATACATTGCATCAACACCTGTCTGATACTGTTCAGTAGTCGGATAATGAACGGGGATCGAATAAACAAGCGAGTTTATCAATGCCCCTGATTCAGAATCAAAAACCAAAGCTAACTCCAGATTGCCTTTTTCAAGGTGATTGAGGTTAATCAACTTAATCACAATTGGCTTGAGTTCACTCATCACTGAATCACTCAAAAAAAATCCGGCTTTAACGACAGATTCTATGAGTCTTTTAAGGTGGGCATCGAGAAATAACGGAACACCCTGAATAACCCTTAAAACCTCATATACTGTGGTTTTATTCTCAAAGTATTGCTTATCTATAAAATCACAATCAATAAAATGGTCTTTTAGCCATATCACAGGATTCGCGCAATGTATCATCAGCCTCTGAGGGTAATTTAGAATGGTAAATCGTCGGAGGGGCTCTCTGCCGATTCGGGAGGCTGACTCCAGACTGGTGTTCCGGCTGCCGGAGTGTTTTGCTGAGCTTGCCCTGAGGGAGCACCTGCACTAAGCCTTTCAATCTCCCATGCTCTCACATCGGTATACCAACGCTCGTTATATTCACGCGATTCGATAGATATTTGAGCCTTTACTTCATCTCCTTCGTTCATGCTTTTTACGGCTGCTGTTTTATCACCCCAGGCAATCAGACATATCTTTTTGGGATATTGATCCATCGTTTCGATGATAAAACTCTGCTTAACCCATCGACCATTTCTGCCTTCACCTGAAATCTCGGGAAGGGCTTTAACAAATTTTCCTTTGACAGATAACTCCATAACTTTAAATATTAATATTCAATTTTGTTTAGTAATGTTTTCCATTCTTTAAAAGGTACTGTTGCCTCTTCGTTTAAGAGCTGAATTTGCGGTATCGATCTTTCTGCGGATGATAATTCCAACTGATTATATATAAAAGAATCGTCGAAACCGGAATCAGCCGCATCGGTTTTCGATGCTCCAAAGTAGATGGCTTTGGGACGAGCCCAATAAAGTGCGCCCAGACACATCGGACAGGGTTCACAACTTGTATAGATTTCACAATCGGAAAGCTGAAATGCATTTAAAAATTTACAGGCCAACCTTATAGCATTAACTTCGGCGTGTGCTGTCGGGTCATTGGAAGAGGTAACTGAATTTGCAGCCCGCGCTATTATTTCTCCGTTCCTGACTACCACGCATCCAAATGGGCCGCCTTTCGCTGATATAATATTCTCTGAGGCCAATCGAATAGCCTCTCGCATGAAAAATTCACGTTTTTGCATTATCTCCGATTTTTAGCGTTGTAAAGATAACAAAAAAGAGTCGTTTTACTCACCAGGCCTTATATAAGTTAACGTTTATGATTAGAATAAGGTGTTCTTATGAACGCCGTTTCCCATTTATTGCTAACGGCTTGGAAATTGATATTATTTCCAATAGCTGGTTTTATCCTCGTATTCAAGTGCTTTTCCCAACACCTCAATAAACTCGTTTCTGGGAATGATATCGGCGCCTAAACTTTTAAGATGTTCGGTTTGTTGCTGGGCGTCAATAAAAAAAATGCCAAGCTCTTTAACTTTCTCAACAAGATGATAAAATGCAAACTTTGAGGCATCAGTCATAAGATAAAACATCGACTCACCAAAGAAAGCTCTACCAAGAACAACACCATAAAGCCCACCTACCAGTGTCCCGTTGTAATAAGTTTCTACGCTATGGGCAAAGCCTGCTTTGTGCAGATGGTTGTATGCCTTAATAATTTCCGGTGTAATCCAGGTGCCATCCTGATGGTCCCTGAAGACTCTGCCACAATTGACAACCACATCTTTAAATCTGGTATCAAATCTAATTTGGTACTTTTCCTTTTTAATCAGTTGTTTCATGCTGTGAGTGAGGTGATACTTTTCGGGTAGCAGGATCATTCGCGGATCAGGAGACCACCAAAGAATAGGATCGCCAGGAGTGAACCAGGGGAAGATACCATGGCGATATGCATCAAGCAATGTATCGGTTGTCAACTGACCTCCTACAGCAATCAAACCTTCCTTCTCAGCCTGAGAAGAAAATTGATATCCGCGATACTTATCTTCGAGTGCTATTACTGCCATTTAGATTGTATACACACCTTAATAATACATCTAGGTGACCCCAAGTTCGTATTGAGCTATTTTATCAACAATTCATGTGATCTCGGGTACCCTTCAACTTAAACTATCGACTGCAAATTTAAAAACAAGAACCGGCTAAAAAAACTTTTCTAATTAATAGCCAATCTCGATCGCTGTTACTCCATTTTGATTCTGTTAAACACCTGACAGGCTTGTTGAATCATTGCAGTATCAATATCCAGATGAGTTACCAATCGAAAAACAGATGGGCCAAACTTACTGCAAAGAATACCAGAAGATTTTAAAGTATTGGCAAATAATCCTTCATCAATATGATCCTTAATTCTAAAAATCACGATGTTGGACTCTACAGGTTCAACCTTTTCACACCACTGGCACGATGAAATTGTCTTCCCCAGAATGGTTGCGTGCTCATGATCAAGCACCAAACGATCAACATTATTCTTAAGAGCATAGATGCCGGCTGCGGCTAAAAAACCACTCTGCCGCATAGCACCACCTAATAGCTTTCGAACCCTGATTGCCTTGTGAATAAAATCCTTGCTCCCCATTAATACCGAACCAATGGGAGCTCCCAGACCTTTGCTTAAACACAAAGAAATAGAGTCAAATATTAAACTATAATCAGCCGGCTTTGTACCATCAACGGTCATCGCATTAAACAACCGGGCTCCATCCAGGTGAAGCTTTAGGTCATGTTGACCTGCTACTTTGCTAATTCTGACCAGTTCATTGTAATCCCATACTGAGCCGCCTCCTTTATTACAAGTGTTTTCGACAACAACTAATCTGCTTATTGGTGAATGGATATCATCCCGGTCATGAATATTCTCAACTACCTGCCTGGATGTAAAACGTCCCCTGTCACCAGAGAGTAATCTGACAGATGCCCCCGAATTAAAACTGATTCCTCCTCCTTCATAATGGTATACATGTGACAAATCACCGCAAAGGACTTCATCCCCAGGTCTTGTATGCACCTTAATGGCAATTTGATTTGCCATGGTACCGGAAGGGCAAAACAATGCTGCCTCATAGCAAAAAGTGTCGGAACAAATTGCTTGTAGTTCATTTGTTGTTGGATCCTCTCCATACACATCATCACCAACCCGGGCGTGCATCATCGCATTCAACATTCCTTCACCGGGTTTTGTAACGGTATCGCTTCTTAGATCAATTATTTGCATAACAATATATTATCAAATTTGAATTTCGTCAAGACTCTTTAACACCAATGCTGCCATTTGGTGACACTCCTCATCCGAAATAGTTAATGGGGGTGCAATTCTGAATGAGGAAGGTTGAAACAAGAATCGGTCAGTAATTATATGATTTGTTAATAATTGATTATAAATACTAATCAAAAATTCTTCAGTCCCTACATCTACAGCCATCATGAGACCTATCTGCCTGATTTCTTTCACAAGGGGATGTGAGATAATTCTTTCTCTGAAAATTGCCGCTTTTCGTTCTACATGCATTAATAACTCCTCATTCTCAATTACCTCTAAAGAGGCTATTGCCGCAGCGCAACTCACTGGGTGTCCGCCAAATGTTGTAATATGGCCTAATACAGGCTCAAAAGTGAATGACAGCATACGCTCCCTTGAGGCTACGAAAGCACCGATAGGCATTCCACCACCCATTGCTTTTGCCAGACAGAGAATATCAGGTATTATTCCATATTTTTCGAAAGCAAACATCTTTCCGGTACGCCCAAATCCCATCTGTATCTCGTCAAATACAAGCAATACGCCCATTTCTGTGCATCGTTGCCTTAGCTCCCCGAGAAAGCCAGGATATGGTAAAATCACGCCAGCCTCAGCCTGAATGGGCTCTACTATTACACAAGCTACACTTTCGTCTATCAGTTGAAGGTCGGAAAAATTGTTAAAGTTCAATTGCCTTATACCTGGCAACAAAGGTCTGAAGGCCGATTTGAGTGATTCGCAACCTAATATACTCAAGGCGCCTTGTGTGCCACCATGATAGGCATTTCTAAATGAGCAGATGTTTGGCCGGTGGGTGATTCTTTTGGCTAATTTCATTGCACCTTCAATGGCTTCACTGCCTGAATTAACAAAATATACACAATCCAGGTTCACGGGCAGGAGGGAAGTAAGCTTCTGAGCCAACCTGGTCTGAGGCGCCTGTATCATTTCTCCGTATACCATAAGGTGCATATAGCGTTTCGCCTGATTAACAACAGCCTCTACCACATGCGGATGACAGTGCCCTACATTACTCACCGAAACGCCGGAGACCAAATCAGCATATCTTGACCCATCAGGGGCGTATAACCAAATCCCTTCACCTCGCTCGATTTCAATTCCCAGTGGCTGAGTGGAGGGCAACCCCAGATAGCGATAGAACACATCACGGTTTGACATCATCATCTTTAATGCTGTTTTTTTGATCCTTCAAATTAATTGCAAGTGATAATACTACTGATATAGCCAAAATGCCTGCTACAACAGATAGTGAAATAACCGAAGGTATTTTGACAAAGTCGGCTAAAAGCATCTTTAACCCTATAAATGATAAAATGACAGCCAATCCGTAATTAAGATAACGGAACATGGTGATGAAGTTTGCCAGAAGGAAGTATAAAGCTCGCAGCCCGAGGATTGCAAAAATATTCGAAGAATATAGAATGAATGGATCTGTACTGATAGCAAAAATTGCAGGAATCGAGTCTACAGCGAAAAGAATGTCAGTTGCTTCAATTACACCAACCACAAGTAACAATGGCGTAGCCATCCTTCGTCCGTTCTCTTTCGAAAAGAAACGAGATCCTTTATAATCAACTGTCACTGGCAAAATACTTCTGATCAAGCGAACCACCCAGCTTCTGGAGAAATCGGATTCTGTTTCCTGTTTTGAAAAAGCCGATTTAAGACCTGCGTATATCAGGAAGACGCCGAAGAAAGCCAACAGAAGGTTAAGATGAATCTCATGTCCGGCAAAGGTAAACGGAGGTAAATTCATTAGCTTAATCAACCATACGCCGCTGAAGATAAATATTGCGCGACTGATAATGGCACCTATAATGCCATAATACAAAACTTTGTGCTGGTATTGTTCCGGAACTTTAAAATAACCAAAAACAAGAATAAATACGAAGAGGTTATCCATCGAAAGAGCCTTTTCTATCAAATAGGCCGACAGATAGTCCGAAAAATTATCACGACCCAGGTAATGCCATACAAAACCTGAAAAAACCAACGACATAAAAATCCACACAAACGACCATGCAATGGCTTCTTTGTTTGTGATTTTGTGCGGGTTCTTATTATAAACACCCAGATCAACTATCAACATAATTATGACAGCAATGGCAAAACCAATCATAAGGTAGGTTTCATTCATCGGCGCATCGCCCCATACATTATTTAGCATACAGAAAACTTTACTCGAACTATATTAGGTTAAGCAAAAGTACGTAAAAATGGGTTGAAGCCGATAAGTTTGTAATTTTGGCATCGAACACATTTGTTCACGGATTCTTCCGGACTTAAACTGAGCCAATGGAAAAAGGAAATAAAGTCGTTGTTATAACCGGTGCCTCTTCAGGCATTGGAAAGGCTCTCGCTTTTGCTTATGCCAAAGAAAAATGCAATCTCGTGTTGGGTGCCCGAAACATTGACCAACTCAACGAGATCAGTATTCAACTTAAGGTGTATGGAGCCAGTGTGCTGACAGTTGCCACTGATGTAACAATAGAATCGGACTGCAAAAACTTAATTGCCAAATCGGTAGAAAGGTTTGGTGGCATTGATGTACTGATTAACAATGCCGGAATTTCAATGAGGGCTCTGTTTACAGATGTTAGCCTGGATGTGATTAAAGAATTAATGGATGTCAATTTTTGGGGAACAGTATACTGCACTCATTTTGCTATGCCGTATCTTTTGGAAAGAAAGGGCAGCCTGACAGGTGTAATCTCGATTGCGGGATTTGTTGGTTTACCTGGCAGGTCAGGTTATTCCGCTTCCAAATTTGCCGTACGTGGCTTTCTTGACACCCTGAGAATAGAAAACCTGAAAAAAGGATTGCATGTTTTAGTTGTAGCTCCTGGTTTCACGTCATCAAACATCAGATTTACAGCACGAACAGCCGATGGTTCCCCTCAGGGAGAATCACCCAGAGATGAATCAGGAATGATGTCAGCTGAGGATGTTGCTGAAGCAATTGTTTCTGCCATCAGACGGCGAAAATCATCACTTATTCTTACCTTTGTTGAAGGGAAATTTACCGTTTTACTTTCAAAACTTTTCCCCAGGCTTCTTGATCGATTAGCTTACAATCACATGGCTAAAGAGCCAAATTCACCTTTTAAATAAAAGACTATAATGAATACTTTAAAAATTGAAATACTACCCGGTATCGGTCTTAATGGAATCCATTTTGGAGCTTCAAAAAAAGATGTGGAATCAATTCTTGGACAGCCGGATGAAAAAGACATTATCGAAGATGCAGAAGATGAAATGTTGGATACTGCAACTGTTTACCATTACTGGGACAAATACATTTCAGTTTTCTTCTCAGGTCCTGATCAGGATGAATTAGTTGCTTTTGAAACCGATCACCTGGATGCCATTCTGTTTAGTTCTAAAGTATTCAAACTCTCTGAAAAGCAATTAACAGTACTGCTTAAGGAAAATAACATTTTCGAATTTGACGAGGACACTGAGCCATGGGGTGAGAAACGAATCTCATCACCGGAATTAGGAATAGATTTTTATTTTGAAGATGAAAAACTTGGAACCATCAATTGGTCAGCATGGTATGATCAAAATGGGAAGCTTATTCTTCCTGAATAGCATCTGCATGCCTGCAATTCATCAGAACTTAACATTTTGATTTCGATGGCGTTTATTCAGCGGATGATACAAAAGGATGGTTGAACGTAAAAAATCAGTGTCAAGATGGGTATAGATTTCGGTTGTAGAAATCGAAGAATGTCCAAGCATTATTTGTACTGCCCGTAGGTCAGCTCCACCTTCCACCAAATGAGTTGCAAAAGAGTGTCTGAAGGTGTGTGGACTTATCCGTTTTCTGATTCCCGCTGCTACAGCCAGCTTTTTGACAATGGTAAAAACCGATATTCTGCTCAAAACTGAACCAAGATGATTCAGAAAGATATAATCTTCATTGCCATGTACAATTTTACTGACCGACCTCTCTCCGTCGAGATATAACTGAAGTGCTGAAAAGGCTTCATCGCCAAGAGGAACCAGACGTTGCTTGTTACCTTTTCCTATTACGTTAATTAAACCTGAATTCTCAACAAGGTTCGATATTTTTAACCCTACAAGTTCTGAAACCCGTAAACCACCTCCATAGAGTGTCTCTATAATTGCTTTATCGCGATGTCCGTTTGGTTTACTTAAATCAATGGCCGCCAAAATCCTTTCGATTTCCTCAGGCTGCAAAACATCTGGAAGTCTTCGTGAGTTTTTAGGTAATTCAATAAGTTCGGCAGGACTTTCATCAATCAAATCATCAAGCAACAAAAATGAAAAAAAACTTCTTAAACCTGAAATAATTCGTGCCTGAGAAGTCTCTGCCATATCCAGGTCATTCAGAAATTTTAAGAATCTCACTAAATGCTTATGTGTCAAACTATTAACATCAGGTAAACCATCCTCCATGGTTAAAAATCTGATAAACAAATTCAGATCATGCATGTATGCTTCCAAAGTGCTTTTTGATAAAGACTTCTCAGCAAACAAAAATGACTGATAATCAACAATGTAATTATTCCAACTATTGCTTTTATTTCCCATAGTCAAAGGTATAGACTTTTTAGAAATTGAATCCCGCTAACGACAAATTTCAAACATAAAACTCCTTCTTTTATTGGCTCTACAAGGAATTGCGTGGACGTAAGCAGAATTTAAACATTTATTTATCAGGTATCAACCTTATCCGGAAGAAAAAAATTCATGATATAGCCTGAGGTTAGAGAAAAATTAGGGTTTGCAAAACTTCAATAAATCATTCTTAAGCCATCATATAAAACTATGGCAAAGCAAAACTTGCTAAATAAATACAGGGAGAACCAAAAAGAGGAAAAAAGAAGCTAATATTTTGGTGTTTAGCATAGCCCGTTTGCTTCAGAGGCAGATACCCGCGATGTTGATTCAACTTCGTATACAGTAAAGATGACTCTTTAAAAGAATAGCCTCTGATTTAGCCAAAAGATCAGTAATGGAATGCTGCCATATCATGGAGCTATTTCAATTCTGCAGATAGCGGCATAGGACGATCTTATATGGTCAAAATTATTGGCCGGTCTGAACTCAAATACCATCAAAAACCCACATTATTTTAAAACAAAACACAAAATAGGCAAACTACTGATTAATAGTAATCAAACATAGTATCCATTCGATGTCGCTTCGAAGTGGCTTCGAAGCGGCTTCGTGTTTTTTCGAAACGATAACGAAGCAATTTTGAATAAGCCCCGAATGAAGTATTACTAAGGTTTAACTCATGTAATAAGAAAAGAGGAGCAGATTCGCGACAAGAAAGGCAAAAGCGTCGGCATAGCAACACGCTTCTAGTATAGATGAGGGCAGAATGGCTCCATCAGACAGAAGCTAATGCGTGGATTTTTAATATTTTAACGAAAAGTGTTGGGGAATAACTGCATCAAAGAAAGCACTTTGGCCTTTTATTTACCACAGTTTACCATATTGAAACAAGCTGCCAGTCCAACAGAATTCAGGCATAAAACGAAGTGACTTAATGACTCTGCATGATTAAGAAATTACTGAACGCTAAAAAGAGAAGATATGGATATGAAAATCAGCATGTTGTCGGTGTTAAAGATTTATAAAACTTCAGAAATGCTAATCTGATCTCTCGGGGAGAGAAACAATAATATCCCCCGTACCACAGATTATACTATGAAAAAATAGCCATTCATATTTGGGCCCTAAAGTGCTTTACGCAATTACCGGTAGAACCCTTTTATATATATTTGCGTAAAACTACAGGCATGAAGATTATCTGTATTGGTCGTAATTATAAGGAACACGCCAGAGAGCTCAACAATCCGGTTCCCGAATCCCCGGTCTTTTTCATGAAACCAGAGACAGCCTTACTGCCAAAGCGTCATCCGGTTTTCTATCCGGAATTCACGCAAGACCTCCAGTATGAGGTCGAACTGGTTCTACGGATAAGCCGGCTGGGAAAACATATTGAAACACGTTTCGCCCATACTTATTACAATGCGATAGGAATTGGCATAGATTTCACAGCCAGAGATTTGCAAGCCTATTGTAAAAAAAACGGATTGCCCTGGGAAATGGCAAAATCCTTCGATTTTTCAGCTCCCGTCGGAAAGTTTTTCCCTGTTGAAACTTTTCAGGACAAAGGCAACATAGCGTTCAGTCTTTTCAAGAATAAAGAGATAGTCCAAAAGGGGAACACTTCCGAAATGATTTTTACCTTCGAAGAATTGATCTCGTATGTAAGCAAATTTGTTACAATCAAGGAAGGAGACCTCATTTTTACCGGAACCCCTGCTGGGGTAGGATCTGTCAATATAGGTGACAGGTTGGATGCATTTATCGGGGAAGAAAGTTGCCTTAAAGTTGATATCCGTTAGTTCTCATTCAGCCCCTTTGCCTTCCGCATAATTAACCTGTCAGGGATTGCTACCATCTGATAACGGGCCAAAAAGATTTTTTGATGATCTTGCTCACAGATTAAGTTGGCGAAGTAAGATTTATTGAATACCTCCCGCTCGAAATCTATATAATATGACAATTCCTTCCCGGGATTACACCTTGTTGGCTTCAATGGCAATTCAATTTCAAGCGATTGATAAAAAGGCGAGACACGATTTGGATTAATATTTTTATCGAGCAACCGGTTTATTTCTATTTCAGTTTCAGACTCCGGATTAGCAATGGCCTTGTTTAATGCCATACTCCCGTATGCAATTGCAAATAAAACCGATGATGTTGCTTCGTCACCAAAACTCGTGAGTTGTTGAAAAGAAAAAAGCTGTGACTCGTCAAATGGCAATAATCTCAAATTACCATTTGAGATCGACAGGGAAGAGGAGACCTGACATTTCATAATGCTTTTATTATCATGTAATGAAAGACAATCCTTTCCATTTATTGCCGACAACTGCCAACAATCCCTGTCAGCATTAAGTGGCAGACAGCCAATCTGAACCTGATCATCTTCACTGACTATAGAATTAAAGTAAATCATGAAATAATTAGGGGAATTTTCTTTCCCCAGGTAAAGATTTGCATCGCTCAGTATTGTACTCAACAATAACATCCCAGGAACAACGACCTTCTTTTCATTTATGTGCATATATGCAGCGGAGTGAACTATATTATAGTCGCGGGTAGCCGCGCAAAATTGGCTTATTAATTTGTGACTAAAAGAAACCGTCCTTAACATATTATTGAGCTTGTAAAATTATTGAGCTTGTAAAATGCAAAATTATAAACAAATCCTAACCAAATGGTCAAAATATTCAATATCGTTAACCATTCAGTTAATAACTGTCATGAATACACGTTGTTTCTTTCGCTGATTAAAGGGCAAAATTCTAGTGAAAAACGATGTCCTTTATAGCATCTGACCTCATCTTACTGTTTAGAAGCCTGATTAACCTATATTTTGCATATTGAAGTTCACTCCTCAAAACTGATGAATCGACACTAACATATAAAGTACCATTTTGAACCCGAAGATTTTGGGTGCGTTTAGCCACTGCTTCGCCAACAGTACTTTCCCATATCCCGTAAACTTTAGTTTCCTGAAAACGCCTGTCGAGACTCATCTCACGAAACATCATCTTCAGCAGCAATTTTAGTTTAAGTTCATCTGACATAATCAATCAAAAAGATGGAGCTGTTATCATTTGTTTTAAATCAGTGGTGCAATTTCGTCACTCGTTTTATTGCATGGAAAAGCCAGATAATATTTCGATCCTGTTAGCAGTGATTCATCTGTCCAAAATCTTCCATGCATGGCTTCAGTGTATGCTTTAACCATATGGAGCGCAACTGGCATTGTTATATGATCATTGTAATTATCATACTCAATGCTTCCGCTCATGCCACTATTCAATCTGCTATCCTCCATTGATTTTTGTTTAACTCTCCATTCAGAAACATCAAATATGATATTTTCATCACTGGTTAAACTGCATCCAATTGAGACCGCTTTTGTCACAGATTTTTGAAACAAATGATCCATGAGCCTGCAAATAATCCTTTCCAACCGGGAGAGATCAACAGCAACTATCCCATCAGCCTCTTCAGGAAAACTGATAGCCAGGGTTCCTCCTTGAAAATAATTGCTATTAAAATGCTTCTCAACTGATTGTTTTAAATCAGTCAACAATTCTATAACGCTCTTAGCTGAGTTTAGCTGCTTTACCGTTCCACTCTTTACCTCACAATAATTCCTAAGGTCTTCGTCAAATCGATGAATGCGTTCTACTTCACTGCTAATCACTCTTAATCTGAATTTGACTTCATCACCCAAAGATACAATTTTTAAAAAATCGTCAATAACACGCTGAATTTTACCCAACGGATTCTTAATTTCCTTGATAATATCTATCAAAAATGTTCCCTGAGAAATTTCAAGCCGATCGAGTTTTGATGCAATTTCAACCAATTGAGTACTTAGCCGGTCTTCATCCGACAAGTTAGACACAATTGCAATTGTCCCTATCTTTCCATTATCCATAGGAAAAGGAGATGCATTGACTTTAACTTTAATTAAAACCCCATTGATTGTCCTTAACACAGTCTCATACTTAGAGGTAATCCCGGTTTCTCTGATTAGGGTCTCCCTTTTGTATGTATCTATTTGTTCTACAGTCGTAATGTACAACAAATTTTTACCAGTAAGTTCGTCTGCCTGGTAACCCAGCATCTGAGCAAACACCTGATTGCAAAACAACAATTGCTCTTTTTCGTCCGACACACTTATACCGATGTTTATCGAATCGAGAACATTGACCGGAATGGGAAACATAAATCCTGGCTTCCTGATAAAAGGACTCTCAGCATGTTTTGATTTTACTTTCTGCCTACTTCTGAATATTAATACAAGAAATACTAGTGTTACTAATCCAATTACCAGTATAGCATAAACCAAATTACCATTAGAAAATTGTTCTGAAAATGATCCATTTGATTCATCTTCAATCTGATCAAAATCAGATACTGATAAGATAAGATCAGTATTCAAACGTTGATTTACTTTAGTCAGGCTATCCAGATATCCCTGTTGTGCCCTAAAATAGGTCAAAGCTTTTTCGTTATCAGCTGTTTGAATATAAAAAGAAACCAATTTAGTAAAAGCACGCGTTGTGAACACTGATGATTCCAATTGTCGGGCAAGCGCAAGACTTTCCAGAAGAAAGAATTCGGCCGAGTCAATTTTACCTGTTTGATAATAGTTCATCCCGATGTTGGCAAGAGAACTACTGGTAAGAATCTCGCTTTTAATATTTTTTCTAAGGGCTAACGCTTTACGATTTTGACGAAGCGCTGAAGTCCAATCGCCTTTTTCTGTATAAATGTGAGCAATCTTAGTTTGATTAATTGCTACAGAATTGATATCATGATCCAACACTGCAATCCTTTCTGCCTTGGAATAAAAAATTAAAGCACTATCAAACCTGGATAGTTTTAAATACACATCACCTTTTGCTGAAAACAAGTTCACATAATTATCAAGGCGCGGCTCAGCCCTCAAACACTTCTCCATTAACTTGATTTGCTGAAAAGCTTTTTTTTCATCATTGATAAATAGATAACAATTAGCCAGACAACGATGCGTCTGAACACTGTTAATATTACTTAGCGTATCACCCTCTTCCAGACTTTTCTGATAGAAATAAATCGCCCGGTTATAATCGGCAATACCTTCAAAAACCATTCCCAGAGACTTGTAAATTATATACTTCTGGTTTCTAAAAGCTTTATTTCTATCAATAATTTCATTAGCATTCAGATAACAGGAAGTGGCTATGTTCATCAGGGTTAACGCCTTGTAGGCATCACCCAGTTGAAGAAATGAATACAATTCAAGGCTGTCATTTTTAAGTTTTCTGGCATACAAGTTAATCCAATTCAACGATTCAATGGACTGCTTGAAATTCCCGTTGATGCGATTGATGGTTGCCAATCTCAATTTGAAACTACAAATCAGCGATTCGTCTGCAGTTTGTTCCGTTCGTTCAAGGCCGGCGGAAGCCTGTGATAGTGCCCTGTTCAGATCGCCCAGCATAATGGCTTTGTCAATTGATATCAATTCTTGCTTAGCCATTTTCACATTTCCGATCTGTGCATTTTCCTTTACGCGCCTATCACTTTCCACGCTGTTGCATGAAATCAGGAACAAAAGGCATATCCACAGGCAAAATTTCATCGCTAATTTTTATGTAAAAATAATCATTTTACCATTTAACGAACCCCAATTAATGAATCGCCGAGCTTCGAATTCTTCACTTGGTTTATCTCCCAAATCGACCGGTTATATAATATTACTATTCCAAAAAGCATTAATTATCAATTGATTACAATAATATAGAACAAGTTATAACCTAAGATCTTTATGAATGATTAAGATTCCCCAAAAAAACTAGTAATAATATGCTTTAACTTTTAGGAGAATATTTAACTTTGCCTTGTTAAAATCACCTAAAAACCCCTAAAGTTAAACCAAGATGAAACGAAACGTAATCATTATCGGTGCAGCCGGACGAGATTTCCACAATTTCAATACATTCTTCAGAGGCAATGCTCTGTACAATGTAGTAGCCTTCACTGCTGCCCAGATTCCGGATATTGATGGTCGTAAATATCCGTCAGAATTAGCCGGTGCCGATCTGTATCCTGCTGGTATTCCTATTATGGCCGAAATAAACCTGCCTAAACTAATTAAAGACCTTGACGTTAAGGATTGTGTGTTTGCATACAGCGATGTTCCCTATCAACGTCTGATGAATATTAGTTCCATTGTCAATGCAGCAGGGGCTAACTTCATACTTCTTGGTCCTGCTGAAACCATGGTAAAAAGTACCAAGCCGCTCATTGCAATCGGTGCTACCCGTACAGGTTGTGGCAAAAGCCAGACCTCTCGTCGTGTAATCGAAATTCTGATGGAGAAAGGGCTGAAAGTCGTAGCAGTTCGCCATCCGATGCCTTATGGCGACCTGGTTGCCCAGAAAGTGCAGCGTTTCGCCAAAGTTGAGGATCTTGCTAAACATAAATGCACCATTGAAGAGATGGAAGAATACGAACCGCATGTTGTTCGTGGTAACGTCATTTATTCAGGTGTCGATTATGAAGCTATTTTGCGTGCCGCAGAAAACGATCCTGATGGTTGTGATGTAGTATTGTGGGATGGTGGAAATAATGACTTCCCCTTCTACAAACCCGACCTGATGATTGGTGTTGCCGATCCCCACCGCCCGGGTGCTGAAGTATCATACTACCCTGGTGAAGTTGTTGCAAGAATGTCGGATGTAATTGTTATCAACAAGATTGATACCGCTTCGTTCGAAAACATTCAGATAGTTCGCGACAACATTGCAAAAATCAACCCCAATGCAATCGTTATTGATGGAGCTTCACCACTTACAGTTGATAATCCGGCTGCCATCCGCGGAAAACGTGCCCTGGTCATTGAAGACGGCCCTACGCTTACCCACGGAGAAATGCGCATTGGTGCAGGAACTGTTGCAGCTACCAAATTTGGTGCTGCTGAATTGGTTGATCCTAGGCCTTATGCTGTTGGCAAACTCGCTGATACTTTCCGTATTTATCCCAATATTGGCACCCTTCTTCCAGCTATGGGATATGGCGATCAGCAGGTTAAAGACCTCGAAGCCACCATCGCTAACACACCTTGTGATGTTGTGGTGATTGCTACTCCTATTGATCTGACCCGTATTGTCAAGATTAACAAACCTTGCGTCAAAGTAGGCTATGACCTGCAGGAAATTGGTCATCCTGATCTGAACGAAGTGATTGACGAATTCGTTGAAAAGCACAATCTTCTCAAGCATGGCGGCTGCTGCTGCTGTAAATAATATCTTTAAGGCGACGTCAGTCGCCTTTTTTTTGGGCTGTAATACCGTTAACCTAATTTTAATTCAAATTTTATATCGATGAAAAACCGAAGTCTGGTCTCCATCAACGATTTCACTAAGGCAGAACAAATTCAAATTCTTAACAGGGCTGCTGAATTTGAAAAGAACCCAAGCCAGCGAATTCTTCAGGGAAAAGTGGTTGCCTCGCTTTTTTTTGAACCCAGCACCCGAACCCGTTTAAGCTTTGAAAGTGCCGTCAACCGGCTAAGTGGCCGAATCATTGGTTTTAGTGACGCTTCAAGTTCCAGTACATCTAAAGGTGAATCGCTAAAAGACACAATCCTTACTGTAAGTAACTACAGCGACCTGATTGTAATGCGCCACCCGATCGAAGGCTCAGCCCGCTGGGCAAGTGAAGTTGCCACTGTACCCATTATCAACGCCGGGGATGGGGCTAACCAACACCCAACCCAATGCCTGTTAGATATGTACACAATTCGTCAAACTCAGGGTTCCCTCGATAACCTCAACATTGCGTTTGTAGGGGATCTGAAATATGGACGCACTGTTCACTCACTGGTCATGGCTCTCTCGCAATTCAATACAACCTTCCACCTGATTTCTCCCAGTGAGTTGAAACTGCCCAGCTCTGTGAAAATGTAT
This sequence comes from Bacteroidetes bacterium GWE2_42_24, assembly GCA_001768515.1. Lineage (GTDB taxonomy): Bacteria > Bacteroidota > Bacteroidia > Bacteroidales > TTA-H9 > GWE2-42-24. The sequence goes on along the minus strand of MEOA01000067.1, from coordinate 19,363 downwards.
ATCAAAGAGGCTAATCTGAATTACTATCAGTACCTCGACATTGCAGAAGCCTTGCCTAAGGTCGATATACTATATATGACAAGAATTCAACGCGAGCGATTCTCAGACCCAATGGAATACGAAAGAGTTAAGAACTCCTATATTCTGAACAATTCCATGCTTGCCGACTCAAGAGATAACCTAAAAATCCTTCATCCGCTGCCAAGGGTCAATGAAATCAACGAGGACGTCGATCCGAATCCTAAAGCCTACTACTTTCAACAGGCTTTAAATGGCGTTTATGTTCGACAGGCTCTAATCGCTTCAATTCTTGGTCTTTAATCTTTAAATTTGAATTAGCTATGAAAACCGAACCCAGAAAAGAACTCATCGTATCAGCAATCGAAAACGGTACTGTGATTGACCATATTCCTTCCCATAGTGTTTATCAGGTAATGAAAATTCTGGAACTTGACAAAACTGAAAACCAGGTTCTTTTCGGAACCAATCTTGAAAGCAAAAAATATGGGAAGAAGGGAATCATTAAGGTTCAGAATAAATTCTTCACTGATGATGCCATCAATAAAATTGCACTGGTTGCACCCAACGCAACCCTTATCGAAATCAAGGATTACAATGTAATTGTGAAAAAACAGGTCACAGTTCCTGATCAGATTGAAAAAATCGCAAGATGTTTTAACCCGAAGTGCATTACCAACATTGAACAGGTGCCCACCCGTTTCAAAGTTGTAGATAAATCAGACCTGCGCCTCCTTTGTCATTATTGTGAAAAAATTACCAAGAAGGAAAATGTCCGTTTTGTGTAATCTTCTGTCGAACTGTTAAAGTTTAACTACCCAAAGTCAGTTAATTCCTGATTCAAAGTTTCATTGATTTGCAGAAGAATTCTCATGCCGGAATCGTTGAATCAGGAATTTTCTAATTAATTGTTTTCGAATTTTAATTAGCAGGTATAAATAAAAAAGCCGCATTGAAGCGGCTTTTTTGTGACCAAGCTGGGGCTCGAACCCAGGACCCCATCCTTAAAAGGGATGTGCTCTACCTGCTGAGCTACTTAGTCTTCCATTTAGTGGAATTGAGGGTGCAAAGGTAGGCCTTTTCCCTTAAGTCACCAAATATTCCCGTCGTTTTTTGTAAAAAAAACGAAATGAAATTATTTCTTATTCTATTTCAGTCACGTAGCATTAGTACGCCTTCCACTGATCCTTTGCCTTGTCTGACGAGTACCAGATCATCACCTGAACAATCAATGATAGTAGATCCTTCATTATCACCATAACCACCATCAATCACCAAATCAACCTGTTTTTCGTACCGCTCGTATATCAATTCAGGGTCAGTGATATACTCAGTCATCGTGTCGTCAGAATCATGAATAGACGTGTTGGCCAGGGCATGGCCATATTCCCTGACGATCGTGGTTATGATATTGTTGTCCGGAACCCTTATCCCAACCGTCTTTTTTTTACTTTGGAAGATCTTTGGAACGTTATTATTGGCTTCCAGAATGAAAGTATAGGGACCCGGCAAAAGGCGTTTCATCATCCTGAATACATCATTCCCTATTGGTCGGGCATAGTCGGAAAGCTGTTTAAGATCATGGCAGATAAGAGAGAAGTCAGCTTTCTCACGTCTGATTCCTTTGATTTGGGCCAACCGATCAAGAGCTTTCGGAAATCTTGGATCGCAGCCCATACCATAAACAGTATCTGTTGGGTAAATGATGACACCTCCATCCTCGAGGCATTCGAGAACCATCTTGATGTATCGTGGATTGGGATTGTCAGGGTGGATGTTTAATAGCTGGCTCATACAATTCGGATCAGGGTACTTGAATTTCAGTGCAAAGGTAAGCTTTTATAAGCTCATTCTCACCATTAAGCCGGGTTTTTAAGTTAATTGTATTCCGGCCTTATCGGATAATTAACCCATTGTTCAAATTCCTTCCCGGCTTGCATAACGCTCCGGCGCCACATCTCTGCCGGTTTTTTGTCCATTAGTATTTCCGGATCGGCAAAAGATACCAACCAGCTTTTTCGAGCTATTTCCGCGTTGAGCTGATTTGCTGCCCAACCAGAATAGCCGGCAAAAAACCTGACCTTCTCTGGATTGGCAACCCCGGCAGTGATCAGATGCTTTATCCGTTCCAGATCGCCACCCCAAAACAAGTTGCCAGATAGCGATAAAGATCCTGGTACCGAATCGCCTAGCGAGTGTACATAAAAAATACGCTCGCGTGCTACCGGGCCACCCAGAAAAAGGAAGTCATCAAAACCGTCCAAATCGCTGAAAACCTCTTTTATCTTTATCTTTAATGGTTTATTGACGATAACACCGAAAGCACCAACCTCTTCATTTTCTGCCAGCAAAACCACTGACCTCCCAAAAAAGAAATCCTGGGTAAAGGGCTCCGAGATTAAAATACGCCCTGCGGCGGGCTCTATGTCGTTAAACCCCGACGATTTGATTCTTCTCGCTTCACTCATACCTGTATGATTTGATGTTTTTCCTAATTTTGCTTAATTGAATAATCAGTATTTTCACATTAGAACTTACTGCTTGCCAATAGCTATAACAAAAATAATACCATTCCGAAAACATGGAAATCGAGCATCAGAGTCAGTATATCGCTCTCAGGCAAAAGTACCCGGAGTTTACCTTCGAAGATTATAAAGTTGAATATGAGGCTGATGCTTTCTCGGTCACCTACTTTTTCAGACTCGGAGATACGCTTACCTTCTGTCCGTCGGTTAAATTCATTCCCCCGAAGGCTAAATATCATAACAAATTGGCTGAGGCTCAAATCAGTTCTTTTGCCTTCCATATTGGCATGATTGAGTTAATCAGCTATTGGAAAGCAGCCTGTTCACCAAAGGTAATTGTCAAACCGTACCATCTGACACCTGACATGATAAAATGGTGGAAGAAATTATACTTTAACGGGCTGGGGGAGTTTTTCTACCTTAACCGGATTGATGCCACCATCGGGAACTTCATGGAACTGGAGGGAACGGGTGGAGTGTTGTCAGGCATTGATGAATTTGACTTTGTTCAAAAGAGGGTCCTTGTACCGGTGGGTGGTGGTAAAGACTCAGTCGTTACGCTGGAATTATTGAAAGCAGGAGACTTCGATGTGGTTCCTTTTATTGTAAACCCGCGTGAAGCTTCGCTTAATTGTGTTTTAAAAGCAGGCTTTAGCGAGCAGGATCTCTTTAGGGTACAACGCACCATCGACCCTCAACTACTGCAACTGAACCATGAAGGTTTTCTGAATGGTCACACTCCTTTTTCTGCCTTGCTGGCTTTTGTCTCGCTTCCTTCGGCAGTTATGTGCGGAGCAGGTCATATTGCCCTTAGTAATGAATCAAGTGCCAACGAAAGCACTGTATTGGGTTCTGATATAAATCATCAATATTCTAAAACTATTGATTTTGAGAATGATTTTAGATTTTACTTAAACAGATACATCAACAAAACTCTCAATTATTTCAGCTTTCTCAGACCACTCAATGAACTCCAGATTGCTCAGCGATTTAGTAGGCTAACACAACATCATGAAGTGTTTAGAAGCTGTAATGTCGGCAGTAAGTCTGACTCATGGTGTGGCCATTGCCCCAAGTGTCTCTTCACGGCCATCATGTTGGCTCCATTTATCGGTGTAGAAAAAGTACATCATCTTTTCAGCAGCGACCTGCTAAACGACAACTCCCTGCTACCTATCCTTGAAGATCTGACAGGCCACACTCCCGTTAAACCTTTTGAATGCGTTGGAACTGTTGATGAGGTTAGTGCTGCACTTTTAAAAATTGCTGGCAATGGAGAGTGGCCTGCTCTTGTCCTTTCATATATCAATAAAGAACAAATAGCCCCATCCGAGACCGATTTTCTGAGGTTGTTAAACGAGGTTAATCCTGTTCATAACCTTCATCCCGAATTTCTAAATCTGATAAGTCGTTCAATATGAACTTACAGCAACTTGATGAATCGCTAATTAATAAACGTATTGCAATACTTGGGTTCGGCAGAGAAGGGAAGGCGCTACTTGCATGGCTAATAAACCGATATCCTTCACAATGCTTTTGTGTTGCTGATTCTGGGACCATCAATATTAAGGCAGTTGATTTCCCTGCCGGTCGGATCGAATGGAAGCTTGGACAAGATTACTTGTCAGGACTTGATAACTTCGACCTCATCATCAAAACACCAGGTATTCCGATGCGGGCGTTAAGCCATCTCAACCGAGAAAGAATTACTTCTCAGACAGAGCTGTTTATTAGCATCTTCGGGCAGCAGATTATAGGTATTACCGGGACAAAAGGGAAATCGACCACCACCTCGCTTATTCATCATATCTTAAGCAGCTACAATCACAAAGCGCTTCTTACCGGAAACATTGGCATACCTCCTTTTAGTGTTTTTGATCAAATTACTCCCGATACGCCAATTATAATGGAACTGAGTTCTCACCAGCTTGAACTTGTACATTACTCACCCCACATTGCAGTATTTCTAAATATTTTTGAGGAGCACCTCGATCATTACGAGAGCTATGCCGACTATCAACATGCAAAGTACCGGGTAGCCATATTCCAGAAACCAGATGATTTCTTTATTTATAATGCTGATGATGAACGAATCAAACGATTAATATCACATGAACATTTCCCGGGAAAAGGCGTACCTTTTTGGCAGGAGAACGATAAAGAAGGAGTATCACTATTTGAACAGTCGATTGTCTATAAAAAAAATGGGGTAAAGATAGTTCTTGTAAAGGACGTTAATCAATCTCAGCTTAAAGGTAAACACAACCGGTTTAATCTGATGGCGGCGGCGGTTGCCTGTTATTTATGGGGTGTTCCAATCGGGATCATTGAATCATCCATTGCTGATTTTAAAGGGCTTGAACATCGGCTGGAGCCGCTGGGCACAATTGGGGGAATTGAATTCTACAACGATAGCATCAGCACTGTTCCTGAAGCTACACTTGCAGCGATTGAAAGCTTGGGAAAGGTGCACACGTTGCTGCTGGGAGGCTTTGACCGGGGAATCGATTACCAGAAATTGCTCACCATTAAAGAGGAAACTGTGAACCAATTACTATTCACAGGTGAAGCCGGAAAACGAATGATGGCTTTGTTTGAGAATTACAAACGATTTGAAGGGAAAATGTTCTTTTTTAGTGACTTTGCCCAGATGGTTTCATTTGCCTGTGATAATACACCAAAGGGAGCCATTTGCCTTCTTTCTCCTGCTGCTGCCAGTTATGGACAGTTTACAAATTTTGAGCATCGCGGAATGACGTTCAAAAACCTTATTATGAATTACCTGACATAGGTTTAGCGGCTGTCTCCTTAAAAAATCGTTCTTCCAATAAATGGCACCGATCAATGGTATTTCTGATCCATTCCAAGCGGATGTCGATTTGCTCCTCAATAGTCAACTCCCATTTAACCTGCGATTTTCTAATTCTTTCGGTCAGGTTATACATACACAAAGCTGCCGAGACAGAGATATTGAAACTTTCGGTAAATCCATACATGGGTATTTTTACCCAGGCATCAGCATTCTTTATAGCCCATTCTGAAAGTCCTTCCTTCTCTGTTCCGAAGATCAGGGCAATGGGCTTATCGACAGGCAAGTCATCGAGCATACAACTCTCGGTGTGGGGGGTGGTAGCAACAATAGTGTAGCCCGATTTCCTGAGTGCCGCATAAGCTGCCGGGGTATTGAATTCAGCACCATTATAGTGGTTGATTGTAAGCCATTTCGAGGAGCCGAGGGCCACATCGGGATTTACATTGTATGCATTCTTGTTTTCAACGATATGCACATCCTGTACACCAAAACAATCGGCACTGCGCAGAACAGCACTCGCATTGTGCGATTGGTATACATTTTCCAAAACAACAGTAAGATGACGCATCCTGTGCTGCAAATTATTGTTAAACCGTTCGCAACGGGCCTCTGTGAGAAATGACTCCAGATAAGCCACTAAAGATTGTTTCTTAATTGAATTCATACACGAAGAGGTGAGAAGGCTCCCTAATTATTTTTAATACTTTCGGGTTGAATAAACTTGATAATAATCGACGTACCACTTTTTAAAGGCTGATAACCTGTAATCATGAAAGAACCTTTTGAAAGAAGATTAAAATATTCAAGTTGCAACCTGAGCAGTTCTTCAGAAACCCCTTTGGTTAGCTTTATATCTGAAAAACTTTCTCCATTAATGCTGATGATAAGTTCGTTATTATTCTCAGCAACCTGAATATCTATATGCATCAATTGGTCGGCTAACCGGGCTTTTACGATTCTATTCGTCAGGTTAACCAGCAGTAAAGAGGGCAGGGGTAACCATCCATCCGTGATTGACTGAAGCGTTGCTTCAACCAGAACATCCGAAGAGCCTGTCTGGTTCTCCTTAGATATAAGCTCATTGACTTGTTCAATCTGCTCATTGACCGTTGAGGTAAGATTGTCCGTGTAGGTAAGCGCGTGACGAAGTCTCTTTCCAAAGTCAAGCATCCGGGTCTGCATTTCTGATGAAGAAACCATGGTTGGCAATGACGCCAAGCTGTTAATTTGGTTCAATAAGGCATGAGGGTTACACTGATACCGATACTGTGTCAGACGGAGTCTGTTGGATAAATCCAGCTGGTAAGCGTTTTTTCTTGAATTAAGAAGAAAAAATATCAGAAATGCTATTCCTGATAATAACAGAACGAGTAAAATGCCAGCTAAATAAAACATTGGTTAATGAAAAAGCAAAGATAAAAAAGAAAAAATCGGGAATACAGATGGCTGTATCCCCGATTTTAAACTCAGGATATAACCAGATTAACGGGAAATCACGAATTTCTTAGAGCTAATCGTTCTTCCATTGGTTGTCAGGGTATAGAAGTACATACCACTCGGAAGATCATTCACATTAACTGAAACCTGACTTGTTCCTGCAGCAATTTCAGTTTGCTTTACCAGACTTCCGGTCAGATTATAGATTAAAACAGAGCCATTTGATTTCATGTTACCAATATTCAGCGTAACAAAATCGGAGGCTGGGTTTGGGTAGGCAGAAGTAGTAATTTGAGATGATGGATCATTTACCCCAGTACCTTCAGCAGTAAAGCGTACGAAAAACCAGGAAGAGTCAGCAGGATTCCGGCTGTCAAAGAATGTATAGCGGGTAACCACCGAACCAAAGATGCCATTGGCATTGAAATGGCCGCTGAAATTATTGCTGATTGCTTGTGGTTGAAGCCTTATAGAATCTTCAACAGGAGAAACATAAGTTGTTGGGCCATAGCACAATTTCCAACAGAAAAAGCTCATCGTTCCTTCATTTACCTGTAGGTCTGTTCTCCTGACAAGAACATCAGAGGCAGATGAATTCAAATTCTGAACTGTAACTGCAACATCAGCCTCTACACTTAAGGGAGACGTCACTTCGAGCACACTTCCGGATGATAGCTCCTCAATGCCATATTTCATAGCAAAACTAGTAGGAATATACTTAAAGGTAACAGACACACTGTCGTTTGGGTCTTCAGCAACGTAAAAAGTATAGCGAACCTCAATTGGAGTAAAATTGCTAACCGGGGTGTAAAGGTCGGCTGTAAATCTCGGGAAAATGGAGTCGGATTTAATGACTACAATATCCGTAGGATTTGTAACGAACGGGGGGTAACAGGTCAACCAGCAAAACGTACTAACCTGATCGGCAGCAACAATCAAATCCTGCTTTTTGGCCATTACATTCAAGGTTCTGTCGGTAATATTTTTGACATCAACAGATGCAACACCAGTCATTTCTACAGGTCCTCCAACAGTAATCATTTCTCCATTGCTGATTTGATTCCCAAGTTTATCAAGAACTTGCAGACTTTGAGCTGTAACCATAGCAGAAGTTGCCATAATGCCAGCTAACAATAAGGTAGAGATTTTTTTCATAGTTTGATCAAAATAAAATTCATAAAAAGTTTTCAGTTTGTAATGCAAATATAAAGGTTTTTCACCATTGATCAGATGTTCATTGATAAACCTTGTTTCAAATGGAGTTGGCTCTTTTCAAACGCCTATATGTCATTCGTTCGGTATTTGAAGCCATCTGCTCATAACTAATCAGAAATATAATATCTAAAGTCGGATAAAATTTCAGAGTCTGATTATTGCTAAATAATGCCTTCTTTGTTAGAATTTGTGGCAGGCTTTGATACTGTAGTTGGCGATTCAACTTACATGGGGCGTTATCGCAAGTTGCTATAATTGCATCGTCCCCGACTCTTAAATTCCAATCAAAATCAGAGTGTATCGCATTAACAGGATGCTGTACATTCCAGCCTTTGTATGGATGAGGAAAATGTATCATTTTTTGAGATGGACCGTAGATCAAACGTACGGTTAAGGTCAATTCATGATTGATTTTCGGCTGGTTCCTGCTCTATATTCTTTTAAATGCATACCGACATCTAACAAAAATGTTGCCAGAGCAGGTACCTTTTTTTTTGATGGAGAGAAGTGATTTTTTTATACCACATGGAAATGCTAATGTATACAGCTATCGTCCCAATAGTTGTCAGGAGGTTGTAACTTACTGATCAAAGGCGCTGGTAATGTGACAATTAAACGGAAGACCACGGAGCTTGAGATTTTTCCTCTGTGCCTTCTTTGTGCAACTCTGTGTAATATGTTGTTTGCCTTAACCTTGACTTTGACTTTGGCATGGGTCATGTAAAACGGTAGCCACTAAATTTTAAGCCCTGGAATTCTCTTGCTCATGTCCTTTTTATATCTTTGCATTTACACTTTAACATTTATAACCCTATGAAATTAAAATCTTTACTCTTATCCGGTCTTATGCTTCTGGTTCTGAGTTCTTTTTCGCAGTCACCTAAATCACAGCGCCTTGTATTGCTTGAGGAATTTACCCAGGCATCTTGCAGCCCCTGTGCAGGACAGAATCCCTGGATTCATAATTTGCTCACTGCAAATCCCGATAAAATCACTTCAATTAATTATCATGTGTCATGGCCCGGCTATGATCCGATGTATTTGCATAACACAGAAGATCCCAGCGCAAGGGTAAGTTATTATGGTGTGTCTTCTGTTCCACACTCGGTGCTCGACGGGAACTACTACTCTGGCTATCCGACAGGATGGGGCATTAATTCGGTGAATGCCAGGGCTGCAATGCCTTCACCATGTGAAATTGAGATTCAACACAGGTTAAATGCTGGTCAGGATACCATCAGCTTTACAATGCTGATAAAAGCAACTGCTACAACAACAGGGACACCGCTCATTGGCCATCTTGCTGTCATTGAAAAACACATTCAATACAGCACGCCTCCTGGTTCAAATGGCGAAAAAGATTTTTATAATGTGCTAAAGAAGCTTCTTCCGTCAAAAGATGGTACGACGCTCCCCGCCATGGAAGCCGGCGATTATTATGTAATTGAAGGCAGTTGGAAGCTTGCCAACGTATTTACTGCCACTGAACTCGCCGCTGTTGGTTTTGTTCAGAATAACCAAACAAAAGAGATATATCAGGCTTGTAATAGCTCAGAAGAGAGTGTTACCCCCCTCTACACCAACGATGCAAGCGTCCTCTCTGTGGACAATCTGTCTCCCGCGAACTGTTTTGGCGTTGTAGAACCAGTAATTGTTATTAGAAACAACGGACAGAATGCACTCAGCCAGACAACCATAAAATACTCGGTAAATAATGGGGATCCTATGATTTACCCCTTTACTGGAAATCTGGGATTATTTGATAAGGCTACCATTGACCTTCCTGCATACAATTTTGGCGTTGAAGAAAACAACATCCTGAAGATATGGTCAGAAAGCCCCAATGGTGTTGCTGATGAATATCCCAAAAATGATACGATCACGGTTGTAATTCCACAAGGTTACCGTGGAGTTCCCAACATCGTGGTTCAGGTAAAAACAGATAAGGCTCCCGCTGAATTTACATGGGAAATCCGTGATGAGGCAGGTAATGTTGTGGAAGAAGGTGGCCCATATCCTAATCAGAACACCATTTATAAAGATACTGTAGAAATTCCCATCAACACTTGCTACACATTTCACGCCATTGATGCCGGAGGAAATGGCCTGTGCTGCGATAACGGAATCGGTTTTGTTAAGCTGTATGATGCTACTGGTGCCAATTTCTTTGTTGCCAATAAATTCGGGAGTGAAGCATCTACCCAGTTTTGGGTCGACAGTTATATCGGAATCGAATCTGGTGCTGTTCTTCATGACAAAATATCGGTTTACCCAAATCCTGCATCAGAAATGTTGTTCATCTCCTTAAGCCTGAAAAAGGATGCCGATGTAGAGATGAGTATTACCGATTTGTCAGGCAAGAAGGTCTATGAGACCGGATTTGGACGACTCTCCACAGGGGATCATGACCTTACGCTTGAAACCAGTGGTTTGACTAATGGCATGTATATGGTAAGAATTTCGACCGGACGTGAAGTTGTTGTTCGCAGGATAATGATCTCGAACAAATAACCGTGTTATACTTCTAATGAGACGCGTCAGATACTTCGGTATCTGGCGCGTTTTGTTTTGAAAAAAACTATCTTCGCAAATATTTTTTTGACAGCCGTATAAATTGATCCCTGTAGTTGCCATTTTAATTATTTCTGTCTTTAGATTAAATAGCCTCTTAAAACTTATTTCCAGGATGTTTCTTAATTTTCTGATGCTGACAATAACCGACCATTATGAGCATTACTCCACCACACGCCGGAAAAAGTATCTGTTCACCAATATATTAAGCGGCATGGTTGTATTATCTATTTTATGCCAATAAGAGGATGGGGTTTGTCGGAGAGGAAAACACAAGAGCGCGCATTAACATGGTTATTGCATCGGTTTGTTCAGAAAAAAGAATGTAGCAGTCATACTAAGACCATCAAATGTATCAAGTTATTGTACCTCAGTTATGTATTAATTATTTAGACGATTTTTATTTTCTGATTGGCAGGGGAGAGGCAAGAAGCGTTTTTCAAGGCATATGCATGAATAATTAAAAAACTCCGCCTAAAAGATTGAACGAAATTTTCAAGACTCATTTCCGGCGAGATTCGAACGTATAGCATTTAAAACCTACCATTTAGATATCAGTAGATTCATATATTAACATCAAAAATAAATCGCACATGCTTAGAACAGGACTCTTGTTTCTCTTTCTAACACTACTGTTGGGATTATCAGCCCAGACATCAAATATTGTTGTTGTAAACGACACCAACGGGTTTACCGGAACCATTTCCGCCATCGACCATTGGGGTGGAATATCGAATGTTGTTAAACCAGGGCAAAAAATTGGCCTTTTGATCAACTCCGATTTCAGTGAACCAGGAGCCTATGTAAATCCTGATCTGAGCATAGCGGTGGTAAAGATGTGTTTTGAAGCTGGAGCATCAGAAGTAATAAGCCTTCAGGACATAAAACCTGAATATTGGCAGAGGTCTGCAAACTTCGAAGCAAACAAATCAATCATCGGACGAGTCAGGATGGTTGATAAGAACACATTCCCTGCCACTTATGATTCGATCAATTTCACCAGACTTGATACAATACCAGGTGCAAAGGCACTTCGGAAAGCAGAAGTAGTAAGTGAATTATTTAAAATTGATGTATTCATTGATATCCCCGTCGCCAAACACCATGCAACAACCATTCTCACCTGCTGTATGAAAAATCTCATGGGGGTCTGCACTCGGGCAACGAATGTAACGATGCATCTGAATGGGCCCAAACGGAATGATCCGGTTTACCTGGCACAGTGTATAACTGATATTTTCGTTATTAGAAAACCTGATTTATATATAGTTGACGCTTTGATGGGAATTGTCACCAACGGTCCTAATGGCCCCGGAGAAATTGTAAAATCTGGAAAAATAATTATTGGGACAGATCCTGTTGCACTAGACTCATACTGTGCAAAGCTTCTGGGTTTTCCACAGAGCGATGTTCCAACGCTTCAGACTGGTGAGTCTTCAGGCCTGGGAACAGCAAATCTTGAAAATGTAACCATCAGGGAATTCTAAAAGAAATAATAAGATGCTGCATATCAGTCATTTAACGCCATTAATTGTTTTCTTCATATTCAACTCGATAGCCACCCAATTGTCCTCACAACCGGCGGTTTTACTTCTACCTGAAACAAATAGAGGTTGGAAAATAATCGAACCAATAGTTGTTTACTCGGGCGATGATTTATACTTCATGGTTGATGGTGGGGCCGATCTTTTTCTGGAATATGGCTTTGTTGAAGTTGCCGCAGCTGATTATTCGAAGGAAAGCAGTAAGTTGCATGTCGAGGTTTATGAAATGGAATCACCTGAGAAAGCTTGGGGCATCTATTCAATCCGTCGACCATATTCTGCTGATAAACAATTTAATTCAAACAACATTGCCATTGGAAAAGGTTATACAATGGCAGCTAATAGTAGCTTTTACTATGTAATATCGGCGCAATCAAAGGAAGTCGATCCAGATGATATTTATAAGCTGACGGAAGAAATCACCAACGAAATCAGTAATAAGACTGATGCAGATCAAAGTCGTTTGATCAGGTTTACACCAGGTAAATATGATTGCATATTTTACGGACGAGCCGGATTTTCATCGGTGTATTCATTGGGTGCATCAAATTTTCAGGGATTCATACGTGGTTTGGCAGAAAGAAAAACCAAGGAGGAAATTACGATCAGATTAGAATATGCCAATTTAGCGAGTGCACTTGATGATTTTAAAAAATTCTCTTCAGTAGCCGCTAACAATAAGCGTTTCAAATTACTTGAAATGGACAGGGAAAAGATACTAATCTCTGATCGCGGTAAAACAAAGGTGTTAATTCAAAGCGATTCATCTAATCTTATTCTTCATTTTTTTCCTGCTGATATCTAATTTATATTCGCCAGTAAAGTTAGGAATATTTTGATATAATTGTACCCCATAATTTATATTATGTTAAGATATATTATAAAAGCAAAGCTTTATGAAAAAAATATCAGTAAAAACTATAATTTGATACCAGGTTTTAAATAAGAAGCAATTGAGGAGATTGGAATGACAATTTCAATGGCTCCTACCGATGCACCGGCGATTTCATAAGGATTGTAACAAAATCCGATCGAATTGCTGGTAAGGTAAAAATTTTCAGTTACTGACACATTCTCGGCGAAAAACCCTTTTTCGGTTAATAATTCATTCTGGCCAAGATTAAACTTGACTTTGACTTCGTTGAGTATAAGATTTTCAATCTGGCCTTTATAGTCTCCATCGAACAATTCGTTTAAGCTAAATCGCTGACCAGTTTTTGCCGACATTGTCAGATATTTTTTAACGATCATCCCTTTGCCACTACCAGTAAATGCATAGAGTTTAACCCCTAAACTCAAGATATCGTTTTCGTTATGCATTACATTAAGACTTAAGTGCTTATCCCAGCAAAAGGTATTCGATTGATCTGTAGTCGTATAATTATCAAGGTTCTGATCTACATATTGTTGAAAGTATCTTGTTCGTTCAGCCTCAATAATATTATCAAACCCCTCCCCTTCCTGTAACCGGTTAAAATACAGCAAAGACACCTGTTTATTTATGGAATCCAGGACATTACGCTGAGCCCCGGCGATTGCTTCAGGAATAACAATTCTGTAGGATGCTCTTGGGCTGGTCTTCATCATCGGAAATAATGTATGACTCAGCGCTTTACTATACGTTTTAAACGTTAAGGATCCATCATTGTAGTTCTCAGCTAAAGAACAAGGCAATTCTACATCCTGTTCTGCCGGCTTCCATGTTCCCGAGAGTCCATTTTCCAATTTAGTAAGTATGAATGTAGATCCGTCGGGATTTCCAAATTCTTCGAGTCTGAAATGTTTCTTTACAACGTCCCACCTGCCGGTAATTTGAATTGATTTCTTATTATCAGGCTGTTGTATATTGGAATACGAATAAATACCTTCTGCCAGGTTCCCGGCAATTACAATATCAAGGGTAACATCGATAGAATTCCCGATTTTTCCTGTATAATGGTGGTAGGAATCCAGAATTTTTTGCCCCATCGATACAATGCCCATCATTGTTAAAACAACCGTCAGGGAGAACATTTTTAAATTCATGAGTATAACTTGATTTATTGAGGCAAAGATAGGGAGTGTTGTTCGATTTTTTCGACCTAAACACCAATTAAAAGAGGGGCGGGAAGATTACTCCCCGCCCCTCTTGAATTCTTATTTGATAACTACTGATTAGTAGATCTTTTCAGTATTACGGTATCCTGCCTTGTCCATATACCAGTCAGAATATTGTGCTCCGTTTGATTCAGCCCAAGCGGCAAATTTCAGGTGAGCATTCACTATATCAACCTCTTCCAGAGGGTAATCAAACTCTTCAGCAACAAATATTGACCAGGGGAGATTGGTTACTGACTTGTAATACTTCCCGTTAGTCGGATTGGTGTCATCATCGCCAGTGCCAAATAACTCAGTATTCGCTTTGCTTGTTGGTACCATGCCGGGCTGGTGGATTTCGGTTCCGCGAACCTTACCCTTAATCAGGAAGTGATTAAAAGGAGGCAGGCCAACCATTGCAGTTGTCTGAGGCGTAGAGAAATGTACATTAATTGTAACAGGTTCGGAAGTACCAACGTAGCCATTATGTTCGGTGTTAAAGTATTCCCCACCCACACGGGTAATCACATTTTCAGCATCGTCCCATAGGATTATAACTGGTTTGGTAGTTCCAGTTTCAAGGCCATTGGTACCAAGCGTAATGTAGCTTCCAGGGTTCACTGAATATCCGGTAACAGACTCAATTACGCCAACGTCAACATTATCGAGCTGGAATCCAAAGCCATTTCTTAAAGCTCCGCCAACTGCCTTCACATCATAGAGGTTGATTACATCAACAACCTTATTTTGGGCATTCGTTACCCGATTAAAGCGGATATTCACCACCAAATCATTCATGTCATAATCGCCATAAGCAGGCCACAGATCTTCAAAGGCCATCGATGACCATGTAGTAGCTGACGGATAGTAGTTGTTGTATGCACGTGTGGCATCTTCAGGATAATCATCATTAATATCAGCCACGCCATCGCCATCTGTATCAGTAATGACCGGGGTAGAACCTATTCCTTCAGGGTTACAATCCGATACCGGGATGAAGTTAGTTGCCTCAGAAATCAACTTAAAGGAAGCTCCATTAATAAAGAGGGCCACGGTACCATTTGTCAACACCCCGTTATCATCAACCCATTCAATTGCACCCGAGACGGTTTTACCTGAGTTGATCGTGGCATTCCCGGTCGAAACAATTGAATTCAGACTACCTGCGCCTGATATACTATTGTTTAACACGACGTTGTTGGCCGAAACCATCGATTGGTTTTGAAGATTTAAAACAGCAACCCCATTTACCTGAAATTTTCCTTCAGCTTTCAGATAACCACCGTTCATCGTCAGGGCACCGGAATTAAGGCTGGCATTGTTGCCGACAATAATCTTACAAGTGTTTGAATAATTACCGGCGCTGTTATTCAAATCGAAGTCGGTTCCGACATTGATAGTACCGCTGTTTGTCAAAGCATTATTAATCTGAAGGTAGCCAACGGTTGTAATGGTCCCTGAATTAATCAGTTTTCCATTAGGACTGTTTGATTCATATTTATTGTCGAGAGTAAGTGTTCCGTAATTAGTAACAACTCCACTGGGAGAAAAAGCTTTATGGATGGTGAAATTGCTAGAGTAATTGGTGAATGAGGTAGACTCTTGGTTCAGTTTTAATTCTTCTATATATACTTCTGAAGTATGCCAGGCTGTGATTGAACTGACACCACCTAAAGCTAAATCATCGTTAAAGGTTAATTTCCCTCCATCGGATATCACAAGGTTGCAATTGCCGCCATAACCACCAAAGTTGTTGATCTGCGAAGGTGTAGCGACACCACAGATACGGACCGTACCCCCTCCGTTCCATGGTTCAAAATTAATTTTCTTCGTGAAATTTGTTGTAGTAAGGCAATAGGTCTTCCCTTGCTTTACAGTGATATCCTGGTTAGTCGACACGGTTACATCACATCCACTTGTGCAATCAGGACCAGTAACGACTGACTTCAGTTCATCTGCTTTAACACTGGTCTGGAAAGTGTAACTCAGATTATTACCCGAGAAGGCCTGATAAACTACTTCAACAGCACCACCAGAGCTGTGCATTTCAATCCACATTCCTTCCAAAGCGGCCGGAACAATGATATCAGTAGCATAAGGGAATCCAAAACCTGCTGAACCACTGGCCGTAGGTGTTGTACCGGATGTGGGGTCTGCCTTGAAAACCATAACCTTGCTTAACAAACCACTTGCTAAGTCAGATTCAACATTAATATTTACTTCAATGGTTTTTGTTGTTGCCCAGTTGAACCCGTCGGCTACTTTTAAGTCTTTCGAGTTGGTTACTGTTGTTGTAACAGGATCTGACTGATCCTTTCTGCACGAAGCAAGCAAAAGCATCATGCTAAGTGCGACGAGTGTAATTTGATTTGATTTCATAATAAAAGATTTTGTTGAAGGCTTAACAATAAACATGCCAATCTAGGTTATTAAATTGTAAATATTTATTTTTCAATTATTTAAATTCATTTTTACGATAACTCATTTTCGATAAAAAGTTCAAAATGAAAAATATTTCCCGTTTTGGTGCAATAGCTGCCATGATTGAGAATCAAATGATAGATGATACTTTTTCAGACCAGAGGCACCAAACAATGCTAAGATACAACAAAATCCAGACAAAAAAGGTGGTAGTATCGCCAATCTCATCATACAGAGACAAGACATGCCTTGCTTCTGCATACTACAGAATGAAACATGGCTCATTCTGCCTTGTTACCATTGCTCAATGACTTTGAACATGGCGCTACTTTGATATTGCCATTGCAAGTGAATTTTTCAGTAAAGCCACACCTTCGTATACCAGCATTTAAGATGGGTTAGTCGTGCGGATACTTTGCCACCACCCTGCATCAACATCAGGCCGGCGGTGACATCGTTGATGGCACCACCGCCGTTACAGGGAAAAGAGTTCTTGCTATGTGATGAACTCCCTGGTAAAACCATTTAAGTCCCGAGGCTTATTGTTAAAGGTTTTGCTGGCATTCGCGCGGAAGGACAGTGCTTAGTCGATATTACGAAGAACACATTATAATGGTATAGCCATTCACCACTCTGTTGGATTGTATTCAGGATTGGAAGCAGCAGAAACCAAAGCTAATTGAAAATGTGGTAGCTTTTCTCACAGTTCCTGTCAGTGCCAAATAATTATTCGTTTTAGCTCCATGTTTCAGCAAGAATCCATACTTTTGACTTCTATAGAGTACCGGTAGTACACAAACCGTCAGCATGGCTCATCAACTGCGAGTCCGGAGAAGGAAGAGCTGCCCGGACAAGAGGGAACAAGCTTTTTTTCAGCAAAAAGCCCTGTACACGTTTTTGTTCATACCGACCTAACGACCAAAACGTTAGTACAATTATGCTGTAACTGACGTGGCGAAGCTGTGGGGATGAGGGATTCATTTGGGAAACCCAACACGGAAACGAACCTGATGAGTTCACAGGTGATTTCTAAGTAGCAGACACAGGAGTACGATCAAAAGCGCATTATACCACAACCCGGCAACCCTTTTTCCTCACGATAACAGTGATTTTGTAAAAACATGCCCCCTCATATATTTATCTTTAAATTGTTTCATGCAATTCAAACTAGAACCCTAAATATGAAAAATCTAGTATTAACAATCATTATCTTAGTTTTAACGCTAAGCATCAATGCTCAGACTGATTCATGTAATGTACTTCTTGAAAAGATTTCCGGAAAATATACTGGTAAATGTCTGAACGGTCTGGCAAATGGAAAAGGTAAATCAATCGGCGAAGACACCTACATTGGAACCTTTAAAGACGGATTACCCAATGGAAAGGGTAAATATTTATATAAAAACGGTGATACCTTTCAAGGGTATTGGCTTAATGGCCAAAAAGACGGTAAAGGAAAATTCGAATATACTATAAACGGAGAAAAGTATACTTTGATTGGATATTGGAAGAAAGATGAGTATATAGGAGTGACAGAGCCCGATATTTCTTATAGAGTTGCATCTGCTACAGGCATTATGAATTACACGGTTGAGAAAAACGAGCTAATCAATGAACATGATAAAGATATTACTTTTTCTATTAAAAGTGCATTTACAGATTTTACCCCAACGGATCTGATAATAGATAAATCTTCAGGGCAAATTGTTCAATCTGGGAAAAAAATCAGTATATCCCAATATTTCTGTCCGGTTCACTGTGAGATAAGCTATACTATTTTAGTAGGCGATACCAGAAAACAATGTAGGTTCATCATTGACATATTAGAAGAAGGTAAATATACAATTACCATAAGTAATTGAATACACCACAGTTTTTTATTTATTATCTCTCAAACTACAATTGCTCACACCACATTTATTAAATCTGAAAATGTTATGACAGCTAGCTTCAATTAATAATTAATATGTTTATATTTTTCATAATTCACCAGTACTTTGTTAGATTGATCTGAGTTATTACTTTTAGGATCTACCGGGAATTGTGTGAAACAATCCGAAGACCAAAATATGAATGATCCTGATTCTTTCAGCACATTCTGCATCCCTGAAGGTTGTAATTTAAATTCATTATTCAGATAGTCAACGATTTATTTGACAAATAGAAATGCATTCGCGCATACAAAATGCCGGCAGAATTTGTCCAAAAAAGTCATTTGCAGAACCAATGATAACCATATTAATAATACTTTAAAGCCATGAAACATTAACAATTTTGTATTATTGATCGTCCAATCCACACCATAGTCAATTTTACCACCGGAATGCTGAAACAGATTTTCGCGCTATTAATTTTCCAAAATATATACGTTTCCCAATTTTAAGACTATATTTCCGTTGATTTTATCCCCCCTTTTGAAGAATTTTCAAGTTTTTTATAAAAATATTGCGTGTATTTAGTTACAAAATGTAGTTTTTTAAATGGTTGATTATACGTGTTTTGCATTTCAATTTTATCCCAAAGTCTTAACAAAGACATATCAAAGTTATACCAAAGATATGTTTTACTTATGAAACGCTTATGTTTACTATAATTATGGTGTATATTATATATGTAGTAAGAATAAATATATGTATTTTTTGGCACAATACTTGTCATGGTCATTAAAAAGGGTTTTACCGCTTATCGTGTGAACGGACATATTAACATCAAGTCTCTATGATCACAGAATGATCACAGAATTT
>MEOA01000066.1:2498-22623 GCA_001768515.1 Bacteroidetes bacterium GWE2_42_24 | reverse complement strand
TGTTGTTTCCTGTCGGGTCGCTGATGGTGTGAGAATCGTATACAATATAGGGCCCGGATGCCGGAACTACTTGTATCTGCGCGATGTGAGGCTGTCGGTTTTGTTTGGTAATCACGATATCGCAGTTGCCAACAGAGGTTAAGGCCGTGAAATTGAGGTTTACTGTTCCTGTCGGACCAGCCATTGCAGTTGCTAGCAGCACACCACTCTTCGATAGCGCGACGTATGCGTATTGTTCGGTGTTGACGGTGAGGGCACTCATCCCTACCAGCATGGTGGTCTGATAAGAGGCTGTCAATACCGGCGGTACCGAGAAGTAGGTTGACACCGATGGATCGCCCATCAGATGGTAGATCTCCCAATAGTATGTCTTCATGGTTGATGCAGATTCTTCGACAGCCAGGTTGCCACCAACAAGCATCTGACCCTGTGTTACGAACCAGTCTTCAACGGCTTCGCCATGATCGTGGAAGGCGGCGTCGAAGGCACCGATGTGTAGTGCGTTGTAGGTGGGGTTGGTCGATACAGCCTTCATTCCACAGGCCCACCAGAAGTCTTCATCCCAATAGGTGCTGTTCGAACCGCCAATGTATCCGACGGCGCCTTTGTTGGCAGCACGAAGAAGCTCCTCACCGAAACAGTTGCTGTTGAACTTGTTGCTCAGGCAACAGTTGCCGATGAGCAGCCCATACTTATTATTGTTGGTGAGACCCGGGATGTCACTGTTTTCAAAACTTGGATCTGACCATCCGCTTTCGCCGCAGTGGGCGGAATAGTTCCCAACCGATATACCTTCAGATACTTTATTCAGGATTTGCTGGTGGTAACCGGCTCCTGAGGGTTCAGGCTGAAGAAGCGCCAGTGTATTGTAATTATGTGCGGCATTGAAATAGGTTGAAGTACCATAATTCACCTGTCCGTTGCCATAGGTCAGCTGATGACCTGCATCAGCACCTGCTACCAACAGGGCTCTTCCAAGGAACGAGGGATCGGGGAAAAGGTATTGTTCATACTGGAGGGTTTTGTCGATCTGAGGTTGCAACTGTGCTACCGTCGTAGCCGAGAAACGTCCATAATAAACCTCCGGGATCTTATCTCCCGTATATTCACAGTAGTAAAGGTCGGTTGGATGTGAACCCGCTGTTCCGTTATAAGTTGGTATCTGAGCTACATCACCCACGAAGAGAACAAAGCTGGGCGGATTGTAACCGGTTGGCGGTGTATTGTATAGGCCCTGAAGATAGTTTTTGATGGTGGTGGTAGTTGTTCCAACCGATGTGTTATTTGTATAGCCTTCAATGACTTTAAAACCTTTTTTGGTCTTCCATTGAATAAAAGGTTGCAGGGCGGTCTGGAACATGGGGTCGGCGATGATGACATAGGTCACCGGTGAATCGGTGATCAACTCCTTTGAGCCGCTATCGCTATAATTGCCAACCATCCTGTAGGCTTGTTGAAAGAATGGTGAGGCATATTTTTTCTTGAGTAAATCGGCAGCATTCAGGTCGCCACCTTTGAAAATTACCCTGACTTCCACCTGGTCGTATATCCTGAGGATTCCACGTACCGGGTTGTACTGAACGGGGGCGATTTCAAGCAGGGCGAGGCTTACGGCCCGCATCTGTCCTACCAGCTTAGCGGTGGCCAATTCTGTACCGATGAAAAAATCTTTGGCATAAAGCGCCTCGTTATATTGGAACGGGAGCACCGAAACATCTTCATATTCTTTGGAAACTGGTCCCTGTGCAGGCATGATGGGATTAACAATCCCCAGATCAGCCAATCGGTAATCGTGGTGACTCTCGCTGATGATCCTCACTTCCGGAGTTGCTCCAAATGGTATCTCAATCAGCTTCCGCATCACAGGAAGCTTTGGCTCACCTGGTAGATTGGTATGAGTGCAGTTTTCAAAGGCAATTTCGGTAAACTGCCCCACAGGTGTGTTAATCGTCAACTGGTTTAAAGTGGCAATTTCAAGTGAGGCACCAGCCATTTCGGTGGCATTGCCGGTGAGCTGAAATCGTTCGGAATGATTAACCGGAAGTTGTGTCTGTGCTGTTACCGACAGCATGACACCACTCATCAGGAAAAGCGCCACCGGTGTAAAGGCTGCTTTTCTTAGCCTGATAGTAAATAAAGACATAATGATTGATTGGTGAATGATTATGAACAAAGGGGCTTATTCGGGTAACGAGAGCGAAAAACTAAAGGTGCTCCCTTTATTGGGGCTACTGTCAATTTTAAGGCTGCTTCCATGGTGTCTCAGAAAATCGCTGCAAAGCGACAATCCAACTCCTGTACCCTTTTCGTTTTGTGTGCCACGTGACGAATTATGAATCCCTGGTGTCAAAAGCTTTTCAATTTGGTCGGCGGAGAGACCAACTCCGGTATCGGTTACCGATACCCATAGCTTGTGGTTCTGGTTCAAATGTGTTTCAATAACAACGGTTCCTCCTGAGGAGGTAAATTTGATGGCATTCGATATAAGATTCCTGATGACTACGGCCAGCATGTTGCTGTCGCCTGTCACCGTATCGGTGTCGTCGAGGTGTGAGGAAACAACGATGTTTTTGTCAACAGCTGTGCTTTGTAATGAGTGGATCGTTTCTACGATCAGTTCATTCAGATTAACCTCTTCGGGGTAAAACTCAATTTCATTCCGTTGCGACTTGGCCCAGAAAAGCAGGTTTTCGAGGAGGAAATAAGTGCCTTGTACCGACAGAATAGTTTCCTGAAGCAGTTCATTTCGGTCGTTTCCATCCAACTGGTTTTCCAGAATCAGATGCAGCAGGTTGTTGATGTTTCCAATCGGCCCCCTCAGATCATGTCCGATGATTGTCAGTAATTTATCTTTGGCTTCATTGGCTTCTTCAAGCATTTTATTACTTGACTGGAGCTTGATATTCAGGTCCAGAAGTTCCTGCCGTTGCCTGATCATCGTTAACTGGGTTTCGATGCGTGCCATCACTTCCTGTTTGTGAAAGGGTTTGGTGATGTAATCGACCCCCCCAAGCTGGAAGCCCTTGATCTTGTTCTCCGGTTCAGCCAGTGCTGTGATGAAAATGATTGGAATATCTGCTGTTAAAGGGTCGGCCTTTAATCTGCGGCATACCTCATAACCATCCATATCGGGCATCATGATGTCGAGCAGGATGAGGTCGGGTTTGGATGTGGCAATGGATGAAAAGGCATCCTCACCTGAAGTTGAGATGTCAAGGTGAAACTGAAAGTTTTTCAGATAACTGATAAGTATTTGCAGATTCTTCGGGTTGTCATCAACCAGTAGTATTCTGGGTGTTATGCTGCTAGTGCTCATTTTGCTGGCTTTTGCGTGATAAACTCTTTCTTTGCGGAAATCATACTGTTGTCATAAACGCCGATCCTGTTCAACTGTCGGGCTGTGAAACACTGAAGGTCATTTGCCCTGCATCTGTTCTGATGGTGAAGGGCTGCATCAGTTTTCTCTTCGCTCGTTATTCCGGAAGTGTAACCGCACTTTCTTCCGGCCTCATGTAACTGTATACTTTCGCGAACATTGGTGTTGCTGCTGCCCGTCTGATGAATGCATCGTCCGGTTAGCGGAATGAAATTTACAAAACCAGATTCAGGTAATGGTGATGAATTATTAAATCTATTGACACAGTAATATTTACCTGAATTCAGTTTGTTATTTCTTTGGGTTGATATGGTTATCAGTATCGGCATGAAACCTTCATAATAGTGCAATTTCGGATGATCCGGAACTGAGGATAAACTGGATGAACGATTTGGCTGTAAACTTACAACAAAATCTGCAATAATCAGATTTGAGGTCTGATTACCTTGTAAATTCCACTATTTGCCTGTAACGCCTGCTAATCTGACGGGCCGGAATCCAACTCGCGATAACTCCGATAAGGCCCACGATGGAAATGGTAAACACGAAGTCGGTAAATTGCATGGCTACCGGGTAAACACTTACTACGAAAGTGCTTCCTTCATTGCCTAGTTTTATAATTCCGAATTGTTGCTGCAACAAACAGACCAGAAGGCCCAGAAGCACACCGATGAAGGCTCCCCCCAGGCTGATTATCATCCCTTCGATGAAGAAAATCCTTCTTACCAGACCTGCCCCGGCCCCCATGGCCTCCAGAATGGTGATGTCTTTACGTTTGTCAAGAATGAGCATGGTAAGGGATCCGATGACGTTGAAGGCTGATATCAGAATGATGAAACTGAGAATCAGGAAAACTGCCCATTTCTCCGACTTCATAATCTTGTAGAGCATCTCCTGCTGCTCATAACGATCTTTTATCCTGAATCCGTTTCCCAGAATATTTCGGGTTTCTGTCCTGATCTTATCGGTATTCGCACCAGGTTTGAACCTAATCTCAAGTGCCGTGAGTTCATTGGTGTAGTTCATTAGCGACCGTGCAAACTGAAGCGAGGTGAGGATGTACCGCGTATCAAAATCCTGCTGAACGCTGAAGACACCACTGGCGAAAACAGGTGAACTGTTGAAGGCCTGATCGGGTGTTACCATATTTCCTCCACGTCGGGGCAGGTAGAGGATCACCGGGTTGATCTCATCACGCCGGTCTATTCCAAGCTGATAGGCCACCCCGGCGCCGGGTACGATGTAATCGTGCGTGGAGTCGGAAAGGATCATGCTCCCGTCGATCATCATGCTGTCGAGCGGATGGTGTTGCTGAAATTCAGGCCCCATCCCCCTGAGGGTGGCCACATGTTGCTTGTTGGCATATCGTACCAGTGCGGTCTCTTCAACTACTCCCGACACATACCACACTCCGTCGATGGCTTTTAGTTGCGCAATACGCGCCGAATCTTCCCTGAATGTTTTCCCCTGTGCCGCGGTGACCATCAGGTCGGGATCGAAAACATTGTATAGCATGCTGACCAGCCCTTCGAATCCATTGAATACCGATAGCACCACGATCATGGCAAACGAACCGGTCATGATGCCTGCCACCGAAATCCAGGAGATCAGGTTGATGATGTTGTGGTTCTTACGTGACACAAAGTAGCGGCGGGCTATGTAGAGCGCTACATCCATCTTTTCTTGGTGTGGTTTATTTCCAGGCTTTTACGATGAGTCCTGTGCCTGTCGGATGGTTCATCCGTGCATCGGCAAGGTTTAAAATCAGTCCGATGGGGAAGGCGACGAGGTAGTAAATAGGCAGGATGATAAATAACAACCTGGTAGTGTTGAGCATCTGGATAGGATATTTCATGGTGAGTTTCCATGAAATTTTACCCGGTGCTCCGTAACTGTATTTTACTTCTGAGCGGTTGAAGCCGGCTTTGCGTAGCTTTTCAGTAATCTCACCCGCGTTGTAGCCATCGCGCACATGCTCGTCAATGAATGAAGCGCTGCCATCATTTTTGTATTCTTCATCGTGGTCGTGTACATCCGAGCCACCCTGATCAGAAGGGGTGCTGATGAGCAACATGCCCCCGGGACGAAGTGCCTTGCACAGGTTGTTGAATACGGCCTGATCGTCGGGAATGTGCTCCATGACATCAATGCTCAGGATGAGGTCGTAACTGTTGCTTTCGTCAAAGTTTTCGAGGTCGGCGTAATGGAACGATGCATTGCTGCGGCCAATCTGTTTGAAAAATCTGTTGCAATCATCTACCTGCTCCTGCTTCACATCTACCCCGGTTACTGTCCATGAGGGATAATGAGCCGCCAGAAAATAGGAGTACTGTCCGAATCCCATGCCGGCATCGAGTACATCGGCTTTCGGATGATCTTTTACAAAAACCTTAAGCTCCCGGCGTACATGATAGGTGCGCAACAGCAGAAGATCGAGCATTTTGTAAAATGATACACGAAGCCAGGGGGTCTTGTTGAACACCTTTCCAAGGCTCCTTTTTATCGGGTCGTATTGCATGCGTTGAAGTTGGTTCTGTGGTTATTGTTTTAACAGGTTGTCGATCCGTTCGATGATGTCGAGCGAATCGTCAATAAAAAACTGGAGTTCCGGAATAATCCGTACCTGATTGCGGATGCGTTGTCCGAGCTCATACCTGAGTTCATTCTTATGTTCCTTGATGATCTTCAGCACTTCCTCCTTGCCAGGCCCACCGAATATGCTCATGTTGACACGGGCCAGGCTCATGTCAGATGTGACATTGACGCGGGTAATGGTGACAAGTGCACCGGCTGTTACGGCAGGTGAACGCTGAATAATTTCGCCCAGATCTTTCTGTATCTGGCGTCCGATCTTTTGTTGACGTGTTGAATCCATGTTGCAAAGGTAATGGTTTTTAGGGTTGATTGATGGGGCATCAACGGATGTGTTAACCTTTACTATTTTGACGACAACAACGGCATTTCCCTATCTTTGCATTTGCTTCATCCGATACACGGGTGACTGATTATGATTGTTCATCCGATGAAAAATCTGTTAAAAATTCTCTCTTTTGCTGTTACTTATTGGGGGTATGCCTTGTTGAACGTGCTGTTCAATATCATCTCGGTGGCATTCTCACTGGTATCTTTCGTCCTTTTTATCCCGGTACTTGAGATCCTTTTCAGGCTTACTCCGGTGGTTGCAGCCCCCCCCGCAAATTTTGAACTGAGCCTGAAATTGCTTAACGATTCCACCGGCCTCAAGCAATATTTCTACTGGCAGATCAGCAGTACCATCAACCAATATGGTCAGTTGCAGGCACTGCTTTATATCTCGCTGATAATCGTCGCCCTGTTCTTCCTCAAAAACCTGTTCCGTTACCTCGCCATGTTTTTTCTGGCCCCGTTACGCAACGGAGTGGTGCGCGATCTTCGCAATGCGATGTACCACCATGTTCTGATTCTTCCGCTTTCTTATTATACCGAACAACGCAAAGGCGACCTTATGGCACGCGTTACTTCCGATGTTTCGGAAGTGGAATGGAGTATCATGAGTTCGCTCGAGATGATGTTTCGTGAACCGTTTACAATAGCCTCTTACCTGACGGCTATGTTCGTGATCAGTCCTCAACTTACAGGCTTCGTGCTGGTGATGCTCCCCTTAAGTGCCCTGCTGATCGGACAGATCGGCAAGAGCCTGAAACGCACCTCGCAGAAAAGTCAGAAGCGGATGGGCTATCTGCTGAGTATCATTGAGGAGACCATAAGTGGCCTGCGTATCATCAAGGCGTTTAATGCCATTGGGGCAAGCCAGCGATCGTTTGAAACGGTCAACAACGACTATAATCGGTTGATGGTAAGGCTTTATCGTAAGCGCGATCTGGCTTCCCCGTTGAGCGAGTTTCTCGGGGTGGTGGTCATCGTAATGGTCTTATGGTTTGGTGGTCGTCTCGTGCTCAGTCCCGAAAGCACCATGAATGCCGCGGTGTTTCTCACCTATCTTGCCATTTTCTCTCAGATTCTCGTCCCCGCTAAAGCCATCACGCAGGCATGGTACAACGTCAACAAGGGGGCTGCTTCGGTCGAGCGCATCCGTCAGGTGCTTGATGCCGAAGAGGTGATTACCGAGAAACCGGATGCTTTGCCCGTTGAAGATTTTAACCGGCAGATTGAGTATCGGGATGTAACTTTCCGTTATGAAAAGGAGGATGTGCTGAAGCATATCAACCTGGTCATCCCGAAAGGGAAAACCATCGCGCTGGTGGGGCCTTCGGGTGGTGGTAAGTCAACCCTCTCAGATCTGCTTCCCCGATTTTATGATACTACCGGCGGTGAACTCCTGCTTGATGGTGTAAACGTGAAAGATTACAGGATCGATGGCTTACGCGGCCTGATGGGTATCGTGTCGCAGGAGACCATCTTGTTTAACGATACCATTTTTGCCAACATTGCTTTAGGTATCGACAATGCCACCCCCGAAGCAGTGGAGCAGGCGGCCCGTATCGCCAATGCACATGAGTTCATCGAGCAGTTGCCCGAAGGGTATCAAACCATCATCGGCGACCGGGGTATCAAGCTCTCGGGCGGGCAGCGGCAACGACTCAGCATTGCACGGGCGGTGCTCAAAAATCCACCCATCATGATACTCGATGAAGCTACCTCGGCTCTCGATACCGAATCGGAACGGCTGGTTCAGGAGGCTCTCGAAAATCTGATGCGCAACCGGACGTCCCTGGTTATCGCCCACAGGTTAAGTACCATCCAGTTTGCCGACGAAATCGTGGTACTTCAGCATGGTGAAATCGTGGAAAGGGGCTCACATGCCGACCTTATCGCGCTGAATGGTGTCTACAAACGGTTATGCGACCTTCAATCCTTTGACTAAAATGAAAAACCTGAAAGATCAAATACAGAAACTGGCCCTGGATGGCCATGCCGAATTCGTGGGGTGGCGCCGTTACCTGCATCAATATCCGGAGCTATCGACTGAGGAACACCAAACCGCGGCTTTTGTCGCCAAACGGCTCACCGAATCCGGGATACCTTTCACGCCGGGTGTCGCCGGTACGGGCATAGTGGCTCATATCACGGGGAGAAAGACCTCCAACCGCCTCATTGCCCTTCGTGCCGATATGGATGCCCTGCCCATCACCGAAGAGAACGATGTTCCCTATAAATCACTCAATCCCGGCGTAATGCACGCCTGCGGTCATGACGTGCATACCTCTTCCCTGCTGGGGGCTGCCCGTATCCTCCAGACCCTGCGCGATGATTTTGGCGGTACCATCCGCCTGATCTTTCAGCCATCGGAGGAGAAGTATCCCGGCGGAGCCATCATGATGATCGGCGAGGGTGTCCTGAGGAACCCGACCCCCGAAGCCATCTTCGGCCAACATGTACTGCCCGAACTCGATGCCGGAATGATTGGACTCCGCCCCGGAAAATACATGGCTTCGACCGATGAAATTTACCTCACTGTGAAGGGAAAGGGCGGCCATGGCGCCACACCCGATAAAAATATCGACCCTGTACTGATTGCCTCGCACATCGTAGTGGCTCTTCAGCAAATCGTTAGCCGACATGCTGCTCCTACCATGCCCACGGTCATCTCTTTTGGCAAAGTCGTGGCCAACGGTCGTACCAACATCATCCCCGCCGAGGTCAGGCTTGAAGGAACCATCCGTACCTTCAGCGAGACATGGCGTGCCGAAGCCCACCAACTCATCAGGCGCATCGCTCAGGGGACTGCCCGGGCCATGGGTGGCGACTGCGATGTGTTCATCGATCCGGGATACCCCTTTCTGGTCAACAATCCCGAACTGACTGCCCGCACCAGACAATGGGCCATCGACTTTCTGGGTGCCGGTAAGGTGGCCGACCTCGACCTTCGGATGACTGCCGAGGACTTTGCCTATTATTCACAGCAAATCCCGGGATGTTTCTACCGGCTGGGTATCCGCAACGAAGCGCGTGGTATCACCCACAGCCTTCACAGCAGCCTTTTCGATGCCGATGAGTCGAGCCTGATAACAGGTCCGGGATTGATGGCCTGGGTGGCCATCAACAGTCTGCAATAGTTTCTGGTTGGTTGCTTGCCGGTATCAGCCTCAGCCGCCCGATCCTCACCCCGCGCCTTCCTCCACTGATGAGGGGTGGAAATTGATCGGGTTCCTATGCTATCATTTTAAAATTCGCTGCTTACCGCGGCGTTGACTACCCGTGTACCGCTTAACCGGGCGAGGAGCCGGTATGTCCCGGATGCTGCTATCCGTTATGGGAGCAGGCAGGGGCTGACGCCTGTCGTTTAACGGTATGACAATTTTTGTTGTCAGCCAACGGTTCCTTCTCTTTCATTTTTCCTGACAAATGATGAGGCCGGCACATCCTGATTGAAGCATTCTGCAGGCACCACCATAGATAGACTCCGCAAGCCTGTGAACCTCTTTATAACTGCCAATGCATCTGTTTTGATGGTGCAGCAGGGCAGAGGCTGCCTGAAGCGGCGGGGTTGAAATAGCGGTGCAATAACACGATGAGTGAAGGAATAAAAGAGGAGAGATGGGTATGAGCCTTGTCAAAGTTTAATCCCATTCGAGATCGGTTCGTTTTTCGTTCGAAAATTTACGAAGCTGCTTCGAAGCCGCTTCGAAGCCAGAACGAAGCTACTCCAACTATGGTACCTGTTAATCAATAACTTGGCAAAATGCCTTCAGACCCCCATTTTGTAGAGACGCACGGTCGTGGGTCTCTACCGCGGGACGATTACCAGAAATTGAAATTTGTTCTTCCTGAAATATTGAATATGAAAATTTGTACATTTGGTTAGAAATTCAAAGCTGGAAGGACGATCAGGATGAAGAAGTTTTGAGAAATTGAATCCACAGCACGGTAACGGCAGGTCGCTGCTTTAACCTGAAGTGCTACGACCCGCAGGACTATACCCGACCTCAGCTTCTCCCTGCTTTCACGTGTTGATTGACACCCCCAGGCCATGAATAGTCTCCTACGTTCACTCCGCGACGGCTAAGCTGCCGGTAGTGGCTGACAACCAGTTGTTAGTGCAGTAAAGACTGTGACTGACGGGGCGAAGCTGTTGAGGGGAGAAGATTTACAGGTTTTAAACTGAGAAAGCAAACAGGTTTTTCATCTTCATAGAACAGTTCGCGTACAACACTTGATCTGACCGACAAACGATGACGATCAACCAACCACCGGCAATCACTCTTCGGGAGATGGAACTACAATTTAAGACAGGCATGACCCCATTGTATCGGCATGAGACCAGGCAACAGGAATGGTCTGGCGAAGCATGGACTCTCAAACCGGAATTGCCAGGCGGGTTACCGTACAGTTATGCCACCCGTTTACCTGAAACCGGAACCGATTGGGGTATATTCATGAATTGCTTCGGAAGAGGCGTTGTAAAACCGCTGTAATAGATCCTCATGATACTGAGAAGATTTTGCAGATGATCAACTGACGCTTCGACGATTAATAATTATATAGTATTCATAATGTTTTGCGATGCATTAATTATATACTCAACCATTTACACGCCATTTTACGAATCGAAAATGATAAATCTGGTTCTGGTGATCCGCACGTTTCACAGGTAGAGACGGACGGCCGTGCGTCTCTACGAATGCCACAACCCCCACAACACACCGGTATTGCCTGTCGTCGGCCAAGATCAATTTCTTCCTTTGTCGCAGGTTTCAAATCATCGGTTACCAAACACATAAACGAATTACGTGGAACGCCCAAATTACCTGTTTGGCAATCCCGCTTTCATGGCCATATTATCCGCAACGATAATGATTATAAACGTATAGTCAATTATATCGAAACCAATCCCGGAAATTGGGAAACAGATAATTTTTTCAAATCAGAGGAATTATGAGCAAAGTTTGCGATGTAGAACGGATAGCACAAACAAGTTTATGAATACTAATCAATAAAATACCGGAGGGACTAATCGTTGATTCAAAAAATTGTCGCAATGACGATTTTAGTTGGAGTGTTTTAGTACACTGTGTTTTGTATTCTCAACGTAAGACCTGCATAGCTTGAAAGGAAAATAGGATAAATTTGTACTTTGCTGATAGGTTTGTGTGGATTAAAGGCGATTGTAATATGAAAACTGGATAACTGATTGACAGATATTAGTGAATGGACACCAATCTCTTACACGGTATATATATACATTTGGTGGATAGTGCTAATATTAATATTGTTACATTTTGTAAACTTTCTAGTGGTTTGATAGGAAAGTGCTTCGAAATGCCAAATATTTCATACGCCCAACCGCTATAGTGCATTTTATGAAAGAAATTATACAAATATTCTTAATTATACTAGTCCTTACTAGTTTTGAAAATGACCACATTGATTCTGATTATCTAAATGGAAGCTGGCAGTTATTTGATAAAGATTCAAATTATTTTGAGTATTTATTTAGAAATGATACTATGGTAGTATTTGATGATTTTTTATTTGATATTTTTATAGCGAAATACAAAGTTGTCGATGATACGTTGTGTATTATACGTTTGGAAGACAACACGGTTTGGAAATTAAAAATGAAAAAGAGGAATATAAATGTGTTTGATCTTGAATTAACTTCCTTGACAATTAATTTAGGCGACACAATAGTGCAAAAACAAAGGTGCAATTTGAAAAGAATAGACGAAGATGAGTTAACATATTTTGATGTCAAACAATGGCTCTATTATGATACTGTTAAGCTTGAAATGATTTTCCCAAATGAATATTTAGAATATTTGAATAATTACTCAGAAAGGAGATTCAAATATTATGAGGAGATAAGGAAAAACTCTCTATAACTGTGTTTGGCACAAGGATGGGATGGCGTGTGTGAAAGTTCAAGAAAATTAATTAATTTTGGTGTGCAGTAAATGTAAAGCGGGATTTAGTCCACTACTGCACCAGAGGGACTAATCGTTGATTCAAAAAATTGTTGCAATTACGATTTTAGTTGGTGTGTTTGAGTACACTTTTTTTTGCCGCAAAGAAATTACTACCCACTCAAAATAGAAAAGAACCAATTTTATTAGGCATAAACGAGTTAAAAGAAAATCACTGATTATGGACGAGATTGTACTTCTGTCAAATAAGATACTTGATGTTCATCAATACTTCAAACAGCAGGCGTTAAAACAGGTAAACAATGCCTTAACCTTGCGAAACTGGATAATTGGACATTACATAGTCGAGTTTGAACAACAAGGAAATGATCGTGCTGAATACGGTGGAAAAACACTTAAATTACTTTCTAACAAACTGAGTCAAACAGGCAATAAAGGTTTTTCCGATCGTAATCTTCGTTTGTTTCGGCAATTTTATCTCGAATATCCTGCAATTTGGCAGTTGTTAATTGCCAAATTCCAATGCACAGAAAATAAGCCCGATATAATTTGGCAGTCGTTAACTGCCAAATTCACAGCAGAGGCACAACAAATAAATAATGACACCAATGTGCTCATTAAATTGTTGCTCGATAAGTTAAGTTTTACCCACTTCATTGAATTGCTGAAAATCGACGATCCGTTAAAAAGGACCTTCTATGAAATACAAACCATCCAAAACAATTGGACGGTAGAATTGCTGAAACGAAATACAAACAGTTTGTTGTACGAACGTATTGGTTTGAGTTCCGATAAAAAGAGCATGTTGAAAAAGCTGACTAACGAAACTTTGCAGCAAATGCCCGATATCATCAAATGCTCGTACCTACTCGAATTTCTTGGCATTGAAGAAAAAGCAGAATACTCCGAAACCGATTTGGAGCAGGCAATCATCAATCATCTGCAAAAGTTTCTAATGGAAATGGGGCGTGGGTTTTGTTTCGAAGCAAGGCAAAAACGGATCACTTTCAACAACCGGCACTATCGAATCGATTTGGTTTTTTATCATCGCATTCTAAAATGCCATGTTTTAATCGACCTGAAGTTGGGTGAATTCGATCATGCCGATGCCGGACAAATGAATGTTTACCTGAACTATTATAAAGAAAATGAAAGCAGCAAGGGCGACAATCCTCCGGTAGGCATTATCCTTTGTTCACAAAAAGATGATGCTTTAGTGCATTATGCCACTGGCGGTTTACCACAAGAAGTTTTTGTAACACAATACTTGTTACAATTACCCTCAGTTGAAGAATTGAAAAAACTATTGAATGACGAAATAAAACATTACGAAGAGTAAAAACAAAAGGGTCATTAGATAATCTGAAAATAATTAGCGGCTTAAATAAAATATTGAAAAGACGCCAGCGTTGCGATGTCTTAATAAAGAGTCCTATGAAAAGCTTAATATACCTGCGTTTGCGAAGATTTTTTGTTGACAGCGATTTGAATAAGGTCAGCTACTTTAATAGTATTGAAAGTATCAAAAGTAGCCCCCGATAGTTTTACTCTTCAGAAAGATAATGAGATGTTTAAATATATTTACAGGAAATTCAGATGGTCCAAAATTCAGGGACGTTATAGACAGACACTGATTAAACAATCTATTCTATTATGATATTACGGGGAAATTTGTTTTCACAAAAGTTGGAAATGGAGACAAGTATTACGATACTTGCTCCTGATCACCAATCAAATCAACCACATCGTATTGTTTATCTTTTGCACGGACTATGTGGTAGAAGTGGTGATTGGATTGATTATACAATGCTGCCTAATTATGCCGGCGCGTATAATACAATTTTTATAATGCCGGAGGTTGCCAGAAGCTTTTATTCTGACATGAAATTTGGATTGAACTACTTTAGTTACATAACAGATGAGTTACCTCAAATTTGCTGTAGTAATTTTAATTTATCCGGGGATAGAGAAAATACCGCCATTATTGGCGCCTCTATGGGTGGATATGGTGCATTAAAATGTGCATTATCACGAACAGATTTATATGGTATGTGCTGCTCCTTTTCGGCACCCTGTTTATTCTTGAAAGAAGATCTTCAGCGTTCAGAAGGAGTCTTGAATTTTAAAGAATTATATGGAGAATCATTATTGAGGGATTTTCAGGCGGTATTTGGTGAGAATATTCCCTGGAGTCCAAAGGATGATGTTGTTGAACTTGCTGGAAGGAAAAAGGGAAATGCAGAAAAGCTAAAAGTCTATCTGGCATGCGGCACCGACGACTATTTGTATCATGATAATTTGAGATACAGCTATATACTGAAAGACTTGCAATTTGATATTAACTTTGAAGAGTGGAAAGGAAATCATAACTGGTACTTTTTCGATGAGGCATTAAAACGTTCATTAGATTTTTGTTTTAGCGGAAAGCCATAAAATTCCAACAAATTGCTCCTGACAGCACAACAATATCCAAAGCAACATCATGGCGATGGTGAGGAGGGAGCAACTTGTGCAGGTACTGAACGTATAAAGTTTGATTCTACCCTGAATTATATGAGAAATGATTATGTATTCAATGGGCAGTGGTTTCTATTGCTTTAAATGCTGAATACAATCTATCAGAAATGAAAAATGGGTGTTTCATCATATACGCGCGATCGGTATTAACGGCTAAACTATGCTCTTCCAAACAAAAGCCGGTAGAACCATCATTTTAATTAAGGGGCATCAGTCGTTCAATGAGTTCCTGAGGTGTGATTTTATCTTGTGTGCCGGCAGTCATATCCTTCAGGGTGAGCAGACCCGACTGCATTTCATCTTCACCGATGAGAACCACGAAGGGTATACGGTTGGCATTGGCATAGGTCATTTGTTTTTTGAGCTTGCCCTGATCGGGATAGATTTCTGCGTTGATACCAGCACTACGTAGCTTTTGCAGCAACGAGAATGCAAAGTTCTGTTCATTGTCGCCAAAATTGGTTAACAGCACGGTGGTAAGGCTTCCGAGGCTTTCGGGGAAGCGGCCGGTTTGTTCAAGTACATCGTAAATTCGATCGGCGCCGTAGGAAATTCCCACGCCCGAGACCCCATCGAGGCCAAAGATACCGGTGAGGTTGTCGTAGCGACCGCCGCCACTGATACTGCCAATGGCTGCTTCGGTGGATTTTACCTCGATGATGGCTCCGGTGTAGTAATTGAGACCCCGCGCCAGCGTGAGGTCAAATTCAAGCGGGCAGTTCAGGCCGGCTTGTTCGGCGAGGTTGAGTACGTTTTCGAGTTCTTCGATTCCCTTCAGACCAATATCTGATTGACTGAGCAGTTGCCTCAACCCGGAGATCTTTTCGCGGTTTGACCCCTGAAGATCGAATACCGGACTAAGCGCGGTGATGGCTTCCTCGTCGAGACCACGTTCGGTGAGTTCCTTTTCCACATTTTCGCGGCCAATCTTGTCGAGTTTGTCGATGGCCATGGTGATGTCGGTTAGTTTGTCGGGGTGTCCGATATGGGATGCGATACCTGCGAGAATTTTACGGTTGTTGAGTTTGATGATGATGCCGAGACCAAGGCGGCTGAATACCTCCTGAGTCATTAGTAGCAGTTCGGCTTCATTGATTAGTGAATCGGAGCCAATCATATCGGCATCGCACTGGTAGAATTCACGGTAACGTCCTTTCTGAGGCCGGTCAGCACGCCATACGGGTTGTATCTGATACCTGCGGAAGGGGAAGGTAATCTCGTTGCGATACATCACTACATAGCGGGCAAATGGCACTGTAAGATCGTAGCGGAGTCCCTTTTCGCTGATTTTAGTGGCCAGTTTATTGGCTTCGGCATTGGTCAGATTGTCCCGGTCAACGTCCTTAAGGAAGTCGCCTGAGTTGAGCACCTTGAAAAGGAGTTTATCGCCCTCTTCGCCATATTTACCCATCAGGGTTGAGAGGTTTTCCATGGCCGGAGTTTCAATGGGTTGAAATCCATAAAGACGGAACACCGAGCGGATGGTGTCGAAGATATAGTTTCGGCGGGCAGTCACCAGGGGAGTGAAGTCGCGGGTGCCTTTAGGGATGCCGGGTTTTTGCATGATGATTCTATTGATGGATGTTGTATAATAAGATGATGGCCCGTTGGTGCAATGGAATTGACAAATAGATTTTGAATCCCGGGGGTGGGAAAGTGAAGGCTGTAGTTAGCTAACTACCGTTCCCTTTATGTCTCCTTTTATTAGTTTTGGAAGGTTGCCGGGGGTGTTTATGTCGAATACCAGAATGGGGAGGTTGTTTTCTTTGCAGAGGGCAAAGGCAGTCAGATCCATAATTTTCAGGTTCTTTGAATAAGCCTCATCGAAACTGAGTTTGTCGTAACGGGTGGCAGCAGGGTCTTTTTCCGGGTCGGCGGTATAAACACCATCTACACGGGTACCTTTAAGAAGGGCATCAGCCATGATCTCAACACCACGCAGCGCTGACGCAGAGTCGGTGGTGAAGAAAGGGTTTCCTGTTCCTCCGCTGATGATGACTATTTTTCCGGCTTCCAGTGCTTCGATGGCATCGCGGCGACACATAGGGGTCGCGATGGGTTTTACTTCCAGCCCGCCGAGAAGCAGTGTCTTCATTCCCTGTTTTTCGAGTTCAGCCTGCAGAGCCATGCTGTTGATGAGAGTAGCCAGCATTCCCATGTAATCGCCCTGAACGCGATCCATTCCTTTGGCAGCGCCCTGAAGGCCACGGAAGATATTGCCTCCTCCGATTACAATGGCAATTTGGATTCCCATGCTTGCTGTCGTGGCAATATCGGCACAATATTGCGAGAGACGCCGGGGGTCAATTCCGTAATGTTGGTCGCCCATAAGCGATTCGCCGCTGAGCTTCAGGAGAATTCGGTTAAGCTTCATCTTGACTTGAATTTGAAGGGGCTGGGGCCTTTAGACAGGGCGTACAGCCAGATTGATACTTGCAGGCAAAGGTAATTATTTTCCTGCGGGGTTTTATGAAGTATTGGATGAAGAGATGGGGGGATGAGCGTGAGTTACTATCCGCCGGAAGCCCCAGACAATAAATATCAAAACAAAACAGGAGGTTTCCACTAAGGAAACCTCCTGTTTTGTTTTGAACCGATTAACAGATTACCTGACGATAGTCAACTCATCAATAATCCTTTGGGCACCGGCATATTTATCGATGATAAACAGCACATAGCGGATATCAACATTGATGGTACGCTGCAGTTCGGGTTCGAAGGCAATGTCACCGCTCATGGCTTCCCAGTTGCCATCGAAGGCCAGCCCGAGAAGTTCGCCTATACCATTGAGTACCGGGCTTCCGGAGTTTCCACCAGTGATGTCGTGAGTGGTGAGGAAGCAGGTCTTCAGCACGTCGCCTTCACCCCAGGGCCCGAAGTCTTTTTTCAGTAACAGTTCTTTGAGTTTGGCGGGAACAACGAACTCATAGTTGGAGGGGTCTTCTTTTTCGAGGATTCCCTTGTGTGTGGTGAAATATTCGTAGTGGATGGCATCGGCCGGGAAGTAATCCTGTACGGTTCCGTAAGTGAGACGCATTGTTTGGTTGGCATCGGGATAGAAGATTTTGTTCTTGTCCATCTCACGTAAACCAGCAACGAATAGCCTGCGGGCTTTGGCGATTTTTTCGTTAGCCGATTTGATCTGGTCTTTATATATATTTTGCTGTTCGTAAAACGCCATTACGCAGACAAAGGCGGGATCTTTGGCGATAGCTTTGGCCGAAGGCTTGCGGAGGAATTCAATGATCTTCTCCTGACTGGCAAACATTGATTTGGCGAAGATATCGGCGGCCATTTTCTTGTAGTCACCCTTGTACTTCTTCACTGCATTGGTAAGCCATGCAGGGTGTTGAGCAGCAGGAACCCCGTTATAATAGGCCTGTAGCATGGCGGCCAGAATTTTTTCATCGGTGGGGCGGTTGTAGTTTTTGAAATGCTCTTCAGCAGCCTGTTTGAATGCAGTCAAAAGATCCTTTTTAGGGTCGGGCATATTGATTTCCGGTTTCATGGTGCCGTTCAGGTTATCTAACAGGCTTTTGGATTTGGCTGCGAGCGAGAGGATTTCAGTCCCACGGATGGCTTCACGGGTATAGATTCCGATGATGTTCACTTTTTCGAGTTCATCATAGCCCTCGCGGAACATTTCACGTACATTTCCATATTTGGAGAAGAGGCTGGTGTCTGACTTGGTCCATATACCGAATCTGTTTTCCAGGTCGACTTTCTTTTCTGCTACTTTGAGCCGTTTGAGTCCTTTTGTCTGTCCAATGTAATACTTCCAATAGTTTGCGACACCTGCATACTTTGATGCGTATTTAATTCTTACTTCATCACTGGCAGCCATATCTTGGCCCCAGATATCTAATTTTTGCCTGCGAATATCAACAATGGTAGGGTTAGACTGGTTGACGGCGAGGTTTACACCCCATGAAGTTAGGTAGCGGTCCGTAGATCCGGGAAATCCCATGATCATGGCGAAGTCGCCTTTTTTAACACCACCGGCATTGATGGGGAGGTAGTGTTTGGGTTTCATCGGCAAGTTGTCGGGGTGATACGAAGCAGGGCGGCCATCCTTATCGACATAGACCCTGAAGATGCTGAAGTCGCCGGTATGGCGGGGCCACATCCAGTTGTCGGTATCGGCGCCAAACTTTCCAACGGAGGAGGGAGGGGTTCCGACGAGCCGAACGTCGCGATATGTCTGATAAACAAACAGGATGAACTCGTTACCACTATAGAATTCTTTAACTACGGCATTGAAGGTTGTTTTTTCGATGGCACGGTTCACGATGCGTTGTTTGTTATCCTCAATAGCATTACGCCTGATTTCATCTGTCATTCCAGGTTTAATACCCTTGAGCACTTCGTCGGTCACCACTTCGAGGTGATCGAGAAATTGAACCGTGAGGCCGTTGATCGGGATTTCTTCTTTAAGGGAACGGGCCCAGAATCCATCGGTCAGAAAATCGGAACCTACACAGCTTACCTGTTGGATAGAACCAAAGCCACAATGGTGGTTGGTAAAGATTAACCCCTGATCCGATACTATTTCACCGGTACAACCACGTCCGAAAAGGATAATGGCATCTTTGAGCGAGGAGTTGTTCATGCTGAACAATTCTTCCTGTGTAAGCTGTAAGCCTTTGGCTTGCATGTCGGTGTAAGTGAGCCTGTTTAGAAGGTATGGGAGCCACATTCCCTCGTCAGCACGCATCGACAGTGATCCCGTTAACAATATGGTTATGATTGTTAAACGAACGATCAGGCTTGAAGTAAAATGTTTCATAATTATTTGTATTTATAAAAGTATTTCAATGTATTGTGAGATTGGTTGCTACGAGATTGCTTTACTTACGTTACATAAAGAAGATTCCCTGTGGGTATTTCAGGGAATCAAAGATTTTAGCTTTAACACTAAACATATTGTTCTCCTTTGGTCTCCTTGACTGATGTAACGATTTCCCGTATCAACTGTTCATCTTCCTTACGGCATATCAATAGCGTGTCGTTGTCATCAACCACGATGTAGTCGTTGAGTCCCTGAATGACCACAAGCTTCTCTTTTGGCATGTTCACGATGCAGTTGGTGCTGTTCCACAAGATGGTGTTGTCGCCTATCACAGCGTTTCCTTGTTCATCTCTGGGTCTGATGGTATAGAGCGAACCCCAGGTACCGAGATCACTCCATCCAAAGTCAGACATCAACACGTGGACGTTGTCGGCTCTTTCCATGATGCCATAGTCAATGCTTATGTTTTTGCAGACGGAATAGGCTTTTGTGATGAATTCTTGTTCAAGAGGGGTATTGTAAGCGGCGGCTCCTTTGTCGAACAAATGGTTGACCTCTGGCAGGTAATTATCGAAAGCG
>MEOA01000066.1:0-2026 GCA_001768515.1 Bacteroidetes bacterium GWE2_42_24 | reverse complement strand
GCAAGGAAAGCAATGGACCACATTTTCTCCTCTAGAAATTCCACTGGGTCATTACCTAAATGCATCGCATACTCACTCCGTACCGCAGGCAACTCTTCTTTGAGATCCTTCTTAGTGATACATGCATTGCGCATTCTGTCAGCTTCAAGCGATAGTGCAAATTCAAAATACTTTTCAGGAAGTACCTCATAGTAATTGGTACGATCCAGAAATGTACTCGCGTTCACAAGTGCTCCTTTTTTGGTCAACAATTCAAGTGTACTCTCACCATTTTTTGGTGGAAAATTCTTGGAACCCTTAAACATGAGGTGCTCAAGAATATGTGTAGACCCTGTGGTACCAGAGACCTCATGCCGACTCCCTACCAAGTAAGTAACCATGATTCCGACTACGGGAGCAGTATTGATGTGTTGATACAGTACACGCAAACCATTTTTTTTGAGTTCAAATTCTTGAATCCCATAGTATGTCCCAACATAGTTGAACGAGGCATGCCTCAAGCTTTTTTTTGAAGCTTGTGCTTTTTTAGACATAGAGGGGTAAATTATTCAAGAGTCACTTCAACGTTAGCTTTTTCGCGAAGTCCATCGACATACGCTTGTACGATTCCTGCACTCTTTTGGTTTACGATTTCAGAACGAATAAGTTCAGTCACTTGTTCAAGTGGTGGAGCGTCCTCTGCTTCACCTACTGTTGCTTTATAGGCTTCTGCGATTTCTGCATCTGTCACCTCAACCTCATCTATAGTTGTTTCAGCTTCGAGTAATTGACGTATAAGTAGCTCATTACGCATATTTGTACGTAGCTCTTCGTCGCTTATGCCCAGTGCTTCCAACTGTTGATTGAGGGCTTCTTGTCCTCCAAACTGTTCTACGAGTAATGTTATTTCTGCATTAAGCTCATCATCGCTTACTGTGTAATTTTTTGATTCTGCTTCTACAGTAAGAAGTTTGAGACTTATAAGATCATCGAGGAGTTGCAGCTCAAAAGCTGCATCTTGTGTAGGGTCTATAGAGTCTGGTGGGAGTGATCGTCTGACCTGATCTATTTTTTCGTCAAGCTCTCCTCGTGTAACCGTAATTTTGTCAGATTTTGCCACTATAGCATTTGCATCAAGTGCACTTGCTCCTGTGTCATCTACTGCCCCACTACCACCGAGCAAATCGAATTTCTTAACTGCAACTACTGCTATAAGAGCAAGGGCTAGAACACCAATCACAACCCATTTCAAAAGACCATTTTTTTGTTTTGGTCTTGCTACAGGCGCAGACTGTTCACTCGTTGTTTGATTATTTTCACTCATACGTTTTGATACTATGTTTCCAATATGAGAAAAGGATAACATGGTACCCCACTCTCTCCAAATACCTTATTAATTACCCTTTAATAAATAATTCGTCTTCTAGTACTTCTCCGGGTCGGAGAGGGATAAGATTTAATCGTACCGGTCCTCCATTCCATGTGGCGCTTAGAGCAGCATTTTCGTCTGCCTCAAAGGATACTCTAAAGGGAACCTCAAAAGGCTGGCTTGGGCATTCTTCACCCTCCAGCAATGTGTTGAAACGTATCTCTACACCAGGTGGAGTTGTTTCTGTGAAAAAAGTCTCAGCAACAAGTTTATGGCAAGGCGTAGGGACCTCAGTCACTCCAGCAATGGTATGTATGCCATCAACATATTGGTGACGGGCGGTCATTATTCGTTCTTCATTTTGTCCAGACTGCACTTGATCCGTGACAGGAGAAGGTATCTCCGTAGGTGAAAACACAAGCGTGTAGATAAACAACCCTATAGCAACTATACCCAAAAGTGCGACCAATATGACTACTTTTGTATTAATTCTATAATTCATGGTAGGTAAGGTTAGCTAATAACAGTCCTCGAAAGTATCTCGAAAGTTTGCTTTATTTATTACTCACTTTCTTCTCAAGATATCGTTCAAAGAACCACAAGCCGACACAAACAAATAAAGTGAGAAATGCTGCAAAGAGTGCAACGATATACATTTTAAAACCGACAGCCACTCCT
>MEOA01000065.1 GCA_001768515.1 Bacteroidetes bacterium GWE2_42_24 | reverse complement strand
AACGCGTATTTGCCCGTGTTAGCATATCTATATTAGAAGATCAAAATAACTTAAGATTCAGTAACATATACAGTCAAAAGAGTTTCGCTTCGATGCCCGGGGGAGCCAAAGGCAATGTTGCAGAGAGAAGAAGCACCTGACTCCGTGGTTCCCCGTGTAACTATCGCGCAACCAATATCTCGTGTCAGCAAGTCAATGCCAATGTCAATGCCAATGTTCTACGATAATGTCACCCCTTCAGGGTTGCGGTCGTATTTGTAATTTTAGTTCTACAATAATGCCGCCCCTTCGGGGTTGTCGCTCTTTTGTTTAATCTTTAATTCTGTAGTTCTCTGTGCTCCTCTGCGGTTCTCAGTGTAACTATTACTCCACCAACATTCCACGGCAGCAAGTCAAAGTCACGATAGCCCCGATAGCCCGATAGCCCCGAAAGCTATCGAGGGAGGGTGGAGTCAATGCCCCCTGTGTTCTGAAAATAAAGCCTTAAAAAATACTATTACATCATATCAGAAACTTACGCGAATCAGAATCACGAAAAGTTGTTCCTGATGGCTATTTTTGGCTGTTTTTGCGGGAAATTATTTTTTTGAGGACTACAAGCACGTGAGTTGGGCTGTTTTTTTCAGGAAAGATGGGCAACTGTGTTTGCATGACTGGTTATTTCAAAAGTACGACATTTCAGATTACCCCCTTTGTGAGCCAATGCCGTGATTTATCGGGGTAGGGTCAGGAGGTCTGAGATTCAGGTGGAAAAAGAATCGTCCCTTAACTGTCCAGATTGGCGTAACCGCCCAACCGATAGGCCTTCTGGACGCCATCGAGTTTTTTGATTTTTGAAATCAGTGAAGCAAGCTGAGCTGTATTTGTGACATAGAGAATAATCTGACCGTTAGTTACACCAGAATCGCTTACAAAATTAATAGACTTGATATTGATATCCATTTCATCAAAAATGATCCGGGAGATTTCAAAAAGTAACCCTTTTTTATCGAGGCTGCTGACACTGATTCCCGAGAGGAATGTCAACCGGGCATTGTCTGACCACCTTGCTTTGATCACACTCTCCCCATATTTGGACATTAGTTCAATGGCCTCCGGACAGGATGACCGGTGAATGATGATACCATTATCGACAATGGCAAAACCCATGACATCATCACCTGGAATCGGATTACAACAGGTGGCTACTGAATACTGGCTGAGATCGGCATTTGCCATTGGGGCAAATTGCATAGGAGCGTTCGGCTGCAAAGGAACATTCTTTCCAAGGGTTCCAATTTCTGTTCTCGGGCGTGAAAACGGATTAATCCAACGAAGCCATGAAAGGCCACCGCCTGGTAATGCCCTTTTTAAATCTGCAACAGTAAGCTTGTTCGTATAAGCATCGTAGAAAAGGTCAACAGCAGAATTATAGCCAAGAGCAGATTGCAGCATTGGTAAGTTTTCATCGTTAATCTGAAATCCTGTCTGGGCGGCTATTGAGAGAAGAAGTTCGCGACCCTCTTCAGCGTGTTTTTTCTTGATTTCCCTGATCGCATCCCTAATTTTTGTTCTTGCCCGGGCAGTCTTGATGTGATTTAACCATTCTTCAGCGGGCTCCTGCTTTTTGGAGGTTAGCACTTCAATCTGATCGCCATTGTTTAGCACATAATACCTCGGTTTTAGCTGATGATTTATATTGGCGCCGATGCATGAATTGCCCACCTCTGAATGGATGGCATAGGCAAAATCGAGCACCGTGCTTTCGGCAGGAAGGATGCGAAGCTCTCCCTGAGGAGTAAAGACGAAGATCTCACGCGTGAAGAGGTAACCCTGAAATTCATCTATAAAATTAAGTGCATCACCATCGGCTTTGCTAAGCATATCCCTAATCCGGTCAAGCCAATTGTCAATATTCCGTTCATCATTATAGGAACCCTTATATTTATAATGTGCGGCATAACCTTTTTCAGCAATCTCATCCATCCGTTCAGTCCTGATCTGCACTTCCACCCATTTCCCTGTCTGGCTCATAACCGTTGTATGTAGCGACTGATAGCCATTAGCTTTAGGAATAGAAATCCAATCGCGCAAGCGATCAGGCTTAGGCCTGTAATGATCGGTAACGAGTGCATAAATCTCCCAACAAGAGGTCCGCTCAATGGCCAGAGGAACATCAACAATAATACGAATAGCGAAGACATCATAAACTTCATCGAAGGGGATGTTCTTCTTTTGCATCTTCAACCAGATGGAATAGACCGATTTATTTCGAATGAGAATTCTATAGGAATACCCCTTTCCTGAAAGGCTTTTTCGTATTGGGTAAAGAAACTTGTTTGCAAATCCACTGCGAACCTGTTCAGATTCTTCAAGCTTACGGCTAATCTCGTTGTACACGTCGGGTTCAGTATATTTCAACGATAGATCTTCCAGTTCACTCTTGATTGTATAAAGCCCAAGCCTGTGCGCCAATGGGGCAAAAAGATAATGCGTCTCAGCGGCGATTTTCATCTGCTTCTCGGGACGCATA
The DNA here is from genome assembly GCA_001768515.1 of Bacteroidetes bacterium GWE2_42_24. Classification (GTDB taxonomy): domain Bacteria; phylum Bacteroidota; class Bacteroidia; order Bacteroidales; family TTA-H9; genus GWE2-42-24. The sequence goes on along the minus strand of MEOA01000065.1, from coordinate 20,862 downwards.
AAAGAAAGAGTCCGCATGTTGTGAAGACGGTCGGCGAGTTTTATAAGGATGACCCTTACATCGCTCGACATGGTCTCCAGCAGCTTTCTATAGTTAATTGCCTGAGCCGAAGGCTCCGTATTGTCAAAAATCTTCTTAATTTTGGTCAGTCCATCGATTATCCTTGCAATGCGCTGACCAAATATCCGCTCAATATCCTCTATCTTATAAAGATCGGTATCTTCGATGACATCGTGAAGCAAGGCCGAAACAATCGACGTAGTGCCAAGTCCAATTTCTTCAACACAGATGATTGCTACTTCAAGAGGATGGATTACGTATGGCTCACCACTTTTCCGCCGCATATCTTTATGTGCTTCGGTAGCCATTTCAAATGCTTTTCTTATCACAGCCCTGTCAGCAACTTCTTTTTCAGGCTTTGGTTTCCAGACAGTGAGCAGACGACGATAACGTTTCAGTATTTCAATCCGTTCACGATAGGGATCAATCTGATAAAGGTCTAAAGATTTTGGAGACATGATTCTTAAATAATATTATTCGGTTATGTCAGGCGAAGAGGTATCGGATTACTTCTTCTATTTTGGTTAAGGCAACGACTTTGATGCCTAAATCGGGTAAGGCATCCAGACGAGCATTGTAACGGGAAATAATGATTGTTTCGTAGCCCAACCGTGCAGCCTCAGCCATTCGTTGTTCGATACGGTTTACCTGACGGATTTCACCCGAGAGCCCTATTTCCGCTGCAAAGCAGATTTTGGAATCAACAGGCATATCTTCAGAGGATGAAATAATGGCAACCGCAATAGCCAAATCAGTTGCCGGATCATCGATACGCATTCCGCCTGCTATATTTAAAAAGACATCTTTAGGCCCCAACCTAAAACCTGCTCTCTTTTCAATTACGGCCAACAACATTGAGAGGCGACGTCCATCTATTCCTGTTGCCGATCGTTGGGGAGTACCATATGCCGATGAGCTGACTAATGCCTGAATCTCGATCATCATAGGGCGAAGTCCTTCAATGGTGGCGGCCAACGTGATGCCACTGACCGCTTCATCATGTCGCGTCAGCATGATCTCTGATGGATTTGAAACTTCGCGAAGACCATTTCCCTGCATCTGAAAGATGCCTAGCTCGGAGGCAGGACCAAACCTGTTTTTAGCACCCCGCAGAATGCGGTACCCATAGTTTCGTTCACCTTCAAACTGTAGCACCGTATCGACCATATGCTCCAACACCTTAGGGCCTGCAATAGCACCATCTTTTGTAATATGGCCGATCAGGATGACAGGGACACCCGAAGTCTTTGCATATTGCTGCAATTCACTTGCACATTCCCTGATCTGCGAGATGCTGCCGGCAGAGGATTCAATTGATGATGACTGTAGGGTCTGAATAGAATCAATGATCACAAGCTGGGGTTCTATGCTGTCGATGTTATTCATGATCTGATCGGTTAGTGTCTCTGTAAGAATATAGCACTCGGAAGGATTAGTGCTGATTCGGTCAGCACGCATTTTAATCTGCTCGCCGCTCTCCTCTCCCGATACATAAAGGACCTTACATGAAGGCATTTGCAATGCCATTTGAAGCATGAGAGTCGATTTCCCTATACCGGGCTCACCACCCACCAGGGTGATACTGCCTGCTACCAACCCTCCTCCCAGTACGCGGTTCAATTCCTGATTACCGGTATCAATTCTTTTTGTACCACTGCTTTCAATATCCTTAATCAGCCGTGGTTTTGCACTCCCCGGTGAAGCTGGCCGCCGAGGGCCGGCTTTTTCAGTACGGTGAATGACTTCCTCATCGAATGAATTCCATTCGCCACATGATGGACACCTCCCAAGCCATTTCCCGGATTGGGTGCCACAATTACGGCAATAAAAGATGGTTTTAGGTTTTGCCAATTTATAAGGCTTTTGCTTTATACAAAAATAAGAATTGCCTTTGGTAGTAAAGGTATTTATCTGGTAAAACTGTAAGAAAATGATTTACCTTTTGTCGGACAATCTGTTGACTATTCCAGTTGTGGAAAAGCCCTCCACCAAACCGATAGTTTCAACCTTGCCTCCATGGGCGGTTACAACATCATAGCCTACAATCTCTTCTATCCGGTAATCGGCACCCTTTACAAGAATATCGGGAAGAACTGTAGTTATAAGGTTCAGGGGCGTATCCTCCGGAAAGGGAACGATGGCGTTTACATACTGCAACGAAGCGAGTATCACAGCACGAGCCTCGAGCGTATTGACCGGACGGCCGGGTCCCTTTAGCCGGCGTACAGAGTCATCATCATTGAGCCCAATAACCAGAACATCACCCAAAGAAGCTGCTTTGGATAAATACTCTACATGCCCCCGATGAAGAAGATCGAAACATCCATTCGAAAAGACAATTTTCAAACCTTTAAACCGCCAGTAGGCCAGCATTCGACTAAACCTAAGTTCATCGGCCGAGGTAAAAATTTTCTGCCTGACTAAAGTCCATTTATCCATTATTGATTCGATTGCGGTTAAATAAAGGCAGCAGTGCCAATGAGACTAAACCAACGACAAGTATCATCAGGTTTTGGGCTGACCACATAAGCCACCCCATAGCATACCCGATGGTAGAGGTTACCCCATAAAGGACTAGCGTTTCGGCCACAATAGCCTGATATACACCTATACCCCCCTGGACAACCATGATACCGACTGACCCGAAGACCAGCACTGCCAATCCTGCCAATGGCGATAAATGAGAGGTCTCCGACAGACTAAAAAACACAAGGTAGCTCATGAGGTAATAACACACCCATATAAGAATTGTATAAAAGGCGAACGTAACTGGCCGCCGTAGATGGATCAGAGATTTCATTCCATCCAGAAATCCGACAAGCATATCTCTGATTTTCATTACAATGTTGATATGATAAAACCGCTTGCGGAGAAGATAAAGCATCACAAAGAAGCCCAACATTAAAAGGATAATACCCCAGGTAATATAACTCGGCCCCCCCGAAAGATAAACCTTTCCAAACAGCGGCTCGATGATCCGGGCATATAGATAATCTTTCAGTTCGGCGAATTGCATCAGAATGGTCACAAAAAAGATGACCAAAAAAACCACCATATCGAGTGCTCTTTCAGCAATCACAGTTCCGAAAGATTTATTGAACGGTATCTTTTCGTACCGTGTAAGAACACCACAACGGCTCACCTCTCCCAGCCGGGGCAGTGCAAGGTTGGCCAGATATCCGATAAAAACAGCAAAAAATACATTGATAAAACGTGGGGTGTAACCTAATGGCTCCATCAGCATCTTCCAGCGGGCAGCTCTGACAGCATGGCTGGTAACTCCAATCAGCATCGAAAGGAACAACCACCAATAATTTGCACGCTTAAACGAGATTAATATCTCATTAATTTGGGCCGATGTAAGATTCCTGACAAAAAGCCAAATAAAAAAGAAACCAAGCCCTAAAAAAAAGGAGAGTTTCAGAATTGTTCCCAGTTTATTTTTCAAATTGTCCGAATTTTGTTCTGATGATCAGGAAAAATAATCGCAGGTTTAAAAGTTTTGGCTTCTTCAGGCGTCATCGATGCATAACTGGCGATGATCGCGAGGTCACCCGGGGCTACTTTACGGGCTGCGGCACCATTGATGGCAATGACACCGCTACCTCTTTCACCTTTGATAACATAGGTATCGAAACGCTCACCGTTGTTGATATCGTATATATGTACCCTTTCATTTTCAATCAGGTTGACAGCATCCATCAAATTCTCATCAATGGTGATGCTTCCAATATAATTCAGATTGGCAACGGTAATCGTAGCGCGATGAATCTTCGACTTTAAAAGTTCAATAAACATAGATCATTTTCTTTTAAGCTTCATAAACCAAATTATCAATCAATCTTACCTGATCAAGCCACACAGCGATACAGGCCATAGGTGGATTTGATGAATCGAACGTTTCAACGGGCAACAGAGTTTCTGAATCAACAATTTCAAAGTATTCAGGTTCAAATTCAGGATGTAGTTTAAACCGGTCAATTACCTTTTTGGTAACTTCAGCCGGTGAAGCGGTGCCCAGTTGTTGTTTACCCCATTGTAACGTTTGGTATATAAATGGTGCCAGGTTACGCGCTTCCGGGCTGAGCCTGACATTACGGGAACTCATGGCCAGGCCATCAACTTCACGAATTATCGGGCAGGGGACCAACTCGACAGTAGAGCCTGTCTGAAGCATCATTGATTTTACAATGGCGATCTGTTGATAATCCTTCAATCCGAAATAGGCCCGATGAGGTAATACCATGTTAAATAACCGGTTTACCACCACAGCCACGCCATCGAAATGCCCCGGGCGAAACTTCCCCTCCATGACTTTATCCAAATGGTTGAAAGTATATTTCTCAGTCACTTCATCGGGATACATCTCTCCGACTTTAGGATAAAAGACGGCATCACACCCGGCAGGTTCAAGAATGGTGAGATCTTCAGTAAGCGTCCTGGGATACTTTTTAAGATCTTCGGTATTGTTGAATTGAAGAGGGTTAACAAAAATACTGCAAACCACTATATCATTCTCCTGACGGGCCTTTTTTATCAGGCTGACATGCCCCTGATGGAGCGCGCCCATAGTCGGTACAAATCCAATTGACCGTCCCTGATTTCTGATTTCGGAGATATATGCTCCGAGTTCATTTTTCGCAGTAAACAGCTTCATTTTTTCTTTGTTAGAATATCAAACAAAACTTTCTCCATCGGCTCCGATAATTTCCCCTGCAACCTTCCTGCTTCTTCACCTGAACGATATACTATAATTAAAGGAAGACGTTTTACTTTATAATCATCCAAATCAATATTACCGGCTTTCATTGCCCGGTTAACCCCAATAAGTTCAACATTTGACTGCGAAGACGGATCATAACTACCGACAGAAAACAAAACATTAAACAATTGAGGAACCACTTTTCGGCTTCTTGTATCCCAGGTGCCCATAATGACTTTGAAGGTCACTGCTTTTAAAGCCGGACGAAGACTATCAATCAACGAATCGGCAGGGTGATAATCATTCAGACCGTCCACATAATACTTTCTGAAAATATCATGTTTCAAAACATCAACTGTACCGTATCCGAGAAAGATGGAATCACCCGTAGCATCGTCAGACACAATGGTATTCAGCTTTTCTGTCTTGCTGCATGAAAGCACAAACAGCAAACTAAAAAAAACTGATAGCAAAACTCGGGTTTTCATTGCGGTGAATTATAAATCTCCGGGGCTGAATTAACAGCCGGGAAAAATCAATAAGCACGGTCACAAGGTAGTATGTGATGACCTAATATTTAGTGCATCAGATTAACAGCTTCCACCGATACGATCTCGGGAACGGCTTTCTTTACAGCTTGTTCCACACCGTTTTTAAGGGTCATCGTACTAAAAGGGCATGAGCCGCATGCACCAACAAGATTCACATTAACAACATATTCGTCAGTCAGCTCAACAAATTCAAGATCACCACCATCCTGTTGGAGATAAGGTCGAATCTGGTCGAGCACATTACGGACTTTGTTTTCGATTATGAGTTTTTCCATGATATAATAGTTTATCTTTCAAAATAATCCGAAAAATGAGGGTATGATTTTCAACCCTTTTACCGGCTTGCAAAGGTAGCTTTTTCACTGTTTCCATCGTAAGAACAAACAATGAAAAACAAAACCGGTGCTGAAAATAAATATTCCAGCACCGGTTATTTCAAAATTTAATGGAAATTAAACTAATACCCCAATATGCCCTTCCCTTGTGCAAAGACAATATCACGCGGAATACCAGCACTTCCAATACGATCCAAATCTTTCTGCAGACCTTCGCCAACTGTCCCTTTTTCAGCAATCAACTTAACCGCAGCATCATAATTGCCATCACCCTGCATGGTGAGGATCAATCCCGAAAGATCGCTGACAGCCTGTTTCATTTTCTCATAATTCACAGTATAGTAACCATTGGCAGCATCATAGCTGATAGCCCCATGTTCCATAAAGTAGTAAAATGTAATCATGTTGGCTTTCCCATGGGCAGAGGATGCACCAAATCGAACAGAACGGAAGATTCCGGCCATGAAGGTCACATAATTGTCCATCATATCTTTATCTTTCAACTCACCCATTTCATTCAACTGATTTACAAGGTACAATCCCAGAATATCGGCTTTTCCCTCTTCGATTGAAGAATAAGCTTCTTTCAGGGCTTCCCTGGTGGTTAATTTTCCATCAAGCGTACGGGTAACACCCAGTCCGTGACCAGTTTCATGAAACATCACATTTTCAAAAAAGGCATCAAACTTGATGTGCTTCCGCTGTTCCGGGTTGACCAACAATTCGGCGATCGGAACAAGTATCTTTTCAAACTTGGCACGCATCACATTCTTTAACTGAAGTTTGCGGCTGCCTTTTTCTACATGAATCTTCGGATCATTTGGCAGATTGATGGCTATGGTTTTGCTTCCTGAATTACAGTCGCCGGCATAGAATATTGCTTCATAAACACCCAGATCGGAATCACTGCCAGGCGTCTCCTTTTTATACTTATCAGGCACGGGAAGACTTTTCTGTAGTTGAGGTAACAGAGAGGCATAATGACCAACACGTGCTGTCCATTCTTTATCCTTAACCAGCACGAACGACTCAAAAGCAGCCTTGTATCCATATAGCGCATCTTCATAATTCTCAATAGGGCCTACAACGAAGTCAATTCCATTGTCTTTCATCTCCATCCATGCAAAATCACTTGCATAATAATCATTGCTTAAAAGTGCATCAGCACGAAGCTCAAGGTATTTCTTCAACCTGGGTTCTTCGGCAAGTTCTGCAGCTTTTCTGATCAGATGAGCTGCTTTCCCGAGTTCCTCCTTATAAGCAACACTATAAGGAACGACCTCAAGGCCCCCGTTAGCGTTACGGGTGAGGATTGTATAAAGTCCGGTCTTATCAGCATTGTCAAGTTTTTCAAATTCCTCTTTGGTCATATCAACGGGATAGAACCGGGCACCTGCCGGTTTCTCGCCGATGCCTTCAACAAAAGAAATATTCCCGTTAAGACGCTCCCAGGGTCCATAATTTATCTTCACAAATTCACGTGTAGCAGAATCAGCGATGGAACTTAACAACGCTTCCTTATCGCCATATGATTGTTTCCAAAACAGACCATCCATTATGTCGGCTACATCAATCAACAACGGGATCATCTGTTTTTCTTTTTCCGAGAGCTGCGACATATCGGCCGTTAATTCAAAACGGGCATATTCATCGAGTTTCATCTGTACAGAAGTTTTTTCGGACGTTGAGGCAGGCTTTTGTTTACAAGCCGTCATGGCGGCCAGAGCTAAGAGCACCATCGTGAGTTTAAAATTTAATCGCATTTAATTGAAATTATTGGTGATAAATTAAAGTACAAACCTACATAATTTTTGGGAAACATCCTGAATCCGGCATACCAGATGCGGGATCCCAGTAGTATTTCGAAAAATTGACAACGTGGTTATTCACCACTTCTACCCCTTCACTACGAAGAAGATCGGCCATAAGTTCAGAACCACCGAAATGATGTTTGCCTGTAAGCAATCCGTTCCTGTTGACAACACGGTGAGCAGGCACCATCAATGGTTGTGAATGCGACTGATTCATTGCCCAACCTACCATACGGGCCGACCTGCCACTTCCCAGATACCTGGCAATAGCTCCGTAAGACGTCACTCTGCCAAAAGGTATCTGACTCACGACACAATACACTCTTTCAAAAAAACCTTCGTTACCGACTGCCATTTTCATGGCTTCAATTTCATTTGCAGGTAATTAATCAACAATCCCTGCTGAAGAAACTGCCGCTCATAGAAAGTGCGAACACCTGCCACATCACCCTTAAAACCCGATGAATATAGATCATAGGTATAGTAAACAACTGTATGCTGTTCCTGTTCTATCATCTCTAACGTATAATCAAAAAGTGGTCGGTTGTCGGTCTTAAAATGTATAAGATGTTCAGCCGATAGAATCTGTCGGTAATGAGCTAACATTCTTGGTGAGGTTAGCCTTTTCCTCTCGCGTGAGTTCTGAGGCTGAGGGTCGGGAAAAGGAATCCATATTTCACTGACTTCCCCCGGACCAAAGATCAGGGGTACCATTTGCACCTGCGATCTGACAAAAGCAATGTTCTTCAGACCAGAACTTACCGACTCTTTGGCTCCCCGCCACATACGGGCACCTTTAATATCGATCGCCACAAAATTCCTTTCCGGATATTTGTGCGCCAGAAACACCGAGTATTCGGCCTTTCCACAACCTACTTCGATGGTAATCGGATTATTGTTGCCGAAAAATTCAGACCACCGGCCTTTGTGTACAAAACCTGCTGTAAGTTCGTTGAAATCAGGTTGAAAAAAATTTGTGAAAGTTTTTACTTCCTCGAAATGGACAAGTTTATTCTTTGACACAAGCGATCAAGTCGTTAGATGAGCCGATCAAAATCGGCCTTTCAATAAAAATTCAGTTAATTTGCATAAGCCAGGCGTCGGCATTCACATCCCGGCGAACATTTCCCAATGCTTCGACAGCAGACTGATAGGATGAATACCCACCAATACTCACACGGTGAAGACCACCACGAGTCTGCCCCTGTAGTGAACCTGAATATCCAAGACTTTTCAGATTTTCGACGAAACGAATGGCATTGCTTTCATCGGCAAAACAGCCGGCAATGATGTGAAAAGTATTTGAGCTGCCACGATTAGCAATAGTGGATCCAGGCATTTCTTTCACAACAGTATGTGCTATTCCCGGTTCTACAGTTTTAGATTCTGTTTCAGTAAACACGGGTTCATCGGGTGCTGTAACAATCGGTTTAGCTGCTGACATCACATCAGGTGACTCTGAGGTGGGCTCAGCAATTACTGGCTTGCTGTTAACAGGAGAAGTCATTCCTATGGCTGCCATGTCTATGGAAGACGTATCAGTGCCTGGTAATACCAGAAACCAAATAGCAACAAGAAGAACAGGAACTGCCATCAATACCCATCGTACACCAACGGGTACAGTCGCCTTTGCCCGGGAAGGTCTGCGATCGATCCGCTCAGGCTGAATAACGGCATGATAGGCCCCACGGTCTATGGCGGGAGAGGTAAATGTTGGCAGCCCATAGGCATCACCCAGAAAGTTTACCCCCTTTTCAGGTTCGAAGCGAATCAACTGGTCACCCTTGTCGGTCAACCTGCCTATACCTCTGAAAGAAAAACTGCCTTCCAAACGAAGCTTCATACGAACATCGTCAGCAAAGATTCCAATCTTCACAATGGCTTCCTGATAAGTGATTGCATACTTCTGCGCGCAGGCATTTGCTAGAAGGCCATCATTGGTATCGAGACCCGAATTAAAAACAATTGTACGTGAAGGCGGGGTAAAAAGATGCTGTACCGGATGAATAGACGCGGGAGCATAGTTGAGCAAAAAGCCTCCTATGCCCGGAATTACCACACAATCGTGTGAATAAAGAAGATCTGTTATTAAATCGTTAAGGTTCATTCCGATAAAGTCATCATCCAGATTTCAAGACTACAAAGTTAACACTCCGAAGCCTCCAAATCAAGCATTGTTAATAAGTTTTAACAAATCCTCAGGGGTATCTACCGCCTGACTTTCTGTTTCAGTGAGTTCGACGTGAACAGGGATACCATTGGCAAGCCACCTTAATTGTTCAAGAGATTCAGCTTTTTCAAGAGCGGCCGGTGGCAAGGCTACGATACGTTTCAAGGTATCAAGCCGGTAGGCATAAAGGCCTATATGCTTATAGAATGTCTGTTTTTTAATCCATTCATCCTGTCCACAACCTCTGACATAAGGAATCGGGTGACGACTAAAATATATCGCACGTCCATCTTCTCCGATGGCAACCTTAACGGCATTGGGGTTAAAAAGTTCCGCCTGATCGTTTATTTTCTTTGCCAGCGTAGCGATTTCAACGGAGGGATCAGAAAATGAGCTCAAAACTTTTTCAATCTGCTGAGGATCGATAAAGGGTTCATCACCCTGAACGTTCACTACAACATCTATGTGCAACTCGCCGGCCATTATCATCGCCGCTTCATAACACCTCTCAGTACCACTGCGATGCAGTTCAGATGTCATCACAGCATGCCCCCCCTGCTTCTCAACATGAAGCAAGATCGCCTTGTCATCTGTGGCCACCACAACATGATTTAAAGATGCGGCTTTTAAAACCTGTTGATATACACGCATCACCATTGAAACCCCCTGAATCATCACAAGCGGTTTGCCGGGAAATCGGCTTGAAGCATAACGAGCCGGTATAATTCCGATACAATTCATCTTTGAAAAATTAGCCAGCAAAGTTAGCGATTACGACGAATTATGTTTTCTCAATATCGATATTAAACCTCGGCGCCTTGTAATCCTTCGGGAGATATGCTGCCGGAATACTGGTCATATTACCATCTCTTGCAGCACGGTAATGGGGTGAAAGAATTTCGATTCCATGTCCGAAAAAGACATCCTGTATGTTTTGATGCAACTCCGAATAGATCAGAGCCTGCTTACCCGCCTCCCGCGTATATGCATTCAGCTGATAAACCACATAAAAGTCTTCCAGACTAACCTGTAACACAAAAGGCGCTGGCTCCTTCAAAACCATCGCGGTCTTTTGAGCAGCCTCTATCAAAGCCTGATGCACATCTTTCCAGGGGACATCATAACCAATCGTGACTGTCGTATGAATGATCAATCCCTGTTCGGAGGCTTCACTGCTGTAATTCGTCGTATTGCCAGTTAACACAGAAGAATTAGGGATAGTAATAACTTCATTCTTAATGGTTCTGATCCTCGTGACCAGTAAGGTCTTCTCGATCACATCGCCTGTCACATCAGCTATTTTTATTCTGTCTCCAATCTTGAAAGGGCGCATGTAGGTGATAACAAGTCCGGCCACCATATTCGCTATGGCTGAAGAGGAACCAAGCGAGAACAAAACACCGATAAAAACCGATACACCTTTGAAGATATTGGAATTGGAACCAGGGAGATATGGAAAGATCATTACAAACATGAAGGCATAGAGCAAAAACCTCACGATACTATAGGTCGGCAATGCCCAATCAGGATGAAATCCATTGATTTTAAGCTTGCCATTTTCAATCTCATGAAATAAATACTTGACAAATCTGACCACATACTTCATCACAAAGTAGATCACAACGATACTAAAAAGGTTGGGAAGGAAATCCCAAACGGCGGTAAGCACTCCCCTGAAAGGCGACCAGATGAGATGAAAGAGCGCATTGGCCCAGGTACGGGAAAATGGAAAGATGCTGAAGACGATTGGTAACGAGATGTAGAGAACGAGGACATAAATGACCCAGCGTAACAGCCTGACAAGAAACAATGTGACACTAATCTCCTGTGCTGCTGTCAGAATAGTATAGTCTTTGTATGACAAATCCAGAAATAATCTTTCCCTGAACGAATCGACGAATTTCAGAAACCTGCCATAACCTTTTCCTGTTGCCCACAAGAGCAGCCAGACAATACTTATAACCAGCAATACCAATCCAACACGCAACAGCAACTTTAAAAAACTGTTTTCTTTTCTCGCTTTCTCAATTGAATCTTTGATGGCGCCGGTAAACCGACCTGCCAGCGTATCAATCTGCTTACCATACCAGATGGCATCATTCTCAGATACGCTCATGATAATCAATTCTCCATAAACGATATCCCGTGTGTTTTCCGAACTTACCACGAGTATTGAATCATATTTAAGAAAATCATTATTATATAGTTGCCTGATCTTCCGGCTGATATTCCCAGCCCTTTCGTTTGGTGTGGCAGCCCCGATCTTGGCGTAAATAAAGAACAACGTATCTTTCAAAACACCTGTCACGGGATACCCTCTTGCCGTGATCCGTAATGAATCAATCCTCGCCTTTTTTGCAACTATCCTTTCATTTTCTTTTTGATCAATCGCCTGTAATTGCCTCAGTAAATCATCTTTCTGGAGGTTATCAGTCGTTCTGAGTCTGCTCATCTGATACTCCAACTCAGCCTTCCTTACCGAGTCAGCTATCCGCTGCTTTTCCATTAAGGCGACATTATCCTGATAATCTTTGATGATCGCAGCATTCAGGGAATCGTTCTTCAAATTCAGAACCTCAGTTTGCCCACAGGTTATACTTACCTTCAGAAACAAACACGAAACAACTAACATCCAATATCTTATACTCATCACTTCGTTTTTTCTCAGCCAAATGTACTAAAAAAACACGAAACTTTTTAATTCACCCTCTCAACTCTAAGAATGCGCCAATGTCAGCATGAGGGAGTATTCAGCATATTCTTATTGAAAACTCAATTGTCAAAACATGCAGTTGTAAATCAAGTCTGGTCTTCTTAGGATAGGATTTATCGGAAGGAGTCAAAGTCTACCAATAGCTATCAGCGTTTTTTTCAACAAGTAGTTATTTTAGTTTGTAGAGACAAGGCATGCCTTGACTCTACAATAGTTGTATCGTCCCCGACTCATAAAACCCAATCAATATCAAAGAATATCGAAAAAGCCGGATGTAGTGCATTCCAGCTTTTGTAAGGCTGATAAAATGTGTTATTTTTTAAGATGAACCGTAGATCAAGCGTAGATGAAGCGTAGACGAAGCGTAGCTTAAGCGTACGGTCAGGGATGATCTTCGTTTGGTTCTTGGCTGATATGGGGTGTTAGTTCTTTTCATTCTTTATAATACTATGCCAATATTATACCAAACCCGTATAAAATTCAGGGATGGATGAAAAATAGTTTCTAATCATTTAAATATTACTTTCCGACCAATAAAAGCCCCTGCTTGCATACCTGAGCGGGCAAATTAAGCATGGCTATTATCGCTTTAAAACAATTATCGCCCGCGGAGCTTATTCCACGGGCGATTGGTTGAACGGACTGAGGACACTGCGCGAAGAAAGCCCGAAGCATCCAGATTGCCGGAGCTACAGGATTTTCTCTTTTTTGACATCGCCCTTAATGAGAAAGAATTGAGACGGTGAGAATCAATGGTAACCAGGTATCCCAGGTATCGTTAGGGCTGAAATTGAAACTCTTATCCTTTAAACCCTGTATTGCTAATGCCATCTTTCTGATTGTCTGGTTTGCTGATACAAAAACAAATCCTGACATCTGAAATACACATAAACAACACTAAAGCTTACCAAATAAGTCAACAAATTATTTTGCAAATCAGCTTTTATGAACGACAAGGGTTTATCCGGGTGGAATAAGGCAGTCATCTATTGTATCTAGCAAACGTGATGAAAGAAGCAACAGTGAGGACACGCTGCAAACATTAATAATTGTATTAATGCGGTTTAAAGCATCCACCTATAAAACAAATATAATTACTGCATGGAGTGTTATAAGCTACGCCGGGCATAGAAAATCGCTGATAGCAACCGGGAGTCAAAGTATAATATGCTATACTCACATATCTTAAATCGAGTCTGATGTACTTAGGAAAGTATTTATAAGAAAAAATCAGCATAATTCCCTTCACGGCCAAAAAACATGATAGCCGCTCAAACAAAGAACAATTTAAGATTGCTACCAGTAAAGCAGCAAATGAGCGTATTAATTGCTGTTTCTATAATCAGGATTTTAGCATCTGATCTATCCTAAAGCTACATCTAAAAGCATCATCGTTGCAAAACCAAGCATTGCTCCTACTGTGGATAAATCGGTCTCATTTCCGGTTTGTGATTCAGGTATTAACTCCTCCACTACAACAAAAATCATTGCCCCTGCTGCAAATGAAAGAGCATAGGGCAACAACGGGGTTATTGACAACACCAGGTAAGCACCAAATAATCCGGCAATTGGCTCAACAATACCAGAAAGTTGTCCATAATTAAAGGCTTTCCATCTTGAAAAACCTTCTCTTCGAAGGGGAATGGAAACGGCTGCACCCTCAGGAAAGTTCTGCAATCCAATCCCAACTGCAAGAGCAATAGCTCCTGCCAGCATCCCGGAATCCGGGTTATTGGCTAGTGCACCAAACGCAACGCCAACGGCTAACCCTTCGGGAATATTATGCAAAGTGATTGCAAGAACAAGCAATACACTTCTTTGCCAGGATGTCTTGACCCCTTCTGCTTTATCAGTTGATAACCCCATATGTAAGTGAGGTAAAAGCTTATCAACTAAAAGCAAAAAAGCTCCCCCTGATAAAAATCCAATCACTGCCGGAACCCATGAAAGAGAACCTTTCTGCTCAGACATCTCTATTGCAGGTTGAAGCAGCGACCAAAAACTAGCTGCAATCATAACACCTGCAGCAAATCCCAACATTGAATTCAGTATCTTTTTATTGATAGTCTTAAAAAAGAATACCATCGAAGATCCTAATGCTGTAATTGACCAGGTAAAGAGTGTTGCACCAAAGGCCAACAGCACAGGATTGTAATTTAGCAACCAATCTATATTCATATTTCTTTATCAACTTTTTTCCACGGCAAATATATGTCAATTTTCGCGCCTCGTTCCAGAGGATACCTGAAACCTTATAAACCTAACATGAAAGATTATATCCGGCTGTCACATTAACGGCAGTTACTCGTATTATTTCCCGGCGTCGTGTTGAATATCTGCCTGGATACGCTCCAGTATGCTTTGATAGAATTCGAGTTGTTTTGAAGTAACCTTCTCTGGTGTATGTATCAGCGCGTTTCGGAAGTTTCGTAATTTGACGATCTGACTATCCATACCTATCTCAATAGTGCCATGATCCTTCAGCATCCTGCCTGATTCTCTAACCCCGGTAATCCTGTGGGTCTTCACTCCTTTAATTGCCTTCAGCCTTACCTCAATCGCTGACAACTCCTTCAGAAACTCACCGGGGTCACCTTCCAGCAGTTCCCTGGCGACCTTGTCCCTGACCGGCTCGCATAAGTCAAAGATCGGATCATTGTCAGGATAAAGCGATGCTCGCGGAATCATGCTAAAGCCGCTTTCCCAGAATGACAACTGATTTGGGATCAAGAATTTCGCGATCAATCTATTGTTAAAGTCAAGTTCTGTTTTGACCTCATAGCTTGTTGTAATGTCATCGGTTCCGGCCAGATACCCCTCCTGAAAATATGGTCTGAGCGCAGTAGGAGGACAGATACTTAGCAGTCGGATGTTGACAAGGTCATGTTCTGAATTAACACTAATCCGATTAGTGAGATATGGTAAGCCAAAGACGTACACGTAAGCATAAGGATTTGAATTATCCAACATAGCAAAAGAACAGGCCACCCTTAAAGATTGAGTAAAATCAAGATACGGGGTAGCGCACACCTCATAATGCTGCAGGATACTCCACTGTACCGCTTTACGCCTTTTCAACTCTTTATACCCTTCAACCTTTTCCCGCTCAAAAACCTGCACCAGCGATTTGCCTGCCCCTTCCAATACATTAAATCTATGGACAAGTTCACGACCGGGCAAATAATCGCCACGGTAAATGCTGGGGTAAAAGGCAGAGCTGTTTGCCTTGTTGATATAATCCTGAGTCTGTCCGCGGTAAAAGAGCAAATGATCCTTATTTTTATACGAAAGCCGGGCAGTATGCTCCACCAATTGCCTGAAGGTCTTTACAAGGAATGGTTTTGCCATACCCACCTTTGTCGGGTCAGTACATTGCGCTGACAATTCGTCGGTCAATTCAGGTTGTATGCGTCTCATTTTTGTAACTGTCAAATGCAACCTCTCTCAGGCAAAAATGCCGAAAGATATCCGGCGGGATGCTTCCCTTCACGAAAGCCTGAGCCGACACAAATGTAATCGTTTATCGTATAACTCAGTAATTCGGGTTCAAACATTCAGATAGCCAGTTTCAATGCAAATAAATGTTACCTGCGCTATCCTTACTAAAAGCTTTTGGCTGGAATGTATTTATATACGAGTTGTTACCGGATATCAATCTCTCACCAAGATCTTAAAATCATCAATATAAATCTTTTCTTTTGATTGATTAAGAACATATATTTTTATCAAATCAGCTTGCTTAATACTGTCAGGCACCGAAATACTAATGTTATATCTGGCCCATACATTAATATCTTTGACAATACTTTTAATATCATATCCATTCCAATAATCGTGAAAACCCTGACCACTTGCCTGAATTACTAATTTAGCATCATGATTTAAAGATGGTTGATGAAGCCAAAACTCAACATTTATTGTCTTCTTAAGACTATCAGGAATTACCTTTAACGGGTATTCAAAAGTTATACTATAATCATTGCCGGCACCTGTCATTGAAGACTTTTCGCCGGAATGAGCCATATCGGTTGTCAGGGTTTGCATTTGACCCCAAATTATCCCCTTATCACAATCGTTGAAGAATGAAGTCTGATACCTGCTATCACAATGCACCTCCTTGTAAAAATCACCATACCAATGCTTTAGTGCCAAAGCAACATTTTTTGCAACTGTTCGCCTGCCCAATTCTGCATAATGTTCAGTCGTCCAATTTTGATCAACAAATTGATCATTTCCAACCTGATTAAGATTGTTAACAACAACCACGCCTTTCCTGCTATAATAATTCTCTAATATCTGAACATTTTCGTTCATTAGATCGGTTAAATCATTGCCGACCAACTCCCCGGCCTTCCCGGTATTTTCAGCCAATAAGTTAAACACCAAATTCCAATTTCTTTTACGGGCCAACTCTATAATAGCATTAAAATCACTAATTCTGGGATTTTTTAAGGTGTCTAACTGAAATCCAAAAGATTTAATAAAGTGACACGCCAGATCGGTTTGAGGTAAATCGTAATTACCATTACTATCTTTTATGCCATTGTTCGACATCCATCTATCCCATTCAATAACATTCCTGAATTGAAAATTACCAGGCATGTGAAATTCATCTTCAGCCCATTTAGCCCGATACTCTTTCACGCGTTCGCTATCTGACTTTATATCAAAAACTTTAAATGACAGCAGGAACCGATTAAACAACGGGGGATAAGGTTTGATGAGCACAAGGCTCTTTTGCAATGAAGTTTCAAGGTTTGAATAAATCCATTGAGCATCAAAAGAGCGCAAATTTAGAGTAACAACAATAGTTTTAACCTTACTTTCAACAGGAATATTTTCCAGTAACACTTTATAAATGCCGGCATGACTCGCCGGCTTTGTAATATCGTATGTTTTAAGCCCGGGAAAATAATCACCAATAAAAGCTGAAATTGGCCTTTTATCGATATCATCGCCCCGGAAAGTGATGTTCGAAGACTCTCCTATATATACAATATCGGCATCATTCGGTACCGCTCTTACCAAATTGATTAATTCAGCGTTTTTTTGAAGATCACTTTCATAAAACCATGTTTTATAAACAAAATTTAAAACAATCAACAATACAAGCAGCAATACTATTTTAAGGGATAATTTTTTTAGCATAGCTCAGTAATTAAAATTGGAAATAAATAAACGGGAAATTCTCTATTCCGGCATATACTATTATGCTAAATATCAAGAACCCATATACGGTCCATCTTCCTATAGCAGGAACATTACCTAACCATACATCAAACCTTTTATTATATAACAAAAAATCGCTCGCGATAAAGGTTAAAAAGAAAACCCATAAATAGCCGGGAATGATCAGCTTTGCGCCAGCAAATCCAATGTTATTATACAACAACTTAAAAATGTTAATCGCTTCCGCAAAACTCTGACTTCTGAAAAACACCCAAATAAACGTGACAATTATGAATGTTTTTACCGCCAGTGAGATATGACCAAATGAATAGGGTGTATACTCTCTCTCTATTTTCAACAGCTTATTTAAAGCGCTTTCGATTAAGTAAATCACCCCAAACAAAGCGCCCCAGATAAGAAATGTCCAATTTGCTCCATGCCATACTCCACTAACAACAAATACAACAAGGATATTAAATACCCATCTTGTCTTTGCTACACGATTTCCACCCAAAGGAAAATACAAATAATCTCTAAACCAGGTAGAAAGCGAAATATGCCACCTCTGCCAGAATTCCGATATATTTTTCGCTAAATAAGGAGTATTAAAATTATCCATCAACCTGATTCCCATAATTCGGGCACTTCCTATGGCAATTAATGAATACCCGGAAAAATCGCTGTAAATTTGAAATGAATAAAACAGTAAGCCTTTTAAAATTTCCAAGGAGGAGAATTTCTCCGGTGCTGCATATATTTCGTCAACTATTCCTGACAAATTATCTGCAATTACCATCTTTATGAAAAACCCAAAAATAATCAACCTTAAACCATTAACTAAATTATCGTAAGAAAACAAATGCTTTTCTTTGAGTTGAGGGGTCAACCTTGAAAAACGCTCAATAGGCCCGGCAACCAACTGAGGAAAAAATGAAACATACAATGCAAAGTAACCCAAATGCTTTTCAGCTTTTTGCCGTCCAAAATAAACATCAATTGAATAACTCAGTGTTTGAAAAGTATAAAACGAAATTCCGACTGGTAAAAGAAAATTCATTAACGGAATATCTTGTTGTATTCCAATCTTGTCGAATAGAAGGTTCAGATTCTCTGAAGCAAAATTGTAATATTTGAAAAAAAATAACAATCCCAAATTAGAAATCAAACTCACGAGCAATATCGGTAGCTTAAATCTCTTCTCATGAAATTTTTCCATAAAAATTCCGCAAAAATAATCGATGAGCGTAGAAAATACAATCAGGAAAATGTATTCTACTTTCCAACACATATAAAAATAATAACTTGCTGCAAGTAATAATATCCACCGAAATCTGTGTGGTATCAGAAAAAATAGAGAAATTACTATAGGCAAAAAAATGATAAATTCAATTGAATTAAAAAGCATATTACTAATATGTTAATAAGTACGACACTTCTTTTTTACAAGAACTGATATCTCGTCAATATGTACAGGTGCGGTTTTCTGGTCATTTCATATCTATCAACAACTACATGGAGGCAGACTCATGGTATTGAGCACAACCACTGTACCATCAGCTACCAATATTGACTATAGAACTAAGCAACAGGCAGTCATACCTGTTTAACGAAAGTCAACCATGGTAGTCATTGACGGCGCAAAAGTAATTGTTTATCCCTTAATATTTGTTTGAAATCATTTTTTTATACGCTAAATTTTCCTGTCGTTAAAGTTTTACTCAGTGAAGTCATGACTCAGATTACCATAACCATTTAAGCTCCAACAATTTAACATAATTGACTTATATAATTGTCCTGCAAATAATTATATAAACATGCATATAACATTGTTATGCATTCATTTACCTTTGACATAGACCTTACAATGGCTCAACCGAATAAAGAATACTTCTATGATATAGACGAGAAAGGATGCCCTTTTTCTACCTAAAAGACATGTAGTTATCAGTCAAACTTTTTGATTTGCCTCTGAGTTATATACCCGCATGAGAGCAAAGCTTAAATCATGTTGTAGTTTTATAAATTATAACCGCAAACCTGAGCCGCCAGCCATATCTATCCTGATTATTCAATCACCTGCTTCTCCGGGCGACTAAGCACATAGCAGGTATGGGTGTAGAAGTACATCCCAGACGATACCTGCCTGATATTCCGTACTTTTTGTAGCCTGGCACCTGCTGTCTGAGCGAAATAAGCATCCTGGTAATAACACGTTATTCGCTGAAATGCACCAGATCATAACCCGGAGGTGAATAGTCAGAAGGCATACTGTCAAGCAAGGTGAGGGCAACGGGAAAGTTTGCTTCGGCAAAGTAGGTGCTCACCTCCTGCTTTCACGATTCAAGCCCGCCAGGATTGGTAAACCAGATATAACTACCTTCTAAATCTCGTTAAAAACCACCGGTAAGTACTTAGCTAAACCATGGATGTAGTTCAATCGGGAATAATCGCTGGGTCGTGACGACCACTCAGAATCCTATTTATTGTAGCCAGTTCTTTTTCAATTTCTTCTACTGTTGGCAAATATGGCTTTAAATCAGTCGGAATAGATTTTACTATTTCATATTCAGCAACTCCAATCGGTTGAGTTATTCCTCTTAATGAGTATTCTGCTATTACTGAAGATTTACTCTTGCACAGTAACTATCCGATTGTCGGATTTTCCTGTTCTGTCTTAATCAAATCATCAGCAGCAGAAAGATATAAATTCATTTTTCCAGCATATTCAGCCCGAAACTTAACCGATTTCAATTCAACAACAACATAACATTTCAGTTATATGTGATAAAAAAGCAAGTCAATATAGAAATCTTCACCATCGATTTTTAACGGCACTTGTCTTCCAACAAATGAAAAACCGCCCCCAGGTTCAAGCAAAAAGGCTGTAAAATGTTTAACCAACTGTTCTTCTATATCTTTTTCAAGAGCTTTCTCGGTCAATGTCAGGAAATCGAATTTGTACGGGTCTTTCAATGTCTCATCTGCTAATTCCGATTGAGCTTCTGGTAATGTATCTTTGAAATTGGTTATAGCTTTTCCTGAACGGTTATAAAAACCCAAGTCTACTTGATGAACTAAAACAGTCCGAGACCAATTATTCTCAACGGTTTTATTTATGTAAAAAAGCAGCTTCGTCAACACTGTTTGACTGAGTGATAATAAGCATGTTATGTCCCTATGGAATTTGTCCAACAAGTTGCAGGACTTTTTCTAATTCTAGTCCTGAATTTGCGTAAAACTCATACCATTTTTTCATGGAGAACAAATTTGAAGGTTGTGTTTTAAAATGATGTAGAAATTTATTATTTTTGTAATAAAATGGTTAAAAGATGAAAATAGAGACACTACTTT
>MEOA01000064.1 GCA_001768515.1 Bacteroidetes bacterium GWE2_42_24 | reverse complement strand
TTAAGGTGCTATAGGAGTTGTCCATAAATCGTTAAAATTTATCAGCAAAGGTCTTTATTTCCTCCATCCCCCACAACTTTTGAACATGATCCGTTTAAACTTACTCAGGTTCTTTTATTGTAAGGGAGACACTACCTCAATCAACTCCGGAAGATCCATACCAATGTTTTTAAGATGTTCAAGCGTTGGTATCCCATTGTTATTCCATCCGCGACGTTTATAGACGGCGTCAAGCAAACGCTCATACTGATCTTCCCTGTATTTTCTGGTAATGACAATCTTCTCCAGGATTGTTTTTCCTTCAGGATCGATGCCGATTAGCTCGCGCATCTGCTTATCATACCTTTCGGCTCTTGATTCGTATTCTTCAATAGTTACAGGACCTGCAGCCCTATATGGTTGTGCATCGTGCTTTCGCAGACCAAAGCCTCTGCGAATGTTGAAGATGCGTTGGAAGTTATACACCCTCTCAGACTGTCTGATCATCTCATGTTTGTCTATATGGTTGCCGGTTACGCCATTGTAGACAGCAACATAATTATCGACATGTTCAGGAATCTTGGCCGGTTCATCGGTGTACTTGTTATTCTCAGGAGTAACATCATTCCATACGATTTTGCATAATCCCATCAGACCAAACCATGTTCTGAACATCGGAAAATAGTGCAATGCCTCAGCTTTTTTCTCGAAAGTCGGGATTTGATTGTTTACCATATCCATGAAGATTAACCAGGCCTCATCATGTTGGGGGCCTTTATTAGTCATGGCATAGCCTCCCTGCTGGGCAAGTGACTCCTTCGAAACATATTGTGAATACTCAAGTCCCTTGTTCTCCATGCCAATGTCCTGCAGGAAATTTGGGTCGGCGCCATACTGTTCTGCAAAAATCTTTTTCAATTTGCGGATACCCAGGCCGGCCATTTTGCCGAAACCTTCACCACGTGCAAGTTGGTGAAGCAACTGAAGGGAATCGTCAATATTGCCGAAATGTAAATCAAGCCCACCTGTGATCTCTTTGTTGATGATACCCTTCTCAAAGCACTCCATCAGAAAGGCCACAATCGTTCCCCAGGTGATGGTACAAATGCCATAAGTATCGCAATAAAAGTTGGTCTCAATGATGCTTTCGTAATCGAAAATGCCAATATTAGACCCGAGCCCTGCTGCGGTTTCATACTCGGGACCGTCGACAATGACCAAAGTCCCGGCATAAGGTCCGGTTCTCAGTTTAAAATCATCAACCCCTTTTGCACATTGCATGGCACAGCCTATCCAGCAGCCATCGTTAATTCCAAGTGTAAAGTATTTGTCGCGCAGAAGATCACTATGGATTTTAATGGCGTCTTTATGGCTTCCGTATTTAAAGTTGTGGGTAGGGAGCAGATCATAATCGCTCATGACGTTTACGATATTGGCAGTTCCTTTCTTTCTCATCTGGTTCTGCTTGTCATCGAGATCGTTCATTGTCTTTGTATAGCTACGGCCGCGTTCTATGATGGCATCCATATCGGCAACATTGTTCAGATTACCCGAGACACCCGCTATCCTGGTAACAATGGCTTTAATTTTTTTGTTTCTCATGACGGTACCAATTCCACCACGACCAGCTTGTTTCAGTCTTATCTTTTTACGTTTGATATCCCAGAAGGTAAAGTTGACCATACCGATCAGGGAGTGTTCGGCACCTGCCCCTGTTGATACGATTCCAATATTCCTGGCATCTTTTTCATTTTCGGAAAAAGCTTCAGTTAATTCTTCACCAAGGATATGTGAGTCGGTTGAAAAGCCCGGATCTTCAAAGACTTCTATTTTGTGATTTGTTCCATCAATGTAAATGATGACATCCTTGTCAGCCTTCCCCTGAAGCTCAAGCGCATCAAAGCCTGCAAATTTGGTAAACGGACCAAAGTATCCACCGACATTTGAATCCATAATGGAATCAGTCTGAGGGGAAATGGAAACCAATAATGATTTCCCTGCTCCGGAATACTGGGTTATCCCGGCAACAGGGCCAGGGGCAATGATAATTTCATTTTCAGGATCATCCCATTTTGTATCGGGCTTGGTTGCATCCCACAATAACCTGAGACCAAAACCCTTTCCACCGATGAACTTGTCCTTCATCTGCTGTGAAACAGGCTTTTCTTTGATTTCACCATTTCCTACATTAATATATAAAGTCCGGTTATTATAACCCCTTTCAATGGGCCACCATTTGTATTCGTAGGTAGTCAGGGTTTTTCGGTTGATTAATAGTTCTTTGAATGACATATAAATGTAAATTGGTTTGATGATTTTGAATTACAAAAATAGGAATAAACCTGCTAGTTAATACATTTTCCCTTAAAAATCAGTTATGTATGGTGCTGCATATCGGCTGTTTTATTGAAAATGAAAACAGTTTTATCGTCAAAATATGGTATCGCTTACTCACGATGAAACAGACAGATGAAGGAAAGGTAACTGAACAATCATTTTTTGTATTTTTGGTCAGTAAAACATAAAAATTAATCAGATGAATGCAAACGAAGCTGTTATCAAAGCATTGGTAACAAAAGGAAAACCGATGAAAGCCGGCGAAATTGCCGAAGCCACTGGTATTGATAAGAAAGATATTGAGAAGTCTATCAAAGTATTGGTAAAGGAAGACAAGCTTCATTCACCAATCCGTTGCTTTTATGATATTAAAAGCTGAGGTAGCAGCACACTAATCGTACTTTTTTGGATCGAGTGCTTTAGGTGACCATAGTCTCAAGAAGTTGGTCACCTTCTTTTTGTCATATCCCGAGCCGGATTCAAGAAGTCCTGAATCCTGAGTATGGAGCAATTCTCCTTTGCCGTTGAGGATAAGAAATACAGGGAAGCCAAAGCGTTGCGGATAATCAAAACGTTTCAATAATGGGAGGTTTTTCTGTTCCTTGCTGTAATTTACTTTTACAACAACAAAATCATTTCTTAGCAGAGAATCAATTTGCAGATCATCGTGAATGTAATTATTGAATTTCAGGCACCAGGAACACCAGTTTCCGCCAATAATTATTAGGACATGCTTTGCTGAATCCTGTGCAAGGTTGATGGCGGCCTTAAGTTCTGCCGCAGCATCGGCATTTGGATTGTATACCTGCTTGACCTGGGAAAAGATTTTGTTACTGGCAAGCCCGGCAGTTAACAGGAATATCAGGACTAGTATTCGTTTCATACCTAATTTATGTTTAAGGTTACAAAGATAGATTATTAATTTTGTCGGAAAATTGAAAGGCAATGATTACTGTGATTCAACAAATAGCCGATTACCTCAGGAATTTCAGTGTTGGAATTGCAGGGGCAGGAGGGCTTGGAAGTAATTGTGCCATAGCCTTGGCACGCACTGGTGTTGGGAATATTTATATTGCTGATTTTGATATTGTTGAGGCTTCTAACTTAAACCGGCAATATTTCTTTCTAAACCAGATTGGATTGCCTAAAGTGGAGGCTTTGGCTCAAAACCTTCATCAGGTTAATGCTTCCATCAATGTAGTTTCTTTCAATGAAAGACTGACAACAGACAACATTCCTGAGTTTTTCGCGCAGTGCAATATCATTATTGAGGCATTCGACAAGGCTGACCAAAAACAAATGCTTGCTGAATGTGTTTTGCAGAAGATCCCTGATGCTACACTCATCATGGGGACAGGGCTTGCCGGGTATAAAACCACTCCTTTTCAGACAAGCCGATTCAATAAACTGATAGTGTGTGGTGATATGGAGAATGAAGTTGATGAGTTGAATCCCCCTATGGCGCCACGCGTTGGGATTGTTGCCATGATGCAGGCAAATGAAGCCCTGAATATCTTGTTAAAAGATTTTACGCTGAAGAAATGAAAATTAATTTAAACAATCGGGAAGCAACTTTTGAGGTCACTGATCTAACGATTGCTGAAGTAATCAGTACTTGTAACTTTACGTATAAAAGATTAGTAGTCAGACTTAATGGGAAGGTGGTCAGAAGTGAAGACCATGAAATCACCCGCGTAAACGACGGAGACAAGTTGGAAGTAATACATCTGATGGCTGGTGGTTAACCTGACTAATTTCCAAACGACATCACACAGTTGTTCACATATTCTTTATGTGGAGCAACCCAAATACCGATACGGCTAAAGGCTCCCTCAAGGATATTCTTTCGATGACCCAACGTCGGGACTCCGGCATCTATCAGTAGCTCTGTGACGATTATTAAAGGCTCTTCAGGGCCGTAAAAACAGTTTTCGGCCACCATTGTACTTGTTTGCATGGCGACTTTATAGCGATCGGTGAAGCCATCATGGCCTGTCTTCCCTTTTTTCCCCATGGACACGGCATGTTTCTGAGCAACAGATTCAAGAACTGAATCATATTTAAGTAGTGGCAGATTTTTTACTTTCTCCAAATCAGCCATCAGGGAAATCAAATCCCGGTTCGAATCGTAGGATGTTGAATCAATAAATCGTTGAAGAACTGTGCTTTTAAAGAGGCTGCCATCAGTTCTGGCAAGATTGAGCAGAAACAATATCCTGCTTCCGGTAGGAGAAGCAGAAGAATTGGTGCTGGCAAGCTTCACGTTTCTAAGGATTTCATCTGGCCATTCTTCGAGTACATCCCACACCTGAGCGTTCAGGTTAATCGTGCAAAGGATAGTAAGGAATATGGAGAGTAATTTTTTCATAAATAAGGTGTATAGTGCTATATCGCACGACCTCTCAATTTATTATGCCCATAGCGTAATAACTTTCTACCCTGACTGTGATACCACCCTTTTGTAAAACCAATCAGATCCAAAGATGAAAAGTCTTGCTGTGTGCCATCAGCAGAGATTAGTTTGTCGGATACCTGAACACCCACAACTTCAGAAAGAAACATATCGTGACTACCAAGTTCAAGGATATTAACAACCTTGCATTCAATGGCAACCAAGGCTTCTCCCACGATGGACGAGCCAACAGTAGTGGCCTTCAGTGGGGTCAGACCAGTATGAATAAATTTGTTGGCATTTCTTCCCGAAACGGTTCCGCAATAATCCACTTCCTCTACGAAAGAATCGGGCAGAAGATTAATAACATATTCAAGTGATTCTTTAATCAGGCTATGGGAATACCTTTCTTTCCTGATGCTTACGTAACACATCGGGGGACTTGAACATACGGTTCCTGTCCAGGCGATAGTAATCAGATTGGGGTTATTTACAGAGCCACAAGAGACCAGGGCGGCAGGAAGGGGAAACAGATAAGTATCAGGTTTGACAGAAATAAAATTCATTTTTTTTTGACGAAATTACATAAAATTGTTGTTGATACAGGCCATAGTGGTTTTGATTGGTTTTGAAGTGCCAGAGAGTAATTGTATCTTTGCGGGTCATAAAAATCCTTCAATTCAATTTCATGCTGGAGACCATCGTAATACTTGATTTCGGATCACAGTACACGCAATTAATAGCACGCAGGATCAGAGAACTAAATGTTTACTGCGAAATTCATCCCTGGGATAAATATACTGATATCCAGCCTGAGGTTAAAGGGATTATTCTTTCGGGCAGTCCTTTCTCAGTGCGCGACCCAAAGTCACCCGCGCCAGATTTATCTTTTATTCGGGGGAAGGTACCCTTGCTCGCGGTTTGCTATGGCGCCCAATACCTTGCACAATGCAACGGCGGAGAAGTTGCACCTTCGAAGATCAGAGAGTATGGAAGAGCTAACCTCGAATATATCCTGACCGGGAATAGCTTGTTTAAAGGTTTAACCAAGGGAAGCCAGGTTTGGATGTCGCACGGCGATACGATTTTAAGAACTCCTGATTCTTTTCAGATTATTGCCAGTACACCTGAAGTTCGCGTTGCAGGATTTCAAATTGCAGGTGAAAAAACATGGGGTATACAGTTTCATCCCGAAGTCTATCACAGTCTGGAGGGTCAGCAATTGCTTTCAAATTTTGTGTCCGATATTTGTCAGTGTAGTGGCAGTTGGACTCCAGGAAGCTTTATTAATTTGACGATCAATGAGCTGAGGGAAAAGATAAAACAGGACAAGGTGGTACTGGCTCTTTCGGGGGGGGTAGATTCATCAGTGGCCGCCATTCTTCTCCAGAAAGCCATTGGAAGTCAATTACATTGCATTTTTGTAAATAACGGCCTTTTAAGGAAAGATGAATATAATCAAGTGCTTGAGTCATACAAAGGTATGGGTTTGAACGTTAAGGGAGTTGATTCTTCCGACAGGTTTTATACCGCGCTTAAAGGACTTGTGGAACCTGAAGCCAAACGGAAAGCCATTGGGCGCACATTTATTGAGGTATTTGACGATGAGGCACATCAGATCACAGAAGTGAAGTGGCTTGCCCAGGGAACAATTTATCCTGACGTCATAGAATCCCAATCTGTTAATGGGCCAAGTGCCACCATCAAGTCGCATCACAATGTTGGCGGGCTACCCGACTTCATGAAGCTAAAAGTAGTTGAACCATTGCGGAGCCTATTTAAGGACGAAGTGCGACGCGTTGGCAAAGCACTTGAAATGCCTCCACACTTATTGGGAAGACATCCTTTTCCCGGCCCGGGGCTTGGTATCCGGGTTTTGGGCGAAGTGACTCCCGACAGGGTGAAGATACTTCAGGAAGCAGATAGTATCTTTATTAATGGATTGAGGGAATGGAATCTTTATGACTCAGTCTGGCAGGCCGCTACCATTTTGCTTCCGGTTCAATCGGTCGGGGTGATGGGAGATGAACGAACTTATGAGAATGTTGTTGCACTTAGAGCTGTGAGTAGCACCGATGGCATGACTGCTGATTGGGTACATCTTCCTTATGAGTTTTTATCGAAGATATCGAACGATATAATTAATCGGGTCAAAGGAATAAACAGGGTAGTTTATGACATCAGTTCAAAGCCACCTGCCACTATTGAGTGGGAATAATATATTAGAATCATTTCCATGTTATTAACCAGGAAAATTATTATAAGAACAGGGTTTTTTACCCTTTTGTTAATGAGCCTTGTAAGTGTTGGTCAGAATGTGGCTATTTCCCCGATCATTCAGAAGGAGAATGGCGCTGAAGTATACCTTCACACTGTTCAGCGTGGCGAAACCCTTTATCGTATTGCCAAAGCCTATCAGGTTTCTGTTGATGACATTGTAAAGCTTAATCCAACAACTCAATCAGGTATTAAACCGCTTCAGGAGATTAAAATTCCCAAAAAAGCGGACATAAATAATCAACAGCAAACTGACAAAGGAGTTGGCTTTGTTTATCACATCGTGAGGCAAGGGGAAACCCTTGAAGCCATCAGTTTGATTTATAACATCGATTCCAAAAGCCTGCTGTTATATAATACCGGAGTAATAATTCCATTGCAAAAGGATCAGATTTTGAAGATTCCGATGGATTTTCCGGAAAACGGTTCTGAATCTGTAAACAAGAGCCAGAAAACAGAAAACAACGGGATACATATTGTGAAGCCAAAGGAAACTTTGTTTGCTATCAGCAGACTCTATGGGCTTTCGATCATCGACTTGTTAACCATGAATCCCAAAGCTGAAAATGGTTTAAAAGTAGGGGATACTTTAAAAGTATTATTACCAGAAAGAGTTGATGGTGCAAAGGACATGTTAATGGACAATCCTGATAACCGGCAGAATGAGTTGGATAGTAAAGAAGAAATTAAGCAGGATAATGGAGAGGGTTCTGACAGTCTGTACGAAGTAAGAAAAAAGGAAACATGGTACGGCATTGCACGGCAACACGGCCTTACCGTTTCTGAATTACGGGAACTTAATCCCGGAAAATCATCACTTTCGCCCGGAATGCTGATTGTGGTTAAGAGACCGAAAGAATCAGTTGCACAGGAGAACAAAGGGGTTTACCAGGTTCAGTCCGAAACCGCACCAGAGGTGCCTTTGGTGAAAGAGCCAGTTGTTGAAAAGTCTTTCCGGAAAAAAACGGATGTCTTTAAAGTAGCCCTTCTGATGCCCTTTGGATTGAAAAACAGCGACACAGCCTTCGAAGTAAATGAGAAATATTCGAAGAGCCAACTTCATCAGTTCAGGTTTCTTTCGTTTTATGAGGGGTTGCTAATCGCTGCTGATTCGCTAAGGCAGGCTGGCCTTTCGCTTGAACTATATACATTTGACGTTCCGAAAGAATCCAATGAGTTGCAATCCGTACTTCAGAATCCCGTTTTAAAGGAAGTTGACCTGATTATAGGTTTGGTTTATGCTGGTGATTTTATTAAACTGTCAAAGTTTTCAGCTCAGCATCAGATACCTTTAATCAATCCCCTGACCCGCAGACGTGAATCGGCCACTGAGAATGAATGGGTAATTAAAATACAACCAGATGCTTCAACACAGCTTTCAGCTATTCAAGACTACCTTAAGCATACTGCAGAAAAGCATGATATCATCATTTCGCGACAGAACAAGTACCAGTTTAGCCAGGAAGTTAAGGATATTTCCAATATGATTTTCAGGCTTAAATCAGAGACCCCCCGGGTAGTAGGCTCTTCACATACACTTATTGACAGTATCGCGAGGCTGAAGAGAATAATTAGGGAATCTAATAACCCGGTTATCTTTTCCTTATCTGAAAACCCTGCTTATGTCATGGATTACCTGAGGAAACTTAATCAGGGAAAAGATTCACTGCATATTTTTGCTCTTTTTGGCCTTCCTGATTGGAATGCAATGGATAAGCTTGAAACGAGTCATCTTGATCAATTAAATGTTCACATGTTAAAAGCATTTCATCCAAGTTATCAGCACTATAGTGTCGGGAATTTCGTTAACAATTACAAATTGAAGTATTATGCCGATCCGGATGAACTGGCTTTTACCGGATTTGATGTACTCTGGATCAGTGGACAGGCTATTCAAAACTCGTCTGACGGCTTGATCGGTTATTTGAAGGAGCATTCAATTCAAGGAATTCTTGCTGATTATCATTTTAAATCAGTTGGGGGAAAAGGAATTGAAAATCAATTTTGGAATATCTATCGCATCGATGACTTTAAAATTAAAGTTGTCAACCGCTAATTCATATAATTATAATAAAATCAATATCGTTTACTGCAGATACTAAGATCTATCTTAGCCTGACAAAAAAATCTACCATGAAAAACACCGCTTTTACCAAATTTCACGAAGAATTGGGTGCCAAGATGGTGCCTTTTGCCGGATACAATATGCCGGTTCAATATGAAGGGTTGATCGCTGAACATCACACTGTCAGAAAAGGTGTCGGCGTTTTTGATGTCTCACACATGGGTGAATTCTGGGTCAAGGGGCCTAAAGCCTTTGATTTTGTTCAGTATGTTACCTCCAATGATGTTGCTGCCCTTTTCGATGGTAAGGTACAATACTCTTGTTTTCCTAACGGGAAAGGCGGAATTGTTGATGACCTGCTTGTATACAGGGTTAACGAAGTGACCTATCTGTTGGTTGTAAATGCAGCCAATATCGACAAGGATTGGGCATGGTGTGTTAGTCAGGCTCCTAAGTTTGGTCTGACTGTTGGAAAAGAGCTTTACAATGCCTCTGATGAAATTGCCCAATTAGCCATACAGGGACCTTTGGCACTGAAGGCCATGCAGAAACTTACCGATACTTCGGTTGAAGACATGGAGTATTATACCTTCAAGAAGTTGACGTTTGCCGGCGTTAAAGATGTTATCTTCAGCACAACGGGTTATACTGGTAGCGGCGGTTGCGAAATTTACATGGCAAACAAAGATGCCGACAATATCTGGAAGGCAGTGTTTGAAGCCGGCGAAGAGTTTGGCATTAAACCTATTGGTCTAGGTGCCCGCGATACGCTGCGTCTGGAGATGGGTTTCTGTCTTTATGGAAATGACATCAACGACACAACCTCACCACTCGAAGCAGGATTAGGTTGGATTACAAAGTTCAACGACAAGAAGGAATTTGTTGATAAGGCCTTTCTGCTTCAACAGAAAGCTGAGGGCTTGAAGCATAAACTCGTTGGATTTGAGTTGATCGACAAAGGTATTCCCCGTCAGCATTATCCTATTTGCAATGCAGAAGGAACTCATATTGGTGAAGTTACTTCAGGTACAATGGGACCATCGGTAAACATGGCTGTTGGTATGGGTTACGTTCCTACAGCTCTTAGTAAGGCTGACAGTGAAATTTATATCGAGGTTAGAGGAAAGCTGCTCAAGGCAAAAGTTGTAAAACTGCCTTTTTACAAAGGTTAATTATTGATTAGTCAAATCTGTAGGGTAGGAGGAGGCCATGGCTCCCTTCTACCTTTTTTAATCTCACTATAGCAAATACAGCAAGTATGGGTAAGTATAATTTTGACGTTGAATACGATAGGACATCTACCAATTCAGTGAAGTACGATTTGAGACATATGATCTTTGGTCGCGATGATGTCATCCCTATGTGGGTTGCCGATATGGATTTTGCAACCCCCGATTTCATTCTTGAGGCAATAAGGAGAAGGCTTCAGCATCCCATTTTAGGTTACACCTTTAGGGGCGATGGCTTTACAACTGCATTGGTTGAATGGA
This sequence comes from Bacteroidetes bacterium GWE2_42_24, assembly GCA_001768515.1. Classification (GTDB taxonomy): domain Bacteria; phylum Bacteroidota; class Bacteroidia; order Bacteroidales; family TTA-H9; genus GWE2-42-24. The sequence continues at coordinate 13,068 of MEOA01000064.1, read as the reverse complement.
TACAAAAACGTCATGGTTACCAACTAAATCCAGCTTCTGTTTGTTTTTCTCCTGGTATTGTACCAGCATTGGTGTTCAGCTTATTAGCTTATACGGAACCAGGTGATCGTGTAATTGTACAAACACCGGTTTATCATCCGTTTTTTCAGGTGGTTGAAAGCAATGGTAGAACAGTGGTGAACAATCCATTAAAATTTGAAAACAATTATTACACGATTGATTTTGATGACCTTGAAAGGAAAGCTGTCGGATGCAAGGTATTATTTTTTTCAAACCCGCATAATCCGGTGGGAAGGTGTTGGCAGCGTGAGGAATTGGAACGCCTTGCCGATATCTGTTTCAGGAATAAGTTGATTGTTGTCTCAGATGAGATTCATAGCGACCTGATGCTTTTTGGAAATATTCACGTCCCATTTGCCTCAGTATCTGAATACATTAAGCAGTCGACTATCTCTTGTTATGCCCCGAGCAAGACTTTTAACCTGGCAGGATTAAGTACCAGTGCTGTGGTAATCGATAATGAGATGTTAAGGAAAAAGTTTAACGATGTAATTGAACGGCTTCATGTCGGGATGGGTAATATTGCCGGGATGGTTGCATTTGAGGCTGCTTACGCGGAAGGAAAAGAGTGGCTGGATGAGATGCTGATTTATGTGGAGTCAAATGTGGAATACATGCACGACTTTTTGAAGAAGAATCTCCCCGCTGTAAAAATTATTATGCCTGAAGCCACTTATATGGCTTGGCTCGATTTTTCAAAGACAGGATTGACAAATGAGGCATTAAACAAGTTACTGATCGGTGAAGCAGGTGTTGGACTGAACGATGGGGCAATGTTCGGTGAAGGGGGTGGTTGTTTTCAAAGGATTAACCTGGCCTGCCCCCGCAATACCTTGGTAAAAGCTCTTGAGAGTATTAAAAATGCCTTATCAAAACATAACCTTTAGCATGAAAGCAGCACTATTTGATCTGGATGGTTTATTAATTGACTCGGAGCCCCTTTGGGAGGAAGCAGAAATTTCAGTTTTTGACCGGTATGGTATGACGCTTACACCTGCCATTTGCCAAAAGATGAAAGGTTTCAGGGTAGATGAGTCGATCAGGTATGTGCTTAAACTCTTTGGGGTGGACAAACCTGTCGACCCATTACAGATCGAGAGAGAGATTCTGGCACAGGTTAAACAGTTGATTAACATAAAGGGGAGAGGGATGCCGGGGTTTGTTTACATCATTCATTTCTTCAAATCGCGTGGGCTGAAAATAGCACTTGCATCGTCATCCAAATTGGAAATTATTAATGAAGCGCTGAATAAACTGGGGGTTATCCAGCATTTTGACGCTATTTGCTCCGCTGAAAATGAACCTTACGGGAAACCTCATCCAGGCATCTTTCTTTCGGCTGCCAGGGCATTAGACGTTGAACCGGATGAGTGTATCGTATTTGAGGATTCCCTGAATGGTATTATCGCGGCAAAAGCTGCAAGAATGAAGGCTGTACTTGTCCCTGACAAAACACTTACAGGTGATCTGAGAATTGCCATTGCTGATCTTGAGTTGAAATCGCTTCTTGGTTTCAAGGAAGAACACATCCGGAGGCTGACTGAAGAGAGATGAAGGGATTTGCCAACTTTAAAAAATCATTAAGTTCATTTCAGTTCGTTGGATGTTAATCCGGAGAGTTGTTCCTTTGTAAGTTAATCAGGTTCCTAAAACCAAGCTGTAATGTCTTTTTTATCAGTCGTTTTAACAATATTGACTCTGGTAGGATCTATAGGTTTATTCCTTTATGGAATGAAACTGATGAGCGAAGCATTACAAAAAGTGGCAGGGCAGCGAATGAGAAGTGCTTTATCTACACTGACGCTGAATCCGTTTAGGGGGTTGGCATCGGGACTTGTGCTCACTGCAGCAATACAGTCTTCTTCAGCGTCTACAGTGATGATCACCGGGCTTGTCAATGCCGGTCTGCTTTCATTACGGCAGTCAATTCCACTGATTTTGGGTGCTAATATCGGGACGACCCTGAAGGTTTGGATCATTGCAAGCATAGGTTTCAGACTTGATCTCAATCTTGTATTACTCCCGGTAATTGCAATGAGCTTGTTGTTTCTTTTCTCCTCTATCCCGAGAAAGAAGTCTGTTGGTGAGTTACTGATGGGGTTTGGTCTTCTCTTTCTTGGGTTGGAGCTTTTAAAAAATAGCTTGCCACCTGTGAGTGAGATTCCTCAGTTGGTTGCTTTTCTTAGGGAATTTAATTCCGGAGGATATCTTTCTATACTGTTTTTCGTGGTTGTTGGTGCTGTATTTACTGCTATTATTCAATCGTCAAGCGCAAGTATCACACTCACATTGGCAATGCTTAACAGTGGTTGGTTTAGTTATGATCTGGCCGTTGCAATGTTGCTGGGTGAAAATATTGGTACTACCATTACCGCTAACCTGGCTGCCCTTGTAGCCAATACGCACGCCAAACGGGCAGCCCTTTCTCATTTCTTATTCAATCTGATAGGTGTTGCATTTGTACTCCTCTGGTTTTATCCCTTTATCAATATTACTGGTTGGATTACAACAGCTATTACAGGACAGGTATATTCAGACAGTTCTGCCGCAATGCTGCTGGGACTATCTGTAGTTCATACCTTTTTCAATATTCTCAATGCCCTTATATGGGTTAATCTGGTTCCTGTAATGGTAAGGTTGACGATTTTTATCTTTCCTGATAAAGTTCAAGCGCTGAAAACTCCACCACGGTTCATTAGAAAAAGTCATTTACTTGGTACTTCAGAATTTTCAATTTTGCAGGCAAAGAAGCAAGTTCATACAGTATCGAGGCTTGTAAATCAGTTTTTTAATACAATTCCTGAACTGTTGGTTGAGAAGGAACCAGAGGCATACAAGTCACTGCAGCTTAGAATAGCGTCGCTAAAGCAGGAACTTGAGATTGCTGCAATGTCTGTTGACCAGTTCCTCGATGAACTTAATGAAAACGATCTCAGTCCGGAAGGCAGAACCCGCAAGAAGGTGATGGTATACGTCAACGAACAGTTCAGGAACATTATGACCGTCAATCTGAAGATGATTAAGATTGTAGAAGAGAAGAACCAGCGAAAGGTTTGGTTTACACCAAAGCAACGGCTTAATCTTAAAAAAATGTTCGATCTGGTAAAAGAATCAATCCGGGCAGCCTCGGAAAATTTATCAGGCGAGTATCATCTGGCTCAATTTGAATATGCCCATGAAATTGAAAACAGCATCAATCTGCTACGTGATAAACTGCGTCAGAAAAATCTTGAAAACATTGAAAAGGGGAAATATACAGTTGAGGGTGGTAACTATTATAATGATCTGTTTTCTCTGAGTGAGAAGGTTGGCGATTATATACTTCTCATTAACGATTCCCTCACTTCCTGCCGACTTCAACTTATCTCCGGCACGCCTCAGTGATTTGCGGGATTGTTGTAATTTTGCACTTTATACAATAATTGATGAAAAATCCATCGACTCTCGTGGCAGAAGCCACCGTCTCTTATATTAAGAATGCCTTCAACCACGACCTTGATGCTCAATCTCTGACGCTTCAGTCAACCCGAAAAGACTTTGATGGCGATATTACCCTGGTTGTGTTTCCATTGACCCGCATTACACGAAAATCGCCAACCGAGACAGCTAATATGATCGGGGAGGCCTTGAAAGCCAACTTGCCTGAAGTTGATGGATTCAATGTTATACAAGGTTTTCTGAACATTCACTTTACCGATTATTTTTGGTGGGAACAAATCCAATATCTTCAGACGTTGAAGGATTTTGGTATCATACCACAGCGCAACGGACAACAACCCATACTGGTTGAGTTTTCGTCGCCTAATACCAACAAACCACTACATCTCGGACACATCAGAAATAACCTGCTTGGAGCCTCCGTAAGCAGAATACTGTCGGCCAATGGCCAAAAGGTTATCAAAGTGAATCTTGTTAACGATAGAGGAATTCATATTTGTAAGTCAATGCTGGCCTGGCAAAAATGGGGTAATGGCGAAACACCTGAAACGTCAGGGATGAAGGGTGACCATCTTGTCGGTAAATATTACGTAGAATTCGACAAACATTATAAAGCCGAAGTAGCAGCCATAACTGAACATGGAATTAAGTTGGAAGAAGCAGAAAAAAAGGCTCCGATTATGCTTGAAGTAAGGGAAATGCTATTGAAATGGGAAGCAGGCGATCGGGAAATCAGACAATTATGGTCAAAAATGAATGGCTGGGTTTACAAAGGGTTTGAATCTACCTATCAGAAGATGGGCATTGAATTCGATAAAATATACTATGAATCAAATACATACTTAACCGGAAAGACAATTGTAGCTGAAGGTCTCGAAAATGGTATCCTCGCGCAAAAAGAAGATGGTTCTGTGTGGATTGATCTTACCAATGACGGACTTGACGAAAAACTTTTACTCCGAAGTGATGGAACCTCTGTTTACATGACCCAGGATTTAGGTACTGCCGACCTCAGATACGGGGAATTTCATCCTCAGTCGATGATATACGTCGTTGGTAATGAGCAGAATTATCATTTTGATGTGCTGAAAATTGCCTTGGCACGTTTGAACAAACCATGGGCAGCTACAATTCGTCATTTATCTTATGGAATGGTTGAATTACCTGATGGTAAAATGAAAAGTCGTGAAGGCACAGTGGTTGATGCCGATGATCTCATGGATCAGATGTACGACACTGCGCGTCAGATGACCGAAGAATTAGGTAAAGCCGATGATATGACTGAACCTGAAGCATCTGAATTGTACCGGAAGGTGAGTTTGGCAGCGCTAAAGTATTTCATTTTGAAAGTAGATCCTAAAAAGAATATGCTGTTTAATCCCGCTGATTCGATCGATTTTAATGGAAATACAGGCCCTTTCATTCAATATACTTTTGCAAGGATAAAAAGTATTATGCGTAAGATTGATACGAATCCGGCAGATATCAAACTGTCACCTGTTGAGATAGGTTTGAAAGAACGTCAGGTGGTGAGATTGGTGATGCAATTTCCTCAAATCGTCATCGAGGCAGGAAAAGAAATGAGCCCGGCACTGATTGCCAATTATTGTTTCGAGCTTGCCAAAGAATTCAATCAGTTCTATCACGATTTTAGTATTTTGCACGAAAATATAGCTGAAAAAAAAGCCTTCAGAATTGTTCTGGCATGGCAGACATCTGAAATTCTCCGTAACGGGATGTCACTTCTGGGAATAGAGATGCCTGACAGGATGTAATTTGTTGCTATCTGAATTCAAATGCCCCGATGTCGGGCTGGGTGTCTCTGGGGAAACCATCCAGATCAGTTGGAACAGCGAGATCGATACCTGCATTGATCAGGGGGGATAAGGTGTCTGGATGCAGATCAAAAGACCCGGCATCCCGAAACAAAGGATCCTTATTGACAATCAAGTTAGGAAAAGAAGGGTCAGTAGCGGTATAGGAGGTTGATCTTATCAGGCAATGGTCGAATAAATAGTTGAATGTTCCATTGTCAGGATGCTTGTCTATAAGTAGTTCTTCGGTCTGATTTCCATATAAAACCGAGTTTCCAAAGAACACGGAAGTAGGTTCTACCATGACGGCAGTATTGTCGTCGATAAAGTAATTTTTTACAATGACTGAAGGGAGACTTCTTACCGACGATGTCCACCAGTTGCCTACCGATAAATGCCGGAAATTGTAAATACCACCATTCAGTGCAAGTGCATAACTTCCGCAGCCAGAGATGGAGAGATTAGCTCCTTCAATCCATGTTGCATTCCCGGCAATACCTCCTAGCGTCATGTTCCTGATTTTGGTGTTGGTAATGGTCAATTGTGGGATATTAAACTCCGCTGGTTTATCAACCTGAATTCCCAGATTGGCGTTTTCCAAAATGCTATTATGGATTTCACAGGGGAGAGCGCCTTCAGCGATCCATATACCATTCCATTGCCCCGGCAAATCTCTGTAAAAGGCATCCTGACGATCGTTTCTGAACAAGACAGGTTCATCTACAGTTCCATTAACCTGAAGGGCTCCATCCTTGTACACCATGAGAAGCCCGCCATTATGGAAGTATGTTTTCGTTCCTGAGGGAATAGTCAGTTTCGCTGCTGAATCAACAACCAGGTAACCATATACAACATGTGGCTTATCGTTAGCCCATGTTACATCGCCCTGAATGACTGAATAATCCGGGAAGTTTGAAGGAAAATGATCGGGTGTATGGTAATAAGCATCCTGACCCCATGCTACTAAATCGACATGTTGCAGGTTCCCGTTGGTTTCAAATTCAATCTGATCTGTAACGATCAGGGGAAGGTTCTGGTTAACAGGATCAATAGTTACCTTCATAAAAATGTAGATGCTATCTTTAGCTTCAATTTCTACATCACTTGCCGAAGAGACCGATTGTCCGTCAATATTGATGCTAAATGAAGTAGCATCTCCTTTCAATGCAATTTTTTTTATCAAAAGCTTTGAACTATTGTAATTGTACACCTTAAGTGTTTGGGTATAAGATCCAATTGTTGTGAAGACAGTATCAAAGATGATTGTGTCGGATGAGAAACTAAGTTTAAGTGAAGGGTCTGAATCGGGTTCCTTGTCAGAGCAGGAAAACAACAGATGAATAGATATTATTAAACCAATCAGGTTTATAACATTTGGTACTGAAAAACGGTGCATGTGTACAATTTGTAAGTGAGAAAAATGGAATGCAACAAAATTAATTGATTTACGGATTTAATACCTTAATTATTGTGTAATGAGGGAAAGAGAAATAATTATAAGAAAAGTGAATTGGTAATTCATTGATTAATTGTACTTTTGCATTCTAAAACTACTCCCGGAAATATATTAGTTAAATAACTGAGTATTAACCCGGTATAGTGTTGTAGTGTCCGGGAGTCTGCAATGTCTATACCACAGCTATATATTAATGAGCGAACTTGAAACCAGTAACATCAACGAGCTACCCGAAGAGGAAGCCGTTGCTGTTGTTACAGAAACCCCAAAGGCTAAGCCTGCTGACGTTGAACCAGAACCATTTGATTGGGGAAGCGTTGGTAAAAAATCAATCAGCTATTCGGCTACTGAAAAGGCCCGCCTTGAAGCCATGTATGACCAAACCCTTAGCTCTATCGTTGAACACGATGTAATTGAAGGTGTTGTGGTTGCTAAAAACAACCGTGAAGTTGTTGTAAACATTGGTTTTAAATCTGATGGATTGATTCCTCTTTCTGAACTCAGATACAATCCTGATCTGAAAGTTGGTGATAAACTTGAAGTATACGTTGAAAGCCAGGAGGATGGAACCGGACAGTTGGTTCTTTCTCACAAAAAAGCACGTACTCTTCGTTCATGGGAACGCGTTAACCAGGCGTTCGACACTCAGGAAGTTATCAAGGGTTACGTTAAATGTCGCACCAAGGGTGGACTTATTGTTGATGTATTTGGCATTGAAGCCTTCCTGCCTGGTTCACAAATTGATGTGAAGCCTATTCGCGATTACGATATGTTCGTTGATAAGGTTATGGAGTTCAAGGTTGTGAAAATCAACCATGAATATAAAAACGTTGTCGTTTCTCACAAAGCCCTGATTGAAGACGAAATCGAAGCCCAAAAGACTGAAATTATCGCCAAACTCGAAAAAGGCCAGGTACTTGAAGGAACTGTTAAGAACATTACCTCCTATGGCGTATTCGTTGACTTAGGCGGTGTTGATGGTCTTATCCATATTACCGACCTCTCATGGGGCAGGATCAATCATCCTGAAGAAATCGTAACCCTTGACGAAAAGATTAAGGTTGTAATCCTTGATTTCGATGAAAATAAAAAGCGTATCGCCTTAGGTCTCAAGCAGCTTACTTCTCATCCATGGGATTCGCTGAGCGAAGGTCTCAATGTTGGTGATACTATCAAAGGCAAAGTTGTTGTCATCGCCGATTACGGTGCTTTCGTAGAGATCGCTCCCGGTGTTGAGGGTCTTATCCACGTTTCTGAAATGTCATGGTCACAGCATCTGCGCACAGCCCATGATTTCCTGAAGGTTGGTGAAGATGTTGAAGCCGTCGTTCTGACTCTCGATCGCGAACAGCGTAAGATGTCACTCGGAATGAAACAACTCATTCCTGATCCATGGATTGCTATCAGAGACCGTTACCCGATCAATTCAAAACATACAGCTACGGTACGTAACTTTACCAACTTCGGCATTTTTGTTGAGCTGGAAGAGGGCGTTGATGGCCTCATTCACATTTCTGACCTCTCATGGTCGAAGAAAATCAAACATCCGGCTGAATTCACCAAGATTGGTGATACCATCGAAGTCGTTGTTCTCGATGTTGACATCGAAACCCGCCGCTTGAGCTTAGGACACAAGCAACTCGAAGAAAATCCATGGGATGTATTCGAAACTGTGTTCTCGGTTGGCACTGTTCATAAAGGAACCATCATCGCCAACGCCGATAAGGGAATGATCGTCTCATTGCCATACGGAGTTGAAGGATTTGCTCCAACCCGTCACCTGCAGAAGGAAAACGGTGAAGAGGTGAAGATGGATGATACCCTCGATTTCAAGGTGATCGAATTCTCGAAGGATAACAAAAAAATTATCCTCTCACATGTTCGCACTCACCAGGAAGCTCCCGAAAAACAGGCTCCTGCTGAAAAACCCAAAGTTGGCGAAAAAATCACCAAGGATGGACAGCAACAGACTACCAAAAACCAGATTAAAAAGTTGAAAGACAATCTGGAGCGTACAACCCTCGGCGATATCGAAGCCCTTGCTAATCTCAAGTCAGAGATGCAGGAGGATGAGAAGAACAACGAGGAATAATAATATTTCCTTCTACAAAAAACCGGGGTTATGCTCCGGTTTTTTTATCTTTGAACTTTTCTGAAAGATGAAAGTATATATTCTGGGAAGCGGGGCTGCTGTGCCAACAGCAAATCGTGGTGTTAGTTCGGTGGCTGTTCAGATTGACCGTGACTGGCTACTGATTGATTGTGGCGAAGGCACCCAGGTCCAGATGCAGCGGTTTTCTGTTCGCTGGGGAAAGATTAATCATATACTGATTTCCCATTTGCACGGTGATCATTATTTTGGTTTACCAGGTTTGATTTTTACCTATCACCTTTACAACAGGAAGAAACCACTGAATATCTACAGCCCACCGGGTTTAAAATCAATCATCGGGCAACTGCTTCAGACTTCTCTTCCAAACCTGTCCTATCCCATCGTATTCCACGAATTTCAACCTGAAAGGCCTTACGGGATATTGAGCACAAAATATTTTGACGTGACAACCTTTCCACTCGTTCACAGGGTTACCTCCAACGGGTTCCTGATTCGCACCAGCGAGGGTGATCGTAAAATTAAGCCTGAGTTCATAGCAGATTATCAACCCGACCGTCATTTGCTGCGCGGTATTCAGCTTGGCAATGATTATCCCGATGGCAACGGAGATTTGATCAGCAACGCGACGATAACACTAAAGGGGAGAAGGTCGGTTAGTTTTGCTTATGTCAGCGATACTTCATTTGCCCCGGAAATTGCAGAGCACATACTTTCGGTTGATTTACTCTACCATGAAGCCACTTTTCCGGACGGTGAAGCTGCCCTGGCTAAGAGCAAAGGGCATTGCACTTCCGGGCAGGCTGCTGCCATAGCGCATCTGGCTGGCGCCGGACAACTGGTCATGGGGCATCTTTCCCCCAGAATAAAATCACTTGACGATTTTTTAAATCAGGCTATTGCTGTGTTTCCCAATACCACGCTCGCTGCCGACGGTCAGGTTTATGAAATTAAGCCGTGATTTTTTCCGAAATCCTTGCACAATTTCCAAAAAGGGAGTACTTTTGCATCGCGATTACGGCTCCGTAGCTCAACTGAATAGAGCATCTGACTACGGATCAGAAGGTTGTAGGTTTGAATCCTACCGGAGTCACAAGATTACAAGCCCGTTACAATGAAAATTGTAGCGGGCTTTTTGTTGATTTTCAGTAAGGGTGGTTTGGTATGTTATATGGGTGTTAAGTTCTGTTTGATGTGCGGAAGTACTTATATGGTTATTTTCGGGGTCTCATTACCACTGTTCTGCTTAGAAATATCGAGGGCCGTTCACGAATTTCAAATCCATTGCCCTCCATTTTTTGAATAATTGTGTTGAAGGCAATTTTAGAAACATGAAACTTTTGTTCGGAAATCAAAATCCTCGTTTCTGGTTTTACGATTTTAGTCAGCTCAATAATGATGTTATCGATGTATTTCATTTCGTGAAAAGAGTAAAATGCAAAAACAAAGTCAACTTTCTCGTTCAAACCCAAACTGTTTTCCTTGTTATTGGAAATTTCTATCCGTTGCTGTAACTTGCTATCCTTTAGTTTGCATCTTAGGATATTGAGCATTCCTTTTTGGACGTCACAAGCATAAACTTTTCCTTTGGTTCCAACTAAGTTTGCAATCTCTAATGTAAAAAAACCTGTTCCGCAACCTAAATCAAGAACTGTCATACCCGTATGAATATGCTTTCTTAAGATTCTTCCCGGGTTTTGCAGTAATAAACGTAATCGGCCCTCTAAAGCACCCGCCTTTTCTAATGGGTGCAGATGTGTGTCGGAGAAGTTATTCATTTGTAAATATACTACAGGGCACAATGTTTTTTTGTAATTTATCAGTTATAATTCTTCAAAACTGTAAATATGGTCAGTCTTATTGCATTTCCCATTGCTGTTCAGCCTTAAATACCTTGCCGCTTGAATAATATAGTTTTTATGCATTTGTGTTGTTAATCACATTAATTTACTACTGAACCGGTTATTGTTTTTATACATTATTGTAACCTGTTTTTATCTGATTTTGTTGAATCCAGCTAAGATTGCTAAAAATTTAAGAAGTTAATGCCAGCAAAACAGAAAAAATAATGTGTCTGATCATACTACATCCTGGTTACAATTAGTATAGGAATCTTTATTTTGTGCCTAACCGATTCAACTGTAGTGCCAAACACAAGGTCTTTAAACCCTCCATGTCCGTGCTCACCCATAACCAATAGATCTGCATCTAGAGTTGGAATTATTTTTGCTATTTCGGTCGAGGCTTTTCCAAAACCTATTTGGATCCATGCCAATATCTTAACCCAGGGTTTTATAGCAAATTCTTTCATTAATTTTTTATCAGAATTAAAATGGATAAGAGGAATGACTGCAAATCCCAATTGAAAACTTAATACTACCTGACTTAAAATCAACAAGCTCCCCAAAGCTTTATCACCAAAAAAGAGAATTGTAGATATTGCGGGGATTATTGCCAGTAAACGGGTAATCAGCCTTCTCAACCAAGGTTGAATTCTCAAATTTAGATGGCCTTCCATCACAATTTGCTCAGCCAAAGTGCCTGTTATTGTCGAACTTTGCCCGGAAGCAATCAAGGCAATTGCAAAAAATGTAGGCGCTGCATTTCCGAACAATTAATTTAGTAAAACCGAGGAATCCTGTATTTCGGCAACTTGAAAATATCCATTCACATAAAATGCCGCCGCTGTTAATACTAAAATGGCCGTATTTACAAAAAAAGCTAAGTTAAGGGCAATGGTTGTATCAATAAAATTCATCTTTATTGCATTTTTCATTCCTGCTGATGATCTTTCAAACTTTCTGGTTTGAACCAGCGAAGAATGCAAATAAAGATTATGCGGCATAACTGTTGCGCCAATAATCCCAATAGCTATATATAACGCATCACCATTTAAATGTGAGGGTATAAATCCCTGCACAACATCACCGTAAACGGGCGACACAATCAGCATTTCGATTAAAAAGGAAAAGCCAATAATAAAAACCAGCGAGACAATGAACACTTCCATTGTACGCATTCCTTTGTTCAACAAAAAAAGAAGCAGTATTGTATCTAAAGCGGTAAGACTTATGCCCCAGATTAATGGCAGGCCAAATAGTAAATTAAGTCCTATGGCCATCCCTACAATCTCTGCCAGATCACATGCAGCAATAGCAACTTCTGCTAATATATAAAGAGGGATATTTGCCCATTTGGGATAGGCGTTTTTTGATGCCTGGGCTAAATCCATACCTCTTACAATGCCTAATCGGGCACTTAGTGACTGTAAGAGTAAAGCTATAAGGTTGGACATTAGCAATACCCAAATTAGCTTGTATCCAAACTCGGAGCCTCCTGCAATATCTGTTGCCCAATTTCCGGGATCCATATAACCCACACTTACCAGATAGGCGGGACCTAAAAAAGCTAAAATCTTTCTCCACCCTTTTTTATCTGTTCGTACCGTAGAATGTACCTCACTTAATGATTCTGAGTTCATGTATTAAAAATATGTTTTGCAATCTTCAACTTCAAAAGTAAGGTTTTACCGCTATTTGTGTGCCAAATGAAAGAGACCAAAATGTGTTGGGTCATGTTTTTGGTCGCAGAGTCTTATATGCGAAGGATATAGATCAAGTTGACCATGAAAGAAGAGAATCGCTGTCCGGAAGTTTTGGAACTGATGGTAGCCACGACCGACAGTTTTTAGTAGCTGTATCTTCCGTTAAGTCGCTCAGCCTTAGCATTCGGGTTTGATAAATAGCGTGCATTTATAATTTCTATCGCTTATGCTTTAATTGTCTCTACAACCTCCAATATTTCCTTAACATTGGGTCGGACTGCTTCACGGATCCATAAGCCAAACATAGTACTTGCGGCATATATATCACCGCAACCAAAAATGAACTGAAATAACTCTCTTATCTTGTTCTGGCTGGCCTGTAAAACCATGATAACAAACTCCGCAAACATATAAGTGTAGCGATTGTAACTATCGGCCCATGGCACCTGAATACAACGAGCCTTTCCCTCTGGGCTTTTTACCCGGGGAACCCGACAACGGATATAGGTTTGATTAGGACAAATCTCTTCACTTTCAGGATCAACACCTTTTTTGGGCAGGTATTCTATCGTTATATCCACGGTCATTTTCTGAAAGTTGGCTTCCATATCACTAACCTTCCACTCTGGCCAAAGTCCGGCATAAG
>MEOA01000063.1 GCA_001768515.1 Bacteroidetes bacterium GWE2_42_24 | reverse complement strand
GCTTGTCGTATCAGTGGTTCCATTACACAACCCCTGTAGGTACAAATTCCAATACACTGGTCATTCCAAATGCCCAATATGCTGACACGGGTGCCTATACATGTAGAATAATTGTACCCAATGGTTGCGATACCGTAACAAGCCTCTCTGCTGATCTCAATATTAACCGGTATCCCGCGATCATTACTGAGCCGGATAGCATTTCAACCTGCCCTGGAGTAACAATGCAACAATTCGTAGTGGTTGCAACAGGTGATTCGCTAAATTATCAATGGTATAAAAATGGTGTGGTCATACCTGGGCAGACTCAGCCAGTATTAACCTTCCCGATAGTAACCTATGCTGATACAGCAGATTATTACTGTGTAGTGACTAATACATGCGAGGATGACACTTCCCGTCTGGTAAATCTGAATATCAATATCCCACCTGTCATTGTCAGTTGGCCAAATGATATTTCAACCTGCCTCGGAGCAAGTATAACGCTCAATACTTTGGTAACGGGTGATAGTTTGTTTTATCAATGGAGACGTAATGGTAATCCGATTCCTGGTGCTACGGGACCAAGCCTTAATATCAATCCGGTTACTTTATCTAACATAGGTTCTATTACCTGTAATATCTTAAACACCTGCGGTAATGTTACAACTCCCCCTGCTGTCGTCACAGTTAATCTAGTTCCTGTAGTTATTACAGAACCAAACAACATTTCTACATGCCCCGGACAATCTGTGGTATTCAGTACAGTGGTTTCTGGTGACTCGCTCAATTACCAATGGTATAAAAATGGAATATTATTTCCCGGTAAGACTCAGCCAACCCTGGTATTTTCACCTGTTTCTTATTCTGATACAGCTGATTACTATTGTATTATAACCAATACCTGTGGTGATGACACCACCCGTGTTGCTAATCTCAATATAAACATTCCCCCTGTTGTCATTTCAGCTCCAAGAGATATTTCAACCTGTCTTGGCAATAATGAGGTTTTAAGCATATCTGTTACCGGTGATAGCTTATATTATCAATGGTACCATAACACCAATCTGATTCCCGGAGCAACAGACCCAACTTATGCTCTAACCCCGGTGACCTTGGCCAATACTGGAAGCTACGATGTAGAAGTTTACAATACCTGCGGTAATCCACCTGTAAATCCTGTTGATGTCACGGTGAACATTGCACCTGTCATTACTGATCAGCCTGATGATGTATCGGTATGCCCTGGTGACCCTGTAACCTTCAGTGTTACAGCAACCGGAGATTCTCTGTTTTATCAGTGGCGTAAAAATGGAGTATTGATGGTTGGACAGAATGGTAGTTCGTTGGTATTCCCGGTTGTTGGTTATGCTGATACTGCTGATTATACATGTTATATTTGGAACACCTGCGGTAACCTTACATCAGCTGTTGCTAATCTCAATATCAACGTTGCCCCGGTGATTACTACCCAGCCCCAAAACCTGTTAACCTGCGTGGGAGATAATAACCTGATGACTGTAGTTGCTACTGGCGATTCACTTTATTACCAATGGTTTAAAAATAACATTGCCATTCCGGGTGCGACTTCAACAACACTTGCCTTCACTCCCATTCAACTTTCAGATATAGGTAACTACAGGGTTGATATTCATAACAATTGCGCCCCGGCTACAAGCCAGACAGTTAATCTGTTCGCAAATATCGACCCCACCGTAATCAGAAATCCGAAAGATGTATCAAGTTGTCTTGGAAATACTGCAGTATTTGATGTTGGTATTAATGCCCAGGGTTCAGCTCTTCCAAATTTCCAATGGTACAAGAATGGGAATCCCATACCCGGTAAAACTGCACAGACATTAACCATTTTCCCGGTAACCTTAGCTGATGTTGCCACCTATAGCTGTGAGCTTTCAAACAACTGCGATGTTCTCATGACCCAATCAGCAGATCTCACAGTCAACCTTGTACCCGTGATGGTAACCCAGCCCAACGATATCAGCACTTGTCCCGGTGTTGTGGAAGAAATGAAAGTGATACTTACCGGTGATTCATTGAATTACCAGTGGTACAGAAACGGCAACCCAATCCCGAATTCCAATTCTGCCTCACTGATATTCAACCCCATTGTGCCAACTGATATGGCAACCTACAAGGTACACATCTGGAATACATGTAACACGGCAGGGTTTGACTCACAAACGGCATCCATTACGCTGAACATTCCTCCCACCATAGTTTCAGATCAGGTAATAGGTGGTAATTTCTGTACGGTTGATAGCAAAGTACTCAGCATTATTGCAACCGGAGACTCTATTAAATATGAATGGCGGAAAAATGGGGTGATCCTCCCCGATTCTGTAAATCCATACCTTAGATTTACACCACTCACGCTGGCCGATAACGGCACTTATATTGTAAGGGCTTACAATAACTGTGGTGAAGATATCAGTCAGATGGCCAGCATTTATGTGAACACCAAGCCAATCATTACTTTGCAGCCAATAGGCATATCCACATGCGATGGCGCCAACGTGATGTTGGAGATCCAGGCTATTGGCGACAACATCGCCTATCAGTGGAAGCTCGAAGGAATTGATATTCCCGGAGCCACCACCAACACACTTGTACTCAACAATCTTCAATATAGTCAGACGGGGAACTATTCATGCTGGCTCACCAATTCCTGCGGGATAACTGCTTCAAATCAGGCTGCTGTCACCATTAACCGTGATCCTGTTATTGTTACGCAACCGCTCACACAGATACGTTGCGAAACAGAGCTTATCACTTTCGAGGTAATTGCTACAGGTGATTCGCTTAATTATCAATGGTACAAGAATGGTGCTGCAATTCCCGGAGCCAATAATCCGGTTTATGAAATAACCAGTGCTGTTGTTGCTGATGGGGGGACTTATGAATGCTTTATCTGGAACACGTGCGAAGATGCTATGAGTAATCCGGCTATCCTTACAGTATATCGGTTGCCGGATGTAGTTTCCCATCCAGTCAGCAGGACCCGTTGCGAGGAAGATACAGTATCTTTCAGTATAACGCCTGCCGGTGATCTGCTGTCATTCCAATGGTACCATAACAATATTGCCATTCCGGGAGCTACAGAAACGACCTATAGCATCAATCGTCTCTCGATGAGCGACGCAGGCACCTATTATTGTGTTGTAACCAGTCAGTATTGCGGCGCTGTAACTTCCAATCCTGCCTCACTCAACGTGATTCAAAACATTGCTGTCAATGCGGCCACAACAAATATCAGTTGTGCAGGGGCAATCAATGGTGCTATTGATCTGACCGTACTCAACGGGCAGGCACCATTCACCTTCCGCTGGTCAACCGGTGCTACTACCGAAGACATTACCGGATTAGATGAAGGACTTTATACAATCTATATTACTGATCAGAATAATTGTCGTGCACGTGCTACCATTGGCATCGGCCAACCCAATGAATTTGGTTTTTACCATGATACCACATTCTGGGCTACTGCCGTTCGCGGTGGTGGTCCTGCTATGGATCGCGTAAGAGCCATGACAACCGACCAACAGGGTAATACATATGTAACCGGCAGTTTCAGCAGTAATGCCACCTTCGGGTTCGCCAACATGGTAAGCTTTGGCGACGAAGACATGTTTGTAGCACGCTATGATGCTACAGGTGCTTTGTTATGGATCCGTCAGGCTGGCGGCACCCTCAACGATTACGGAACCGGTATTTCTGTCGATAGCTCAGGTTACATCTATGTGACCGGAAGTTTTGAAGAGATGGCCTTCTTTGGAACCACGCAGGTAAATGCTCACGGTAATCACGATGCCTTCCTGGCGAAGTATGACCCTACAGGTAACCTGATATGGGTACGCAATAGCGGGGGTTTCTTCGATGATAAAGCAAATGCCGTTCAAGCTGATGAACGTGGCTATACATACATAACAGGTTCCTATCAGGGAATTGGCACTTTTGGAAGTCAGACATTGGTCAGTGCTGGTGGCGATGACATCTTCACCGCCAAATACAACCCTGAAGGTGATCTGCAATGGATAAAGAGTGCAGGGGGAACCTCAGAAGACTTTGGTCAGGGTATTACCCTGGATGTAGCACGCAATGTTATTGTTGCAGGTAAGTTCCAAAATACAGCAACCTTTGGATCCGCCAGCATCGCCTCTGCCGGTGCTACCGACATGTTCATCGCAAAATACAATACACTGGGTAACCAGTTATGGGTAAAACGTGCCGGAGGCACCCTTGCTGATAATGCAACTGCTGTTAAAACCGACTATAATTCTAACATTTACCTCGCAGGATCAGTTCAGGGTACAGCAACATTCGGAGCTATAAATGTCACCTCCCACGGTGGACGCGATATAGCGCTGGCTAAATATACCCCGGCTGGTAATCCCTTATGGGTTCGCAATGTCGGAGGCACTCAACATGACGCCGGGAAATCGCTGGTAGTTGATGCCTTGGGCAACGCTTATGTTGCCGGTCATTTCCGTGATCAGGTGACAATTGGAAGGAAGACCCTGCACAGCTTAGGAGAGAATGATATCGTGGTGGTGAAATACAATACAACCGGTGAGCTTGTCTGGTCGCAACAGGCAGGTGGGACAGGTGCCGATTCGGCCATGGCCATTGCCCTATTGCCCAATAAAGACCTCAAGGTTGGTGGTTCTTTCACCCAAACTGCTTCCTTTGGCACCACTACAGTAACCAGTGCCGGGCAGGATGAAGCCTTCAACGCCCTGCTCACTCAGGAAGAAGTATACACTGCTCCGGAAATTACTCAGGTTAATTGTTTTGGTGAGACCAATGGAGCCATCGACATTACTGTCGGTGGTGGCACCCTGCCATTTACCTTCGACTGGTCGAACACTGCTATAACCGAAGATATCGCCAACATTCCGGAAGGAACCTACTGGCTTAATATGGACGACGCCAAAGGGTGTGAAAAAGACACCTCGTTCGTTATCACGTATCAGTTTGCTCCCCCTGAAGCCCCGCTTTCAGCCAGTGCGAATAAAGATTATATCTGTTCGACGGAAACAGGAAACATTATACTGACCGCTATGGGCGGATCGGGCGACACCCTGATGTGGTACAGTGGCTCATGTACAGGCACTCCCGTGGGTATTGATAACAACCTCACTTTAGCTCCCCCCACTATTACCACAACATATTACGCACTTTGGAAGAATGCCTGTGGAAGTTCCGCATGTGCATCAGTCACTGTGAATGTAATTCCCGATGCAGTTAAACCGGTATCGGTAACGGTAACACCTGCCGTAGTTTGTGAAGGATCAGATTTCATAACCCTGACAGCTAATGGGGGTTCAGGTGAAATTCTAAAATGGTATACCGGTGGTTGCGGTGTAACTGAAATAGAAACAGGAACCCCTGCCACTGATATACCGGTACCTGCTGTCGACACATGGTATTATGCCCGTTGGGAATCGGTTTGCGGCAATTCGGATTGTGACTCAGCACAGGTAATTGTTAATCCGTTGGCCGTGGCACCAACAGAAGTCATTGCAAGCATCACAAATATCTGTTCAGGTTACAGTCAGCCTATCACACTTACAGCCGTTGGTGGCTCGGGCGATCAGCTCAGATGGGGTATCGGCAATTGTAATGCCCCTGTATATGAGCCTGGTGTAAACCCTGTGCTCATCAATCCGCCAACAGTTACAACGACCTATTATGCCTATTGGGTGAGTAGTTGTGGAAAATCTGAATGCGCTTCTGTTACTATTACAGTTACAGGCGAACCTCCAGCCCCGACTTTAATCAGTAGCAGCGCCAACAATTTCTGTAAAAATACTTTACCTACTCTTGTGCTTACTGCAAATGGAGGTAATGGTGATACCTTGAGATGGTATACTGGCAGTTGCGGCCTCACCGAAGTTGGATATGGTAATCCGCTTACACTGACAGGAAACAATGTTCCGGATGTTACAACTACTTATTATGCCCGCTGGGAATCAACATGTGGCAATTCACTTTGCGCCTTCACGACGATCACAGTTTACGATGTTCCTACCGTGTTCATACAGAACCTGAACAGCACCTATTGCAAAAACGATCCCGCCGTTCTAATCAGCGGCAGTATCGCCGGGCAGGGATTGTTCTCCGGTCCGGGTGTGAGTTCCTTAGGCAATGGAACTGCATGGTTCTCGCCTTCGGCTGCAGGAATAGGAACCCATAATATTACTTACGCATATATCACCGGCAATAATTGCCTGGCCGATACCACGGTTTCTGTTACGGTATTCGGAACTGATTTTGTAAATATTCTAGGGCTTGGCGATAGCTACTGTCTGAATGATGGTGAAATTACTATCCATGGAAACAAAGAACCGGCTGGTAATTTCACAGGTCCTTCAACAGGGTTTGTCGATAACAACAACGGGACAGCCACGCTGAACCCTGCTCTACTTGGTGTAGGCTCACATACAATAGTCTACAGTTATTCCAATGCTAATGGATGCATAAGTGACACCACGCGTGTAGTAGTCATTAAGCCGCTCCCAGTTGTTTACTTCAGTGGTTTAATGCCTGAATACTGTGTCGATGCTATGCCAATAACCTTAACAGGTAATCAACAGCCTGATGGTACATTTACTGGTGCTGGTATTACCAACATCGGACTGGGCAGAGCAACTTTCAATCCAGGTATTGCTACAGTTGGCGGACCTTATGATATCACCTATGAGTATACCAATACTATAACAGGATGCACAAACTCACAGACACAGCAGGTAACTGTCAATGCTTTACCGGTGGTTTCATTTACCGGCCTCGAGCCGGAGTATTGCGCCAACGGCGTTCAGGATACCCTGATCGGTGATCTAGCACCTTTAGGGAATTTCTCAGGCTCAGGCATTGTGGATAATGGGAATGGTACTGCCTTCTTCGTACCTTCACTTGCAGGTCCTGGTGGCCCTTACACGATCACCTACACCTACACTGATGGCAACACCTGTACTGCTACTGCTCAAATGACAACCATCGTCAGAAGCATCGAAACGGTGAATTTCACGGGTCTCAACCCATACTACTGCGCCAGTGAAGGAACAATCGCCACATTGGTTGGCACTAAGAGACCTTTCGGAACCTTTACCATTGATCCGGCCACACCGGCACTAGTTGATCTGGCAAATGGCACAGCTACCTTTGAGCCCTTTATTGCCGGCCCTGGTACATATCAAATAACATACAGTTACCTCGACAACAATGGTTGTACAAGCACACGGACGAAATCAGTGACGGTAAATCCGCTGCCGGTAGTTAGCATCTCCAACCTTGACACGTCCTACTGTGTAAATGCTCCGTTCACCATCATTGAAGGGAACCATCAGCCCAATGGGCATTTCACCTTCAGTGGAGGACCTGCCAATGCCTTGGTTGATCTTGGCAATGGTAAGGCAAAATTTATCCCCTCGATCGCAGGTGTTGGTGGTCCTTATGATATCACCTATACCTTTATCGATGGCAATGCCTGCCAGAGCGATACGACAATGCAGACCACAGTATTACCGAAGCCACAATTGCTGATCACGAACCTGTTCTCTGACTATTGTGAATCAGATGCTGTTGATACAATTACCGGTAACCATTATCCATTTGGAAGCTTCAGTGGTCCGGGAGTCACCGATCTTGGTATTGGAAAGGCTCTCTTTGACCCAGGCATTCCCACACCCGGGGTTCCTTTCCAAATTCATTACACACTGAATACACCAGGGATGTGCTCCAATGATACTGCCTATACGGTAACTGTTCATCCGACACCTGTTGTTAGTTTCTCAGGACTGTTACCGGAGTATTGTGTAAATGCTACCGATGCTGTTCTGCTGGGCAATCACATGGGTTACGGCACCTTCTATGGTCCTACACCAGGCCTTACCGATTCCGGACTTGGTTATGCCATCTGGAGTCCTTCAGCAGCCGGTGTAGGTGGTCCTTATACAATCAAATACGTCTTTTCAGGCCCGAATGGCTGCGCCGATTCTATGATCATGACCACTATTGTGAAACCATTACCTGAACCACCTACCAGTCTGGCTGTAAGCAATAACGATTACTGCCTTAACTCGGTGAATGCGCTCACATTTACCGCAACAGGCGGATCAGGGACTATATTGAAATGGTATCGTGGTGCATGTGGTACCAACCCTGTTGGAACAGGCACACAAATTACAATTGGTGCACCAAACGACACTACATGGTATTATGCCCGTTGGGAAAATGAGTGTGGCGTTTCACTTTGTGATTCAATCAGAGTTAACGTTTTATTTGTACCTGTTGCACCACTAACCCTTACAGTTGACGAAGATAATTTCTGTGCCGGATCGGTAACCGACATTGCTCTAAGTGCTGAAGGCGGACATGGGGTGGAATTAAAATGGTACACAGGTAGTTGTGGTGGTGTTTATGCAGGTACAGGTAATCCGTTTATCACACCTGCTCCTGCTGTCACAACCACCTATTTTGCCAAATGGACAAACATCTGTGGCGAATCGACCTGCAAGAGTATCACGGTAACCGTATTACCCCAACCGATTATTGCTGATTCGGTTTCAGTTAATAAGCGAAGTTTCTGTTCAGGATCACAATCATCGATCATCCTCTCTTACCACGGCGGGCTTGGCAGTGAGTTTGAATGGTTCCGTGGCGTATGCAGCGATACACTGATCGGCACAGGACAAGCACTCGAGGTGATTGCACCTACCATTACCACTACCTATTTTGGTCGCTGGAAGAATTCATGTGACAGCACTCCATGCCAGCAGGTAACAGTTACTGTATGGCCGACGCCTGTTGCCCCCGACAGCGTAACCTCTAACGAAAACGAGTACTGTGCTGGTGCTGTCGCCACACTGACCCTGACCGCCCATGGCGGCGAAGGTGAAGATGTAGTATGGTATACCGAAAGCTGTGGCGGTGACTCAATTGGTACAGGCACAAGCCTGCTGATTAATGCACCTGTCGAGACGACAAAGTATTATGGACGCTGGGAAAGCAATTGCGGAGTATCGGCATGTGCATCTGTGCAGGTGACTGTCTTCCCGCAACCTTTGCCTATCGATAGCCTCACTGTAGATACCAACAACTTCTGTCGCTCATACAATGGCATTATCAAACTACACGCATATGGCGGAGCAGGCGATACACTCAATTGGTATCAGGATGCCTGCGGGACAGCAGTCATTGGTACAGGTACAGAAATACGTATTCAGGCCCCCGACACCAACACATGGTACTTCGCCCGTTGGGCAAGCCAATGCGGTGAAACATCATGCGATTCTATCGAAGTTAAGGTAAACATTCCACTACCGGTTGATACCCTGCTTACCAACAAACCTGTTATTTGCTTTAATGATGCCGGATTGATTACCCTGACAGCACAGGGAGGTTCGGGTGATGTGCTCAACTGGTTTAAGGGAACTTGCGGAGGAACACCTATTGGTACTGGATATACCCTGACATTGCCTTCACCTGAAATTACGACAACATACGTTGCACGATGGGAGAACAGTTGCGAGGTCACTGAATGTGATTCCGTAACAGTTGTTGTTATTCCTCAGGCTGTAGCACCGTTAACCGTAACTGTTGACACCAATAACTTCTGTCAGGGTGCCGTTTCAATGGTCACGCTGACTGCCATCGGAGGTTATGGTGACACGATCAGCGGCCAGGGTGAAACACTTCGTTGGTTCTTTGCCAACTGCGAAGGTATTGAAGCCGGAACAGGTAATCCATTAACCATTCCTGCACCATTATTTACTACCAGTTACTTCGTTCGTTGGGAAAACTCATGCAGTGCTTCTGAATGCGCTCAAATCGACATTCTTGTCAACAATCCCGAACCGGTTATTCTGGTAGAAGTCGACACTAATAACTTCTGTCGGGGAACTGTTGAGGACATCACACTGTTTGCACATGGCGGGCAGGGAGATCAGTTGAAATGGTACACCAGCGATGCTGGCACTTATACTAACATCGGTACCGGCTATCCTCTCAATATCTTTGCACCTGACACCACTACTATCTACTATGTACGCTGGGAAAACATCTGCGGCGTTTCTGAGTGGGATTCAATCAGGATCAATGTAAACGAAGCAGTTGTTCCATCAGTACTGCTGGTTGATACCAATAACATATGTTCTGACTATGGATTCCAGATTATGCTGGGTGGTGTAGGTGGAAATGGCGATACGTTGCGCTGGTATGAAGGATCGTGCGGCGGGCCAGAGATAGGAACAGGTAATCCGCTTTGGATCAATCCTCCTACTGTTACTACAACCTATTTCGCCCGGTATGAAAACGTATGCGGTATCACAGAATGTAATTCCATCATCGTTACCGTAGTTCCTCATCCTGAATTATTCGCCGGTACAATGGATTCGGTTTGCGAAAAAGCCGACTATCATGTAACTGATGCAACCGCCACGAACTATACATCGGTATACTGGACATCAGATGGTACCGGGTCATTCGTTGATCCAACGGTTCTGAATCCCATTTACCGTCAAGGTTCGGGGGATATCGTCATACGTGATACCGTCAATCTGATTATGACAGTTATTGGAGATGCTCCCTGTGGGCCGTATTCAGACACACTAGTTCTGATCATCAATCCGTTACCTGTCATTACAGTGAATGACACTAACCCGTTAATCTGCCGCGATTCCCTCTTCACATTTATTGCAGATGGCGCATTCAGCTATAGCTGGAGCCCTGCCACCGGTTTAAGCGATTCAACAGGAAATATAGTGACAGCTTCGCCTTGGTCTACCACGAGTTATCTCATTACCGGGACAAGTCCTGAAGGTTGTGTTGATTCACTCAGAGTATCGGTAACGGTACGTACAACACCTTATGTCAATCTGGGTCCTGATCGTTACCTGTTCACCTGTGAACCTGTCATGCTTGATGCTGGTTCCAGTGATGGTGTTGATAGCTACGAGTGGCAGGATGGTTCACCACGCAGATATTATAAGGTTGAAGAAAACGGACTCTATTGGGTTACCGTATCAAACGACGCCTGTGCTGTGACAGATACCATCAGGGTTCAGTTGTGTGGTGGATTTATTCACATGCCTACAGCTTTCTCCCCCAATTCGGATGGCTTGAATGAAGTACTAAAAGCCAGATCGAGTGATGAAACTATTAAATTCCACATGTATGTGTTTAGCCGTAACGGGGCCCTCGTATTTGAATCCGACGACCTGTTCGAGGGTTGGGATGGAAAAGATACTAAAGGCAACGACTGCCCGTCAGGCGTCTATATCTGGAAAATTGTATACAGAGGTAATGGACTCATATCACCTGGTATTGAACAAACCGAAACAGGTTCAGTCATGCTGATGAGATAAAAGATGCTTCTCATGGAAAAACTCCGGTTCGCCGGAGTTTTTTTTTATCCAAAAACGACAAATTGTTGCATTAAAAACATTTTTATATCTATTTTCGTGGCGTAAGTAAAAAGAAACGACCGACTGACATGATTCAGCCCGTATATTTTGCCTGGAATTCCTGCCATCATCATCAGCCCATAGCCGGCAAGGCATTCAAAATCAAATTAGAAACCACTGAGTGGCTTCCTCCTTTTACATTTTATTCTATTCACGCCTCTTTTAATTATCCATCGATTTAACCCCCTCTTTCATGCATTCCCTTCCGGAGTGTATTGTTTAATCTCATTTTTCAGAAAATGAAAACAATTGTAGAGAAACTAAAAAAAACCAATGGATCACTGCTGGGAAAACCAGCATCCTCCGCTGAAATCGCTGCTGTAAGCAGCAAAATGCAACGCACAGGGTTCCCCGAAATGCCCGAAGAGCTTAAGAAATTATTAAAAATAGCCGATGGGATATTTTATAATGGAATTGAAATATGGCCGTGCGATGCCGACAATGTCCATGACCCCGATTTCAGGCCAAGAAGCATCATGGAGGTTAACAAAAAAATGGCCATGAGTTCTTTTTCACGTAAATGGCCCGATAGCCTTATTATTGGTCAGTCGGATGAAGAGATCTACTGCTTTAGTTCCCGACAGAATAAATACTTTATTATTGACCGTACAGGTTTTGAAGCCTACTATGATTTCGACGATTTAAAATCATTACTGATAAAGGTGGTTGATGAAAGGCTCCCCGAATAAGAAGCCATGATAAAGCAAGAACTGTTACTCACCAAGGTGAGTAGCAGTTCTTGCTTTAATTAAATTGAACTGGTTACCTTCTGATCCTGATCCTTGCATCAACAGTAACAACCCGATTGACCGAGCCTAACAACGGGTTAAGATCCATTTCTGCAATCTCAGGGGCAACGACAACCAGCAACGAAAGCCTGATAATGCTTTCAGCAAAAAGGTCGACGCTAACACCTGCCTGCCCCCTTACTCCCTCAAATATCTTAGCGCTTTTTAGCTTTGCAATCATATCAAGCGCCTCAGGTTTACCAATAGGAGCCAAACCTGCTGTAACATCTTTCAATACTTCAATGAAAATACCTCCCATCCCACATAAAATTGTATGTCCGAACTTAGGCTCAGCCATGGCTCCTGCAAACAATTCAATACCGCTCAGCATCGGCTGAATCAGCACCGCGGTGGTATCCTTAATCGTTATCAGTCTTTTGAATTCATCTGCCACCTGCTCTTCAGAGGAGACATTCAGTACCACACCCCCTACATCTGACTTGTGAACCGGCCCTACCACTTTCATTACGACAGGCATGCCGAGAGATTTGGCAGAAGCAACAGCATCAGCAGCAGAGGTTACCACAGCCTCCCCTGCCCTGTCGATACCGGCTGCATCGAGTAAAGCCTGAACATGATCGGGTGAAAGGTAACCTTCTTTCACTTCTTCGATAATTGATCTGATAACGTCAGGTCTGAAACCCTTCGGATATTCATATCCTTCAGGCTGGGGAGCCGGAGTATGCCATACTTTACATAGTGCATTACCAAACGCCACTTCATCAGGGAAATTAATCCTTCCCAACCCCAGAAAGTATTCGATTTCACTTTTAACATTAACCAATGAAGGAAGAATTGGGTAAATTGGCTTATGACTGGTCAGCATCTTTTCATGGAGCACTTTGTAAACATCATACACCTCGAAGAGTCCGGGGCTACCAAAAATGACTGCCATCCCGTCAACTTCTTCAAAGTCCCTGTCACAATAGTCGATTATATGACCTAACTGTTCTGCTGTTCCGGTAGCCAGAAAATCAATTGGATTAGCCACCGATGACCCGGGAAACAATAATTTGAGAAGTTCATCTGCTTTTGGACCTTTGACCGGAGGCACCTTCATCCCTCCATTAGAGAGAGCGTCGGTAAGCATTACAGCAGGACCGCCGGCGTGAGTGATAATAGCTATTCTGTTCCCTTTAAGCTCCTTGTGCATGAATATGCCCGCTACAGTGACTAATTCCTCACGACCATAACACCTGACAATACCTGCCTTACGGAACAGCGCATCAACAGCTACATCACTGCTGGCCAATGCACCGGTATGCGACGAAGCTGCTCTGCTTCCGGCTTCAGAGCCACCCGATTTTACAGCAGCAATATGACACCCCTTCCTAATCAAAGAGGTAGAATGCTTCAGTAATTTTGCGGGATTACTGATGCTCTCTACATAAAGCAGCTTTACTCTTGAGGAGATTTTCGGATCAAAGGTCTTATCAAGGTATTCAAGCACCTCTTCAACGCCTAACTGGGCACTGTTACCAACGGAGAAGACAGAAGAAAAGTTTAGGCCACGAAGAACAGCGTTTTCAAGAATAAACACTGCAGTAGCACCCGATCCTGTTATAAAATCAACTCCATGAGGTACCAGTTTAGGAATTGGAAGCGTAAATACGCCGGTATAGTTTGGATTCATCACACCAATACAGTTGGGTCCAATCAGACAACCTCCGGTTTCCTCTATCGTAGCAACGATTCGGCGTTCAAGCTCTGCCCCTTCTTCGTTCTCTTCATGGAATCCTGCCGACAGGATAATAAACGCACGGGTGCCTTTGTGCCGGGCGAGCAGATTAACAGTATCGGGGCAATATTTTGCCGCGATGGCAAGAATAGCCAGATCCGTCTGCGGCAGATCGTTGAGGTTACGGTAACTCTTTACCCCCTGAATCTCATCTTCCTTTGGGTTACTAACGTAAAGCTTTCCGGCGAATTGATGATCGATCAGGTTTTTCAGAAGCTTTCCTCCTGGTTTTGTTACATCATTGGAAGCACCTATAACAACGATGCTCTTCGGATTAATAAGTTGTTGTGTGATCATAACAGAATCTGAATGGTGATTTATTTGCTATTTAATGATTTTATTTTCGTCCGAAGTCTGCCGGAATTTCACCCCAGGCTTCGGTGTTCCATTTTAAGATTTGAATCCCCGACTGGTGGCTCATTAACCAACGCTCGGCCCGTTCAAGCAAATCGAATACAGGTCGGTTTTGGTGAGTTGGTATAAGCTTGGTTCGGGCTTTCCCGGCAGTAATCCATTTCATGGCATTCACCGAATCAGTATAAACAGGCAGATCGATCCCTTGCTGATGCTGCAGCGACAATGCATGAACAAGGGCAAGATACTCCCCAATGTTGTTTGTGGCCATCTTATAAGGTCCCTGACGGAATATTTCCTGTCCGGAGGGTATATGCACGCAACGGTACTCCATATCCCCGGGGTTTCCACTACACGCTGCATCAACACACAACGCAGGTGCTACAGGCTGCCCCGGCGTATTAAACTGAAAAACTACTTTTGGCTTTGCATTAACAGCGTTTTTCCCGATGTAATCACGGTAATCGCTCATCATAGCTTTTGTAGCCTGTTCGAAAGTATCGAACGATTTATAGCGCGCGCCTTCTATTCCATCGACCTGTCGACGGCAAGCCTCCCAAGAGTCGTAAATTCCAGGTCGTATTCCTTCCCAAACTACATAGTATTTCTTTTTCACCATACGACTAACTTACCAGTTGAATAATACCAGATCCAAACGGTCGCCGTACTTTACTCTTCGGAAAACATATACTGTGCAGGTGCGAACCTGATTTTAAATAACGGTTAAGGTCAATGAATAAAAAACATGAACGCCTTACTATCAACCGTATAAATACTATTATTATCGGATTTACCATATTACAAAGATAAGGATTCTGTCACGATTCGAACATAACTCAATAGGTCATCTCTATAGGATTAACGATTTGAGAGATATTTAACCTATTCTTGTCTGCTCATCGGTGTTTGAGCCTGTGGTGCTTCTTAATGCATTAAACCTTCCTGCTTTCTCTATCTCAATAAAACCATTTTTCCCCGCTACCAGCCTTGTTTTCCGATCCTTTCCAGTACCTTTGCTTCAAAATGTTTTATAAACTATAATCTGACATGATTACTTTCCTTGCAGGGGTTGTATTGCTGATCGCCGGCTACCTCATATATGGCAAAATCATTGAACGGGTATTTGGCGTTGACTCCCGTCGTGCAACACCAGCTATTGCCACACCCGATGGCGTAGATTTTATCCCGCTCAAATGGGGTAAGATATTTTTAATTCAGTTTTTAAACATTGCAGGTCTCGGACCAATCTTTGGCGCCGTCATGGGTGCCGTGTATGGCCCTGTTGTTTTTATTTGGATTGCTGTTGGCACCATCTTCGGAGGTGCTGTTCATGATTACTTTAGCGGCATGCTATCAGTAAGGCACAACGGAGGGAGCATCGGAGAAGTTGTCGGCACTTATCTGGGTAACGGAACCAAGCAATTCATGCGACTCTTCACGGTAATTCTGATGATTTTTGTAGGTGCTGTTTTCGTAACCGGACCTGCTGAGATTCTGTCAGGTATGACACAAAGTTCATATCATTGGATGGGATTGTTGTTTTGGGGAATTATCATCGTGATCTATTATATTCTTGCAACACTATTACCAGTCGACCAAATTATTGGACGTATATATCCCTTCTTTGGAGTAGCGCTCCTGTTTATGGCCGTCGGGGTTATCATCACCCTTTTTACATCCGGGAAAATAATGGCGATGCCCGAATTATTTCCCAATGGCTTAATTAATATGAAATCAAATGCAACAGCTTCCCCCATTTTCCCGATGTTGTTCATTACGGTAGCCTGCGGTGCAATTAGCGGTTTTCATTCGACCCAGGCTCCACTGATGGCAAGGTGTATTACCAACGAAAGTTTGGGTCGCAGGGTTTTCTATGGAGCCATGGTGGCCGAAGGATTGGTTGCCATGGTCTGGGCAGCAGCCGGGATGAGCTTTTATGGTGGTGTAGAGGGATTAAATGAGATGGTGGCTACCAGAACGCCTGCCAGCATTGTAAGCGAGATTTGTAATTCAATGCTGGGAACATTTGGCGGAATTCTGGCACTGATTGGTGTGGTGGCAGCCCCAATCACTTCAGGTGACACAGCCTTTAGGAGCGGCCGTCTGATCGTGGCCGATTTCCTGAATTTTAAACAGTTTTCCATAAGGAACCGACTAATAATCAGCATCCCCCTGTTTGCAGCCGGATTGACGCTTACCCAACTAAACTTTGAAATAATATGGCGCTACTTCGGATGGGCCAATCAAACACTTGCCGTCATTGTACTCTGGACTATAACTGTGTACCTATGGCAGGCAGGAAAACTCTACTGGCTTACGCTCATTCCTGCACTCTTTATGACTGCTGTGGTGACAACCTATATCCTAATAGTACCAACAGGATTTGGATTATCACATACGCTGTCGTACATCATTGGCATCGGTATAACGGCCATATTTGGTATCTATTTTGCAGGATATACAATCAAAAACCGTGGACGCTGGCTCTCACGCGAGGGATCGTAATCGGGCTAAAGGGATCCTTCGTCCGCGAAACTATAGTAAACATTGTCGCCAACAACGATATGATCAAGCAGATGTAGATCAAAAAAGCTACTTGCATTTTTGATCCTTTGTGTCAAATTTATATCAGAAGCACTTGGTTTTATATTTCCTGAAGGATGATTGTGCCCTAATATTATCCCTTCAGCCTTCCAGTCGAGGGCAAGCTTAATGATTCGTTTGATATCAACCATGGTTCCCGTACTGGTGCCCTCGCTGATTGAGGACCGAAAGACCACTTTATTTGCTCTGTTGAGCAATAGTACCCAGAAATGCTCATGATCATGATCGGCAAGCACATCAACCAGTGCAAGATAGGCATCGTTACTGCTGCTGATTTGCATTCGTTGCTGTGGTTCAGCCGAACTGCGACGCCGGCCTATTTCAAGGGCAGCAATAATGGTTATGGCCTTGGCCTGACCAATACCTTTGATCTGCATCAATTCATTTACTGACCTCCTCGCCAACTCCAACAGGTTATCATTGGCTGTCTTCAGAATTCTCTTGGAGAGATCAACGGCCGATTCATTCTTCGACCCGGTAGCAATAAGGATGGCGATGAGTTCGGCATCACTCAATGCCTGACGTCCTTTCAGCAGGAGTTTCTCCCTCGGACGATCATCTTCGGCCCATTGGTTAATGGGGGTATAACTGTTGTTGTATTCCATAGTTGCAGTGAAAGAAATCGGGAGCCAAGATAACTAAATCCGGGAATACAAAAAACCTGCAACACAAACTGTAAACGTCACGAAACACCAAAACGCTCTGAATACAACGATTCAGAGCGTTCAGTAAATAAAATATTTTAACTTGCTTGAGGCTAATGCCTTACATGGCATTCACTTTCTTCGCCAGTTTCGACTTCAGATTGGAAGCTTTATTCTTATGGATAATCGCCTTCTTCGCGAGTTTATCAAGCAGAGACACAACTTTAGGAAGTTGGCCTGCAGCTTCTCCTTTATCCGTAAGACTACGGAATTGTCTGACTGCATTACGCATTGTACGGGCGTAATAACGGTTTCTAAGTCTTTTCTTTTCGTTGGCGCGAATTCTTTTTAATGCCGATTTATGATTTGCCATGTTTTACAGCGTATTGGTTTTTCCGTTCTTAAGGGAGTGCAAAGGTAAGTAATTTTTATATTATGACCATCCTTAAAACAAATAATTTTCTTCCTGTTTCAAGACAAGTTCTATTCCAAAAAGACACAATTACCTTAAATTCTTGATAACGACAATGCTTTTCCTAAATAGTCAATTATTGTACCTGCAGAAACCCATTCTTCAGCTGTATGCTCCGATGCAATATCTCCTGCCATCCCGTGAAGCCATGTACCCACGAGGGCCGCATCGGCCGGCAGGTATCCCTGTGCAAGTAATCCTGTAAGAATACCTGTCAGTACATCACCACTTCCGGCTGTAGCCATACCAGGATTACCCGTATTATTCCAGCAGGTCGTCCCATCGGGCATGGTAATCGTAGAATGGGCTCCCTTACGGATGATGACAAGCTGATATTTAACCGACATCTGCCGTTGTTTTTCAATCGCATCAAAAGAATTACCACTCTTTCCAGCCAAACGGTCGAATTCCCCCGGATGGGGTGTCAGAATAGTTCCCGGCCTGAGGAATGCAAGCATGGTGGGGTTCTCGGCGATAATGTTCAGTGCATCTGCGTCCAGAACAATCCTCCCCTGGTAATTCGCCAGAAGATTTTTCAACATGGATGTGGTTTCGGGCGTCACACCAAGTCCCGGACCTACACCGATTGTATGAAATTTATCCAGTAAAGGGATGTCTGAAATGCAGTTAGCCGACTTGCTGATACTAATCATAATCTCAGGACAATAGCTATTGGTTGCTGAAACAACTCCAGCCGGGAGGTGGGCAGTAACGAGACCAGCCCCTGCTTTCAGACAAGCTCTGGCTGTCAGCAACGCAGCACCGGCTTTAGCTGTTGAACCAGCAATTATTAACGCATGCCCATAAGTTCCTTTATGTCCTGAACGATCACGCAGCGGAATCCGCCTGATAATATCCTCGTGCGTCAAGAGGAAATTTCGTGAATCTAAACTGTTTATATATTCGGGATGCATTCCAATGTCGAAATAATGCACCCTTCCGCACCATAGTTCATTTTCAGGCATGAGGAGTCCCATCTTGACAGGTAAAAAAGAGAGCGTGTGGTGTGCTTTAAAGATGGAACCACGTGCTTGTTCAACAGGCTTATCAGCAAATAACCCAGAGGGGATGTCAATTGATATGCGCATAATATCCAATCCATTTAAATACTGTATAACCTCTGCCACAACACCTTCCGGCGGTCTTGAAAGTCCACTTCCGAAAATTGCATCAAGAACAACACTGTTCAGCTCAATGACCGGAAAATTATCCAAGGAATTGACGACGACAATCTTTGCAAGATTCTGGTCAGCCAGTCGGTCATAATTTAAGACAAAATCAGGCGAACGCCCAGCTCCTGCATTTTCAACAATCAAGACCCTGACTTTAAACCCATCTCTGGCCAGATGCCTTGCTATCACTAATCCATCACCGCCATTATTACCAGATCCACACACTATATACACCTTTAGACAGGAAGGCAAAAAATCACGCAGCCAGCCAGAACAATTCCCGGCAGCGCGTTCCATGAGCCGGTCAGAAGTGATCGGTTCATGGCGGATCGTATATAAATCTGCTTCACGAATTTGAGCAGCGGTAAGAATTTTTAGCATTGATTACATCAGTTTATTATGCACAAAGGTAGTCATCACCAACCACAGTTCAATCCTATTTTTGCTTCGGTAACATCAAAACAGCAACTTACAAATCCCATAAAGAGAAGTCATTCACTTTACATTCAATCAATTTCTTTTAAAAACAGTATATTGTATACTGATTTCCATATTGATACAATATTGGACTTTCAATTATCAATAGACTATGGAGCCCTTATAACCACTCCTTTATCAGGACAGGAAACAACAAGTTTGGATTAGACAGATATTCCTGTTTTATTATGCGCATGGACCAGATGAAATGACAGAGAGTAACATGGCAGAGTAATCCCCCTAAACCTACTCCATGATGATTAGTTGCTCAATATCCGGCAGGGTGTTATGGGTTGAATTGATTACTTTTGTGAAAAATATTGCGATGACCGACCAGACTGCCACTTTGCTCAGCAAAAGCGACCTGACACATTCCGACCTTATAACCCTACTAAATGCTCAGGGGGACCTTCGCAAGAACCTGTTTGCCAGGGCGGCTGAAATAAAAAACAAATGCATTGGCAACAAGGTATACTTCCGCGGGCTGATTGAATACTCTAATATTTGTTCAAAAAATTGTTATTACTGTGGCGTCCGTAGGGAAAACCACAAGGTTGAGCGATATCAGCTTACCGATGAAGAGGTTCTCGAAGCTGCACAATTTGCACTCGACAACCATTTTGCCAGCATCGTCATCCAATCAGGCGAACGTTCAGATCATAAATTTATCGATACGATTGAACGGCTACTCTGCAAAATCAAGAAGTTATCGGACAGCCGACTGGGTATCACCCTTTCAATGGGTGAACAGACCGAAGAGACATACAATCGTTGGTTTGAAGCAGGGGCTCACCGTTACCTGCTTCGGATTGAAACCTCTGACAGGGAACTCTACTCAAAACTTCACCCCAACGACTCAATCCACGATTTCGATGCCCGGATTGAATCACTACGTGCGCTTCGAAGGGCTGGCTATCAAGTAGGTTCAGGCGTCATGATTGGCTTGCCATTTCAGACTATTGAAAGTTTAGCCCATGATCTGCTCTTCCTGAAAGAGATAGACATCGACATGGCAGGAATGGGACCATTCATCGAACATAAAGAGACGCCACTTTACAAATACACCGGACAACTGCTTCCCAGACAGGAACGGTTCGAATTATCGCTCAAAATGGTTGCGTTACTTCGCATCCTGATGAAGAATATAAACATCGCTGCTACAACAGCCATGCAGACCATTGATCCCCAGGGAAGAGAAAAGTCAATTATGGTCGGATCTAATGTCATCATGCCCAACCTGACGCCAGTCAAATATCGTGAAAACTACAAGCTATATGAAGATAAACCGTGTATCGACGAGGAAGCCGAACAATGCCGCAGTTGTTTAGAAGCACGAATTCATATAGCGGGTAATGAAATAGGATGGGATGAATGGGGCGATTCAAAACATTTCGCCCTGAGAATGCCCGATCCTGATAAAGTGCAATTAGTCGATCCCAAATCGATTAATAAGGTCAAATAGGAATATGGAGTCGCGATTATCTTCGAACCTGCAATTGAAGACTTCTGAATTTGTTGCCTAATTCAAGTTTAAGGGTGTAGCAGCCACAGGGAACCCCTGTAATATCAATCGGATCCTCATGGTTCACAGTGCTGAAATACACCTGCTTTCCCATACTCGTAAACAAATATAGATTAGCCTTGTGTCCATTTTTGACGATCAGATAATCGGATGCCGGATTGGGATAAACTGTCACATCTGACAACTGAAGCACAGAATCATCTTTGGATTCAATGGATTCAGCTACCACTGCCAGTGACTGGCTTTCCTCCAGTGTAACAGGGCAACAGAGAGCGTGATAACTTGCTGATCCGGGTTGTCGGATCAATTTAACCAAATGAACCGGCTGACTGGCAACAGGGAGATGATCGTCTTTAAGCAAAGACTCCGATCTGAGAATGGGACCCAGATTATCCTTTACGGCAGCGGGGATTATAGTAGCAAAACTGGCGTGCGCAACCGGGAGGATGGCTAAAGCAAATAAAACAGCGATTATTCGGTGAAGAGCCGCAGCAGCATGATTGCAATGTTTCATGATTGAAATAACTTTCAATTTTAATTAATTTCAAACAACTTCAAGGAAGCTTCAGCCTTATGCTTGAAATGTGCTGATGACTCCCTGGGAATAAACTGAGTAGAAAGTAAAAAATGTTGTACAAGGGTCTCGGGTTTATTTAAACGCAATTTATCAAGCAGTTTATTTGCAGCAGCTTCAGCAATCTGAGCTACAGGCTGAGAAACAGCAGATACAGTAGGATGACCAATTTCAAACAGGTCGTGGTCATCAAAAGTTATTAAACCCAGTTCTTCCGGTATATTAATATTATTCTTACGTGCAAATTGCAGGGTAGAAACAGCAAGCCGGTTATTGATGGCAAATATGGCATCTGCACCCAACTTCACCAAGTCTTTCAGTTCATCTTCTGCCTTCGCATCCAGATTGGTGAAAGGGATCTCTCTGATAAACCGTTCATTGATTCGGATACCGGCATTTTTTAAAGCTTTACGAAAACCAGTTTCACGATCCCGAAGGTTCTTCAAATGAGATGGACCTGGTTTAAGCAACGCAATTTTCCGGTACCCCTCATCTATCAGATGGTTAACGGCGTTAAAACTACCCGCGGTATTATCGACTCCGATATAATCAATATCATTGATATTAAGACTTCTATCGATCAGTACAATTGGAAATCCATCGCGTTTTAGCTGTAAAAACTCGGTTTTATTTGACTGTGTAGTCGCCACAATCAGCCCGTCAACCTGCCGCTCAGTGAATTTTCTGATTAGTTGAAGTTCACGCTCAATATTCTCGTCAGAACTACTGATGATGAGATTATACCCTGCCTTGTTTGTGATATCTTCGATAATCCGGGCAATACGACTAAAAAAAATATTGGCAATATCCGGTACAATCAACCCGATCATCATACTCTTGCCAAGTCGTAGCCCCCGGGCAATGTGGTTCGGTATATAATTCAACTCTCTGGCCTTTAACCAGACTTTCTCCTGTGTAGCCTTGCTAATTCCATTTTTATCACCCTGGTGATTTAAAACCATCGAAACCAAAGCCTTACTTACACCAAGACTCACTGCAATATCGTTCAACACGACCTTTTTCACAGTAGAATATTATTTAAATATCTAACTATTAAGCAATTAAACAACATAACAAATTAATAATCTCCTAAAACGTTTAATTAATTATTTATGATTCTAAATAACTGATTTTAAAAATCTTATATCAACTTAAACAAAATGTTATGTCAATGTAAAAGTAACATTCTTTGAAAAAACCAAACACTTTTTATGTCAAAAAACTGAAAAAAACCCTTTATCTATACACATTATACTAATTTTCAGACATTTAATTTATCTTAAAAAACAACAATGTCATGTCAACCAGATACCAAATATTTAGAAATTTTAGAAAAACAATATTCTGCCGTTGGCTGAAAACGATTGTTGGCTACATTTGTTGATTCTGTATAATTTCCAATCGACTAATCTATGTATAATTACATCAACTATCTATCGGAAGGGGGAGTTGGAAGGCTCTCAATTAATCGTCCGGAGGCATTAAATGCCTTGAATAAAAGTGTATTTAAAGAGATGAATCTTTGCCTGAATGAAATTGAAGCCGATAAATCCTTGCGGGTATTGGTTGTTGAAGGTAAAGGGAAGGCTTTTGTAGCCGGCGCCGACATCGCCCAAATGCAACACCTCTCTCCTGCAGAAGGAGCTGCCTTTTCAAGAGACGGGCAATTAACATTTCAACGGATAGCCGACCTGCCTTTCCCTGTAATAGCAGCAATTAACGGCTTCGCCCTTGGAGGAGGACTGGAACTGGCTATGGCATGTGATTTTCGTATCGCCTCAGAAGCAGCGAAATTTGGCCAGCCGGAAGTGAGCCTGGGTCTGATACCCGGATTTGGAGGAACAATCAGATTGTCTGGAATTGTGGGACTACCCAATGCAATTTGGTTATTAACAACAGGCGAAATGATCGGAGCTCAGGAAGCACTGCGCATCGGTCTGGTTCAAAAGTTATTTGCATCTGAGGCTTTCGAAGAAGGTGTCAACACCACCATCAGAATGATTCTTCAACGTGGAGCCCTTGCCGTGAAACAAGCCAAGAAGGTTGCTGTCGAAGGAAACCGAATGGAAGCAGAGCAAGGCATGATGCTGGAGAGCGATGCTTTTGGAAGTCTTTTTGGTCAGGAAACCGAGGCTCTCGAAGGGATGACTGCATTTCTTGAAAAGAGAAAACCTAACTGGAAATAATAAAAAACCTATAACATATTATGGATTACAGCGAAAAACTCAGTCATGTGGCGGTGCTTGGTGCTGCCGGCAAAATGGGAAGCGGAATTCTGCTTCTAACGGCTCTTGAAATGTTCGAACAAAGCACCTTGCCGGAAAACAAGGATAAATTATTTTTACTCGACGCAATTGACCTTAGCGCTGAGGCTCTGAAAGGCCTTCGCAAATATCTGGCTGTTCAGGCCCAAAAAAATGGCGAAAAGAAAACTGTATGGCTCAGGTCGGTTTATTCCACCAGGGAAGACCTGATTGAAAATGAAGAAATCATAGCACAGTACGTGCAGGATGTTCTTGCACAGGTAAGCTTTACTACGCGAATAGAGTCAGCTTATGCTGCTCACCTCGTTTTCGAGGCTGCCAGCGAAAATCCCGACTTAAAAGTCAGGCTTTTCAAACAAATTGATTCAAATTCAAGTGTAAAGCCATGGTTTTTAACCAATACATCCTCCATTCCTATCACTTACCTTAACGACAATGCCAACCTTGGTGGCAGAATCATTGGATTTCATTTCTACAACCCGCCTGCAATCCAAAAACTGGCCGAACTAATCAGTGCTCCGGCCACCCTGCCTGAATTAACTGAATTCAGCCTGCATTTCGCTTCCCGACTGCGTAAAATTGTCGTGAGATCGAACGATGTTGCCGGTTTTGTCGGAAATGGCCATTTCATGCGCGACCTGTTGTTTGCAGCCTCCAAAGTGGATGAATTGTCCACAAAATTCACCATCCCGCAAGCCATCTTCATCGTCGATAAAGTATCACGCGACTACCTCGTGAGGCCCATGGGTATCTTCCAACTGACAGATTATGTGGGCGTAGACGTTTGCAGTTATATTCTCAGCGTCATGAACCGGTTCATACCCGGCAACGGACTACACAGTACGTTTATTGACGAATTGCTTTCGATGAATGTAAAAGGCGGTCAATATTCAGATGGATCGCAAAAAGACGGAATCTTCCGTTACCAAAAAGGGACCATTACTGCTGTCTTTGACCCCGCTACCAAAGAATACCTCGCTATCTCAGAAATTGCACCAGCCTGCGAGGCCTGGTTGGGCGAACTTCCGAAAGAATGGATGGGATGGAAACAGGTGATGAGGATTGGAAACCGCGAACAGCAATTATTGAACCATTATGCCGCTCTTCGCAGCAGTGAGGATAATGGTGCCCGGCTTGCAATTGAATATGCCGAATATGCAGCAAGAGTAGCCAGAGAGCTTGTCGCCAATGGTGTAGCCGGCACAACTGATGATGTTAATACAGTAATGATGACAGGATTTTTCCATTCTCACGGACCGGTTAACACTTATTAATCCAGAAGAAAAACAATATGAATAAAAAAATATACATGACCGCCGGTTATAACACCATTTCACTGGGTTCCGGCCGAAAAGAGTTTCACCCTGCTAAACCCCGCCCGGGACTTGAGCATTATATCACCGAAGCCGGCAAGGCAACGCTTGTACAGATAGGCGGTGCACAAAACGTTGACGAAAGTGTCATCGGAAACTTCATGGCTTCCCGCTTCAACAAGCAAGGCCATCTCGCCGGATTTATTCCTATGATTGACCCCGATTTGGCAGGTAAAAGCGCTACCCGCGTTGAAGCCGCCTGTGCATCTGGCGGCGTAGCTCTCACCACTGCCTTCAGAAGCATTTTAGCCGGAACATCTGATACAGTGCTGGCGGTGGGTGTAGAAGTACAGAACACAGTAAAAGCCATATATGGTGCCGATGTCCTCGCCGGAGCCGGTTGGTTTCAGCATCGGAAGAAAGGTCATGCCTATTTCTTTCCCGGGCAATTCAGTAACAGAGCCGGTGCCTATTTTGAAAGATTTGGCCGGGACGAAACCAGGAAAGGTCTTGCAAGATGGTACCGTAATGCTATTGAAAACGCGCGTCTTTGCCCCACAGCACAGGAATACCATAACACCACTGCCAATCTGGAAGTCGTCGCCATGACACCTCCCAATGGAAAAGTGTTTGTTGACAACCTTAACATTTTTGACTGTTCTAAAGTAAGTGATGG
This sequence comes from Bacteroidetes bacterium GWE2_42_24, assembly GCA_001768515.1. GTDB lineage: Bacteria > Bacteroidota > Bacteroidia > Bacteroidales > TTA-H9 > GWE2-42-24. The sequence goes on along the minus strand of MEOA01000063.1, from coordinate 102,407 downwards.
TGCCAGTTGCATTGCCGTTATGTCAGAAGATGGACTTAAAAGAAGTGGCATTGCCTTGAAAGATGCAGTTGAAGTTATCAGTTTTGCTCAGGTGCAGCGCGATATAACCAAATTACCCGACGACCTCACCATATTGGCAGCCACTCAACTTGCTGTCCGTAAAGCGTTAGCCAATGCAGGAATCACAATTGATCAGCTTGCCACCATCGAACTGCACGATTGCTTTTCGATAGCCGGAATACTCACCGTTGAAGCCATCGGCCTGGCACCCCATGGAAAAGGAGCTGAATGGATTGCTTCGGGTCATTCAGCACGTGATGGAAAACTACCTATCAATACTACCGGCGGTTTGGTGGGTTGGGGACATCCAACCGGAGCTACCGGTGTACATCAGGCAGTCACTGTTTGGGAGCAACTTACAGGCCATGCCGGAGAGGCTCAAATCATGGTAAATAAAGGCAAAAAACATGCGCTATCTATCAACATGGGTGGTGATGACGTGACAGTTGTCGCAATTGTTTACAAAAAAAATTAATTTTTTTTTTGCGTATTTGTATTTCGTTTAAAAAAAGTAGTACTTTTGACTCGAGGCTGTTCCGGATTTTTTCGATATGTTCCCCAAGGCATATCTTTTCATTTTCCTCATAGACAATAGGTTAGAACAAGTGGAACAGCCTTTTTTTTCGAATAAATTGGTTTTAACTAAGAATAATTTCGGCTTAATCCTCACGTAAAAGTGGGGATTCGCTGTTTTTAGGCATTTCCCGGATAGATGACGGCGATCAAATCTGGATGGTTTATCTTTGCAAATAATTTCCATAAACATCATGAACGACTTTTGTCACACATTAACCATACAATTCCCGGTTGTTCAGGGCGGCATGATTTGGTGCAGCGGATGGCACCTTGCATCAGCCGTGAGTAATGCAGGTGGACTTGGTATCATTGGCGCCGGAAGTATGCACCCTGAAGTTCTCCTCGATAACATCGCCAAATGTCGTCAGGCCACAAGCAAACCGTTCGGGGTAAATCTGCCCCTGATGTACCCTCAGATAGATGAGTTGATACAAATCATTATCAGCCAGAAAATCCCAGTCGTTATTACTTCTGCCGGAAGTCCTGCAAAGTATACACCCTTGTTTCATAGTCATGGCATTAAAGTCATGCATGTTGTTTCAAACCTGAAGTTTGCGATAAAAAGTCAGCAAGCCGGAGTGGATGCCGTGATCGCCGAAGGGTTTGAAGCCGGCGGGCACAATGGCAGCGAGGAAACGACTACGCTGGTTTTGTTACAAATACTGCGCCCCCACCTATCCATCCCATTACTCGCGGCGGGTGGCATCGGAACTGGTCAGGCTATACTTGCGGCAATGGCACTCGGAGCCAATGGTGTTCAAATAGGATCATTATTCGCTGCATCTGCAGAATCATCAGCACATGATGCCTTCAAACAACAAATCCTGGCCTCATCTGAGGGTGACACTATGTTGTCGCTCAAGTCAATTGGTGGCGTCAGACTGCTTAAAAATCAATTTTCCGAAAAGATCAGAGCGCTTGAAGGATCAGGTGCTTCGCCCGATGAGCTGCGCGAATTACTTGGTCGCGGACGCGCGAAAAAGGGGATGTTTGAAGGAGACATAAATAACGGAGAACTCGAAATCGGCCAGATTGCAGCCACTATTGACCGTATTGCCCCTGTTTGCGAAATCATGGAGCGGCTGAAAAATGAATTTTATGAAGCCAAATCTTCACTCTGTAATCTGGTATGAATGAACAATATCTGAATCCATTACCCGGAATCACCGTGTTTAGCCGATGGTTTGGGACTCCTTCTGATGGACAAAAAACACCCGTGATTGTTTTGCTTCACGAAGGACTAGGCTGTACAGCCATGTGGAAAAACTTCCCTTCACAGTTACATAATGCCACCCATTTACCCGTCTTTTCATACGACAGACCCGGATATGGACTTTCAGGCGATTTATCTGACAGCTTTCAGGAAGGGTACCTCGAACGTGAGGCTGATCAGTATCTTCCCGCTATACTCAGGTCGGCAGGTATTACGGGCAGCATCATTCTCCTTGGCCATAGTGATGGAGCAACCATCACCCTGATGGCAGCCGCCAATAACGAACTGAAGATAGAAGGAGCCATCAGCATGGCGCCACATGTTATCATCGAACAAATCTCTGTCATTGGACTTAAAGCAACACAAAAACTGGCATCCGACACCGATTTCGTCGAACGTTTGTCAAAATATCATGGCAGCAGAACCTCGAAACTGGTTGACCAATGGCTTAGTGCCTGGCTCAGCCCGTGGGCAGTTTCATGGGAAATGGACAACTACCTGAAACAAATTCACAAACCTATCCTGTTCATTCAGGGAACAGACGACCATTTCGGCACTCAGGCGCAGGCTGTCCATATTGCCGGCCTGGTCAAAAGCAGCTTTAAAGCACATATGATTGAACAATGCGGTCACATTCCGCACTTACAGGCTGCAGAAACCGTCCTTCATCAAGTAACAGACTTCATTACCAGCCTGAACCTTCCTAAATAAAACACTTGCCTGCTTAATGCAGATCAGGTACACCTTATTGAACTGATTTCCATATTCGGAATAATCAGCGGATGAATTCATTTCCATAGAAGGTGTAAACACTTCTCCGGAGGTTGAACCCTATTAAATTTCATTTCTAATCGCGAAAATCGGACTACGGTTTTTAAACACTGTCGCAATCAGTATGCAATGCGATCAAAAATGCTGCTGAGAAACCGTAAAAAAATACACCATTCTTTCCGTTCAACCGTAGCTGGACCGTAGATCAACCGTAGATCAACCGTAGATCAACCGTAGATCAATCGTACGGTTAGGGTCTGTTCACGATTGATTTTCGCTTGATTTTTGCCTTATGTCCTTTTATAATCATACCCAGATATAGCAAAAAATGTACCAGAACACGTTGCCATTTTTATGATGGAGTGAAGAGAGCTGTTTTTTCCCATGGTAAGGCCTTGAGAAAATAGCTTTGCGGATAACCATTGCAAAAACGAAAAGAAACCTGATTCCGAAAACTATCAGCGATGGATAAGATGCGCGGGTAATATTCATATTATAAAACATTCACAGTCAATGTATTGAAATGTAAGTTTTTTCTAAAAGAGACATTTTGGACTCAGATGCGCGATAAATATTTCTGGCTCGTCAGGATTGAGGTTTTTAGTAAGTGCATAGTCTACAATCGCTACCTGAGCTTCAAACCCGGCAGTTTATGTTTCCTACTGGTTTCTGATGCTGGTGTCAAATGCCAGCCCGCTTAGTTCTGAATGGTTACACGACTTTATCGTTGCTTTGATTCCATGAAAAGAGTCATATACTATGTACTCAAAGCCATAAGGTCATCCTTTAGCAATCCAACAATCACAGAAAGTGCTTCCTGTTTTAAGAATCTCACAAACCCTGCTTGATTTGTCGGGTATTTTATCCGACAATGATTAATAGTCTAAACGGCAGAAGAACAGATACCCTATAATCAGTAATTATGATCATATCTAAGGCAAGACAAAATCACATATTCACATATTTTAATTAATAACAGATATTTTTGGTGATGGGTTAAACAAAGGGTCGAATCAGTTTGTTAAACTGGTAATCAACAATATATTGCACACTATTTGTTGCAAAATTTTTACTAGTTACTAACCAATCATTTGATTAGCTATGGATTTTTCTTTCACCGAAGAGCAGCTCATGATCAGACAGGCTGCCCGTGATTTTGCGCAGCGGGAACTCATCACCGATGTAATTGAGCGCGATGAAAAGGCAATTTATCCCGAAAAACATGTCAGAGCCATGGCCGATTTAGGTTTCATGGGGATGATGGTAGATCCAAAATGGGATGGAGGGGGAATGGAAGCCGTTTCGTATGTTCTTGCCATCGAGGAAATATCGAAGGTAGATGGCTCGGCATCGGTTATCATGTCGGTAAACAACTCGCTGGTGTGCTGGGGGCTGCAAGCATTCGGGACAGACGAACAGAGAGAAAAATACCTGAAACCACTTGCACGTGGTGAAAAAATAGGGGCCTTCCTCCTATCTGAGCCTGAAGCAGGTTCAGATGCCACTTCACAGCGGACTACAGCAGTGGATATGGGCGATCATTACCTGCTCAATGGAACCAAGAACTGGATCACCAACGGCAACACGGCCGGCACTTATTTGGTCATTGCCCAAACACATCCGGAAAAGGGGCACAAAGGAATCAATGCATTTATTGTTGACAGGCACTGGCAGGGAATCTCGGTAGGCCCTCACGAAAACAAGATGGGGATGCGCAGTTCTGATACCCATTCGGTGATGTTTACGGATGTAAAGGTACCCAGGGAAAACCGTATCGGTGAAGATGGATTTGGATTTAAGTTTGCCATGCAGACCCTTGAAGGGGGCCGTATAGGCATTGCTGCCCAGGCCCTCGGGTTGGCATCAGGCGCATTGGAACTAGCCGTTAAATATGCCAAACAACGTAAATCTTTTGGTACTGAGATAAGCAACCATCAGGCTGTAGCCTTTAAATTATCCGACATGGCGGTGAAGGTAGAAACAGGTCGCTTACTAGTATTGAAAGCCGCCTGGCTAAAAGACCAACACCTTCCGTATGGCGTTGCCAGTGCCATGGCCAAACAATATTGCGCCGACATGGCCATGGAAGTGACCACTGAAGCGGTGCAGATTCATGGTGGTTATGGATACGTGAAAGAATATCATGTAGAACGGTTAATGCGCGAGGCCAAACTGACCCAGATTTATGAAGGGACGTCAGAAATTCAAAAAATAGTGATTTCACGGTCTCTGATAAAGGACTAACATTCAATGACAATTTAAAAATAAAACATATCTAAATCATGAGAATTGCAGTATGCATGAGTCATGTTCCTGACACCACCACCCGCATAAGGATTGATGATTCGGGCAACAAGATTGACTACACCGGGGTGCAGTGGGTCATTAACCCTTGGGATGAACTTGCCCTGACCCGTGCGCTAGAATTGAAAGAACTCCCCGGAAGCGGTATTACTGAAGTGGTTGTTGTTAACGCAGGCGACACAACCGCTGAACCGGTCATCAGAAAAGCCCTGGCCATTGGTGCCGACAGAGCCATCAGAATTGACCTGTTGCCTGAAGACGGGATGATGACAGCCCGGGCCCTTGCTGAATACTTTGCTTCAGAAATGTTTGAAGTTATCATGGCCGGACTTGAATCGGCCGACTATAACGGAGGCACTGTTGGAGCCATGCTTGGCGGTTTATTAAATCGCAGAACCGTGAATGGGGTTTCGTCGATCAATCTTCAGGATGGTAAATGGAAGGTTACCCGGGAAGCCGGCAGTGTTATCCAGGTTATAGCAACAGAACCACCTTTTGTTGCTATTGTCCAGAAAGGGATCGCCATTGTGCCGCGAATCCCGTCGATGCGCGGTGTAATGCAAGCCCGAACTAAACCGTTACAAGTTGTTAAGGTAAACGGACAGAATGCCGGCTCATCCACTGGTAGTTATACATACCCTGCGAAAAAAGGAACCTGCAGGATGATTGATGCCGATAATCCCGACGAGTTAATACACCTGTTAAAAACAGAAGCCCGGGTACTATAATCAAAACGATACACCAGAAAAAGAAATTCAATGTCAATAATACTCTATCTACAAGGCCGTAACGGACATTTTACTCCACACCAGTCCGGATGGGTTAGCTTTGCATCTTCCCTCGCAGAAAAGACCAGTAATTTGCTCACCCTGCTAGTGCGGGATATTCAGGTTGATCAGGCAACTCTGCTTGGCAGCCATGGTGCAGCAAAGGTTGTTTTGCTGGATGGATTACCAGCAGCTTATGATCTCACCACAGTTGCGCGCTACCTGACCGCGGAATACAGTGCCGAGGGAGGAACCCTCTTTCTGTTTGGCAACGACACTACCTCCACAGCCCTGGCTGCCATGTCGGCTGCCATCCTGAATACACCAATGGTTACCGGTGTGTTCTCAACTCCCACATCATTCAACCCATTGGTTATTGCCAGAAAATCATTTTCGGGCAAAGTGATCTCATCGGTGAAAGTGAATTCTTCAGAGGCCGTACTTGTGCTGAATGCTGGTATCGGAGAAGCAAAACCAGGAAGCTCTGCTCCGGTGATTGAAACTAAAAGAGCTGAGTTGGCTGCCGATATTGGTTTCAAACTGGAATCGCAACAACCAGAAGATGGAAAACAGTTGCTGACCGAGGCACTCAGGGTTGTTTCAGGTGGTCGTGGAATGAGAGGTCCGGAATTCTGGAAACCCCTCGAAGAGTTGGCTGATCTGATTGGGGCAGCCATGGCATGTTCTCGGCCGGTATCAGATGAAGGATGGCGGTCACACCATGAACATGTCGGACAGACAGGGAAAGTGATTGCACCTGAACTATATATTGCCTGTGGTATCAGTGGTGCCATTCAGCACATCGCCGGAGTTAACGGGTCGAAGGTGATTGTTGCAATCAACAAAGACAAGGAAGCACCAATTTTCGAAGTGGCCGATTATGGCATCGTGGGCGATGTTCACACGGTGATACCCGCACTGGTTGAAGCGTTAAAGAAGTAAGCACCTCCCATTATCTGAAGGAAAATGGCTTTCTGGTTTCGGAAGGTTGGTACCTGATAAAGCAAGAGCCAAATAAGGATGAACCACATAAATTTTCGGCCGGGAACAAAGACCCGGCCGTTTAATTTCTATCTGTCCGCTAAGGTTGACAATATCGTCTGGAAAGTGCTTTACTAAGCCGATAGCCCCTGAGAACGGCATCTTTCCACGACTTGCAGGCATCATCGTAACGTCGCAATTGAATGAAAGCCAACCCTCTGTAATGAAAAATATCACCATCATCGTAACCCAGCCGTGATGCCCTGTCAAAAGAGCGGAGCGCATCGGACGGCAATTCCTTTTCAACCTGACATAAGCCGGTATAAAACCACGGTAAAGCAAAATCAGGGTCGGCATCGGTAGCCAGTTTAAGGGTGATCAGAGCCTGATCAGTATCACCGGTACGATAGAATAAAAAACCTTTCATGGCTAATGCATCTGCGTATCCAGGTCGGAGAGAAAGCGCCCTGTTATAATCTGCAAGGGCATCCTTGTTTTTCTCGAGCGCCATCAGGATACTACCCCGAAGATAGAAGTATTGGGCATTCAGACTGTCGGAAGTCAGCGCCTTGTTAATATTATCATAAGCCTCGGGATAATTATCAGTCTTATAGCGCACCAGGGCCGACAGATAATTCAATTCTGCATCGGAAGGAGCCAACAGGAGACCGTTTTTAAAGTCTTCCACTGCGGCTTCATAATCAACCATTTCAAGTGCCGCAATTCCGCGCAGTTTAAACAGATAAGGATCGGCACCCCTCATTTCAACCAGTCGGTTAAGGTCGGCCCTTGCCTGATCAAACAACCCTGCCTTTCCTGAAGCGAGTGCCCTGCCGAGAAGGGCATCCGACAAAGTATCATTTTCCTGAAGCGCCTGAGAAAAAAGCTTGCAGGCAAGTTCATAATCACCGGATGCAGATGCCAGGTGCCCCTGTAGTGAATGGTTAAATGCGGCAGCCACAGCAGCGGAGGCCAACAGTTGCCGGGTAGCGTGCAGCCCGGTTGTATCAGCAGAGGCGAGACTGACGACCGCCTTGTTATATGCTTTTCTATAGGTAGAATCTGGGACCTGACCCGAGACAGTCAAAACGAAACCAGCGAGGAACAGAGAAAAAATAAGCTTCATAAACAGCAAAAATAATAGTGGCTATTAGACAGGTATAATGATAAAAGGGCTTTAAAACTCAGCAATTATCAGGCTTCAATTCAGCGAGCTCAGAAGCAAACAACGGAAAATCAGCTGGCAGACCGGGAGCCAATCTGTCAATAACATACCTCACGGCCAGCCGCCCCTGAAGCCCAACATCCAGGGTTGCCGCATTCACGTATAGGTCGATATGTTTCTTCATCACGACAGGATCCATCTCACAAGCATGTTGTGACACGTATGGCATGGCAGCATCTGGATTTCGATGAGCCATTTCCACACTTTGTTTTATCAAATGATTAATTCTGCTGATCATCTCATGTCCCAGCGATCGTTTTGCGGCAATACCTCCTAACGGGATGGGCAACCCGGTCATCAGTTCCCACAGTTCACCCAGATCTGCTAATTTGTTCAATCCCCGTGCTGCATAAGTGAATCTTCCTTCGTGAATCAGTACTCCGGCATCGACCTTCCCTTTGAGTATAGCCTCCTCTATCTCACTAAATAGCATCACACGCGTATTTCTCACATCAGGAAAGGCCAGCCCGAGCAACATGGCGGCTGTAGTATATTCACCCGGAACAGCAATAGTCAGGTTGGTCAGATCGCGAACTTTATATGGTTTCAATGCTACCAACAGTGGTCCTACACCATACCCAAGGGCAGAGCCGGCATCCAGCATCACATATTGATGAACCAGATGAGCGTAGGCATGGTAACTTATCTTCACTACATCGGGGATGCCAGAAGCGGCAGCATGGTTAAGCTGATCGATATCGGCAAGCATAGTATTAAATATCAGGCTTTCTGTAGAAAGCCGGCCATTGACCAATGCCTCAAAAATAAAAGTATCGTTGGGACAGGAAGAAAAACGAAGGTCGAGTGTGGTATTTATCATGAATTACAAACTTTTGAGGGTATCAACAACTGCCCGCTGAAGATTGTCGAGAGCCAACTTCAGGTTCCATTCGTCATCAGGTGGCGGAAGGCAATAATTTGAGATCGTGCGCAATTGAAGACAATCGATCTTTGCCAGCATGCAGGCAGCCAATACTGCACCACCTTCCATACTCTCGGTTAGAGCCCCGAAACGTCTGTGAACAGACGTCCCTCTATCGGGCTGGTTAGAGATGCAACTAACAGTGGCTCCACCCATAACAGGCCGGTAAGGCAAATAGCGATAACCCTCAAACGGATTACGGAGTGTATTGTTGTTGAAGGGTAATCCGGCAAAATCAAATCCCATCTTGTCGAAAGTAACGAAATCCTCGTCTGATTCTTTTCCCAGTTCAGGGAAGCACTCTGAATCAACCCATACTGTTTGTCCAATTGATAAAGATTGATGATAGCTGCCACTAATGCCGGCATGCAGGACAAGATCAGGACGAAGAACAGCCAGCGTCATAGCAGTGATGATTGAAGCAGGAACCATTCCTACGCCGGAAATAAGGAGATCGACCTGATGGCAGCCAATCTGAAACCGGTCGCCCGATTTAAACTCCTTACCAAGGAGCGGCTGAACAATGCCCGCTTCAATCGGAGTGGCGAAAATGAGCAGTATTTGCATGGCTAAAATGTTGAGGTATTTTATAGCAATATTACAAACAATCTGAAAAGATTCTTACATTTGCCCGCTTTCACTTTCACCAATAAGTGATGTTGACTTCCTTAAAAATGCTTCTATTTTGGAATCTTTTACCAAAAAATAAACTAAACCGATATGACGCAACAAGTTAAAACATTATTGAGCGAATCACCTACCGCACGATGGATTGCCCTGGCACTCATTGCATCCACGATGTTCTTTGCCTATTTCTTTGTCGACGTGGTAGCACCACTTCAGAGCATGCTTGAGAAGACACCTTACTTCTGGTCGCCCAAAGTTTTTGGGATGCTGGGTGGGTCGGAATTCTTTCTGAACGTTTTTGCTTTCTTTCTGATTCTTTCGGGTATTATTCTCGATAAAATGGGAATCCGCTTTACCCTTATCACTTCAGGCCTAACCATGGTCATCGGGGGTGGATTGAAGTTTTATGCCCTTACTTCGGGTTTTGCCGCTACCGGTTTTGCCGCATGGCTCGGAAGCTTTTTAGTCGATATACCTGCTTCTGCAAAACTGGCCTTCCTTGGGTTCAGCATCTTCGGTGTCGGTGTTGAAATGGCCGGTATCACCGTTTCAAAGACCATCGTAAAATGGTTTAGAGGTAAAGAAATGGCTCTCGCCATGGGTCTGGAAATGGCAGTTGCCCGTTTAGGCGTGTTTGCTGTTTTTCGCCTGACTCCCATTTTCGCAGATCACGGAGGTGTTTCCAATTCAGTATTTATGGGGCTCGCTTTCCTGTGCATGGGTTTCATCACCTTCTTCATCTATACCTTTATGGACAGGGCACTTGATAAACAAATACAGGCAGGGCCTGTCGGAGAACCCGAAGAAGAATTCAAAATCAGCGATATCGGGAAGATATTCAGTAATCCTGGGTTTTTAGCCATCGCTGGTCTTTGCGTGTTATTTTATTCGGCCATTTTCCCCTTCCAGAAGTTTGCCACCGATATGCTGGTATCAAAACTTAATATCCCCTTAAAAGAAGCAGCTGCCTATTTCTCCTATTTCCCAATCGGAGCAATGATTCTGACTCCTTTCATGGGATATTTTCTCGATGTTAAAGGCAAGGGAGCTACCATGATGTTATATGGTGCCATTCTGATGACAGTGTCACACTTGATTTTCGCCCTTGTTCCTTCCGACGTTTTCAATATTCCAATTGCAATCATCACCATCGTGATTCTCGGTACTGCTTTCTCACTTGTACCTGCTTCAATGTGGCCATCACTACCAAAGATTGTTGAAGACCGTTATCTTGGTTCAGCTTATGGCGCCATATTCTGGATTCAGAACATTGGACTGCTTGCAGTACCCATTCTAATTGGTTGGTCATTGTCAGCTTCCAACCCCGGAGTAACAGAACAAATTGCTGCTGGTGTTGAAGGTGCAAAATACGACTATATGGTTCCTGAGCTCATTTTCGCCGGATTTGGCGTTCTGGCTATGGTTCTTGCCGTTGTATTAAAGATCACCGACCGCAAAAAAGGTTACGGTCTTGACCTGCCCAATAAAAAGAGTTAATATTTCTTTCTTTTCAATGATATTCACGGAGTTGTTCAATCCTGAACAACTCCGTTTTTCTTTTAAAGAATACCGATCCAAACTTTTCTTGCCCTTTTCAGGGAATTCTATTAGGTTTGCGGCTTCAACATAATAATCTATGAAACATTTTCAACTCTTTTTGATATTAACCGGATTGGTTGCCAGTCATTCCTTAACTGCTCAAAACCGAACAACAGGCAACTGGGCTGATGCCAATCCTCAGATTATACAACAAACACTAACGCTACCCGAAGAGGGTCGCAACGGGAAGCCCCTTCAGGCAGGGATGCTTGAACCGGTAAGTGTTGATCTTTGCGCGGACGCATTGAGAATTGAAGGCCCTGTGAGTGAAAGGGTGACACGGTGGTCGTTTGCAGCACCGGGTATTGGGGGGCTGACTGTTTACTATGACGACTTAACACTTGAGCCCGGCGCAGAGTTATTGATGACCAACCCTTCCCGCACGATTGTCCGTGGTCCCTATACGCGCAACGACAACCCACAGGGAGGAGCCTTTGCCACTGGCATTCTCGACGACGATTCACTGGTACTCGAACTTCACCGTCCGCTAAATGATATCACTTCAACGTGCAACATCTCATCCGTTTCACTAATTAAGCCCGAAAATGCAAAAGGATTTGGAGGAGCAGGCGATTGTGAAGTAAACATCAATTGCAGTGAAGGGACTAACTGGCAGACCTACAAACAGGGAATCGTCAGAATTCTGGTTAAATCAGGTGCTTCATCATACTGGTGTACAGGTACTCTAATCAACAACACACGTAACGACAAAACCCCCTATGTTCTCACAGCAAACCACTGCGGTGAAGATGCATCTACCACAGACTTGAATCAGTGGATTTTCACCTTGAATTATGAAACAACTGGTTGCCCCAATCCGCTCTTAGAACCCTTACGAACTGACATGACAGGAGCCGAAAGTATTGCACACAGTATTGAAACAAGCAACAAGGGGAGCGATTTTTACCTCGTTAAACTTAAGCAAACAATTCCTGTACTGTCAAACGCATGGTTCAATGGCTGGAACCGCGAGAATATCGCCTCAACAAGCGGAGTGACCATTCACCACCCGCAAGGAGACATCAAAAAAATAAGTACATACACCACAACCCTGATAAATTCCAATTGGAATGGATCACCCATGGGAACCCACTGGGAAGTATTCTGGGTCCAGACAACCAATGGATTTGGCGTAACAGAAGGAGGATCCAGCGGGTCGCCTCTTTTTGACGCTGATGGATTAGTTCTCGGATCACTTACCGGAGGGCAGTCATCATGCACTACCACAGGTCAATCAGATGCCTATGGTAAAATAAGTTATTCCTGGAACACTAACATCAATCCCGGATCACAACTCGCTGCATGGCTTGATCCCGACAATACAGGCGCATTAAAACTTAATGGTTTACCTCTTGCCACCAGCGAAATAGATGCGAGGGTACAGATCAATATCTGGCCCAATCCAACGCGTGATTATTGTCAGGTATATATTCCGGCAGGAACAAACAAAAACGCCGCCATCAACGTTTATACAACATCAGGCAGCCGTGTCCAGACCACAAATGTACAGGAAGGATTAAACACAATCAGCCTGATTAACCTCTCCGAAGGAATATATATCATATTGGTTGAATCAGAATCGGGTAAATCGAAGCCTGAACGGTTGATTGTGTACTAAGCAAATTGATTATTTAAATCCAGGATGAAGGAAATTATAGACAGGATCACACCTGAGCACCTGAAACCACTTGTTGAAAAGGTAATTCAGCACCAAAGGATAACCACCGACGAAGCGCTTACATTAGCCTTTGAGGCCGATCCCGGTTTGTTAGGAATAATGGCTGATCAGGTACGTCAGCATTTAAATAAGGATTCATTATGGTTTATACGCAATTTTCACATTGAACCATCAAACTTATGTATCCACCGCTGCAAATTCTGTTCATTTCGTTCCGATGTCACAGAAAATGCATGGGAATTAAGCCTTGATGAAATAGAAGAGATCGTTGAAAAAGCAGCGCCTTCAGAAGAGGTACATATTACTGGTGGCGTTCACCCGGAACGCAGCTTCGACTATTACGAACAAATGGTTAAGCTAATCAAGAGATTGAAACCCGATCTCCATATCAAAGCGTTTTCGGCTGTTGAGATTGATGACATGGCTCAAAGTAGCGGAATCACAACTATTGAAGTCTTAAGTCGTTTAAAACAGGCTGGTCTTGATGCATTACCAGGAGGGGGAGCAGAAATATTCAATCAGCACATCCGAAGTGAGATCTGCCCTGACAAAACCGATGCGGATGGTTACCTTCGGATTCATGCTGAAGCCCATAACCTCGGAATCAGTTCGAACGCTACCATGCTATACGGGCATAAAGAAACGTGGAATGACAGGATAGACCACCTGAGCCGGGTAAGGCAATTACAAGACGAAACCGGAGGCCTTCAGGCATTCATCCCCCTGAAATTCCGCAATAAAAACAATTCGATGGCGAACCTTTATGAACAACCACTCGTAGAAGACCTTCGCCTTTTTGCTGTTTCACGTATTTTCCTTGATAATGTGCAACACATAAAAGCATACTGGCCAATGTTGGGCAAAGATGCCACAGAATTACTTCTCGGTTTTGGTGTTGACGATATTGACGGAACAATCAACGATTCCACGAAAATTTACAGTCTCGCCGGCGCAGAAGATCAAAACCCGATGATGTCCCTTGACGAGTTTATTGCCATGGCAAGGCGACACCACAGAAAAGCCATCAGACGGAATTCGAATTATGAAATACTAGAAACTTATCCTTAATCAACAGTACTATGCAATATGCCATCTGTCTGCTGGGTTCGATCCCTGTTAGAAAAGAACCCAATCACCGTACTGAAATGGTTACACAGCTATTGTTTGGCGAGATGTTGGAAATCCTCCTGACCGATGGTAATTGGATAAGGATAAAAAACGTGCACGATGGTTATCAGGGCTGGGTGGATTCACGTCAGGTGGTTCCATTATCTGACGAAAATTACTACAAGATGAGATCGCTGCCGGTCTCCTATAGTGCAGAACTAATCTTTCCTGTCAGCTGTGAAACGACAGGAAGCGAGCTATACATTCCTCTTGGATCCCGCCTCTACAACATGAAGGAAGGCTCCTTCACTGTCGGTCAGTCACGGTTTTCCTTTTCTGGCCGTATGTATACTTTTCCGTTCAAAAGCGATGCAAACACCCTGATGAGCAATGCGCTGAGGCTATTAAACACACCGTATCTCTGGGGAGGACGCACCATGGCAGGCATCGACTGTTCGGGGTTCGTACAACTGGTGTTCGGGCTCTCGGGAATTGAATTACCCCGGGATGCATCACAGCAAGTGCAATTTCAGGGGTTATCTCTCAGCTTTATCAACGAAGCGCAACCAGGTGATGTCGCCTTCTTCGATAATTCCGATGGACAAGTTACCCATGTAGGGATTCTTGACGGAGAGGGACAAATTATACATGCCTCTGGACAAGTAAGAATAGACCCGGTAGATCATCAGGGCATATTCAATCCTGAAACAAAAACGTACTCCCATCAATTTCGGATAGCAAAATCTTTTATCGGAATGTAGCGTAGACGAATTCAGATACTATTACTTTTAACAATGCAAGACGCATAAAAAATTGATATCACCTTTCCAATGTTCAAAACATCCCTCCTTCGCAACATCGCCACGCTCATATTAGTAATCATCCTGGCTATCATCAGCCTATCCAACCAGCATTACAACCAAAGAATCTCAGGCGATTCAGAAGGATATTATGCATGGCTTCCAACAACCATCATCAACCATGACCTTACTTTCGATCGTTGGGCCGATACATTGGCTTCAGTAACTGGAAACACCTATTTGCCTCATTACCTTCATAAGGAAGGAGATATTTTGATCAACAAATATACTTTCGGTACAGCACTGCTAATGTCCCCGTTTTTTCTGATTGGCCATCTGACAGCCCTTATTTCAGGGTTACCATCCAACGGATTCTCTTTGCCTTACTCCTACGCCATTGCCATCTGCGGCCTGATGTACGGCTTACTTGGCCTATTGTTAATCTTCAGGATAGCACGCAGCTATGGAGCATCCTCAGCCCTTTCCTGGTTTATCAGCCTGATCATGTTACTGGCGACCAATCTTTATCAATATATGGTCATGCAGCCGGCAATGTCGCATGTCTATTCTTTTACCACCATCGCGGCAGTTGTTTGGTTAATCAGGAATGATCTGCGTAAACCAAATGAAAGAAATCTCTGGCTCATTGCTTTATTGGTGGGCCTTATCATTGCCATCAGACCGTTCAATATTATTTTCATGCTGGCGATTCCTTTCCTCTTCGGCAGCCTGAAGAAACTAACTGAAATTGTTAAACGCGTACTTAAACCGACTTCACTATGGAAAATCGGGCTGGCAGGTGCCATCATTCCGGTATTAATGATGACGGTATGGGAAATACAAACAGGTTACAAGATATTTTATGGTTATAAAGGTGAAGGATTCCTGTGGGATTCACCGGCCATCGTCTCGTTTCTGTTCTCTTTCAGAAAAGGGTGGTTCATTTATACACCGATTGCCCTGGCACTTGTTGCAGGCATGATCTCCATGGCACAACGTCGCGAATACTATAGCCTGATCAGCTTTTCAGCGTTCCTTGTGATACTTGTTTACATGTTGGCCTCATGGTGGAGTTGGTGGTATGGCGATGGATTCGGAATGAGGGCTATGGTCGATTTTTATCCAATCCTGGTCATCCCGATAATACTTTGGCTCATAAAAATTCATAACGAACGATGGATCGGGGCACTCATGACAGTTACAATCATGCTGACTGCACTTAATTTGCTTCAGATTTGGCAGATGCATGCCCACATCCTCCTTCCCGATAATATGACCAGGGAGAAATACTGGTACATCTTCCTGAAAACAGATACTGGAAAATACGGGGAAAGTGTTGGATTACAAAGTGAAGATCTTTTCAGGGGAATCCATCGTGATAGCCTCCTCCTTCTAAGGAACGACTTCGAAAAACAAGTTTATCGCTGGTCACCGTGGGAAAGAAAAATGGTTAATGACAGCGCCCTCTCAGGAAGCTGGGTTTTAAGCTACGACAGTATACAACTCTATAGCATGAGCATTTGCATTGATTCTGCCAGCCTATTCAGACAATGTAGTAAATTGCTTGTTGAAGGCTCCTTCTGGTACCTCGAGCGGGATGCAAATGCCGTGATGCGGGCACCCTTGGTTATTTCAATCCAATCACCCAAGGGGTCAACTACCTTCTACAAAGCTGCCACTCTAAAAGAGGTTCCCGATTCGATTACCGGAATGTGGCGCAAGGCAACCTTTAGGTTAACGGCTCCTGCACCAGAAAGTGGCAGTGAGTTTAAACTTTATCTCTGGAACAAAAACCACCGGAAATTTTACGTGGATGACTTCCAAACCACCATTTTCAAAATAACCTACTGAGAAAGCCACCATATTAACAAACCAAAACCCCGGTATTCACGATCGAATGCCGGGGTCTTGGTTAATAAGACAAGACTTAATCCAATTCATGGACCACGAGTCCGCTGCGAAGTTTAGGTTCAAACCATGTCGTTTTAGGTGGCATGATATTACCTGAATCAGCTATATCGATAAGCTGTTGCATCGACACGGCGAATAGCGCAAAAGCTACCTTCATCTCGCCGTTATCAACACGCCGTTTCAGCTCACCAAGGCCCCGTATTCCGCCAACAAAATCAATCCGCTTATCGGTTCTAAGATCCTTGATCCCCAGTATTTCATCGAGAACCAAATTTGACAGAATAGTAACATCGAGAACTCCAATGGGATCATTGTCATTATAGGTACCAGTACGGGCATTGAGAGCATACCATTGTCCACCAAGATACATTGAGAATTCATGGAGTTTTGCCGGTTTATATATATCGGCACCCTTCAGTTCGACAACAAATGATTTCTCAAGTTTGCTGAGCAGTTCCTCAGGTGTTAAACCATTAAGATCTTTAATAACGCGATTATAATCAATGATCTTTAACTGATTATCGGGAAAATGAACAGCAAGAAAATAATTATACTCCTCATCTCCTTGGTGATTAGGATTCAGTTTACGCTTCTCAGCACCAACCAATGCCGCAGCGGCAGTACGGTGGTGGCCATCAGCTACGTATGTTGCAGGAATGGCAGCAAACAATTCGACCAGCCGGGCAATGGTTGCTTTGTCATCAATCAACCAGAAATGATGTCCAAAACCATCATCGGCAACAAAATCATATTCAGGTTTCGTTTTGATAATACCGTTAATAATTTCATCGATTTCAGCAACTGCCGGGAAAGTAAAGAACACAGGCTCCATATTGGCATTGTTCACCCTTACATGCTTCATCCGGTCTTCTTCCTTATCCTTCCGGGTGAGTTCATGTTTTTTAATCACACCATTCAGGTAGTCATCAACAGCGGCGCAGCCCACGATGCCATACTGAGTACGCCCTTCCATGGTCTGGGCATAAATATAGAGTTTATCTTCCTTGTCCTGTACCAGCCATCCTTTTGATCTAAACTGATCAAATACTTCACGAGCCTTTTCGTACACTTCGGGAGCATGCTCGTCGATACCCTCCTTGAAATTAATTTCCGGACGGGTAATGTGAAGCAATGAGTACACATTCCCTGAAGCTTCTGCACGTGCTTCAGTTGAGTTCATTACATCGTAAGGTCGGGCAGCCAACTCTTTAACTATTGACTGTGGAGGGCGCAGACCCTTGAAAGGTTTGAGAATTGCCATAGCAACTTAGTTTATGAATAATTTGGTGTAAAATAGTTTTTATTTAATCTGAATCTTTTATCAATGCTCCTTCCTCAAATCTTCCAATGGCATAGAGAAGTCATCGTCCTCTCCGGCATAATAAATGGGAATCCGCGCGACAGATGCACCAAGTGCACCAATCATCTTGCTCAGTTCACAAAACTGACCTCTTGAATACTCCTCATTTTCAGAATTCAGAATATCCAAATTGCTGCAAATTGTAGCCATTACTATACATTACCTGATCTGACCCCGTGCCATTTTCAGATGATTAACAAACTGGCTTCTATTACGCACTGACCCTTCAGCAATCAACATCGCTATTTGAGTCCCTGCATTCACCAGTTTAGCTGTCTCTGTTTTATGTGCTTCATTCACCCCTGTTGTCACCACCCGCAACCAAACAGCATAATCAATCGCTTTGTGATAAACCCTAAGCTCTTCAAACCTAAAATAATCCCAATTCTTTAGTGGAACTTTTTTCATGAAGATACTACGGCTTACAATAGTTAAATTATTGATTTACAAGCACTAAAAAAAACAGCTCAAAGCACAAAGCCCGCCGCTTGCAAAGCAAACGGCTGCCCAGTAGATTATTATTTGTTTACCTGATAGGTTTTATCACCTTTTTCAAGGAAACCCACAATCTGACGTGCAGCAGCAAGTCCGGCATTATTGTTTGCCTCCGAAGTCTGGGCACCCATCTTCTTGGGGGTAAAGAAAAATCGTCCGGTATATTTTTCTGCAACTTCAGCTTTGCATCCAGGCTCAATATCACTAAGATATCTGAAATCGGGACGCTCTTCAAAGATCGCCAACAGGCCCTCTTCATCAATGACTTCCTTGCGGGCTGTATTGACCAGTGTAGCACCTTTAGGCATCAATGACAAAAGGTTTTTGCCTATTGACTTCTTTGTCTGATCATTGGCAGGGATGTGCAACGAAATATACTGGCAAGTCTTGTAGAGTTCTTCAACATTATGAATGGGAGTAACTCCTTCGGCAATCATGGCTTCGTCTTTAACATAAGGGTCAAAAGCATAAACCTTCATACCAAATCCAAGGGCGATTTTGGCTACATATCGGCCAACATTACCATAAGCATGGATACCTATGGTTTTCCCCTTTAATTCAGTTCCTGAGGCTCCATTGAAGGCTCCTCGTGCCATATAGACCATCATCCCCAGCGCCAGTTCAGCAACTGCATTGGAGTTCTGTCCCGGGGTATTCATGGCTACTACACCTTTTACGGTTGCGGCAGCCAGATCAATATTATCATAACCGGCACCAGCCCTTACAACAATCTTAAGCTTTCTGGCAGCAGCCAAAACTTCGGCATCCACAATATCGCTGCGGATTATCATAGCTTCTACATCAGCAACGGCTTCAAGAAGTTCTGCTTTAGTGGTATACTTTTCAAGAAGACGTAATTCGTAACCTGCATCTTCAGTTATTTTTCTGATTCCGTTAACGGCCGATGCGGCAAACGGTTTGTCGGTAGCAACAAGAATTTTATTCATAGAGTGGTGATTTTTGAATTATCATTACAAAATTAGAAAAGTTAATTGTATTAAGCGGGTATTATGAAAAGATTTATAGCCCTTTAACGAAGTACTGTAATAATTCCCTGATATTGTTTTACATTTCGCAATATCAGGATGTAATAGTAGGTTCCATCGGCCACAGGAGTTCCACTTTGATCACGCCCATCCCACTCACCCTGATAACTGTCATAATGTCTTACTTCCCTGCCCCATCTGTTTAAAATGAATAATTCATTATCAGGATAGTAGGAAATATTCGGAATTTCAAAGAAATCGTTGATGCCATCATTATTGGGTGTAATCACATTGGGAATAACCAATTCACAGTCTTGCTCAGCAAGTCGTGTACTATCGTCAAGGTTGCAGTTATGTGAATCGGTGAGCGAAAAGTTATAAATGCCGGAGCTGATTCCTTCCTTCACTAACCCTTCCATCCCGTCATCCCAAATCACTGTATAAGGTGGAGTACCCCCCGCGGGTACCAGCCTGACAGCTCCATTGGAAGCCCCTCTGCACTCGGGCAGCGTAAGAAATTTTTTCACAGTCATCTCTTCAGGTTCACCAACGAAGATTACACTATCCTTCACACATAGATGCGCATCTGTAACACTTATCTGATAGGTTCCCTTTGATAGTTGGTTCAACGAAGGACCATCAGGCCCTGTGTTCCATTGATAACGATAGGGAGAAGTTCCGCCGGTAACATTCGTATTGATCGAACCATCGTTATAAGCAAAGCAGGAAGGTTCAACGGTTACACCATTGATTTGAATGGGGAGGGGGGCAGGCAGGTTAACCGTGTATATCTGAACACATCTCCTGGCATCAGCAACAGTGGCAGTGTATAAACCATCTCTGAGTGCTTGTATAAAATATCCTGTTTGCCCATTGCTCCATGTGATTGTCAAGGGTAATTCGCCACCTGTAACAGTAAGCAGGATTGACCCATCGGCTTGTCCATTGTTACATGAAGGGGGGATAGCCAGAGCCGTTATAACCATTGAATCAGGCAAAGGCAGATTAAATGAAAGCAACTTATGACATCCGGCAGCATCAGTAAGTTCAGCACCATAGTCTCCTCCCATGATATTTTCCAGTGCAGGGCCAATTGATCCTGTACTCCAGATAATCAGGTACGGAGCGATACCTCCTTCAACTGTCAATATGATCGATCCGTCAGAGGTATTGAAACATTGTGGAGATGTAAGAACGGCATTGACATCAATTGGCTCAGCAGGTTCGGAGAGTACCGTATCGAAGGTCAATTCACATCCTTCAGTGTCAGTAATCATGGCCTGATAAAAACCTGCCGGTACTCCGCTCACTGATGGTCCACCCATCCCGTTATTCCAAACAACCAGATATGGCTGACTACCGCCTGAAATAGTCAGTGTTATACTACCGGTTGAATCACCATGACACGCAATATTGGCAACCAATGCGTCTACTTCCAGCGGGGCTGGTTCAGCAATAATCCAGGTCTTATGCAATTTACAGCCTGATCCATCAGTAATGGCGACCCTGTATATTCCGGGAGGCAGGGACTCAAGGCTTTCGGTAGTGGCTCCGGTATTCCATTGCCATGTATATGGAGGCACACCGCCGGAGGTATTCAGTGTGATAAAACCATCAGTCATGCCTGGACAACTTACATTAGCCGAAGTATCATTGGTAAGTATTTCGGGTGGTGAAGGCATGGTGAAAAGAAACAGTGAATCACATCCAACCGCATCTGCAATTTTTACCCATTGGAAACCACTACAAAGGCCGCCTGCTGTAACACCAGTCTGTCCATTCATCCATGTGATCTGATAAGGGGGATGGCCACCGGAAATCATAAGAGAGGCTTCCCCGTCGCATGTATCAAAACAGGTAGTCGGAACGGTCTGAAGACTAATCTGGAATGATGACACGAAAAAAATAAAAATCGCAGTATCGCAGCAGCCTGAGAGTGTATCGGTAACCTTAACGGCGATGTACCCGGAGGTAAAAGGCCGGATCTGCACGCTACCGGTTCCCTGACCTGTAAGTATTGCAGCAGAACTCTTCCATTGGTAATAACACCCCTCCTGGCTTTCTTCAATGGTAAACCACACCGAATCGCCCTGGCAGATCAATGCTGGCCCATTAATTTCTGCGTCAGGCTTCGAGAGAATTAGATGCACTGAATCAATGACACGACAGCCATTGTCTGATTGGGCAGAAACATAAAAGCTGAAGTTCCCCTGCCCGTGCACTACAATTGATGCACCATATGGATATTCATTCAGGGTATCATTAAACGCAAGGGAACTACTCCAGACCAATGTTGCCCCCGGGGAGAAAACAGCAGAAAGCAAAGCGGTGGTATCGCATACAACGGTATCAGAGGGAATGTTGAGCCATACATCTTCAACCATGACCATCTGATAAATGGAATCGGTACAGATACCATTTCCGGTAACAAGCAGATAGCTGGTCGAGACTACAGGCTTCGCAACAGGATTACTCACGTGCGGATCACTAAGTCCTGTTATCGGAGTCCAGCTATAGGTTATCGACGGATCAGGTGATGGCTGAATACCAATTTGAACAGCCTCACCATTGCAAACAGTAATTGTATCAATACTGTAGACACTATCGGAAAGCACTGTTACCACCCTGTACATTGTATCTGAGAGGTTACAGCTTATAGGCCAGTTGGCAATTAGACAGACGTTATAATTCCCTGACTGACTGAATGTATGTTGTGGATTCTTCTGTGTAGATGTATTGGCAGGTCCTGAAGCGGGATCATCGAAATTCCACTGCCAGGAAGATGCACGACCTGCATTTTGAAACTGGACACTATATGGAGTACATCCGGGAGAAACCGAATTAAATGAAGCCAACGCAAAATCAGTGATTAAGTTAATTTTAAATACCGCGTTATTACAATTCGAAGAGTTGTTGGTATTGCTCCAGGCTCCCGGATCGGGAAAAGTCGGGAATTGCTGACATCCGCCGCAACTTGCACAAACCGACTGATAAATGTTACCATTACGGTCAAACCTGCTGGTGCCCCCATCCACATGGTCACGCCCACTACCACTACAACCTGAATAGTGTAACTCTCCAAAAAAGGTCCCATATTCAAGCCCACTCATATCACTGTCAAACACCCCAATGTAAAAGTCCTGACCATCGGATTGGCTCTGCCATGCATCAGTTGTTATCGGAAAACCCTTAGTTCCAAACAAAGTTCCCCATACACCATTACCACCCCAGTAACGACCCCACCCGCTAACATAAATGCGGTTACAAACATCAACTGAGAAGGCTGTTGGAGATATTTCGGGACCGGTTCTTCCGCTTCCAAATACAGAGCTCCAAAGCATTACACTCAAAGAAGAATTGTACTTGGCAATAAACTGTCCGCTATTGGTATTGTAATACGCGGCATTGCTTACCAGTGTCGTTCCGGTTGCTTTAGTCTGTCCATATATATATGCATTGTTAAACCTGTCAGTCCTGACAAAGTAAGCCTGATCGTACTGATTAGAGCCAAAATAGGTAAGGGCATCGATTGCATTGCCATTGGGCGATATTTTCAGCAGAAAACCATCAGCCGTTCCACCCTGAAACTGTGGTTTTGGGACACCTGGCGTTGTAAGCAGATTGGTGCTTGTTGTTCCACCTGCCGCAAGTACATTCCCTGTTGAGGTTACATCAATAGAATAGACAGCATCGTCACCCGATCCGCCAACATAGGAACTCCACACCAACGTGCCGAGTGTAGATGACAATTTGGTCACCACACCCTCTTGTTTACCTCTGTTGGTTGGCTGAAATGCACCACTGGTAATCGGGTAATCGGTCGAAAATGTACAGCTCCCAATGTAGATGTAATTCTGGGCATCAATGGCAATCTCTCCTCTCGCGCCGTCACCATAGTTGCAATACAGGGTATCATTGCCGGTATTAACCACTAAATTGTATCGGCTTCTGTAATTCAGCCCGTCGTTTCCTGTTCCACCGATAAATGTACTTGCAAGCAACTGGCTGCCATCAGACGATAGCTTTGAGACAAAGACATCTGATCCCTGCGGGTAATAAAGCGACTGATCGTAAGCCAGAGATGTGCCACCATTAAAGGTTAAGTCATAAGCCCCGGGCGTAGCAGGAAACCCGGCTGATCCTGTAGTTCCGAAAACATAAAGGTTACCTCCCTCGTCGCATATGATACTATGTGGAAGATCAGCCTGATCACCTCCCAGATAAGTAGCCCAACGCCTGATTGTTCCTGTGCTGTCATATTTAATAATGGCCACATCCCACCCTCCGGCATAGGTTTGCTGCCAGGCACCTACAGTGACAGGATACCCTGCACCGAAAACAATCCCTCCGGAATAAACATTTCCCTGATAATCATATGTTGCCGTGAATCCCCAGTTGTCAGCTGTTGAGCCACTATAAGTACTAAACACAAGTTCAGGATCAATCACAAGTGTATCAAATGCGTCAGGAACCGACTGAAGCCCGAAGCCAATATTTTTCCCATTCTTCACATAATCACCAGATACAGGGACCTTAATGCCATTGCTGATGGCCCATGATTTGGGATATCCTTCACTCACTTCACCCACACTAGTATGAATACTCAATCGTCCCTCTGTGATTTCAACGCCTTCGGTTCCATCATACCTGATGGAAATACTACTGGCACTCCCCCCCGGATAAATGCGCCATTCAAGCTTAAGGTTATTGTTCTGCTGTCCAATAAAAAGATCAACACCCTGATAAACATTTTTCAACGTAACCCATTTATACTTCCTCACCATCGACACCCATCTGGTCGCATCATTTCCAATAATATAGTTCAGATAATCTGAAGAAGGCTCACTGGTTTCAATATCAGGGCCTAACGAACCGCCAACAAAATACATTTTATAAGCATGACCTCTGATAGCTGATACATCTGACTCTTCTTCCCCTCCGGAATGATGATGAGCCATACTATGCAGCATGTCTCCAGCATTAACAATATTAAACCTGATACCATCGCGTTCAACAAATACTGTAACGTTGGGCGATGGTGCTATGCTGTAGAGTACCGCCGAAGGCCATTGACCCTTATTTTCTATGAAGCCAAAAGAATTAGTGACTGACTGTGCCGGCACAAAGAGTGGTATACAAATCACCAGCAAGAACCAGCCTATATATTTCCTCGCCCGTATCATGTTACAAATGTAGGATTAGAATTGTAAATTACACCAAACTTCTCAACAATTTTTAAAAACAATTTACAGCTAATCAGTTGTATTTAAAATTATTAAAAAATAATCACTAAAATTTTAGTAAATAGACAACCATCCGGTTTTTTTTTTATTACTTTGCACTACAATTTAAACGGAATCTTAGATTTTGTTTTCATTGGTTTGTAAATTGTTTTTGGTTAAAGTTTGGAGAGACGGGGCTGGGAAGCCCCGTTCTTCTTTTTTATTCAATAAACATTAAAACAACGCATTGTGAATGAATCAGATGTTGCATCATTAATATGCGCAAAATTGGCATCGTTTGGGGCAGTTCAGGTAGGTAGTTTTCCTATCGCGGTCAACGTGAAAGGGAGTGATATCGATATCATTTGCACATTTACAAACCAATCCTCCTTCATCGGACAACTGGAAACCCTTTTCGCTGGTTATCACGGATTCTATCTGAACACCAAAAGCATCAGGGGCGAAAATTGTGTTGTCTGCCGGTTTGTTACGGAAAGTATTCCGGTTGAAGTATTTGGCCAGACAACACCCATTCACCAGCAATATGCCTGGCAGCACCTGCAAGTAGAGCACCGCCTTTTGACACTTGGAGGCGTTAATTTCAGAAATTTAGTGATGTCGTTCAGAGACAGAGGAATGAAGACTGAACAAGCTTTTGCCCATGCCTTACACCTTACAGGAGATCCTTACGAGGATTTGCTTGCTATGTTTAATGAGCCAGACCATTCATTGAAGCAAATGATTGCGGAAATTTAGGCTACGATAATCAGAAATTCAATAATTCTTGATTCATAATTTGATCTGACCAGAATCAAACAGGTTTCCCGAAGCTGGGAAAAAACGTCAGTATCTGTCATTGAATCCTAAGTCAACCCTTCTATACAATTAACTGGCTTAGCAGCTCAACGACATGGTCTCCGTAGCATTTGCATGTCTATGGGCAAAGAAACACTGAAATTTAAGTCTACCAAAGAGAACTTACCAAACTGGCAGAAATGCTTTCGAGAACCCAAAATACGATTTCAAGAGACAATTTGAAATATTCAATCCATGATTAACACCTTTAGAAGATACAATCCCTGAGAATCGTTACTAATTATTCGTTTTACGATTAACAGAGGCTATCCCTGATGCTGAACCAGAAAACGTTTAGAGTACTTTAACTGCCGCGAGTGCGATCTCCATCATATTAGTGAAGGAGGTAAGGCGTTCTTCGGCGGTGCATCGCTCTTCAGTTATCAATTGATCACTTACTGTAAGCAGCGACAGTGCCCTACGACCAAATTTTGCAGCAATGGAATACAGGGCGGTAGTCTCCATCTCTACTGCCAGAATACCATATTTCTGCCAAATGGCATATTCACCCATCAGGTCATCTACAAAGAAGGCATCGGTGGTGAATACAGGCCCAACATAAGTATTAAGTCCCAAATTCTCTGATGCTTCATACGCTTTACTCAACAGATGATAATTAGCCGGCGGGGCATATTCCAGATTCTTAAAAAGTACACGATTAAAATTGGAATCAGTGCTGGCTGTGATGGCCAGAATTACGTCGCGTAATTTCAGATAAGGCTGTATAGCGCCACAGGTTCCAATGCGTATCAGGTTTTTGCATCCATAAAAATCCATCAACTCGGTGACATAAATGGCAATCGAAGGGATACCCATCCCGGTCCCCTGCACCGAAACCCGTTGACCTTTATAATAACCGGTATAACCCAGCATTCCGCGGATGTTATTATAACACACTGCATCATCAAGGTAGTTATCCGCCAGATATTTGGCACGTTGAGGATCACCCGGCAACAAAACTGTTTCAGCAATCTGGCCCTGGTCGGCCTGAATATGTATTCCCATAGTTTGTATAAGTTTTACCGTGTAAATTTAAGAAAACCAATTAATGTTGCAACTTAATCCATTCCCTTGCATTCACAAAGGCTTCCATCCAGGGCGATACCTCATCCTTACGGCGGTCTTTCGGATACCATGCCCAGTGCCATGGATAGAACGCTCTTTCGAGATGGGGCATGATGGCCAGATGACGGCCATCGGCACTGCACAGGGCAGCGGTGCTGTAATCAGAGCCATTGGGGTTGGCCGGATATTCATCATAACCATATTTGGCAGGGATATGATAAGCATCTTCAGGTTCAGGAAGACTGAATTTACCTTCACCATGTGCTACCCAAATTCCAAGCCTTGAACCGGCCAGACTCTTTAGCATCACCGAATGATTTTCAAGTATATCAACGGTGAGAAAAGCCGATTCAAACTTGCCTGATGCATTGTGAAGCATCCCCGGCATTTTCTTCCTGCCAGGGGTAACCAGCCCCAGTTCAATCATCAATTGGCAGCCATTACAGACACCCAGACTTAGGGTGCCGGGGCGGGCGTAGAAAGCCTCAAGGGCCTGCCTTGCCTTATCATTATATCTGAAAGCTCCTGCCCATCCTTTCGCTGAACCAAGCACATCGGAATTACTGAAGCCACCTACAAAAACTATCAACTTCAACTCGCTGAGATCTTCGGTACCTCCCATCAGATCGGTCATGTGAACATCTTTTACATCGAAACCGGCCAGATGCAGCATCCAGGCCATTTCACGATCACCATTCACCCCCTTTTCCCGAATGATGGCCGCCTTGATTCCGGTGGGTACTGTACGATAAGGATCGAGCCCCATCGAAGAGAAGGTTCCTTTAAAAAACTCAGGGAACCTGAAGTTCAACGGTTGCTGGTGATAATTGCCATACCGCTTCAATGAATGCTCATGCCCCGATTGTCTTCTTTCGAGCAGATATGATGACTTGAACCACAGGTCGCGTAAGGTCGGGATATCGAAACAGGTTTCTACACCATTCAACTCAACCACAACTTCGTCACCTGCAAGCGGCTGCCCGATAAGTGCACACCGCAAACCTGCTTTTTCCAACTGTCCAATCGTGGCAAACCCATCGGTTACCTGTATCACCAGCCCGGGGTTCTCGCTGAAAAGAACCTTCACAAGATCGGGTTCCTTCAGGCTGTCAAGATTGACTTTCATACCCTGATGCTCGTGCGCAAAACACATCTCCAGTATTGTAGTAATTAATCCTCCTGCAGAAACATCATGCCCTGCAAGGATGTTTTCGTCATCAACCAACTGTTGAATTGCTGCAAAAGCCTTCCTGATGTACTCCGGCCCGGCTGCATCGGGGACATGCTGACCCGGTGAACTGAGCACTTGTGAAAGCGCAGAACCTGCGAGCCTGAATCCATCTTGGGCAAATGAAACATAGATAATGCTGGTCGAAGTCTCGGGGCAAAGCACAGGACGAACCACCTTGGTAAAGTCATTTGTATGGGCCCCGGCTGATATGATAACTGTTCCCGGCGACATCACCGTCTGCCCCCCCGGGTATTTCTGGGTCATTGACAAAGAATCCTTTCCTGTCGGAACATTGATTCCAAGGTCTGTCACAAAATCGCTCAGGGCCTTCACTGCATTGTACAACCTTGCGTCCTCTCCAGCATTCCGGCATGGCCACATCCAGTTAGCACTCAATGAAACCGATTTAAGTCCATCGGCTAAGGGTGTCCATATAATGTTGGTGAGCGCTTTGGTGACTGCCAGCCTCGCTCCTGCTTTTTCATCCACCAGCGAAGCCACAGGAGCGTGCCCTAGGGATGTTGCCATTCCATGGTGGCCAGAATAATCGAGCGCCATGATTCCCAGATTATTGAGCGGCAATTGAATAGGGCCAGCACATTGTTGTAATGCCACCCGGCCTGAAACCGACCTGTCAACTTTGTTGGTAAGCCAGTCTTTACATGCAACTGATTCCAGTTGCAAAACCTGT
Source organism: Bacteroidetes bacterium GWE2_42_24 (assembly GCA_001768515.1). GTDB lineage: Bacteria > Bacteroidota > Bacteroidia > Bacteroidales > TTA-H9 > GWE2-42-24. Next base: position 73,961 of record MEOA01000063.1, on the reverse strand, counting down.
TCGGTGTATTCCTGAACACGCATAACATCCCATTGCAGGCTTTCAAAGGTAGTGGTAACCGCTTTATCGCGCATAAATGTTCTGGGTGGTTTACCAAACATATCGGCCATCTGAAGGTCAATGGGTTTTTCACCTGTGCGTTTATCCACGAAGGTAAACTGATGATCGCCGGTGGTGTGTCCCACGGCATAGAAAGGTGCTCTTTCACGAATCGCCACCTTCTCCATCATTTTCACATCTTCTTTCCGGATTACCAGTCCCATCCGCTCCTGCGACTCATTCCCAATAATCTCCCGCGCTGAAAGAGTGGGATCACCAACAGGGAGTTTGTTGATTTCTATTTCTCCTCCCGTGACCTCAACCAATTCAGACAAGGAATTGAGATGGCCGCCTGCTCCATGGTCATGAACACTCACGATCGGATTCTTTTCCAATTCTGCCATCGCGCGGATGGCATTGTAAACCCGCTTCTGCATTTCAGGATTGGCTCGCTGAACTGCGTTGAGTTCTATGGCATGTCCAAATTCTCCTGTTGCAACAGACGATACAGCTCCACCACCCATTCCAATCCGGTAATTATCACCGCCCAGCACCACTACAATGTCTCCAGATTCAGGATCGTCCTTCAGACTGTCGGACTGTTTTCCATAACCGATCCCACCTGCAAGCATGATCACCTTGTCAAAACCATAGTTACTGCTTTCGCCGGCATGTTCGAAAGTGAGAAGACTCCCGCAAATCAGCGGCTGCCCAAACTTATTACCAAAATCGCTGGCGCCATTGGATGCCTTGATCAGAATATCTTCAGGACTCTGGTAAAGCCATTTTCGCGGCTTAACCGCTTCTTCCCATGGACGTCCGGCTTCAGTCCTTGGATAAGAAGTCATATATACTGCCGTTCCGGCCAGGGGCATACTGCCCTTTCCACCTGCCATCCTATCACGAATCTCTCCACCGCTTCCGGTAGAGGCACCATTAAAAGGTTCTACTGTCGTGGGAAAATTATGTGTCTCAGCTTTAAGCGAGAGAACCGAATCAAAAGGCGTTAAACTGAAAAAGTCAGCCTTATCCTGAGTTAAAGGGGCGAACTGGTTGATACGTGGCCCGACTACAAACGCCACATTGTCCTTGTAGGCTGATATTATGCCATTGGAATTGACCTTTGAAGTACGCTTAATCAGTGAAAAGAGGGTATCGGGCATCTCCTTGCCGTCGATAATAAACGTACCATTAAAAATTTTGTGACGACAATGTTCTGAGTTGACCTGCGAGAAACCAAATACTTCGCTGTCTGTAAGAGGGCGGTCTATCCGTATGGCAACCTCTTCAAGGTAAGCCACTTCATCAGGACTGAGTGCCAGCCCCTCCTGTTGATTATAGGCGGCAATATCAGTGATGCTCCGAATAGGCTCAGGCTGATGCTCAATATGAAATGTTTGCTGATCGAGTAGCGGGTAGCGCGCCTGCAACATCGGATCAAATGACGGTTTATCGGTATCTGTCGGGAAAAATTCTTCGATCCGGATGATTCCTTCAATGCCTGTATTCTGTGTTATCTCGACGGCATTGGTGCTCCAGGGAGTAATCATCTCACGGCGTGGACCGATAAATGGACGGTCGATGGTTTCTACATCGAGCCATTGGGCATTACCAAACAACCAGACAAGCTTTTCGCGGTCGGTTGTTTCGGGGGTCCGGCGTGTCTCAACAACATAAATTACGCCTGAAGTACCTTGAAAGAACAAAAGCATATAATGATAATTTATTGTGAATTAATAGCTTATCGAAGAACGGTTTAACACAGCAAAGGTAAGGGAAATTGCCGTGGCTGGCAAGGAAATTAGAGATTTCAGGATTTCCTGTTTCGTTAATTGTAGCTCAATCAACATGATTCAATCGTCCCGATTCATAGCAGCGATTTTTTAACAGGTAATCATTTTAGTTTGTAGAGACAAGGCATGCTGTGTCTCTACAATAATTATATCGTCCCCGACTCTTAAATCCCAATCAATATCAGAGAATATTTGGAAAGCTGTATGTAGTGCATTCCAGCTTTTGTAAGGCTGATAAAATGTGCCATTTTTTAAGATGGACCGTAGATCAACCGTAGATCAACCGTAGATCAACCGTAGATGAAGCGTACGGTTAAGGTTGATCTTTGCTTGGTTTTCGGCTGAAATGCGGCATAAGTTCTTTTCATACTCCTTCATATTATGCCAATATCATACCAAACCCGTATAAAATCAGGGGATGGATGAAAAATAATTTCTAATCATTAAAATGTTACTTATCGGCCAATATAAGTCCCTGCTTGAATACCTTAGAGGCTAAATTAAGCAGGGCTATTGTCGCTTTCGAAGTTTTTTCGCCTGCGGAGCCTATCCCGAGGGCGATTGGCTGACCTGACTGAGGACACCGCGCGAAGAAAGTCCGAAGCATCCTGGTTGCCTGAGCATAGGGGTTTTCCTTTTTTTCGCATTACCCGTTGTGAGGATAATTTAAGGCTGTAAGTACCAATGGCAATCTGGTCTCTTGAAGTGTCGTTAGGATCAATAATGAAATCCTTATCCTTTAAACCTTGAATTGATAGTTCCATTTTTCCGGTTGTTTGGTTTGTTGATACAATATAAATTCTGGCACCAGAAATACACATAAACAACACTAAAACAAGCAAATTCAACAAAATAAGGCAACAAAATGCTTTACCAATCAGATTTCTTGAACAACAAGGGTTTATCCGGGAGGAAAAAGGTCATCATCATTGTATTTAGTATAACAGAACGTGATAAACAACAACGAGAACATGCTGCAAACATAAACAATTGTATTAATGCGGTTTAAATCATACACCTTTAAAACAAATACACCTACTGCATGTAGCGTAATAAACTGCACAGGGTATAAAAAATCGTCGATTCATATCAGCAATCATGCTAAACGCCCATCTCGTAAAAAAACTGATGAGGATGAAGTTATTCTGTTGTCTTAATAGATGCCATTCAAGATACACTGATGCCAACCTATTCTCAGGTTGAATAGTCTGGGTTATTTCTCAATTCAATGTTGTCATTACTAAATCTGTCTCCCCATACAATTCCCTGGCCTAAAGCGAAAAGTCGGACGAATCGGACATTAAAATCATAAGTACACCCACTTTTTCATTTTTGCCGGACATAACCGCAAAATAACATTTTCTCATAAACAGTAAGCCCCCCATTTTAAGTATAGCACTGTTTTATACCTCAAAACAGTAATAAACATATCACCGTTACAACTACTATAAAGCAGCCACCAGCCCATCTTTCTCCCGTACCTCTCTTTTTCGTATCTTTGCGCCCTTAAAAAACAGTATTATAAACTCACAAGCGAGCCATACCCGATGTTTGAAGGTTTAAGCGAAAAACTCGACAGAGCATTTAAAGTCCTTAAAGGACAAGGACATATCAGCGAAATTAACGTTGCAGAGACCATGAAGGAAGTGCGAAAGGCTCTTCTGGATGCCGATGTTAGCTTCAAAATTGCAAAACAGTTTACTGATGATGTCAAACAAAAAGCCCTTGGCCAGGATGTACTGACGGCCATTTCACCCAGTCAGTTGATGGTAAAGATCGTCCATGATGAATTGGCTGACCTCATGGGTGGAGAAAAAAGCGACATCAACATTAAAGGAAGTCCTGCAGTAATTCTGATGGCAGGTTTACAGGGGTCAGGGAAAACCACGTTCTCAGCCAAGCTTGCCAACTACCTGAAATCAAAGAAAGGGCGCCAGGTTTTACTCACCGCATGCGACGTTTACCGTCCTGCAGCCATCGATCAGCTCAAAGTTCTGGGAGCCCAGATTGAGGTTGAGGTATATACTGAGGAGGGCAACAAAAATCCTGTTGAAATTGCTAAAAATGCAGTTAAGTACGCCCGGGAACATGGCATGAACATCGTCATCGTCGATACTGCCGGTCGTTTGGCAGTTGATACAGAGATGATGAATGAAATCGGACGGATCAAGGAAGCTGTCACTCCGGAGGAAATCCTTTTCGTGGTTGACTCCATGACCGGTCAGGACGCTGTAAACACGGCCAAAGCTTTCAACGACAAACTGAATTTCGATGGTGTGGTGCTCACCAAACTTGATGGTGATACCCGCGGAGGTGCTGCCCTTACCATCAGGGCAGTAGTCGACAAGCCAATCAAATTTGTCGGGTTGGGTGAAAAGATGGATGCCATCGACATTTTCTACCCTTCCCGTATGGCCGATAGAATTCTGGGGATGGGTGATATCGTAACGCTGGTTGAGAAAGCCCAGGAGCAGTACAACGAGGAAGAAGCCCGCAAACTCCAGCAAAAAATTGCCAAGGACCAATTCAACTTCGATGACTTCCTTGGACAAATTCGCCAGATTAAGAAGATGGGCAACATAAAAGATCTCGTCTCGATGATTCCTGGTATGGGCAAAGCATTAAAAGACATTGATGTGGACGACGATGCTTTCAAGAGTATTGAAGCAATTATCCAAAGCATGACACCACAGGAACGCCAGAACCCTATTCTTCTGAACGGATCCCGCCGCAAGCGGATTGCCAATGGAAGCGGTACCGACATTCAGGATGTCAACCGTCTGATAAAGCAGTTTGACGAGACGCGCAAGATGATGAAGATGATGACCGTCGGCGGCGGAAAAAACATGATGAAGATGATGGGCAACGCGAAAAATGCCAGAAGACGCTAGCTTATTTCATTCGCCAATAACATAAGATAGTAGCCGGGCACTCCGGCTACACTTTTTAAAACCGGTAAGTAACATGAAACTCATTGACGGAAAAACCATAGCTGAGAAAATTAAGGGGGAGATTAAGGCAGAAGTTGCAGCCATTATCGACCGGGATGAACGTGCCCCACATCTCGCCGCCATACTCGTTGGCGAAGATCCTGCAAGTCAAACTTATGTAACATCCAAAGAAAAAGCATGCAGATCAACCGGCATTACCTCTTCACTTTATAAATTTGAAGAAACAGTTTCAGAAAAAGAACTGCTCAGTGTCATTGATTTCATCAACAACGACCCCGATACTGACGGCCTCATCGTTCAACAGCCGCTCCCGGAACATATCAACACCGACCGCGTTGTAGCTTCTATAAATCCGGCAAAGGATGTCGATGGTTTTCACCCCATCAACATGGGCAAGATGATTCTGGGTCTCCCTTCATTTCTCCCTGCCACTCCGATGGGTATCATGGAACTTTTACGTCGGTCGAAAATCGAAACCGAAGGCAAACATGTTGTGGTGCTGGGGCGCAGCAACATCGTTGGTACTCCCATCGCAATAATGCTCAGCCGCAAAGGCAATCCGGGAAATGCAACAGTTACCCTTTGCCACAGTAAAACGGCAAATTTAAAAGAGCTATGCCTTCAGGCAGATATCCTGATTGCCGCCATCGGACAACCGGGATTTGTAAAAGCCACGATGGTGAAACCGGGTGCTGTGATCATCGACGTCGGGATTCACCGCATCGAAGACAAGAGCGAAAAAGGTTACCATATAGCAGGCGATGTAGATTTTAAAGAAGTCTCCAAAATTTCAGGCCCTATCACACCGGTTCCCGGAGGTGTAGGAGTCATGACCATCGCCGCCCTTCTAATGAACACAATGAAGGCATACAAGAAGGAATTGTAACCATGCTGATCGCGCTGCTCCTTACCTACATGAAACTGCATGGCAGGATTCCCTTCCCCGGTTTTCTCCTTCTGCTTCTATTGATGATCCTTCCGGGCAATGGATATGTATATGCCCAGCATTCACCAACCGGTACTTCTGTTGAATCAGCCCCACAGGTCACTCAGGGATTTACCCGCTTTGAAGCCACCCCTCTAGCATCAAAGAAACTACCCAACGCAGTGAACGAAACCAGCGGGCTCATCTGGTTCAGAGGAGCATGGTGGACACATAACGACAGTGGTGGTAAGCCAGAGATATACAGATTAAGTAAATCTGGAAGCGAGATCGTTCAAACCATCACCCTCGATGGAGCCGGTAATCATGACTGGGAAGACCTTACCACCGATGGAAAATCCCTCTATGTAGGCGATTTTGGGAACAATGGAGGCAAGCGCACCGATTTGGTGGTGTATAAGATTGACTGGCGCGAGGTTCCCGAAAATGACAACGTATCAATAGCACCTGAGACCATCAGGTTTGCATGGGGCGATCAGACCGACATGAACCCGAAAGCGTACAAACATAATTTCGATTGTGAATCTGTCTTTTATGCCAATGGAAGTCTGTGGCTCCTCTCTAAAAACTGGGGCAACTTTACAACACGTCTCTACACCTTATCCACAAAACCAGGACGCTATAACATTCTGCCAGTCTATGAATTTGATGCTGATCTGCTCGTAACAGGTGCCGATTATGATACCAATAACAAGACCCTGGCACTCATTGGTTATATGAATATGATTCCTTCGGTGTGGTTATTTCAGAACTTTAATCCTGCACACGCCGCCGACGGAGGAAGAATTAGAATTGATATGACGGGTATGGCGGGGGCACAGACCGAAGGGATATGTTTCGGACCAGATGGAAAACTGTGGATTTCGGCCGAAAAGACCAAGGTGAGGCCCCAGATGATTTACGAATTAAACGTCAACACATTTCTGAGGCCTAATCTCACGGAATAAATGACCCAACTGGTTATTTCTCTAATTATTACATCATGCGTTTAGATCAAAAACTTCTCGACGATGGCAAAAAGCTGCCACTGGTCGAAGAATTCTATACACTTCAGGGAGAAGGTATCCAAACCGGAACTCCGGCCTATTTTATCCGACTGGGAGGTTGTGATGTAGGTTGCTCATGGTGCGACACCAAACACAGTTGGAATCCAACCCTTTTCCCCCCTGTACCAACCGACGAAATAGTTGCCCGGGCAGCTTCTTTTCCTGCAAAGGCGGTTGTGGTTACCGGAGGAGAGCCCACAACATATCCGCTTGGCTATTTCACCGATAAACTGAAAGAAGCCGGCATCAAAACCTTTATTGAAACGTCAGGAGCCTATTCGCTCAGCGGTGATTGGGACTGGATATGCCTCTCGCCCAAGAAAAATGCTCCCCCTGCAGGCAACATTCACCAACTGGCTCATGAGCTTAAAGTGGTAATCTACGAACCGGCCGACATTGATTGGGCTGAACAACACGCCCGCCTTGTAACTGATAAATGTGCCCTGTTGCTTCAACCAGAATGGAGCCGCCGTGAGCAACTTATTCCTCTTTTGATTACATACATTCAGGCAAATCCTAAATGGCGGCTTTCGCTTCAGGTCCATAAATGGATCAGAATTCCATAGACTACGTCCTATTGAGCCAAAAACAACTACTTTTATGATTCTAAACCTATAAAGCCGAATGAGTCGTAAATGTGCCATCTTTTATCTGTCGCTTTTGAGCTTATTGTTTGTTTTCAACAGACTGCAGGCTCAGCAAGGGGAACTGTCGACCGAGTCACAGCGCGCCATTAAACATTACTACAAGGGTACCGAATGGTACAGGATTCATGACTATGCAAAGGCCGAAGAATTTCTTCTCCAGGCCATCAGTGCCGACAACAAATTCTCTGAAGCCTACCTTGCCCTTGGCGATGTTTATAGCGACAAAAAGGAGTATGACAAGGCTATTACCGCCTACAGAAAATCGTTGACGGAAGGCCGTACGCAATACCCCATGGCTCATTATTACATTGCAAAACTTGAACACCGCACAGGCAACTATGAAGCAGCCATTGCAGATTATCAAGCAACCATCGACAACACCACCCACAACGAAGAGCGAAAAGTCATCATCACAGCGCTCATCGATGATTGCCGTTTTGCACTATCTTTAATGGCCAATCCTCTGCCATTCAGCCCAAAAAATCTGGGTCCTGCCATTAACTCTGCACGTGCTGAATATTTCCCATGCCTGACTGTTGATGATCAGACGCTCCTTTTTACAAGACGTGAGCCCTATGGCATCGAAGGACATGAACAGGAAGATTTCTATATGGCAACCAGAAATGATACCTCATGGAATCAGGCCAAAGCTGTCGGTTCCCCAATCAATACCGAATGGAATGAAGGGGCTCCCACCCTTTCGCCCGATGGACAATTCCTCATCTTCACCGCCTGCGCGAATACAGCCAGGGACTACGGCCCCAGCCGTGATGGATTTGGAAGCTGCGACCTGTTTGTTTCGCGTCGTTTGGGTGATGAATGGTCAGAACCGTCTAACATTGGAAACCCGGTAAACAGTGGTTTCTGGGAAACCCAGCCATCTTTCGCAGCCGATGGCAAAACACTCTACTTCGTCAGAGGTTACCGCGACAGTCAGGGAGGTAGTCAACAGGATATTTTCACCAGTGAACTTAGTCCCGATGGCCACTGGTCCCAGCCACAGCGCCTACCGGCTATCATCAACTCCCCGGGCCGTGAAGAAAGTGTTTTCATTCACCCCGATGGAAATACACTCTACTTTGCAAGCGATGGCCACCCCGGCATGGGTGGGCTTGATATCTTCATGAGCCGGCGCGATAGTGCCGGCCAATGGACTGAACCTGTCAATCTGGGGTACCCCATCAACACCTTTCGTGATGAAAACAGTCTGGTGGTATCGGGCGATGGAAAACTTGGCTATTTTGCAAGCGACCGCAAAGGCGGGTATGGACTGCTTGACCTCTACAGTTTTGAGATGCCTGCAATCTCACGTCCACAAACCCTTACATACTTAAAAGGGACAGTGTATGATTATAAAACCGGGCAGAAACTGGAAGCCCGATTTGAACTAATCGAACTTGAATCAGGAAAACCGATAGTCGGTAGTGTAAGCAATCCCGTTAACGGAGAATTTCTGGTAGCACTTCCTTCCGGGAGATCTTATGCACTCAATGTCTCGAAGAAAGGCTATCTGTTCCATTCCGAACATTTCAATTTTACCGGTAACCATGGAATTGAAAACCCTTTTCTGCGCGACGTTCCACTTCAACCCATTACCGTTGGTGAAAGTATGATACTCAACAATGTCTTCTTCGACACCGACAGTTACCAACTTAAACCTGAATCAGTCGCAGAACTTGATAAACTTGTAGCGCTATTGATCGAAAATGAAAAAATGAAGATTGAGATCAGCGGTCATACCGACAATCAGGGCAATTCAGATTACAACCGTGAATTGTCACTAAACCGTGCACGCGCTGTCTTTGATTACCTTTCAAAAAAGAATATTGTCCCCGACCGCTTATCTTATAAAGGTTTCGGTGAATCACAACCCATCGATGACAACACGACTGATGAAGGCAGGGCAAAGAACCGCCGTACCGCTATCCGCATCGTGGGAATTTAGGCCTAAATAGCCACTGTATTAAGGATTATTAAAAAAAGCTGACCTATGGAACCCTTTATTGCATCTGATTCATTCCTGTTTACCTATATCCTGGTTCCAGTGCTGATCTTTTTGGCGAGAATAAGCGACCAAAGCATCGGCACCCTTCGTATCATTTTTGTATCAAAAGGCTATCGTTTTCTGGGACCTTTTCTGGGATTCTTCGAGGTTATTATTTGGCTGGTTGCCGTACGCTTTGCATTAGAATATATCGATTCCAACTTGTTTTGCTATATTGGTTATGGGGCTGGCTTTGCCATGGGAAATTACATTGGCATCAGGCTCGAAGAAAAGATTTCGTTAGGAACTGTGCTACTTCGGATCATCCCTAAAAAAGACACCTCAGACCTTGAAAGATTCCTGATAGAAAACCACTACGGATTAACAAAAGTTGATGCTGAGGGATCGACCGGGAAGGTAAAGATCATCTTTACCATCATTAAACGGAAAAACATCCCACACGTCACCAGCGTGATAAACCATTTTAACCCCAATGCTTTCTATACAATTGAGGAAATTAAGGCGGTTAACAGGGGCGTCTTTAAACCCAATGAATCGAGTACATTGCTCGAAAGTATTGGGCTGGCAGCCCGTAAAGCTAAATAAAACCGAAAGAAATGGCCATCCAAGAAGACACTACCTCCTACCAATCCGGATGGGTCTCTTATTCCCTGGTTTTCCTTCAGGTCTTACTCATTGTACTTCTGCTCTACAGTCAAGTCTGGAATCCCAATTCATACTGGCTGATGATACCGGTTTCACTCAGCGGCATACTGGCTTGCTGGGCAATTATCGCCATGCGCAGGAGCCGAATCAATATAATGCCTGATCTGTTACCGGGGGCTCTGCTCATCACTACAGGCCCGTACCGGCTCATCAGGCACCCGATGTATACCTCGCTGCTAATCCTCTTCATACCACTGGTAGCAACCCAATACAGCCATCAAAGGCTATCGGCTCTTCTGGGACTCCTCATCGTATTGGTCATTAAAATCATCAAGGAAGAGAAACAACTCAAAGCAACTTTTCAGGATTACTCTGCCTACCGAGTCAGGACATACTATCTTTTTCCCTGGCTGTTATAGTCCGACTACCCATTAAAACTCAAAGTGCCATTGGCCAAGCTCATTTCAGATAGTATTTGCCTAAACCATGGTTAAAAATTCTTTGATTAAACTTTGGAAGGCTAATCAGAAATCACAGGCTCACAATCCCGATTTCACGATAACATGTAAATCACAGACACTAAAAGTGTTTCCACTAAAGCACCTGTGTAATTTTCCGGCAGGCATAGCAGCGTGTTGATCCTTTCTGATCAATATCTTCGAGGTAGGTGCCCGACCGCATCACACAGACAGGGTTATAGCAATGCACCAGCCCCATCGTATGGCCCAGTTCATGAATCACCTCTTTGATAAACCGCTCCTGCAACAGCACATCATCAGATTTCATCCCATAACGCTCATTTTTGAGTCGATAGGCCGAAGCAATAGCATATCGACCGCTCAATTGCGCCTGACCAAAAATGTATGTCAATATAGGGATGAATAGGTCAACATCAAACAAACCAATGATTTTGGATGAATTATTTGCAAGAACAAGCGAACTGAGAGCCTTCAGCAATTTATCGGCGTTGTATTGCCTTCGCCCGGGGTCATAAGCATCACCGAGTTCAATCCTGACCTCAACAGTGTTGACAGGACAATTGAATTCAAACCCCACCCTGCGGGCTATCGTCTCAAGAAATCTCTTTTCGAAGTGGCCGCAGGGTACCAGTATAATGTCTTGATGAATCATTTAGAAGGAATCAACAGTCTTTCGCCTGATCGGGTGTTTCAAACTTTAGTTCACAAAAAGAGAAAAAACGTTATCAATCTTTAAGTCCGTATTTCTTAATCTTATTATAAAGCGTAACCCTATCAACCTTTAATGCCTGAGCTGTACGTGAAATATTCCAGTTGTATTTGTTAAGAATTTGCAGCACAAAGGCTTTCTCAAAATCCTCGAGGCTCTCCACATCACTATCAATAAGCTCTTTGTTGAAAGGCAAATCCTTCAGCATGATCCTCTTACTATTCCCAACGACGATGGCCCGTTCAATCATGTTTTCCAGTTCACGGATATTCCCGGGGAAAGGATAATCGAGCATTCGTTTCAGTGCAGCAGGTTCAATGGTTAGCAGGGGCTTGTTCATCGAGGTGCAGTATTTGCTGATGAAATAGTTGACAAGCAGAGGGATGTCATCCTTGCGCTCACGGAGCGGCGGAACATGAATATTCATCACATTAAGCCTGTAATACAGATCCTCCCTGAAGGTTCCTTCTTCAACCATTTTCTTCAGGTCCTTATTCGTTGCACAGATAACTCTGAAATCGGATGAAATCTCCTTATTACCACCAACCCTGACAAAACTCTTGGTTTCAAGGACACGCAAAAGCTCTATCTGCATTTTTGTTGAGATGGTGGCAATTTCATCGAGAAAGATCGTACCGCTGTCAGCCATTTCAAACCGCCCCTTGCGGTTATACAAAGCCCCGGTAAAGGCTCCCTTTTCGTGACCGAACAACTCGCTTTCGAGCAGGCTTTCGGTCAGAGCACCACAATGGACGCTTACCATCGGATAAAACTTACGCTGCGAATTGGCATGAATAGCCCTGGCCACCAATTCTTTGCCAGTTCCGCTCTCACCGGTAATGATCACTGAAGAGTTTGTAGGCGCCACACTTTCAATTTCCCTGAGTACCGTTTGAATACCTTCACTTTTACCAATCAAATCCTCTACACTGGTCAACGAATCCACCCTGCTTTTCAGGGTCTCATTTTCCCGGGTCAATATAATCTGCTGTGAAGCATTTCTGATCAAATGGGAAAGATCATCGGGATCAAATGGTTTCGTCACATAATCGAATGCGCCATCTTTCAATGACTTAACAGCAGTATCAACCGTAGCAAAGGCTGTCATTACAATTACGATCGCATCCTTGTCCATCGATTTTATCCGCCGCAGCATCTCGAGACCATCCATACCCGGCATCTTCAAATCAGCCAGGATGATATCAAAACGTCGTCCTTCAAGAATCGAAAGAGCAGTTTTTGCATTCTCAGCACATTTTACAGAATAACCATCTTCAGCGAACCAACTGTTGAGAGATTCCCTGACCGACTCCTCATCATCTACAATCAAGATCGATATCATATTTTCCATACCAAATACAGATTAATTTTTGACTAAAGATAATACTATTGAGAAGGTGGCCCCATGGCCGGACTCAGATGAAACATGAATTCGCCCCTTGTGGCTTTGTATTATTCCATGCACGATCGCCAAACCAAGTCCAATTCCACTTGCTTCTTGTTTAGAAGAGAAAAATGGTTCAAAGATATGAGCCAAATCATCATGAGATATCCCAATACCATTGTCAGCAATATCCAACTGAATGGTGTCAGCATCAGGATTCATTGTTCGGATTATGATCTCCCCATTTTCGGTAATCGCCTCTTTTGAGTTGACCAGCATGGCCATACAGGCCTGTTTAATCTGATTAGGACTACAGTAGATTACATCTGCTTTAGCGGTGAATTCCATTAAAAACCTGATATTGGCAATCTTCAATTGGTGTGCCATCAAATCATAGGTCTCTTGCAAAATTTCGTGAAGGCTTTTAGGTTCATAACCTTCCTGGTCTTTTTTCGAGAAATCTAGCAACCCCTTCACTATTTCTCCACAACGCTTGGTTTCGGTCTCAATCATCTTAAGATGCTTCATAACTACTCCCCTTTTCTCATCCGACAACTCTTTATTGGCGAACAGTTTATTAACCAGCTTGGTGTAGATCAGTATACCGGAAAGAGGATTGTTTATCTCATGTGCCACCGAGGATGACAACTTTCCAAGGGAGGCCAGACGATCGATATGTATCAGTTCATTCTGCGCTGTACTCAATTCTTCTGTCTTCTTTTGTACCTTGTATTCCAGTTGCTGTGACCAGTTCTCCAACTCAATGGTGGCCTTCTGCAAATGATCAAGCATTTGGTTAAAGGCAATCGACACCATATTCATGTCGTCGAGTTGATTCGACTTCACCTCAATTCGCGTATTCCTTTCACCTTTGGCTACAGCCACACTGGCCAAAATGAGCTTATTCAGAGGTTTCTTGATTTCCCGTCTGGTGAAAAAGATTAGAAAAGAGGCTAAAAGAATAGTAGTAAGCGTAGCCAACATGTAAAACTCAAGCGAAGACTTGTTGACTGTTGAATCAAGTTCTTCCAGCGGTACATTAATCACAAGTGACCCCAGCACATCATCAGTTGCCCCGTGAGCATGACAGGAATTTTCGTAACAAGATTTAGAGTTAAGAATCGGGGAAATAATCAACAAATGTCGTTCATCCTGGTTGTGTTCGTACATCTTGCACTTGTTTTCGGCTGAGATAATCCGGTAGGTCTTCTCTTTTCTTGGGAAAATGGTATTCAGATCATTGTGGCAACTTTTACAATCGGGCTGGAACTCTCTCAGTGTATCCATAGGCAAAGAGGTGTACACCAGATTATTTTCATCATCATACATATTTACCTCCTCAATCCCCGGCATATTATGGATGATATCAAGGGTACTCTGAAGTGAGCTCTGATCATTTTCAACCATCGAACGATAGAGAGCCCCCTCCACCAACGATCCGACATTATTGCCGTTCTGCAGAATGACTGTATTGAGATATTGCTCATACACAGAGCGAAAAATCAATCCAAATGAAACAAACAGAAAAACAGAAAGAATTGTAATGATGAGTACAACCCTGCCATAAATCGAACGGCGGAACTTAAGGTATTTTCCCTTAAATGAAACCCCACCCTTGCTCAGTTTAAACATTATTTTAAAAGGATTCATTGCAGATCTGTATTTGAATTATTGATGATCACCATCAATTGCAAACATTACTTCGCAATATAGAAAAAACTGGCGATAAACCAGTTCTTTCATTTTTGCATTATTTCCAAACCTCATTCTATATCAATATTTCAATACTTCAGGCGGTGGTTGAAATTAGAATCATTATCACAGTAACCATTTAATTATGCCAATAAGGTGTATGGCTTAAGGTTTTTGCGGAACACACTCCTTCAGGCATCATTGGTTATCCAGCCCACCTATTTAGCCGCATCAAGGAACTTTGTCTGGAAATCTTCCCAGACTTCAGGTCCGAACTCAGAAAGTACACCCTCGCGGATGACGCCGCCATCCTGAAGAACCAAATGAGTAAGTTCAGGGTTATCGTTTCTGAGAACCAGAGCTAAAAAATCTTTCAACCACAAGAATTCCGACCTCAGCCAAATCTTGTAGCGATCTACACTGATAAGTTGTCGTGCTTCAGCCAGCCAGTCGGTCGGTTTAATTTTATATACCCATCCTTCGCTATAGGGTGAGCTATTAATCAACGACGAATTGTTGACCAACTGTTCATTCTGCTGAGCTACGGTACCTGAAACGGGAGCGTAGAGATTGAGCATCTTTCCCGACTGTAGTATAGAAAGCATAAGCTCACCTTTTTTCACCTGCTCGCCCTGCTTCTTCAGTATGACCCGAGTAATAGCACCTGTAACGTGCTGAATGAAATCATCGACACCAACCAATATACTTCCATCTTTTTCCATGAAGGCCCACATGTGGGATTTATCGTACAACAGCCCTCCCGGAGTATCAAGCCCGTTGTCATCAAACCCCCTTGGAAGAGGCATGATGTACTTCACTGAAACTTCAGGAGTATCGGGTCTATTCCTGACAATGGCCACAACTACAACACCGGCGATTAAAAGAATTCCGCAAACTATTAAGATTGTTATAAGGGGAAAATCGGCAGTTGATTGTCCGGCGACATCATTTGATCCGGTAGTCAGGAGCTGTCCGAGTTGCGATTCTCTTTCACTTTGTGTCAGACTAACATACCCGTCAGAGGCGATGAGTGGTCGATCATCTGAAAGGATAAACTGGAGAAAAGCCAGCTCAGCTGAACCAGAGGGCTTGGTACTACACACGGCATAGACATTGGTTACAAGTGATTTTGGATATTTCCCGATCCAGACACCCCTCAGGAAAGTATTGACATCGCTATAGATATTCTCCATATAGTCGAGTCTTCCATTACCGTTTTTATCAATCGGAAGGAATTGAAGCCCCGCTATCATTTCCTGACTTTCAGTCTGACAAACACTATTCAGCTTACAAAACCCAATGGATAATGGATCCGCCTTAAGAGCAGCTAAAAGATCAGATTCATTCAGCCATGTAATTTGTAATGATTGTGTAGAAGGTGCATTCAGGAAATCTTCCAGACCATGCCTGACCATTTCATTCTCCAAAGCATACAAATGGAGTTCTGAAGGCTGGTTGTCACGAAGCAATGTTCCCCAGTTACTGGCACCTTCGGTTACAAGAGCCTTCTCAAAGGCTCCGGATGAAACACCTTGCCTGCCGATGCCAACAAGAAAGGGATTAGCAGAATTGATAACCGGCACGATAACATCCCTGGCAACAACCATGCTCCAGATTGATTCTTCCTGAGCCGGTTTGAATGCCTTTCCGGTTATAAATGTCAACTGATCGAACGATTTCATATCTGGATTGATAGTACTAGTGTTGGTCAGGATTATCTGACTGTTCTGGTTCATCCTATTGTAGGTACTTACCCAAACTGAAGTAAGCGGTAACAACTCAGATGAGCACTTCACCTCCGTTTTACCAGATGTAACGCTCCCGGGATTACCATTTACATGGCAAACATAGAGTAACGTCATACCCACTGTGATTAAAAAAGCTTTTGTTTTCATGGCATTTATTTTATTCATTCCCCGTCTGTGTTATGTTCTTTCAAGAACAGTGCCATACTTGAAATACTTAGACTATACAATTGATTACCAATACATTATTTTCATAGTGACTAATTCCAGAAGCCGGTGTTCTCTAAATTAGTGTTGAATATATCAACACTAAAATATACATCACTGTCCAACACCTACTAAACAGCATTTTATATTTGATGAATATTTCAACACTTGTGCATTAAATCAACACTGTTATACAAGCAACACCATTTGCTAATTGGTTATCAGTCATTTTAACGATTGATATTTCAACAACCTTAATCTCACTTCATCACCAAAAACAACCAGCAAACTTGACTCAAGATATTATGATAACCAACTTACCGAAAGTTCCAGGATACCGGCAAAAGGAAGCGATTTCACTGAAGCCCGAAGAAAGGGATTAAAATTTTCTTTACATTTTCTTATATTTGCTATTGGAGTTCGTCTGAAAAGGTGATGAGAAAAATCGGGTTCGTTTATTAAATATTCCAGATGAGTCATTCAGTATCCAATCATTTTTAATTATTTAACAAGAAACCAAAACAGCAATCTGACTTCAGTGAAGCTTTTTTCACGATGCTCTTTCAACCATTGACAGATGAAAGCGTTATTGTTGATAGATTGCATCACAAATACTTCAGAGATAATTATATCTGTAATAAATCAACGGGCTCCCCTTTCAACACACTACAAACCAGAACACAACGGAGAAACATTCATGAAGAACATCATCATCAAAAGCAGGATAACGGGAATTATTTTTTTCACAGTATTCGTTAATATAATGAGCCTGAATGCTTCCAATGACAGCTTACGCAATGCCTTTTCGAAAGAAAAAGAGCCAGGAAACAAGCTGAGGTTGATGCTGAAAACAGGCAGAATGATTGAGCATTCCAATCCTATGATGCTGAAAGAAATTGGAGAGGCAGCCTTACAACTCTCTATCGCGCTTCACGACAAGACTTCTGAATCGGAAGCCATTCTGCTAAAGTCGATCTACTATCACCATAAAGACAGATACGATTCTGCCCTTGCCTTACAGTATCAGGCACTGGAAATTGCCAATGAAATCAACAGCGATACCCTCAGGGCTTTAGTATATTTTCAACTTTGCCTGTCAAAACAAAATACCAGAGCGTATCATGAAGCAATCGATTATGGCAGGCAATCACTTAAGTATTATCAAAAGATCAAATCCAACAAAATGGGAGGAGCTTTTAACAACCTGGCTTCTGCCTTCAGTAACCTTAAACAGTATGATAGTGCCATCTATTATTATATGCAGGCGCTTAGATCGGGGAAACCGGCAAATAGAGAAACTGATGCAAAAGGTATTATTCTGGGGAATATCGGACTCGAGTACTACAGCAAGGCTGAATATAAAAACTCAATAAAATTTTACAGACAAGCAATCGGCATTTTAAAATCCAATAATACAGATGTAATTAATTTAGCTCTAAATTATGCTAACCTTGGTGTCTCACTCCGTCAGGAAAACTTACCAGACTCCGCCCTGTATTATTTTAATCTGGCAAAATCAGCTTATCACAATATCAATTCTTTGACAGGAGTTGCAAGAGTAACCCTTAATACGGGAAACTTGTTGGCTGATATGGGGAAATACCGTGAAGCTGAGAAATCGTACAGAGAGTCTCTGCAAATCTGCCAATCACTGAACCTAACCATGGGGATTGTCATGAACTACATCAACCTGGGTTCTATGTACCTTAAAGAATCGAAACCAGCTACAGCACTCAACTACTACATAATGGCCGACACATTGGACGATGGCACAGACAGTGATATTAAGCTGCCCATCCTGGAAGGTTTATACATGGCGAACAAATCGCTGGGAAACCCGGTCAGGGCATTAAGCTACCTTGAACAGCACGTAAAACTACTTGACAGCATTAATACCAACAAGCACAACCTAAAACTGGCCGAATTGCAGGCACAGTTCCAACAGGAAATCAGCGATATTGAAAACAAACGGCTGCGCAATGAGAATGCATTGAAACAACAGAGTATCGAGCATCATCAAACAATAAACAATATTTTCATTGCACTGATGATCATTCTCATTTTTGCATCCCTCCTGATCATCTTGAGCCGGTTAAAACTTAAAAAACTTTACAACCATCTTGAAACGAAAGGGAAAACAATTGAAGCTCAGTCCCTGGAACTTGAATTGGCTAATATCACCAAAGACAAACTATTCTCCATCATTGCCCACGATCTGCGCAACCCATTTAACAACATACTGGGAATGACTGCCATAATCGAAGAAGAAAGCAGAGACCTTCCCAACACCGAGATTAATGAATACGCGAAAGTCCTCCAGAAATCGGGCAACATTGCTTATAACCTGCTCGAAAATCTGCTAACATGGTCAAAAGCACAACGCGGCTTAATAAAACCCGACAAATCACAAGTCAATCTCTACTTACTGTCTGAGGCCATCATAACCAATCACATGCAGCAGGCAAAAAAAGGTGCTATTGAATTAATCAATCAAGTCCCTGAAGACATCACCCTCTGGTGTGATGAGGATATGATGAAAACAATACTCAGAAATATCACCACCAATTCCCTGAAGCACACCCCGGGGGGCGGAAAGATTACCTATACAGCCGAACACAAAGATAAAAACATCATTATATCAATAAAAGATACCGGTAAGGGAATGCCGGAAGAACAGGTAAAGTACTTGTTTGATTTCAAAAGCCGGCTTAGCCAGCATGATCACAAACAAAGCCAATCGAGCGGACTCGGACTGATGATCTGCTTTGAATTTGTACAATTAATGAAAGGTGAAATTTCTGCTTCAAGTACTCCAGGTGAAGGTACTGTAGTTTTCATCAGCCTGCCGGTTAAGGAGGTTTAAATACAAAACCAGGCATCAGCGCAAATCGCGATACCAATCCCAGCGCAAAAATTGATTTCAATACCACATCTTCTTCCGGCGAAACTACTTCCACTTATGACAGCCATGTTACCAGCAAAAAAGACACTACCCGGTAATCAGTCCGGCAGAACAGATGTGATATTATGGATTTTACAAAGAGTAAGGCTAACAAGAATCTATCAGGTATAAATAAGTGAATTATTACGAATTCCTCTGTGATCACCACCCTTGGAAAACCATAAGTCCCTCTGGTGGCTTATGGACTGTATATCGGGGACGTGAATCAAATATTCAGTGTGGTACCCGCAGTTGGCAACAAATTTAACTACCTTTGAACCCGTTCGCATAAGACATCCATTCTGCCCCATGTGAAAAGAATGACTGCTTCACTGCTAAAGCATAAGGATTTATGAGATCATGGAACATCCGGGTTATTCACAACCCGAAGAACAATTAAACAAATCGTTGATCAGAAAACGTAAAGGTATTGACGAAAAACAAATCACCTTTTTCATAATTTGACTCATTGAATCCAAACAAACTTTATAAGATATTCTATCAATCATCGCATTAAAAAACCATCATTATGCATCCTAATAATGAAATACACCCGGTTGAAGTTTTCGCCGGAACACTCTGGCAAGCCGAATTGCTAAAGAGTCTTCTGGCTGATTCTGAAATAGAATCATTTATTAAAGATGGAATCATGGGCACGCTCTATCCGTGGTATTCTGCCCCGGGTGGCGCCGGAGCTGTTAAAGTCTTTGTTTCTGACATTGATGTAGAGAAAGCCAGGATGGTCATCAGTGAGTATGAAAGAAATATTAACGAATCCTCCGACACCGAAATAAACATTGGAGAAGATTAGCCTTATCTAACTAATGATATTTATCAGGTATCCTGAGATAAGCCTCCGGCGTACAGTTCCGGAAGCTTGAAACGATATTATTTACAAGAATTGCACTATTTACAACATGAGAGAAAAGCCATACCAAAAGCCAATAGCCTTTAAAAACACCATCCTTTCCCGGCTTCAATAGCTTCATTCAGTCATTCTTTTTAATTTTATACGGTCACTAAAATCAAGATAAAATCACACCCCTTTTACAGGCGTGACGTCTATAAACTAAATTATTAATCAACTCACCTATCAAAATGATCAAGAAAAAACAACTCTCCCTATACCTCATCCTGATGATTACACTTACAACTGTATCATGTACAAAGGATACCGAATCCGATCCCCAGCCGTTGGTAAAGGTTGGACTTGTAGGAGGTTTGGGCGGGTATAATGATGCTGGGTTTAACCAGAACATCCTTCAGGGATTTCAACGGGCTGCCATAGATTATCAACTTTCACCCAAGATTTATGAATGTACATCGGCTGCTGATTTCCTGACAGGAATCAGTTTTTTTGTACAGGAGGATTACGACCTGATCATCACGAGTGGTTACGATGCTGCAGAGGCTACCCTTGAAGCTGCCAATGCAAATCCTTCCATCAGCTTTATCTTAATTGACTATCAAATGGATAACCCGCCCGCAAACCTGCAATGCATAGTATTTGATGTTGACCAGAGTTCTTTCCCGTGTGGCTTTCTGGCAGCATGGTGGGCAGACATACAAGCGCCGGAAAATCCGGTTGCAGGGTTTGTCGGGGGACCGGAAATACCGGAAATCCGACAATTCTCGATCAGCTATTTAGCAGGAATTAATTACTACAATGCATTTTACACCAGACAAGTCAACGGGATCGGATGTTATGCCGGCACTTTCACCGATACGCTGGTAGGCGCCAGATTGGCCGATAGCCTCATTCAGCAGGGTGCCTCTGTCATCTTTGCCTTTGCCGGAAAGACAGGTAATGGTGTGCTTCACAAAGTAAAAGAATCAGGTAAATGGGCCATTGGCGTTGATGTCGACCAATATCTGTCTATTCCTGAAGTAGGCCCTTATCTGTTAACCTCCTGTATGAAAGAACTTGATGCGATAGTTTATACCGCCATTGGAAAATATTGCACACAGTCATTCACTGGTGGCACTGTCAGCCACTGCAATTTATCGAACAATGGTGTCGGAATGGCACCATTTCATGATTATGAGGCCATGATCCCCGATAGCATCAGAACCGCACTCACATCCATTAAAGCCGGTATCATCACCGGAAGCATCAATACCGGCTGGCCTGAATAGCGCAGATATATTCCGGAAATATCACTGTACAGTACCACCAGCGTTTTTCAGGAAAACAGGACGCTGCATAAAAACCACACTTTCTGGTAGTAGTAGTCATCGCGTTCTCATGGGCTTATTTATAATCCGAAGCTTCTCTTCTGGAGGAAAGGTTCTTTTTTCATCAGCATAAAGTTATAGATTTTTGTCTATAAGCTTGTCCGATTATTTAAGGGGCTAAAACATTACGGTAAAACGATTTGAATATATATTTATGAAAATGTGCCAGGCATAATATGTCACCTCTTCGGGGTTTCGGTTGTATTAACATCTTTTGCTATAATAATTTCATCCCTTCGGGATTTGTTTTCATTTAAGCCCGAAGGGCTGATATTATTATAGATAACAATATTCATTCATGATATTTAACCCCGAAGGGGTGATATTATTCATCATCTCATTCAAACGAATATTTCCTCTCACAAATTTTTTATCGTTTATAAGATTGCCCAAATTATTTTTAATATCCCGCACCATGTCCGAAACAGCCATTGACGGTTTTAACCCAACGAAAAGATGAATGTAATCAGCTACACCATTAACAATATTTGACTTTTGTCCTTTGTTGGTAATAATAGCTATTTGCTCCACAAACAAAATTCGGGTGGCCTAAAAAAACAGCGGCTTTATAGACAAACACTATTTAAAAATGATTTTCCCCGACAAATGAATTTGATTATAACCGCTGATGCGATAAAAATAATTACCTGGCTTGAAATCATTTCTGTTAAGAATAATTTGACTCTTATTTGCGATTTCACACCTCTTCACCACCTGCCCGGTAAGGTTATAAATCTCAAAAACTTGCATTGACTTATCCATATTGTCAAATTTCACAACACTTTGACCTGTGACCGGATTTGGAATAATGGCTACTTGCCTTTCCAAATTATCAAGGTCGCCTACCCCTTCCAAAACCGGGAAGCAGGTATTAAACTCCGGATTCAGATATTTTACATCGCCATCCTGATCATGACAAATCAGTCGCCATTTCTGGTATCCTGTTGTTACGCCCATAATTGGCGAAAAAAGCCCACGTGTACTCCCGATGCCCTCTATCCAGAAATAGCCCAACATGGTTGTAAAATGAAATGTTCTTCGATAATTATTATCAATTAAAACAGAATCAATGTGATCTATCACCAAATCCCCTTCCGGACCAATTCCGTCTTGTCCCACAAAAACTGTGTCACCTGCTTTCTTTGAAAAGTCATACAACAGCACTTCAGAATTACCCGAACCCGGAAAGACAGAATTACAACTAATTACATAAATCTTTTTATTATCCTCCCTGATGGCTCCGCAGAATTCTCCTGGTGCCAGGGGAAACAGCGTATCAGTTAATTGATAAATTTTATGATATAAGACATTGCTAATTGTGGTATCGCCTGAAATTCCATATTGATAAGTATTTACCTCAAATGGCTGTTGGCACGTGAAAATTTCACTCCAGATGGCATTTGTTTCAGGGAATGGCACATACACCTGCCCTGATGTATTGGTTGACAGAAAAAAGGACACAAGGAAAAGAAAGGGCGCGATGAATGCATACTTTAATTTAAGATATGTACAAGAATGAACTTTTTTTAACATTTCAATTTTTAAATTTAGTTGTTGAATAATAAACTTCCGCATTTGATATAAATTAATAGCGAAATATGCGTCATCAAGCCGATTTCCCTTATGTAATATTTTATGCTATTGCAAAGTAATTTTCGCAGCAGCTTTCATCCTGCCATTCTCATTCAAACGTAGTATATAATGACCGGAAGGCAAATGGCTGACAGGAATAGTCACTACCGAGGAGCACTCAACCTGTTTTTCCAAAACAATGACACCATTTGGTGAAATCAACGAAAGCAGACCTACGCTACCATTCAGGACAATATCAGCATTGAAATATCCTCCTGAAGCAGGGTTCGGGTAAACAGTAAGTTGCCCGGAGTTATTTATACTTAAGGGTCCATCTGTAATACCCACACTAAAATCGAGTTCCCAGAAATCCTTATAATAATTCACCATACCCCAGGTGGTGTAATAGTCGGTTCCGGTTCCAATGTATCCCTTTTGTCCGATAGAAAATCCAATAGCGCCCGATCTGCCGCTTCCACTGTTCAGCACGACCATTTCAGTCCAGCTATCTTGCCCGGGATTGTATGCCCAGAAATCGTTGTATGAATAATCTGAAGTCGATTTGGAGATTAAACCTGCATCGCCGGTTCCGATATATCCTGTGTTGCCAATGGAAAAACCAACAGCACTGAAGCGGGCAACAGGAATAGGCGTGCGTTCTGTCCATGTTTCAGAAAGTGTATTGTATTGCCAGAATTCATTCAATGAATCATTTCCTCCACAACCCAGGTAAAGATTACCGCCTATTGCAAACCCTGATAAACGTACAAAGGCGCTCCCGGGGTAATCCGGCATTTGAAGCCAGGTATCGCTATCCGGGTGGTATTCCCAAAATGTTTTTACACCCTGACTACCATCACTCCCTGCGACAATATAGCCCTTTGTTTCCGTAGCCAGCCCCAGTGCGGCATATCTTGAACCACCCGGGAAAAGGCCCTTTTGCGTCCACTGGTTCGTAAGGGGATCGTACTCCCAGATGTCATCTAAATAGTAATATATATCATTAGAAGAATAGTAGCCTAAACCAAAATAGCCCTTCCCGTCAATGGCAAATCCAATTGCGCCGCTCCGGCTTTGAGATTGGAAATCAGCTTTCTGTGTCCACGCCCCGGTCTGAGGATCGTATTCCCATGTATCGTTTAGAAATTGCCCCGGCTCATGGCACCTGCCACCAAGCACATAACCCTTTTCGCCTATAGCAAACCCAACGGCTCCATCGCGGGTGAGGTCTCCGATATCGGGTCGCTGGATCCAGGCAACCTGAGCGTTGCAAATGATAGTTATTGCACTCAACATAATAAAAATGAAAGCTTTGAGTAAGATATTCTTCATAATTATGCGGTATTAGTAATTTACAGCTTCGGAAAAAATTCTTTGGGTTATTTCATCACATATATCTGGTCGACTGTAGTGTGGGATTGTTCTCAGGCAGTGATCAGGCTCAAAAATTCATTCAGATAACGATTATAAATCAAATCGCAGACAAAATCTTTTTATAGCCAAAACCATGAAACTAGCTCAGGACAGGTATTTTTCCTCATCAAATCATTTCGGTACTTGTGCCGTGGCATTGATTCTCAAATTCATTGTTATAGTGCAAATATATATTAAATTCAAACTTCTGTGAACACATTTTACATTTTTTCAACCCTAATATAAAAAACTGCAAATAGCCCAAGCCCCTTCATTGTCAGAAATTTTTCATTGAAACCAGCCAAAATGCAATTTTAATGACTTTTCGTTCAAACTTCGTTCAAAAAAATCGGGAAAGTTGCACTTTTTAAGAATGTTCGTTCAATGAAGGCTATGCAACCAATTATTACATTTAAAATAGACTGATAATCAAGCCAAAGAGAGACAAAAGTTTTATCAAAGAGGGAACAGCGCCTTTTTTTTACATATCTTTTTACCAGGTTTACAGTATGTTAGATGGAGGTTTTTGGGGAGACATTGGCTTTAGCTTTGGCTTCTGATTGCCATTGGGAAACAAGCTAACATCACCAACGTGCTAACCCCGGTTTGCTATCGGGAAACAACTAATCACTGCTATCAGAATTGCCTAAAAATACCCCAAAAAATGGGATCTGATGTCATTACGCCAAGCTATTGATTAACAGGCATCAGAGTTGGACTCCCTTCGATACCCCTTCGAAGTAGCTTCGAAGCCCGTTCGTAAACTTACGAACGAAAAACGAAGCGCTATCGAATGAAGTTAAACTTTGACAAGACTCATATCACTTTCGCTCCTGCTCAACCTGTCAGGAGAGTATTTGACAAAAACCTTAAGACGGGAAATATTGCCAGGTTGGCAATGCCTCTCTAAAGCTGTCGGGAGGCATTGGCTATGGCTAAATAGGCACTTATAAATCGATCGGGAACATTCAATCGAACTCCTGTCCTATAAGGATCATGTGGGTTTATCAATAATTAAGAATCCAGTTGGACTGACCAGATAGAATTAATTTTAACTTTGATGTTTAAAACCGTTCAAAGAACACTGAAGATGAATTCTTTTCGTTTCTATTTCAGCTTCAGAATTGATTTGTTATGCAATATCTTAACAACATGAAGCTTATCAATCCCGATTGCCTTAGAAGTCAGGATTTAGCGATCAGCATAATAATCATATAAAAAACTGATTGCCAATTACTAAAGCAAATCTGCAAATATTTATTTTATTGAAATTCAAATATTTAATTCACACAATAACTGAGTATTGTAATTAAAGAACTCCATAAAAACACACCTGAAGTTCCTCAGCATTGAGTTGAAAACAAAACGCAATACCATGAAAAAGAAAATGAATTTGACACCAGTTCATTTATCAGCAGGAATGCTTAACAAGGCAGTCTTTCCGGGCAAATATATTCAGGGAGAAAGAGCGCTTGCCGAACTACCGGCTCTTGTTGAACTGTTGGGAAAAAAAGGTCTAATACTTGCTTCCCCAACCAGTAAAAACAAGATACTTCCCGCTTACATCGGCAGCAGCCAATCAGAATGGCCAGACATAGAAGTATTTAATGGCGAATGCTGCGAAAGCGAGATCAAACGTGTATCGGCCATTATCAAGACCTCACATACCGACGTGCTCATCGGAATGGGAGGAGGCAAAACAATCGATACTGTTAAGATAGCTGCCGACAGGGCAGGCATCCCAGTTATCGTGGTTCCAACCATAGCCTCAACCGATGCACCTTGCAGTGGTTGCGCGGTAATCTATTCAGAAGATGGCGTTTTCGAATCGGTGTATTACCAGAAGATGAACCCTCATGTTGTGCTTGTCGACCTGAACATTATGGCCTCCGCTCCTACCCGTTTTCTGGTTTCGGGTATGGGTGACGCGCTGGCAACATGGTTTGAGGCCCGATCGTGCAAACAAACCCAGTCAAAGAATGAATGCGGAGGCTATACCACGTTGGCTGCCCTCAACCTGGCCAGACTTTGTTATGACACATTGCTGAAATATGGTTCAGAAGCAAAAGCAGACAACGACAACAAGAACGTTTCTCAGGCACTGACTTATATCGTAGAAGCTAATACCCTGCTAAGCGGAATCGGATTCGAGAGTTCAGGATTGGCCGCTGCCCATTCAATACACAACGGGCTCACTGTGCTGAAAGAGACCCATTCATTTTATCATGGTGAGAAAGTAACCTTCGGTGTGCTAACCGGACTATATCTTACCGGAGCTTCTGCTGATGAGATGAATACAGTATACTCTTTCTGCGAAGAGATTGGTTTGCCCACCACCTTTCACGACATTGGAATCATTAATACCAGCCGGGAGAACTTATTGCCTGCGGCGATAAAAACCTGCGCCCCGACAGAAGGAATTCACCATGAAGATATGGAGGTAACTCCGGAAAAGGTTCTGGAGGCGATGATTGCAGCCGACACGATGGGAAGAAGCCGAAAGAAATAGATTTTACAGGACACAATTCTGGTAGTTACATTATTAAGTATAATTGGTGATATTTAGAATTTTGGATTACCTTCGGCAAGGTCCTTGCAGGTTGGTTCAGCGTTAAGCCAATGCCAAAGTAAATCCCGATAGCGATCGAGAAAGTTGATAATGAGTCGGAAAAACTTAACAAAGTAATCTCAATGAAAAAAATTCTTCTTTATTGCTGTTTTTTCTTCCTGAACGGCTCAGTCGTTGCACAGGAAATGATTGGTATTGCACTCAATCCCCCGGATACAAACAGAGGGCTGCCAGTCATGAAAGCACTACTGCACAGAGCATCAGCCCGGCAGTTTGACACTACCGATTTGAATCTGCAGGACTTATCAGATCTGTTATGGGCAGCCAATGGCATCAACCGGCCTGAATCAGGAAAAAGGACAGCCCCTTCGGCGCTTAATGCACAGGATATCGACGTCTACATTTTCATGAAACAGGGTGTTTACCTTTATGATGCAGCAAGTCATTTTTTGCAACCAGTTAGAAAGGGGAATCAACGCCAACTATTTGCCGGCAGGAATCCGGGTGACCCGATTGCGCCTGTTATATGTGTACTGGTTTCCGACATCTCGAGATTCACGCGCGGAGAAGAATCCAACCGGCTGGTTTGGGCAGCCGAAGATGCAGGAATCGTATCACAGAACATCTCGCTATTTTGCGCTGCCGTAGGGTTAGACACCCGCCCACGGGCTGGCATGCCGCTGGAGAAAATCAGGGAGTTGCTTAACCTGAAAGAATCACAACACCCTATGTTAAATCAACCGGTGTGCAATAAACCAACCAGATAGCGCTTTGATTGAATTTCAGAAATGAACATGGCTCAAACCTGCAACACATAAAAACCTAAATATCCAGCCATCATCCACATGAAAATCTACACACAGGTAGACACCATGAACGAAGTAGTCACCTTCCGGATAAGCCGGATGGAGACAGTTTATGAGATCAGAAACGGCCAACCAGATGTGCCCCATAAACACCACTACTACACGATACTGATCATCCGCGAGGCAAGGGGAATGCATTATATTGACTTTAAAGCACATACACTGACCGAAAGGCAGATTTACTTTCTGAGCCCCGGACAGGCACACCAGTTGGTAGAAGAGAAAAAGTCAGTTGGATATATCATTGTCTTCTCTGATCAATTTCTCGCCGAAAACAATATCCCTATGCGGTTTATCGACGAATTGAGACTTTTCAATGCTTTCAGAGAATCACCTCCACTGACGATGAATCCGGCAGAACTTGACCACCTTTCATCGTATTGTGATGAACTTGAGCGTTTTTATACATCCGGGTTAAAATTCAAAGAACAAGCTATCTCATCACTTTTAAACCTAATACTGATTCAGTGCAACAACCTTTGTGGCCTCAACAGTGATCACACTCAAAACCTTGAGGCGCGCCATTCAATCCTTCAGAATTTCAAGAAAATGGTAGAAGAGAAGTATACCGATTGGCATCTCCCTTCTGATTATGCACGCGAACTAAGTGTATCGGCCGACCACCTGAACAGAGTCATTAAAACACTTACCGGAGCCACGGCGAGAGAGTTTATCCAGTCACGCCTCATTTCTGAAGCAAAACGGCTACTTTATTTTACCGATATGTCGGTCAAGGAAATAGGATTCAAATTAGGATTTGATGAACCAGCCAACTTCAGCGCTTTTTATAAAAACAACACCGGGAACTCACCCTCAGAATTCCGCGCGAATAAATAATGCCGGATTTTCATATTCCTTCGCGGCCTTTTCATACCTATCGTCTGAAAATGACGGCATACCTTTGCATCGTGATTCAGGATTTGTTTACGAAAAATGCACATCCTGAAAAGACACTATCGTTGAAACGATATTTGTGTCAGGCATCTAAATTCCGGATGCCATGACCAGATTCGGACAGAATGAATTTGCTACAAATAAAAAAAATAAATACAATTACTATGAAAACCATTTTGCACAAAGCAGCCTCCAGAGGACACACAAACCTTGGCTGGCTTGACAGTCATCACACGTTTAGCTTTGGCAGCTATTACAACCCTGAAAGAATCCACTTCGGAGCCCTCCGGGTGTTGAATGATGACAGTGTTGCCGGAGGAAAAGGCTTTGATACACACCCGCACGACAACATGGAGATCGTATCCATTCCGTTGTCGGGCGAATTGAAACATAAAGACAGTACCGGAAATCAAACCGTGATAAAAGAAGGCGAGGTACAGGTAATGAGTGCCGGTACCGGAATTTTCCACAGTGAGTACAACAACCTGACAGAAACCGAAGTAAAGTTTCTTCAGATCTGGGTAATTCCCAACAAGAAGAATGTGACACCGCGCTATGGGCAGATTTCACTGAAACCCATTCAGCAAGAAAACACCTTCTACCAGATTCTTTCACCGAATGAGGATGATCAGGGTGTATGGATTTACCAGGAGGCATGGTTCCATCTGGGAAGCATTGATACCGGAACTTCAGCAAACTACAACTTCAAACAGGAAGGCAACGGGCTTTATATCTTCATGCTTGATGGCGAAGCCGACGTCGATGGACAGCACCTTGAAAAAAAAGACGGATATGGTATTTGGGAAACTGACAAAGTAACCATCAACTCCACATCAAAAGCCAGAATCCTTTTGATGGAAGTCCCTATGTACTGAACAATAATCTGAATTATAAACAAATAAATCTCATACTATGAACATTCTTAAAAGCCTGAACTGGCGCTATGCCACCAAGAAATTTGACACCACCAGAAAGGTCAGTTCAACTGACCTTGAAATATTGAAAGAAGCCGTAAGATTATCTGCATCATCCTTTGGTCTGCAACCATACAAAGTAATAAACGTTGAAGACAAAGAACTGCGTGAGAAACTGAAGGCCGCTTCCTATGGACAACCACAAGTGACCGATGCATCAAATCTGTTTGTTTTTTGTGCCTATACCAATCTGACTTCCGGGCACATTGATAAATATATTAATCTGACAGCTACCACAAGAAACATCAACCCGGCAGAACTGAAAGGCTTTGGCGATTCGATGAAAGGTTCATTCGCGAATATTACGCCTGAGCAGAACTATGTATGGGCAGCCCACCAACCCTATATTGCATTGGGGAACCTCCTCAATACCTGCGCGCTGATGGACATTGATGCCTGTCCCATGGGCGGCATTGACGCAGATAAATACGATGAGATTCTGGGTTTAAGTAAACAGGGGCTACGCGCTGAAATGATTGCCACCATTGGGTACCGTTCTGAAGAGGACGCTACCCAGCACTGGGCAAAAGTAAGAAAGCCGCTCGATGAAATATTCGAGACCCGATAAGAGACGCTGGCAGATACTTTGATCATAAGACAGCGTCAGCCGATTTACCGGGATTGAAATCAGCCTTTCCGCTCGAGCTCCTTCAGGTGCTCGAGCTTTTTCTTTTCAAGAAATTCCTGAATCCCGGAAAGGTGCTCTTTTACCCGCTTGTGTCCAAACTCATAGACCTTTGAAACCAATCCATTGAGGAAGTCCCGGTCGTGAGATACCAGAATCAGGGTTCCATCATAATCCATCAGGGCATTTTTCAGAATCTCTTTAGTTTTCAGGTCAAGATGATTGGTTGGCTCATCGAGAATCAGGAGGTTAACAGGCTCAAGCAGCAGCTTGATCATCGCCAGTCGGGTGCGTTCACCTCCCGACAGCACCTTGACTTTTTTGTTCCAGCTATCGCCACTGAACATAAAGGCTCCTAAAATATCTTTGATTTTTGTTCTGATATCACCTTTTGCCACATCGTCGATTGTCTGAAAGACCGTTGTCTCCTCATCGAGCAACGAAGCCTGGTTTTGCGCAAAATATCCAATCATCACATTATGCCCGATGGTCAGCTTTCCCTGATAATCTATCTCATTCATGATGGCCTTTATAAGGGTAGATTTCCCTTCGCCATTTTTTCCGACAAAAGCTACTTTTTCACCTCTGACAATTGAGAAGGAAGCATCGGCAAACACGAGGTGATCGCCATAACTTTTTGCCAGTGATTCTGTAATCACAGGAAAGCTTCCCGATCGTGGTGAAGGGGGAAAACGAAGCCTGAGAGCCGAGGTATCCACTTCATCGACCTCAATCAGTTCAAGTTTTTCGAGCATCTTCACCCGCGACTGAACCTGGTTGGTTTTGGAATATGTTCCTTTAAACCGATCGATAAATTCCTGATTATCGGCGATCATTTTTTGCTGCTCATCGAACTGCTTTTGTTGCTGTTCACGACGTTCGAGACGGAGCTCAAGGTATTTCGAATAGTTTACTTTATAATCATAAATCCGTCCCATGGTGATCTCGATGGTTCGGGTGGTGATGTTATCGACAAAAGCCCGGTCGTGTGAAATGACGATGACTGCTTTGGCACTGTTAATCAGGAACTCTTCGAGCCATTGCACCGACTCAATATCAAGGTGATTGGTTGGTTCATCAAGCAGAATGAGGTCAGGTTTACGCAGAAGAATTTTAGCGAGTTCAATGCGCATTCGCCATCCTCCGCTAAATTCACTTGTGGACCGGGTAAAGTCAGCTCTTTCGAAACCCAATCCAATGAGTATCTTTTCAACTTCAGCATCATAGTTAATCTCTTCGATAGAGTAAAACTTCTCGCTGAGTGTTGAAACCTCTTCAATGATAGCATAATATTCAGGTGATTCGTAATCATCGCGGGAGGCCAACACTTCATGAAGCGCGTTGATCCGGTTCTCCATTTCGAAAATCGGTGCAAAGGCCTGCGCTGCTTCATCAAAGACAGTGCGATGATCATCGGTCATCAGATGCTGAGGCAGGTAGGCAATCACGGCATCCCTGGGCGCAGAGATGCGTCCTTTGGAAGGAGCCCTGCCGCCGGAAATAATTTTTAACATGGTAGACTTCCCGGCGCCGTTTTTCCCCATCAGGGCGATCCGGTCCTTGTCGTTGATTGCAAAGGATATATCTTTAAAAAGGTTAGTATTGCCAAACTCTACGGTAAGGCCATCGACTGAGATCATAGGCAGCTTAAAAAAAGGGGCAAAGGTAATTTAAATAAATTGAACTGTCAGAACCCCTTCCACCGCGAAGATACCATGGGAGTGAACACCCATCCCCAATTTTCCTACCTTTGCCATCAGAAAAACCTAAGTTATGTTTTCACCTCTCACAGCTGTCTCGCCCATCGACGGGCGCTATTATCAAAAGACAAGCCCGCTGTCGGGCTACTTCTCAGAGCAGGCATTGATTGCCTACCGGGTAAAAGTAGAAGTTGAATATTTCATCGCGCTCTGCCGTATCCCATTGCCTCAACTGGCAGATTTCAACAGAGCCCATTTTGGCGACCTGAGACAAATTTACCTATCGTTTGGTGAAGCAGAAGCAACACGTATAAAAAACACCGAAAGTATCACAAACCATGACGTAAAGGCTGTCGAGTACTTTCTGCGGGAAGAATTTGACAGACTGGGACTTTCAGGCTTCAAGGAATTTATCCATTTCGGACTCACTTCGCAGGATATCAACAATACTGCCATGCCCATGATGCTTCGCGATGCACTCAGCAATACTGTTGTCCCTGCTCTTTCAAGAATAAAAGCAGAATTGGCTCAAAGGATGAATGACTGGATTAATATTCCCATGCTGGCACGTACGCATGGACAACCAGCATCCCCTACCTCACTCGGAAAAGAATTTGGTGTGTTTGCCGAGCGCATGGAGAACCAGCTTTCAACACTCCGTTTTCTTCCTCACATGGGAAAATTCGGGGGGGCAACCGGGAATTTCAATGCACACCATGTAGCTTATCCCGGGATCGACTGGATCGTATTCGCCAACGCTTTCGTCAATGATATCCTTGGGCTCGAACGCCAGCAATATACTACACAAATTGAGCATTATGACGGCATGGCTGCTCTGTTTGATAATCTCCGTCGCATAAATATTATCCTGCTCGACCTTTGTCGTGATATATGGAGTTATGTTTCAATGGAGTACTTCCGCCAGAAGGTTAAGGCAGGTGAAGTGGGATCATCAGCCATGCCTCACAAGGTAAATCCGATCGATTTCGAAAACGCCGAGGGGAATCTGGGTATTGCTAATGCCCTGTTTGAACATTTTGCTGCCAAACTGCCCATCTCAAGGCTTCAGCGCGATCTAACCGACAGTACAGTGACCCGCAACATCGGCACGCCGCTGGCTCACATACTCATTGCAGCCGATTCTATCATTAAAGGGTTAAATAAACTGGTACTCAACGAAGAAAAATTAAAATCCGATCTCAACGACAACTGGGCTGTGGTGGCTGAAGCCATCCAGACCATCCTGAGAAGAGAGAATTACCCCAACCCATACGAGGCCTTAAAACAGTTGACACGTACTGGCGGACACATCAACAGGGAAACCATCCGTGGGTTTATTTCAACGCTGAACGTGAGCAATGCTGTAAAAGCAGAGCTCCTGACCATCACACCGGAAAACTATACCGGGATATTCCCTGTTTAGCCGATAAGTTTATGGTTTCACGTATCAGCTTTAGCCCAGCGGAGATAGTTTTACTAATGCTAAGTCAGCATCGGCAGATAATTAACACACATCGCTTCACCTGAAACAAAAAACGCATACATGTTCATCTCAGGCTTCACAATCGTTCGCAATGCAATACGCTACGACTATCCGGTAGTTGAGGCCATAACCTCAATATTGCCTGTTTGCAACGAGGTGGTGGTTGCCGTAGGACAAAGCGACGACCAAACCCTTGAACTGATAAAAGAAATTGGAAGTCCAAAAATCAGGATCATTGAGACAGAATGGAGTATGCAGTTACGGGAAGGAGGCCGTGTACTGGCTGTTGAAACCGACAAAGCCTTGCAGGCCATTTCGCCACAGGCCGACTGGGCATTTTACATTCAGGCCGATGAGATACTACATGAAGAATATGCTCAGGTGGTTGTCAACGCCATGCGGAAATACCAGAATGACCCTGATGTGGAAGGCTTGCTTTTTAAGTACCTGCATTTTTACGGCTCCTATGATTTTGTAGGAGATTCGAGGAGATGGTACAGAAATGAAGTCAGAATTATTCGCCCCGGCAAGGGGATTACCAGCTATCGGGATGCCCAGGGATTCAGAATAAACGGGAAAAGGCTGAAGGTAAAACCGTCAGGGGCGACAATTTATCATTACGGATGGGTAAAACCGCCTGAAAAGCAGCAAGCCAAACAGCAGAATTTTCATAAACTGTGGCACAGCGACGATTGGGTGGCCCAAAACATCAAACAGGCTGAAGGATTTGAATATTCCTCTATCGATAGTCTGGCCCTTTTTAAGGGAACACACCCGCAGGTAATGCGACCCCGTGTTGAAACGCAAAACTGGAAATTTGACTTTGATCCTACACACAAAAATTTCGGGTTGAAATCATGGCTCCTATGGCGATTTGAAAAGCTCACGGGGATCAGAATCGGGGAATACAGAAACTACAGATTAATATAATTCCTATCTTTGCTTCCGTTTAAAACCAATTGATAATACAAAATGATGGAATTGAAAGAAATCCTTGCCATATCAGGAAAAGGCGGACTGTTTAAGATGGTATCGCAGGCCAAAAAAGGCGTAATCGTTGAATCGTTGACCGATGGAAAACGTTTTCCTGCCTTCCTGCACGATAAGTTGAGCAGCCTCGAAGAGATCAGCATCTTCACGACCGGAGAGGAAGACAAGCCCCTGAAAGATGTTTTTAAAGCGATTTTTGAGAAGTATGATGGCGGGCAGATTCCTGAAGTTGGATCTGACAGCACCAAACTTCGCAGTTGGTTTGAGGGAATTCTTCCCGAATTTGACAAGGAGCGGGTTTATGTCTCCGACATCAAAAAGGTTATCATCTGGTATAACCAGTTACACGAAAAGAACCTGCTTGATTTTACAGAGCCTGTCGAAGCGGAAAAGCCGGCAACCGACGAAAAACCTGCAGAATAATAAATCAAAAAACCGCCCCCGATAATGGAGCGGTTTTTTTATAATTTTACCGTGTTATGAAAAAGTTCATTCACGATTTCCATATCATCGAGAATAAGGATCTTAATCCTGGTCATTTTGTGCTGACGCTTAAACCTGAGGTTAATTTGCCTCCGATCTTCCCGGGACAATTTGCCGAGGTACGTATAGACGGATCAACAGGAACCTTTTTGCGCCGTCCGCTATCCTTTCATGATGTTGATTATGATGCCAATACTATCACCCTGTTGGTACAACGAAAAGGTGATGGCACTAACCGGCTCGCGGTCATGAAACCTGGTGATACTATCAACATGGTCTACCCTCTGGGTAATAGTTTCCACATAGGATCATCCGGAGAGCGCGCTTTATTGGTAGGCGGAGGATGTGGTGTAGCCCCTCTGCTTTACCTGGGAAAAATCCTTGCCAAAAATGGCATTCGGGTCACCACACTAATGGGTGCCCGTTCAGAAGAATATATTATGGAACCCGAACGCTACAAAGGACATGGAGAGTTGCTGCTCACCACCGAAGACGGAAAAGCCGGAACCAAAGGATATGTGATCCACCATGAAGTTTGGAGAGAGCGCAACTTCTCCTTCGACAGGGTTTACACCTGCGGGCCGGATCCCATGATGAAAGCTGTGGCCCGATTGGCGGTACGGCATCAGGTACCCTGTGAAGTAAGTCTCGAACAGACGATGGCCTGCGGTGTGGGTGCCTGCCTTTGCTGCGTGATTGAGACCAATGAAGGGAATAAATGCACCTGCACTGATGGTCCTGTATTTGATCCCAACGATTTAAAAAACTGGTTAGAATAACTCCCCGACACATGAAACCATCACTCGAAGTCAATATACATAATCTTGTGCTGAAAAATCCGGTCATGACTGCTTCAGGCACATTCGGCTATGGCCCCGAATTTGAAGATTTCTTCGACCCCTCGGTTTTGGGAGGCATCTTCGTTAAGGGAACAACCGGAAAGCTTCGTCAGGGTAACCCTTATCCCCGCATGGCTGAAACCCCGATGGGGATGCTCAATGCCGTCGGACTTCAGAACAAGGGAGTAGACGGGTTTATCAGCGACATCTATCCAAAAATCAAACACTACGGCACTCACCTGATTGTAAATGTAAGCGGATCAACAGTGGAAGAGTATATTGAGGTAGCCGAAAAGATCAATGCTTTGGAGCATATTCCGGCTATTGAGCTCAACATATCATGTCCGAATGTGAAAGAAGGAGGCATGGCCTTCGGTACCAGTTGTCCCTCGGCTGCCGCTGTAACCAGAGCTGTTCGGGAAGTATACCATAAAACAATGATCGTCAAACTATCGCCCAACGTCACCAACATAGCCGAGATTGCCCAGGTAGTTGAAGGCGCCGGAGCCGATGCAGTCTCGGTTGTCAATACCCTGCTTGGTATGGCCATTAATGCAGAAACACGTCGCCCCGTGCTAAGCACTGTCACTGGCGGGCTATCCGGACCTGCCATCAAGCCGGTTGCCTTACGCATGGTGTGGCAAACAGCCAAAGCCGTTAAAATTCCTGTCATCGGGTTGGGTGGCATCATGACTGCTACCGATGCCATAGAGTTTTTACTGGCGGGAGCAACGGCTGTTCAGGTAGGGACAGCGAATTTCATCGATCCGACTGTATGTCCAAAGATCATCGCAGGAATAGAGAGCTACATGATAAGGCACGAAACAGAGGATATAAAATCGTTGATTAACGGCTTAATTACTGTGTAAATCAATTGATCTGACTATTCCATGATCGGGGATTGATCATACCCCGTCTTGAAATATACTTAGAATGGGGTCATAAAAAAGGCTGTCCTTATCAGACAGCCTCCTTCTGTTTTTTTTTTTTGATTAAAAGTCACTTGGGCGGAAACTCATAGCAGGTTTCTCACCAGGAATTGAGCTCTTCTCCACTGATCCGCTACCTGAATAATAGGTATAATCATTAATAGGTACGATGTTATAAGTGTTACCGGAAACGGCCAACTCAAACACCCTCCATGTATTACCTGAGCCAGAAGTAAATGAAGGGGCAGTGAGCGAGAACACAAGACCCGTAGCATCATAAACCTCAACCTTTGCAGGTGAGTTCATAATCCCAAGACCACCTTCTATACTTTGATCAGAATAGTTGAAAATCGAGAAACGGTATAAGCCGTCATGGAAGGCCTCAATAGTTGTTGTCTCTGGCCCATAGCTGTATGTATCATCGACATCAAGATTAACATCGCTACCAGACGGCTCTTTATTAACATAGTACATATGGAACCTGTCCCCTCCGGCAATAGGTCCTGTCAGGTGAGAATCGAGATCATAAGGTGTCTGGCCCCAGGTTAGAATAATACGGAGACTTCCCTCACCAACACTCTCAACTAAAGTAACCTGTGGCATGTTAAACTCGCCCGATGTAACCGTCACTTCGGTTATAACACGGGTAGTGAAACCAGAGGCCCTGATCACTACTACAAACACACCATAGGCCATTCCGGTAATTTCATAATTACCAAATTCATCGGTAACAATCACAAAATCAGCATTGGCAAAGGTAGTATCTGTAGCTACTGCACTGCCAGATTTTACACCTGCTGTAGTAAATGCGATTGTTGCATTAGCAAGTCCTTCACCGGTTTGGCTATTAATGATCGTACCGGTCATGGTTGTTCCTCCCGAAATGACAGCATTTTTAGAAGCATCTGCCGAGATAGCGAGGGCTTCCTGATAAGTTTCATAGCCGGGCACCACTACCTGCAATGTATACGAACCCTTATTTACGCCAGAAAATGAATATTTTCCTTCAGCAGTCAGAGTGGTTGTATAGGCTACGGTTGCATCCGACATCAGGTTCACGGTACCCTGTTTCACCAGGCGGTCGGAAACATTCTTTACCTGGCCTGTAAGTGAATAGGTACCAGATTCTTCGTCTTTGCTGCAGCCCGCAAACAGGATTGTGACTGCCAGCAGAAAATAAATTGCTCGTTTCATAGAAATTAAGTATTAAGTTAAATATACGGAATAGACAATCAAAGATAACAAATATATGATAACGTCGTGTATGCATATAATCAAAAAATCAGTCCACTTAAAGAATTTTCAGCGTAGTATTCTATCTTTTTAGAATTAACATTAACTTAATGCATAATTCCAGCTAGTTCAGAACTTTGCCAAAATTTTCACCATTATTAATCAAACTAATTAAATTAAATTGAAAAAACCGTTAAATCTTCTGCTGACAGTCGTAATCTGTCTTATACTTTCCATCCCTGCAATCGCGCAGGTAGAGACAGACGAAAGAGCCTATATTCACTTCGACAAAGGGCTTGGTTTTACTGCGCCGGACTCAGTCTTTGGAATTAACATCCGTTTCAGGATGCAAAACAGAATCCAATTGACCACGGAAAGCGATGAGGACATTTCGATTGAGAAGACTGAAGCTCTTGTCAAAAGACTAAGGCTCAGGCTTGACGGTTATCTGGGCGGACCAAGATTCACCTATTATCTTCAACTGGCCTTTACACGAAGTGATCAGGATTGGGAAGGCAGCCATGAACCAAACCTTATTCGTGATGCGATGATTTATTACCGGTTCAACAGCAATTTCTACGTCGGATTTGGTCAGGGGAAACTCCCCGGCAACCGACAGCGGATCACAAGTTCGGGGCAACAACAATTTCTGGACAGGAGTATTAGCAACAATGACTTCAATATCGATCGCGACTTTGGTGTATTTGCATACTACACACTCTTCAACAGAACCATGCCTGTCAACCTGAAGGCAGCTATCTCCAGTGGAGAAGGGCGCAACAGTCCCTCATCAGACAATGGATATGCCTATACTGGACGAATCGAATGGCTGCCCTTGGGGTCTTTTGCAGGTGATGGTGATTTCAGTGAAGGAGACTTGTCCTGCGAGCAAAGTCCCAAAATAAGCATCGGGGGAGGAATGAGTCTCAACCAGAGAGCTATAAAAACACTGGGACAACGGGGTACATATATGTTAAACCCGCATGACCTCACCTCTGTATTTGCCGATGTTGTTATGAAATATCGCGGCTGGTCCTTGTATGCAGAATATATGAACAGAAGTACAAAAGGGACTGCTTTTGATAGCAAAGAGGATGATGGGCTTTACGTATTGACCGGCTATGGAGTAAACGGGCAATTAAGCTACCTCCTTAGGCAACACTGGGAGATTGCTGCACGTTATACGGTAGTTATACCTGATCAGGAAATAAAAAACTGCGAACCAGAATCCTCCATGGAAACAATAGGCATTAATAAATACCTGAACAACCACAAAGTGAAACTTCAACTTAACATCAGTCAGCGCGAAGAAATATTACAGTCATATAAACATCGCGATTTTCAGATAGGCTTTCAGGTCGAGGTAGGCATTTAAACAAAAGAAGGACTATCCATACTGCAACCCGGCAATTGGTTCACAATGGGTGAAAAAAAAGGATGAAATTCTGTTTACCGGTAAATTCCCTTCATAATACTCACCACTTCGTGCATCTTTTGCTGGTTATATTCGAATGCAAGTGCACGGTGATTGACCAGATCAACGATGGTGCCGATAAGGCATAGGCCACCTGTCAGGAAGTAAAGAACTCCCATCCCGACCTGATTGATCAGAAAGCGATGAACACCGGCAACTCCAAAGAAACCAAGAAGGCACGTAAGAAGGATTACCTGAGTATCTTTCCTCCGATATCGGTACATGTTCGCGAACTGTTGGAGATCACCATCACTAAAGTCTATAGTAACAGACTGGGCATAGGCCATCTCGTCAGGTTCAAGCTCGGGTAACAGGTTATAAAGCGGATGAATCATGGTTTATTGATTTTTATTGATTTAAATGGTTTCAAATGTCGTAAAATCTGACGATTCTTTTTCAGCAGGGTTACAATTCGCCAGATAAAAACAAGTATGACCGGTAATCCAAGCCAATGCATACTCAGTGATTCAGCAAATTCACCATGAAATAGGAGGATAATACTGCGCCCCAGACCACATCCCGGACAAAACGACCATCCCAGGCTTTTAAAGGGGCACAATGCAGCATGCGCTGAAAAATCAGCCGAAGAAGACGCAAGCCAGACAAGGGCTCCTAACCAGATAACCACCTCGGCATAAAGCCTGATCACAAACCAGATGTTGCTGTCCTTACCCATCCCTTACCAAAAATTAACCTCTGGTTCAAGTTCAATACCAAACCTGTTTTTCACTGAAACGATAATTTTATAAGAAAGTGTGGCGATCTCCTCTCCAGTGGCTTTTCCGTAATTTACCAACACAAGCGCCTGCTGTGGCCATACACCAGCCTCTCCCTGCCGGTACCCTTTCCATCCGCATTGTTCTATAAGCCAGCCTGCTGCTACTTTTGACATATTACCGTTCACTTCATAAACCGGCGCCTCCGGATATCTCGCTGTAAAGTCTTTCGCATCGAAAACGCTTAAAAATGGGTTTTTAAAAAAACTACCCGCAGACCCTACTTCATGAATATCGGGTAACTTTGCGCGCCGAATTTCACGAATGGTTTGAACAATATCGCCAGGCTGAGGGTTCGAAATTCCTTTTTTTTTCAAAGCGTCTGTAACCTGCCCGTAGTGCGTTGACAGAGATGGCATCTTCGAAAGACGCACTGTGACTTCTGTTATAATATAGCGTCCTTTCCCTTCATGTTTGAAAAGGCTGTCACGATAACCAAACCGACATTCATCAGCATTGATTTCAACAAATCGTCCGGTTTGCATATCCAACGCCTTCAGGGAATAAAACACATCTTTAAGTTCAACACCATAAGCTCCAATATTTTGAATCGGCGAACTCCCCACTTTACCGGGAATCAAAGTCAGATTTTCAATTCCCCATAGTTGGTTTTCAACAGCATAATCTACTAATAACTCCCAGTCACACCCACCACCTGCACTTACCAACACATCGCCTGACGACAGTTCCCGGCTGACGATACCACCAATCTCCATTTTCAGAATCATACTATCCTGATCCTTTCTGATCAGGACGTTGCTCCCTCCTCCCAACACCTGCAATGGCAGACTCAACTCATGTGACTTCGCAACGGCATCCAGTACATCCTGTTCGGAATTTGCCAATACAAAGGCTCTGGCTTTTGCTTCAAAGCCAAAAGTATTATAAAATCTTAATGATTTATTATATATAATTTGCATATAATGATTCAGTTACAACTTAATCAGTTTTCCATTCCCAAACTGTTTGACTGAAATATCTTTGGGATTTCCTAAATAGCCAATGTTTCCATTTGAGAAAAGTTCTGCATTCAAAGTTCCGTTTTCGGCAGATCTTACCTTGAGAAGATTACTCCCATGTTGTGCCACGAAAAGATAGGAAGCCGGCAGTTCTGCTGCGTCCACAGGTCCAAAACCATCACCATAGAGATAGAAATGTTGCGCTTCCCCTGATAATTTTACGTCAGCAGCTCCATTAATGACCTGGAAACGAAAGTCATGAACATTTACAGTCATATCAATGATGCCCGCTCCATCAACGTATTCGACGACCAAAGAATCGGATGTCAACTCACCTTCCGTCAATGTTTTTCCTGATGAAAGGATTGAAAGATATCGCAAATCGATAACCGTCAGATAAACATCTGCTACAAATCCCAAATCGCGCAGGAATGAGCATTCATTCTGATCGGTGATGGTGAGTGTACGACCATTAAAAGTGGTTGATATCCAGGGCAGAACATTTGATCCGCCCTTTAAAATCAAACGGGAAGTATAACTCTGATTAATAGTAAGATTCATTTCACCCCTGATAATTACCGAGTCGAAATGCTGCAACACCTGCCGTTCTTCTACAATGGAATTTCCTTTGGTATGAAAACATTCCTCGCTTGTGCAACCCCAGATTGAAGTCAGCACAACAATGAAAACAATGTGGTTAATAAATGATTTGGACATGAACTCCATTCTCTTTAAAAATCAAATGTATACGAAAAACCAGCACCAACAAAATCGGCACGGGCAAAATGAGTCTTTAACATAATCCGACCATCCAATCCCTTCAGAAGCCTATACGACAGCGACAAAACATCATAAAAGGGACCATCAGAATCCTCAAGTTGGTGAAAGTAATACCCAAACCTGAACGATAGGCCCAGGGGCCCGTAATTTTGGTTAAACCCCAGGCTCAGGCCGGTTTTTATTACATCGTTTTTGCTCGTGACAATAAGGCCTTTCGACTTAAGGTAATCGATATCTGATGCACTGTAGGAAATATCGAAGGCCAGCAGTCCTGAAAAGCCATGAGTAAAACGATATCCGGCATAAGGTGCAGCCAGCATCGTAAAATAGTCCGGGCCATTTACAGGAAAGATCTGCTTGATGCCTCCTGCCGCCTGAAGACCAATATAGAATCTTCCTGTAACACTATCAATCTTTATGGCTGGACGTATCCCCTGCTGTTTAACCAAATTATAAGAAATACCGGCATAGATAAGTGGCAAATTTATTCCATAATTTGGTTGCTTCGTCGAACCATTTGAGAAATGGATGAAGTTTAACCCGGCACTCCATACCCATCGATCATCAGGCTTGAAATTCAATCCACTGTTAATGAGAATAGCGGCATTCAGATGGGATCCTATAGCCGTATTCTGAAAATTAGTCTCAAGATCGAACGGATGAGTCACCCATGCCAGTCCTAAACCCAACCGAAAAGAGAAACTAAACGCATTGATGCGATAAGCCTGCCTGATCCATGGAACAACGGCATGAACATCCCCGAGAATTCGGGTATCACTTAAGGAGGAATACAGGTAACTTGTACCTGAATTAAAATGGAAGCCGTTGATTTTATCTGAAAATTCACTATTGAAAGAAACCGCGACCTCATAAAGCGAAACATGGTTACGGGTAAAACGTTCCATAGATTTATGATGGGGGAGAATAAAACCGTAGGCATATCTGGCTGACAACCAAACTGGTTTACGATAAGCGGTATCCCTACCCGTCGCAAACAATCCTCTGCCCATCAGCAGAATAACCAGAAATAAAAGACAAATAACTATTTTTTTTTTCACAATGTCACTAATAATTAGCGGGACACAAAGTTACTGTTTTGATTGAAGGAGCCATGATTTCCAAATACTACAAATTTCTATAACTTTGCAATCAATTCATTACAATTGATGCTGAGAACAGTTTTTGGCTTCCTCCTTCTACAAGTTTGCTCCCTTGGAGCAAACCAGACGTTTGCTGCCACCTCATCAACATTGGGAAAAAAAACTGAGAACAATCCGTATAATATTTTTAAAGCCAGTAATAAGCTTACGGAAAGTTATTGTTCTCCCGATTCGGTTATATCAATTGTGCTATCAGACTCCACGCCCCCTCAATCTGAACCCGAACGGGTCGAGTATTTCCTTTACAGAAATTTGATACTTGGAAGGGCTTATAAGGCAAAGGGACAGCCTCTTAAAAGCTCAGCCCACATGACTTCAGCCTTACAAATTGCAACCGAAAATGACAATCTGAGCCTCAGTAATCTGATTTTAGCAGAAATTGCCCTTACCTATGCCGACAACCACCAGTTTAAAGAAGCTGCCGAAATTCTTAATTTCTTAACAAAATTGAATCCTGACAAAAACGACAGCCTTTTAATGAGTCTGATTTCACTTACCAATGGGTTTATTTTTGAAAACCAGAATAAGGAAGGGTTGGCAATTGGTCATTTCACATCAGCCCAACTGTATTCCTCGTTTTCTTGGCAACTGAACATTCGCAGCCAGTTAGCACAAAGCCTTATTTTGGCAAAACATAATCCGGGGAGTGCTGAAAAAGTGATTGAAAACATTTTAAAAACTA
Source organism: Bacteroidetes bacterium GWE2_42_24 (assembly GCA_001768515.1). Classification (GTDB taxonomy): domain Bacteria; phylum Bacteroidota; class Bacteroidia; order Bacteroidales; family TTA-H9; genus GWE2-42-24. Next base: position 30,099 of record MEOA01000063.1, on the reverse strand, counting down.
CTGATGGAAAGACCGGTGTAAGTTTTGTAGTATCAACTTCAATTCTGTCGTTGGCAGACCTTTACCATCTGTCCGGAGAATCTGGAATGGCTCTGCAGTGGCTTCGGTACGTCAGAACAATCTCAAGATCTGCGGCTGATACGACAGCCTTTCTGGCAGCAGGTATCAGAATGGCCACGATATATGCCTCACAAAGGAAGGTAGATTCAGCCTTCAATATTCTCTCGGAGCAGGAAAATTGGTTAACCCAATACACCGGTATTCAATCGAGTATGATCATAGTCCAGAAAACCATCAGATTGATGTTGGATTACGGCAGAAGTCAGCAATCACTTACCCTCATTGAAAACTATTTCTCAGGTGGATTCATAAGCCGAATGCCGTTGAGAGAGTTGCTGCCACAGCCAGAATACATATTCGCTGTACCTCAGAACCAAAACAACACTTTTAAATTTAGCCCTTTTGTGTTGGCAGGGTATGCCATTGTTCTGTTAATAGCCGGAATGATCGTTGGATTTCTCTTTGCAAGAAGAAGCAGAAAAAAAGAAAGTGACATACTTTTCATCAAACCTGCCAATATTTCAATTCAAGAGACCTACGATGATGATTGTATTTCGATAATTGCAAATCACCTTCCGTTGAATGAGTTGGATCATCCCTTTAAACCCGATACACGGATTCTGATAGACAGTCCACCGCTAAAAGTAGGGTTTAATATCAATACCTCCGAAGATCACAAGCAATTAGAATTAATCATTACCAACGATGGTCTAACCGTTTCGACCATCATTGCCGGATGTAATATAACTACTGAAGCAGTACCTGAACTATTGCCGTCGAAACAGAAAGACCAACTGCATGCCAATGAACTTAACGACCAGCCGGACGACCTTCATTCAGGCCTTTTTAAGGAAATCTTCAACTCGAACCCCAATCCCTTATTTATCAAAGATATAAACCACAAACTGATAATGGTGAACGATGTCTTTTGCAAAAGGATTGGGATTGAGCGAAAAAATCTGATCGGCAAAACAGATTTTGACATCTATACAGATGATCAAGCTAAATTACACATTGCAAGCGACAGGATTGTCTTCAATGAATTGAAACATGTATATGAGACGGTGCACTTTAGCCCAAGTGGATTAGAATCAAACAGGTACCTCATCAATAAATCGTTGTTTATCGACCACCGTGCCGGCGAGAAATATATCGTCGGGATGATGCATGACATAAGTTATCGTGATAAAATTGAACATGAACTAATCAGTGCCAAAGAAATTGCCGAGGAGGCAACACGAAGCAAATCGGCCTTTCTCGCCAGCATGAGCCATGAGATCAGAACACCAATGAATGCTATCATTGGCATGTCGGAACTGCTCGAAGAAACTGAAATCACGAGCGAACAAACAGAATTCGTTCAGGTAATCAGCAACGCCGGAAGAAAACTTCTTGATTTGATAAACGACATCCTCGATTTGTCAAAAATTGAAACAGGTCAGATTAAATTAAAGTACTGGTCTTTCGAAATCAATGATTTTTTGTTTGAAATAGAAAAACTCTTTTCTTATGCGTTCAAAGAAAAGGGATTGACTTATACCTGCAAGGTGGCTGACAATGTTCCTGAAATTCTGATTTGTGATGAGTTGCGATTACGTCAAATATTCATCAACCTGATCAACAACTCATTAAAATTTACAAACAAGGGAGGCATCGTCCTATCAATAGAGGTTATTGACAACATGTTGGAAGTAAGTGTTAGTGACACAGGAGTCGGCATTTCAGCCAAGGATCTGCCACGGTTATTCCAGCCATTTTTACAGGTAGGCAGTTCATCGGTGCAGAAGAAGGGAACCGGACTTGGGCTGGCCATTTCAAAAGAGCTAGTTGGAATGATGAATGGTAAAATTCAGGCGATCAGCACCCCCGGTGAAGGAAGCACATTTAAGTTTGCCATTCCCCTGATTAAGTCAGAACCAAATTCTGAAGAGGATTCTCCTAACTTTTTTGAACAAAGTACTTCACAGAATAAAAGAATACGCATACTTCTGGCTGAAGATAATCCGACCAATCAACAATTGGCGATTGTCCATCTGAAAAAAATTGATTGCGAGTATGAAATTGCCTCTAATGGAAAAATTGCACTGGATAAATTTCGTGCCAAACCTTTCGATCTGATTCTGATGGATATTCAAATGCCTATCATGGATGGCGTTACAGCCGCCCGGGCTATTAGAACCTATGAAGAAGAATCTGGTGCAGGGAGGAGGTCAAGAATAATAGCCGTGACGGCATTCTCAGCAGAGGATGACCTCACCTCTGATTTTGATGGCTACCTGCAGAAGCCTTACAAGGCTTCTGACATTACTCCTTATCTGAAAGCCAAATCGTAAATAATTACGAATACAAACTCAAAAAATGTCATATAAACTAGAAACTGCGGCATTCGCCCGTCTGCTTGGCATCATGGACGAACTTCGCGCCAAATGTCCCTGGGATCAAAGTCAGACAATTGAAAGTCTGCGCCACCTGACCATCGAAGAAACCTATGAACTTTCGGATGCCATCATAGAAAACAACCCCGATGAAATCAGAGGAGAATTGGGCGATTTGATGTTACACCTGGTGTTCTACGCTAAAATCGGATCGGAAACCAATCAGTTTAATATCACTCAAGTGATCGATGGTATCTGTGAAAAACTAATCATCAGGCATCCGCATATCTTCGGCGATGTCATCGTTAAGGATGCAAACGAGGTAAAAGACAATTGGGAACGAATTAAAATTACCCGGGAAGGAAAGAAATCGGTGCTTTCGGGAGTCCCGGAAAGTTTACCGGCACTCATTAAAGCATACCGAATGCAGGAAAAAGCAGCCGGTGTTGGATTCGACTGGGAAAATGGAGATCAGGTATGGGAAAAAGTTCAGGAAGAACTAAATGAATTCAAACACGAAATTGCATCAAATACTGACACCCATAAAGTTGAATCAGAATTTGGGGATATCATGTTTGCTTTGGTGAATTATGCCCGTTTTATCAATGTAAATCCTGAAGATGCTCTTGAAAAAACGAATAAAAAATTCAGACGACGTTTAAATCATATTGAAAAACGGGCTCGTGAAATCGGTAAGCCACTACACGAAATGACTTTGACCGAGATGGATGCCTACTGGAATGAAGCCAAAGCAATGGAATGAGTGACCGGAGGAATGACAGTTACTCTGAAAAACAACTAATTTTGCGACAGATTTTCACGATAGTTTATGCGACGAAAAACCGATTTTCTGGTGATTGGCTCCGGCATCGCCGGCCTCACTTTTGCACTGAAGGTTGCTGAAAAAGGCACCGTTACCATTGTAACAAAGGGAAGTGCTGATGATACTGCCACCCGATATGCCCAGGGGGGCATTGCAGCCGTGATGTACACACCCGATAATTACGAAAAGCATATCCGTGATACCATGATTGCCGGAGACGAGCTTAATAACCCGGAAATCGTTCGTATTACCATTACCGAATCGACCGAACGCATCAAAGAACTGATTGACTGGGGTACCAATTTTGACCGTACGTCTACAGGTAAATTCGATCTTGGAAAAGAGGGTGGCCATTCTGAATTCAGGGTACTTCATCATAAAGATCAAACAGGTCTGGAGATTGAGCGGGCATTACTCAACAAAATAGCAAATAACCCCAACATTACATTTCTCGAGCACTGTTTTGCGGTAGAGCTCATCACTCAGCATCACCTTGGTAAACCTGTCAGCAGGAGATCGACCGATATAAACTGTCTGGGAGCTTACATTCTTAATACCAATACAGGCAGTATCGATACCATTCTTGCACGTGTAACAATGCTGTCAACTGGCGGAGCAGGTAATGTTTACAGCAGCACTACCAATCCACCTGTAGCTACAGGTGATGGTATCGCCATGGTTTACAGAGCGAAAGGCAAAGTAGAAAACATGGAATTTATTCAGTTTCATCCTACATCGCTTTTCAATCCAAAAGAAAAACCATCCTTTCTCATCACCGAAGCATTGCGTGGATTTGGAGCAGTTCTGCGTAACCAGGCGGAGGAAGCATTTATGGAAAAATATGATGAGCGGGGGTCGCTGGCTCCCAGAGATATCGTCGCCAGATCAATCGATACCGAAATGAAGCTTAGCGGAACCGAACACCTTTACCTTGATTGTCGTCACCTTGACAAAGAAGGGCTATTGAGCCATTTTCCGACCATCTATGCCAAGTGCCTTAGTATAGGAATCGATATCACGCGCGATATGATTCCAATCGTGCCATCGGCACATTATACCTGTGGTGGTATTAAAGTCGATGAATTTGCACGTACCTCTATCCACCACCTTTATGCATCAGGTGAGTGTGCTTCAACAGGATTACATGGAGCAAACAGACTGGCCTCCAATTCATTGCTCGAAGCGCTCGTGTTTTCACATCGTGCCTCACTCGATTCAGCCAGTGCTATTGGCAGTATTACTTACTGCGATGATGTACCCGACTGGAATGCCGAAGGGATGGTGCTTAATGAAGAGATGGTGTTGATTACACATACATTAAAGGAGCTACAGCTAATCATGAGCCATTATGTTGGAATTGTACGTAGTAACCTGCGATTGAAGCGGGCGATAGACCGTCTCAGAATATTGCATCGTGAAACAGAAGAGTTATATAACAAATCTATCCTTACCCAAAACATCTGCGAACTGAGAAATCTCATTAATACCGCCTACCTGATTATCAAAGCAGCTACTGAGCGAAAAGAAAGCCGGGGGTTACACTATTCTATCGATTACCCGCGTGTGAGCAGTCATGTAGAAGATAAACATTATGAAGATTAGTGTGTTTTATACCAATAAACAAAAAAATGGCGCTAATAAAACCCGTTAAAGGAGTTCACCCTCAGTTCGGTCTGAATGTTTTTCTGGCTGATAATGCTACTATCACCGGTGATGTGGTGATGGGCAACAATTGCTCTGTCTGGTTCAATGCAGTTGTTCGCGGCGATGTTCATACTATTAGGATTGGAAACAATGTAAATATTCAGGATGGTGCGATTGTTCACTGTACCTACCGTAAATCGCCTACTACCATTGGAAACAACGTTTCAATTGCTCATGGTGCAATCGTACATGGGTGTACGATAGGCGATAACGTTCTCATCGGCATGGGTGCAATCGTAATGGATGACGTAGTGGTAGAAAGTAATTCGGTGATTGCAGCCGGAGCTGTGGTTTCCAAAGGGATGATTGTCGAATCGGGTACCGTCTGGGCAGGAGTACCTGCAAAAAAAATAAAAGAAACTGATACCGCGTTACTGGAAGGTGAAATCATGCGTATAGCACGCAGTTATAGCACCTATGCGTCGTGGTACGACGAAAAAGGGCCATGGGAGGAAATCAAATGATGCAAGCGGGGGATTACATCCTGCGATTGTCCCACTTAGTATTAACTGCCTTATAAGCAAACAAGAAGGCAATTGCAACCAAACCTGCTCCTGACAAAACTGACAATAAGAATTCATGGGTGTAGAGGCAGAACACATAAAGTCCCAGGAAGAATGAGCTTGCCAGCAAACCCGTCATCAAATCCACTAAGGTGTTGTTCCTCATAACCGCCAGGCCCGCAAAAAAGCCTATTGGGACCGCCGTTATTACCATCGCAGGGGGGTAACTGTAGATCAAAGTATGGTAAAAATTCTGCCCAGAATAGAATGAAGCGAAGTGGAGTCCCGTTACCATGGCTACACCAAGTGAAGTCCCTGTTGCATATACAATCCCGTCAGCAGGATTGCGCATGTACTTCTTTACATAAAAAAAAACCATCATAACAACAAAGACGCCCAACTGATGGGCAAAACCAGTTACAACAAAGGCATGGAAAGCTGTCCTCCGAAGATTTTTCAATTCCGCATAACCCATAGCCTCTACAACCATCTGTAACGCGACAATAAAAATCGAGATGATTGCTCCGTAAATAAACGAACATAAAAATGGCGATAAGTTTCCTTTAGGATATCTATAATGTAAATATAGATAGAGTATCAGAAATGTGAGAACAGGTAACAAGCCCACATACAGCATTTCACACAGCATAATTGAAAGTTTAAGTTACAAAGATATAAATATAAATGTTGTATGCATAAATAGCGATGACGAAAAGTAAATTATGCGAAAATATTCCATAATCGACAGATTTCCTGATAGTACCCTGATAAATCACAGCACTAACCCACTAAGGGGGGCATCTAAATTGTCGTACTTTTGAAATAAACAGTCATGCTAATACAGTTGCCCATCTTTCCTGAAAACATTAACCCAACTTGTGTGCTTTTAGCCCTCAAAAGAATAATTGCCGACAAAAACAGCCAAAAATGGTCATCAGGAACCTCTTTTCGTGATTCAGATTTGCGTAAGTTTATGATATGCAGTAATAGTAATCTCTAAAGTTTAATTTGTAGAACACAAGGGGCATTGACTTGCCGGTGCGGGATAGTGGGTTGTGCGAAAGCTATACGGAAAACCACGAAGTCAGGTGCTTCTTCTCTGTGCAACACTAGCTTTGGTTCCCCCGGGCATCGGAACGAAACTCTTCTGACTGTATATACTACTGAATATGAATCTATTTTGATCTTTTCTTAAAGATATGCAGACGCGGGAAAATATGCGTTTTGAACCTTCACACCGTTCCCGCACGAACAGCTATGATGGTATGAGGTGGCTTTCAGGGTTGTTGTGAAGCAAAATGTCATGTCCGCTGTTAAATTGTTAGCGATGTCGCCGGTGACCGCCAGGGGTTCTACAGTGATCATTTATCAGAAAAATGTGGCTCTAAAATGGCATCCACTAAAATTGTACCAAAATTTTTATATAGTTATGAATTCTTCATATATAAGATATTCAAACGTTACTAGAACCATAGGCGATACATAAGAAAAACATAACTTTGTCCTAACTTTGGTATGACTTTGAGGCGACTATGGGGTAAAACGAAATTGTAAATAACATGTAATCAATTGCTTAAAAAAATGACATATGTGATTATGTTCACATAAAAAAATTGAAAAAAAATTGAAAAATTTTTTAAAACAGGGCGAAATCGGATGTGAAAACATATCTATAAAATGGGAAATGATTCAAAATTTGAAAAGAATGTAGCGCAAATTTGCTACTGAAGTCCGGAGAGGAAGATGGCTTTGGGTCAGGTTGGCTAATCAGTTATTTTTACAAGAGCACATAAGATTTGTTTTTCTTTGGTATGTCCTGCCAGGAAGTTAATCAACGAAAAAAAACAGCCATTTCTGCCCCGTGTTTCAGCAGGATTTCCTGCATTTAACGAATTGTTTTTCGAGCTAATTCGTGCAATCCGTGTAATTCGTTGACGCTTCTTTCTTATCCACTTCAATAAAGCCGGTAATATTCCCGACTACAACAACAAAACACTGACCATTAATCTATACGCCTTGGCATCCCCAGGAAACAAAAATGCCGTAGCCAAAATTTGTTCCCGATTAAATAAGTCCGAAACGGAATTCCCAGGCACAAACCTTAGACTAATTTTAAAACTACGACAATTGATTCATCGCGAAGTCAGTAAGTCTGAATCAAACAAACTACACTATAGAACAAAGGAAAACAGCTTTTCATTAATAAATTATATAGAATACACATAATCTGTAGTTTTCCCTGTAATCTTATTCAGCAGTATTCAAGCCTCGTGCTTTCATAATTACCATCTTCGCCGCATGATCATGGTACAGGTCAGCTAATACGTGGTGAATTTTAGTACTTTTGACGACAAGAAATATCCGCGTATGATATGTCAAGTAGTCCGGGATCCGTCGCACAATAATCATGATGAAGCTAGTCGAAAAGAATGGCCACATTTACTGATACTGAATATGTTCGACTCATCCCGCGGCAATAATCCAACAACACTTTTCTCCGGAATAATAACCTCTATGTACATTTGGGGTTGTATAGCTTCACTTGAGAGAAACACTTTCAATCAGGATGTAACGATTGCACACTTTATGCGCGTTGCTCCACCCTGCGCTATTTTTTTCACCATTGTTCTACTGCTTGATATATGGCTGTTATAAACCAAAAAGGGTTGGTAATTAAATCCACCGGGAAGTGGTACATTGTCAGAACAAACATGGGAAACGATGTTCGCTGCTCTCTGGCAGGGAAATTCCGGACACAAGGCCTTCGATCCACCAATCCCATAGCTGTCGGCGACAGGATACAATTCAAACCAGGCAATGATGCAGAAGGGAATGGAACAATCGTTGTCATCGAAGAGCGAAAAAATCACATCGTCAGGAAAGCTACCCGCCTTTCAAGCAGCAGTCATGTTCTTGCGGCCAATATTGATCAGGCCATACTGGTAGTTACCCCTTCGCAGCCGAGAACCAGTACCGGTTTTATCGACCGTTTCCTGATTTCCGCGAATGCATTCGACATTCCGGTGGTAATTATCTTCAACAAATCAGATTTATATACATTAGATGACAACAATACTATTGCAACCCTAACGACTCTCTACCAGAAAATAGGGCATAGTTGTCTGGTAACATCAGCGCTGACAGGGTACGGGATAAATGAACTCAGGAGTATAATGCAGGATAAGGTAAGCATGATCGCGGGCCATAGCGGCGCAGGGAAGAGTGCATTAATCAATGCAGTTGAACCGGGATTAAGAATACGGACAGGCGATATCAGCGATGCTAATCAAAAAGGACGTCATACTACTACATTTGCCGAAATGCATCCCTTGTCGGCAGGAGGTTTTATCACCGATACGCCCGGGATCAAGGAATTTGGTATCAACAGTATTGAGAAAAGGGAAATCGCAGGCTATTTTCCCGAATTTTTTGCCTTACTTCACAAATGCAAATATTTTAACTGTTCACACATCCATGAGCCCGGGTGCGCTGTAAAAAGTGCATTGGAAACCGGAGAGATTAGTCCCTCCCGTTACAGAAGCTACCTTAGCATCATGAATGGTGAAGAATTCGAAGAAGAACACGACTAAAGATCAAACATCATGTTAGCCTACGATTTTATTTCAGAAGATATTTCTCCACTGAAGACATCCGATACCGGTATTCAGGCCATCCAGATGATGGAAGAGTACCGTGTTAACCATTTGCCCATTGTAAACGATTCAGATCTTCTCGCGCTTATTTCAGAAGATGATGTACTTGAATATGAAAACCCCGAAGACCCTGTCGGAGCAATGCCTATCAGCCACTCGAGGCAATATGTAAAGGATTACCAACACATTCTTGAAGTGTTCAGAATCATGTACCTGCAGAGGTTAACGCTTATTCCGGTGGTCAACAAGAACGACAAATACCTGGGCAGCATCACATTGCATGATCTCATGTTCAAGATTGGCGAATACGATATGTTTCAGAATCCCGGAGGGATCATCGTACTAGAAATCAATACCCGTGATTATTCGGCTGGTGAAATTGTCAGAATAATTGAGTCAAATGATTCAACCATGCTGGGGTTGATAACCAATTCAATGCAGGACACGACAATAATGACCGTCACAATTAAAGTGAATAAGTTAGATATTACACCCATTCTCCAGACTTTTTACAGGTTCAACTATACTGTATCAGCATCATTTGGTCAGAATGATTACAATGACCTGTTAAGTGACCGCTACGACTCGTTGATGAATTATTTAAGCATTTGATTGATGGGCGATAACAAACATCTGATACATTACCTTTGTTTTAGTTTTCTGCTCCTGATATTATCCCTTTCTGAATTACCTGCACAACAGATTATCAGGGTTGACTCTATCATTCTGACAGGCAACCATAAAACCAAATCGTACATCATCCTGCGTGAAATAACCTTCAAAACCGGAGATTCACTCTCCCCTGCGTTACTCGAAACCAAAGTTGCCCAAAGCCGTGAGAACCTGCTAAACATTCCACTTTTTAATTTTGTGGAGGCAATAATTGACAACGACACGATCGCTCCGGGAAGGACTGTAGTCAGATTCAACTTTACCGAACGATGGTACATTTGGCCATATCCGATAGTTGAAGTAGCTGACCGGAATTTTAATGCATGGTGGAGAGCCAGGAACATATCAAGACTGAATTTTGGAGGTTATCTGCTGATAGAGAACTTCAGAGGAAGGCTTGAGCGATTGAAATTGCTTGCAAAATGGGGCTTTGACCAAAAATTTCAGGTAGAATATTACCGACCGTATCTGAATAAATCACGAACCATCGGGCTTCTACTTCAGAGCGAATTTATGGGAAACCATGAAGTTGCGGCATCCACAAATCAGGATAATGATGTTAACTTCGTTAAAGACGACGACCATTGGATCAGAACATATTTTAATCTTTATGGAGCTATCGTCTATCGGCCAGTTATATATAACAGCCATGAACTGGGTTTGGGATGGTCTCTCAACAGCGTGGAAGACACGCTGACACGCTACAATCAGGAACTTTGGCCAAACAAATCAGAACAATATCTGACCATCAGGTATCAATTCAAGCACGATAAGCGCGATTATCGCCACTATCCACTCAATGGCAGGTACATTGATTTCAGTCTGGTAACATATCTTCCGGTTCAGGCCTCCAGCCGAAAGATTCAATACACTGAAACAGAAGCCAATATAAGGGTATACCATCCGATCTGTACCAGGTGGTGGTGGTCAGGAGGTTTATATGGCCGGTTAAACTCTACGAAACCGGCATCATATTACCTCATGCAGGGATTAGGCAACAGCAGAAACTTCGTGAGAGGATATGAATACTACCTGATAGATGGTCAGCAAACATTCCTCGCGAAAACAAATGTAACCTTCGCCTTGATCAGACCAACCGAAAACCAACTTCCATATATCAAAAACCCCAAATTTGGGAGAATACATTATGCGTTATACCTCAGAGCCTTTGTTGACACTGGGATTACACACAACGACCTCGAAACGCTTTCAAGTAAACTCAGCAACAAATGGTTGATAGGCTATGGTCTGGGATGTGACCTGTTGACTTATTACGACAAGGTTCTCAGGGTTGAATACAGTTTTAACCAAATGGGCGAATCAGGCTTGTTCATTCATTTTACAGCCTCAATTTAGATAATACAAAAGGCACCAAATAAAAGGCATACAGAATACCTCCCACGCATAAAGAATCGGGGCATGTGCTTTAATTTCATACCTTTGTAATTGTTATCATTGTTTATATACTGAAAAACATGAAAATAGCCTTGTTTGCCCGGAGCGTTCATCCCGAAGATTTCGGCTTGATTCAAAAGATCATTAAGCTTCTCGATCAATTCAATATCACCCCGGTATTCTATAAACCTTTCCTCAACCGGCTGAATAATGAACTAAATATCAACGCGGAAACATTTGATAACCATAACGATATTGACCAATCCTACAATTTCATTTTTTCCATTGGAGGAGACGGGACTTTGCTTGACACCCTTGGTTACGCGGTTCCGAATAATATCCCTATCATGGGAATTAACACCGGACGACTGGGGTTCCTAAGCACAATTTCACCTCATCAGATAGACCATGCGTTGGATTGTCTGTTGAATCACGAGTACAAACTCGAGGAAAGAAGTCTGGTGGAACTAAAGCCGGCAACCGGGCTGTTCGGCAACTTCAATCTTGCATTGAACGAAATTAGTATCCAAAAAAGTAATCCAACTACGATGCTGACCATCAATGTGTCGGTTGATGGAGAATATCTCAACTCCTATTGGGGTGACGGCATCATGATAGCTACCCCTACAGGCAGTACGGCCTATTCACTCAGTTGTGGCGGGCCAATTATGACACCCGACAGTAAGAACCTGATCATTACACCGATTGCACCTCACAACTTAACAGTTCGTCCGATTGTTGTGCCAGACACAAGCCGGATAAGCCTTATCATAGAAGGCCGCGAATCGAGTTTCATCGTTGGATTGGACTCCAGAACACAGGTAGCAACTGCCGACACAACGCTGGAAGTAAGTCGGGCAGAAGCCATGGCAAAAATCGTAAGACTTCCCGGTAATCATTTTTTCACGACAATCCGCAGGAAACTGGCATGGGGTCTCGATCTGAGAAACTAGTTGTTATAACATCTGAAAAGTGTATCCGATCTCCCCAAAGGTTAAAAAGTGCAATTATTGGAATTATCAGATACTATCCAATGCAATTCCGAGTTATCCCTAACATGAAAAAACTGGCTCTGACAATACTTATCATCGCCACTCACATAATAGCAAATGGACAATTCCTTGAGATTGGTCCGGTTGCCGGTGTTTCATACTACATCGGCGACATCAATCCCTCAAAGCATTTCTCAGGGGTATCACCTTCTTTTGGACTGGTTGCCCGCATGAATTATACGAGCCGATGGACACTCAAAGCTGCTATTAATATTGGAAAAATAAAAGCCTCAGATGCAGATTATCAAGCGTTCTATGGCAGAAACCTGAGTTTCGAAAGCTCACTTACAGAAATTACAACTCAGGTTGAATTTAACTTCCTTCCCTATTTTACGGGCAGCTCTAAAGAATTCTTTACACCCTACATTTTTGCCGGCCTCTCAGCCTTTATATTTAACCCAAAAGCCTTGTATAATGGCAATTGGGTTGAGCTACAACCCCTGAATACTGAAGGGCAGGACACTAAAGCCTATCCCGACCGTTCACCTTATGGAACCACCGGCATTGCATTTCCTTTTGGTCTTGGTATGAAACTTAGCCTGGGAAAACGTTGGTGTGCGGGAATTGAATGGGGCCTCAGGAAAACATTTACCGACTATCTTGATGATGTTAGTACTACCTATTACCTTCAGGGTACAGATATAAACCCACAGGTAGCTGAAGAATATCTCTCTGATCCCGCCATGACGCATACCCCTGGTATGCAACGAGGCAATTCGCAGAACAATGACTGGTATAGCTTTGCAGTAGCTTTTCTGACCTACCGGTTCAGTCTGCAAAAGGAGTCAAGCTGTAATGATTTTAAAAATGTTCAAAAGTTCAAGTAAATAATGTCAGTGAATTTGCCGATATATGGTAAATTTGCCGTGATTTTGCCAAGACCTGTCCACAGAACAGGTTTTGCATAACCCAACTGTCAACAATTGCTATAGATGATAGATCTGAAAGATCAAATTGATTTAAAGAAACTTCCCCGTCATGTAGCCGTCATTATGGACGGTAACGGACGATGGGCAGCAATTCATGGAAAAGAGCGTGTTTTCGGTCATCAAAACGGCGTCACTTCAGTTCGTGAAACTGCCGAGACTGCCGCAGATCTGGGCATTGAATACCTGACGCTATATGCTTTTAGCACCGAGAACTGGAACCGTCCGGCTGTTGAAGTTGAAGCACTGATGAGTTTGTTGGTCAACACCATCCATAGCGAGATGGACACCCTGAATAAAAACAACATCCGCCTGAATGCCATTGGTGATCTTGACAGTCTTAAACCGAATACAAAAGCGGAGCTTCTCAATGCAATCGAACAAACGAAAAATCATAAGAGGATGGTCATGACACTGGCTCTCTCATATAGTTCGCGATGGGAAATTACCAATGCCATGCGCTGTATTGCTGAAAAAGTGAAAACCGGTATTCTTAAGACAGAAGACATAACCGATTTGACAATTGCCAGCCATCTGACTACGGCTGCCATGCCCGATCCTGAATTACTCATCAGAACCAGCGGAGAATTCCGGCTCAGCAATTACCTCCTGTGGCAGATTGCTTATTCTGAATTGTACTTCACACCCACCCTCTGGCCGGATTTCCGACGTAATGATTTTTACAAAGCACTCATAGATTTCCAAAAACGCGAACGTAGATTCGGCAAAACCAGTGATCAAATTAAAGCCGAACTTCCGAGGCCATAAGCCCAAAAATACAATGCAAGAAAATACCAAACCCGCTACACTAACCTTCCGGATGAAATTAAAAATATTGTTGCTACTCGCCCCGGTGCTGCTCGCTTTTACGCTACCAGCCACTGCGCAAATCTCGATCGGCTCCGACGAAAGCATTGACTACAATAACCCGAAAGAATACTCTATCGGCGGAATAACCGTTACAGGGGTACAATACCTCGACCCAAATGTTTTGGTTATGGTTAGCGGTCTTCAGGTAGGCCAAATGGTTAAAATTCCCGGTGAACAGATTACCGCTGCCATTGAGAAACTATGGAAACAAGGACTTTTTGAAAATGTAAAAATTGTCGCACCAAGATTCGACGATAATGTAGTTTTTCTGGAAATCCAACTCACAGAACGCCCAAGACTCTCGAAATTCTCCTTTTCAGGAGTTAAAAAATCAGAAGCCGACGATTTACGCGAACAGATTAAGCTTGTTTCAGGTGATGTGGTAACCGATAACCTGATCCTCAGAACCGAAAACATGGTGAGGAAAAATTTTCATGAAAAAGGTTATCTGAACGCAGAAGTTGAAATCGTCCAGACACGCGACACGACTAAACTCAACAACGTTGCGCTGAAAATTAATGTCAGAAAAAACAGCAAAATCAGAATTGGAAATATCTCATTCCATGGAAATAAGGCACTCGCTTCCCACAAGCTAAAAAGCTCACTGGCAGAAACCAGAGAAAGATCGGTTTTCCATCCCCTGCGTAATCTTGATCAGCTACTCTTCAATACAGCAAAAAATGCTGTGAAGATGAACATGAATGGTATTTCTGATTATGCTGAATCATGGTACGCTGACAACATCAGATTAAGGATATTCAAAGCCTCCAAGTTTATAAAAACGAATTACGAAGATGATAAACTCAATATTATCAAGGAATACAATGCCAGAGGCTACCGCGATGCATTTATTGAACGTGATTCTGTCTCGAAGAATGACAGCCGTTCGGTGAATATTGACTTATGGGTCAATGAAGGACGAAAATACTATTACCGCAACATAACCTGGGTTGGAAACACAAAATACAATGCCGATTTTCTGAATAATGTACTCAGAATTAAAAAGGGCGATGTTTACAACCAGGAAATGATGGAAACCAATCTTTCTTACAATCCCAACGGGTTTGATGTCAGTTCGCTCTACCTGGATGAAGGTTATCTTTTCTTCTCGGCTCAACCGGTTGAAGTTAGAGCCGAAAATGACTCAATTGATCTGGAAATCAGAATATACGAAGGTAAGCAGGCGCGAATCAACAAGGTAAGCGTCATGGGAAATGAACGTACAAACGACCACGTAATCATCCGCGAATTAAGAACCCGCCCCGGTCAGCTATTTAACCGGTCTGAGATCATCAGAACCCAACGCGAACTGGCTCAGCTTAAATATTTCAATCCTGAGAAACTCGGCATTGATTATACTCCAAATCCTCAGGATGGTACGGTCGACCTCGAATACAAAGTAGAAGAAACCTCAGCCGATCAGGTTGAATTATCGGGAGGTTGGGGTTATGGCCGTGTTGTTGGAACCCTTGGGTTCTCATTCAACAATTTCTCAGCCAAGCGTCTATTCAAGAAAGGTGCCTGGCGGCCTATTCCAAGTGGTGATGGTCAAAAATTATCCTTGCGCTTCCAGACCTATGGAAGCGGTTATATCAGCGCCAGTGCCTCGTTTACGGAACCCTGGCTGGGAGGCAAAAAAGCAAACGCCTTTACAACTTCCTATTATTACTCACGCTATACCAACGGAGTTGCCTCTACTGATGCCAGTTTTGCTAGCTTTGTAATTAACGGAGTAGGATTCAGTCTGGGAAAACGTCTGGAATGGCCCGACGACTTCTTTACCCTTTACCAGTCGATCAATCTGCAACGTTATTCGCTCAAAAACTATTCTTCCATCTTTAGCTTTGGCAACGGCAACGGCGTCTTCAATAACCTTAGTTACACGATTGCACTGGGTCGCCGTTCCGATGATAACCCAATCTTTCCACGAAAGGGTTCTGATCTGAATCTGAGTCTCGAAGTAACACCTCCCTACTCTCTGTTTAGTGGCCGGGATTACAAGAGCATGGATGAGAACACTAAATACGAATGGATCGAATACCATAAATGGAAATTCTACGGGTCATGGTATAATCAGATTGTAGGCGATCTGGTGCTGGCTACAAAAACCAAATTTGGTTTCCTTGGTATGTTTAATTCCGATATTGGAATTACTCCTTTCGAAAGATTTTATATGGGTGGTGACGGACTGTCGGGTTATAACAATCTTGATGGCAGAGAAATAATCGCTCTAAGGGGTTATAGTAATGAATCTATTTTACCAGAATACTTCGCTGAAAACACTGTCGGCGGAACAATTTTCTCGAAATATACACTTGAACTTCGTTTCCCGCTTTCACTTAACCCCAACGCAACAATTTATGCCCTCGGTTTCCTGGAGGGTGGTAACACGTGGAGTAAGTTCAGCAAATTCAACCCATTTAATGTTTACAAATCTGCCGGAGTTGGTATGCGAATTTACCTCCCGATGTTCGGGATACTGGGCCTGGATTATGGCTATGGCATGGATGACGTTCCTGGAAATACAACTGCTAACGGAGGTCAGTTCCAT
Source organism: Bacteroidetes bacterium GWE2_42_24 (assembly GCA_001768515.1). Classification (GTDB taxonomy): domain Bacteria; phylum Bacteroidota; class Bacteroidia; order Bacteroidales; family TTA-H9; genus GWE2-42-24. The sequence continues at coordinate 13,515 of MEOA01000063.1, read as the reverse complement.
TTTTCTATTAACCAGAGTATCGACTAATCTGCGGCATGCTATTTGTTATTCAGCACGAATTGTAAACACAAAGAATTGGAGGATATAATTATGAAAAAGATTTTAGGCTCACTCGCAATTGTAATTCTTCTGGCCGTTCCGTCAATGGCCCAGAAATTCGCTTATGTTGATTCAGAGTACATTCTGCAAAACATCCCCGAATACAACGATGCCCAAGCTCAGATTGATGAGCTTTCAACAGAATGGCAGGGTGAAGTGGAAACCAAGTTTAAAGCCATTGATAAACTGTACAAAGATTATCAGGCCGAATCTGTTCTGCTACCCGATGAGATGAAACGCAAACGCGAAGATGACATCATCAAGGCTGAGAAAGAAGCAAAAGAACTGCAAAAAAAACGCTTTGGTAAAGATGGCGACTTATTTAAAAAGCGTCAGGAACTCATCAAACCAGTTCAGGATAAAGTTTTTAGTGCAATCGAACAAGTAGCTCAAGCTAAAAACTATGCCATCATTTTCGACAAATCAGGATCAGTGACCGTTATGTGGGCTGACCCTAAGTATGATATCTCCGACGATGTGCTCGATGAAATGGGCTATAGTTTCAACACAAGAAAAAATAAATAGGCATTTTACAGATTAGAACCTGAGTTGTTTAACCGGCAACCCGGGTTTTTTCTACATTGTGTTAAATTCTGTTAACTCTTTGTTGTCGTGACGAAACCATGTTGCAGATATCCTTTTTTTAGATAAATTTGCAAAAATTATAAACAAACCGAAATTCCCAAAAAATGAAAACCGTTTCTAAACTGATCCTGATTCTTGGCTTATTCGCTTTCTCATTCAATGCTGAAGCTCAAAAACTCGGACATATTGATTTCGCCAAATTATACGCTGTTATGCCCGGACTTGATACCGTTCAGATTAAATACAAAGACTTCGCTGAACAGTTGAAAAAACAAATTGGCGCCATGCAAACCGAACTGGAGAATAAATACGCTGACTACCAGGCCAACTCTGCCAATATGTCACCCATTATCAAGCAGACTAAGGAAAAAGAGATGTCGGATCTGAACGAACGTATTCAGGCTTTCAACACTCAGGCTCAGCAGGAACTTTCTGCCAAAGAAACTGAACTCACTACTCCCATCATCGAAAAAGCCCGTAAAGCCATCAACGAGGTTGCCAAAGAACACAGCTATTCATACATCTTCAATAGTGCTGAAGGATTGCTGCTGTTTGCTCAGGAAAGCGATGACATTACTGCTTTGGTTAAAAAGAAACTGGGAATTAAGTAAATACAATTTACTTACCTAAAAACTTAAAACCGGCTTAATGCCGGTTTTTTTTGTTTATTTAATTCAAAAACTCATTTTAAACCGACAACCAATCACCGCTGAACCAACCGGTACACCTTTCCCGGCAATGTGGAAATAATGCCGGAAAACTCAAGCCCCAGGAGTGCAGCAGCTACTCTTCCCGACGACATCCTGAGCTCGCTTATAATCACATCTATTCCCGAATCGCCAGCATTTCGCAACAAATCGACAATGGCAGTTTCGTCTGGTTGAAGTTCACGGAACAATTCCTGCTGCTGTTTCATCTTACGATTTCCCGGATCTTCCCATGACATCAGGTAGGATAAATCACCAGCGGTTTCAATCAATCCAGCCCTATTGGTCTTAATAAGCCAGTTGCAACCCGAAGAACGATCCTCCCCCACCTTCCCTGGAATGGCAAAAACATCTCTGTTATAAGAGTTGGCAATATCGGCAGTGATTAATGACCCGCCTTTCATGCCCGATTCCACAACAATGACAACATCCGATAAACCAGCAATCACCCGGTTGCGCTGAGGAAAATTTTCTCTGTCGGGTACTGTTTTGCTCATAAATTCAGTTAATAATCCCCCGTTCTCAACCATCCGATGTGCAAGGGCAACATTCTGAGATGGGTATAATTTGTCGAGCCCATGCCCCAATACGCCAACAGTTGCGATCCCGTTTTCTAATGAATACTTATGAGCACAGGTATCAACACCAAAAGCCAGTCCACTGATGGTCGTTACATTCAAAGCAGGTAACCCCTCAACCAAAGCCTTACAGACCTCACGTCCATAATCTGTTATACGCCGTGTCCCGACTATACCTACGGTGCGGCTGGTATTCAAATTCGCATTGCCTTTAAAATAAAGCATCACGGGACTATCAGCGCAACCTTTCAGCCTCCATGGGTAATCATCATCCAGATAAAACAATGGCTTTATCCCGAATTTTTCCATAAATACGATCTCATGCTCAGCCCTTGAAAGCACATCCTGATCAATAATGCTGGCAGCAGTCATTTCGCCTATTCCGGGTATCTTTGTTAATGCTGAACGCCGTTCCTTAAAAACGGCCTCTACTCCTCCACAATACGACACAAGCCGACGCGCATTCACGTCACCCACCCCGGGAATCAATGTTAATGCAACTTGATGAATTAACGACATAACTAAACAATTATATAATCTTTACCATCTTCGAAAGTAATAAATATGTTCTACTTTTGAGGCGTACTTCAGCAGATTTGAATGAAAAAAAAATCCGTACTAGTAGCCCCGCTCAACTGGGGTCTGGGCCATGCAACCCGCTGCATCCCTGTTATCAACGAACTGCTTAACCAACAAGCTGATGTCATCATTGCCAGTGATGGGGCAGCTTTGAAACTCCTCCGCCAGATTTTTCCCGACTTGAAATCGGTTGAGATCCAGGGCTACAATGTAAAATATCAGAAGGGTGGAAGTTTTGCCTGGGCTATGCTGCGACAGTTCCCTTCGCTCATGGAATCGATCAGGAAGGAACATACACAACTTATCAACTACACTGATAGGCATCCGGTCGATGCCATCATCAGCGACAACCGGTTTGGTTTATGGCACCCAACGATTCCTGCCGTTATCATGAGCCACCAGTTATATACCCATCTGCCCGGAATATGGAAAATACTGGCTCCTTTCCTTCACTTCATAAACCATGCTAAACTACGCAAATTTAAAGAGGTTTGGGTTCCCGACACCGACACTTTCCAGAACCTCTCCGGTGAACTTTCGCACCGGAAAAAAACGAAACTTAACACACATTTCATAGGATGGCTGTCGCAATTTGACAATTTCGTCCAGTCAACCGAATCAACCGGAAAATATGATCTGGCAGTGGTTTTATCAGGGCCTGAACCTCAACGTACTGTCCTCGAAAGCTTGCTGCTTCCACAATTAAATTTACCGGGGAAGAAGGTGATTCTTGTTCGCGGCCTGCCATCCGAATACCAAAAACTGAACTACGCTGGTATTAAGATAGTCAATTACATGACGACTAAAGAACTTTACCAGGTGATGTCGCACTCCGAAACTATCGTTTGCCGTTCAGGGTATACCAGTCTGATGGATCTTGCATTTCTGCAAAAAAAAGCAATTCTGATCCCTACACCCGGACAGATTGAGCAGGAATATCTGGCCGAATTATGTGAAGACCGCGGTTATTGCCCTACAGCCGCGCAAGGGCAATTTGATTTACCTGAATTACTGCAAAAACTACCCCGTTACAGTGGTTTCCCGATTCCGTTAAATAGCCACATACTTCAACAAAGGATTAGCACGTTACTGTATAAGGCAGCGAGATAAAATTTGCTACCTTTGCCTCAAATAAGACCTTATGACCCTCGCTTTTATAACATGGAATGTTAATCCGGAGATCTTTTCCTTCTGGATTCTTCACATCAGATGGTACGGCCTCCTTTTCGCACTCGGCTTCGTGGTTGGTTACTATATCATGGCTTGGATATTCAAACGTGAGAAAATTGAAATCAAAATATTAGACTCCTTAACTACCTACATGGTGGTCAGTACAGTTATCGGAGCTCGTTTGGGTCACGTCTTGTTCTATGAACCTGCGACCTATTTTGCCCATCCGCTCGATATCCTGAAAATCTGGGAAGGAGGGCTGGCAAGCCATGGAGCAGCCATTGGAATTATGATTGCATTGTGGTTATTTGGAAGAGAATACAAAAAGCCATGGCTTTGGACCCTCGACAGGATCGTAATTGTAACTGCACTGGCCGGCGCCTTCATTCGCATGGGAAACCTGATGAACTCAGAAATATACGGCCATGCAACAAGCCTGCCCTGGGCCTTTATTTTCGCGAACGACGACAACATCCCCCGCCATCCTACCCAGATTTATGAAGCGCTGTGTTATGTAGCCACTTTCTTCTTTCTGCTATGGAAATATCGCCAGACTGCTGCACAACCGATGGGGCGTATCTTCGGATGGTTCCTGATATGCATTTTTGGGTCAAGGTTCTTCATCGAATTTTTAAAAGAACCCCAGGTAATGTTTGAGCAGACGATGGCACTTAATATGGGTCAACTGTTAAGTATCCCCTTTGTAATTGGCGGCGTTTGGCTGGTCATGCGGAAATCGAAGAATTACTTATAAAATGCCTGTAATCGATCTGACCCACCGGATTGAAAACGATATGCCAGTTTTTCCGGGAACTCCGAAACCGGTGCTCATTAAATCATTTATCGTTGAACGAGACGGATTCGCCGAAACCAGGCTTACCATGATGTCGCATACCGGAACCCACATGGATGCACCGGCACATATGCTGGGAAAAGGGAGTTCTGTTGACCAGTTACCTGCCGAAAGATTCATAGGACAAGCACTATGCCTCGACGTTTCTCATCTCAATGCCATAGCACTCGAAGACCTTATACCTTATCAGGAACAGATCAGTCAGGTAAGGTTCGTCCTATTCTCATGCCGGTGGGATGAAAAATGGGGACATGATGCTTATTTCCATTCATTCCCCGTGCTGACCGAACCCGCGGCTGCATGGCTCCTGCAGTTCAATCTTTCGGGTATCGGAGCCGATTGCATTTCTTTCGACCAGATGAGTTCAACCGATTACCCCATTCATCGCGTTTTACTCGGGCATGGACTGTTGCTCATCGAAAACCTGACCGGGATTGCAACGCTGACAGGAAAAACCTTTGACTTCATCGCTGCCCCTCTTCACTTTACCGATGCTGATGGAGCACCTGTCAGGGCATTTGCCATTACCCGATAACACCAAAAATTCTTTATTAATCACAATACCAGACTTGTTCATGATGAAAAACAAACTTATGATTGTACTCTTCGCCGGTCTTGCACTAACCTCGTGTAAACAGAACACGTCGAGCAACGACAATCCCTTCTTTTCGGAATACAACACCCCATTCGGTATTCCCCCTTTCGAAAAAATCGAGAACAAACATTACCTCCCGGCCTTTGAAGAGGGGATGAAACAGCAAGCCGATGCTGTTAAAGCAATTGTTGACAACAAGGAAGCGCCAACATTTGCCAATACCATTGAAGCGCTTGAAAACAGTGGTGACCTTCTCACCCGTGTAGGTTCTGTCTTCTTCAACCTCACCGAGGCAAATACCAACGATTCGCTGCAGAGTATTGCCGAAGTTGTTTCCCCAAAACTATCGAAACACTCCGACGATATCAACCTTAATCAGAAATTGTTCGCCAAAGTAAAGACCTTATATGATCAACGCGACGGTTTGGGACTGAACGATGAGCAGATGCGTCTGCTCGACAAAACCTATAAACGATTCGTGCGTGGTGGCGCCAATGTTGCCGCCGACAAACAGGAACGTTTCAGAAAGGTTAACGAAGATCTCTCAACATTAGGACTGGCATTCGGAAAGAATCAATTGGCTGAGAACAATGCCTTCAAGCTTGTTATCGAAAATGAAGCCGATTTAAAGGGACTTCCCGAATCAATCATTGTCGCAGCTGCTTCCGATGCCAAGGCACAGCAGATGGAGGGAAAATGGTTGTTCACGATGGATAAATCCAGTTGGATTCCATTCCTTACCTATTCCGAAAACCGCCCCTTGCGCGAAAAGTTGTATAAGGGATGGATGAACAGGGCCAACAATAACAATGAAAACGACAATAAAGAGGTAGTTGCCAAAATGGTGACCCTGCGTGCTGAGCGGGCTTCATTACTCGGTTTCCCGACACATGCCGATTTCATCCTCGATGTCAATATGGCCAAAAAACCAGCGGCTGTCTACAACCTTTTGAACCAACTCTGGACACCGGCACTTGCCAAAGCAAAAGTTGAAGCAGCCGATATGCAGAAAATGATAGATGCCGAAGGCGGTAATTTTAAACTCGCTTCATGGGATTGGTGGTATTATGCCGAAAAAATCAGGAAACAGCGCTTTGATCTTGACGAAGAGATGCTGCGCCCCTATTTCCCGCTTGATAAAGTGATCGAAGGTGTGTTTTATACAGCTAAAAAACTCTATGGCCTTACCTTCACCGAACGGACTGATCTACCTAAATATCAGGAAGATGTCCACGCATACGAGGTAAAGGATGGTGATGGCACCCTGATGGGAATCTTATACATGGATTATCACCCCAGGGCCAGTAAACGCGGTGGAGCCTGGTGTACCAGTTTCCGTGAAGCCAAAAAAGTTAACGGCGAACGAATCATTCCCATCACCTCGATCGTGTGCAATTTCTCCAAGCCCACAGGTGACACCCCTGCCCTGCTCAACTTCGATGAAGTAAGCACCCTCTTCCATGAATTTGGTCATGGGCTGCACGGCCTGCTCAACCAATGCACCTATGAAACTACCGGTGGTGTACCCCGTGATTTTGTTGAACTACCTTCTCAAATCATGGAGCATTGGGCTGCCGAACCTGAAGTGTTGCAGTTTTTTGCCCATCATTACAAAACCGGCGAAGTCATTCCTCAGGCTTTGATCACTAAAATGGAAAAGAGTGGCACCTTCAACCAGGGATTCACTACGGTAGAATTCATTGCTGCCGCCATCCTCGATATGGACTACCATACCATTGATGCCAACACGACTGTAGAGACCGCATCCTTCGAAAAAGCCTCAATGGACAAGATCGGACTGATCGCCGAAATCATCCCACGTTACAGAAGCACCTATTTTTCTCACATCTTCGACGGAGGATACTCTGCCGGCTATTACGGCTACCTATGGGCCGAAGTACTGGATGCCGATGCTTTCGAGGCATTCAAAGAAACCGGCGACATTTTCAATCCCGAAAAAGCCAAAGCCTTCAGAACCGAGATACTCGAAAAAGGCGGCATTTATGAAGCCATGGATATGTATAAAAAATTCCGCGGCCATGAACCAACAATCGATGCCTTACTCAAAAACAGAGGTTTAAAATAACCATACGGCAATGCATAAAGAGAGCAACTTTTTCAGGTTGCTCTCTTTTTTTATTTCCGAACGTTATCGCGAAGAAATCCGGAAATCACCCTCATCGATGATCCATTCAAATTAATGTCAATGGCATCGTCAACGGCATTTTTATCCTGAATACACTTTATAAAATTTACATTAAAACTACTCATAACATACTGAAAACCCGATAAAAATATATGTAAAAAATGACTCTGTTCCCTCTTTGATCTATCTTTGGCCTAACTTTGGTCTCTCTTTAACTTGATTATCAGCTTGTTTTGAATGTGTCATTTGTTACTTAATCTTCATTGAACGAATATTGAACGAAAATCCTTAAAAATTGCAATTTTCACTGTTCATTGAACGAAGTTCGAACGAAAACGGATAAAAACAGCATTTTTTTCTGGTTTCATTGAACGAAATTCGAACGAAAAATCATAAAAATTGCGTTTTTCATGGTTTCATTGAACGAAGTTCGAACGAAAGATCATAAAAATTGCATTTTTCTGGTTTCATCGGACAGTAGAGACGCACAACTGTGCGTCTCTACCCAACCTATTGGTGTGGCGTTGGTCGATGGCTATCGGGATTGGCATTGACAAAAATGATGTAATTAATTCAGGATCACGATATGCATCGCGGGCGCGCTGTGGCGATTGTAGAGACGCACGGCCGTGCGTCACAGGCTTACAATGAACCAATTTACCCTTCTCCATAACAGAAATATGTTTTCTCAGAGATGATGCGGAATGTCAAAAGATTATCTTTGCATAAGCAGTTTACCTAAGTTTGATTTAAAGAGGTTGTAAAATGAACCACCACAAAGCAGACACCGGGTTAAAATATATTGGGCACTGTAGCGGTAATACAGGCAGCAAGTATAATCAATCCGAAGGGGTTGAGCTTGTTAATGATTACAGGCTTGACCTGAAATAGTGCTGTTCATTTCCCCATCATTCATTGGCAGAGGCGGGAATCGATCTGCGATGCCTTCAGTAACTGCAATGGTATAAAAGAAGCAATACAACTGAAATATAAACATATGTAGGCGAAAAGAGTATACAAAAAAGGTTACACGCTATGATACTTTATAATTTTTATAACAAAGTATTGATTATTGAAATAAACCACCATAAAAAAGACTGTTGTTGAATTAAAACTAACAGATTAAAAACAAAATAGACAACAAAACTATGAACGCATAACAAAAACAATATGTCAATTGGGGTTTCGGTACAGGTAACAAATCCCGCAATCCCAATGGCTATCGGGAGCATAGGGTTTCAACAAAAAAGCAGCCCGCAATCCCCAATTGTATATAGTTTAGTACGTTACCGCAAAGGTTAAAAAAATCTACAATATGAAAGGATTTGTAAATAATAATTTTAATAAAGTATGGATTTGTATACTTCAAATAACATTAACCATAATAATATTTGAGAATCATTTACTTGCACAGACTCAAGGCCAAAAAGAAGAAAAATGGGCGAAAGATATCTTTAATAAACATACTAAGATTCAGGATTACCCTAAATTTACTGGACAAATAACTAAGTTGGATAGTAATTCTTTTAAATTCGATGAAAAAACATTAATCATACTTACTCATAGTGAAGAATTAAAAATTTTACTAGAGAATGGAATATTCTATCCAAATATAATTGTCGGAAATAGTGTCGCAGTGACTAAAACCAAACAACAACTTGATTCGCTTTCTGATTCTCAAAAATTCTTTTATAATATTTCTCGGACTGATAGTTTGAAAATATCTAATTTCGAAGAGTTAAAATCATTGAGTAAATCACCTAAACAGAAAATATTTAAATTTTACTTGTATAATTTTGGGATTATGAAACCTACGATATGTTATATCGAGTTGACAAATAAAGATGGCACAAAGGGTTTTGACCGAATTGAATTTATGAAAGGATGCAGAGTGACATATTTCGAAGATAGTGGTATACTATTTTAAATGAAAATAATACAATAGCGTAACCTGATATATAGCCAAATATGGTATTTGTGATATGCGAAGTTCAGCCTCTTCATCATTTTTATTGTATCTTGATAGTGACGTTTTTTGCATTCCCTTTCTGGCCATATTGCCAAGGCACCAGGCAGCAATTTTGCAACAGGTTAAAACTAGAATTTTAATTACTTTTAACCCGAAAAAAGGAGAAAAATGAGAAAAATCAGGTTTTCCGAATCACAGATTCTAGGTATTTCAAAAGAGCAAGAGCAAGGCATAAAAGTATCAGACCTTTGCCGGAAGCACAGTATAAGTGATGCCACGTTTTACACCATGATAAAAAGTAAGTTGATCAAAACGATTATTACAATTGTAATTTGTGGATTTTTCCACATTCAGGATTCTTATGCTTGTAGTATGTTTACTATAACCATGAATGGAAAAACAATGGTGGGTAATAATGAAGACTATTGGAATCCGAATAGTAGGATTTGGTTTGAAAAAGGCAAAAAGAATGAATACGGAGCGTTTTATGTTGGATTTAATAATTTCTGGCCACAGGGAGGAATGAATGAGGCAGGTCTTGTGTTTGATGGTTTTGCAGAAGATTATAAAGCAATAGCGGATACCACAGGTAAAAAACCTCTTACCATGAACTTTTTGAAAGAAATAATGCAAAGATGTGCAACGGTTGGAGAAGTGAAGAACTATCTGAGCCAATATAATTTATCGGGACTGGAAACATCAATGTTCTTTTTTGTTGACAAATCAGGTAAATATCTGGTGGCAGAAGGAGATTCTTTAATTGTTGGAAATAAAGAAAAATATATAGTTTCAAATTTTTATCCTTCACAAATTAAAAATGAATGCGATGTTCCCCTTTCTTATTATCAAAAGGGGCGAAAATACATTGAAAACGCACAGGATATTTCAGTTGCTTTTTGTTCTTCAGTCATGGATACCATGCATCAGGAAAGGGATTGGGGAGCAGGTACAATGTATACCACCGTTTATGATTTAAAAGAAGGACTAATTTATTTGTATTTCTTCAGGGACTACGCGCATGTTGTAAAATTTAACTTAAAAGAGGAATTAACCAAGGAAAATCACAGTTTAATTATTCCTGCACTATTCCCCGGAAATAAGAAAGGGCAAGATTTTCTGAATAATTATAATGCAGTTAGCAATGAGTTGGATTTGCTAATGAATGAAGATGTTATAAATGATTCGCTGCGTTACGAACTTGTGACCAATACTCTTTTTACAAGTGATATAAGGTTAATCCGTACATTTTCGGACAAAGTTAGTGAAATAGGCCGCAGTTGGATGGGAAAAGGCAACTACAAAGCAGCAATTGGAGTATATATGATTAAAGCAAAATTATCACCTGATTCCTGGAATGTTTATGAAGATCTTGCCGAAGCTTATATGAGTAATAATCAAAATGATTTAGCTTTGACTAATTATGAGATGGCCATTAAGTTAAATCCTAATAATGAAGCAATTGAAAAACAGATTGAGAAATTAATGAAATTAAAAAAATAACTGGCGCTAAAAAATAGCACTTAATCGTACCGCCAAGCCAAATGGCACTTCGAAATCTGCCCTTCCCGATAGCAAGCTACCAATAATTTCCGGTTTCAATTCAAGATTGTGTTGGACAGAACCTCAGGTTATTATGAATCTTAATGTGTCGATTTATTTCAGTTGGCACTTTTGGGCAGTCTGAAAGGGTTGTCTTTGTCGATTAGTTTCGACTTTGGGGGCGGTTCAATATTAGACAACGCGATAGCATAAATCAGAAATCTAAAGGAACATCATTGAAAAAAACCATTCAAAGAGGACACTGATTTTTGGACAAATTTAAAATTGAATACAAAAACGGAATATTTGTTCAATTAGAATAAAAAGGATAAAATACCAGCTAAACGCACCTCAAAGAGGTCAAATGTTTATAGAAAACAAATAGCGATAATCATGCGACCCCATCAGGGGTGCACATTGATTGAAACGTGATTTCCTATTAACATGTAATCCCTTCGGGATTAATCAACCATTAAAAGGTAGAAAAAATTCAAAAAACGACCCATTAATCTGATGAACACACCGACAAACTATGCAGACAAACAAATTGAACAATATAATATTTCACTTTGTTTGTCTGGCATTTTACTTTATTGTCTCAAGGACGATATGACACACAACAGGTGCAGTCTTGAAAAAGTCTCAGGCACAAAACTGCCGGCAGGCTTTGATTTTAGGAAACAAGACGGATGGACTTCGTACTATCCGGAACCTGGCGCATTAACAAATCTGGCGCATTAATAAATTTTTAAAATACAATGAATCTGCGGACTAAAAAAATGATGCGCATAACAATGCAAATAATTTTATGGCTGGATATGTTTTTAACATGAACATTTTTAGTTCAAACATATAAATGATTAGTAATTAACAAAAATGCAAAGATGAGACACAAAAAATTGAAATTAGGTGCCTTGTTGGCGTTAGGCCTTGGACTAACAGGATTACAAGCCCAAAATGCAGTACTTCCCTCAGGCGGTACCGCATCAGGTAGTGGAGGCTCAATGAGTTTCTCCATTGGACAGTTGGTATACACTTCCAACACAGGCGGAAATGGTTCTATGGCACAGGGTGTACAACAACCCTATGAAATTTCTGTCGTAATAGGCATTGAAGAAGCAAAAGGAATAAGACTTAGCGTTTCTGTTTATCCCAACCCGACTGAGGATTTTCTGTATTTAACTGTGGATGCTGATGAAAGAATTGATGTTGAATCATTAAGCTATCTTCTTTATGAAACGAATGGGAAGAAAATCGTGAGAAAAGACCTCGAAGGTGATATAACAAGAGTAGATATGACCCATCTTCAACCGGCAACTTATTTCCTTCAGGTAATGAAAAACAGCAAAGAAGTTAAAACATTCAAAATAATTAAAAATTAACATTATGAAGAAGTTATACACTATATTTTCAGCAATACTATTAGCTGCAAATTTGTTTGCTCAGGCACCTCAAAAGATGAGCTATCAGGCGGTAATCAGAGATAACAATCAGATTTTGATTACAAACACTCAGGTAGGAATGCAATTGAGTGTTTTGCAGGGATCTGAAACAGGAACCCCCGTTTATATTGAAACGCAAACTCCCGTGTCTAATCCTAATGGATTGATATCTATAACAATAGGTGGCGGAAATGTTATTTCAGGAAATTTTGAAACGATTGACTGGGCAAATGGTCCGTTTTTTATAAAGACGGAAACGGATCCAACCGGCGGCATTAATTATAGTATCACTGGAACCAGTGAATTATTAAGTGTGCCCTATTCCCTATTCTCATTAAATAGCACTCCTGGTCCTCAGGGTCCCCAAGGGCCACAAGGTGATCAGGGGCCACAAGGCGACCAAGGACCACAAGGTGATCAGGGAGCACAAGGCGATCAGGGGCCGACAGGAGCAACCGGAAACGGGATTACCTCTACGGTAGATAATGGCAACGGCACCTTTACCTTCAACTATTCCGACGGGTCATCATTTACAACGTCTGATCTGACAGGCCCGACAGGAGCAACCGGAAACGGAATTACCTCAACGGTAGATAATGGCAACGGCACCTTTACCTTCAACTATTCCGACGGGTCATCATTTACAACGTCTGATCTGACGGGACCAACAGGCTCAACCGGAGCAACAGGTGCAGTAGGCCCAACCGGAGCAACGGGAAACGGGATTACTTCAACCGTAGATAATGGCAACGGTACCTTTACCTTCAACTATACCGACGGATCCTCTTTTACAACATCTGATCTGACGGGGCCAACAGGCGCAACCGGAAACGGGATTACCTCAACGGTAGATAATGGCAACGGCACCTTTACTTTCAATTATTCCGACGGATCCTCCTTTACCACTTCGGATCTGACAGGTCCAACAGGTCCAATAGGCCCAACAGGCTCAACCGGAGCAACAGGTGCAGTAGGCCCAATCGGAGCAACGGGAAACGGGATTACCTCAACGGTAGATAATGGCAACGGCACTTTTACTTTCAATTATTCCGACGGATCCTCCTTTACCACTTCGGATCTGACAGGTCCAACAGGTCCAATAGGCCCAACAGGAGCAACCGGTGCAACAGGCGCAGTAGGTCCTCAGGGGCCAAACGGCGCAACCGGAAACGGGATTACTTCAACGGTAGATAATAACGATGGTACCTTTACTTTAAATTATTCCGACGGAACCTCCTTTACCACTTCTGATC
>MEOA01000062.1 GCA_001768515.1 Bacteroidetes bacterium GWE2_42_24 | reverse complement strand
CTGTGCTTGGATCATTAAACCACATCAATTTATGCCGGGAATTCTAATTGTCGTTGACCGGTATTTCTAATTGTCGCTCATCAGCCCATCCTACATACCACCGGTTGATTTCTTCCATCGCTTTTTCTATGGGTTTATTTGTGTTCCGGAGAGTTAGCATTCCTACTTTATCCATGGCTCTTGCCATCGACACATTCGATATTGCTATCGTTCCTGCTATTATTGTCATCCCCAGAAACTTCACAAACTCTGATCTCGCCACCTTACTCTTCTCTTCATTTACTTTCAGCTTCAGCCTCTTTTCAATAAATTTACTTACCGACCTCATCACTCGTTCTGCTGATAACTGACTCCTTAAAAAAACATTACAGTCATCGGCATATCGACAGAAAACCAGACCTCTTTGCTCTAATTCTTTGTCCAGTTCATCCAGCACAACATTGCTCAGTAATGGGCTCAATGGGCTACCTTGCGTCGTTCCTTCATTCGTTCCTATCACTACCCCATCTACCATTACTCCGCTTCTTAGTATGAGTCCTATAAGCCGAAGCACTCTGCTATCTTCCACATATTTCTTCAGGCGGCTTATCAATCTATCATGATTCACCCTATCGAAAAACTTACATAAATCTATATCGACTACGTACTCTTTCCCGCTCACTACTATTTCTTTTGCTCTTCCTACTGCCTGTTTCTGATCTCTTCCGGGGCGGAATCCATAGCTATTATCGGAAAATGTCGGATCGATTATCGGTTCCAGCACTAGCTTGATCGACATCTGTATTACTCTATCTCGTACGCATGGGATTCCCAGCAACCGGACACCCTTCCCGTCCGGTTTTGGTATTTCCACTCTGCGGACTGCCTTAGGTTTGTAAGTCCAGCTCTCAACCTCTTGTTTGAGTCGGCTTAGCTCTTCGTCCAGTTTTACCCCATATTCTTCGACATTTATTCCGTCTATCCCGGCTGCGCCTTTGTTCTTTCTTACTGCAGTGTATGCCGCTCTCAGGCTACTCACTTCTAGTATCTCTTCGAAGAGTCTTGGATGAAACTCTAATCGCATCTGACCGTTTATTCTCATTTCACTTCTTTCTTTGCACTGATCTTTCTTTGATTCTTTCCTGATCTCTTCATTATCTACGGCAATGTTCCCTCAGGTTCTAACCTCAAATCAGCGGTTCTTAATGTGATTCGGTCTACTTCTATCATGTTCAGCCCTTTGCCTTTGACCTCCTGTCCCTTTCAGTCGATTTTATCCTCAGACCTGTCACCATGTCTTCTCAGGTCGACTGCTTTACGACTACTATGGCTGAATCCGAAACCCCTTGGCCTTTAACAGCTCATCGCTGATCTGCTTAGAAGATCTTTGTCGTAGTTACATCGTCTTCAGCGCCAACGGGTCTTCCCTGGGTAAGAACAATAACTTTCTCTACTCGCTTATCTTCAATACAAAACAGGATTACGTAAAGGATATCGGGTTTTGATGTTGCAGGGCATCTTGCCCTCCTGTTCTGCCTTACGAAGATTCACTTCCGTTTAAGCAGCAGATTTAGCTCCAGCTTCTTTCAGATTCCTCATTGGCTCTGATCATTCCGCTCTCCTCTCGGTTCACGCTAGCTCGGAGTTTCTTCGGACATCCTTGCTCTTGCCTACACTTTCCCTCCTTTCGGGGTTGTGATCGGACTTCCACCGACTAGCTATTGTTCATGCCAGGCACACCTGCGGCGGTCTTACGACAATACACTCCGTGCGCCTTGCCTCATCTCGATGCTGTTTCTGCTTCGTTAATATGCTTCAAAATGATAGCATATTACTTCGCAGACATCATCGGATTCGGTCGTACAACACTGGCATATCTGCAAGCTCACCCAGTAGGGCTGCGTCGCTTTTGTTTGTAATGAATTTCTAGTTGTTTAGCGGATTGGGACAGATTTAGGCTTGATTGCTTCGACAAATACGCTCCTTGTCGTTGACAACCTTGTCAACGATGAGACACTTCAATCGCCGGCCCAACAGGCATCCCGGCTCTTCGCGTCAGATATGCCACAGAGTTTATGTAACATAAGTACGCCAGTACCACTTCTATCCGAATATATTGATATCGTCAAGTTTTAGTGCTACTATGAATAATTATTACCTGCGCAGGCGCCCGCACGTCCTGTGCGGACTAAGAGAGATACCTCATGAAAAATATAAAAAACTGGATAAATAAATATTCAATAGAATTAAGTATTATTATTCTTGGCTTTACAGCTATACATTTATTTTTACTTTTCCCAACCTATAGAGGAGAAACAATAGAAGCAGCAAAGGCAGGATTATTTGGTGATTTTATTGGTGGATATCTTGGTACAACTTTTGCCTTAATAAGTGTCGTTTTATTGTTTCGAACATTAAAAGCACAAAAGGAAGTATTTACAAAAGAAGAATTTAAAAGTCAGTTTTTTGATATGTTAAAGCTGCATAGAGATAATGTATCCGAAATTGGACTAGCAAAGGCTTCTGGAAGAAAAGTATTTGTCCTTCTATTGAGAGAGTTCAGAGCGTTACTAAAGATAACCAACGAAATTTGTACAAATAAAAATGCTAAATTGTCAAAAGAACAAAAAATAGACATAACGTATCTATCGCTATTCTTTGGTGTAGGCCCAAATTCAACAAGAGTGCTCAGAAATGCTTTAGCACATTACCCTGACGATATCGTAAATTCTTTAATAAAGGCTATTGAGGATAAACACATTAAAGACATGAAAAAAGAAGAGGAATTACTTGATTTCAAGATATTTGAAGGTCATCAATCAAGACTAGGTCATTACTTTCGACATTTATATCAAACAGTTACTTACGTTCATGAACAAAAAATAGATATCCCTAAGTACGATTACGTAAAAATATTAAGAGCTCAGTTATCAACACATGAACAAGCCCTTTTATTCATTAATTCTATATCCTCAATTGGCAATAGATGGAAAAAAGAGGGATTAATAAAAGACTACAAACTAATTAAAAACATTCCTCATAATTTCTTTGATATTGATAGAGAAATAGACATCAAAGAAGTATATCCAGATGTAATATTTGAATGGGAAGAAAACATAAATATTGAACATAAATAAACCTATAAAAAGGGATTTTTATGATTGACACTCATGAATTTACTAAAGAAGAAGAAATTGCAACTCTTATGATGGGAAAACCCCATCTTGTTATACTGGGAGCAGGAGCAAGCCTTGCAGCTTTTCCTAAAGGAGAAAAAAGCAATAAACGGATTCCCCTAATGAATGATTTAGTAACAGTTCTTGGTATCCAAAAAGAACTTGAAACACATGAAATCAACACGAAGTTAAACTTTGAGAATATTTTCAGTGATATATATGGAAATGAACGCTATTCTAAGCTAATTGAGGTTATCGAAACAAAAATACATTCGTACTTTTCTAACCTGGAACTCCCCAACTATCCTACAGTATATGACCATCTAGTCCTATCCCTGAGAGAAAAGGATTTAATTGCCACATTTAATTGGGACCCTTTTTTGTATTATGCGTGCTGGAGAAATCACGAAAAAGCAAAACTACCGCAAATATTATATTTACATGGCAACTCGGTCGTAGGTTATTGTTTAAAAGATAAAACTATGGGATACGTTAGAAGTAAATGTAGTAAATGTGGAAATAATTTTACTCCCTCTCGTCTTCTCTATCCAGTGAAGAATAAGAATTATACTGCCGACCCCTTTATTCATAGCCAATGGAAAATCCTACAAAATTATTTAAAAAACGCCTTCATGGTAACTATTTTTGGTTATAGTGCTCCTAGGACAGACATAGCAGCTTATAACTTGATGAAATCCGCCTGGGGTAATGTTCAAAATCGAGATATGGAGCAATTCGAAATTGTAGACATCAAAGACGATAAAGAACTGAGAAAGACATGGGGAAATTTTATCCATACTCATCATTACGAAACCCATAAGAGTTTTTATGATTCATGGATTGCAAACCATCCCCGTAGAACTGGAGAAGCTTACTGGGCTCAGTATTGCGAAGCACAATTCGTTGATACAAATCCAATACCACAAACCGATAACTTTTCAGATTTATATAATTGGATGAAGCCATTAATTGATGCCGAAACAAATAATAAGTAAGAGCTATCCGCCACGTCCTGTGGCTCCAGCTATCAATCAGATCTCAAAAGTTCGTATGTCACCTTCTTATGCACGCCATCCCGTTACACCCCGGGTAGTTCATAATGTGCTCTCTGTCATTTCTTCCACTATGATTTCAGGCTTCGTCCGACAGGATAGATTGGCCACTACCGTTTTCTAACGAGGCTAATAAGGGTTCACTATTCGTTACGGCTTACATAATCGCTCCTCTGGCACTTGATGCATCTCGTTACCTCCTTGCACCCCAAAGTCACTTCCAACCCGAATGACTAATTGGTCTCATGGCCCTTTCATCCATTAGGCTCCATACGCTTTCTTTTCATACCCTGCCAGCCTGAAAAAACATTAACGATCTCAATGATTGAAAAAACATTTCAACTTGGCATATACAACTAAACGATGCATAATATAAGCACCTATATGAAAAAAAATAGATATCAGCTTATCATTATTATCTGTATTCAAATAATATTTAGTTACAACAATGTATTTGCGATAACTAATGCAACTTTTTCTACGAACTTGAAATCACAACCAAATAAGCTTAGTTTAGATGTAGATATAAACTCCGACAAAGAATCATCGCAAACACTTGGAATAGGAATATTCTACGCAAACAACACAATATACGAAAGTATTGATAAAACCTTTCCTTGCTCCTTCCCTAAAGGAAGTTTATTCGGGCTATACATAATAAACAGATCATTTTTAGCAAAAACTTATATAAATCCATATCTAGGTTTTGGTGCAACCATTGCATATTACACTGATGATGGAGAAATCAACAATTACTATCCCAAAGGGAATGGGTTAGTGATAGGCATACCAGTAGAACTAGGAATTAACATAAATATTATAGAAAACTTTAAGTTATTCTTGTCTTATGATTTACTGCTTTCAATAGGATCAATTATTAGGGGGAAACCTAATTTTTGCCAATTAGTACCAGCTATATATGGGAATCCAGCAACCTTTCAAATAAAAACAAAGGTCACTTTCTAATGTTTGGGAAAAAAAGACCATTATTATTCATTCTTCTATCCTTATTATTTATAATTAGCGGATGCAGTCGATATGTAAAAGGATTAACAATACAATACCAACATGCCAATTGGAATTTTGACGGCACAATAATTTGTTCAAAACATTTTGAACGATATGATGGATTCGAAACGCCACACATAGGAGATATGAGTGGCTCCTGTTATTTCTCAGAATAATCCGGCTTAATGTTGCTGAATAATCTGGCCGATTCAAAATAAACCGGCCAGATTGAGAATAATTAAAAAGTTT
>MEOA01000061.1 GCA_001768515.1 Bacteroidetes bacterium GWE2_42_24 | reverse complement strand
AATTTCAGAATAACTTTGCCTGCCAAACCTAGTGCAATTGAAAACCTTAACTTAACTTTGTCAAATAATTGTCCAGACATATTAGACCAGCTCACATCCCAGTCGAGTTACATAACAGTTGAAGCAGGCTACAACCCTAAAATTTACTACTGAACCGGCTATTATTTTTATACATTGTTGAACTAAATCCCCCCTGCGCGGGAAAGCTTTTTCAAAAACACCCGATTCTTTACTTTCCTAAGGAACTATTCACAAAAAAAATCTGATAAGAGAATGAAATCAGGTTTTACGATTGTTGAACAGTCAATTGCGCTTGTTCCGGCGTTTGAAACAGGTCAAAGCCAAACCCGTGCAATGGCTTAATGCCATTCTAAAAAGCAGCCTGTTTTACACTGAGAGGGAAAACTATGCCATCAGGTAACTAAAAAAGATCAAAACCTTTCATTTATAGCACTATTCTATAAGAATTAGATAACTTTAGTTACCTTAAATTCATTAAAACCTTCAACCACAACAGCCGATTTTCATCTGAATTATATCAATAACTGCCGGTAAGTACATAGCCTGTTAAGGGATGTAGTTCAACATGTACTCATCGCTGGGTCTTGCAGACCGCTCAGAGTCCTATTTATTGTGTGCTGCCCTTTTTTATCGTTTAATAATATCCTTTTATCTGACTTTTCCAAAATTCATTAAAATTGGCCTTCGGTTTTTTGAACAGATATACTCTGGTTTTATGCTCAATTGCTAAAGCATTATCAACTTGTCCAATTTCAATCATTTCTTTAAAAAATTCTTTTGTATCCTTGAAATTTCCACTCTCCATTGCATCCTCCCCAACTACATACACCAATTCATCAATGTCATTTTTAAATTCATGTGGAAGCCATAACCTATATGAATCACTAAAGCTAATGGGTTCTGGCAATTTATATTTTTTACCAATGATGCTAATTGCGCCAGCTTGACCGTAGTTTGCACAAAAAATAAAGCTTCTTTTTTTATTCTCCACCAGTGACCATGCTTTATTGGTTATTTCTGTAATCTGTTTCCATCCAAGCATATCTGCATTTATCTGGGGTAATTTTCTATAATTGCCATCTTCATCTTTTCTTAAGAAATCGGCTCCGGTAATATTAGCAAACCTGTCGAAGTAGCTAATCATTTTCTCAGTTTTAATAACAGGCAAACTCAGAGGTAACAGCAATATAGATAATACTATCAGTCCAGTCACCACTGCTGAAATTAAATATCGATTACTAATTTGTTTCTCTACAAACAATGCCCCAACTACTATTAGAAAAGGGAAAAGCCCTGAAGTATACAAACTTTTACCGCTTAACATTAAAAACAGGAGGATAACAACACCAGAAACAGACAACAGAAACCTGAATTCCTTATACTGTTTGTTTATTAAAAAGGAAACAACGCCAGGCAAAATAATTATGGTGTAGGGCAACAAAAAAATGAGTTGCTCAATAATAAATACTATCCGGTTTACATTAACAAGTTGGGTTTCATTCAATTCTTTCATGTGACCCAATACCGGCAAATTGTGCATCACCTGCCAAATAATATTCGGTAAGGCTATAATTAACGATAATAATAAACCTCTGTAAAAAAAAATGTTTGAAAAAACATGCCTGTGTTTTGTAAATGGTATAACTATAAGTATAGCCGCAAGAAGAAATAGTACATTATACTTGTTAAGAAATGAAAAGCCAATAACGATGCCAAGGATAATAAGGTAATAATCAATATTTGTTTTTACATATTTGACTATAAAATAAATAATTAATGTCCAGAAAAATATATCGAAACAATATGGGGTAAAAACGCCATACATCATTACCAGAAGCATGCTGCCAGCTATTCCAATTGCCGAAATGAGCTGCGAATAAAAATTCCCGTTCAATTCTTTTGCAATCATGGCTGTTAAATAAACAAGTAATCCACTAAACAGTGCAGGAAAAAACCGTGCTGAAAAGACAGAATATCCAAAAATGCTTTTTGAAACAAATGCCATAAATCCAACAAAGGGGGGTGTTGTTGCATACCCGAAATCAAGATGGTTGCATAGCGAGAAATACAGCAATTCGTCGCGGTGATATTCGAAATGGAAACCAGGCAATAAATGCAGAACTACATTTATTAATGCAATGAATGTAATTATTAATTGATGCTTATATTTCATTTAATAAATACTTCAAACTTATTATTATTTCCTAATTCTTCAAGTGTCTTTTTGTTCCTATTGATTAATGTCAATTTTAGGTTTGCCCTTCTCTTTTTTTGGAAATAGTATTTCAAACTCATTGAGTTCTTCTTCATTGGTTTCAAATGCCTTGTCTTCATAGAATTTACCGCTTACAGTTACCAAAGAATTTTGATATAATTCCAAAGCCATAAAAGGTTCAAAATTCATTCCTTCTTTTGTTGTAATCCCGTATTTCTGCGCATTGACAAATCCAAAACGGCGATAATAATCAGGGTGTCCAAATAGTAACATTCCCTGATATCCTAATTCTTTAGCAATAATTACTGATTCATTTAAGAGTTTGGCTCCTATACCTTTTTTTTGAAATTCGGGAAGCACAGAAATTGGCCCGACACATAAGACTTGGTGTTCATTGTTTTGTGTATCTACTACGTTCGCTTTTGTAGTTATAATATGTCCTATTATTCTGTCTTTCGATAAGGCAACCATATCAAGGTCGGGTAAATAACAATTTCTTTTTCTTAGGTTATGTAACACTAAATGTTCATCGCAACCCGGTTTAAACAAATTCCAAAATGTTTCGCGAGTAATGTTTTCTGTTATCAGAAAATCATTTGGTTTTGTTCTTTGAATAAGTATCTCCATATATATGTTAATTTCTTTCTGTTTTATTCTTAGGCTTACTTCACCATTTATTTTTAAGCCTAATAGAGCAATAGATAAAATCCCAACTCTATTGCTTAATTTATTCCTCGAACGAAAACTACAACGTTTTCATTGGAATACCTATATCCAAGACAAATCTGAGTATAGAGTTTTCATCCGACGAATTGTAATATAACTCATATGGGTAACCATCACTCTATTTATTCTTGCTGTGCATTCTTGTCAGCTTTTGTCTTTTGCATTCATATCAGAAACTATTGACTGTCATTTCTTAGGGTTGCACACAACTAGTATATATCATCATAAATATATCACTTTTAATGATGACCTGAATTATTATTTCATTGATTCACAATCCGATCTATCGAACATACAACATGTCCTGCGCCTTTCATCCCTCGTTGCCTACCGTTTCCGCTCAGTGCTTCGCCCTTATACTGCCCGGGTACTATAGGAACATATTGCATCAAACAAAAATGCTTTCGGTTTATATGTTATCAGGTTACAAATATAAAAAGAAAGGATGGTCACCGTAAAAGTATTGCCCTAAATATGTTCCACAGGTCGGACCATCCAAAGCCAAACCCATACCATTGCTTAATGCCTTTCTAAAATGCCGCCTGTTTTGCGCGAAGAGGGAAAACTATACCATCAGATCACTAGAAAAGATCAAAACCCTTCATTTACAGCACTATTCTATAAGAATTAGATAACTTTAGTTACCTCAAATTCATTAATACCTCCAACCACAACAGCCCATTTTCCGCTGGATTACATCAATAACTGCCCGTAAGTACATCGCCTGTTAAGGGATGTAGTTCAACATGTACTCATCGCCGGGTCTTGCAGACCGCTCAGAGTCCTATTTATTAGCACCTATTTTATTTTGTCTCTGGGAACCACCATCCTTCATGTTTATGTTTATATAATTTTCCCCTATCATCAATTATCGTTATTTCACAGATGAATGGGTTTTCCCAATATTTATTGTCACTAAGATAAGGTCTTGTCTTTTTTAAATCAAATTCTATAATCATTTTTGCCGAACTTACATAGTCCATCGTCGAGCCACTATTTTGAACTAAACTCGGAAACCATTTATTCCAATATCCAATTGAGTCAAGAATGGGACTTGTTAACAATTCCTTAGGTTCGGCTGTATTTTTCAAAATATCAACCTCCAGTCGATTAATATTTGTAATCCTTGCTTGTTTTAACAAATGACCTAAAAAGTAATCGTCATTTATGTAGTTCATAAAACTTATAAATGAATGCCCAAAATTATGAGAAACACTTTTTAATGGTTTATGACTAATCATTTTGAAATCAAAGATTATAAATTATTCTTAATGTGTCATTAATTCTATCCCTGAGCATTTCTACAAGTTCTTCGTCCATGAATTCGTAATCGTCGGCTATGTTTAAAATCTCTATTGCTGGCAAATCCATGTGTCTATAAAGTCCTGATATTTTTGCTCTGTGTCCGGTTTCCATAACAAAAATTAAGTCAGCCCAATTCAAATCATTTTCTGAAATCTTTCTATCGCTTTTGGGACTTAGTCCAGCAGACCTAATATTAAAACGATTATCGTTTTTGAAAATATATTCCGCAGTCCTGCTTCGCTTTTTATTTCTTCCGCAAACTACAAGTATATTAGGTCGTTCTGTCATAGTGGACGGTTTTTAAAATAGGTACCAACGATGGTGGTATGGTTAGTTGCCGAGTTCGAAGCGATTTCCTATCAAAATGCAAGGAACATGATAAGAGAGAAAGCTTTGAAACTGGCTCTGAGACGGCAATTAACTATACCCTGTGCTTAACCAACTCCCGCCTGCCCAGAATAACTTTATCAAAAACACACGTTTCTTTCTTTTATTCATGAATTATTCACCACAAAAAACTCCTGACATGAGAAAGAAATCGGGTTTTACTATTGTGGAACAACCTATTGAGGCTGTAATAAAACGACAACAACCACCTGTCATCATCCCGACTATCAGTACTTCCGATGCCAGCATTGTCAAGTGTATATTTCAACCATCGTTTGTAATCTTCACGTCCAATTCTCTTTCGCAAGGTTACAAATAATGACGGGTCAAATAAAGGAAGTTCGGTAAATTCCTTTAACCCAAAGAAGTACTGCATATAAGGGTTCTCCCGGATCATCTCTATCATGCGCTCATCGCTATAGCTTTCAATATGCTTAATGATCAGTGCCACTATAACAATCCTACTTGAAATGGAAGGTGCTCCCGTTTCAGCACTCAGAGACCCGAGATAATCCTGCTCGATCTTATCCCATGGTAAAATCCTGGCCAGTTTTACGCATCTGTTCTCAGTTGAAAGCCCACACCCGATAAACGGATGATTAAATTCTGAAAAACTCAACTGTTTTGTACTACGTCCTTTTACCATATCTGCATAAATAATAGACCAAAGTTACTATTTTTCATACACTTATTTTCTATTATTTATCAACAAGTTATTAACTATCTTAACATTAGTTATTATTCAGGGAACCCTAATATACTACCGATGTTCTGCTTCTCGGCACACTACACGAAGGACGGGATTTACCCGATAAACTGCCTGCGAAGAACTGCCTTTCAATTTACTAATTTCCTGTCAACGAAGCACCGAAACCCAGCTTGCGGGTATCTGATGCTATGGGCTAGGTGTTCTTTAGTCAATATCTCTATCAAATGCGTCTTTAGAATAAATTGCCATTTCAATACCCAATGATAGTTTACCTGCTAATACGATTAACTCCTTTGGTAAATGGTTGTTTTGATTTACAATGTCACCATATAATCGTGAGTATAAAGGAAAGTCAAGGTATGCTGTTGTGATACTGTGAGTCTTAAATAGTTGTTCGATGTCGTCATAGTATTTCGCTAAAAAGTTAATAGAGTCCTCAACTTGTCCTTCAAAATCATCCCAGTCTTTACCCGAAATGTCAAATGAAATTTTGTAATCCGCTCTAACTTGACTTTTTCCTTTTGATTCACCTTTGTCGTAACTGCTGTAAACAGGAACTTTGGTCGTTTTTTCAAATGACTTAAATGAATCAGTGTCGCTATAAACTTTTAAAATACACATACTTTCTATATTACTCTGTCAGTTTAAAGTGTCCTTAATATTTAGTACCTGTGCCTAGCTTGTAAGGCAAATACACTTGCCCATAACATAAGAAGCTACACGAAGGGGCTGTTTGCTGGCGATTTCCTGTCAAGCAGAGAAGCAGCCCGAGCGGAAAGATACACCCCGAAAACCACCGCTGCCGCATTTGACGGGTAGCTGAAGATGTGCGTTCGTTCTCTTTTTTCATGTCTTTACTATACTTGAATTTAACTGTCCAAGTAAACCAATTAGTTGATCATAGTTTTCTTTTAATATCTCCTTTGATATAATTCTTGAAACGTCTAATGCAAACTGATTTAGTAAATCAAAGTTTTCAGGTCCAATAAATCCAATTGGAGCAATTAAATGTAGTTTTAAGGCAAGTTGACGAAATACATCTTTGATTATTGGTTCTGCGAATAATTCAGAACAATTTGAAAGTGTTAAATGAATTTCAATCAAATAGCTTGATAATGTTTCAAATGGCTTATTATTATATAAAAGGAAGGTTGCATCAATATCTTTAATTTTGCTAATATTATTTAAAGTTGTGACCAACATTTCTACTTTATTGGCTGTAGTATTGGCTGTCTCTGCCTTTTGCAATGCTTTTTTTGATGTTTCTTTAGCAGTTGTGACTTCTCCTTTAAAACCATCAAATGTCTGTTTTAGAACTTTAAGTTCTGGTGGTAACGATTTTAATTCTTCAATATGCTTTTCGTTCTTAGCAATGTAATCATCAACTTTATTTACCTTATTTGCAGCAACATCAGCCTTTATACTTATCTCTTTTAATTCTTCACTATTCCTATAGTTGAGTACAATAGGAATGAAAATTCCCAAGAATCCAATTATTCCAATCCAAATACTAACCCAAGTGTTTAATCTGTCTATGTCTTTACCAATTTCATCTTTTACGCTAACGACAGCTTTCTCAACTTGGGATGTTAAAAATTGAATATGATTTCTCAACTCTTCTAATTGTTTCTTAGTAAGATTATAGTTGCCATTTTTATCTATGGAGTCTTGCAAAACACAAAAAGGTTGAAACTTAGAATCATCTGTATTTATTTTGTTATTATCCAAATATTTGCTGATTAGTACTGCTGATAATCGTTTATAAAGAGAATCATTCATCTGTTCTTTTTGAGATGACTCCATGTCAATTAAGACTAAGTCAGGCTTGAATAAATCAAGTTTAGCCTGTTCATTAATTGTATTAATAATTGTCTGGCTAACTAGAATTTGTTGTTCGCTAATCATTCTATCAACCTTTTTATCTCTCAAAACCCAAAATAGAATTATTAGGATAACAATCAAAAGAAAATAACCAATTTTAGCGGCTAGTTTTTTTGATATACTAATTGTGGTATTTTCTGTTGTACTCATACTTTTGTAAGTGTGTTTTGCATAATAGTGTAAGGCAAGTAGCTTGGCATCCGATATGCTAATTCTTTGTAGTCTCCTTTGTCTTTGGCATTATTGTGAGGGAAAAGTTTTGCAAAAGCAATATTCTTTACTTTCGTTTCAGCTATAGCTCTCACTGCGCTTTCAAAAATTAATTGGTCGTGTGTAAAAAGAATTAATTGAAGCTCTAATTCTGGGGTGTATTCCTCAAAAACTTTAAATAACTCTTTAATAAATCGTTCTATCGTTGCCCTATTTTCAAAATCACTTGCATAAAAGATATCATCAAGAACCAAGGGCAAGTTTATTCTTGTATTTATTCTTGATGCCATAGCAATACTGATCCCAACCATTGTTGAAAAAAGCCGGTAATGGAAAGTGTTGAAATACTTGTTTACTGGAAGTGGTTGTAGTGATTTGTCTTTAGGTACAATTAATGCTGTTATAATTTCCGAAAGAACTTCACCAGTTTCGCTATCGATTTCCTCTTCTTTCATTTTTATTTCAAGCTCGACTTCTCTTTCTTCTTGCTTTATATATTTTTCCAGAACTTCTTCAACAATTAATTTAATTGGAGCAAATGCTTGCAAAACTTCTTTACTTAGTAATGTATGAAAATGTATAGAAAAAATCCTTGTATCATCTTTAATTGACTTAAACAATGCTTGTTGCTCTCTATAATTTTTCAATTCCACATCATTACTTTGTATCTTCTTTCTTGATACAATTAACTGCTGCTCTAAACCAGTGATCTCATTCTTAACTGTAACAATTTGTTCAAATAAAGTTCTACTTTGAAGGTTAGTTGCAAGCTGTTTTTCAATGTTTGTTATTATTTCATTTCGCTGACTGGCAAACATAGAAATATTGTCAATGATAGATTTTAATTCATTGTTTATGTATTCTTTATTTGTTTCAAAAAAAGAAAATAAGAATTGATTCTTATTTAGCTTAAATAAATCACTATCATTCATAGTTGAGCCTACTGAATAAAATTCACTTGCCTGCGTAGTTTCAATAAAAGTAATGAAACTATTTTCACCTGATATTAACTCCGAAAATTCACTATATGATTTTATAGTGTAAAGCTCCTGTGTAACTTTCCCTTTTAATAAAGCAATTTGATTAAAGAAATTATCTAAATTCTCCGTGGCATAATTAAATGCCTTGGTGAGTTCTTGGTTTATTGTGTTGAATGATTCTATTTGTTTAATTCTATCTAAAACGAAAGCACTTATTTCTGTGGTCGACTTTTTAGAACTATTGCATAATGGACAATCAGTAGCATCCTTTAATAACTCTAAGCCCAAATTTAAAAATTGGATTTGAGAAATATTACCTGTCTTAAACTCCAGTGCTTCAAATTCTTTATACTTCAGCTCATACTTTACAATGTTTTCATCTAATATTTGAAAATCAAATTGAAAATTATAGTTGGCAAATTTTAATTGTGCTACTAATTTCTGCAATTCTTGAACTTTACTATCTAATGGTTGCTTTTTCTCTGTTTCGGAAAATTGAACAAGTTTTTGTTTTTTTTCTTCTAAAGATTTCTGAGCACTAACAATTAAAGCGTTTTCCTCTTTGCTGCTCTTTTCCAATGAATTAATTCTTGTAGATTCTGTTGCTCTTCTATAAGATGTAAATGCTCTAAGATTTCTTTCAAATTGCAATAGCTCACTTAGCCCTAAACTTTCTGCAATTAGGTTATGAAAAGAACCAGTATTGCCCTTTAAATAGCTTAATTGACCATTGTAATAAATATCATAATCACTTATGAAATGTGTGTTTGGATTTATTCTTTTTCTAACCTCTTTAGGAATATTTGTGCTTTGCAACTTAAATATTTCATCTACTGTTTCAATATCGCACATGCTATTGCCAAAGCCATTGTCAAAATGACTCAGATAACTTTTGAACTCGGAATCTTCATCTTCAAGATTGGCCGATGTTCTTAATTGAGCTTCGCCAATTTTTTTACAATAATTGTATTCAATAGAATTGTAAATTGAAGATTTGCCTGAACCATTTGAACCAAGTATTATCATACTTTCTGGTTTCCCGTCCTCATTCTTAAAATTTATTCCAAATGGCATGGTTGAGTCTGGAAAACCTCTAACCGATTTAAGTTTGATTTTATTTATTCTCAAATCTTTTCCTATCCAGCTTTCTATATCATTGGACTTTCTATCTCTTTCCGAAACTATTTCACCTCTTTCTTCCTCTTTTATTCGAACAAAATGGTGACTAATATTATCAACAAACTTCTCTTTTTTTGAAATATCTATGGAAGGATGTAACGCAAAAACAAGTGAAAGTTTATTCCCCTTTAACTCCGGCATAAGAGCTACTTGCCTTAAAAAAGTTTCTTTGTCCTTAATCATAATTAGTTTCTATTTGTTGAAATTATATCCATAAAGCAATACAATTAGAATGTCGTACAACAATTAAATCGGCTTCTCGTCAAGTATCGGCACTGGTGTGTGGGGAAAAAAACAGCTCTTTTGCAGTTTCTGGTCTGAGTATTGGCTTGTGCTAATTGCAATTGTGCTAAATTTTGCGGGGTTGATTGATTTAATGATGTAAAATTTGAATTCACTTTTAATATCAGATATATCCATGTCTGGCCATAATTCAAATGCAAAGTCCAAATGCTTTTTCGATTTTAATATATTATCTGTGATATTCCCAAAACCAGCAACTTGGTTGGTTAGCCGAGGATGTAATGGAGTATTTAAAACACGCAATACATTAATAAAATCTACGGATGTATATAATTTTAATGATAAAAGAAAAAGAAGTTCATAATCCAAATTATCATCTGAAATTAACGATTTACCTGTAAATGATTTATATTTATTTATTACATAGAACTCTGACGATAATTTTTTAAACCATTCTGAACCAATTAATGGAATGCCAGCATTGAATGATATATGGTTCATTTTAAGAAATCTATTGCTTATATATTTTGCAAAAGAATGATTCCTATACATAGAAGACTCCGTTTCACCAGGTAATCCAAAAATAAATGAAAGGAAAGGACTGATTCCATGCTTTTCAATTTCATCCAGTGTACAAAGAATTTTATTGCAATTGTTAGATTTATTAGAAATTGACAAAACTTCATTATCAATATTTTCAATACCAATAAAAATTTCTTTCACGCCAATCTTTGCAAGTGTATCTATTTTTGCACTATTAAGAGTTTCAATGTTTGCATAAATCCTTAAGTGAATGTTCAAATTATCTGGCTTTGTTTTTAGTAACTGTTCTGGATAGTCTCCAATAACAAAACTATCACCTGTTTCAAAGAATTTATTTATTCCATAATTAGAATTTAACGCAATAATTTGCTGCCAAAATTTCTCAGCTGATTTTATTTTAATTTTGGAATCTGAATTTATTGAACAAAAAGAACAAGCTCCATATTTTTGTGCTTTAATGCAGCCTCTTATAGATGAAATAGGCATTGGAGTTAAAGAAACACTATTTGAATATGAATATAATCTACTATCGTATTTCTCGATATTATATTCGAATAAATGATCCAAATTATATGAAAGCGTAGAATTTATGTTGAAAGATTTTTTAAAAGTGAATTTAATAGAACCTTCTTCTGTTTTATACCATAGATTAGGTATTTTGTCTAACAATAAACCCTTTACAATTCCATCTATTGCTTCTTCACCATCACCATAAACAACGTAGTCAATAAACATGTGATTGAGTAGGATTCTTTCTCCCAAATTACTGGCATTAGGCCCACCTATTATAATTTTAGCCTTGGGATTGGTTCTTTTAATTGTTCTTGCAATTTTTATTACAGTATTGTGGTTTGAAAACCAATCAGATATTCCAATAATATCACCATTAATATTTGAAACAATAGTGTCATTATCGGTAGAATTACCATCAAATATTTCAATATCCAATCCTTTATTTTTGGA
Source organism: Bacteroidetes bacterium GWE2_42_24 (assembly GCA_001768515.1). GTDB lineage: Bacteria > Bacteroidota > Bacteroidia > Bacteroidales > TTA-H9 > GWE2-42-24. The sequence goes on along the minus strand of MEOA01000061.1, from coordinate 117,100 downwards.
ATTTAAATAGTTTGCCAATATTTCAAGACCAACTGGTGGTGGAAAACTCTTATATCCATTTTGTAAGTTTAAATGCTTTTCATCATTAGAGGGATGTATAAACTGTATCTTCATTTCTGTGTCCTCCTTTGACCATTTTTAATTGCCCCTTGTTCAAATAGAAATTCAATAACTTCTTTACGGCAATTAATATGCCTTTCAGTTGAAAGCATATCAACAGACCTTGGACGAGGAGATTCATTCTTAATGCGTTTTTCAATTTGACCATTTTTATTAAGAAGTATTATCTCATCTCCAAGTAAAACGGCTTCATCAATATCATGAGAAACAAATAGTACTGGAATCTTAAGGTCAAGCCACATTTGTTCAAAACGAAATGCCATCGACCAACGATTCGACTGGTCTAGGGCAGAAAATGGTTCGTCAAGCAACAAAATATCTGGTTCTATAACCATATTTCTCAATAAGTTAATTAATTGCTGCTGACCACCACTTAACTCATATGTTAGTTGTGAGGCGGTTAAGTCTGTATTAAAGCTGTTCAGTAACTCGTTTGCAATCTTCATTCTTTGGGACTTAATCACACCCTTAATTCTTAATGGTAGGGTAATATTTTCAGCAACATTATACCACGGCAACAGGGAAGAACGGTAATCTTGCCAAACATACCCAATGTGAATGGATTCACTTAATTTTGAATTGACTACTACCTCACCTGTATCTGGCAATATTACCCCTGCAAAAAGGTTCAGTACAGTTGATTTACCGCAACCATTTGGACCTACTATTGTATAGAACTTTGAATCTTCAACTTCAAATGAAAAATCCGAAAGAACATTTTTAATGTTCCCATTATCATCGCTAAAGGACTTGTATATGTTTTTTAATTTTATCATAGCTTACCTACCCATGGGACTAGTTTTTTTTCAAAAACAACAAATAATCTATTGAAGGAAAATCCTAAAATCCCAGATAAAAGAATTAATGCGTATAATTCTGGAATTGCATAAGTAGTAAATGATTCTGTTATTCGTTGACCGATTCCATATTCACTACCCATAAACATTTCGCATAGGATCTCTACTATTAAAGAAAAAGAAATTGCGACTCTTATTCCAATCAAGGTTTGCGGCAAGGCATCAAAAAAAGTAATCCATTTGAATATCTGTATATTTGATGCACCATATAATTTCGCAACTTTTCTTCTAACTTTTGTTGATTGAATTACGCCATAGGCTGTATTTAATGCAATAACAAAAAATGATGCCCAAAATACCATTGCTATCTTTGAGGAATGCCCAATGCCAAATAGCAAAACAAAAATTGGATATAGTGTTGTGACGGGAATTGAACGAAAAAAATCTATTACGCCTTCTGCCGATTCGTAGAGTGGTTTTATTAGGCCAATTGAAAGGCCAAATATAACTCCGAAAATTACGGCTAAGCCTAAACCGGCAAGCATACGAATAATAGTAACAGATAAATCGAGCAAAATATTACCGGCTGCAATAATATTAAATAGGGTTTCAAAAGTCCTTTTAGGAGAAGGGAACAAGGTTGGTTCTAGTAGAGAAAGACTATGTACAAATTGCCATATTATTAGAACAACAACAAAACCACCAAGCGTTTTGACAACTTTCAAAAACCATTTTTTAATATCATTAGTCATATATTATTTTGAACTATTAAGTTCATCTAAAAATTTCGAATCAAAATATTCTGAATAATTTGGAATTGCTTTATCAGTATATTCCTCCATTGTTTGATTTATCCAAATTCCTTGTGAATTAACAGCCTTCAACATTTCTGCTTTATCAAGTTTTAATTCCATATTGTGTAAATCCCAAGTAGCTTTAACAACATCAATGTCAAGATTAATCATTTTTGAAACAATGAGTTGAGCTTCTTCTTTATGTGCTTTTGCAAATAAATCAGCTTTTTTCAGTGCTTTAAGAAATGAGATTACAGTTTCATTATTAGCATAAGCCCAATCTTTGCGAACAGCTAATGTAAGGTAGCCTGTATAGGCATCTGGGTCTCTAAAAACGATGGCATCCTCGCCAAGAGTTTTACTAATGTTGAAGATATGCGGATCCCAAGTTGAAGCAGCATCAACACTTCCCGAGATAACAGCACTGCTAATTGCCAATGGTTGTATTTTCTGTAAGTTAACTTCTGTAGCTTTTATGCCATGTTTTTCAATAAATCGATTTGCAAAAATGTCGGAAGTTGTACCTGGGCAGAATGCTAATTTTTTGCCCTTTAAATCTTCTGGTTTATTTATCCCTCTGCTTTTTAGAGCAATTATGCCACTACTTGTTGAACTGACTAATGAAGCAATATCAATTACTGATTTATTACCAGTAAAACCAAAATATGAAATATTTACTTCAACAATGGTTGCAAAATCAGTTGAATTTGAAACCAATGCATCAAGACAATACCTACCTGATTCAAGATATGATATTTTAGCGTCGAGCCCCTCTTCTTTAAAGTAGCCTTTATCATATGCAATTAAGCCTAAACCACACCACATGTTCTTGGAAGTAGCAAATGTTACAGTATTTTGTTTTTTTTGTTGATTACAGCTGATTAACAATGTAATCAACAAACAAATTGTAATTATTGATTGTGCAGTTTTCATTTCAATCTTTTTTAAAGGTGTTATACATGTTTATTAAAATTGAAGATGCAGTATTACCAATTGCTAATACTTTGCCAATTGTATCTAATTGATTTCGTTTTGATCCATTATTGTCAATTCCATATTGAATTTTATTATTCTCAATTTGCTTATAAAAGGTATATAATTCTTTTATATAAAATTCCTTAAATTTTTCTAAAGTATTTTCCAGGTTTATAAGAGCTATCTTATATTGGTCATTTCCTGGTGATAATCCCAAATCCTGAAACCTGTTAAATATTATCCATTCAGCACTTAATTGTGAATTTAAACTTGATAGCGTTTTACTAATATTCCCAAATCTATCGCTGTAGTTATATTCACTTGAATCAGTAAGATTTACGTTATCTTGTATTTCTTGCAATAATGACAATGCGACATTTATCCTTGTTTCAATAGGAATTTGTTTTTCGTTTTCGTACTTCATATTACTTCCTTTTTTGTTATTGAATTTACTGGTTATTCTAGAATCAAACAAAACGGGCTTATAATTTAAAAAGATATTTGCATAATCGAACCAATCATCATCAGGAATATACTCATTGTATTTGGTTGATAATAATTCAAATAAAATGGAATGCCATTCTATTAGTTCTTCAAATTGATATTTAGTTGTTGGCAAAACACTTGTACAGACCTTTTTTAATTCTTTACCTTTTAAATCTACATGAAAAACAAGTGCATTATAGAAATTTAATTCTTGATTACCCATATGAATTTCCTTATTATCAAGTGCTATACAAAAACTCTGATAAAGAAATTTTTCAATATTTACACATTGTAAAAGTTTACTAATTTTTTCTAAGTCAGATTCGTAAATGAAAAGTTTTCGATTTTCTTCAACAATAACATTACTAATTTTTTGAATAGTGGATAATAATTTTGCAACACTTTGTTTTATATTGCTTGATAGAAAAGCCCTATCGATATAATTACTATTTTCTAAAGCCTCATTTAGAATATCTTCAATGTATGTTTGAAGTGTTATCATAATTAATACAAATCACTTATATCCAACTCGAGACCAAGCCTGTATAATGAATTTAGCATATTTACCTTTTTAATAGCATTATCCTCAATAATCTTAAGCTTGTATGACTCAACTAGTCTTTCATAAAATTCTCTTAATGAATCTCCGCTAATAACATAACTCATAGGATCATCTAGCCCTGCAAGGGTCTTTTTCATTAACTTTATTATTATAGTAAGTTTTTCTTTAGGAGTAAAAGTATCAATTACATGATTTGAAAATTTTCTAATGTATTTATCAAGGATCATATTTAGCACAATTAATGATTGCCATCTTGTATGACATATTTCATTAATATCAAATAATGTAGGTAATAAGTAACTTGCTGGCTTTTCATTTAAAGAATTACATAAGGTAAAAATAGACCTCCTTGACATGTGTAGATAAAATCGGGCATCTATATACATATTGTATAATCCTGTTGAAATAGGATCTAATGAAAATGAATCATAAGAAGGTTCTATTTTATATGAATCAAAATTCTGATCTATAGCCCTATAAAGTAATGGTGCAATAAATTTTTCGTACTTTGCAATTCTATTCAGTTTCTCATGAACAGCCTCTGACCTTTTAAAGTCATTTGAAGAAAAACAAACTGAATCCAATATATCTTTATCTTCTGTTTCAATTGTTGTAATCACCCAAGGAACACTTGATTCATAAAGCGAGCTTTCAGTAATAATATTTTCGCTTAAACATAATAGTTTGATGTCAACATTATTTTCTCTGTTTACTCTTTCAATCTTTTCCTTTAAACGATATTTAAAGAATTTATACAATGAATACTCATGGGTTCGATTATTTATAATTTCATCATCAAGAATAAAAGTTTGGGAAGCATTGTTATTTTCCTCTGTACTAATAATCTGTAACACTTTATACACATCTTCATGATTAATTAATCCGTTTTCTCTGAAACATGTTACATGAAAGGTAAGAGAACAACCAAAAGTGTAAAATCTAAAAAGGGGTTGAATTGTCAATTTAATAGATGGATCGTTGCTCAAAAAAGCTTTAAATTCATAATCAATATCATAACCCATTTCAATATTCAAGGCAAGGTATGAAGAAAGACCTCTTCTATTTATTATCTTACCCTCACCACTTGGCTTTGTCCCTTCATTTTTTTTATCCGCAATTTTTGATTCGACAAACATTTTTAGAATGTTTGGATCATAGGTCATTTCGTCAATGATAGGAAGGAAGGAGTAAATGAAGGTTAATGTCGCTTTACTAATTTTCATATTTATCAGTTTATGCAAATTTGCCAAAATCAGAAGGATTTTTTTTTGTATCCAATGCAGTCAATTTTGCGTGTCCTTCTCTTACCATCGAGAAAGAATTTAAATAGTGGTTTTGATGACTGAATCTTTTTTGCTAGTTGAGACAAATCTCTGACATTCTCATTATGGTCGGTTTCTCTGTACTCCATTAAACTAACTTTGGTTTTGTCTTCATTGTCAAGAATAGGAATTGCAATTCCATCATGACAGTACATATAAGAAGAATAACAATCACCTTTAGTTTCTTTAGCAATATATTGCAGAATTTTATCCATTAATATTTTAAGTTTTAGGATAATTTCAAAATTAGTTATTACCATGATACGAAGCACTGGTGCGAGAGCAAAAAAATAGCTCTTTTGCAAACTTGGGTTTTTGACGCGATTGGCAAGTTTGTAAATGTGCTTTTTTGTACGGGGGCTGTTGGTTTCCCAATGCGCCCATCAGGCGCAAAGTGCGTGGGGAGAAAAAATTAAAACCCCTTGCTCTAATGCTCACACTCGTAATATTCATTTTGTCAGTTTAATTTGTCTTTTCAAGGTTTCACCTCAGTGTAGTAGAGGCGATTATGCTTGGTGCTAACGTTTAGTATATGCTACCTAGGGGATTTCGTGTACACTTCCCTATCCACCGGTAAGAACCTTGCCAGCGAGTGATGCGCTCTGCACACCTCTGAAACCCCTATGGAGCATATACTGTGTTGGCGGTATGTGCTTTATTTTTTATCAATTATCTTGTTTAATCATTGGTTGAATGACCCAAATTCCAACAATCAAAATTAGGATTAGAAAAAAACCATTCGAATAGTCAGCAAATTTCAAGTCTCTTTTGCTTTAATATTACTTAAAAGCTTTCGCTGAAAAATTAACTAGTCTAATCATTGAGATAAAACCCACTATTCCCACAATAGGGAACAAAAATCCATTCAAAGGCTCCGGTGAATTCATATTTCTGAAGGTGAATCCAAATGGAATCATTGAAACTAGGTAAAGAATGAACCACAAGTCTTCTTTGTAATTTTCAATCCTATTTTTTTCATTCAAATTATTAATCACTTTACCAATCGAATAAATCCAACCGATCATTGTAAATCCAAACAATCCAGTTGTCAAAAACCATATTGGAGTGTTCGAAGTTGTAATGAAAATTATCTCAGCAAAAATCCAGATTAGAAAGAGTTGCCAATGTTTAAATTTCAAAAATATTTTCATAGGTGCTCGGATTTTTTAGCATTACCGCTAACTAGTATATTTCATCATAAATATATCCCATTTAATGATAGCACAGATTATCACTCCACTGATTTACAATCCGATCTAGTGGACTTACAATTCTTCGGGTAGCTTTTGGTGTGATGTGTGTATAAACCACTGTGGGTTTTACACTGCTATGTTTAGGCAGTTCCTGAATATAGTGTAGGTCGGTTTCGATGTCTGCTTCGTCGTAGCTCATTTTAAAACTGTATTTACGATAACCTGAGGGTAAACTGTTATCGCAAAAATAAACTTTTTGAATTAAAATCACAATTTTTGAATTATTTTTTTCACATTCGCGAGATATGGTAAGGTGGTTCTTTATCAGACTGTAAGGGGTTGGAGGGCGTTGGCGCATGCGCAATTTTTTTTAAAAAGGGCTGGCTTCTCCACCACCATCACCTCTTTATCTCTCACATCTCTCACCCACTCTCCCCTCTCTCCTCATTTCCACAGCTTCGCCACGTCAGTTACATCATAATTGTACTAACTTTTTGGTCGTGAGGTCGGTATGAGCAAAAACGCGTGCAGGACTTTTTATGGAAAAAGTGGCATTTTACCACTTACCCGGGCTGTCCCCCCTCTCCCGGGGGTAGGGCACCCGATGAGCCTTGCTGACGGTTGGTGAACTACCGGCACTCCCTGCAGCCAAAAGTAGAAAATCTTGTCGAAAAATCGAATAAAAATGAATATTTTTTTTGCAGGTTAACTTCCTGACAGGGTGTGTCATCGGCAGGCGTAGCATTTCCCGGTTTCCTGCTTATCGCGTCCACCATGTTGCACGATCAAGCAACATGCTCGGGGTTCAATGAATGGCCACTAACACCATGATTGTGGATAAACCACAGAATTTGAATGGCCATGCTTCTTTTGGGCTATCATGCAGCCTGCCATTCTCATTTAAACTTACCTGTTCATCCAACCTTCATCTAAACCATTTTAAAAAATGAATCAGGAAAGGATGTCCGATTTTTTACCGTCTTTCTATTGGAGTCAATTCTAAATTTTGGACACGTTTTGATGCTTGTTTCACCCTCCCGAAAAAAAAATTCAACTTTTTTTTAAACTTTTTTAGTAACGCGCTATCACAAAAGTACATTATTTAATCAATTGATTATATGTTATCTATGAATCGGAAATACAACTGAGCTACCCTAAAGATACACCAAAGTTAGGTCAAAGATAGGTTTTTCTTATGTATCGCATAAAGCTGTAGTAACTATGGAGTAATTTTTATATGTGGAAAGCTTAACTATTAAAAATATCTGGCACAGTCTTTGTTATGGCCATTCTACAGCAATTATTCCAACGGGAATTTAGGGGTAAAACCCCTCCCGGTCACCGGAAACTTCTCCAACGACTCATCCGCTAACACAGAATCCAGGTGTTATAGGTTTCCCTTTCACCCGCCACACGATCATTACCTGTACTGATGATGGTTTTTCAGCCATAATCAGAAAGGATCCTTTTATGCCTGTGTCATACCATAGTCAGGGTGCATTCGAAACGGCTTCGTTTTGGGTTCGTGAAAATACGAAGCCGCTTCGGAGCTGCTTCGCAGCGACAACGAAGCGATGTTATGTTTGACCACTGTTTATCAGTAGTTTGGCATTTCCACCTTATGTTGTAGAATAATGTGGGATTTTAGGTGTTTTTGTGCTTATCACGGCTGCCTTTTCGGAATAAAAAACATCACGCCGGGGTGTTGCCGGCACCATTAGTGGAACCCTGTCGTCAGGCAGCCCTCACCGGCTGCGCGGATGGCAAAATCAGTCGGGGATATCCATAACGGGGTATCCGGTGATCGGGAAATCTAATCAGCCTATTGGCAAGGTATTGCAGCCAGGGTCGGCAGGGAGCTGTCTGGCATACGGGTAGTTTTAACAAATTGATTCTCAATGCAGGCTACTTTGGGGGACTCATCCATTCCGGCAATCTTTCGGGTAAGGTCTCTTATAAATTCAGGTATAAATTCGATTGTTCCATCTCTGGGTAATATGATAAAATAGTAAAAAAAAGCAATTAAGACAGAATAGTTGCTTGCAGCATACTTCACTGACAGTCAGTATTAAACGAATATGAGATTTCATCATATTTTTCTTGTAAACGATATTTTCGTTTCCATATATTCTTTATAATGTCTAATATTGCATGCCAGTGACGATTGATTGGGTTGGTTTGATATTTGTCTGTATATTATTATGTGCTTGAATTCCATGAAGATACAAAATATCTGCCAATCTCAAAACGGATAGTCAGTTTATATTTTATTTTTTCTGATATTTTTTCACTGTATAAACCTTAATTATTTTTTCAGACAGTAGCTAAGGTTCTAAATTATGGGGAGTACAAATTATAAAGTAGCGTACTGCTTTCATCCGATTAAAAAAACGGAAGAAAACGTTACCCCGTGGTATAGCATCATATCTTAAACCTATAAAACATCAAAATGCCCTTCCAACATTTTACAGATAACCAACTGGTTCCACTGGTGACAAGCATAATCATTTTGCTTTGTTCTATTTTCATTTTTAACGGGAAAAAGCCACGTGCAGGTGTAGCTCTTTTGTTCCTGGGTTCATTAGCCATGGGGTATTTTATGGCGAATCTTGATCCCTTTCTTGTCATCTGGGATGAGCAATACCATGCCCTCGTCGCCAGGAACATGACGATCGAACCGTTGATGCCAACACTTTTCAAGACTCCGATATTAGATTACGATTATCAAAACTGGACTGCAAACCATATCTGGCTTCACAAACAACCTCTTTTTTTATGGCAAATAGCCCTGAGCTTAAAAATCTTTGGGTACAATACAATAGCTGTGAGGTTACCCAGTATTATCCTGCATGCCATTACCAGCCTGATGGTATTCAGGATCGGGAAAATTTCAGTTTCTGAAAGGGTTGGATTTTATGGCGCACTATTTTTCACGGTTGCCTACTATCCGCTGGAGTTAATCGCCGGCCGCTTTGCCACCGACCACAACGATATATCATTTCTGTTTTACGTAACTGCAAGTTTTTGGGCATGGTTTGAGTATTACGATTCGAAACGAAAATACTTTCTGTTTTTCATTGGTCTGTTTTCAGGTTGTGCAGTGCTTGTAAAGTGGCTTCCGGGGCTTCTGATTTATGCTTCATGGTTCCTTACTATTGGCGTGAATGACAAACGAAATTGGGTAAGGATAAAGTCCTATACCCCAATGTTTCTTTCGTTGCTCGTCACGTTTATCGTATTTGTCCCATGGCAAATCTACATTTTACGAAAATTTCCAATAGAAGCGAACTATGAATTTGCCTTAAACACGAAGCACTTCTTTGAACCGATTGAGGATCATGGTGGCAATGTCTGGTTTCACTTACATGCCTTAAGAGATTTATATGGTTCAGGCGAGGCGGTACCCTATATCCTCCTTTTAGGCCTGATAATCCTGATGGTGAAGACCCGGCTTAACACCTATCGAACCGTCATGATCTCTTCGGTTCTGATAGTTTATATATTCTATTCGATTGCAGCTACAAAGATGACATCCTTTTGTTTGATCGTTGCTCCAATCCTCTTCTTAGGACTTGCTGCCCTAACCGATGGAGCCCTGAGATACATCTGTCTGAAGTTCGACTACAGGGTCTTAAAACTATCATTAACCCCCGTTATGCTGATGGCTATTTGCTACTTCCTGCTGAACACCGATAAAATCCAAAACTATCACACCGATTGGAAACCTCATGATAACATGGGCCGGAAAGCTGATATGGAGCAGATGGCGTTTATAAGCAGGCTAAAAAGCAGGCTCGGTAATGAACATTATGTTGTTTTCAATGCAGACGTAAGGGTAAACGGGCATATTGCCGTTATGTTCTTTACCGATTATGTCGCCTATAATTTCATTCCTTCTGAAGATCAGCTACTGCAGGTTAAGGCTAAGAACTATAAAATTGCCATCAGAGATAATGGGACATTGCCCGAATATATTAAAATGAGAAAAGATATCATCGGGATACAATGACCGGGAGGCTGGCAGAAAAAGAGCAGATCAGGCGTTTCTTATTAAATCCAGACTTAAGTCAACCATCGGTGCTGAGGCTGATTCCAGCCGCATTGCAATGACATGCTAAAAGGCAGACTGACATAAACATTGCACCCGCAAGTAATTATTCGAATAGAAAGAGGTTCCGATGCCATGGATAGTCAAAATGAATTGATACCAGGATACTATAACCATGATTTTGAGCGGTTACTATATGAGCTTTTGTGGTGAAAATGACAGACAAGTTCAAGAAAAGGCCGGAGCTTTTTCAGACAACAATTTGGTAATCCCTGTTATAATCTGTACATTTAGCCATTAGAAGTGGAGTCCGGCAACCACTCAAACAAACGGGGCGATATCGAAAAGCCTGATGAGTAGAAGAATCATAAAAAATAGCATTACATGGCGGAGAATATAACAGCTGTAAACGATTATCTTAACAAATTAACAGATTTTGGCTTCGATTATGGTCCGAAACTAATTGGAGGCCTGTTAGTACTAATAATTGGTTTGTGGGCTACAAAATTCATTACAAACGGTATTGGCAGATCATTGGCAAAAACCCATATAGATCAGTCGCTTATCCCCTTTTTAAAGAGTTTGACAAACATCATGCTAAAAATTCTGGTGGTCATTACCGTCATGGGGATGATTGGAATTCAAATGACCTCCTTTATAGCCCTTCTTGGTGCCGCAGGATTAGCCATAGGGATGGCCTTATCGGGAACGCTTCAGAATTTTGCAGGAGGGGTAATTATTTTAATTTTCAAGCCTTTTAAACTTGGTGATTTCATTGAAGCTCAAGGTTTTTTAGGTACCGTAAAGGAAATTGGCATTTTCACAACCATGCTGAACACGATTGATAAAAAATTAATTATTATCCCCAATGGCCCATTATCCAACGGCTCGCTCACCAACTATTCAACTGAACCTCAACGAAGGGTAGACTGGACATTTGGAATAGCATACGGCGACCGGGTTGAAGATTTCAGGAGGGCCATGGGTGAATTGATTGCCGACGACGCCAGAATATTGCCGGAACCGGAAAGCTTTATCGGGCTTTCTGAACTTGGTGACAGCTCTGTTAATTTCACAGTCAGAGCTTGGGTTAAGAGTGAAGACTATTGGAACGTATTTTTTGATATGAATGAAAAATTCTACAAAAAAGCAGGGGACTATAACATCAACATTCCATTTCCCCAGATGGATGTTCATCTTCATAACAAACAGTAGCACATAATAATGAATCTTTATGGAAGGTAAAGCAAAATGGACACGTATCACCTATCTCGCAGGGGTCATCGCATTGATCATCGGCATCGTGGATCCTCTGGAAGGGTCAGTAGTCATTTTGACGGGTAGTTTTCTAATCGCCCTGGCCACATACCTTACTCATGATCCCCAATGGAAACCATTCCTGATCTCTTTCATCATGATTACGGCAGGGGTCTTCTCCCTCTTCTACCTCTCCTCTCTGGGTGGTTTTGGCGGTTCTTCGACATTATCATGGTGGTGGGGAACCCTCATCCTCCCCTATCCTGCAGGATGGATTATGGCCATCGTCCTGCTCATCATGCGCCGCCGGAAAAGAGAGCATAATAAACAACCGGATACATCAATATAATCCATCGGGAACCAACATTATTTTAGCATAAACGGCGGAACATCCTTTGTTTCAAGAATTATTAAGCAGGAGCCTTTATATGAATTGTACCTATTGTAGTGTTCAAAGACTTGCCGGGAAGGGAAAAACCTCCGGGATCAGAAGAAGCCCTGACGGACAACAATCATTATGACCAAGAAAAAGATCGCCGACATGAAATCAACAAATCTTATCCTCATCTCATCTATCGTACTGCTGATCAGTTGTACCACCAAAATTACCATTGAAAAGCAGGAGCCTGTTTCTTTTACGGCTGTACATATCAATGATGGCTTCTGGGCGCCAAAGATCGAAATCAACCGCACGGTTTCGATTCCTTCCGCCTTTCACCAATGTGAAATCAATGGAAGGATCGACAACTTTGCGCTGGCAGGAAAGGCCATTAAAGGACAGCACAAGGGTGATTTCCCCTTTGATGACACGGATGTGTATAAGATAATCGAGGGAGCCTCCTATACGCTTGCTGTGAAATACGACCAACAACTTGACAAGTATCTCGATAGTCTGATAACCCTCATCGCAGCCGCCCAGGAACCCGATGGTTATCTTTATACCTGTATCACCAACAAATGTGAAAGACTCAGACCCTGGTACGGTAAAGGGAGGTGGGACAGAATCAACAGTCATGAACTATACAATTGCGGTCATTTATACGAAGCAGCCGTCGCGCATTACCAGGCCACCGGAAAAAGAAACCTGCTTGAGGTTGCTATCAAAAATGCCGACCTGATAGATAGCGTATTTGGTCCTGCTGACAGTCAGAAGAAGGTGCCTTCAGGGCATCCCATCATCGAAATGGCTTTGGTAAAACTATGGCGTGCAACAGGGGAGAACCGCTACCTTAAACTGGCACACTTCTTCATCGAAGAAACCGGCAAAGGAACCGACGGGCATCAGTTGAGCCCATACAGCCAGGATCATAAACCCATTGTTGATCAGGACGAGGCAATGGGGCATGCCGTAAGGTTGGGCTACCTCTACTCAGGTGTCACCGATGTAGCCTCATTGCTTGAAGATTCAGCGCTTATGAAAGCCTCCATGAAAGTATGGGAGAATGTGGTATCAAAGAAGCTTTACATCACGGGGGGCATAGGGTCACGTTCACAGGGTGAAGGGTTTGGTGATAACTATGAACTCAACAACATGACCGCCTATTGCGAGACCTGTGCTGCTATCTCGAATGTTTACTGGAACTATAGGTTGTTTCTGAATGAACCCAAATCTGCCTTTTACGATGTTTTGGAACGCACACTCTATAACGGTGTGATTTCGGGGGTTTCGTTAAGTGGCGATAAATTCTTCTATGACAACCCACTCGAATCAGATCACACCCATGAAAGGGCACCCTGGTTTGGTTGCGCCTGTTGTCCGGGTAATGTGACCCGCTTCATGGCATCCATTCCCGGATATGTTTACACATCAGGTGGCAGCAGCATCATGGTAAACCTGTTCATTGGAAGTGAGGCGCGCATTCCGGTAGCGCACGACACCGTTAGCCTTACCCAAACGACCAATTATCCCTGGGATGGAAATGTAACCATTGAAATAAGGAAGGATGTGAAATCAAGGGTTAACCTGCTGGTTCGCATACCCGGCTGGGTAAATCAGGAGGTAGTACCATCAGATTTGTATCGTTTTACGGATAATAAAGAACAACCTGTTGAATGGAAACTGAACGGAAAAACGACAAAACCACGCGTTAAAAATGGATATGCCTTTTTCGCACGTCAGTGGAAAGAAGGCGACAAAATAGCCATAGAGTTCCCGATGGCAGCAAGGAAAATAAAAGCAAATGAACTGGTGATGGCTGACAGGGGACGCATCGCCCTACAACGGGGACCGCTGGTATATTGTCTGGAGGATAAAGACAACAACGACAGTTGGTTGTTCGATACCTTTATTGATGAAAATGCAGACATCACTGCCGAATTCGACAAGAATCTTCTTGGAGGCCTTGAAACGTTATCGCTGACAGGTTATCAACTACAAAGCAAAGAGTCTTCACAAGTTCCCGAAAAAGTTGCACTAAAGGCCATCCCCTATTTTGCGTGGAATAACCGGGGGGCGGCCAACATGCTGATCTGGATACCATGCAGCAGGACGTATATTCACGACAAAACTACCCGGGGGAAGGAAATGCAGGCCACAGCAACCTCCTCTTCGGGTTGGGCTTCAGGACTCAATGATGGTTTTGAACCCGTCAACTCCGGAGATATCGACAAGCATTTCTTCTGCTGGTGGGATAAAGAAGCTAAAGAAAACCGGGTACAATATGATTTCAAACAGGCCGTCTCCCTGTCCAAAACCATGGTGTACTGGCTCATCATGAATCACTATGAAGGCAATTACAGCGTTCCGGAATCGTGGTCGATTCAGTACAAGAACTCCCTTGGGCAATGGAAAGACATTGCACCTTTAACACCTTGCGGAATTAAGGCCGACCAGTATAACACGGTTGAGTTTGCTCCGGTTATGACAAAGGCCATCAGGATCAATGCGGTATTTCAACCCGGGGATGCCTGTGGTATTCTGGAATGGAAGGTATTTTAAAATCGCGTAAAATATTGGTTGACAGCGAAGCACTATTAACCAGACTATAATCAGGTTATGCTTATCTTCCCCCGGTCACCCCTTCGCCAAAAAGGGCAAAGTCAAACCTGACGGGATCAACAGGATCGATCATCCTCAGATTGGATGTAAGTTCCTTTACTGCCTTGAGGTCATTCTGTTTCCGCGTAAGGATGCCAATTCTTCGGGCAACGGCGCCTGAATGAACATCCAGGGGGCATAGCAATGAGCTGGCGGGAAGGTGCCAAAGACCGAAGTCAATACCTTCAGGATCGGTTCTGACCATCCAACGAAGAAACATGTTGATCCGTTTAGCGGCGGCCCCCCTGGTCACATCCGAAACATGCTTCAATGTGCGGGGAGGAACCCACTCATCATCGAAAAACATTTTGCGGAAATGGGCGATGGCGTCCACCATACCAAACTCCTCATCTGAATTAAAGCCGCCGGTGAAGACCTTTTCCAGACCTCCGTATTGCAACAGAAACCTTTGCAGGGCTCTGCAAAAATAGAGCACATCGGTGGTCTGAAAAGTACGGTACACAAAACCTTCAAGATTTCGGAAGTCAGCATCAACAGCATTTAGAATGAAATCGCCGGGGGCATTGTCCATCCGTTGCATCAGGCCGGCAGCACCTTTAAGGATAGCTTTACGGTTTCCCCAACTGATAGTAGCCGTCAGGAAACCTGATACCTCTATATCTGTCTTTCGGGTAAAACGATGAGGAATAGAAACAGGATCGTCGGCAATAAAACCGGGCTGGGCGTAACGTTTGTAGCGCTGCTCCAGAAAATCGGTCCATTGCCCTGCTTGATGATTACCGCTCATGAAGCAGCACAAAGGTAGCCGTCACCGGATAATGATCGGAGTGCTTCTCACGGATTACAGCATATTGTTCTATCTCAAATTCCGGAGAAGCTGCCAGATAATCAATTCTGATCGGAGGAAGATTTCCGGCGTAGGTGTTTCCATAACCACTCCCGGCCTCTACAAATGCATCATTCAAACCCTTAAGGATTGTCCGGGCAGTATAAGAGGCAGGCGTATCGTTAAAATCGCCTGATACGATCACAGGATACCGTGATGACTTTATGGCACGTGCTACCTCCCCGGCATCCCGGGCTCTGTCGATAAATGCTTTACGCAATTTCCAATATATCTTTTTTGATCCCTTCTTCACCGACTCGCTGTCGGAATTGTGCTGAAGATCAAAATCAACAAGATTCAATTCGTCCTGGTTAAGCTGATTACTTTTCAGATGAACATTAATGAGGCGGATGGTATCACCTGACACCAAAAGATCGGTGATCAGGGCAACACGTCGGTTACCATAATCTACTTCCGAAGATGAAACAATTGGGAAGCGACTAAGGGTAACCATGCAGAAACTCCCGCGATTCTTGCTACGGGATGGAAAATAATTACGCCAGGTGTAATACGTCAATCCTGTAGATTTAAGGAACATGGCTATTTTGGATTCAAATGTCGCAGCACCTGAGTAGAATTCCTGCATCACTACAACATCTGCTTTACGGCCCCCTACCAGCTTTGCAACATCCCCTGCCTTACCATTGGTCGTTTCGCTTACTGATCCTGACAGATGTCTCACATTATAAGTTAAAACCCTGATCGCATGTGGGCTGTACACTTCATCGCTTTTACCGGAGAACTGAAAATGTGACCATAACATATTCCAGCCAAGCAGGATAGAGATCAGCGAGATGAAAGCAAACTTTCTTCTCAGGACGGCCCAATAAACAACAAAACCCAGATTAATCAGCAACAGAACCGGATAACCAAGTCCAAGGAAAGCAAGCCACCAGAACTTTGAAGGATTAACATAGGCGGCACTATAGCTCAGCAGCAGCAACACAACTGCAACAATATTTCCAAGCCGGACGACTGTCCGCATGGCACCGGCAAAGCCTTTACCCGATTTCTTCTTTCTGGCTTTAGTGTCAGACATATTTTAAAATAAGCTATTTCTTACTGGCCCTGAAGAGTAATTCCTTTTCTGAAGCAGTCAGGCTATTGTATCCCGAGAGTTTAATCTTATCAAGAATGGAATCAATCTGCTCCTGTTCATCAATCTTACGGCGCCGGTACTCTTCGTCCGAGACAGGCCGTCCGGAAGAGTATGATTTTTTCATCTTCGGCTTTACAAACGGGTTTTTAAAACCGTTCTTCAACCTGAACCGATATCCCTTACTGTAGAGCAGAACAAAGATATAACCCCACAGGGCACCCCCGATATGAGCCAGATGACCACCGGCATTGTCGCCCGCAATCATGAAAAAGTCCATGATAAAGAGAGCCACAGCAATGTAGAACACCTTTATACGTCCGAAAAGAAAAAGCTGAATAGTGTAATTCGGGACATAAAAGGCAACAGCAGCTACCACGGCCATCACAGCCGCAGAAGCACCCATAAGTTTGCTAACGGGAACCTCCGATTCGAACAAAGGGAAACTGTTGTAAAATACAATATACATCACAGCACCTGCTAACCCGCCCAGGATGTAATTGATTAATAAATACCGCTGATCGAAATATTCGAGGAAAATCTTCCCAAACCAATAAAACCAAAGCAGGTTAAACAGGATATGGAAAAACTCAACATGCAGAAACATATACGTGATCACAGTCCAGAAGCGGAATGGCAGATGCGATGGGTCAGCAGGAACGGCGAGATATTCGAGCAGATAACCATCTATAACCAGATCGTCGGGCAACTGGTAAAGCCGCGCGATAAGCCTGACAACCGAAACTAAAAGCATCACCACGATGTTGATGATCAACAGTCGGGCAAAGGCGTCCTTCCTTTTAAAGAAAGCTTTCAACTCGGCTCCTGGCTGAGGGCGGTAACCTGTACCACCAAAATTCCCATACATGTCACTCATTGGTATCTCCTGGTTTTCCAAAAACGTATAAGAATAAATCCAAAAAGCATCCCTCCCAGATGGGCAAAATGGGCTACATTATCACCGGGGTTATTGGCAATCCCTGAATACAATTCAAACCCTCCGTAAAGGATCACAAACCACTTGGCCTTAATGGGTATCGCAAAATACAGGTAAATTAACGAATTAGGAAACAACATTCCAAAAGCCAAAAGTATCCCGAAAATAGCCCCGGAAGCTCCAACGGTAGGTATATCCATCTGAGCAGAAAGAAGCGACTGAAGGGCTTTTGAAGCCTCAGAAATCCACACCGGATCGGCAGGAGCTAAAGTCCAGTTATGAACAAGTTGAGCAAGTGCCTCAGGGTTGTAGTGTCCGTCAAAGCTTCGCTGAACCAATGCTTCAAAATCAACAGGTGTAGGTTGAAGCATAAAAGTGTTAATCTCAGCCTGTATTCCACTGAATTGAAACCACATGATAAGCATGTGCAGTACGCCTGCACCGATCCCTGTCACCAGATAATAAATCAGGAACCTTTTGGGACCCCATACCTGCTCCAGCACATTCCCGAACATCCAGACCGCAAACATATTGAAAAAAATATGCGAAAATCCACCATGCATAAACATATAGGTCACAAACTGGTACGGCTCAAATTTATCAGAGCCCCAATAATGAAGCCCCAAAACATCATTCAGGTCGGTACCTCCCCGGGTGATATTTTCTACGCCCATCATGGCGAGGAAAAAGAGGACATTAATAATGATCAGGTTTTTAACGATGGGGGTTAACCCCATGAAACCTGAAGGCCGGTATTGATTAAAGCTCATTGTGCGGGTTTAGTATTCATTATACAACTAACGAAGTAAGAGGTATGTTCAGTGCTTATTTTAAAAGTTTATCGAGATCTTCGGCGGTAAGAATTTTCAATGTCAGCCGTCCGTCAGGAGAAACATGTGGCATATTGCATGCGAAGAGGGAATCAAAAATATTTTTGATTTCATCGGCCGAGAGCAGCGTACCATTTCTGACCGCCTGATTACGTGCAAGAGCCGCTGCCATTTCAATAAGATGGCTTTCGGGAGAAGCTCCCGGCGATTGACGAATATCGTTGACCAATTGTTCAAGCAATCCTTCGGCATCTGTTTCGCGGAATCCTGCCGGCAGTCCGTTTAATGCAAAGTTATTTTGTCCGGCAATTTCAATGTCGAACCCTATTTTCCGCAATTCAGGCATCAGATTTTTAAGAAGCTCTGCATCGGATGGCTGGAAATAGAATGTCAGCGGGAACAGCAATTGTTGTGAAGATGCCTGATTGCCCTGCAATTGAGATAAAAATCGTTCATAAAGAATCCTTTCATGCGCACGTTGCTGATCAACCAACAACAAACCATTGCGCAAGGTAGTCAACAGGTAACGCCCCATCAGTTGAACCAGCGGCTTTTCGCTCCCTTCTGGAAGGTAAACCTTATTTTCGGCCGAAGGTTCGGCAGGTAGCAATTCACCGGTCGGAGAAACATCACCTGAAGGTCTGTCGAATTCGCGTGAAGGAAATAATTTTTCCCAACCAGCGGGCGAAGACCCCCTTGGAAAACTAACATGCTGTGAGGGTATTGATCCCGGGTTAGGATTGGTAAAGGGATTATAGTCGGGATTAACCCTGATGGTAGGCTGAGGAGGCGGATTATTGGGATCAGGTTCGGGAATATCAAAGATAGCTTCCCTGTCAAAATCAAGCGATGGCATCAGGTTAAATTCTCCCAGTGATTTCCGAACCGTGGCTTTCAGTATCGCATAGATGTGACCTTCATCAAGCATCTTCACCTCTGTCTTTGTCGGGTGGATGTTAACATCCAGCGATGCCGGATCAACCTGAAGATATATAAAGTAAGAGGGAAATGATTTCTCCGGTATCAGCTCCTGATAGGCCGACTCGACTGCATGCGCCAAATAAGGGATTTTCACATAGCGGTCATTCACGAAAAAGTATTGTTCACCCCGCGTCTTACGTGCAAACTCCGGCTTTCCGACAAAACCACTTACGACCACTATATCACTTTCCTGCCCTATAGGGACAAGACGCGGGTGCAACGCTGCCCCGAATACATTCACAATCCGATGGCGCAATGAAGAGGCAGGCAGATGAAACACCACCTTCCCGTTATGCTCCAGAGAAAACTCGATCTGGGGATGAACCAGCACAACCCTTTCAAATTCCTCGATGCAATGGCGCATTTCAACTGCATCGTTTTTCAGAAAGTTACGACGTGCCGGGATGTTAAAGAATAAATTCTTGATAGAAAATGTGGTACCTGTGGCTAAATTTACCGGCGTCTGGCTAATAAACCTACTTCCCTCAATAAGTATAGCAACACCCAACTCATCGGCTTCCCGGCGTGTGCGCACTTCAACCTGCGCAACAGAAGCAATGGATGCCAGCGCCTCTCCCCTGAAACCCAACGTATGAATTGAAAACAGGTCTTCAGCCGATCCTATCTTGGAGGTTGCGTGCCGTTCAAAGCTTAAGCGGGCGTCAGTCTCTGACATACCACTTCCATTGTCGGTCACCTGAATCAGGGTACGCCCGGCATCTTTCAGTACAAGCTGAATTGCAGATGCACCCGCGTCAATTGCATTTTCAAGCAACTCTTTTACTACCGATGCAGGTCGTTGAACGACTTCACCGGCGGCTATCTGATTGGCAACATGGTCGGGCAGGAGACGAATAATATCGGCCATTTAACAAAAATCAGGTAAGAAAAATGATATAGAGCAACATCAGCACAATCAACAGGTAAATCATCATGCCACTCCGAGACTTCTGTTTCTTGGTGGTATCGGCATCAGCATGCCACTTCGTCCTGATTTTCTCTCTGATTGTAGCCGTTGACGTCTCTCTGGCTCCCATCTCACGCAGTCTTTCTTCCATCTCCTCCTTTTTGGGATCATAGAAGACGGGCTTGTAGTCATAGTGACGGGGCTTGTTTAATTTGAGGAATGTTATCCGCATGACATCAGGTAATTTTTAATGCAATCATCGATTTATGGGTACAAAGATACCAATATTTAAAGTCAGATAGGGCGACTGTCTCCCCTCTTTCTATGGCTCCATGATGTTTTTTGGTACCTTTGCATCTTGGTTTACGACTGATTTGAGGCATGATGAATGGTGAAAAACTAAAAAATCTAATCGTGGTTGGTGATCGTGTGCTGATTAAAGCCCGCACCCAAAATACCGCTACACCCGGGGGGTTGTTACTACCACCCGGATACTCCACAAAGGAAGAAATCAGGTACGGTTATGTTATAAAAACCGGCCCGGGTTACCCTATCCCGTTGCCATCTGAAAACCATGATGAACCCTGGAAGCGACAGGATGAATCTTCCAGCTATATGCCTCTTCAGGCCAAAGAGGGTGATCTGGCAGCCTTTCTCTGGAAGAATGCAATTGAAATCACCATCGAAGGAGAGAAATACTACGTGATATCGCATGCTGCCATTCTGATTCTTGAACGTGACCCCGAACTCTTTGCCTGATGAAAAATCTCTTTCTCCCATTATTTCTTCTCCTGGTTCTTACTTCCTGCGACAGGACATCTGTCAGCACTCATGATAACTTGGAAGTCAAGCAGGAATTTGCGCGCTGGTTTACTATTGAAAAGAAAGATTCACTTACCCTGATAACTGTCAGAAACCCATTCGACACAATACAACCCTCAGCCCGACTGCTGCTCTACCCGCGACAGTCGAATCCTCCACGAGGGTTTGAAGAATACACTGCCGTCCCGGTGCCCCTTCAGAGGATATCATGTACTTCATCAACAGCCATCACTTTTGCCGGTAAATGTGGTCATATAGATGCCGTGGTGAGTGTCAGCGATGCAAACTTTGTATTCAACAAGACTATCAAATCACGTCTGGTATCAGGCGATGTTACAGAGGTTGCCCAGGGAACAGAAATCTGGTATGAAAAGCTTTCACAATCGGCGCCTGAAGCCATATTTGTTTCAATGTTTGACGGTCAGGAGCTAGACCGTATCCGCGACCTGGGTATTATCGTTATTCCTTTCGCCGATTACCTTGAGACCACACCACTGGGAAGAGCCGAATGGCTTAAGTTTATGGGGGCTTTCTTTGATGAAGGAGAAAAAACCAGCCGCTTATTCGATACCATCGTTTCGCAATATCAGGAAATCGCTTCTTTGGCAAAAAATGCAAATGAGCATCCTGCAATCTTCGACGGATTACCCATCGAAGGCAGTTGGTATGTTTCAGGCGGGCAAAGTTACATGGCCACCATGTATCGTGATGCCGGGGCCAGCTACATCTGGGCCGGTGAACAAGGGGCAGCCAGCAATGTGATGGCTTACGAAAAAGTCTTTGCCGGAGCAGCAGAAACCCCATGGTGGCGTATGGTAGTGAATATCCCCGGTACCCTGACAAAAGAAAAGCTTTTGGCAATGGACGAAAGGTATGGCTTATTCAAAGCAGTCAAAACCGGAGGTGTCATCTGGAGCAATGCTGCTACCATCCCATTGTTTGAGGAAGGGGTAGCTGAACCTCACCTTGTTCTTTCCGATCTGGTATGCTACCTCCACCCCACTCTGCTGCCCGGATATAAACCCCGCTACTACTTCAGGTTGGATAGATGAACGTAAAGCATCACACCCTTAAGCGACCGGCTGTCCGCATCACCCTGTTGATCTCAGGTGTAATGCTGACATTGGTGTTGCTATTGATCAATCTGATGGTCGGGAGTGTTGATATCAGCCTGCCACAGCTCCTGAATAACCTTACAGGACTGGAGCCAGCCGACACCACCATCGTCGCCATTCTCTTCAAATTCAGGCTTCCTCAGGCCATTACAGCTCTTGTTGCAGGAGCCGGCTTATCGGTGGCAGGTCTTATGATGCAGTCACTCTTCCGCAATCCGCTTGCCGATCCATCTATATTGGGAATCAGCAGCGGGGCAAGTCTTGGGGTTGCATTGCTGATACTGGGTGCAGGAGCCGGAAGCGGAACAGCTTTCCTCACTTCCGGGATACTGGGCGATCTTACCGTTACCATCGCTGCCCTTGCAGGGGCTATTCTGGTGATGATGGTCATTATTGTATTTGCCAGAACCATTCAAAGCCATTCCAACCTATTGATTTTGGGCATTATGGTTGGCTATATCACTTTTTCCGCCGTTGGGATTCTCAAATATTACAGTCCGAGGGAAGCGCTGCAACGATTTGTTATCTGGGGACTCGGAAGTTTCGGCGAGGTTAGTCAGTCGAGGTTGGGGCTTTTTGTTCTCCTGACGACCATCGGTCTTGCAGCATCCTTCCTGTTGTCTAAAACATTAAATCTGATGCTACTGGGGGAACACTATGCCCAAAACCTTGGGCTCAATATCCGACGGGCAAGACTTTTCATCATACTCATCTCCGGCTTCCTGACAGCAGTCATCACTGCCTATTGTGGCCCGGTAGCCTTTCTGGGACTTGCCGTACCCCACCTGACACGAAATCTGTTTCAAACTTCCTCCCATCAATTGTTATTACCGGCCTCGGCCTTACTGGGCGGGATATTGGCCTTGCTATGCAACCTTGCAGCCCGGTTGCCGGTATTCAATGGCACCCTGCCCATCAGTGCCGTGACCGCACTTATCGGGGCTCCTGTTGTCATCTGGCTCATCTTTAAAGGAAATAAATAAACATGCCGATGAACCAGACCTCAAAAAAAGCTGCGCTTTCAACCTCTGAGCTTACCATTGGCTATCATCAGGGTAGGCAGAAAATATCCGTTCAACAACAGATTAATGTAACCCTGCAACATGGAGAACTTGTAGCGCTTATCGGACCAAATGGTTCCGGGAAATCCACCCTGCTCAGAACACTGGCGGGATTTCAGCCTCCCCTCTCCGGCGATTTTCAGTTGCTTGGGCGAGGTGTAAAAACTTACACCCGTAATGAATGGGCCCGCACCATCAGTATCGTCCTTACCGAGATGCCCGGGGCCGATAAACTCACTGTCAGCGATCTGGTAGCTTCGGGCAGAAGTCCTTACACGGGTTTCTCGGGAAGGCTGTCAGGCACCGACAGACGGGCCATTAGTCTTGCAATGACTTCCACCGGTATAGCATCCATGCATAACCACTACCTCAACCGGTTGAGCGACGGAGAACGCCAGCGTGCCCTGATCGCCAAATCGCTTGCACAAGATACCCCTATCATCATGCTCGATGAACCGGCAGCCTTCCTCGACTTCCCCGGCAGAATAAGAATCATGCACCTGCTCAGGCAACTGGCCCACAATCAACAGAAAGCCATCATGATAACCACTCATGACATCGGACTGGCACTACAATACTCCGATCGGCTTTGGCTGGTAAGTCAGGATAAACCACTGCTGGAAGGGATTCCTGAAGCCCTCGCCCTTAATGGCAATCTACAGCAATATTTCACAGGCCAACAGGTTGATTTTGACGTGAACAGCGGAAAATTCCTTCTTGATGTGCCGCCGCTTAACAATGTTTCAGTCGAAGCTCCGGTACCTTTGCTTTTTTGGTTAACCCATGCACTGAACCGACATCAGATTAATGTAACCTCAACCACACAAACACCGTTTCATATTGTGGCTACTCATTCCGGGCATGTTATCAGTTTTTTTAAAAAAGAAAAACTAATAAAAACATGGACGGACGAATCTGATTTTTTTGAACATTTTAGCGCTGGGCTGTTTAACATGCCATGAAGAAACTTCTCACAACCTTTCTCCTGCTTCTCTACCTCATTCCCGCTAAATCAAACCGGCCAGGCTTTGTGCTCGATGGATATTTTGATGACTGGGTTGGTTGTAAATCGGTATATCGGGATGCCGCGCATGATTCAGAGGGTATTGATTTCATAAGCATGTGCGTGCGAAATGACGCTGACTGGCTCTATATCAAGCTTGAATTCGCCGAGCCTACAATACTGAACCTGAACAATGACATCTATCTGGAAATTGATACCGACAACGATGAAAAGACGGGATACCGTGTAGCCGGTATTGGTGCTGAAATGGGCTGGAACTTCGGATCCCGATACGGGTATTACAATCTGACAGAAAATGCGAAGACTTTAAATCACAACAACATTGACCTATATAGCCTTCCGACTTATGCCAGCCGCGAATTTGAACTGGCTATCAACCGCAAGGTACTGCCCGATGGAATCAACCCCTTATTTACATACGACACCATCAGAATTGTCCTTTGGGACAGAAGAACCGGAGGGGACCTGATGCCCGATGCCGGTAAGACTTTTTCGTATGTAATCAATAATGATTTTACAAATGATTTTAAGCCTATCAGTATATCAAGAGAAAATCCCGGATCGATCCGTATCATGACATGGAACACCTTTGTCAATGGTCTTACTGACCCTGTACGCGCTCCTGTTTATGAACGTATTTTCAATGTACTGCAACCCGATATCGTCACACTGAATGAATGCTGGAGTGTAACGGCTGAACAGACAGCAGAACTCCTCAATCAATGGCTGCCTGTCAACAACAAACACGGATGGTACACCACCAAAACCGATGAGGGCAACATTACCTGTAGCCGCTTCCCCATTTTACAGAGCAACAATATCATGGAAGATCACCGGATGTCGGCCGTGCTCATCGAACAGCCCCTTTCGCCAGTGGGAAAGATGCTGGTCATAAACTGTCATTTAACATGTTGCCAATCTGACGACATACGTCAGAATGAAGTCGATGCGCTCATTCAATTCCTTCGACAATCCTTTACGGGTCAAAATGATCTTAAACTTGATCCCACGACCCCTTTTTACCTTGCCGGTGACCTAAACCTTGTCGGTGATGTTAAACAGCTTAACACACTGCTGACAGGTAACATCTCCGACAACGAAACCTATGGCCCCGATTACCCTCCGGATGGAGGAAATACCAGTCTTCTTGATTTAGTATCAACTCTTACCGATCGAGCAATGGCCTATACCTGGCGCGATCCTGATAAAACATTCTCCCCCAGCCGACTCGACTATATTCTCTATCCCCGACAACGTGTTGCCATTCTCAAGTCTTTTAATCTCCAGACCGAGATTATGCCCGATGAAACGCTGACGGAGGTTCACCTTTTAAAAAGTGACACTAAAATTGCCTCCGATCATCTGCCCAGGGTCGCAGATATCTCATTTCTTTAACCTTTTCTCCATAGCAATGAAAACTTCAGGCATCAATATCCTTTTCCTGATTAACATGATAAGCCTCGCACTCACTTCATGTAACAATATGCAAAAAGCCGACCTTCTGGTGGTAAATGCTGTTATCTACACTGCCGACAGCAGCTTCTCCTCCGCAACTTCGATGGCAATACTTGATGGTAGAATTATTTATATTGGCAATAAGGCCGCGAAACTTTACAAGGCTGACGAAATACTCGATGCCGAGGGGAAGACCATACTGCCCGGACTTATAGATGCACATTGCCATTTTACAGGCTACGGAGATGGTCTTATCAGGTGGGCCGACTTACGAAAGACCTCCTCCTGGCGCGAAGTAACCGACCGTTTAGTTCAGTTTGAGAAAAAAAATCCCTCGCAATGGCTTTTAGGGCGTGGCTGGGATCAAAACGACTGGAATCAAAAACAATTTCCTGACAACACGTTACTCGACAGCCTCTTTGGCGATAAACCGGTAGCCATAACCCGCATTGATGGTCATGCAATGATCGCCAATAGTGCAGCACTTCGTCTGACCGGTATCGATATCAACACAATAGTACCCGGCGGACAGATTGTTCGCAGGGCAAATAAGCTCACGGGCCTGTTGCTCGACAACGCCATGGAATTGGTTTATAAGACCATACCAGATATGAATAGCAGGCAACGCACAGCAGGGCTCCTTTTGGCGCAGGAGAACTGTCTCGCCAAAGGTCTTACAGCCCTCTCGGATGCCGGGTTAACATGGCAGGAAATTGAACGAATTGATTCAAACCAAAAGGCAGGCTCACTGAAAATAAGAATCAACGCGTGGTTAAACCCCAGTGAAGAAAATATTAAACACTTCGTAACGAAAGGACCTCTGGTAACGCCACAGCTTCAGGTAACAGCCATTAAACTTTATGCTGACGGTGCACTTGGTTCCAGAGGAGCACTTCTCTCGGCACCTTATGCCGACGATCCTCATAATTATGGCATTGCTACAGCCGACGAAGCTTATTTTAACAAATGGGCTGATCTGGCTCTTAAGAATAATTTTCAACTTTGTACCCATGCCATAGGTGATGCAGCCAACCGGCTCATGCTATCGGTATACGCCCGCTTTCTGAAAAGAAAAAACGACCGCCGCTGGCGTATCGAACACGCTCAGGTAGTCGACCACGCTGACATGGATAAATTTGGTCATTATAGCATCATTCCCTCGATGCAGCCAACCCATGCCACCAGCGACATGTACTGGGCGGGCAAACGACTTGGCAACCGTGTCGGAGACGCCTATGCGCTGAAACGCCTGATGCAGCAAAACGGATGGATACCACTGGGTACCGATTTCCCGATAGAAGAAATTAATCCCATGCTCACTTTCTATGCTGCCGTAGCCCGAAAAGACCTGAAGGGTTATCCTGAAGGCGGTTTTCAACCAGCCGACGCACTTACCCGACAGGAGGCACTTTGGGGAATGACATTGTGGGCGGCAAGGGCAAACTTCACCGAAAAAATCAATGGCAGCCTTGAAACCGGGAAAATGGCCGATTTCGTCATGCTTGACCGTGATATCATGACCATCAGTGAGAAAGATATTCCGGAAACCACGGTACTACTTACAGTCATTAATGGCAAAACAGTTTTCAGGAAACAATAACACCCCACGAACCTCTCTCCAGCTTTCTGATTAACTGAGCGCAGTAACCGGAGCAACCAACGGACTAAAGCCTTATGGGATATATACCATAAGCTGCCCCCCTTTCGTGGTTAAAACCAGGAACAAGGGTTTAACTAAGTTTCACACCGAATAGGGTTCCTGATAAGAGTTCCTGAAAAAGCCATCATTTCCAGGCAAAACTACACGCATATCATAAAAGCAATTTCCCTGAAAAACTCTTCTCAACTCCATGAACCCGGTAAAAAAATACGCCACCATCCCTGCTCTGCCACTCAATTGCAGATGAATTAACAGGGAGTTTTTGGATAAGTCGACCTGAAACATCATACAATTCAACAAAAGGGTGCCCGATCAGGGGATCGGTAAATTCAAATCTCACACTGTGTCCGACAGGATTAATGATAGTTTTCAATCCGTTATCAACCATTTCTTCTACACCTATAATCCAGGCATTCTCATATACCAACGCCAGATGCAACACATGCAGCGTATCCCCTTCAGGGGTAAGATAACGACAGGCAGTGTAATCGTAATCGAAATGGTCAACTACAGCCATATCCTGCCAACCATGCGACATGCCATAAATCACATCCCACCATGTTTGTGGGTAGGCGTCGGTAAGGCGGCTACCATTATGACAGGTACCGGAAAAATCGCTTGTGTTCCATTCCACATGAATTGGGAAGCTGCCGGACTTAATGATTATTTTAAACGCATTCTCAGTGTAATTGTCGCCAGAACAATGGGGAGGGACAATCATTGACCTGGTCTCGAAATTGGTAAGGTCGTTGGCTGTGGTTGGCCAATCAGGGTATGGGGAACAAACAAACATTTCATCCTGGCCTGTGTAATCCGATGCCCTCACATCAAAACTGTTTCGTGGGGGTCCTTTAATATCAGTCTCCCCAAACTGCGTATCAATACCCATGGTAGCCCTGGCATCGGTACCAACCCACAAGGTATCAGTCTGGCCTGCAGGGTTACTGAACACTAATCTTGTTTTAAACTCCTGTGCATTTAATGCTATCGAAAAGAAAAGCACAATCGTAAGTATATAAAGCTGTTTCATAGTTAATTGGAATTAAGGTTATTGTTTAATAAAACGGTTCTAAAGGGAATTGTGAAAGATAAGATCTTATATCCAATAAGCAGAGGCTTCTACTTCTTCCAATCCCGAATACAATCCAACAGAATGAAAAATGACAATAAGTTTACTATCTGTTTTCGATTTCTTCATTATATATTTATTTGATTATATTATTATTTCAAACGATATCAGGTACAAATATAAATTCATTTGTTCTATTGTAACTCATCTTACATATTCATAAAATAAATACTATTTTAACTTCACTATTATTTACTTTAATAAAATATGCTACTTTCCATAATTCGATTTTACTTATAAAAAGGCTTATTGTCTTATCCTCACCCCAGAGCTATATTTTACTGCCTGGCATAACAACTCGAAGTCGTTTTTCCCCAATTTAAAAATATGCTTGTTGTAATCATACAAACTACAGGTGTAGTCGCTTATCGCTAATCTGCGATGATTATCTGCTGACCAGTTGCCGGGAAGGTCATCATTTTCGTCAGTGAAGCCGGTTACTAATTCCATTCTACAGTACAACTCTTTGCATAATGTCATCAAAACGGTAGTTACTGAGACCAATCTCGGGTTGTAGTATATACCACTCCTTGTAAAACGTGCGCTTACTATCTTGAAATCATCGCGTCTCATAACCGGGTTTGATTGATGCTGGCGTGTAACTAAAATCAATTTTCTGTTTTACCGTGATTGATCGGGTACAAGATTACAACTTGTAACCAATTACACAGACTCAGCCAATGACCAAACGGTTGCCCCGGATCGGAAAAATTTTCTTTCCAAGCCGGTTTTCACCGATGCTGCGACTTCTGATTGAACCAGCTATGGAAACAATCCACACCCGGATGAACAAAACTCACTGCTGATATCAACTCTTCAGGCAGCACCATGGTGTGATCATAAATACTTATAATCAGTTGTCGGTTTAAACCTAAATACGACCAATAACCCACATTATTCTAAAACAAAAAGAGAAATCGCCAAACAACTGACAGACAGGGTTCAAACATAGCGTCGCTTCGAAGTAGCTTCGAAGCCGCTTCGTAGGCCTTTCGTTTTTTTTCGAAACAAGAACGAATAGGTAATGGAGTCGATTCAAATGGAATAAGACTCTGGTATGGCTCATGTAATAAAAAAGCCGAACAGCTTTTCAATTTGAAAAGAAAGATGAGCCTGGGCGGGTCACGCCACTTGCTTTGAAGTGTTCGAACATCCACCACCAAATGAACACTTAATGCCTGATTGTTAATAAATTAACAATCAGGCATTAGAAAATTACTGCTAAAAAAAATGCACCTTTATCCTGTTATTTACCAATGTTTAACACTTGAAAAGAGGCTACCTGTCAAAACAGGATAAAAACAGGTAATTACAGCCCTGACGATATCACCAGCTACGAATTGTTGGATAAAGGCAAGCTGAAGCATCATCCTGAATATTCCACCAAGCTGCCGGGCATCGTCTCTTCTTGTTGCCATCTGTAATCTTCAGGATACGCCTTGCTTGAAGCCTCAACATGAAACCATCTCTGCGAAACTATCAGGTACAAATGAATAATCACCCCCAACCATAGCAAAACCATAAATATTGCTTGAATAATATTTAACAATCAAAACGTTACCGGGCAGAAAATTTTTGCATAAGACAATTGCTAATAAGGAGTATTTTTTGATCAGTCAAACTACAAATCCATCAAAAAGCTACGGCCAATCCAGATTGGATTGGCCGTAGCTTTTCAGATATTTCTTCAGGATCGGACGAAGAATTCAGGCAACAAAGAGACTTTCTACATCTCTTCCATCATCTCATCGGTCATTTCCATGTTGTGATAAACATTCTGAACGTCATCATCATCTTCAAACAGGTCGATCACCCGCATCACCTTCTTGCCGGTTTCGGTATCTGCAGCCATCGTAGTGACAGGAATACGCTGTAATTGGGCATTCTCGGTCTCAATCTTCATGGACTCCAGTTTTTTCATGATACTGCCAAAATCTTCCATGGCAGAAGTAATCGTGACACTGCCATTTTCAGTATCAACATCAATATCTTCTGCGCCGGCATCGATAATTTCAAGCTCGAAGGTATCCATATCGGTTATATTAGACAGTGGAATGGTGAAAATTCCTTTACGGTCGAATACGTGAGATAACGAGCCATTGGTTCCCAGGTTACCGCCATATTTATTGAAAATAGACCTCACGTTGGCCACTGTTCGCTGAACATTGTCAGTGGTGCTTTCGATGAAGATGGCAATCCCGTGCACATAACCTTCATAGGTTGGTTCCGAAAAGGTCGATCCGTCTTTATCGGATCCTTTTCCGATGGCACGCTGGATGTTCTCCTTAGGCATACTAACACCCTTGGCATTGGCAATTGCAACGCGAAGACGCGGATTACCGTCGGCATCGGGACCACCTTCGCGCACGGCGATGGTTATTTCTTTGATGATTTTCGAGAAAATCTTTGAGCGCTTGGCATCAATGGCGCCTTTCTTGCGCTTAATGGTTGACCACTTATTATGACCTGACATAAACTATGATTTTATTACTGAGTTTCTTCTTTCGAACCAAAGAGCAAAGGTATAAAAAGAGATGAAATGGTCAAAAATGTATTGATAACGATTGCCTTCCAATGACAAAGCGCACCACCTTTCTGAAGATGATGCGCTTGTAATTAAAACTTTAAAAACAGATTACCAACCTATTAACTTTATACCAACAGAGAAGGGATAAAGTTCAGGTCCTTTTTCAGAACGAAATAATGTGGTGATTCCGTATGTCCCGAACAAATTAATGTAACCCCAGCCAATTCGCACCATGGCGTCGGCTTTGAACGGATTCAGGTGGAACGATTCAAATTGTTTGTAAGTCTCCTCGAGCGGTGACTTGTTGACAATAACAGTATTGCCTGTTGCGGGGTCAATCAATTCGTAGGGCGTATCGGTTTGATTGTAGATAAGTTTGGAGTGCGATCCAATTCTTACACCCAACAGCACACCGGCAGAAACATGGAACTGACTGAGTTTACGGTCGGCCTGATTCTGATACTCGAATAAAACAGGTAAGGTAAGGTAAGATACAGTCAGTTTGCTTTTATCGAGTGTGACACCTTTGTAGAAGTAACCTTTCAACACCGAAGAATCGGGGTCGAGTCTGACGTTACCCTCAAAACGGTAGTTGTGCCATTCGATTCCAAGACCGGTAACCAGACCGATCGTTCCGGAAGGATTAAGCTGGATATTCTGTTCATAGATATTCAGGTGTACACCTATTGATTTGGGTATATCCAGATCAAGGTAGCTATCGGCTTTACTGAAATTCATGTTCATATCGCTATTGACGTAGCCGTTAAAACTCAGGTCAAAGCCCCCCCAATGTCCGTCGAAATGACGATAACGGTTATTACGGCGCCATTTCACATTACCATCGTCGTCGACAATCAGACTGTGCTTACCCACCTGAACTTCGGTTGTTCCGCGGCTTTCGTTTACCCCGACCCTAAAGGCGCCCAGGTTAACACTCACGGTATCCTCATCGTCGTCGACCATCACCAGTTGGCTGCGACTGCCTGTTGTTTCGGAACGACCTTTCCTGACGAGTGATTGGGGGTTATTTTTAAACTTTACGCTACCGGCACCACTCGTTTCAACAGATACTTCACCTGAACCATTTAGCCGGGCATCAGCAGCACCCGACACTTCTGCATCGGTATTTTCGGCTACCAGATTGTAGGCTTTCAGCGTAGCTGCACCGCTCACTTCGGTCTGAAGCGTCCCGGTGTTGCCTTCCAGATCAACGTCGGCGGCACCACTAATGTCGGCTTCAATTTCCTTCAGATCAACAAACAAACGAATATTGGCCGCACCATGAGCTGTGATAGAAAGCGATTCACCACTGATCGTCTGGCCTTCAACCATCTTCAAAGTTGCAGCTCCCCCGGCATTCACATTGTTTAACGTGGGCACGGTAATATAGACATTCATCTTTGAAGGGTTGCGTAAGCTTCCGAGCGTACTGATATACAAGATACCGCCTCTGACTTCGGTACCAACTTTAGACTGGAGTTCTTCGTCAATTTCAACTTTTACCTGAACAGGATCGCCTATGGAGATATAAACATTGAAGGCACCCCCGACATCGATACCGCTGAAACTGCCGGTTTCACGCACCTGAATGGTTACGTCTTCACTTCCAGGTTCGGCGGAATAGATTGATTTATCAAGGATGGAAGTCAAGTGACTGGTATTCTCTTCAGCTACGACAATATCCTGCGAGGCAGCTGTCAGACTGATGCCAACTCCAAGAAGCAGCAGACTGAGATTGCGGAGATAAGTGTTTGTTTTCATAATCGGGTAGGATTATAAGATTTATTCATTTCACGTCTGACGGATTCTTAAGGCAATTTGTTACATCGATTGTAAAAAAGTGTTAATGACAGCAACTAATTACTGCTGTGGGCAATGCGGATTGCATCACCACCGATGGCATAATCGGTCACCTCACCCTTTTCGTTGCGTGCTTTGACGAAATCGACATCACTATTGGTCAGGAAATTAAACCCTTTCACACCAAGCCTGGCCAAAGCCCAAAGATCAAACTTGTTCTTATCAGCAATGGCTTTGGCATCACCATAAATCGTCTGGTTTGCCTGAGCATCGATCTCTTCCTGAAACCTGATCTGATCACGTAACCTGATATCGGTATAAAGGCTGGTGTAATAGCGCGAACCCTCATCCAGCTTATATGGCTGATTACCGGCAACTTCAATTTTATTTACCTTGAGAGGCTTTAATAAGGCAATGACTTCATGTGAACGCTTAACGGGTTGGGCATTCATTTCTGACCGTGATAGCACACCAGTCTTGCGTACCACTTGACTTTGGACAGATTGCTGATGTGCGACCGTAATCGGTTGTTTTGAATCAGAAGTGGCAGGTTGATCAGCAATGGCTACCAACGGGGATTGAATGGGGCTGAAGCTATCATTAGCAGGATTCGTATTAAACAACAAGAACAGCGCTATAACAGCGGCAACAGCTCCCGGGGCTAACCAACGGGTGTAGTATATTGGAATGACCCGATGGTGCTTTAATGATTTTTTGTCAGGATAGACTACCGAAAGATCGGGTTCGGTTCGTAGCTTACCATATATTTCAAATTCAGGTTTTAATTGAGGGTTCTGATTCAGGAAATGATATAAAGCTGCTTTTCTCTCAGCATTAAAATCCCCTTCATAAAAGGCAGCAAATGAGCTTTCATAGTTTTCAGCATTAAAGGAAGAAGTAGCTGCGACGGCACTGTCGGCCTTCTTTAACTTTTCGGGTGATACAAAATGGTGAGTAATACCTGCATCTGACAGGACTGGCGATAGCTCCAAATCAACCTCAAGCTCAGGATGATCAGCCAGAAAAGACATCAGCAACGTAGTTTGCGCTGCATCCAGATGCCCTTCGAGGTGATCAAGCAAAAAGGCTTCAAAATTATTTAATGTGATTTTCATTTTCAGATTCAGTTATAAGGCTATCAAACAACATTTTCCATACTTCCAATATATTTTTTTAATGCTATACGTCCACGGTATATGTACACTTTCACCTGTGACTCATTCAGTCCGCAGATTTCTCCGATTTCATCGTATGAATAACCTTCGTAATCACGAAGCATAATCACGGATCGCTGAATTTCGGGCAACCGGTTCAATCCCTCATCGAGCACACGTTTGAGATCGGAGTAATGACGTGTAGTGAAATGTCTGCTTTCATGAACCTCCTCCATCCCGGTCTGACGGCTCTCCTTGCGGATGGTGTCGATCATGATGTGATAGGCGGCCGTAAAAAGGTATGATTTCGCCTTGCTCCCGTCAATATCGCCGGCTTTCTCCCACATACGGGTAAAAGCCTCCTGAACAACATCACGCGATCTTTCAGAATCGTGCAGGTTCTTCAGTATAAACCGATATACAGCGTCGGCATGCTGATCAACACATTTATTGTATTCTTTTACAGTCATTACTGCAATTTCAATCTATCTTTCTTCACGGGTGTGACGGATAACAGAACCTCAAAGTTACACGGATTTAAACCTTCAGGAGATTATTTTACCAATGTTCCGGATAATTAAAAAAAAGACTGCCACGTTATGGGTGACAGTCCGGTAATATTTAATGCAGAAAAGGTTAGTCAAGCTTCAACACGGCCAGGAAGGCACTCTGTGGCACCTCCACGTTGCCGATCTGCCGCATCCGTTTCTTTCCCTTTTTCTGTTTCTCAAGCAGTTTTCGTTTACGGGTGATATCACCGCCATAACACTTGGCGGTCACATCTTTTCGCACAGCTTTGATGGTTTCACGGGCAATAATCTTCGCACCGATGGCTGCCTGAATGGCAATATCAAACTGTTGGCGCGGAATAAGTTCACGAAGCTTCTCACACATCTTACGACCAAAGGTGTAGGCATTGTCACGATGAAGCAGCGTACTGAGTGCATCAACAGAATCGCCGTTAAGGAGTATATCGAGTTTAGCCAGTTTGGCTTCCTTGTATCCTGTAATATGATAATCGAAGGACGCATAGCCCTTTGAAATCGATTTCAATTTGTCGTAAAAATCGAACACGATTTCACCAAGCGGGAGTTCAAAGATAATCTCAATACGATCGGTTGTCAGGTAAGTCTGGTTCTTTAGCGTACCACGTTTGTCGATACAAAGTTTCATGATTGCCCCCACATATTCTGCTTTCGTGATGATGTTGGCAGTAATGAAGGGCTCCTCGATGTAATCGATCAGGGTTTCATCAGGCAACCCTGACGGGTTATGCACTTCGTAGACGTCACCCGCGGTGGTATGCACCTTATACGAGACGTTGGGAACCGTGGTAATGACATCCATGTCGAATTCCCTGTCGAGGCGTTCCTGAATAATCTCCATGTGAAGAAGTCCAAGAAACCCGCAACGGAATCCAAATCCAAGGGCAGCCGATGATTCAGGTTCAAAAACCAGTGAAGCATCGTTCAACTGAAGCCTTTCAATCGAAGCACGCAACTCCTCGTAGTCGTCGGCATCAACAGGATAGATACCCGCGAACACCATAGGTTTCACATTTTCAAAACCCTCGATGGCTTTACTGCACTGTCGCGCCACATGAGTAATGGTATCCCCAACCTTTACCTCCTTCGACGTTTTGATACCTGAGATAATATAGCCCACATCACCAGTGCCCATGACATCGCGTTTCTGGCGGGTGAGTGTCAGAATGCCAATCTCATCAGCATAATATTCCTTACCAGTAGCCACGAACTTCACGAAGTCGCCTGGTTTAATGGTTCCGTTAAAAATTCTGAAATAAGCAATTATCCCTCTGAAGTTATTGAATACTGAATCAAAAATAAGTGCCTGCAGCGGTGCTTTCGGATCGCCTTTGGGAGCTGGAACTCTTTTTATAATACTTTCGAGTAGGTCATCCACACCATAGCCTGTCTTGGCACTAACCTGAAGAATATCGTCGTGGTCGCAGCCGATGAGCTCAACAATCTGGTCGGCTACCTCCTCGATCATTGCATTGTCCATGTCAATTTTATTGAGCACTGGTATAATCTCCAGATCATGTTCCAAAGCAAGATATAGGTTTGAAATTGTCTGAGCCTGAATACCCTGAGTAGCATCAACAATCAGCAAGGCTCCTTCACAGGCAGCAATTGACCTGGAAACCTCGTAGCTGAAATCGACATGACCAGGTGTATCGATCAGATTCAAAGTATAATGCTCGCCTTCAAACTCATAGGCCATCTGAATGGCATGACTCTTAATCGTGATTCCGCGCTCCCGTTCAAGGTCCATATCATCAAGAACCTGTGCCTGTGCATCGCGCTCAGAAACCGTATTAGTGAGCTGTAACAGTCTGTCGGCCAAAGTGCTTTTGCCGTGATCGATGTGGGCAATAATGCAGAAATTACGAATATGTTTCATAGATGGCAAAGATAGTGATTTTCATGTCTGATTAAATGACCCGCAAGCACCACAGAACACAACATAACACAGCTTTCAGTCATCTGACTGTAATGCGACAGAACTCATTATCTTTGCCGAATGGAAAAATTCAGGAAATTGGTTTCGGATAAACTGTTTAAAGTAATTGGCAGTGAGGCTGAAGCAATGAATACAAAAGCATGGGTCATTGGCGGTTTTGTTCGCGACTTTCTGATCGGGCGGACCTCCAAAGACATTGATGTTGTCGTAATAGGCGACGGAATCGAACTGGCAGGGCGTGTAGCAGCCAGATTAGGCTCCAGTGTAAGGGTGAGCATTTTCAAGACCTATGGAACGGCCATGATTCATACACCCGATGATATCGAGATAGAATTTGTCGGAGCCCGCAGGGAATCGTATCACACCGACAGCCGTAAACCAGATGTAGAACCGGGAAATCTTGAAGACGACCAGAACCGCCGTGATTTCACCATAAATGCACTGGCCATCAGCCTGAATAAAGATGACACAGGAAACCTACTCGA
This sequence comes from Bacteroidetes bacterium GWE2_42_24, assembly GCA_001768515.1. GTDB lineage: Bacteria > Bacteroidota > Bacteroidia > Bacteroidales > TTA-H9 > GWE2-42-24. Next base: position 80,195 of record MEOA01000061.1, on the reverse strand, counting down.
TCCTTTTGGAGGCCTGGACGACCTAAACCTGAAAATTCTGCGTACGCCCCTCGATCCTGACATTACATTCTCCGACGACCCCTTGCGAATGATGCGAGCCGTCAGGTTTGCATCTCAACTTGGTTTTCATATTCACCCTGATACCTTCGATGCCATCGGACGTAATATCCACCGGCTCAAGATTGTTTCGAAAGAGCGCATTACCGACGAACTAAACAAGATACTCCTCTCGGTAAAACCATCCATCGGTATCGATCTGATGGATCAGTGCGGACTTCTGCAGATGGTTCTGCCTGAATTTGTGGCGCTGAAAGGTGCTGAATATATCGACGGGCGTGGTCATAAAGACAATTACCGTCACACGCTTGAAGTACTCGACAAAGCCGCATCAGCAAGCGATGACTTGTGGCTCCGCTGGGCTGCATTGCTTCACGACATCGCTAAACCTGTAACTAAAAAATTTGATCAGAAGACAGGGTGGACCTTTCATGGCCATGAAGTAGTAGGAGCCCGTATGGTTACCCAGATATTTAAGCGCTTAAAGCTTCCTCTCAACGAAAAAATGAAATTTGTTGAGAAGCTGGTAGCACTCCATTTGCGTCCCATTGCGCTTGTTGAAGAAGGGGTCACCGATTCCGCCATTCGCCGGCTGTTGTTTGATGCAGGCGATGAAATCGATCAACTGATGACCCTCTGCGGCGCCGATATTACCTCCCGCAACCCCGCGAAGATTAAACGGTACAGAGACAATTTTGATCTTGTCACGAAACGGATCGCTGAAGTTGAAGAGAGCGACAAGTTGCGAAACTGGCAGCCCCCCGTTACAGGAGCTCTGATTATGAAAACATTCGGAATTAAGCCAAGTCGTATGGTGGGCGACTTGAAAACCATTATCCGGGACGCCATCCTCGATTGCCGTATTAACAATACATATTCCGATGCCGTAAAGCTGATGCTCTCCGAAGGTGAAAAAATGGGGCTTACCGTGATGGAAGAGCCAGGACCGAATTCTGAGGAATAATCTCATCCGGCTGCCTGACGATAATTTTCATCAATGTAACAGCAACGCTCTAAATAAGAAAGGCATAACCTATCAGATTGGTTATGCCTTTCTTATGATCTATTGATCGACTATTTTGACATTTCTTTAATGTAGGTTATCGCCTTGAGCACCTCCCTGACCTGCGTTTCGCTTTCGCATTGGAATGCTTGGTTATCGATCACTTCTTTATCATCCGGAGAATTGAATTTCTCGAGACAATTATTACAGATAATCTCGACACCATCGATACGGTTACCATCAAAGGTGATACCCAGCCAGTCAACGTTCACTTTGCTGTTTTGGGAATAGCTGAATTTGGCATTCTTCAGATTTACCCTATAGATATCATTTGGCGCATTGATGCTCATAATGCTATTGTTGTCAACACCCATGATTACCGAATAGGTAAGCCGGTCGTTAATATAGCTGATAGCATCTACTATGTTCGAGTAGCTGGTTAACCGGTTCCGTTTTACATTTCTGAGCATGGGAACTTTTGATTCCGGTAAATCGGAATAAGCTGTCTTGATATAATAGAGGGCTTTGATGGCCTTGTAAGCTTTAAATCTTGAACGGGCAGTAAATGATTGTCGGCTCATATAGTCATTAGCGCCATCTTCGTCAGTCTCCCGAAGGCAAAAATCACCATAGATACGCACCTTTGGATCATCTGAGAGGTCATTAAAGGCAAATTCGGCGTTTCTCAGATCCACAAGGTAATTATTGCTCGGGGAATTAATGGCCATGATGCCCTTTTGATCGATTCCTGTAATCATCGAATGAACCAGTACACTGTTAACCATATCAATTGCTTCAGCAACCGTACTGTATCCCAGTGTAGTGTCGCTGATTGCAAGCTTTTTCTGACTGATACCGTTCGCTTTGACACTGGCAGGAAACTTGCTTTTCAGATATCCGAACGCTTTGATTACTTCAAAGGCATCCTCATCGGTATCACAAAGAAAAGACTGCCGACTCTCATGTTTCTGCAATTCTCTTTGCTCGTAGTACTTCAGACAATTATTACAAACAACGCGTACACGGCTGTCACCGTTCAGGTCATTATAGGTAAACATTACATCGGCTAAAAGAAAAGTAATGCGCTCTGAAGGGGCTTTCATGGTCACAAGTCCGTCAGCATCTATTTTCTGAACGATAGAATGCGAAAGGCGGTCGTTGATGTAATCTATGGCGTCCTGATTATTATTAAACTGGGCGAACGAGGCTCCTGTTGCCAGAATCATCAGGAGAAAAAACAAAAATGCAGACTTGGTATGGTTTTTCATTTGCATAAGTATTAGGTTGGAAACTCGACTTGTGACGGCTTAAATGCATAAAAGTTACAATAGTAGTTCATCTTTATTCAGAAATCATGATTGGCTTTCAGCCAAAAAAAAATTATGTAAAGAATCAGCATATTGCCGTAAAAACTAAAAACAGATTTTGTAATTCGCAGGATTTTGTATCTTTGCAACCTCCAAACGGGTTGTTAACTCAGTTGGTTCAGAGTGCCACCTTGACAGGGTGGAAGTCACTGGTTCGAGTCCAGTACAACCCACAAAGCCGGAAAGCAACACGCTTTTCGGCTTCATTGTTTTAATACGTCAGGAAATGGTACTTTTGCCCTTTACTGATCAGAACAAACATGATTACCAGCCGACCCTTTCATATCATTCTCATTCTGCTGTTTCTACTATCTTTCGTGACAGATCAGGTATCAGGTCAGGAGATCAGGCCAGATAATATAGAAACTATTCCCGGACAGTACCATATTGACCAGATACTCAAGGCGGCCAATATGGGGCTCTACTTCGACAGAACAAGTAATCTCTGGGTTGTCAGAAGTTGGAATCATTTATCAGGCGATACGCTGAACATCCCCGGTCTGTTTCCACATGAGGGGACGCCCTACCTGACCGGTTGTTGTACCGAAACAGTTGGCTGGTATGATACAATTACCGGCTTGAATATTCTCGTTCCGGATAGCCTGAATGCTAAAGACACGCTGAAAGTTTCATTTGCCGCCGATCGCATCGAACTGTCTTCAGTTCCCGAATGCTATACCGGGCAGGAGCATATCGTTAACTCCAGGCGATTCTCGCGAACCACGGAATTGCGTTTGAAAGGCTCGCGGGTTTATTATAGCTTTGGGAGCAAAAGGTCGCCCGGGAAATGGGCACTTTACACATATCCTTTACTGATAAACCGGTCAGGCGTTCTCTGGTTTTCAAACAAAGAGCAGGGCAAAGGTCCTTCACAACCCGTCATAGTAAATTTAATCAGAATTCGTGATTTTGAAGGGATTAAATCTAACCCGCTTCCTGTCTCCCCTCAAACAACTGATCAGATGTTTTACCTCAACGACAGAGACACTGCCGTCGCGGCCACCGATTCAAATGTATGGGTTACCTGGCATGCCAGTAACATTGAACTGCTATTTAACCCCGGGATGAGTCGCAGGCTTCTGAGCCTGTCAGTTGGATTTCTGCATCTTCCTGGTGCTGATTGCTCATTACCAAAAGAGGTTGAGGTATGGGGCTCATCGCACAATGGGCAATGGGAATGCCTTACCGCAAAACATGTCAAAAGGAAAACAAAACATTTCTGCCAGCGACAGATAATCCCAATTCCCGAACCACAAAGGGAATTCAGGTTTTATAAGATTATATTAAAAACCAAGGGTTCAAAGCTTTCAATCGACGAGATAGGATTTGATTTTTCAAAAGAAGAGTAGCGTCGTTCCCGGTACCGATAAATCCGCGATCAATAAAAAAGGCCCTTCATACTGAAGGGCCTGATGTGGGATGTACTGGACTCGAACCAGTGACCTCTGCCGTGTGAAGGCAGCGCTCTAAACCGACTGGGCTAACATCCCCTGATTGAGGCTGCAAAAATAACACACTTTTTACATTGCACAATATTTTATTTGGTTCTACCGGTATTTGTGTGACAAATGAAAGAGACCATAATGTGTTGGGTCATGTTGTTTCTCTCATGGTAAGATTATCTCGAATTCTGTGATCACAGAGACTTGATGTTATTCTGCCCGCTCTCACGATAAGCGTTAAAACCCTCTTAAATGGCCACAACAAGTATTGTGCCAGAAAAAATATATACTTATTTTTACTATATATGTATTATACACCATAGTTATAGCAAACATAAGCGTTTCATAAGAAAAACATATCTTTGGCCTAACTTTGGTACGACTTTGGGGTAAGTCTGAGTTGTAAATAACATGTAATCAATTATTTATAAAATAATAATTTGTAACTAAATACACGCAATATTTTTATAAAAAACTTGAAAATTTTTCAAAAGGGGGGATAAAATCAACGAAAATATAGTCTTAAAATTGGGAAACGTTTAGATTTTGGAAAACTCATAGCGCGAAAATCTGTTTCAGAACCCAGGTGGAGAAATTGGCTATGGTATGGATTGAACGATCATTAATACATAATTATTAATGTTTCAAGGCTTTAAAGTAATATTAATATAGCTGTCATTGGTTCTGCATAAGACTTTTTTGGACAAATTCTGCCGTCCTTTTGTACGCGCGATTGCATTTTAATTTATCAAATAAATCGTTGACTATCTATATAATGAGGTAAAATCACTAACTTCAGGCATGCAGAATGTGCTGAAAGAATCAGGATCATTCATATTTTGGTCTTCGGATTGTTTCACACAATTCCCGGTAGAACATTTTATTTAGGAAATCTAAGGCTGGTTAATCACTTCCGGCGACAACCTCTTCAACAACTTTTCTCCAAGCGTTTTTAAATAATCACCCGCTTCAGGGCCACAATTAAAAAGCAGATCAATTACACTCAGATTTGATTGAAAACCATACCTGTCAGCAAAGTTCTGAAAGTAAGAAGGGAACAACGACGGATCATGAGGGATAAGGGGATTTGTTGCTTCAAAGGCTCCCCGCAAGTCAATCGATACTTCTGCGGAATGACTCCAGATGCGTGTCTTTTCAAGCGCAACTTTAAGTTTCATCGACCGGGCCAACTGTTGAATCAAGAGATCATTCATCGCGACAAGAGTTTGGTGCCGTTCAAAAAAGACATGCTTCAGATCATCCTCATAGTGGATAAACCAGGCTGAGTTACGATAAGCAGCTTCGATAGTCCTCCAGTGATTTCTTTGCCATGGCTCTGTATAGGCGATACCCATCCGATCGGTACGGGTATGATTTCCATCGGTTTTTACAACCGGTACTGAGAGAGGCATCACTTTATTGGCTGTAGCAATGTAACAACGGTTTCGGCAGGTTTGCTTAGGATATGACTCAACCACCTCAATCGTGACAGGGGCAGCGGTTGCAATCAGAGCAAAATATTCGACCGAAGGAAGCCAGGCCGTTGGGAGCAAGAGTTTAAAGACTGAGGGTTGCACCAGATAAAGGAATGAATTGGAACCGGCGAAAATACAAAAACCCTGCGGAATGGCAGGGTTTTTATATGATAACAAAAGCAGATTATTTGAGCAACACGTCGTTAATAGCCTGAATCATTCCCTCTTTTGGTAAAGCACCAACAGCCATTTGTGGTTGACCATCTGCCGGGCAGAACAACATAGAAGGAATGCTGCGGATGCCAAAGGCACCGGCCAGCTCCTGTTCTTTCTCGGTATCTACCTTATAAATATCGATTTTCCCTTCATATTCTTTCGACAGTTCAACCAAAATGGGGGCTACTGCTTTGCAGGGACCACACCAGTCAGCATAAAAATCGATGATACAAGGGAGCTTGCCTTCAAATTTCCACTCCTGGTTTTGTTCGTAATTAAAAACTTTCTCGAGAAAAGTTTTCTTGGTTAAGTTTTCCATGGTCTTTAATTTAATATATTGATTTACTATTTACTAAGCAATGTCTTCTCAATCACCTGTTTATAGGATTCCTTGGACTTGGCTCCAGTATCCATGGTGGGTTTGCCTGATCTGGGTATGTAAAGGATGCTGGGAATACTGCGTATCTGGAAAATTGAGGCTAAATCTTTCTCTTTATCGGTGTTCACCTTATAAATCACAACCCGGCCTTTGTATTCCTTAGCCAATTCTTCCATGATGGGTGCTACCATCTTACATGGACGGCACCAGTCGGCATAGAAGTCGATGATAGCCGGTATTTTTCCTTTATAAACCCAGTTATCACCATCTTTCTCATAGTCATAGATCAACTTCTTGAACTCGGCAGTAGTCAGATAAATTACCTTGCCTTCGGAGGTGTCATTTTTTTGTGCTGATACTAAACCAATGGTACCGGCAAGGAAAAGAATTCCAAAAATAAAACGTTTCATGGGGGAGAGTGAGATATTTGTTAATTATAATTTATTCGTAGTTGAATCAGGCGTTTCTCCGTAAATATATTCCCTGATCTTGTCATCGAACATCCTTAAAGTCAGTTCAGGCGTCGGTAAAATTCCGTAATTGAACTTTGGTTCTCCTTTCATCGGAATGTGTAGAAACGCCGGTATGGTATTCACTTTGAAAAGCATAGCCAGTTCTTTCTCGTTATCAGTATTTATTTTATAGAAAATAATTTCATCTTTATATTTAGCAGCCAACTCTTCGATAGCGGGTGAAGCTACACGACAGGGTTTACACCAGTCGGCATAAAAATCAATCACACAAGGTTTCGATCCCTTATAGATAAACTTAGTGGGTTCTGCCTGAAAGTCCCAGACCAGATCACGGAAGGAATCTATATCGAGGGGAGTAACCTTGCCTGGCGTCACCTCCACCTCAGCAGTTGTTTTGTCGGTCTGTTTCTTTTGTCCACATGAAGCAAGGCTCAGTCCGGCAAATACTAAAATAATAATCACAAAATGTGGTGTTTTGTTCATGATTTCTCAATTAATTCAACATTGCAAAAGTAATATATTTTTACACTTAAAGCGCATTAGTATCACTATTTCGTATCTTTGCAAACAGTATACCCTTCTGAAAAAAGTGACAGTATGGCAGATAGTTTAATTTTCAGCGAGATAACAAATGCCGGATTTACCAACAAATTCAGCACGGAAGAAGCTTGTCTCGAACACATTGCAGAGGCCAAGTGGGTCAACGGGTATGTCTGCAGAAAATGCGGACACGCGCATTATTGCAGAGGTAAAACCCCGTTTTCCCGTCGTTGTACACGTTGCAAGCACGAAGAATCAGCCACATCGCAGACTATCTTTCACCGCTGTAAAATTCCCCTGCCCCTCGCCTTCCAAATTGTCTGGCATGTATGTCATCATCCCGGCATTTCGAGCTACGAGTTATCGGGTGAACTACAAATCAGACAAATGACGTGTTGGAAGTTTAAACGAAAAATAGCCGATTGCATCGAATCGCGCAATGATGTCTCACCAGAGATTAAGAGCCAGTTGCTCCGGATTTTCGAAGCTCCTGATCTTAACGCTTAACAAACCGACTTCGGGCCATTCTGTCACCCTGTCGAAAGATCAGTTGATAACAGCCTGGGGTCAGGTTCGACGTATTAATCCGCAAAGCACTACCTGAATCAGCTTCTTTCATCCAGCAGGCAACATGTTGACCGGTCTGGTTGTACAAATCAATGGAGACTTTGCCCAACCCAAAACTGGGAGAAACATTAACTTCGTCATGACAGGGATTAGGCCATACCGACCATAAATTTTCTGCTATCCGGTCAGGCACACCAACATTGGTCTCCCAATGTGCTTTAAAACCTGCACCTCGTCCGGTTTCTCCCGTAGAGAACAGAATCATCATTTTGCCGCCGGAAGCAGTTAAAGGAGCGGGAGGTAATAAGGGGTCATATACTCCCGAGTATTCCCCTAATAACTCACCTGTACCTAAATCAAGTACCCTTAGGAAGTCGTTCACGGGTTCTGTGCTGAATTCGTCAAAAAACAGCGTAACACTACCAGCATCGGGAGGCTGAATCTTCCAGATACAACGACTCCCGTTATAATAGCTGAAACGTCCGCTGCCATCCGTAAGCAAACCCGAAGGTTCGGTAAGAGTTTTTGAACCACTGCACCACGAAGGTAAGGTCGATTGATAGCTAAAATCAAAACCATTTCCCGGGGTCTCTCCCCCGGCGCTGAAGGTAATAAGCATGGCATTACCCGTTGACACAAGGGAAACTGGGTCATGCAGGCCACTATAGGTTGCAAGTACCGGCGCTTCAGTAGTCCGGCCATCAAATACGGTTATCACATCACTTTCGCTTCCTGATTCGATACGATGGAACCTCAGATTGATTGAAGAGACAGAATCCTCATCAGTCTGAGGGTCTATCAGCCAGTTGCATGATGAACCAGGAAGATAATTTTCCAGGGGAGCACTGCCGTCACTACCCGAACCTTCAAACAGGTTGAGTACATGATCCCCCGAACATAATATCGGATAATCATAGTTAACCGTATCGGGATAACAATTGACAATCACCTCCTGTGACAAGTTGAAATTGTTTCCACCGACAAAAAGTTCATTGATATTAAAATAGCCGTCATAGGAACCGCTCCAACCAAAGTTGAAGTGGAAGAAAGCCGTATCCTGATAACCATCACAAACGAAAGCATGCCCGTTCACATTGGGAACCGACCATCCGGCATAATAGACGGGCATTCGCCTGTCAAGATGTGTAATAAGCAGGCTGTCCCAGTCAAGGGAGGTGGAATCACGAAAAACATAGGCTGTCTCCTGACCATATTTAAAATAGGTTTTTAAACTATAAGCTGCCTTATGGTTATACATTCCAGATCCATTGGGACCATATACCAGATCGCAGGAAATACCGAGATGCGAAAGGAGGTTGGCGGCCGATGGGCTGGAATGCTTTATCGTTGCCCCCATCGAATTCCAGTCATAAACATCAGTACTAAAATCTGCCGAAAGGATGCCATAATCTCCGGCATTATATGTATAGGTCCCGGTACCAGTCACAGGCCACCGGTAGTAATACATGATCTGAGCCAATGCTGTTGGCACACACCCGGTAGGGCATCGGCCATCGCCGGAAGCTTCATCGGCAGGGCAAGCTTCATTGTAAGGCCACCCCTGGTCCCACTGACTGTTAACAAAAGGATCGACCGGTGTAAGGTCTTTTCCTAAACGAAAATCATGGGTAGCCAACCATGCCTTGTGAGCAGGCAGATGCCTGTGATCAGCATCTCTTTGGATGGAACTGATCGCGCCTGCATATTGCCCCATCCAGGCGGTGAAAGCAGCCGGAAAATTACGTCCGGTATACCTGCCGCTGTAACTGTAGGCTAAAACAGGAAATGCTTCCTTTCGGGCAGCTACAACAACCCATCCCTCCGGTATAAGGTTGATGGCATACCATACAGGTACCCCGTGCTCCCCGTTAACAGGAGTAATATCATCTATCAAAACTGGTGCATTGTGATTACGACCAGGACGTGATTGCATGAATCGCCCGACAACAGGTTCAATTTCATTGATCTGCACCTGCTGGCCGGTTACAGCAACAGAAAGGAGCAATAAAAAGGCAATGTAAGGTAAACGCATATTAGAAATAGTTTGATGAGTCACACAAAGGTGGGTCAAAGTTAATTCCGAATCACATCAAATCCAACATTCAGTCAGAACAATCGCAAACAAAAACAATTTATAAAAAAAAGCCTGATGCGATCATACACCAGACTTATAATCTTCAATCCGTGATTTAAACTACCTGACGGCCGTCAGTTGTATCTTCAGGCCTATTTCATCATAGATGAATTTATCCTTCAGGTTATCGAAGAATTTGCGGCTGCCATATTTTATATTCCATGCCGACCTGTCGATGACGAATTTACCGGTTGAGGCAACAACCTTTCCATCGCTTACAGAAATTGCAGCATCGAACTTGATGCTTTTGGTTACATCCTTTATGCTCAGGTTGCCAGTAATAGCATGGGTATACCCGACACCATCTGCATCCTTCACAGGATTTTGGAGTTTACTGACACTGGTTATTTTGAAGCGCGCCGTGGGAAACGAGTCTACAGCAAAGAAATCCGGCGACATAAGATGCCCAATTAACTTGGCATTGTAAGCGGTATCAGTCAGATCAATATTGACGATTGATTTCATATCAATCACGAACTCCCCACCGGTTACTTCATTATCATCAACAGAGAGGTTTCCCTGCTTCAGCCTGATAGTTCCGTAATGACTTCCACCGGGTTTGGTCCCTTCCCAATTAATAACACTTGTTGTAAGATCAGCATTGTAAGCCACACCAGTTGTCTGGCCTTCGGTCATCGCTTCACCGGCAGCAGACTTTTCGCCCTGAGGGCCGCATGCCACTAAGGCAGCAAGTATAAAACCAACAAAGAAAAACAATTTGATTTTATGATTCATTCTATAACGGTATTAATTAATATTCTAATGGTTACGAACGAATATTGCGGTAAATTGTTCAAATAAAACGAATGCACCGATTGAGAATTTCACACAACTAATATCATATTTCACGATTTTCGCTACATTTGCCACTAGTGGTAATACATTGATTTATAGACCTACCATTGACCTGAATCGTTAAACCCAAATTATTCTTAATGACAATCAGATTATTGAAAATCATACTACTGACTTTTATTCCTTTAATTCTCCTGTCGCAGCCAGTACCTGATAAGCCGTTCAATTGTTTCTCTATCCTTGCCGGCAAAAAAGCAACGATGGATGAATCGGTAATCCTGGCCCACAATGAGGATGATTATGGCGAGCAAATCGTTAACTGGATTGTTGTTCCGGCTGCAAAGCATAATTCCGGGGAGGTCATCCGCGCCAGAAACGGGGCAGCCATTCCGCAAGTTACCGAAACGGCCCGCTACATTTGGTTTGATATGCCAGGGATGGAGTTCTCCGATTCCTATCTGAATGAATATGGGGTAACCATAGCCTCCAACGCCTGCCCCTCACGTGAAGACTCAGCACGGCTCACCGATGGTGGTCTCACCTGGGAGTTAAGACAACTTATGGCTCAGCGGGCGCATTCGGCACGTCATGCCGTAAAAATAGCAGTTGATCTACTAAATCAGTATGGGTATGCATCCAGCGGACGTACCTATTGCATAGCCGACCCTGAGGAAGCATGGATGCTATCTGTTGTCAACGGAAAGCATTATGTTGCGCTTCGAATCCCTGACGACGCAGTAGCTGTCATTCCAAATTATTACACCATCACCTCGGTAAACACAACCGACACCAATAACTGTATTGCCTCCGCTGACCTGATCAGCTATGCCGTTCAGCGGGGCTGGTACAATCCGCCAACCGACGGAAAATTTAGCTTCCGCAAGGCTTATGGTTCACCCCGGAGTTTAAATCATCCGGTCAACATCAAGAGGATGTGGAGCGCCATAAATGCACTCGCCGCCAACTACTATGAGCTTGATGCAGATTTCCCATGGCTAATCATGCCAACACGAAAAGTCTCTGTTGAATGGTTGTCAAATATCCTCTCTTCACATTATGAAGGAACGCCACTTGACCTGACAGAAGGGTATACCAAAGGTCATCCGCATGGTGAAGATGCCGGAGCCATCTGTGCTTCCCACACCCAATACGGGTTTGTTGCCCAATTGCGCAATTGGATGCCAGCCGATGTCGGGGCAGTATTATGGATGATCCCCAGGCACCCATGCATTCAGGCTATGATTCCTGTTTATTGCGGGATACAAAACTTTCCATCCGACTTTTCAATGTATGATTACAAAGAAGCACTGAAAAACCATTTCAACAAACCCGAAGATATTAAGAACAGCACCCGGGGTCATGTGTACTGGCAATTCAGCCGTATAGCCGATAGTGCCGATAGCAACTATCTTCTGCGGGTTCGTCAATTTGGCACAGAAGCCCTGAAATTCAACCGCGAACAATTCAACAATCAGGAATCCTTTGAACTGGGAATACTGTCTGATTGGAAGAAAAACAAACGGGAAGCCACCCGGCGCCTCAACAACATCACCGAACAAGCTGTCAGAAGATGGCTCGGATTAACCCAAAAAATTCTTGAAAACCCTCCCCCACAATGGTAAAATACCCTAACCAATTTCAATTTATAAACTGCTTTTCATATGTTTAAGAAATCTATCGCCGCGTTATTTGTCGTTATAACGATAGCTTCATGTAGCACTAAATCACCAGAAACCACTGGCTGTATTGATCATCAACGGCCCGATTCATTACTTACCATCACCGACTTTGTCGATCCCTTTATTGGCACTGGTGGACATGGGCACACATTCCCGGGTGCAACAATGCCATTCGGGATGGTACAACTCAGCCCTGATACCCGCCTTGATGGTTGGGACGGCTGTGGAGGCTACCACTATTCCGATTCCATTATCTTTGGGTTCTCCCATACTCATCTCAGCGGAACCGGATGCATCGACTATGGCGACATTCTGGTCATGCCATTTGCCGGCGATCTGCGTAATGGTGTTCATCAACCTTCTGGAGAATATGCCTCTCTCTTCTCACACAAAACAGAAACTGCCCGCCCGGGTTTTTACAGTGTACTGCTTGAAACCGACAGCATCGCGGCCGAACTTACAGCCACGCTTCGTACTGGATGGCATCGTTACACTTACCCTGCCCGAAAAAGCAGTTCGCTGATGATCGACCTGAAGCACCGTGATAAAGTACTGGCCTCATCAATTCAGATAGTCAACGACTACGAGGTGGCAGGTTACCGCAGATCGATGAACTGGGCGGCTGACCAGCATGTCTATTTTGTGGCCCGTTTTTCAGCGCCAGTTACTTCATCTGAGATAGCCAAAAACGACACGGTGATAAAGGATATTACCGCTGCCGAAGGCACAAACCTTCGCATCTTACTAAACTTTGGATTACTGAATGGCAAACCCTTAACGGTTCAGGTGGGTATCTCTGCTGTCAGCATTGAAGGAGCCCGCCGTAACCTTGATCAGGAAAGCAATGCACTTGCCTTTGATCAGGTGAAACATCTTGCCGACTCGGTCTGGAATAAGGAACTGTCGTGCATTACCGTGAAGGGATCTTCTGACGACCAGAAAACGATCTTCTATACAGCGCTCTATCATGCATTTATTGCGCCAAATCTATATATGGATGTCGATGGCAATTACCGTGGCCGCGATCTAAAGATACACAAAGCCGATTCTTTCAATTATTGCACCGTATTCTCCCTATGGGACACCTATCGCGCTGAACACCCGCTTTTTACGCTTGTTCAGCAAAAAAGGACCAACGACTTCATCAACACCTTTCTGAAGCAATATGAGCAGGGAGGCCTGCTTCCAGTCTGGGAACTCTCTGCCAATGAAACCAATTGTATGATTGGCTATCATGCGGTTCCTGTTATCGCTGATGCCTTTATGAAGGACATTACAGGATATGACACCAAACTGGCACTAAAAGCTATGGTAAAAAGTGCAAGGCAGGATCAATACGGATTAAAATATTACCGTGAACGCGGCTTTATCCCTTCAGAGGATGAAGGAGAGTCAGTCTCCCGTACTTTGGAGTACGCGTATGATGACTGGTGCATTGCAACCATGGCAGAAGCGATGAACGAAAACGATATTTATAAAGAATTCACCCTACGGGCACAATCGTACAAGAACCTCTTCGATCCATCTACAGGCTTCATGAGAGCGCGCAACAACGATAGTTGGTTTTCACCTTTCGAGCCCCGGGAAGTCAATTTCAACTATACAGAAGCCAACGCGTGGCAATACAGTTTTTATGTACCTCAGGATGTTGATGGATTGATTACCTTACTTGGTGGCGACGATGGATTCACCAAAAAACTCGATGATCTTTTTACCACCGATTCACAGACAACCGGACGTGAGCAATCTGATATCACAGGACTTATCGGGCAATACGCCCATGGCAATGAGCCCAGCCATCACATGGCTTACCTCTACAGCTATGCAGGAAAGCCATGGAAAACGCAGCAGCGCATCAGGCAGATCATGGATGAGATGTATTCAACTTGTCCCGATGGCCTGATCGGTAATGAAGACTGTGGACAGATGTCAGCCTGGATAGTGATGAGTGCACTGGGAATCTATTCCGTAACGCCGGGAACAGATGTTTATGTATTTGGAACACCATGGTTTGAGGAGGCCACCATACACATGGAAAATGGAAAAGCTTTTACCCTAAGGGCTCCACAAGTATCTTCAGAAAGATGTTATATCCAATCGGTCAAACTCAACAGTCAATCATATACACGGAGTTGGTTGAGTCATTTCTCGATTGAAAGCGGCGGAGAACTGGAATTTACTATGGGACCCGAGCCAAATCCTTTGTGGGGGCAGAATGAAAACGATCGACCTATCAGCAAGATACATGAGTTTATCATCGAACCGGTTCCATTCGTTGCTGCTGGTGAACATACCTTTAAAGACTCTGTACGCATCTCTCTGGCCGACCTCAATACCAAAGGAAGAATCTACTATACTATCGATGGTTCTACACCCACAGCAACCTCCTCTCTGTACAACTCACCCTTTGTTATTAACCACAGTGCAACAGTTAAGGCAGTATCTATCAACGAAAACGGAACTATAAGCATGCCCATGGAGGCAGCATTTTTCCTTATCCCGCACGACCACACCCTTACGATCTTGTCGAAATACGAACCACAGTATACGGCTGGTGGCGACAATGCACTTGCCGATGGCTTACGTGGAGGCGACAACTTCAGGACAGGTCGCTGGCAGGGATTTCAGGGAACTGATGTTGAAGCAATCATGGATATTGGCTCCATAAAGCCCGTTAAACGCATCGGAGTCGGTTTCATTCAGGATCAGGGAGCCTGGGTATTTATGCCCTCAAAGGTTGCCTTCTATATCTCAAACGATAAATCAAACTGGAAACAGGCAGGGGAAGTACTCAACGATGTAAATATAAAACTTGAGGGAGCTGTAACCAAAGACTTCTCGTTAGACCTAAAATCAGTCCAGACCCGCTATATTAAGTTTAAAGCCTTCAACCCGGGACCTTGTCCGGCTTGGCACCTTGGGGCTGGTGGAAAGTCATGGCTTTTTGCCGATGAATTTATTGTTGAATAATCCATTAACAAAAAAGGGCTGCACCAAATGGTGCAGCCCTTTTTTCTCGTGGCGAGATTATTTTTTGAAAGCTTCACCCAGGTTCGTAGTGAGGGTAACGTAATTGGGCGAACCGGACAGATGATTGGTAGCACGGGCATAACTAAATGAAAAGCCATACACCCTGAATCCAAAGCCCCATGAAAAGCCTACTGTCGAAACCTTATCGACGATCTTCATCTCCTGACGGGTTTGGTAGTTATAAGCCACCTGTAACCTAAAACTTTTAAAAGGCTGCAATTCTGCTCCTATTATCACGTGACGCATCAACTCATCAGCAAAGCCGGATAGTCCGCCGGTAGTACGCGTTTCGCCGGTAAACGGATCCACTTCAGTGCTATATTGGCTTTCGTAAGCCAAATCCCAATTTTGCAGGTTGGTCAGTACAACCGAAAATGTAAGGGGAACATGCGCCAGTCTTTTCGACATGGCCAGTTGAAGTTCAAAGGGGAGTTTCTCGGTGGTACCAGTAGTATAATTGGTAAGCTGAATCCCGATGTTATGGGCGATAAGCGACATCATAAAATTATAATCGGTAAGATGCCATGTTCCTGCGACATCTACAGCAAGTCCTGAAGCTGAATAAGATTCGAATGAGGAATAAATCCCTTTAACATTTGCCCCAATGCTGAAAGAAGAATCGAGCCGGCGACCCCAACCGATATTTAGAGCTAGTTCATTGGCACCGAAAGTACCCTGGTTTACCTCCTGACTTGTCATTCGAGTGAAGGTTCCATAATTAACAAACTGCATGGTACCGACAAAACTGCCCAATTTATTGAAGGTACGTCCGAATTGTGCAAATCCATAATTCACGTCGCTGTAATAATCCACAAAACTTAAACCGATCTGGTTGTGGTTATCGGCAGATATGAGCGATGGATTGGCCAATGTAAGGGTGATGTCAGAATCGGGCATTGCTAATGAACTCCCCCCCAGTGCAGCAACTCTGGCTGAACTTGGAAAATTCAGAAAATCAAAAGCTGTGGTACCAGAACTGCTACTTTGAGCCGACATACTGAGTGTGCTAAAGAAACTGATTATCAGTAATAATACGTTGTATAGACTTTTTCTCACGGGTTAAATATCTAAGTTCAATTTAAAGCATAAAGGTATAAAATACCTCCGGATGGGACTTAACCGGCATCATTTTAACGCCCTTTTCAAAGGATTAGTATGATTTGTTGAATTATTCGTCTCCTTTGGACGGATATCGGTATTTTTGCAGTTCCATTAAAATATTATGCGAAGAAAAGACAAAGAACTGCCTATTCTTGAAAAACTATCGGTGATTGACGCCGGGGCAGAGGGTAAAGCCATAGCCCGATTCGAAAACCGTGTGGTGTTTATTCCTTTTGCAGCCCCAGGTGATGTTGTCGATGTTCAGGTTACTTTACGGAAAAGCACTTTCATGGAAGCCAAAATCATCAAAATCCATGAAGAGTCTACAGTGCGTACCAAACCGGCCTGTCGTCATTACGGATTGTGTGGAGGCTGCAGATGGCAACACCTTGATTATAAAGCCCAGCTTCAATATAAGCAAAAACAGGTAACCGATGCCCTCACCCGTATCGGGCATCTTGAATTACCTGAAATAAGTCCCATCGCCGGCGCACCCGCAACCTATTATTACCGGAACAAACTTGAATACACCTTCAGCAACAGAAAATGGCTCACAGGTGGCCCCGATGACATAGCCCCCGGCGACCGCAACATGAATGCTCTGGGATATCATCTGCCAGGTATGTTTGACAGGGTATTCGACGTGGAAGACTGTATGTTGCAGCCAGAACCATCGAATCAATTGCGCTTATGGATGCGTGACTTCGCCATTGAAAACGAACTAACCTTCTGGGATGTTAAAATATGGCAAGGTCTCCTGCGTAACTTCGTCATCCGTACCTCCAATTCAGGCGATCTGATGGTCATCATCGTCTTCGGAGAAGATCAGCCTGAAGCTATCCATCAGGTTATGGAAAACCTGACACTGCAGTTCCCCACCATCACTTCGGCCATGTGGGTTGTCAACACCAAACGCAACGATGTATTTGCCGATCTTGACATCCAGCTCTTTAAAGGAGAATCATACATCAGGGAAAAAATGGAAGACCTCACTTTCAGGGTGGGACCGGTATCTTTCTTCCAGACTAATGCCCGTCAGGCACTTACCCTGTACAAATATGCAAGAGAGTTTGCCGCCCTCACTGGCAATGAACTAGTGTACGATCTGTATACCGGGACAGGCACCATAGCCAACTTTGTAGCCCGAAGATGTCACAGGGTTGTAGGCATTGAATATGTCGATTCAGCTGTACGTGATGCCAGGATCAATTCGTCGGTCAACCGAATTGAAAACACCGATTTCATAGCAGGTGACATGGCTAAAACCCTCGACGAAAGGTTTATACTTAAACATGGCCGCCCACAGGTAGTTATCACCGATCCTCCCCGTGCAGGGATGCATCCCGATGTAGTAAAACGTATCGTTGAAATGTCGCCCGAACGTGTGGTTTACATCAGTTGCAACCCAGCCACGCAAGCCCGCGACATTGCCCAGATGGCCGACCAATACTCAATCGCCAAAGTGCAACCGGTTGATATGTTTCCTCAAACACACCATGTAGAGAACGTGGTACTATTACTCCGGAAAAGTTGACGGTTCTATAATCCCGGTAAGTGTTTCGGTCAGTTGATTCAGGTTCAGGTTTTCTCCGGGAACAATGAGCGAGGCTTTGTTGTAATATGGCTCCCTTATGGCCAGCCGTTCCCTGATAAACTGCCGTAAGGCTTCCGGTTCGTAATCCTTAATCAACGGTCTTGGTTTACGGCTATGACTAAGCCGGTGATAAAGAGATGAAGGACTCATCTTCAAATAGATTGAGATACCATGCTGATTCATCCAATCCATGTTGTCGGCATAGCAGGGCGTCCCCCCCCCGGTACTGATGACCACTTTATGAAAGGATTCTGTTTCATAAAGAATCTGTTGTTCGACCACGCGGAAGGTTGCTTCACCGTATTTCCTAAAAAACTCCTGAATGTTAACCCGATACCTATTTTCAAACAAAACATCAAGGTCAGAAAAACCAAACCCAAGCTTCCGTGACAGGTTTCTGCCCGAAAAGCTCTTTCCACAACCCATAAATCCGACGAGATAAATACGCATTAATGGCCAATTTGCTTTTTCAGATGTCAAAAATAGTCTATTACCAACAACTTGATAACCTTCGCCCAAAAAAATGATACCTTTGCATCTGACATATAAGTTTTGTTGATCAATAAATTTTTCCAGAAAGAATGAACCGATTTCTTTATTTCGCAGTCGTAGCCCTCATAGGAATAACCCTCATGTTCGGCTGCAAATCACGTAACTCAGAACTTTCGAATAATGTTGTAGACAATCCAATGTCGGCTGACGGCAATAATAACAATCCGTCACCTGCCATAAAATTCGAGGTCGAGGAACATGATTTCGGGAAGATCATCGCAGGAGAAAAGGTGACCTTCAATTTTAAATTTAGAAACACTGGCAATGCTGATCTGCTTCTTACTAAAGTAAGCGCCAGTTGCGGCTGTACGGCACCTTCCTTTCCCACAACACCCATTGCTCCAGGCAAAGAAGGTGTGGTCAGCGTTTCATTCAACAGTGAAAACAGAAGCGGATTTCAAAACAAAACAATCACTGTACTCACTAATTCTATTCCTAACTCCACCCAACTCAGAATAAAAGCCAGGGTGATGAGGCCTGAAGACATTTAAGCTCACTACTACACCAATCTTTGAAATAATCTTTTAAGCAATTATATTTATGATGAATCTCTTAAACATCCTTTTAATGTCTCCCCCGGCGGGAAACAGCACCGGAAGTGGTTTAACCTCCCTGCTTCCGCTGTTATTAATAATTGTCGTCTTCTATTTTTTCTTCATTCGCCCTCAAATGAAGAAAACCAAGGAAGAACGGAAATTTCGTGAAAACCTGAAAAAAGGTGATAAAGTTATCACTATCGGGGGAATTCACGGAAAAGTAATCGAAATGGCAGAAACCACCATCATCATTGAAGTTGAAGGTCAAAATCGTCTGAGAATCGAAAAAAGCGCAGTAGCTCTTGGTTCGATTAGCGGACAGCCTCTCGATAAAAAATAAGCTTGTCTAAATGGTGAAAGTTGGTTTCGTGCGTATTTTTTCTCTGCCAGGGTCAAGGCTCCGGGATAAGAAATACCGGAACCAACTTTCTGTTTTTTTCGTCTGCTTATCTGTTGCCTCACTTGTATGGCTGGTAATCAAGCTATCTAAAGAATACTCCCTGACCATCAACTGGCCTGTATCATACCAGAATGTCCCTGCAGGAAAGGTGCTGGCACTCAAGAGCGATACAACACTCCTCTTTCAAATCAAGGGAAAAGGATTCGATTTGTTGCATACCTATTTCAATGGCCCTTCACAGCGAGTTACAGTGGATCTCTCGAAACTTCGTTTTCTGCGCGATAAAGGAAAAATTCGTAACGCTTACCTGCCAACATACGACATTAAAGCAATACTGGCCAGCCAGTTAAAACTTGACGAAGGTCTTATCAGCATCAAACCTGATACCTTGTTTTTCCAACTGACCGCTATGCGCTCAAAACGAATACCAGTGCTTGTTCCGGTCGACTATACTACGGTTCCTTCATTTGGCCTGTATGGTAGAATTGAAATCAAACCCGATACCATCAGGGTTGAAGGGCCTGCTGCCATCATCGATACCATTCGGTTTGCCACAGCAAGAAGCATCAAACTTGATGCACTTGATGCAACAACAATTATTAAAACAAGCCTTTCTGCCGGATACAACAAACTTCCTCTTACTTTCAACCAAAGGACCTTCGACGTAACCATCCCCATTGAGAAATATACAGAAGCTACGGTTACTGTTCCTCTCGTTCCTGCAAACGACAGCTGCCGGATGAGATTCTTTCCCGAAAAAATCAGCCTTATTTGTCAGGTCGCCATGCGCGACTACAAACGCCTCGAACCTTCTCTTTTCAGATTGAGTGTCGACTGTAAGGCAGCCCTAAACAGCAATTCCCGCTTTATCTCCCCCCTTCTAATCATCAGTCCCGATTATATTAAAGTAATTAGAATGGAACCTGCTCAAGTTGAATATATCATCCTTCAATAATCAAAATTATGCTTAAAGTTGGTATCACTGGCAACATCGGTTGTGGCAAAAGCACTGTTGCCAAAATCTTTCAAACACTTGGAGTTCCGGTGTTTGCCGCTGATATGGAAGCTCATCTGGTTATGCTCGAACCCCATATCATTGGAACAATTCTAAAAACTTTTGGAACTGAAGTAATTGGCGGAGATGGACTCATCGACCGCAAAAAGATGGCCCAGATCGTTTTCGGCGATGAAGAAAAGCTAGAAAAACTAAACGCTATCATTCATCCTGCCGTACGCCTTGCCTTTTCAGACTGGTGTAAAGCAAACGAATCACATCCTTTCGTCATCGAAGAAGCAGCCATCCTTTTCGAAACCGGTATGGCCAAAGATTTCGATCTGATAATCGTTGTTTCCGCTCCCGAGGAGGTACGACTTGAGCGTGTTATTAAACGCGACGGTATCAGCCGCGATGAATTCTACAAAAGAGCCGCCGTTCAATGGCCGGAATCGAAAAAAACTGAGCTTGCCGATTTCATTATTCATAACGACGGACAACAGCTACTAATCTCTCAGGTAACCGAAATCTGGCAGAAGATTACCGGTAAGGCGAACTAATATCGAAACCAGAGTACCCATCGCACAAGCTTCAAAAACCTGAATAGTAAATCACTTCTCAGGTTATACAGCCAACAGCAGAGGCAGCAATTCCGGTAAAATTATACACAGCAGAGCAAAAAGACACTTTCTTTAGCACTTTCTTCCAGCCCGTAGGGAAAAGAAAGAACAGCAATATAATAGTCAGCAACAGTGGAACAAACGGGTCAGGTATATTTTCCAGAAAGTAAATCGGTTATGCGCATACCCATCAGGCAATGAGCAATAAATGGCTTGTTTTAAAGGCCGGGAACATAGAAATTCCCATGCCAAAAACGTAAAGTCAGGCAATAGTCGGGCGTAAATTGTTAAGGAACCAATTATTACATTTAAAACAGGCTGATAATCAAACCCTCATGAATCCAAAGCAAAACTGACTAAAAAGGGAATGATCTGGTATAAATCAGATCATTCCGGTAGTTAATCCTTTACTGACATCCTTCAATTTTGGTGGAAAACCGGGATTTTACACATTTTTATTCGTTGTAAAGCTGGGAATTGTCGACAAAAATCAGGTATTCGGCTACCAAATCACCTTCCATTTTAAAAGTATTGGAGAAATTGCAGCGATACCTGCTTCCTGAATGTCGCGTATATGTTACAACACCATTAGTGATGATCACATTGCCTGTTTCATACACTTCCTGTTCGGAATGACTGATAGCCTTTATGCTCTCGAAAAACCCCTTGAGGAAAGCCTGAATATTTTCAGATCCAACAACCGGTTCCATGTTCGAGAAGCGGAAAAGACCATCTTTGGTGATACAGGCAGTCAATTCAGCGGCGTCCATCCTGTCAACGGACTTAAAGATTTTGTCTGCTATGGAATTATACATTCGTCTTATAAAATTTTAAAGTTAGATGTTTAAGGAACCATGACCAGCATGGGCCTAAAAAACAATCGGAGAAGCCAATTGTTGACTTCTCCGCAAATGATCTAAGAGAAAACAATGATATCAATCAGATACCAAAAGGGCTATTCCCTTCAAACTTCCTGATATAAAAATCGCTTAATCTTCTGAGTTGCTGTTTTCTGGAATGGCTGAAGATGATTAACCACCAGTTTGATCTGCGAATTCCGGCCCATCTTTGAATTTATATACTGATGAAGTTCTTTCCGAACCTCCTCACACCGCTCCTCAAGTCCCTTAAACTCATCACGCATAAGTTGGTAAAATGATTCAATATCCTCCTGATTAAAATACACGAGCGCCACAAGTTGTCCCTTCTTTTCAATTACGAGCGATTCGTTTACAAATCTAAAGTTATTAATCACCGACTCTATCTCTTCTGGATAGATATTCTCACCATTCGCCCCGATAATTACATTTTTTTTTCGTCCTCTGATACTAAGGAAACCGTCATCGCTTAATACACCAAGGTCGCCTGTCTTAAGCCATCCATCATCAGTGATGATCTGCTTTGTCAGTTCGGGTTCACGGTAATAACCTTTCATCACATTGGCTCCTTTTGCCCATATCTCTCCTTCCCCTGTAACCGGATCGGGTTGGTGAATTTTTACAGAAACCCCTTCAAGTATAGGTCCTGTAGATTGCAACCTATGGTTCCGGGGATTGCTTCCCGCCAACAGTGGAGAGGTTTCTGTCAGCCCATACCCTATGGCGATGGGAAATCGGGCATCAATCAGGAACTTCTCTACAGTTTCACTGAGCTTGGCTCCACCAATACCAAAAAACTTCAACTCACCCCCGAAAATTTGCATCAACTTCTTACCAGCAAGCCTGTTCATCAGGGTACGGGTCGGCGGAAAGGCATACAGCATCCGGGTGAACCTGTTTTTGTGAAAAGCTGGCTTAATCCTGGAGTGATAAATCTTCTCGATGATCAGCGGAACAGTCAGCATACAAGTGGGGCGGACTGCCTTAAGCGCAGGGAGCAATATCGTAGGTGTTGGCGGCCTCGAAAGGTAATAGACCGATGATCCACCCACCAGCGGTAGCATTAGGCCTATAGTATTTTCATAGGTATGAGAAAGCGGAAGCACCGAAAGCAACCTGTCGGTTGTATTAAGGGGCTCCACCGACCGACATTTATAGGCCGTAAAACAGATGTTCTTGTGCGATAGCATCACCCCCTTAGACTTCCCTGTTGTCCCGGAGGTGTATATGATGGCTGCAAGCTGATTCTCGCTGATCTGGTACTTATGAACAGGACGTGCGGTCTGACGGTACTCTACCAGCGACTTAGGTGGATGAATGATGGTAAAGTCCTCAATCCGTACCTGATATCGTAACCCCTCGACTGATACCCCCTCAAGTTTATGCATCAGGTTCGCTGAGACAAATATCGAATTGACGCCGCTATGGTTCAACACATTATCTATCTCTGCAATACTAAAATCAGGAAGAATCGGCACCACTACTGCCCCTATATTAACAATGGCAAGATAAGTAATCGCCCAGTTGGGCATGTTGACACTTAGAATGGCAACACGGGTTCCCGGGCTTACACCTAATTGCTCAAGAAACGCGCTAACTGACAGTATCCGGTCGTTTAGCTGATTGTATGTAATCGGTTCTTCCCCGGCAAATCCCATCGACGGCAAAGTACCATGCTTTTTCACCGTCTCCGCGATAAGGTTCGGAAAGGTGAAAGGAGTTTTTTGGCTCATTCACTTGCTATAAGAGCACAAAAGTAAGCTATTTTGCAAAAACTTAATTAGTTTTCACAATTATTAACATTGCGTCCCCACTCCCCGAAAGGCCTTTCGCACTATACTGAGTCAATGAATGCTGTATCAGGTATTATAACGAAAATTACACTTTTCTAAATCATTAGTCGTGTAACAACGGCAGATACCCCCAACAGATCATGTTTTGAGCAGGCCCGATTTAGAAACATACTGACCCTGTTATACAGGTCATGGGATTCAAGCTCATGGAATACTAACCCCTCTGTAATTAACAGGTAAAAACGCTCAAACAAACCGAAATAAACCCTAATAAGATACCTCTATTTAACTGTATGCGCCTAATCTGCCTTTATCTTCCCAATCGTTTGTTGAAGTAACCGGTTAAACTCATCTGGATCTTCAATCATTGGAAAATGGCAAGTCCCACTAATCGTAACAACTTCATAACCCGAGAGGGCATACTTTTTAAGATACGCGTCGTTTGTAGGAACATTATCAACATTAATAAGATACATTTTAAACTTCATTTGATTCATCAGTTCGCGTTCCCGATCGTAAAATGCAAAAGAGGAGGAGATTACATCAATACCAATATTCTTATCCATATTCCTGTAATCTGACACAACTCTGTCAACAATTGACTTGTCGGTTAAAGGTGATGTTAGCGCCTGTCTCACATAATTCTCAGATGTAGCAGCAAAATCAGTTTTCAACATCACCATAACCTGATCTATCTGACTTTGAATAACTGCCGGCATAGGTGTCCCGGCATTCTTAAAAGTATCAATACCAACAAATCCTATCACCACGCCTTTACATCTGACTGCCACCTCAAGGATGACATCTCCACCCATTGAATGTCCGATCAATATAACATTTTTAAGGTGTAATGTCGTTATCAGGGCACAAACATCATTACCAAATTCCTGTATCGACCATGATGACCTATTTTTACCCGATTTCCCATGCCCCGCCAGATCAACAATAATGACCTGATAATGCTGCTTAAAGAAATCAATTTGAGAAGTCCAATAGCTCATATCAATGAATGCGCCATGAACAAACAGTAGAGTTGTGTCACCTTTGCCTATAGCATTATAGGCTATCTTAACATTATCATTTTCAATTGAAGTCATATTCATTTGTGCATGAATCCTGAAATTTGAAACAAGTAAAAGAAAAACGCCCAAAACCAAATAAACCTTTTTCACTACCAGAAATATTATCGGTAACCTATACGACACCTTTTATCTGAAAAAGCTTTTTAACACTGATCAAAGCAGATTTTCAATATCCTCATCCACTGCCATATTCTTGCTCCGGACCATTTTAAGCCCCTTTCTAAATCCGGTCAAAAACAACCCCAAAACAACCAGAAGCCCAAGTCCAAATCCAAACCACTCGATAATTGGCATACGAAGGTTTATGTTGCCTGTCATCAGCCCGATAACTATCAGAACCAACGACAATGATAAAATCAATAAAGGTATCGCGCATAAGACGATGATAATCCATCCAGATAATTTTTTCATATCAAATTCATGTTCAATAGATTAATCTTAATGTATTTCGAACACAAAAGTAAGAGAAAAATTATGCGTTTTATTACCCTGTGGAGATTACAGAGGTATATTAATCGACAATCCAGAAAATATATACATGGATACTCCAAATCTGCACTCAGAGAAGATTCCGGCAAAAAAGTAAAATCCAAGAACAATGATGACTGGCTGAGAGGTATATTTATTGATCTCAAAACAATCACAAACCTGATAAAGAATATAAAAATATCGCACAGAGACAGGTTCGGCAATAGTGCAAAATAGGATGATCAATTTATTGCTTAACAGCGTAATATCAAAATCGGGAAGGTTCATAGCCTGATCTTGTTG
This sequence comes from Bacteroidetes bacterium GWE2_42_24, assembly GCA_001768515.1. Taxonomy (GTDB): domain Bacteria; phylum Bacteroidota; class Bacteroidia; order Bacteroidales; family TTA-H9; genus GWE2-42-24. The sequence continues at coordinate 54,717 of MEOA01000061.1, read as the reverse complement.
TCAGGATACTCAGATCGTATACAATTTATTTACAGTATTGATCAGCGAGACAACTAAGCCACGGGGAACAAAATAATCAATCAGGTAACTGGCCCCATTCAGCAACTTTTCAGGCAAAGGTACTGCTCTTCATCTATTCAATTTGATTCACACCAAAACCGGTAAAGTATTAATAAATAATATTCCTGAAAATTATTAGCAAAACAAGCATAACAATTGAAAAACCAACTAAATAGGCGGGAAGAGGATTTCGTTTTTTATATTCCATATCCCCCGGATAATATTTATTGGTAAATTGGTAAACCATTATGAATCCGGCAACAACATTTATTAAATATCCAGTTGCACTCATGCTTCCAAATGGCATTACAAAACAAATTATACCGACAGCAATTGTATAAAAATATCCAATCCCTATAACATAATCAATTCCTTTGCAATGTAGTCTTTTAAGGTTCATGGCAAATAATATTGAACCAGCCAATGGAGTGAATATAGATGAAAAAATTATTATTGTTTTTTCTGAGTAAAGTTCAAGTAAAGCAGCTTCCTTATCAGCTTTTTCTTTTTTTGCTATTTCTTTTTCCTTTATCTTAGTATTTAAGTCATCTATTATTTGCGTTACACCGCGAATTTTGCGCTTTTCTGCTTCAATAACGCATAATTCCCAAAATTCATTCTGGTAATCCTCTTTTGACTGTATAATTACAACAACTTCATCGTCACTCAACAAATCAATTCGTTCGTTAAAATTCATATAAAATTATCTTAGATTAATAATCTTACTAGCTACTCGATTCTTCTAAATTATTATTGAAGCACTAAACTATATTAATGTAAAAAAGGCTGGTTTCTTTCCTGACCCTGATACCTGTCAGATATAGATATTGCGAAAATTTGTTATGAATGAAACATATTGTCACATGCAGTATAACTTCTTTACGGTGTGTCAGGAGATGGGCAACCCAGATTGCATTCGCTTTAACCGCTGTTGATTTTGAAGCGGGTGAAAATGTTTGACATGTCTCAGAAACCATTGCAAGAAAGGCTGTGTTTATCCCCGTATCAGTTTCTTATAATTCTGTACATGTGCAATATAAATCAGAACACCCATAAATCCTATCGAGATTAAAGAAGACGGAAGTGTGCCTAATTCCAATCCCCCGTTTGATAAGGGTTTCGTAAGAAAATCTCCAAAAGTTGCACCAAAAGGTCTTGTAAAAACAAATGCTATCCAAAACAAAAGGATATGGTTGATTTTAGTAAAATAATGTAACAATACTACGATTAAAATTATTGCCCCAGTAACAATTGCTCCAACTAAATAACTTAAACCAATATTATCGCTTAATAAATCCCCAAAAGCAGTACCTAGACTATTTGAAAGAAGTATTGCAATCCAATAATATAACTCTTTGGATTTTCCAAAAATCGGAAAAACCTCAAGATTTCTATACCGCTTAAACCAAAAAAATAAAGTAGCAGCAAGACCTGAAACTAATAAAAAACTCCCCATTGCATAACCCAAATTTAAACTCCTATCCATGAAATCTGAAATTTCAGTCCCCAGGGTAGTAGTTCCAATAATTACCAACCAATATATAATGGGGAAATATTTTTTTACTGATAGTTGTGCTGACAGAACTACAAGAAAAAACAATAGTGTAATTCCAATGCCTGCTAAATAGCCTAAATTTAACGTCATTGAAATAAAATCGCCCAAAGTTTCTCCCAGTGTAGTAGCCACAATCTTCATAACCCAGAAAATCAAGGTTATCCTGGCTACTTTATTCACATTATCCATTTTTGCACAATTTACAAATTAACGAACCGGCCTATGCAAAATTATACAACACTATTCTGTCAAAAAGCAGAAACGGCAAATAGACCTTTTATTAATGCCAAAAATCTTCTCACAAGTTCTTGTTATTGCTTTTGGGTAACAATGTGTGACCGGGCCATGCATGATGGTCTAAATCGCTTATTACTGCCACACTTTGTTACCCAACATAATTGATCCTTTTAATTCTATTTATTCCAAATCCAGAAGGATTCCCATACAAATTTCAAACATCATCATACAATCGGTTACTACTAATAGTGCAAAGATTCTTCAGCCATTATAGTTACCACTTCATTTTCAAAGTTGTAAAGTTTTACCAATGTTTTAGAAGAAACTTCAACACTCTGTGGTGTGATTACTACAAAATTCATAGTGGTTTTATCCGGATTATGATCAATCCATGTACCTGAATTCACATAAACACACTTCTTACTATCCAAATTTTCAGACGTAACAATTTTAGGTTCGTGGGTATGACCAAACACAACAATTCTCTTATCTGAGGCTGAGTTCATGAAGTATTGCAAAATTGCCTGATGGTCGGTCTCGGTATTTGAAATTACAGAATCAATTGCTTCAGCAGATGAAATATGAATTGGTACATTATTGAGGGTTTGCCGTGCCTCCCAATTATCCTGAATTCCATTATAGAGACTCACATTTATCAATCCGCCAGGAGATAATTGATAAGGAACAAGATCGTTAACTGAATAAATACCAGTGAATCCATTAACATTTGTATGAATAATCGCCTCATCAAATCTGTTAGTAATAGGGAACATTTTCACTGTCATTGCCCATTTCTTCCAATAACGGAATAATAAATCCTGGCTTTCACCTCCTGATATATTTTGTGAAATAACTGGCAGGGTATCCCCTGGTAATGGGAAATTTTGTATTACATAAAGTGCAGCTATTCTTGTAAAAAAGTAACCGGGAGGCAATATCGTACCCGGAGCAATATCCTGATTTGAAATCGGATCGGGTGCACAGAAGAAGTTGTAGCGGTGACCGTGCTCAATAGCTATTTCAGGATAGTCAACCGGGGAGTATGTACCTAAACCCAATACAGCATCCCGTGCCTGGTTTATTCCCGGGAGGATACTTTCTATACTTGCTGCCATTATTGTTAAATCATGATTTCCGGGCACGTAGGTAACCCGAATTTTCCCTTCCTGGATGATACTGTTTATTGCATCAAACACCTCTTTGTTGGTTGTAGCGATACGCTGTACAAAATCAGCCTGATCTTTTCCCTGATAAGTATCTGTTGTGGCAGGAACGAACCATTCATCAACCAGATCTCCCGCGATAACAAGTTCTTTAACATCAGGAGCTGCTTTTATCTGTTTAAGCAATTTTTCGAGAGATGGAAGATTATCCTTGCATTCGGCATAATCAAGGTCAGCACCTAGATGCAAATCACTGATAACAACTATCATATTCCGCTCATTCAAGCCATTGCTAAATGGGTTGATTACAGTATAAGTTGAATCGGACTTATCGCATGATGTAAATACACTTAAGAATACAATCACAAAAAATGCACTTAATAATCTCAGAATTGTTTTCATGGAACACATATTTTATATTTTTCTCTACTCAAAAAGCTTTTCGGAATCCGCTTCGTTTTATGATTAATATCAGTTTCTCAGAATTAATCATAAAATAATCCATTTAGCAATGAAAATCCAAATTATCCAAAGATGCTTTAACACAAAGATATAAAAAGCATAAGGAATTAAGTTGTGTGAACAAATATTAATTCTACGAAATGTCAGGGCTACGTTTTTGTTTTAATCGTTTCATGTTTATTCCGGGAAGATATCCGGGCAACACCACTGAATTTCACGTGTTAAATATTTCGATTGCCGGTTGGTCGTCATCGGTTGTCGGTCATATCTCGTGTGGAATGCGTATTGATTTATGTAAATGAAAAAAATGTTTGTTTTCTATACGTTAAACTTCAAATATTCTTCCCTCTCTGCGGCTTCGCAACATCAGTTACAGAAGAAAATATTTAACCCGGATGGCTTTAGCTGACGCGAGATGTTGGTGGTGCGATAGTTTCATAAAGAACCACAGAGTTAAAAATTTCTTCATTGTGTAACTCTGTTTAACTTCACATTGTCTTAAATTTCCCGGGTGGAATGTACCTCCGGATTGCCGGGGATGCCGGTCTCCGGACAGGCTGTAGTTCGTTGTACCCGGACAGGCCTCCATTGGCGTGCTACAAACCCGAAAAACACAGACTGAACAGATTAATGACACAACGATTAAAGCATCAGTAATTGAAACATAGTCTGCCCCGCCCCGAAAAAACTTGGTATCGCAAGAGACCATTGATTGGTTGGTAATTATCATCCATGATGAACCCGCCCCGATCGTTTAATCATGGCGAATAATCATCGGAACGGGCCGGGGTCGGACGGTAACCTGAATTGAATCGGTACTGAGGCAGTTGAGGGGAGTTGTAACCTCAACAGAATAGACACCACCGCTGGTTACCTGGATGGTGGAGGTAGTCTGGTTAGTATTCCAGAGAAAGGTATCAGGTGGCGTTCCGGCAGTAAGCGTCATCACGGGGCCTGAACAAAAGGCGGTATCGGGGCCGAGATCAACAATGGGCAGAGGATTAACATGCATCATGACATTAGTATCCCATACACAGCCGAAATCATCGGCAAAAAAAAGATCGTATTGGAAAGTTCCCGTATCGGTAGGGCATATCAGGGTTGAGCCGTTCTGGAAACCTATGATAAAGGGGCCCTCGACCCATGTGCTGTCAATTGCAGCCTCATAGCCCCATACCTGCGGAAGCAAAGAAGGGGCCAGATCCAGCGTCCAGTTGAAGATATAGCCATTATCACTCTGCCATGTATCACAAATCTCAATAGTCCACCGACCATTTAAAGGACACCCTATCAGCGATGAAAACGGATTATCGGCAAGATAAAAACCTGTTTGATTAATCCGGTCGGTAGAATCGATCGAAACATTGCCCTGTTGACAATTTCCCGGATCGTTCAGGTAGCCCGAGTTCGGGTAAATATCGCTCCAGCAGTAAGGCCAGGGGGTCCCGAAAGGATTCTCGTCAGCATCACAGGCTTTCTGATCGTTATCGAAATTGTGATGATTTACCCCACCCATGGGAATTCCGAAAAATGAATTTCCCAGATGTATGTATGCTTTCAAAGTATCCGTCTGTCCGTTGGGACACCTCAACACAATGCTGAGATCCCCGATATAGGAATGCTCCATTTCAACGCAAACCGAAAGCACATCGTCACCAGACGTAATCACCTGGCTTGGCAGGAAAGAAGTAAAGATAACATCGGTTAAGTAACACGGATTATCTGGATTACAGGTCAGCCCGTCAGGAATAAAGAGGGTGCTGTCAAATTTCTGGCTACTGACCTGACTGTACGAATAAGGCGTATAGGTTATAAAAGTCGCTGAACTGATTTGTGATGTATCACCCAAACACTTCTGAGGCAATGGCTTAATATAATTTATCGGATTCTGAGTGACCGTCACCCTGCACACGACAGGTATTCCGGAACAATTATTTGTATCGACAATATACATACTGACGTCATAACCTTTTGCCGAGTCGTATTTATGCCACACCACACTGGTATCGGTGACAGCATCTGTTCCATCGCCAAACGACCAATAGAAGGTGTGCATGGTATCGTGCTGCGTGTATGCACCAGGAAGTCCTGCTTCAGGATAGAGACCTTTAGCCACAAACATCACACTGTCGCCAAGGCAACTTCTGAAGTATAGAAACAGATCGGTATCGGGTATAGGGTAACAGGCAGCGGTATCAATCAAACAGATAATTTCCTGACAGGGGCCTTTGCCCTCCTTGCTTCCGCCCTTTTTTTTATAAATCGAAAACCAGTCACCACCAGGTTTGGAGGTATCGGGTGTAGCAGCCATATAGAACAAACCTCCCCGGGAAACCGGAGGAAGCGTAACTGCAGAAAGTATCAACGAACTGATTATAAATATCGTCGTTGTAAATATCAGTAACCTGTGTCGATGCAACATTCAGTTTGGCAAAGTCCGCGCAATTTAACAAATGTTTTAAACATGATGTCGTCGTCGAGACATAATATTTTGACAATGGTTGTAGAGTGGCGCAGGACTTCAGGAAATGGCCAGGGGAGATTGAATAAAAACACCCGGATGTTCGTCCGGGTGTATGCACTTTAGAGAGAACCAGCCATTACGCGTTTCGGGCAATTTTAAAAACAGCGACTGTGCGGTTGGTGTTATATATCCGCATCCTGTGCAAGCCCTCTTTTGTCTGAACGGTGGGGTACAATAACGAGCCGTCCTGCCGGTTCCAGCCTCCGAAACGCTTTTCATCGCTGGAGAGCAGCAGCCGGTAATCGCCTCCGACGGGGACAGTGAACTCATAATCAGGGAACGAAGTAGTTGGGTGCCAATTAAAGATAAAGACTAGACCGGCACGTTCAAAAACCAGTGTTTTGCTCTCTTCATCGACATTCAGCAAGGTCGGGAAGCCTGCATGGAGGAGTTGATGTTTGGCCGACAAGTCTATCATGGCTCTGTCAAATTCCAGCAGGTGGCGATATTTCAGTCCGGGTTTATCGATAAGCGACCATTGGCGGCGGGCATACCAGTAACTCCATCCATTGCCTTCACGCGGAAAATCAAGCCATTCAGGATGGCCAAATTCATTGCCCATGAAATTGAGCCAGGCATCCCCGCCAAGGGAGAGTGTAACCAGGCGGATCATCTTGTGAAGGGCAACGCCCCGCTCAACAATTGCACTCTGATCATGTTCACCCATTTTCCAGTACATCTCCTGGTCCATCAGCCTGAAAGCAATTGTTTTGTCGCCTACCATTGCCTGATCATGCGATTCGCAGTAGGCCACGGTTCCTACATCCCACTTACGGTTGGTAAGCGCGTTAAACATTCCATCCATGCTCCAATTCTCATCCCTTACCTGGGTGAGTTGGTGTATCCAGTAATCGGGCAGACCCATGCCAAGGCGGAAATCAAAGCCAAGCCCGCCATCCTTCAGCGGGGCTCCGATCCCCGGCATTCCGCTTACATCTTCGGCGATGGTCACCGCATCAGGGCGAATACGGTGCACAAGCCGGTTGGCCAGTTGCAAATAAGTCTGGGCATCCCATTCCACCCCATCGGAAAAGTAAGTTTGCTGATTCCAGAAGCTTGAGTCTACAAATCCATGATGATGGTAAAGCATCGAAGTGACACCATCGAAACGGAAGCCATCAAAATGGAATTCCTGCATCCAATAGCGAAGGTTCGACAGCAGAAAACGGATAACATCCAGCTTTCCGTAATCAAACACACGACTTCCCCAATGAGGATGGTCACCACGGGCACCGGAATGGGTATAGAGCCCATCACTACCATCAAAATCATTCAACCCCTCATTGTAGTTTTTCACGGTGTGAGAATGAACTACATCCATGATAACGGCTATTCCCATGTTATGGGCTGCCATGATAAGGCATTTAAGATCTTCAGGAGTACCGAATTTTGATGACGGAGCGAAATAATTAGCTACATGATAACCGAATGAGCCATAATAAGGATGTTCGGCAACGGCCATCAACTGGATGGCGTTGTAGCCACCAGCCTTGATGCGCGGCAGAATTTCACGGGTAAAAAACTCATAGGTGCTCACCTCGGGCGTTTCGCCCGACATGCCGACATGAGCCTCATAGATGTAGAGTTCACCGAGTGCTTTCAAGTCAAAACGATCACGGCCACCCCAATCAAACGGAACAGGTGGAGCCCATACCTGACCTGTGAAATTAGAGGTCTCAGCATCCTGAACGACGCGGCGGATGTACACCGGGATTCGTTCATTCCACCCATTCACCCCATGGACTAATACCTTTACCAGGCTACCATGTTTAAAGCCGGGGTATTGTTCGCGCGGAAGGATAATTTCCCAAACCCCGTTATCAAGGCGGTTCATGCGGTTGCCATGCCGGTGCCAATTATTAAAATCACCAAAGAAATACAGATCGCGGGCACGAGGGGCCCACTCCCGGTACACCCATGTATCAGTTTCTTTATTAAAATGAATCCCGAAGTATTCATGAGCAGTAGCAAACCGGGTAAGCGATCCGAACTCTGATTCGATCTGCTTCAATCGGTCCCGGTAACGCTCGTATCGATCCCATACATCCTTTGCAACAGGTTCAAGCCAGGGGTCATCTTTTACCAGCTTAAGGTTTCGGTAAGTTGAGGCCATGATAGTACACTTAAGATTAATTAATGCAAAGATAACCCAAAGGCTAAGACCATCCATCTTAAAAAAAGACAGCTATTGCATTTAAATCAACGCGTTTTGAAAATTTATTTTCCGAAAACGATTGTAATACGCGGCCGGTAACTCAACTAAGAATTACCGGCCTGAATTTAAACTTATCAGCGGCTTGTTAATAGAGTTCTCCGTTCAGGATGACCCGTTCAATTTTGTTGCTTCCGAAAGCATAAGGTATAAACTCAATATTTGGAACAGGGATTGTAATGAAAAGGTTAGCCCTTTTACCGACAGCAACCGACCCCAGTTCATCGCTCAACCCCATGGCATAAGCAGTATTTAGCGTGGTAGCATTGATGGCTTCTTCGGGAAGCAGACGATACTGAATGCATGCCATAGATACGATGAGCTGCATGTTGCCGGAAGGTGAAGAACCTGGATTAAAGTCACTGGCAAAGGCCACCGGTAATCCGGCCTCAATCATCTTCCTTGCAGGGGCATGAACCATGTTGAGAAAGAAAGCCGCGCCGGGTAATATGGTGGGCATCGTTTCGGTATCTTTCAATGCTGCAATTTCTTCATCACCTGTGAATTCAAGGTGATCGACCGAAAGGGCATTATACTTCACCCCTACCTGAATGCCACCACTGTAATCCAGTTCATTGGCATGTATTTTTGGCCTGAGGCCATACTTCATTCCAGCCATCAGGATGCGGTCGGTATCCTCAGGGGTAAAAAAACCTTTATCGCAAAACACATCAATGTAATCAGCCAGCTCTTCGGCAGCAACCATTGGAATCATCTCATTAATGATCATATTGACATACTCCTGCCTGCGTCCTTTGTACTCATCGGGAACAGCATGTGCACCCAGGAAGGTCGCCTTAATACTGAGGGGTGAGATATCCTTCAGCTTTTTGATCACCCTGAGCATCTTCAACTCATCCTCAGTCGACAGTCCGTAACCACTCTTAATCTCAACGGCACCGGTACCATACATCAGCATTTCATTGAGCCGGTCAAGAGCCTGCTCAACAAGTTCCTCTTCCGAAGCCTCGTGCAACAGTCTGGCAGAATTCAAAATACCTCCCCCACGCTCAAATATCTCTTCATACGACAATCCTTTGATCTTGTCGACATACTCAATTTCACGACTTCCGGCATATACCAGATGCGTATGTGAATCACAAAACGACGGGAAAACCAGTCTTCCGGTGGCATCAATCTCAATAAAGTTATCCTCCTCATCGAGGCCGGGTAAAATGGTTTCAATGGTGCTCATGGGGCCGAATCCTGCAATCCGGTCTTCGTCTGTCAGCAACCAGGCATTTTCAATATTGTGAAGGGTTGACATCTCCCTGCCTGCCCTGAAAGCAACGGGAACTGTTTCGGTATTGACCAGCAGGCCTATGTTTCGAATCAGGATTTTCATAGTGTTTAGTTGAGAAGAAAAATATGTTGGGATTAAACTTATTTGCGGGTTCCGTTACGCTATTGTTAAACGAAAAAGGGAGACATAACGTGTATTGGCAACAATGAAAAACGATTTTATGCTACCTGCGCCCTTTAGGTCTGGGCCGCCGGCTGTCGTTACGTGGTGGTTCAACTACACGAGGCGCTTCGATATCGACAGGCAAAGGCAACCTGTGCACCTTCATCTCGATGAGTTCCTCAATACGTTTGAATTTTTGCCGGTCACGATGATTGATAAAGGTGATGGCCACTCCGGTGGCTTCGGCACGCGCTGTACGCCCTACCCTGTGAACGTAATCTTCGGCATCGCCAGGCACATCGTAATTAATCACCAGACCAATGTCCTCAATGTCGATTCCACGAGAGAGGATATCGGTAGCTACCAGTATTTTGATGTCGTGATTCCTGAACTGACGCAGAACATCCTCCCTTTCGGCCTGCTCAAGATCAGAATGGATGGCCCCAACCGATAACCTTGCATGTTTAAGTTCCCTAACAAGCTCCTTGACCCTTAGTTTAGTTCCGCTAAAAATCAACACGCTCAGGTAATCTTTCCCGGTCAGCAGGTTGCGGATAAGAGTATTCTTCTGGTTGTCTTCAGCCAGGTAACATGCCTGAAGCACCCCTTCAGCCGGTTTCGACATGGCTATGTTAATCTGTTGCGGGTCGACGAGTAATTTCTTGGCCAGCTCCCTGATTTTAGGAGGCATGGTGGCCGAAAACATCAGCGTTTGCCTAACTTTTGGCAGGTAACTACTGATACGGATGATGTCGTCGACAAAACCCATATCGAGCATACGATCGGCTTCATCGAGAATAAAGTGTCTTATGCTGTCGAATTTCACATAGCCCATATTCAGATGAGCCATCAGGCGGCCGGGTGTTGCCACGATGATGTTGGCCTGTGTTTCCAGGGCCCGGCGTTCAATGTCGAATACAGCACCATCGCTGCCACCATAGATCGCGATAGAACTCACAGGCGTATAATAGGAAAATCCCTGAAGCACCTGATCGATCTGAAGTGCCAGCTCACGGGTGGGGACAATTATGAGGGTATTGGTAGTTTCTACCGGACACTCGCACAGCTTGTTCAGAACAGGTAACAGAAATGCCGCTGTTTTCCCGGTACCTGTCTGGGCACAGGCGATCAGATCTTTGTTATTAAGTATGATGGGAATAGCCTGTTCCTGAATGGGAGTAGCCGATTCGAAGCCCATGGTTTCGAGGCTTTCGTTCAACGCCTCATGAAAATTAAATGCTGAAAAATGCACGTATGTAATATTTTCGGCAAAGATACGGCGATTTTGGCTCTCTTTAGCCGATTGCCCCTACAGGACTACACGGGCTGGGTTTGATAAAGACCAAAAATATAGTCACTTCGTCCGGTTTCAGCCATGTATCGATCCTCTTCATCGAAGAGGCGTTGGAGGATGCGTTGACTTTCGGGATCGTCAGAGGTAAAATGATGCGCAATATCCTTTAACAGAATATGGAGAATATCGGAGCCGGCCTTTCGTTCCTCAATAATTTTAAAATGCTTGTGAATGGCTGGCAGGATGGAAGCCGAATCTACTGCTTCGGATGGATCGATCAAATGCATCCGTAGCCACCCGGGGCGATAGATTCGTTTTTTGACGATTCGCGTTCCCCAACGGCGACGGTAATCTGAAGGGATGGAGGCTAAAAGTTTATTGGCAAAACGCAGTTGTTCAGATGTCCATTGCAACCTGTCGGGACCGACATACTCGAAGATGACGAGAAAACCACCCTCCTTCAGCAAGGGCTTGACCCGCTTCTCCAAAAGCTGATCAATGGCCTTGAAATGGTGCAGACTGGAATTGAAAAGAATGACATCGAAACTACCCTTATCGAAGAGAGCGGTACGAAAATCACCTGTCAAATAACTAACATTGTTCAGGTCACGTGCCTTTTTACGGGCCTCATTAACCTGATTTTCGGCTACATCGATCCCCACTACCCTACTGAAGGCTTTGTGCCCCGCAAAACGTTGTTCACGTGAACCTGAACCACAACCAACCGACAAGAGGCTTAAACCGGAAAGGTTGTCGAAATATTTCGCGCAGAGATAGGCTTCATAGCCCAGATCAGGGTGACCGGTACACTTCTCGTTCCAACGCTGACGAACCTCCGCGATACTCCAGAAATCCGATTCACCCTCCACATGGTTCCATTTTGCTCTGACCCGTGCCTGACCCGAAAAACTAAAGTGACTCAACAGATTAAAATAGCCTTTTAACCTGATCTTGTGATATAAATCAATAAAATCGCCCTTCGAGAGCCATGTTCTTTCAGTCATATTGGGTCTTTTTTCGAATAGTGTCAAAAACACAAAAACAACGGAGAAAAGCGACTAAAGTTTCATCATCATCTCATACTGCCCATAACCGGCTTTCAATCCCAGGTGTTCAACCCAACGATTGAACGGCTCATAATCGTGCTGAACGTTGATAAACCTTACAGCCGGTGGATTAACCTCCCGAATGAGGTGGTTAAACAGAATCGTGGCTACCTTCCGGCGACGGAACTCCTTTGCAACCGCCAACTGAGGGATATCACCTGTATGAGTTTCTATGATACCATACCCGACCAGCTTGTTATCAAAAAAGGCACCAAATATCTTAAAGTAATCTGACTTTCTGCTGATAGCAGCAACAGAATTCTGCCATGAGGGCACGAAGTCCTGAAAAGAGCTGAAAACAACCGGGTCGGGGTTATCTGTTTCCGCGATAACAAGACCATCCATCTGGTAATTATTTAGCTCTAGTTGAGCAACCGGCATAACATAATACTCAAATTGCCGGGTTACCGTAAACCCTGCCTTCAGGTACAGATCATAAGCATTTTGGTTAGTCCTGATCACTTCGAGCAGGTACTGTTTAACACCGGCAGCCCTGAGAACAGGGAGCGAATCATTAAACAACCTTGTCGCGAGCCCCTGTTTTCTGAATTCCTTTATCATGCCTGTACCTGTATCATAAACAGTTTTCTGACCGTTCCATGTTCCGAGCCCATTAAGTGTAAAACCTACAAGTGTTCCATTGTTAAAAGCTCCGAAAGAAAGGTCCGGCGCATAACCTCTGCGCCCGATCATATATTGCAATTGTGGAATTGTAAGGTCGAAAGGCTCTGCATAATCAATAAATGCCTTTTCAAAACAGCTATGAATATCGGCAACTGGTGTGTCAGAAAGTGACTGAATGGTGATCATGATATTATACGGATTAAAAGAACTGCGTACTGTCTGATTGGAATCTGGCTTACATAATTAAACAGCAAAGATATTTCTAAATTTCAATACAGATATGACATGAACGAAGTAAGCACGCGTCCTGATAGCTATCAGCTATTATTTGCAGGGAATCATTTTAGTAGAGACGAGGCATGCCCTGTCTCTATTAAAATGATATCGTCCCCGAATCTTAAATTCTATTCGCTATCAGAGAATATTCCATCAGCCGGAGGCAATGCATTCCAGCTTTTATTGGGCTGTGAAAAATGCGCCATTTTTTTAGTTGGACCGTAGATCAACCGTAGATTAACCGTAGATTAACCGTAGATTAACCGTACAATCAGGGTCGATCCATGATTGATTTTCGCTTGATTTCCGCCCTATGTTCTTTTAAATGCATACTGATTTTGGACAACAATTGTACCAGAGCAGACTGCTTTCTTTTGATGGGCAGGAGAGAGTTGTTTTTCCCCAGGGCAATGCCGCCTGAGATGCCAGTGGCAAGGTCATTGTTAAGGTTCAAGTCAAGGTTAAGGTTCAAGTCAAAGTATTAATCAAAACAACCACTAAAGGGAAATCCTTCAGTTAAATCGCCTATTTTTGCCAACCTAAACCTTACACCGCCCATGCAAGCCCTACTCGATCTGCTTACAGTACATCACGTTGGAAACAAAGCCAATGGCGAAAGCCTGCTCCTCACCAATAAAGTACTCTCGCCCGGCGAAGCCATCAAGAGTCTCCTTCAGACCTATTTTCTTTCCCCCTTTAAGAACGAACAGTACTACAACCTCTGGCATGAAGATCATCAGGAACAAAATGAGGTGTTCGGGTCGGTATCAGCTATTTTCGACGACCCGGATACTTTTGTGGAGCAATCAAAGAAACTGGCAGAACGGTTGTACGAGCAATCGACCCATCCAAAGATCAAAGACGGGGAGTTCTACGTAGCGCTTTTTCGCGATTGCCACATCGAGGGTGAAGTGGTCGATGCCATCGGGCTGTTCAAATCCGAGAACAAGGACACCTACCTGAAAGTCTATGCCAACGGCAACCAGATGGCTGTTGAAAGCGACGACGGGTTCAACATCAACAAGCTTGACAAAGGATGTATGATCTTCAACCATGAGCGTGAGGATGGCTACGTGGTTTCGGTGGTCGACAATACCAACCGTGGAGCCGATGCACTCTACTGGATTGACGGATTCCTGGGGCTGCGGCTGCGTAGCGATGATTACAGCCACACCAGTCATACCATGAACATGTGCAAGAAATTCATCAGTGAAGAACTCCCGCAATCCTTTGAAGTATCGAAAGCCGATCAGGCCGACATGCTCAACCGGTCGCTCAGCTATTTTAAAGAAGAAGAGACCTTCTCGCTCGATGATTTCAACCAGAAGGTTATGTTACAGCCTGAAGTGATGCAAACCTTCAACAATTACTGTGATAAGTTCTCGGAGGAGTATTCAGTTGAGATTCCGGATGAGTTCAACGTGTCCGATCAGGCCGTTAAAAAAGAAGCCCGCGGGATGAAAAGTGTCGTAAAACTCGACAAGAACTTCCACATTTACATTCATGGTGATCGTGCCCGCATTAAAAGGGGCGTAGATGAAGAAACGGGACTGCGCTATTATCAGTTGCTTTTCGAATCGGAAAGTTAACCAGCTACCTCTTCAGTCTCGTCTCTTTGATAAGACCCATTGACCCACTTCCTCTGAAGAATCACGGAATAAACATGAATCAATAAGCCAAAATCTGTATCTTAGCTGCAAATAACCGATTATGAAACTGGGAGAAACACTTCGAAACCAGACGCCGCTCTATACCAGAGTACTCATGTATCTGCTGATGATGGTTCTCATCGTGTCAGTTTTCCCTCGTGAGGGAAAATTCCAGTATGAATTCAGGAAGGGGAAACCCTGGATGCACGAAAATCTGGTAGCACCCTTTGATTTCGCCATTCTAAAAAACCCCGAAGAGGTTGAAAAAGAAAAGGCAGCAGTAAAAATGGCAGCCCTTCCCTACTACAGACTCGATACAACAATCAGGTATACCAAGCAACAAACACTGGGTCAACAACTCGACCAACTCTATCCGCTTGAGCAAGAGAACAGCCTTGTAGAAACCCAGAATAAACTGATCCATAAGGTAGCATTTGAATTGGCCGATTCGATCTTCGGGAAAGGAATCATCAGCCTGGTTAATTCCAATAAAGACCCGGAGCATCAGGGTCAGATCATTGTCATCAGACACAATACAGCCAGCAGAAAGAGCCTCGGAGATGTCATGACTATACCCCAGTCGTTCGATTATATCAATAAACAATTGCAGGCTAACAACCTCGATGGCGAAGAAAAGCTTGTCAAAATTCTTGAAAACCTTCCGGAACCCAACCTGTTGTATGATGCAGAATTCAGTAAGCGTGACCTTGACGGACAACTGGCCACAATCTCCGGGACAAGGGGGATGGTTCAGGCCGGGGAAAAGATAATCAACCAGGGAGAAGTTGTCAACAACGAATCATTTATGGTTTTAGAATCCCTGCGGCGTGATTATGAATCGCAGTTGGGTGAATCATCACGATTCGCATTTATTCTGGCAGGCCAGATACTGCTTGTGGCCATTAGCATCTCCGTCCTGATTTTCTTTCTCTTTTTCTTCCGGCGCGATGTGTTTGAAGACTCCAAGCGAACGAGTCTGATCCTGCTGTTGATCTTCATGATGGTAGGCTCAACCTCCTTTTTACTCCGTTCAAATCCCGACTATATTTACGTTGTTCCAATCTGTCTGGTACCAATCATCATGAGGGTTTTCTTCGACTCCAGGCTAGCCCTGTACGTTCACATCATCACCATCATTCTGATTGGATTTATGGTCCCCAACGGGTTTGAATTCGTCTTCCTCCAGTTTATTGCCGGTATTATTTCAATTTTCAGTGTTGTAAATTTCCAGCGCAGATCACAGTTCGTGTTTTCGTCCATGATGGTTTTCATAGTATACTCGCTCGTTTACATTGGCAATTTTCTTATACAGGAAGGGACAATTCAGGGAATGCAAACCGGAAAATTTGCCATGTTTGGAGCCAGTGCATTCATGATTCTGCTTGCCTACCCCCTGATCTACATCTTTGAAAAGACGTTTGGCTACGTAACCGACGTAACGCTTCTCGAGCTCTCCGACACCAATACAGGACTTCTTCGTGAACTGGCCCGCCGTGCTCCCGGAACCTTTCAGCACTCCCTGCAGGTTGCCAACCTTGCCGAGGAGGTAATTCAGGTGATTGGAGGGAACCCTCAACTAGTCAGGGCGGGTGCCTTATACCATGATGTTGGAAAAATGGAAATGCCAATTTATTTTATTGAGAACCAGGTCACTGGTTTCAATCCACACTCAGAGCTCACCTACGAGGAAAGCGCTGCCATTATCACGAGCCATGTAATCAGAGGAATTAAAAAAGCAAAGAAGTCGCATATACCCGATCAGGTCATTGATTTTATCCGCACCCACCATGGCACACGGAAGACCGAGTATTTCTATCAACTGCAAAAGCGGGATTATCCGGATGAAGAGATTGATGAATCTGTTTTCACATACCACGGGCCTATCCCTTTCAACAAAGAGACCTGTGTACTGATGATGGCCGACTCGGTGGAAGCCGCTTCAAGGAGTCTCGTTAAACCAGATGAAGAAAAGATTTCAGCCCTCGTTGAAAGCGTAATCAACGGACAGGCTCAGGCCGGTCAGTTTGACAATGCAGCCATCACACTGAAAGATATTACACTGGCCAAAAAGATATTGAAGAACCAGTTAATGCACATTTACCATATCCGTATCGAGTATCCGGGGTAAACTTACTGATAAAAAAATCGCTGCATTCAAATTTGCAACGGTTATGATCGCTACGGGGCGACCCTTACTTCTTAAATTCTAATCCTTTCAGCTTGTTCCAGTCACCACGGGTAAAATCGGGAATCTGAACAGGAGCAGAGCCATTCAGAACCGATTGCTCCGACAGCTCGGTAATGCATGACCATTCGGCGGCGTCATACACATCCTCATCGAGCGGTAATCCATGGCGCAGGCAATAAATCAGGCGGTAATCCATGATGAAATCCATGCCACCATGTCCACCAACCTTGCGGGCCAGTTCACCGATTTCGCGAGCAAAAGGGTGTTCATATACGGCAAGCAATGAATCCATGACCTCTTTTTTCACGAACGAATGAGCCTTGGGCTCCATGGCAATACCCTGAACCGGATATTTCTGCGCAAAGGCTTTTGTACCACTCACCATGTGAATGCGGTTGTAGGGACGCGGGCTGGTAATATCGTGCTGAAGCATGATGGTTTTTCCTTTAGCCGTACGAATAAGGGTCGTGTTCATGTCGCCCAGCTTATAATCAACTTTGGCCTGAGGTGAGTTCCCTCCGAACTTTTCCTTCGCATAGGCCGACATTCCGACCTGATTGGTTGACATTGAAACAAGATAATCCATCTTATCACCACGGTGAATATTCAGAATCTGGCAAACAGGCCCCAGACCGTGCGTTGGATAAGGGTTGCCTGTATGGGATGTATTGTAACGGAGACGCCACATATCCCAATAGCCATCTTTTTCATCGAATTGCAACCAACGGAGATCATGAATATAGGCTGCTTCACAATGAACCACTTCGCCGAAAAAGCCCTTCTGTGCCATGTTCAGGGTGGCCATTTCGAAAAAATCATAGCAGCAGTTCTCGAGCATCATGCAGTGACGGCGGGTCTGTTCAGCAGTATTGACCAACTTCCAGCAATCTTCAACCGTCAAAGCAGCAGGTACTTCAATGGCGACATGCTTTCCGTGTTGCATCGCGTAGACTGCAATGGGAGTATGAAGTTGCCAATGAGTACACACATAAACGAGATCCACATCTTTCCGGCGGCAAACCTCCTTCCAGTCACTTGCATTCTTATAGGTCGCAGCTGCTGGACGGCCATTCTTCAACAAGACCTTCTGACAGGCATCGACTTTCCAGAAGTCTGGATCACATAAGACTACCACCTTCACCCCTTCAATGTTCATGTACCGCTCCACGGCATCGCTGCCCCGCATCCCAAGCCCGATAAAAGCAATCCTGACAGTATCCAATGGCTCACATGCGAGTTGCAGCACATCAGTCTGACCTTGTACCCGTGGTGGTATGGGAAATTCAATCCTCCTGCCCTCCTGAGCTGCAACTGAAGTTGAAAGAAAAATACAGATAACACTACTGATAAGCAACAAGTTCACCTTCGATAATCTTAAGAAAGTAATATTCATAACGATGTTTTTAATATTTTTTACAAAGTTATCTTTTTCTTGTTAGTGGCAAATAAAACCACCTGGTTTTAATAATAAATGATCGGAAAACATCATGGGGATAGCTTCTGACAGACAACGATAAGCACACATAAAATCAGTTCTTCAGATGCCGAAGCAGAAAATCTGTCATTCGTCTGTAGAGATGAAATGTCGTATTTGGGCCAGTGTAGATGCCATGGTTTGAATTGGGATAAAACTCAGAATCAAAATCTTTATCAGCATTAACAAGAGCTGTTACCAGATCGACAGAATTCTGGAAGTGAACATTATCATCGGCCATACCATGAACCAGCAGGAAGTTGCCTTTTAATTTACCAACATGGCCGATAGGAGAATTATCATCATAGCCGGAAGGATTTTCCTTCGGTGTACGCATGAAACGTTCGGTGTAGATATTGTCGTAATAGCGCCATGTGGTTACCGGTGCAACAGCAATGCCCGTATTGAAAACATCAGCCCCTCTGGTCATGCAAAGCGCCGACATATACCCGCCGTAGCTCCATCCGAAGATACCTATCCTGCCTGGTTGTGCAAAGCCCTCCCTGAGAAGCCAGTTTGCTGCTTCAATCTGGTCTTCGGTCTCATATTTTCCAAGTTGGAGATATGTCATCTTTTTAAAATCATTTCCCCTGAACCCTGTTCCCCGGTTGTCGACCGATACCACAAGAATACCTTCCTGAGCCAAATACTGATACCATAACTGTCCCCGATCCCAACTGTTCTTCACAGTTTGCGAACCCGGTCCTCCATACACATACATCAACACCGGGTATTGTTTTGTCGCATCATACCCTTCAGGTTTAATCATCCAGCCGTTCAATTCCGTACCCCCGGTGGTTTTCATGGTAAACAGTTCCCGTTTTCTGAGCGCGTAAACCTTCATTTGTTCCCTGAGTCTGGCATTATCTTCGAGTATCCTGATGGTTTTACCTTTCCAGTCCTTTACCGAGATCACAGGAGGATTGTTTATATCGCTCCAGTTGAGAATAAAAAAGGAGAAATCACTATTGAAATCAGCAATATTCCATCCCCGGTGATCGGTAACTGTTGTCGTTTTACCTTTCAGATTCACATGGCAGATATCACGGTTTACAGCCCCGTTGATAGCAGCATCGAACCAGATTAGCTGCCTGACTGGGTCAAATCCCTTCACCGAAACGACGTCCCATTCACCTCTGGTAAGCTGTTGAACGCTTCCTTTGGAATCGCACAGGTAAATGTGATTGAATCCGTCACGTTCACTGGTGATAACAAATTGATCGGTTCCTGAGAGGAAGGTCAGGTCGTCGGTTATCTGCACATAGGCCTTGTTCTCATCTGTATAAACCACTTTTGAAATACCGGTGGATGCATCGGCCAATAAAAGCTCCAGCTTGTTCTGCAACCTGTTAAGCCGTTGAATGGCCAACTGTCCTTTTTGGTTAGTCCATTGCATCCGTGGGATGTATTGATCAGAAATATCACCTGCATCAATCTTCGTTGTTTTACCCGAAGCAAGATCAAACACATGAACGGTTACTATGCTATTGGCCTCCCCTGCTTTGGGATACTTATATTTCTGGTTTGAAGGATAGAGGTCGCCATACATCGTAAGCCAATACTCCGGTACAGCGGATTCATCGAAACGAAGCCAGGCAATCTTCGAGCCATCTGGCGACCAGTGGAATCCTTTGGTAAAGCCGAACTCTTCTTCATACACCCAATCAGTTGTACCATTGATGATAGAATTCTCAAGCCCATCGGTTGTGATGGCCTTTTCGGTATTCGAGAACAGATCTCTGATAAAAAGATTGTTATGGCGAACGAATGCGACCTTGCTTCCATCAGGAGAGAAATCAGCGAGACGCTGTTTGCCGTTCTCAGTCAAACGGCTTAGCTTTCGGGTGGTACGATCCCAGATGTAGAACTCCGATTGAGTTGAATGCCGATAGATGCTTTCGGTTTCGGCAGGTATGAGCATCTTCTTCTCGTCGGAGCTAAGGATATATGAATGGAGGGGCAGGGTATCGCCCGACGATGTAATCATCTCCTTTCCGGTGGCCAGCCAGCCGTTTCTCTGGCCTGTTTTGTATGAATAGGCCACCAGAGTATCATTTTGCAGTCGGGCGTAATGCGTACCATCAGTCAAAGGACTGATTCCTGATACTCCTTTTGTGGAAAAGGCTCTGGTTTTAAAAATTGATTCAACAGAAAGTTTTTGTGATTGCGCACTGAGGATGGTTACAGCAACCATAAAAATTGCCGTCAGACTGGTTTTTGGAAATTGCAGCATGTGGTTAAATTAAAGGATAATCCGGGAGGGCAAAGATAACCATTTAGCGGTTTTCTAAAAGTGGCATTTAAACCAATTCTAAGGGAAACAGCTTTTACAACCGGCTGTTGCCGGACTCAAAAACCGAAAATGATTACCTTCGCACAAAAAACGACACCCTATGTCATCTAATCCGAATCTCGCGGAACTGATAGCCGAAGCCGCAGAAAAGATAAAACTTGCCAGACATCTGGTTGCCTTTACGGGTGCTGGTATTTCAGTTGAAAGTGGCATACCATCCTTCAGGGGAGAGGATGGTTTATGGAGTCGGTACAACCCTAAAACCCTTGAAATTGATTACTTCATTCAACATCCCGAAATATGCTGGCCTGTTGTAAAGGAAATTTTCTACACCCATTTTAACAAAGCCCTGCCAAATGCTGCCCACCGATTTCTGGCTCGTCTGGAAGATGTAGGGATGCTTAAAGCTACCATCACCCAAAACATTGACAGCCTTCATCAGCAGGCAGGGAACAGGATCGTACACTGTTTTCATGGAAATAGCGCCCGATTAACCTGTCTGAAATGCGGCAATTATTATCCTGCCAGTAATGATATTCTAGCTCAGGTTATTCCTCATTGCACTCATTGTGGCGGACTGCTCAAACCCGATTTTATCTTCTTCGGCGAAGCCATTCCTGATGATGCTTACCGTGCCTCTTTCGATGCAGCCAGGCAATGCGATGTGATGCTTGTCATTGGAACAACAGGCGAAGTATATCCAGCCGCCTTAATCCCACAGGAGGCAAAAGCCAATGGGGCATTTATCATCGAGATCAACCCATTGCAAAGCCATTTCAGCCACCAGACAACACTGCTTCAATTACCGATGAAAGCAGGCGAAGCAGCTCAGGCACTTGCTGCCCGGCTTAAGCTTAAAATAGACTGACACATGACTATTCAAAAGGAACAGCACGCCGATTATCAGCTACAACTTGACGGCATCCGTTTCA
Source organism: Bacteroidetes bacterium GWE2_42_24 (assembly GCA_001768515.1). GTDB lineage: Bacteria > Bacteroidota > Bacteroidia > Bacteroidales > TTA-H9 > GWE2-42-24. Next base: position 33,263 of record MEOA01000061.1, on the reverse strand, counting down.
TCGCCATCTTCATGGTAATGGTTGCTCACTGGCTACAATGGCAAATGACCAACATCATCGCCACCAGCATACAATTTGTTCATGGGGTAACACTGTTTTTTGTTCTTTCGGGCTTTCTCATCACCAGAATCCTACTCGATAACCGCAAGAAATACGACCATGCAGGACGCGGAAAGGCCATGCTGATCAGACAGTTCTACATACGCCGGTTTCTGCGAATTTTCCCCATCTATTATCTGGCAATCTTTTTTCTGGTCATTATCAATTATCCGGGAGCCAGGACTTATTTTCCATGGCTGATCTCTTACACCTCAAATGTTTATCAGTCTATCCACAACCTGTACATAGGCAACTTTAACCACTTCTGGTCGCTGGCAGTTGAGGAGCAATTCTATCTTTTCTGGCCCTGGCTGATGTTGTTTGTCAACCGGAAATACCTGCTCAGGGTCATTCTGGCCACCATCCTCATTTCAGTGGCTTCAAAAATATACATACATTTTTATTTTCCAAACAACTGGATGGCAGGCTCTTACCTAATCATTTCCTGCATGTATGCCTTGGGTCTCGGTGCCCTGTTGGCATGGATGCACAGTGAAGGTAAGCCTTTAGTAAAAAAGTTGCTCAACGCGAAAATAGTATGGGGATCGGTCGCGGCATACACCCTCATGTTGTTTCTGTTCATCAAAATAGCCTGGTATAAAGCACTGATTGACGAATTGTTGTTTGTGATGATGTCGGCCATCATCATTAATTATGCAGTTGCAGGCCGCTTCCGTCTGTTTGCAGGAGGCTTCCTGCAACATCCATGGATTCTTTACTTCGGCAAGGTATCCTATGGCATGTATGTTTACCACCTATTCATTCCCGATTTATACTATTATCTGGCTCCCCGTATCGGCCTGTTAATCACTAACAAGTACACAGCCTTCGTAGCATTCTTCTTCCTCACCTTCGTGCTCTCGCACCTTTCATGGAAACTTATCGAGACTCCTGTCAACAACCTGAAGAAATACTTCCCCTACTTTAAAAAAACACCCATTGTTCTGCAAAACAATGGGTGAAAATATTGTTAATCAAAATATCATTCCGGAGTTGGGTAGAGGTATTGTTCATCGCGATATCCTGATATATTGGGCAGGTACCAGTCGCTATACTCAGCCCCGGAACTCATGGCCCATGGTGCAAATTTCAGATAGCCGCCGATAATCTCATTTTGCTCAAGCGGATAGTCAAAATGGCCGGGAATGTTCAAAGCCCAGGGAAGGTTTTGTACAGTCTTGTAATAACGTCCCGTCGCAGGATCCGAATCATCGTTACCAGTTCCGAATAATGCAGGATCAGCCAATGCCGTTGGCATCTGATCAACCAGATGAATCTCGCGGCCGCGAAGCCTGTTAACGATAATAAACGGGTTGTATGGGGCATATCCAATCACCGACAAGGCTATGGAAGAATTCAGTGTTATGTGCAGGTGTAATGTATCAGGCTCTACCCAGGGGGCACCGGCTGAGGTATTCACAAACTCCCCTGTCCCGGGATAAGGCAACTGATTTCGTGGATCGTCGGTTACAAATACGACAGCATTGCTTTGCCCCGATTCAGTTCCATTGGCAGAAGTCATAATGAAATTACCCGACAGCGCATTCCCGGTAACCGATTGTACAGATGATGCCGGAATCGGCATTTCAAACCCAAATGCATTGAGATAGGAAGCGCCAATAGCTCTGATTGAAAAATCGGCATACAATTCCACCAGTGCTGTATTGGCATTGAGTACCTGTTTAAACTGGTAACCAACTACCAGGTCATTCAAATCATAATCAGCGGTTTGTGGCCAGTTATCCTCAAAGGCAAAGTTTCCAAACTGGATATTGTCGGGATAATACAGATCATAAGCACGCAGAGGATCGTTGGGATAATCATCTTCCTCATTGATAACTCCATCGCCATCATCATCGGTTGAAGGACCCGTAACTACAACATTATCAAAATAGACTGTACGACCAGTGTAAAATTCATTCCATAGCAGTACCTGACAATTCACAGTTCCGGCAGGCATGGTGGCAGATATAGTGTAGGTAGTCCAAATACTTGTCACCACAGGCACTTCTCTGGTATAAAAAGCAAGGGCATTACCCGATGCATCCCGTGGGATGAGATAAATCCATGACACACCATTGTTATTGGCTGACTTAGCTTCTGCTGACAATGTTATCAGATTTCCGGGGGTTGCCTCAATAAGCTGGGCAACACCGCCATACTCCCAATAGTTGGTGGACGAGAATCGCAGAACTGGATTGCCTGCAAGTGATACCCTTCCGATCTTATTACTGATATAACTTGTTTCATACCAACGGCCATCAACAACCATCGGATAATCCCAGTCAGGAATTGAACCGAAATCGTTAATACTAAAGTCACCATTCTGAATCAGGTTTTCTGTTGTACTTTTTTGTCGCCGGCCAAAGGAAACCCCAGGCTGAACCGTTCCCTCCATTCCGGAATAGAAGACTGCCTTTTTGGTGACAGTGGTATCCAGAGGTGGAATGGTATCAAGAAATGACCCATAATTGAGAACACCCCCTTCAAGTGTGGCTTTCAAGCTTCCCGAAAACGCCAGGTAATGATCGCCGGCCAGATTTCTTACAAAAATCCCTTCAAGGTAGGCCGGCACATCAATCAAGCCATTAAAGAAACCGTTGTTATCGGCCATGGAAGTATATACAATGACCTCCTGAAGATCGGCATCCAGATAATAGAAATCAAGTCTGCCATTGATCGATGAATAATCAACCGTATATGGTAACTGCACGGTGACAGTCACTTGTTTTGTGACCTTGTAATCAAACGTTGGACTTACTTTGAGGTCCGACATATTCTTTATAACAACTTCCTGAATACCGTAATTATCATAAGATTTCCTGCACGAGCTAATGATGAGGATACATGTGATCAGGAAAACTACTGACGTATTAAATCGCATAGCCCAAATTTTTGCGCAAATTAGTAAAAATCAGAGTAAAAAGCAAACTAAACAATTCGCCAAACACAAACACCACTAAACCAAGATTATAGATTGAAGCTTGTGTAACAAGTATTCGGACAAAACAGTAGATTCCAATCAAATACAAAGAAAACCATCACAGCCGCTCTATTTTTACCGTTTTTGAAACATCCAGGTTTCAGACTGGTGATTTGCATAATAAAAATCTCAGGGACCATACACCCTGATGGCCACAGGAAAGCCCAGAAACGGCTGAAGACAACTCATTACAGCTTATGAAAGGCCTATCTTTTGAAACACCCCGAAGATAATAATGAACCAGTACAAGAAAGATCGCCGAAGGCTGTTATTCAAAGCGACCTCACCGAAGGTTATTGTTGAGCAGATATTTTTTATGCTTTCAGTACCATCTCATTGGTAAGAGCTAAGCCGTCTGGAAGTAGGCAATACATATAGCAAAAAAACAGACCACCTGTATATCAGATAGTCTGTTTTATCGTTTGTCGGAGTGGTGAGACTCGAACTCACGACCCCTTGCACCCCATGCAAGTACGCTAGCCAACTGCGCCACACCCCGATCATAAACATCAACAAGAAAATTGTTGAGAGCGGGTGCAAAGATACAAGGTTTATCTGAATCCGCAAATCAGTGGAGCTAAAAAAAGCCCCACTGATTTATCATTAGTGGGGCTATTCGTGCAAAACGCACGGTATCAATAATTATCTATGTCTAATTCACCACCAGTTTTTGACTGATCAGTGTTTTCCCAGCCTGAAGCCTGACGAAATAGGTACCGGCAGCCAGATTCGAAACATTAATCTCGCGGATTAATTTCGCTACCTGATTTGTAAACACCTGGGCAAATACCACTTCACCGGAAGCATTCTGTATAGTAAGTTTTAGTGGCCATTCACGGTTGTTGACAACCTTTAAAGCTACCCTATCACTGGCAGGGTTGGGCGATATTTCAAGCTGCAGTCCTTCAACACTTTCGGGTAAAGCCACCGGTCCATCGATGGTAATTTTCACCTGATCGTTAGCAGGGCTTGGGCAATATGCTTGAGGATAAGCACTTAGTTTAAGCCTGACAGCACCGGCAGCAACATCTGCAGCTCCAGGAGAATAGGCCGTAACAGCAGCCCTGGGATCAAGGAAGGTTCCATCACCCGGGGTAGTCCACAGCAATGAATCGCTGTAAGTAGTTGACCCGTGCAGCAGGGCATAGGAATTGTATTTAATAGATGTGTCGGGACCTGCGTTGCATAAAGGAGCCGGAGCATAATGGAGTTCCATTGTATCGCTGGCTTCGGCTCCGGATGCATAGCCAAGTGAAGTAAGCCATAACGATACTTGCCCTGCCTCGCGATCACCGGGACCACTGATATAGCTGGCCTTAAGATCATTCGGTTTTACAAAATAGCCATCACCGGTGGTATGCCATTCAAGTAACCTGTAATTCTGTGCACTGGCAGGTTCAGTAACATAAGGCTGCCCTTTACACACTGTAGTATCAGGTCCTGCGTTGGCCATAGGTATCGGTAAAGACCCAAAGTCCAGAGACACAATACGGGTCTTCCATCCCGCTTTAATATATTCATTGGTGTACCAAAAAGTGGTATCATCAACCGGATCAACCGACATCATGGCATAATCGCCCCACCTTCCATAAGAACTCTGATTGCCCGTTCCGGAGGCTACCTCGATCTCCTGAAAATTCATTTCACCTAGCGGGGCATTCACCGAACGGCCTGTATAACGCATCGAAGGGTATTTGTCATCACCTGTTACCGAGAAGCCAAGCGCAATAGTGCCATTGGCATTCATTGCAATTGAACCCATCCAGCGATGCAGACTATCAGGTGCATAAGTCCCCTGCTGATAAACTACCCAGTCGGAAGAAGCATTCTGACGACGGAATTCGTACCAGCGTACACCGGCATGCCCTTGTCCGTCAACATTGACGGTATGGCAGGTTAACATCACCTCATACGTTTCCATGTTACGGTATTGGAGTCTGAACATCAATCTGTCGGACAGTGTCTCAAGTCCTTGCGTTGTCCCTTTCTGCGGCAGGCAAGCTCCCCGGGGAGCTGAACAGAAATACATGTCGAAGGGTGCCACATTGACGGCAAAGGCCTGCTGAAACACCGAGTTAGCCGTGTTGGTCCAATCAACCGAAAAGGTCCAGAAGACGATCTGATCCTGACTACCACTCCCGCTATTGTCACTTGCATAGGCAAAATAACAAGGAGTTCCGGTTGGCGGAGGTGTACCATCAACATCGGAAGGGAGCATACTCCATGCTCCTGCACCCTGTGGTAAATCAAAAAGCACCATCTGTGCTTCCGGATCCCCTGCAAGCATGGCATTACGGTCGAGAGCACAGGCCGCTACCCTGTTATAGTATCCAAACATGTTAAAGCTAAAGTAATAAGCATCGGGCCAGATACCAGCCTTGGGATAGTCGTTGAATGAGGGGAACTGGTAAGCATATTGATACCATTCACCCAAAGGATCTGCCGTCTTCGAAACTGCAACCAATTCCCAGTAAGTGCCATCATTTGTATTCACGGCAAACTGACTGGCCATCCAGCGATCGGCCATTTCATCATACAGCACGATGGGGTCACCGTCATTTGTTCCGGTCCATGCACCTATGAATCCCTGCCAAAGGGTACTGTTGTCAACTGGTCCATAGAGCAGATTGCCCTGTTTGTCCCAGATGGCGAAGGAGAGGTTAACCATCTGGAAATAATGATTTGGACCAACATCACCCTGTGTGTCTGGAGGTAACACTCCATTCACATTTCCAACACCATCGAAGTTCACTAATGGCCCGCGACTCTGATCGGCACCCATCTTTTGCTGCCAAACCTGATCTTCAGCAGCAGGAGAGTGCCTGACAAAGTTTTTACGAAAATCCTCGAGTGTTCGGTTCTGGATCATCTTGTCCTTCCATGTTCTGTCGCGCTGACCCGGAAGAACAGGCGGCATCTCACGCAAAGGCCCGGTTTCTCTGAAATAAACAGCCTTGCGAACAGAACGTTCCTGAGTGAAGGCCGAAATAGGTGCCAATAGTAAGATGGCAAAAATGGTTAAAATGGGTAAACGTTTCATGTGAAGTATTAGGTCAAAGTTCAATAGGTTACATAGTTCAATCTATATGACAGCCGGTCTCATTGGTGATCAATCCTACCGAAGGAATGATCAGGTATATTTGTGTGCAAAACAACCTATAAAAGCGGCGCAAGGTACATAAAATATTAATGCAATGGCACATGGTAACTATTAGGCAGACAACCGGAAAATGCATCTGATAGCATAAAAGCGGAATAATCTCAGGTTTCCGGTGATCGGGTGGCCAACGCGTATTTTATCGGCTCAACAACAAAACGACTTTATGGCCATCCAAATCATTTGCGGATAACAACACCGGCCATTCAACCCCGCGGGATGAACCTTGTTGCCTGCCACCTGCTAACGTGTCGACGGGATTGTTTACTTTTGCAGGAAAGTATTCTGCCATTCTGTCCATTTGAGAAGGATGGCATTCATGAGGAATAATTTTTGCCATACTTTACCCAAACATACAAAAAATTACATATTAAATCCACAGACCCATGAATGAAAACATTGAAAAACAGAGATGCCTGATCATTGGCTCCGGTCCCGCCGGCTATACTGCTGCTATCTATACCGGACGTGCAGACCTCAAGCCGCTCATTTATCAGGGCATTCAACCAGGCGGGCAACTCACCATCACTACTGAAGTTGACAACTTTCCAGGCTATCCCAAAGGAATTACCGGCCCTGAGTTGATGGAAGACCTGAAAGCCCAGGCAGAACGTTTTGGAGCAGAAACCCGCTGGGGCAGCATCACTGAAGTTGATTTCTCGAAACGCCCATTTATCTGCAAGGCTGATGACGGCAAAACAATTGAGGCCGAAAGTGTCATCATTGCAACAGGCGCCTCTGCCCGTTGGCTGGGTATCCCCTCGGAACAGGAATTCATGGGTTCAGGTGTATCGGCCTGCGCTACCTGCGACGGTTACTTTTACCGCGGTAAGGTAGTTGCAATCGTCGGTGGTGGCGATACAGCCTGCGAAGAGGCGACCTATCTTGCCAAACTGGCATCTAAAGTATACATGATTCACCGCCGCGATGAATTTCGTGCTTCAAAAGCCATGCAGGCAAAGGTATTCAACACGCCAAACATCGAAGTCATCTGGAATAGTAGTATAAAAGAGATTATTGGCGAGAAACAGGGTTTTATGAAAAGCGCCAACGGCATCATCGTCGAAGACGTAACTAACCAACAAACCAAACAAATCAATATCGACGGCTTATTTATTGCCATTGGACATTCTCCAAATGCTGACATCTTCAAAGGACACATCGATCTCGATAAGACCGGTTATATTGTAACAAAACCCGGCACCACCCAAACAAGTGTAGAGGGTGTTTTTGCCGCCGGTGACGTGCAGGATCATCACTACCGCCAGGCTATTACAGCTGCAGGCTCAGGCTGCATGGCTGCCATTGAAGCTGAAAGGTTCCTGTCGTCGATTCAGTAACATTCATTTCGATTAAACTTATGCCTAAAGCCCCCGCTGATAATGTCAGTGGGGGCTTTTTTGTTACCGGCTACTATCCTTGCCTGGTCAAAACTGTCAGCAGTCGGATGATGGCTTCTTCTTTTACTAAAACTCAATTTTATAGCCGATAGATGGCACAATACCCATCGGAATGATTTCTGCGATTTGTCTGCTGTAGGAATCAAACCTGTAACCCACAACAGGCCGATGATTCAGCATATTCTTGATTTGAACTGCCCATGAACCAGTAAACCTCCGGTGATTCCGCTTAAGTGTGATGGTCAGATCGGTGTATAAAAACGAGGGCAACTGTTCACTCCAGGCATGGTTTAAATCATCGACCTGTCTGTTGGCGGCCTGAGAAGCGGCAAGATCGATGGGAGTGTACCACTCTCCCCCACTCCAGGTTACTTTAAAGTTTACTCCCAAAGAATGTTTTTGGTTAATCACAAACTCCTTACCTACCAGCCCGTTGATAATAAAACGCCCATCAAACCGGGAATTCCGTTCAATGCCATCACCTCCCGTATAGCGTGAACGGTAAAGTGAGGTGGTCAGAAGATAATAAAAACGGTTGTGCATAAACCTTTCAAGGGTGAGTTCAATCCCGTAATTCATCCCCTTACCGGTATTGGCAAGCGAATCGGTAACCCACTGATCAGTAACATTGATGAGCGCGTACGAAGAACCGGGCACCACAGGCAACTGCGTCAGATGCTGATAATAGGCCTCCGCTTTAATCCGGGTATATTCATTAAGCATCAAATCATAGCCAGCTACAAAATGATCGGCAGTAGCATAGTCAAGCTTGTTGTTTGGCTTAGCACCAGTCACAGGTATGGAGGTGAGATACACCGCCAGATTTTCCATCTGCGTGTGCCTACCATATCCCACACTGAATGTCTGCCCTGTTACAAACTCCCACCTGAGAGCAGCACGGGGCTCTAAAGAAGTTTTATCGTTCACCTCAAGCCACCTGCTATGAACCCCGGCATTCAGCGAGAGTTTATCGGTGATATCAAACCGGGCCTGCGCAAAGGCTTGCAGCGTAGCGGCAGAACCATCATCATCGGCTATGGATTCAAACACGCCGGAAAAAGGATTCTCTGATCGTATTTTCATGTCATAACCTAAACGGTTATAAGTAATACCTGTACGGGTAGTCAACCGCTGGAAGGGTTTGTAGTTGATTATCCATCCGGCCGTCATTTTTGTACTGGTCATCTCCGATTCATCCTTTTGCCTGAAATTTTCAGTATCAGTCCAATAACCATCACTGTAGTCGATTGAGCTTCCGGATAAGGCAAGGGTTGTTTTCATCCATGTTTTACGGCTTAGCAACAATTGATGCGATGCAATGAAAGCACCGGTGGAGGTATTCAAGCGGGTCCGCTCCCGGTCTTCATACTCTTTCCAGTCGAGGGTATCCTCTTCCGGATCAAGGCGGGAGTGATCTATACCTCCGATTCCTGTAAAAGAAAAGGTTCCGGCACGCCGTGTAGGTATGTTCACCCTGAAACTGATATCCTGATAATCGGGAATCGTCCTTTCAAACTCCTTGTCGACCTTAGCCAGCAAGGCAAGGGTGGAGTATCGGTAATTGAACACAAAAGTAGCGGGCCTGCCTTTGATAAAGGGTCCTTCGGCTGCAACATCGATGCCCAGTGTCCCCAGTTGAAGCGTGTATTCATGTTTATCGGAGTTCCCATTCCTGAACCTGATATCGAAAACACCGGCCAGCGCTTCACCATACTCTGCAGGGAAAGCAGAGGTAAGAAAATCTGAATTTGAAAGCACCTGACTGCTGAACAGGGTAAGGCCACCGCCCGAATTCCCGATACGGGCAAAATGGTTGGGATTGGGAATATCAACACCATCGAGCCGCCAGAGAAGCCCTTTGGGATTATTACCCCTCACCACAATATCGTTGCGTTCGGATGAAGCCGAAGCAGCCACCCCTGCAAAAGCAGAGGCCGCCCGCAGAGGATCGTCGGCACTACCTGCATAACGACGTGTTTCTTCAACGCTGAAAGAACGGGCACTGATTGCCGTCATACTGTTAATTGGTTTCTCTTTCTCAGCCCTTGCTGTAATGACTACTTCTTTTGCCTCCATCACCTTCTCTTTCATCTCAAGGTTCAGAACGACCTCTTTACCCGAAGAGACGTCAATATCTGACAACAACCGGCTTTGGTAACCAATAAAGGAAATCTGCAGTGAATACCTGCCGGGAGGAACAGCCGGCAAACGAAACTTTCCATCGGCATCTGAGGTGGCTCCTGTCAATGGATCAGACTGCAGTACGATGATATTTACACCCGGCAATGGCTGACGCGTGTCGATATCAACAACAGAACCTTTTATGGTTTGACGCATCTCCTGTCCCTTCATGCCGAGCGAAACAAAAAAGAACAACAAAATAATGACTACTGGTTTTTTCATGTATTTCAATGTAATTTAAATCAGTGGCAAAGATGCAACAGGGTACAGGATGTGACATTGTAAAAAAAGGACATTTGAGCTATCCCTGTGTATTCAAACATCATTAGGCCAACTAATTAAATTAAATAATCGCTTGCTTGATATTGTATAAGGCAACGCAAATGATCCGGTCAGGGCTATTTACAAATCACCCCTTCGGATGACAAACCTAAATAAAACATGAACTGCAAATTCACCAGTGGCATTCCATACACCGGCACGGGTATAATTAATCGCAAAACAGATTGTACTTTACAACCATTTGAACTCATCATTAAGAAGTTTACCCGGTAAAAAATACAGATAGGAAATGGTCTTAGAGGATACGGGAGTCATTGCATCTGATCAAATCTGTATATACTTTAAAAATCGTTTCAGACACGATAACCCTTTTTCGATGTGAAGCCCGGTCAGGGGGCAATTAACGTATCATCCCGATACATCAAACAAACTGCTCAATCCCTTTAGCCAGAAATCTTGTCGGGGTAAAATCCGAGAAACACTTAAACTCTTTAATCAGGTGACTCTGATCGAAAAGGTCAAAACGGGCTACCAAATCAAACCAATCACTTTGTGGGTTCTTGCGCATCCACTCCACAATCGCTTCGAAACGCACCATACGCGCATAAAGTTTGGCATTCAATCCTGTAGCTGACTCAAAGTGTCGTTGCAGTTGCTTATAAGTATTGTATGACCCTCCGCAAAAGTCGGCTAAATGAATACGGCCTTCCTTCTTATGGATCGACTGGCATACATTGAGCACCAATTCATGAGGCAATGAAACCTTCCGGGCACGTTGTTCCAGCCAGACGATGATCTGCCCGATCTTTCCTTCGTCAGATTGCTCCCTGTGCATGGCATTTTCCAGTATTGTACTCCGATAGCCTGTTAATTCCTCAAGTTCAACTGTACGGTTTAACAACTCATGCCCACTTATTCCCAACAAGGTGTTGAATCCAAAAGGGTAAAACCTGATAAAAACAAACCGGGCTGAAGGGCTGAGGGTGTATACTACAGGGTGTGTCTGGCTACCCATGACCAGCGGCCTGTATTTTTTCATCGGTGGGGCAAATCCGCCCAGTGTCCCCTCCGAATCGTTCAGGTTAATGACCAATGTTGCTCTCCCGTCAGGAATAATGGTACGTGTCATGCTTACAGCCGTCGGGAAATTGAAGACAGCAGCATCATGAATATACTTTGACAAAAGAGAGGAAATGGGAATCTGGGTAATCATCGATTAACAGGGTTCACACTTTTAACGAAAAAACACCCCGGATAGTGTCTCTAAGGTACTACGGCTTCTGGTGGCACGGCGCAAATCAGGCATCAACAAGAGGCTGACAACAAAGAACCAAACGTTAAGAGCTTAATATTAAAACATTAAACCTATTCCTGACTGACATCGAGTGTAAGACCGTCCCATGCCAGTTGTACACCGTTCGGTAATGTAAGCGCTACATCGGCATGAACACCAAGACCATGACTGATGTGAGTAAGCCAGGCTTCCCGCGGTGCTACCCTTGCAATGGCTTCCAACGCCTGATCAAGACCAAAGTGCGAGACATGAGGCTTTATCCTGAGGGCGTTCACAATAAAGACCTCAACCCCTTCAAGTAGTGAAAAAGATGATTCAGGGATAAAGTTACAGTCGGTGATGTAGGCCATCTTCCCCACCCGAAAACCAAATACTGGCAGCAAATGATGCATTACCGGGATGGGAATAAAGGTCAGTCCCCCGGCAACAAATGGTTCTCCATGAATCGTCATCAGGTTCATATCAGGCACTCCGGGATATTTTGCATCACTGAAAGCGTAGAAGAAATCGCGCCTGATATCAGTTTGTACTTCTTCGGCTGACCACACAGTCATGGGAGCACGATTCAGGTAATTAAAAGCCCTCAAATCATCCATGCCCCCGATATGATCTTTATGACCATGGGTAATTACAACTGCATCAAGCCTCGTGGCTTCTACCCGCAACATCTGCTGTCTGAAATCGGGACCGGCATCAATGACTACTGTCCCGCCTTCATGTTCAATCATGACGGAACTGCGTAACCGCTTGTCGCGATAATCCCATGAACTGCAAACTTCACACTGGCAGCCAATGACAGGAACACCATTCGAGGTCCCGGTTCCAAGAAACGTTATTTTCAAGTTCTATTTCGGTTTTACGGCTCAAAAGTAGTGAAAGGTTCCGGTTTCCGGCATCTGAGCAACCAGTTCCCCGCGATCGCGACAACTATTTAACGGTCTGTATACTTCAGCTTTGATCTGTTAATATATTGGTATTCACACATAATTAACCATAAACAAATTATCAACCCGTCGGAAACACGATACAACGTTGACTCAATTGATAGCAGAAGCCAATTCCCTGTTGGCATTACCTTATAGTTTTTACTAATTTTACGGTTTAATATCTGCATGATCTGCAATTCTTGTTATCTAATTCTGCCACCTTGATACTATTCGAGAAATTCCGTACCAATATCGCCCTTAAAAGGCTGGTCAAGACAGAGAAACACCGCACAACCCCCGTAAAGGTGTGCCGTCCTCTTGTGGCAAAAAGCATCGGCTTGCTGGCAGCACCTGATTCGGAAGAAAGCTATAATGAATTGCTGAAAACGGTCCAGACGTGGCAAGCCAAAGGGAAAGAAGTGATGCTCGTTGTCTGGTTCAACAACCATAAAATACCCGAATGGGCATCAGTCATCGCGCCCGGTGTTATCACCTTCTGCCGGCGTGATATAAGACTCTTCTTTACACCCTCATCAAACGAAATTACCGAATTTGAAGAGCACCCTTTTCAGGTGCTCCTTAACTTAGATGCTACTAATTCCCTACCCCTGTTATACATTGCCGTTGCTTCTGCATCCACCTTCAGGGCAGGGTTTTCTTTCGGGGATAACTTCCTGCACGATTTCACCCTCATGCCCGACACTACTTCTGAGAAAAAACAGAACCCCGAAACACTGATCCACATCCTTAATCAAATAAATCATTCCTAAACCATGCCGTTCAACACTAAAGGAACCGGAGTAGCCATCATCACCCCGTTCAACACTGATGGCAGTATAGACTTTGACGCCTTGCAGAAGCTTGTTCACCATATCGTGGCAGGCGAAGCCGAAACTATTGTTATTCTGGGAACAACCGGCGAACCGGCAGTGCTCAGTCATGATGAAAAAATCGCCGTAATCGAAGCAATTGTTGCAGCCAACAACGGACGTGCACAGTTGGTGCTTGGCATCGGAGGCAATAATACAGCGGAAGTTATCAGACAACTTACCCTTTTCCCTCTCGAAGGTATTGCCGCCATCCTTTCGGTTGCACCCTACTATAACAAGCCAAATCAGGAAGGAATTTACCAGCATTTCAAGGCGATAGCCGAAGCTTCACCCCTTCCTGTTATCATCTATAACGTTCCGGGCAGAACAGGCATCAACATCTCTGCCACGACAACACTGCGTCTGGCTAAAGACTTCAAAAATATTATTGCCACCAAGGAAGCCTCCGGCAACCTGGATCAATGCACGGCCATCCTGATGGGGAAACCCGAAGGCTTTGACCTCATCTCTGGCGACGATAACCTCACCTATCCACTCATGATGCTGGGAGCTTCAGGTGTTATCAGCGTTTCGGCCAACGCGTTCCCCGATGTCATGAGCCAGATGGTTCGCCATGCCCTGGCGGGTGACGTTAAGAAAGCATTACCTCTTCATTACAGGCTATACCACTTCACCAACCTGCTCTTTGCCGATGGAAGCCCTGCAGGAATCAAAGTAGCCTTGAACCAGATGGGAATCGTAAAATATTATTTACGTCTGCCTCTTGTTCCCGTCAACGCGGAAACCGAAAAAGCCATCAGGGAAGAAGTTGTTAAGGTTTCAAGATTTTAAGATTTAAACGTTAGTCAACGCCAGGGTCAATAGAGACACAGATTGCCAAATTTATCCAAATAACTATAACCATTGCCCTAACCATGTTTCGTAAAACTACCTTCATGCTCATGTTGCTGCTCACCTTCGCCTTCATTGGCCGGGCTCAGCAACAACAGGTAAACGATGTCGAACTAACGGCGCTGTTTAGCCCTGTTAATGAAATTTACTTCACCTTCGAAGCCCCCGCTGACAGGCCTACCCTCGACGCCCTCAGTCGGATTATATCTGTCGATAATGTGCACGATGGCCGGGTGTTTGCATACGCCAACCGTGCCGAATTTGAGAAATTTCTCAAGTACAATTACACATGGTCGCTCTTACCACACCCCGGTTCTTTGATTACCAATCCCCGGATGCTCGACCGCGTGGATGTCAAAAACATCACAGCATGGGACTTCTACCCAACCTACGATGCCTACATCCAGATGATGAACGACTATGCAGCCAATTATCCCAGCATTTGTAACATTGTGGAATTTGGCACCAGTGTCCAGAACCGTAAACTTCTCGCTGCCCATATCACCAGTTCGGTCAACAGCCAGAAACCTGAATTTCTATACACCAGTTCAATACATGGTGACGAACTCACCGGCTACATACTGATGCTTCGCCTGATCGATTACCTGCTGACTAATTATGGCTCCATTCCCCGGGTTACTCAACTGGTTGATAACATCAACATTTATATCAACCCCCTGGCAAATCCGGATGGTACTTACAAGGGAGGCAACAACACCGTAAACGGAGCCATCAGAGCCAACGCCAACTATGTCGACATGAACCGTAACTATTATGATCCTGCCGCAGGACCACACCCCGATGGCAATGCATGGCAAAAGGAGACTATCGCCTTCATGAACTTCGCCGAGAACCACCATTTCGTTATGTCAGCCAATTTTCATGGTGGTGCCGAAGTGATGAATTACCCCTGGGATACATGGAGCCGGGCTTCGGCTGATGCCAACTGGTGGGAACTGGTAAGCAACGAATTTGCCGATACCGCGCAGACATACAGCCCCGGAGGTTACTTCGATGATTTCGGTACTGGTGTTACCAATGGTTACGCATGGTACACCATTACAGGCGGACGTCAGGATTATATGAACTACTTCCAGCAATGCAGAGAGGTAACCATCGAGATAAGCAACACCAAGACGCCCCCCGCCAGTCAGCTTCCCAACTTCTGGAACTACAACTACCGTTCGCTGCTTAACTACATGGAACAGGTAACCTATGGCATCAGCGGCATCGTAACCGACAGCATTACCGGTCAACCAGTCAGGGCACAGGTATTTGTCAAGAACCATGACATCGATTCGAGTATGGTCTTCTCCTCCCAAACCGACGGACAATATTACCGCTTGATAAAGGGTGGCATCTGGACATTGCAGGTTTCTGCCCCCGGCTATGTTACAAAAACTCTCAGCAATGTTTCGACTGCTGATTACAACAAAACCATCCTGAATGTGCAGCTTTGCCCCCTGGGTGTTTTTGCAGGCTTTACCGCTTCTTCCACACAGATTAATGCAGGCCAAAACGTAAGCTTTACCGATAAGTCTGTAGGCGGGCCAACCAACTGGCTATGGAACTTCACCGGAGCAAATCCTTCGCAATCAACTGTCAAAAATCCGGCGAACATTGTTTATGCTGAAGAAGGGGTTTACGACGTGACACTCGTTGCTTCAAATACCACGTACACCGATACCGAAGAGAAATGGAACTATATCCTTGTCGGCGAACAATACCTGATGCCAGAAGGAAACATAAACACCTGTGGAGGCATGTTTTACGATGACGGAGGCCCCAATCATCCTTACACACCAAACTCACAGAAGGTGGTCACCTTTACCAGCCCTGATACAGAAAAACAAATGCGTGTCACTTTCAGCGAGTTTAACATTAACACCGATTGCGACAAGGAAAGACTGGAAATCTATAATGGAGATAATCTGTCAGCCCCGCTCATCGGAAGCTGGTGTGGTAACGACAGCCCCGGAGGTGTTATCTCTTCAAATGACACCCGCAGCCTTACCATACGGTTTATCGCTTCAGATGCCACTCCCCAGAGCGGATGGAAAGCCACCCTGCTTTGCGATACCGGCGTTGGCACCACAGAACTTTTCATCGATGACATAACAGTTGGACCAAATCCTGTTAGCGGCATGCTTATGGTAAACAACCTGCCACAAAATTCACGCATCGAACTCACTGATGCCAATGGCCGGCGCCTGCTGACTGCTGAGAAACTGTCGGGTAGTGCAAGCCTCAATACTACCTCCCTTTCTTCAGGTTTATACTTCATTCACATCAGCAGCGATCTGGTAAATACCGTTCGGAAAATCATTGTGAAATAATCCAACTACGATACCCCTACTAAGCAAAGGCCGGGAGGAAACTCCCGGCCTTTGAAATATCCGCGATTGATAAACATTGTTGTCCGGTTAAATTTCCGCAGATTCTGTCTGCAATGAAATGAATCGAAGAATCTTCTATAAAACCTATATTTCACCTGGCAATGATGCTTGCAGGTGCCGAAACTCACTGCCTGACAGAGTCATCAGGCTTCCATAACTTTTCGCTCAATGGGTTGTTATATATACCATTCCCAGTCATACAATTCAACCCTGCACCCAATGATCAAAGAACTCTGGATAAGCTTACCGGTGAAAGACCTGGCTCTGTCGAAAGAATTTTTCAAAAGACTCGGATTCACCTTCCATCTGCGGCATGAAACCGACAACTCCATGGCTGGCCTTGTTATGGGTTCCAAAGGACTCATGGTTATGCTGGTACCCGTTGCCACCTTCGAAACATTTGCCCGCTATAATGCATCCGATACCGGTGCCGGAACCGAGATGCTCCTCTCTTTTGAAATGGATTCACGTGCCGAAGTAGATGCCATGTACAGCCTTGTCGTCGCGGCAGGTGGAACCATCTTCGCCGAACCTGAGGACCAGGGCTGGATGTATGGATTCGGATTTGCTGATCCCGACTGGCACCGATGGAATGTACTCTGGAGCGATATCAGCGCCATGCCGGGTTAATGGAAAAATCAGGACCACAACCCGAAGAGGTGACATTGTCGTAGAACATTAGCTTTGACGTTGACTTTGACTGGCCGGCGCAAGATGTTGGCCGCGCGATTGTTTCACAGAGAACCACAGAGAATTACTGATAACCACAGAGCTAATGAACAAACAAAAAGAACCACAATCCCGAAGGGATGGAATTATCATAGACATAAATTACTGATCAGCCGAAAAACCCTGAAGGGGTGACATTATCGTAATACATTGACATTGGCTTTGGCTCGCGATAGAACAAAAATTATAAATAGCGCCACAACCCTGAAGGAGTGTAATTATTATAGAAAAGAAAATATCGACACAACCGAAAAACCCCGAAGGGGTGACATTATTATATAACTGTTTTATAATTAAATCATTGAAGATATTCATGGCTACTTATCTTTTTCTAAAAGATATAAAAAAATCCTCAATTTATTGCTTTAAATATCTGTTTTCATGAATTTTATACATTAGAGACAGGCACTAATTACTGCCGGCTTCTCCTGTTTCCCCTTTGTATCGACAGAAAAATCCTATACCTTTGCAATTTAAACCGGTTCTAAATAACTTCATGGTTTTACAGGACTTAAATCAGGGCGAGTCTGCCATCATTGCCAAGGTAAAAGGGCGTGGAGCCTTCCGCAAACGCATCATGGAGATGGGATTTGTAGCCGGCAAGCGTGTGACTGTTATCCGCAAAGCCCCGATGAACGATCCTGTAGAATATAACGTGATGGGCTACAATGTTTCACTTCGCAACAGTGAAGCCTCACTCATCGAGATCGTTTCTGAAGAAGAAGCGGCTTTCTTTGAAGAACAAATCTGGAATGGCGTATTTGAGACACCCGGACGATCGCGTGGACGCCATCAGCATCAGCGGCCCCCTCATTTGGGGAACCCGGCTCCTGACCGGAGACGTCATCGTCGGCACCACTTTGAACACCATTCCTGGCCCGATGCCGCCTATCCCCCTTCGGTGGTTACTGTGGCTGTGGTAGGCAACCCCAATGCCGGGAAAACATCTCTTTTCAACATGTTATCCGGGGCACACGAAAGGGTTGGCAACTACTCCGGTGTAACAGTCGATGCCAAGGAGGTTCATTTCAGGCATGGGAAGCATACCATCAATCTGATAGACCTTCCCGGAACCTATAGCATTACAGCCTATACACCCGAAGAGGTTTTCGTAAGAAATTTCATCATCGATAAATTGCCTGATGTTGTCCTTAATGTTGTAGACTCATCAAGCCTCGAACGCAATCTCTACCTCACAACTCAGCTCATCGACATGGACATCAAGGTGGTGATGGCCCTGAACATGTTTGATGAACTTCAGAAAAGAGAAGACCATCTCGATTACGATGCCCTCGGAAGCCTTACCGGGATTCCGATGGTACCTACTGTCGCATCGAAGGGGCGTGGCATGAACGATTTGCTGGATAAGATTATCGAGGTTTTCGAGGATCGCTGTCCACATGTACGTCACATTCACATCAACTATGGGCAGGCAATCGAAAAATCGGTCAAAGAGATTCAAAAAACCATCAAGGCACCGGGAAATGCCGCCCTGACTGATCGGGTATCCTCGCGTTATCTGGCCCTCAAACTCCTTGAAAAAGACCCTGAAGAGCTAAAACGGATTGCCTTGTGTCATAATAACGCGGCCATCCTGAAGGTAGTGGAGCAGGAACAACGCTGGATTAAAGAGTTCTATGGTGAGCCCATCGAGACCATCATTACCGACTCCAAATATGGATTTATCAACGGGGCACTGAAGGAAACCCTCACCCCCGGGAGTACCGAAAGCCGCAGGAATACAGAAGTCATAGATACCTTTCTCACCCATCGGTTGTTTGGCATTCCGGTGTTTGCTGCCCTGATGTGGCTGATGTTTCAGGCAACTTTTACCATTGGCAGTTATCCCATGGCATGGATCGACAGCAGTGTACACTGGATATCGGGACTTATCGGAAGTAACATGGCCGAAGGTATGCTGAAAGACCTCCTCATCGACGGAATCATCGGGGGTGTGGGTGGTGTCATCGTCTTTCTGCCCAACATTGTATTGCTGTTCCTGTTCATTTCATTGATGGAAGATACCGGTTACATGGCACGTGCAGTATTCATCATGGACAAAGCCATGCACAGGATAGGCCTTCATGGCAAATCTGTTATCCCGCTGCTGATGGGCTTTGGCTGTACGGTACCGGCCATCATGGCCACCCGTACCCTTGAAAACCGCAACGACAGGATGATCACGATGCTGATCAATCCATTCATGTCGTGCAGTGCCCGGCTGCCAGTATATGTTCTGCTTATCACCGCCTTTTTCCCCAGCCACTCCGGCACCGTTCTCTTTATCATTTACAGCCTCGGCGTGCTGGTGGCCATTGGAATAGCACTACTCCTGAAGAAAACCTTGTTTCGTATCGACATGGTACCCTTTGTAATGGAACTCCCACCCTATCGCGTTCCGACAGGCCGGGCTATCGTTGTGCACATGTGGGACAAAGCCGTGCAATACCTGCGAAAGATTGCAGGCATCATTCTGGTAGCTTCCATCATTATCTGGGCACTCGGATATTTTCCAACGCATGCCGGTGACAGCAGCAAACTGGAGCATCGGAAAAATGAAGCATTGACCAAAGTAACGAAACTGGAAGCTGCCGGCAGTCTTGACCTGGCATCAGCCACCACGATGACTGACAGCATCACCCATCATTTCGATGGACTGCTGGCCTCTGAGCAGCAATTAAACTCCTACATAGGACGGCTTGGCCGCTTCATCACGCCTGTCATTGCACCGCTTGGTTTCGACTGGAAGATGGGGGTAAGCATTCTGGCAGGTGTCCCCGGTAAAGAGGTAGTAGTAAGCACCATGGGCGTACTCTACTCGCCCGATGATGCATCAGAAACTTCACTGATCAAACGTCTTCAGGGGCAATCGTACCATCAGGGGGTGAAGATCGGGCAAAAGGTTTTCAGTCCGCTCGTGGCCATCTCGTTTATGGTATTCGTGCTCCTCTATTTCCCCTGCATGGGAACCGTTTCAGTAATCGCCCGTGAAGCAGGCCACTGGAAATGGGGTGCCTTCGTCATCATCTATACCACCGCCATCGCATGGCTAGCCTCATTTGTCGTTTACCAGACAGGCATTTTGCTGGGATTTTAACACCCCTTACTCATTCAGCGCTTCACAGAAAGCAGGAATGAAAAAGTTCCAGATTTCATCCCGATAGCCAATGCCATAGCCAACGCCAATGTCAATGTCAATGTTCTACGATCATGTCACCCCTTCGGGGTTTCTTTCTGCCCTTTTATTTCTTCTATAATAATTTCATCCCTTCGGGATTGTGATTCTTTTTGTTTGTTCGTTAGCTCTGTGGCTCACCGTGAAACAATCACGCGGCCAACATCTCGAGCCAGCCAGTCAATGTCAATGTTAATGTTAATGTCAAAGCCAACACCAATATTTCCAATCCTCTTTTTATTATATTTGTGACATAAAATCAAAGATAACCATGTCGAAAAACACCTCAAGACGCGATGCGCTTAAGCTCATGGGGCTGGCCTTTGGCGGCTCCCTTCTCCCCTGGTCGGCATTTGCCGGTGACCACGAGGCGCTCCCCATCATCCTTCCCGACAATTTCGAAACACCCGAAAAGCCTGTTACCGCCATTACCTGCGGGGCAGGATCACGTGGTAACGTATATGGGGGTTATGCCCTCAGCTTCCCTGAACAACTCGATATCATAGGGGTAGCCGAACCCATCACCATCAGGAATGAACGCTATACAAAGAAGCATAACATCCCTGAAGAGAACCGTTTTAAAACATGGGAAGACGTCTTTAAACGGCCCAAATTTGCCGATGCCATCATCATCACCACCCCCGATGACCTTCACTACGGCCCCTGCATGGAGGCCCTGAGGCTTGGTTACGACGTATTGCTTGAAAAGCCCATTTCACCCTCCGAGAAAGAGTGCCGCGACATACTCAACCTGGCTGAAAAGACTGGCAGAATTGTCGCCGTGTGCCATGTACTGCGTTATGCCCCCTATTTCGTGAAGATGCGCGAACTGATGCAAAGCGGCGCCATCGGGGAGATCATCAGCATGCAGCACATGGAGCCGATCGATCACATCCACATGAGCCATTCCTATGTTCGCGGCAACTGGCACAACTCGAAAGCCACTACTCCGATCATCCTGGCCAAATCGTGTCACGACCTCGACATCATGCGCTGGATGATCGGGAAACCTGCCAAACGGATTCAGGCCTTCGGCAACCTGAAATGGTTCCGTAAAGAGAATGCACCACATGGCGCTACACACCGTTGCACAGATGGTTGTCAGGCCGAAGCAAACTGTCCCTATTCAGCCCTTAACATCTATTACCGCAAAAGGGGATGGACCTACGTGTTCGACCTCCCCGATGAAAAGGAGAAACAGGGCGATGCCATCATGAATTACCTGAAGACCACCAACTATGGCCGCTGTGTCTACGACATGGACAACGACCAGTGTGATCATTATGTAACCAACATCGAGTTCGAGGGAGGGGTTACTGCATCCTTCAGCATGGAAGCTTTTACCCCCTGGGGTGGCCGTCGTACCCGTGTGATGGGTAGCATGGGATACATCGAAGGCGACATGGATCGGTTCACAATCTATGACTTCCGCACCGATAAATCAGAGACCCTTGAAGCCAATGCCATCAACGTCGAGAACTATAAAAATTCAGGTCATGGCGGAGGCGACTGGCGTTTGGCAGCCAACTGGATACATGCTGTTTCCAAACACGATGCTTCCTTGCTCACTTCTACCATCGAAGCCTCCATTGAGAGCCACGTCATGGGCTTCATGGCCGAAAAAAGCCGGATGGGCGGAACCGTGGAGGATATCAGGATGTAATTCGCCGGATCTTTTCACATGAAATACTGCCACGCCAATGTTATCAACCACGTTGGCGTGACGCTTTTACAAGAAAACCAAATTGCCATGACCGTAGTTAAAGCCGTATCATCCACCTATTTACATCTTACCGGTAAAAAAACATCAATCATCCCGCGATTGGCCGGCATCTCTGCTGCCGGTGAGCACAAAAAGCAGGTATTAAACAACTCAACAAGTACCTCAGGCACTTCAAAGGCTTGTTGACCGGCAGGCCGACGTCTCAGATTTTTCATCCATCCGATTTATTTTACCCCTACATTTGTGTTCCCCGAATAATCCAAAGCCAAAACACCCCAGGTACATGTCTCTGAACCGGTTTTTTCAATATTTCAACAAACAGGGCTCCTTCCCCATGATTCTGATGCTGTCGGGCTTGTTTTTGTTTCGTGTGGTGTATGGATTATGTTCTGAGTTTTGGTTTGAAGACGAGTTACAGATATACCTCATCGGGCTGAAATACTACACCACCGGGCTATGGCCTTATTATGGACCCGATGTTGTGTATACCCAGACCCAGATCCCCGGTGCCCTACAGGGATTACTGGCAGGAGGGTCATTCATTGCATGGGCTGCACCTGAATCACCCATCCTGCTGGTCAACATCCTCTCGTTTGGCAGCCTGTGTTTATTCGGATGGTACATCAGCCGCCGGTTTCACACCTTCCCCAAATGGATGATCTATGTCTGGCTGATGATGGCACCCTGGACCATTAACTATGGAACGAGGGTGGTGAATCCGTCCTATGTGATCATCTTTGCCATTCCCTTCTTCGTTGGTTTCATCGATCTATATACCAACAAGTGCAGGCTTATCCCCCGGCAACTGGTGTTTTTCGTGCTGGGTCTGATGCTTACCCTCATCATGCAGCTTCACCTGTCGTGGGTGCTACTGGTTCCTTTCGCCGGTTATGCCTTCCTTATTCAATGGCACCACGACCGAAGCCGTTTGCTTTCGTCGGTTCTGATTTTCGTGATCGGGTTGCTGGCAGGTGCCGCGACCATGGTACCTACCCTGCTTCAACCCTGGCCGGTGAATCGTGGTGTTGAATCAAATGTGGTGTTGAACCGGGAGAATATCAAAAACATATTCACAGTGCTGATGCGATACCTGGCATTTGCTTCAGCAGAAGTAAACTACTGGCTGGGTGGCAATACCGCCAGCCGTCTGGCAGTGGTAAAAGATCAGTTATGGATGGCACCCGCCGTAATCTTTCTGCTGGTGGCAGGATTTGCCCAGGTGATCCTGTTCGTGGTAGCCTTCTTCCAGAAAAACACCGACGAGGGCTGGGTCAGGATAAAGTGGATCACCGTTGCTGCCTTTTTACTGGTGTATCTCTCCTTCTTCTTCTCCATCAAAGGCCCCTCGTCGCACACCTTCATCATCATGATGCCGGTTCCCATGTTCTATTCATTTTACTGCTACGAGTGGTTGCTGAAGAAGAGGCGTACAGTTTGGCACAGGCTGCTGGTGACCCTCGTGCTGTGCACGGTCGCTTTCAATATCGGGATGGCCCTCAACGGTTATCACACCAGGTCGCTCTATCGCGACCGTGAAAAGGTAAAGCAGGCCATCGAACAGCGCGACTACCATCTCCTCGGGGAGCGCAGATCAGATGCCTGGGGCTACCGGTAAAAATCTACACCTATACTGCGTAACCAGGGTTCCTGTATCAGCCAGCGCTGCAACCCTGCGCGTCTATACTGGCCAGGCCGTTATCAGCTAACTACGCTTCCCGGCAGGATGGAACACTATAAACAATCCCCTGACCATCCCGGATCTCCACCCGGCTTTTACTGCACGGTTATCTGTTGCCGCGAGGGCATTACAAAAAACGTGCCGTGATTTTCATATAGTTACGATTCTTTCATATGAAATATATTCCATAGATGCAGTAAAGATAGGCCTTAGATAGAAAAAATATATCTTTCCTCTAACTTTGGTCCCTTTTTGGTAGGAGTAAGTTATAAAATTAGATTATATCATACACGTAATCAAAGGATTAAAAAACCTACTTTTGTGACAATTTGTTACTGAAAAAATTTGAAAAAAGGTTAAAAACACGTGTTGAGGAGAGTGATTTGTGTGCAATAACGCACCCATATTTCGGAAAACGACTCTATTATTTGGAAAGGCAAAAAAACAGAGTACCTATTGAAAAATACGGTCAATAAAGTTACATCTCTAGAGTCTAAAAATGAGTCATTTTTCCCCTAAAAAGAATTTAAAAAAAACGGGATAGATTATAAAAAGGTTTATTTTTGCGACAACAACCCGATTTTAGCTTTTATGAGATTTTACAACCCAACAGTTTCTCTCTGTTTTAACCGCCCGACAATGCGGATTGAAAGGCCATGCAAAAAACATGGCAGTGCCATTTCTTCTCTGTTGCGGATGGTGAAAATGAACCACAACGGCATAGACGATGAGGTGAGGTATTTTAAGCGGGGATATGGTGAGCTACCCTGTCCGGAGGGGCTGTGGTATAGTAATGACAGTGAGGCTACATTGAATTTTTCAGAAGAAGTATTGATATCGGAAGGAAAGATTACGGAAGATGATGAGATTAAGTCGGATTGGAAGGATATCAGCAATTGTGGGGATATATATACAAGTTAGCGTTCATGCTAAAAAACGACACCACAGACAATTGATATGCGATTAGAAAACGATAAACCAGAGGATAGATTAGGGAAAGATTATTCTGAACATTCGATTTTTGTTCAGTTGCAATATTATTCTGATTTCTATGATTCCTTATCCTTCGCGGTTATGAATTGGAGTTCTATGGGAACTAAGGCTATTCTCAATCTTGATACTTTTACATTTTCTTCAATAAAAGGCACTATAGATTCTATTAAGGAAATTTTACAAAAAGGACGAATCAATGATAGCTATGCGCTACTGCGAAAGTATTATGATTCTACTATGATTAATATTTATGCAAATTTGTACTTATCAGATAATTTCAGTCTTGATAATTTTATTGTAACTCAAATTGATAATTGGCGGCAAGGTTCTGAGACTATTCCTGAGTATCGAGTAATATCTAAATATATTAAGGATTCACCTAAACTTAAGCCGATTACTGATTTACTAAAAAAGGACGATAGATATCAAAAAATACGTGATAGGTGTAACGACCATACACATTATAATTTTTATCGTAATTTACTTTTAAACGACAATGTGATTTATAATCCTAATCGGGTGAAACATTTAGGTATTTTTTCAAAAGATATAGATGCTATTTTCATTCAACATTTTGCTTATATTTTCTATCTTAATGAGCATTATATGATGGCAAGTGATTATATGGATAGTTTAGAAGTTGGTATTCAACCTGAAGAAGATTCGCAATATTGGGTATCGAATTTTGTTCAAAAGGCGTTTGACGATATTATCAAGGCAAAAAGATTCGATATTGCAGAAGAAATGAAAAGGAATACTAATATGCAATTAAATTAAAAAGCACGAAACGCTAACACAGTAAATACTCCATAGGGGGTTCAGAGGTATGCCAAGCGCATCACTCGCTGGCAAAGTTCTTATCGGTGGATAGGGAAGCGTCCACGAAATCCCCTACGTAGCATATACTAAACGTTAGCCATAATTAAAAACAAAAAACCTACATATGAATTGGAATCAGTTATTGAAAGAAAAAAGATTTAGAGATTCTTCCGTAATTAAAGATATTTCAGATGGTCGTAATGTATTTGAAAACGACTATTCAAGAATAATTTTATCAGCACATGTGAGAAGATTACAAAATAAAGCTCAAGTTTTTCCTCTTGACAAAAGTGATTTTACTCGAACTCGATTAACTCATTCACTTGAAGTTTCGAGTTTTGCAAAGAATCTGGGAATTGGAGTTGAGAAAGAATTAATTGAATCTAAAAAACTTGATTCTACATTTAAAGGTTCAATTCCTGCTATTCTTCAAACCGCTGGTCTTGTTCATGATATTGGAAATCCTCCATTTGGACATTTTGGTGAAGATACAATTCAAAACTATTTTTCAAAGTATTTTAAATCTGGTAAATGCTCAGAATTTACAGATGAAGAGAAAAATGATTTTTTGCATTTTGACGGCAATGTTCAGGGATTTAGAATATTAAGAAAATTAGGGCTTTCAGATGATGAATATGGTTATAATCTGACCTTTCCTACTCTGGCTTCAATTATTAAGTATCCTTGTTCATCAGTAGAAGGGAATAAAGATGACGATTCACAAATAAGTAGAAAAAAGTTTGGATATTTTCAATCAGAAAAAGTTGATTATGAAACAATCAATTCAGAATTAGGACTAAATGGGAAACGTCATCCTCTTGTGTTTCTGCTAGAGGCTGCAGACGATGTAGCATATTCTGTTTGTGATATTGAAGATGGATTTAGAAAAAAAATTATCTCTAAGGAAAAACTATATGATGTCATCAAAACGAATCTAACTAACACTGAAAATTCTGAGTTTATTGATATTTTAGAAAATCTTGATAAAAGTATTGACAAAAACCATCCAGCTAGAGAAGAGTTGTTAGTTCAAAAGTTTCGGATAAAAGTTCATTCATATATGCTAATAGAAGCTACAAAAGCATTTATTGATAAACATGATAATATAATGAATGGCTCCTTTGATAAAGATTTAGTATTAGAATCAAAGGCAGCAGCTTTGCGTAAAACATTTAAGAAATTAAGTATTACAAATTTTCAGCATAGAAGCGTACTAAAACGAGAACTTGTTGGAGAGCGAGTAATCAGTTTCTTGCTAGAAATTCTTGTAGATGCAACA
The DNA here is from genome assembly GCA_001768515.1 of Bacteroidetes bacterium GWE2_42_24. GTDB lineage: Bacteria > Bacteroidota > Bacteroidia > Bacteroidales > TTA-H9 > GWE2-42-24. The sequence goes on along the minus strand of MEOA01000061.1, from coordinate 6,428 downwards.
ACAAACTCACAAAGATTAGATAACCAAAAATCAAAAGAGGCTAAATTACATGCCTTGATTTCACCAAGTTACAGATTTGTGAACGAAATACTTGAAAGATACCCAAACAAAGAATATAATAAACTTCAACTAGTAACCGACTATGTGTGTGGTATGTCGGATAACTTTGCTATTGATTTATTTAGAGAATTAATGGGACATCGCGTAGATTAACTATGGCTAGCAATGTATATACAAAATAGGCGTGACAGTAGTAAATTCAACGGTTGTAGCCCGCTTCAAAATGGTGTCGGTTTGATAAGTTTGAAGCCCGCAATCGCCTACTTTGCATATACTCACCGTTGTGTTCATGCTGAAAAAGAAAACGCCAACGCACATTTGGCACATTTGCAAGCCCCAACTCAAAAGCTGACACTTAGCTTGCAAAAGAGCCAAATCTTTGCTGACGCTCAGTCCAGATAGTATAAATGAGATTTATGGAAAAAAAATTATTTATTGAAGATTTATATAACAAACGTTCAGACTTTAATGACCCTGACCAAGCAGAGACAATGTCGAATCTTTTAGATACTGTATCGAGTGATATTTATTCTGAAAGTCAAAGATTTGTTTTTGAACTAATCCAGAATGCTGACGATGCTGCTGAAGATATTGATAATGAAGTTCATTTTGAGTTTTTCAAAGATTTTTTGATAGTTTCCCATAATGGACAACCATTTAATGAGGACGATATAAAATCTCTAACTAGCGCAGGTTCAAGCACAAAAAAGGCTGACACAACGAAAACAGGATATAAAGGAATTGGGTTTAAATCAGTTTTTGGAAAGTCAAATTATGTAGCAATTTTCTCAGATGGATTTCAATTCCGTTTTGACAAATCTAATTTTGATAAAATCCTCCCTTGGCAAATAATTCCAATTTGGACAGAGCAAAATGACCTCCCATCAGAGCAAGTACAAAATAGTATTGCTAAGAATAAATATAATGTTTCTACTATTATTAAAATTGAAGACGCCCAATCTCTTGAAAACGATTTGAAAGAATTGTTAAGCAATGGTCAAATCCTTTTATTCCTTAGACGGGTATCAAAAATTTCTATTTCTAAGGAAGGTAATTCAATTACTTTAATTGAAAAGAAAAAGAGTAATTCAAACGAGAACTTTAGTGAAGTCGCAATCCATAAAAATAGTAAGGAAGTTAGTTCTTGGATAACAAAAACATATGAGACAATATCAGTACCTCAAATCACTAGAGATGCTCTCAAAAGAGATGAAAAAACACCCAAAAAACTGAAGGACGCTGAATTCACAGAGATATCTTTTGCTGCAAAACTTGAAAACAGGAAAATAAGGTCATTAAATGAAGTAGATAGCTTGATTTTTACATATCTACCTACAAAAGTAAGAGACTTTAAACTTCCTTTTTTAATAAATGGTAGTTTTTTAACTAATGCTGCTAGAGAGGGAATTCATGAGGACAAAGTGTGGAATCAGTGGCTTTTTGAGCTAATTGCAGAAAAAACATTTGAATGGTTACAGCTTCTATCAACAACACAATATAAATATCAGGTATTACATTTATTGCCGAGAAAATTCAACAATCAGCAAAATGAATTAAAACAAGCTTTTGATATAAGCTTTAATATTCATTGCTCTAATAAAAGCTTTATTGTCACTGATAAGGAAAATATTAAGAATTCAAAGGAAGTTATTCTAGATAAAACAGGATTATCAACCCAAACTTTCATAGACCATGAATCTATAACTGATTACCTGAAAACTGAAAAAGGCTTGACCTTCTCAGATGATTGTTTTGTCAGCTCGAAAGTTGAAGAATCGAGCAAATTAAAATCAATAGGTGTTGAAGTATTTGAACTCGAAAATTTTGATAGATTTTTCAAGTCTACATCTTTCACTTCAAGGCATTCGGTTTCTCACAACTATGATTTAATCTGTTATTTCAAAGAAAAGTCAGATGATGATAAAAAAGGGATTTGGTTTCAAACTTTAAAGACACTTCCGTTTATTTATGACGAAAATAACTTGCTTTATAATCCTTCAAATGGCATTTGTTTTCCTACTGGTATAAGTTCTACAGAACTGGGTGATATTCCAATAATTCATCCTAATGTTTTCGAAAAAATTCAACAGAACAATTTAATTTTTGAATGGTTAAAAAAAATCGGAGTTAGAGAACCCTCTCTATTAGCATATGTAACCAATGTTATAATCCCGAATTTAGAAAAAAAAGATTTTATCACAAATGATAACTTTCTTCAAGTTACTCACTATCTGTTTCGTTTGAATAAGCAAAATGAACTTGATGAGGAAGTGCTAGAATCTTTGAGAGAATTAAAGATTAAAACTAAAAGCCCAGATGTTACATTTAGGGAAGCGCAACATTGTTTTTTATCTGATAAATATCAACCCCAATTAAAAATTGAAGGAATAATAAAAGATGACATATTTTATGTATCAGAAGAATATTTATTTTCAGATAGTAGCGAATTGGAATGGAATCTTTTCTTTAAAGCAATTGGCGTACAAGATAGAGTTGAGATTAAAACGATAAATAATAACAATTCATTAAGCGCTTTAAAAAATATAACTCATGAGGATTGGGTTAATGAATGTAGAAGAGATGCTGAACGGCAGGGTGGTTTTGGTTTCGGAAGTCATAATGCAATTAGTTTAGTTAAACTACCATCATTTATTAACTTAATCTCAACTAGTTTTGAATATTCGAAACTTTTTTGGAATAATATTATAATTAACCACAACCTTTCAGAATTAATAGAAAATGCTAGATACAAGTATGGTCAAGGCTATGGCCATAATAGTTATGCTCATTCGGTAAAGAATTATTTTCCGTGGTTTATTAAAAATCAAAAATGTATCCCTACATCAACTAAAGAAATTTTAGAGCCTGAAAAAGTTTTTATTAATGAAATAGAAGTGAAGTTAATAGCTAGTAATTATATACCTGTTTTTGACTACGATAATCCGCTATCAGATACATGGAAAGAACTTCTTAATTTAAAAGACAAGTTGGAGCTTTCTGACTATCTACTCATTCTTACAAAGCTATGTGAGCAAGCAGAAGATGAAGAATCAAAAATCAAACCTTCCATTCAAAGGATTGGATTAATTTATAATAAAATTGCTAATCTACTTCTAGACATGCCTTCAGAAAGCAAAAAAACTATATCTGATTGGGCACTAACGAATAAACTTTTAAGTGAAAATAATAGTTTTGAACCAGCAACAGAATTAAAATGGATTACAATAGAAGGCTTTTCACTGGATTCAGATAAACTTAAACTAATCCAAATTCCTGAAAACGTCAAGAAAAATTCTGATAAATTTAGCGAATTTGTAACTCTATTACAAATACAAACCATTGATGAGTTTATCGCAACATTTGACGCTCCAATAGTCGACAATTCTTTGAAAAAGAAGTTTGAAGAAATTCTTCCATATTATGTTGCATTAGTAGAAAAAAGAAACTTCGAGGAAAAGAATGTGTTATTTGAAAACTTATATGCAATATTAGAGAGTACAGTATTTTATACTGCAACTGAAATAAAATTATCATTTAATTATTTGTCTGAAACTTTTGACGGACCTACGTTAACTGTTTATAAAGAGAAAGGTAATTTCTATTTCAAAGGAAGATGGAAGAGCGAAAGAACATTACTTAGTTTAATAAAAGAACTTACAAATTTGTTAGGGATAAGTGGTTTAAATGAGGAGCTACGTTTTCTTTTACTAGAATCAGATGAAAATGAAATCAAAGAATGGTTAATAGAACAGGGGATTGACTTATCAAAAGTACTTCAACCGAGAAAATTTTCTAAACACAAAGAAAAAGATTCTAATAAGGAAGAGCCTGTTGTATATGAAACACAACCTGAAGAATCAGTCATGGCCGACCCAGAGATAGAATATGACTCTTTCAATGAAACAAATATTGTTGAACGTTTTTCACCTACTTCATCCCCTAAAACGCAGGACATTTCAAATATTTCAGCAAAAACCAAAATATTTACAGGCTCTAATATAAAAGCAGAAGCAAATTTTTCTAAAATAGAAAGTCAAGATGTTCGAGAAGATGTTGGTAGATGGTGTGAAGAATTCGTTTATGAATATTTAATTAAAAGTGATAATAATTTCTCAAGTATAGTATGGGTAAATATGCAAGAAGAAAGCGGAAAGCCATATGATATAGAGTACTTTTATAAAGGGAGAATAAGGTATATTGACGTAAAAGGTACACCATCTGGCAGTAAAGATTTAATATACCTCTCTCCTAACGAATGGGTGTTTATGTTTGATAAGGCTGAAAATTATTCTATTTATAGAGTATATAATGCTGGTAATGATGCTCGAATTGAAATAATAGAAAATCCAAGTAGTTTATTACAACAGGGTAAAATATTTCCTAATCCAATTACATTACAAGTATGACCCAAATAAGCAACCATACACATTGCCAAGTCGCTCAAAATGTCGACGCACAAACCAAAACTTGTCAAAGAGTATGGCTGCCCCAACGCACGGACAGACGGCTGATAATAAAGCACGAAGACACAACAATGTGTATAGTGCATAAGGATTTCAGAGGTTTTCTATCAGTATCACCCGCATCATTTTTCGGTGGTAAATTGACAGGTTTGAAGTCCGCACTCCCTTACGACGCCATACACTTACCGTTATAGGCCAATTAAAGTGTGATACCATGAAACAAAAAGGACTATTCATAACGACAATTCTATTCTTCATAATTATAAACACAAATTACTATTGGGAAGGCAAACTTGGATTTTTTGCATTCCCAGTGTTTTTCATACTTATGATAGTCTATTTGGTACTTGGATTTCTACTTTTGAGGCAGCTTTTCTTTGCCTTTAGAGAGAAATTTATCGACAAACAACGACTGTTAATTATCGGAATATTAGTCGTTGTATTGACAGCAACATATTTAAAACCAAGCGGACTAATAAACTTTGACAAGTTACAAGGCAAGGACTTGTTGTTTGCAGAAAGAGAGGGAGTTGCAAATTGTATGACAACTCTTAAACTGAAAGAGAATTATACATTTACAGAAAGGAGTGTGTGCTTTAGCGTAAAGGAGGTTAAAGGTAAATACGAGTTAAAAGGAGATACGGTTTTTTTCAAAGATATTGGATTCCTCAGGCATGAGAGTGAATATTATAAGTTTGCGGTTATTCAACAGTCTGACAGCGAGAAAACGAAATATCCCGGAGTCATCATATTGTATAGAGATTATAATGACACAACAGGATTCTTTCTCAGGATAACAAAGAATGATTTGACTAAATAAAGAATGATTTGACTAAATAACGATGATAAAAAGGAAACCGGCCTATAACTTCAGATACCCTCAAGCCGGGTGGATTGAAAATCAAGTAAAATTCTCATAACTACAGACAAATGGACAGGAAAATATTAATCTTAGTTTTATTCGCACTTTGCAGCTTGCAAAATGGTTACTCTCAATCTAAAGCTGTAGAAGACACGAATATATTTCAACCTCATTGGGGAGTTGACATTGGCCTTGGCGTCAATTCCTTTTCAGGAGAACATGACAACTATTTTAAAGCGGCCGTTGATTTCGGGGTAATTTATGAATTAAAAGAAAAATTTCTAATGGGACTAGACCTTTCCTTTTCGCCAAAAGAAAAACATGAGGACACAGGGGTAGATGGAAGTAGAAGTTCACATGAAAAATGGGATGGACAAGCGATCTGTACAGAAGCATATATTGGTTATAGTCTTTTTAACCGAACATCATTATTAGGTGGAGTTGGAGTCTGCTTCTCCAGCGAATATGAAGTAATGAAAGGATACTCAAATTTAAGTTCGTATAAAAGAGGCAGCAAAACCTTAGTTAGTCCAATAGTTGGTATTATATATGAATTTCCGTTAGCTCACTTTGATAGTTGGTATTTGAAATATGATATGGCAATTGGCGGTTATGACAGATTTTCTTTGAGTGCAGGACTGAAATTTTAAATAAGAACATATACAAGAGTAAGAATTAAATATGACGACTATTGAGCCGCTCTGATATGTCTCGTCAATTATTTAACAAAGTTAAGTTACGGTTTTCAACCGCATTGGGTTTGGCAGGCAAAGTTAAGTGGTGAGCGATGAGAGGGACTAAGCCACTGTATAAATAGAAGCGATTCCCATTGGTTAGCAATTTGTGTACGGAGACGGCAGAGGTTGCGTGAAAGGGTTTTATTCCGTCAGTGAATCTCTTTAGGAATTGTCAATATAATAAGTCGTGTTTCACGAAACGCAAGACAGATAAACGCATGGTGCTTTTGAGGTGGTCTAAAAAAACTGGACAGAAAAATTAAATTTTTAATTTTATGACCTATGAAAAAGATCAGACGGAAATTC
>MEOA01000060.1 GCA_001768515.1 Bacteroidetes bacterium GWE2_42_24 | reverse complement strand
CTGCTACAACGAATTGAGAAACACAACTCGCATTTCTATGGTAATAACAGGTTCACTGCTGCTGCAAATGACTGGCTCCTGTTACTTCGAATTCCGGCAAAGGATTACCCTCACGCTACCCGTATGGAAAACCTAATCAAGTCTATGAAAAGCAGCACTTATATCAGAAATCTGATCCTTTACCCCCAGATGATCGATAAGTGGCCTTTACAAGTATTGTGCCGAAAAAAATACATATATTTTTTTATTACATATATAGTATACGCCATAGTTATAGCAAACATAAGCGTTTCATAAGTAAAACATATCTTTGGTATAACTTTGATATGTCTTTGTTAAGACTTTGGGCTAAAATTGAAATGCAAAACACGCATAATCAACCATTTAAAAAACTACATTTTGTAACTAAATACACGCAACATTTTTATAAAAAACTTGAAAATTCTTCAAAAGGAGGGATAAAATCAACGGAAATATAGTCTTAAAATTGGAAAACGTATATATTTTGGAAAATTAATAGTGCGAAAATCTGTTTCAGAATTCCGGTGGAGAAATTGGCTATGGTGGGGTTTGGACGATCAATAATACAAAATTGTTAATATTTCATGGCTTTAAAGTATTATTAATATGGCTATCATTGGTTCTGCAAATGACTTTTTTGGACAAATTCTGTCGGCATTGTGTATGGGCGAATGCATTTCAATTTATCAAATAAATCATTGACTATCTAAATAATGAGTTTAAATTACAACCTTCAGGGATGCAGAATGTGCTGAAAGAATCAGGATCATTCATATTTTGGTCTTCGGATTGTTTCACACAATTCCCGGTAGAACCGATAATATTATTGCTAAAACAAGCAGACTAAAGAAATATTAGAGTGACAAAAAAAAGAATAAACGAAGACATTATTAACTCCAGACTATTATAGAAAGAATAAGCATACCGAAACCTAACAAGCTGGGTTTCATACTAGCCTGCCCTAACATTACTAATAACTGGATTGTGGACTTTTTATGAATTTATGTCTGAAGACCCGGATTGGGAATTAAAAAGGCCGAATCGTCGGAGCTGCATATAGTACAGCAAAACAAAAGCCCCTGAAAGAAAGGTATCGGCAATCATAAATGGTCGTCCCTCCAAAAAAGCAACAGGGACGAGAGTTAAAAAAACCTGAGCAGCCGTATAAAGATGAAACCCTACCAGTTTTCTTTGCCACATCAACCTAACGCCAACAAAGGCAAGGGCATTCAGAATTGATTCTAACAGAAAAAAGGACATCCCGCCGGTGAGGAAAAGTTCGAGCTGAGGCATCACTATTTCTCCGCTCTCGAACTGCCCGACAACAAAGTCAAAATTGACAGCCATCACGAAGTAAAGGAAAGCCGACAACCCGCTTCCAATAAAAGATAATACACAGAGAAGGACAAACATGGGAGGCCTTGGACCGTCAGGCGAAGCAACCCGTCTGAGAAAAAAGGGAAGATTACTCATGAAAAAGGCTGCCCTATTAGAAGAGCAGCCCCAAAGTTAAGAAGTTTCGGCTATTATCCGAGATCGCCCACCAGCGCCTCGACTTCTTTTAGTACCTCTGTGCGTTTGATCAAGTCTTTCATTGCATTATGGTCATTGTATAATGGCCTGTCAACTTCAAGAAAATCAACATAGCGACGCACAACAGCATGCGCTTTAGTAACGCCAACCCCAAATTTATAATCACGAAAGTCAAGCGCTTGAGCTGCCGCCATCATTTCGATTCCCAAGATCCCATACGCATTGTCTAAAATCTGAAAATTCTTGAGGGCAGTATTCATCCCCATCGACACGAAATCTTCCTGATCGGCAGCTGCCGGTATCGACTGCACTGAGGCAGGTGCACTCAAAATACGCTGCTCCACAATCTGCATATCAGCCGTATACTGGCTAAGCATTAAACCCGAGAACATTCCGGCGCCTTTCGTAAGAAAGGCAGGTAGGCCAACACTGAGAGCAGGATTATTAAGCCTGTTAAGTCTGCGTTCGGAGAGTACCGACACCATAGTAATGGCAGCACCGGCCATGTCCATAGGCAACGAAACCGGGCTTCCCTGGAAATTTGCACCCGAGAGTTGAATCCCTTTGTCAGGGAAGAAGATGGGATTATCGCCAACACCATTAAGCTCTATCTCAACTTGTGAGCGGGCATAAGCAATGGCATCGTGGGCAGCACCAATCACCTGAGGGGTTGAACGCATCGAATAAGCATCCTGCACTTTACATTTAACGCTCCCTTCGGCAAGATCACCTCCTGCAACCAATTTCAGAATTGATGCTGCCGAACGGACAGCACCTTTAAACCCTCGTACCTCATGGAGTAAAGGATGATAGGGTCGCATATTGGCTTTCAGGGCTTCAAGCGACATTGCAGCAGCGATTTCTGCCTGCTTTAACCAGTTATTGGCATCAAACAGAAAAATAGCGCTCATGGCTGTCAGCACGTTACTACCGTTAATGGTAGCAAGCCCATCCCGGGCTTTCAGCCCCGGAATAGCAATGCCTGCCTTTGCCAAAGCTTCAGCTCCCGTATAGAGTTCACCTTTATACCAGGCTTTTCCTTCCCCCATCATTAGCAGCGCGATCTGCGACATAGGAGCAAGATCCCCGCAAGCACCCACCGAACCCTTGGTGCAAACCCAGGGGGTGACCCCACGATTGAGCATCTCTACCAGCGTCCGGGTAATTTCTATACGTACACCACTATTGCCGTGGGCATGAACATTAATACGTCCCACCATGGCCCCCCTGACCCATTCTTCTGGCATGGGATCACCAATACCGGCGGCATGATTATAAATAAGATACTTTTGAAAATCCTTAACCTGATCATCGTTGAGTACTACTTCCGAAAACTCACCAATACCAGTGTTTACGCCATACATGATCTCATGTGCCTCGATCTTGCGTTCAAGCATGTCCCGGCATATCTTAATTCGTTGTACAGCCTCGGGGTGTAACTCAACTTTTTCATGATGGCGGGCTATGGCCACCACTTTCTCAATGGTTAATCCTGATCCGTTGATGATGATTGACATAATTTATAAGATTTTGACTTGATTCAGTTATGGCACCAAACATAGAAAAAAAAACGCTTGTAAAGAAATTTTGCAAAAGGGGCACAACAAATATCAATAATCATTGTTGGTCGACTAAATAAAAAACTATGAATCCTATCATAGAAAGTAAACCTGCTGTCATGCTATATTTTTACAATGACGGATGTCAGCCTTGTCTGGCTCTTCGTCCTAAGATAGCAAGCCTGATCCGGAACGAGTTTCCCAAGATTGAGTGTTCATACATTGATGCAGCCCAACAGCCTGAGTTTGCCGCGATGTATGGTGTATTCTCAAGTCCCACCATCATTTTCCTTTTCGAAGGCAAAGAATTCCGCAGGTATAGTAAATACGTGTCAACCGCCTCAGTGTATGAAGAAATAAGCCGTCCATACAACCTGATGTTTAATTCATAACATGATTAAGGCCGCGATTGTCATCCAGAGAGCCTTTTCGTATACCTATCGAAAATTCACTGATAATTTGCAAATTTGGTTACATTTGCAAACCAGATTCTTCTGAACCGTCAGTATACTGTCACTTCTACTATAAATCGGCAGGTACATTACACTAACTCACATTTGTCGTTTTTATCCGATGCATCCACTTCTCAATGGAATTATTGTAGGCTTAACACTGGCATTGCTAATCGGCCCCGCCTTGTTTGTACTCCTTCAGACCAGTGTTCATCGTGGTTTTATAGCTGGTCTGCTTATTGCAACCGGTATTTTCCTCAGCGACTTAACAGTAATTGTTCTCTGCCATACCGGATTTTCACAAATTCTGGGCGATGACCCCCGCCAAAACTTCTACTTCAGTCTCGTAGGGGGAATTGTAATGATCATATTCGGCACGGTAACCTTCACCCGAAAACCTGTAATCGAGAGCCCTGACCCCGAAATTGAAGTAGTGATAAAAGTACCCGGGCCTGCCATTTATGTACTTAAGGGATTTTTCCTCAACATTGCCAACCCTGGTGTATGGTTTGTCTGGCTCACTGCTTTAATGAGTGTTAGCGCCACCTATGGCGTCAATTCAAACTCTCTCTTTTACTTTTTCGCCGGAGCCAGTATTATGATTCTTGGTACCGATTCGCTGAAGTGTTTTGTTGCTCACAAACTGAAAAGATTTCTTACACCACGTGTTGTTCATATCATGAATCAGGTTGTCGGAATTATGCTGGTTGTCATCGGCGGTTTTCTCATCATCGAGATGTTTGTAGATATACGTTCGATGATTCCGTTTGTTAAGCCGCAATAAAAAAAGTAGTTAACCAATAACCCGCTGCAGATCTTCCGGTTTAAACGGTTTACTAAGATAATCATCCATCCCGGCCTCAAGGCATTTCTCCTTGTCTTCTTTCATGGCATTGGCCGTAAGAGCCACTATTTTTATTGGTGTGGTTGTCTTACTCTCCTGTTCTATCTTCCTGATTTCTTTTGTAGCTTCCAAACCATCCAGTTCAGGCATCATCATGTCCATCAGAATAAGGTCGTATTGATTAGCCTTATACTTATCAACTGCTATCCGGCCATTGTTTGCCACTTCTACAAGATGTCCCAATTTCTGTATCACCATCATAGCAACTTTCTGATTTACGAGGTTGTCCTCTGCAAGCAATACCCTCAACTTATGCAAAGGTGCAATCTCTCCTGATATCGAACAGGAATTTCCTGACTCCACAACAGAAGGGGAGACCTTGCAGCCATCAGGAAGCGTTACGGTAAACCAGAACTTACTTCCAAAACCCAGTTGACTCTCAACACCAATATGCCCACGCATTCGATGTACCAGATTTTTAGAGATGGCCAAACCGAGTCCTGTTCCACCATATCTTCGTGTAAACGAGATATCCCCCTGCGAAAAGGTCTGAAACAATTTATTCAGATTATCATCTGAAATACCAATACCTGTATCATTCACCTCAAACCTGATAACACTCTCACGCCCTACCCGGTCGTCAATGGTTACATTGATCTTTACACTACCCTTTTCGGTAAATTTTATACCATTATTAACCAGATTTATCAGTATCTGCTTTAGCCTCACCGGATCGCCTGTCAGATAACGTGGTACGAATGGCGATATTCCTGAAGTCAACAATAAGCCCTTCTCCTCAGCCCGCATCTTAAGTAACTTCACAACATTACCTATTTCATAGTGAAGGTCGAAAGTAATATTCTCAAGCTCTAGCCTGCCTGATTCAATCTTCGAGAAATCGAGAATTTCATTGATCACAATCAACAGGTTCTCAGAACTATTAATAATCACTTCCATCGCCTCCCGTTGTTCACGACCAAGATTCGAGCCCTTAAGCATATTTATCATGCCGATGATTCCATTCATCGGGGTACGGATCTCGTGACTCATGTTGGCAAGGAAAAGTGATTTGGACTGTGTAGCCTCCTCTGCCTTTTCTTTGGCCCGTTGCAAATCCTGATTTGTCTTTGCAAGACGTTCATTGGTCCTCTTAATCTCTTCCTGCTGCAACTTAATTTCATTGTTCTGAACCACCAGAAGGCTTGAATCTTTCCTGTTGTGTATATACATGGTGACAAATACAACAACAAGAGCTACAATCAGCACCAGAAGTCCAAATATTATAATATCAGGATCCGGAAAGCCCTTTGATGACTCAACCCATTTCGGTGAACTGTAAACACCTGAAGAAATCAAATGAATCATCCAGACAACAGACCGCGTTGTATCAGATAACCGATCAATACTCCTGCTCTCAAGAACAAAATTAACACGGGAAGCGAGTTGCAAGGCCTTATCTTTCTCTCCTACCCTGCTCAAACCGTCAATCGTCTTACGGATGGACATCTCGGGCAATTCCAGTTCGGGCAGTAAAATTGCCACCTCCAGATACCGGTTCCAATACGCGGTTGATGCCTGCCAAGACCCATTACCTGAAAGACTTAATGCAAGACCTTCATAAAGTAAGGCCTGTTGTGACAGGCTGAGCGAATCGGAAAAAGAGTCCAAATCATTGAACAAGACCAGAGCTTTACTAAAATCTCCATTCTGCTGAATAACCAAAGCCTTACCAAGGCTGGCACTACGTTTTACTGAAGACAGACCGCCTTGATCGGCTTCTATGTTCACCATGTCATATAGCTTCAGCAAGTCGTGCTGATCCGAAATCTTTTCAACTGCAGCAGCCCATTGAAGTATTAGGTTCGCTCTTTGCTGGTGTGAACCAGATTGCAAATCATCCAACGCCCGCTCATACCACCTGTTTGCTGAATACACATCCCCATGCAGGGCAAAAGCCTTAGCCAACAGTTTGATCAATGAATCAGGTGAAAACAGCAGGCGGCAATCAGCAGGGAGGGCCTTCTGATCCATTTCCTCAATTACCTCTTTAAACCCCGCTATACTTCTGGCGTATTGCGTTGAAAGAAACTCGACATAAGACCTGCCGGCAAGAATATTTACCTCGGCACACAAATCATTCCCTGCATTTGCTTTTGCATCTGAAAGCACTTTTAAGGCGGCGGTCTCATCATAGGCTGCCAGATCAACAGCCAAACTAAGTTGCTGATCAAATGAAAACTGCTTTGGATGACTCGTATACCGGCAATATTGCACCAACAGGCTATCGGTCTGAACCGCCATTACATTTTGGGAAACAGAAACCGGTAGAATAAAAAACACAAACAACACCTTAACAAGTCGATTCACGGCTGGTAATAGGAGATTACTATCAGAAAACAATCTATGCAAATCCTGCAGTTTTAAAAAAGTATGCAAACTAGGTCTAATCAAAATATTCAGTCATTCACTAAAACCTGTCTATTCAATCATTCTAAAGGTAAAAACAAATCGGATCATTCATAGAAATCCAATATGGATTCCTTCTCTCAAACTGTAACGAATTCACACTCCAATAAACGTGCCGGTAAATTAATCATATACACGCAGATGTATATGTAAATTGATCTAGCTACGCATTAACAGAATGTTAATAAATTTCGAATTTGTTCACTTTTATCCAAAATTAAAAAATTAAATGACTTTATCTCCAGAAAATCATACAACAGATACCAAATTGAACGCTAAAGATACAGGATGCCGTCATATAAATAACTTAATACTCGAAACCGCCTCATACCCCTCTCCACCATACAGCTGAAAGACAAACCTATAAAAACGACACCTGAGATATCAGATTAATCCCGGAAAGCTTTTACATCAGCATCATCCTTAATGGAATAGTATTTAAGTGAATTTATTCCTACCTTTATGCAAGCAAAAATAAGGAATCATCATGCCGAAGAAAAAAAAAGATACGATGAAGCGCTCAGGCAGCAGCTTCGTAAACAACGTTCTGGCCGTTTTTGGAAACTCACCTCTCAAGGCATTCAATTATAAACAAGTAGCTTCAGCCATAGGTGTAAAAGACAAGGCCACCCGCGATATGATTTACTCTGTGCTGTACGAATTACGCGAACAGGGCACAATTCATGAAATAAAACCAGGAAAATTCCTTCTCAATCCGAAACACATCTCTACGGTAAGCTCTTACAAGAAGTATATTACAGGAACCGTTGATATGAAACAAACCGGCAAGGCTTATGTGTCTTCCCCTGAACTAGGAGAAGATGTATACGTGTCAGCCAGCAACACAGGTCATTCACTAGATGGTGACAAAGTAAAGGTATACCTCTTCCCAAAACGGTCGGGCAGGAAAACCGAAGGGCAGATTGTGGAGGTCATCGAAAGAGCACGGTCACGGTTTGTCGGAACCATTCAAATAACCCGTAATTACGCTTTCCTGATTCCTGACAACACGGCTATCCCTGTTGACATATTCATCCCTCCCGACAAGATAGGCACCGCGAAAAATGGCGAGAAGGTGGTTGCCAAAATCACTGAATGGCCCGAGCATTCCAAAAACCCATTCGGCGAAATCATTGCAGTACTCGGTGCGCCTGGGAACAACAATGTGGAAATGCAATCGATTCTTGTGGAATTTGATTTTCCACTTGCCTTCCGACCCGAAGTTGAGGCCGAAGCCCATGCCATCCCTGAAAGAATACCGGATGAGGAAATTGCCCGCCGACGAGATTTCCGTGATGTCTTCACCATTACCATCGACCCCGCCGATGCTAAGGACTTCGATGATGCCCTTTCGCTTCAGAAGCTACCATCCGGCAATTGGGAAGTAGGCGTCCATATTGCCGATGTAGCCCATTACGTGAAGCCAGGTTCCCCGCTCGATCAGGAAGCCTTCGACAGAGGGACAAGCATCTATCTGGTTGACAGGGTTATTCCTATGCTCCCCGAGAAACTCTCCAATCATGTCTGTTCTCTCCGGCAGGATGAAGAAAAGCTATGCTTCTCGGCAGTGTTTGAAATGGACGATACCGCCAAAGTGATTGATCAATGGTTTGGGAAGACAATCATTAAATCGAACCGCCGGTATGCTTATGAAGAAGTTCAGGCCATGATCGGGGGAGCCAATGGCGATTATAAAGAGCCTATCATGACACTCTTCAAACTCTCATCCATTCTGCGCAAGGAACGCTATCGTAAAGGTGCCATCAACTTCGAATCACAGGAAGTGAAATTTCATCTCGACAGTAATGGGAAACCCATTGGCGTTTACATAAAGGAACAAAAGGAAGCCAACTGGCTGATTGAAGATTTCATGCTGCTGGCCAACCGAAAAGTAGCCGAATCTGTTGGGATTAAAAAGGGAAAAAGCGATCCGAAGACTTTTGTTTACCGTATCCACGACGCACCTTCACCTGAAAAACTTAACACCTTTGCACAGTTTGTCAGCAAACTGGGCTATTCAATGAAACTCGGCTCTTCAAAAAACATTGCCTCTTCATTCAACAAGTTGCTCAAAGATGTCGCTGGAAAAGGAGAAGAGACCATGATTTCATCCATCGCCATAAGAACTATGGCAAAAGCTGTTTACAGCACACACAACATCGGCCACTACGGGCTGGCATTCCCCTACTATACCCACTTCACTTCACCCATCCGCCGTTACCCTGACCTGATGGTACACCGGCTGCTGTTCGATTATATGCATGGCGCTCAATCGGTCAACATTGAAGAATATGAGAAAATGTGCGAGCATGCCTCCGAAATGGAAAGAAAAGCAATGGAGGCTGAAAGGGCTTCGGTAAAATATAAACAGGCCGAATACCTGATGGATAAACTCGGTGAAGTGTTCGAGGCCCGAATCTCTGGCGTCAGCAAATGGGGAATCTATGCAGAAATCATCGGCAACAAGTGCGAAGGAATGATCAGGCTGCGCGATCTGAACGACGACTTCTACTATCTTGATGAGGACAATTACCAGGTTGTAGGGCAGCGTTATGGCGAAACCATTAAGTTAGGCGATGAGGTGAAGATCAGGGTAAAAAATGTCGACCTGCAACGAAAACAGATCGACTTTGAATTAATTCAGGAACCAAAATAAACAATAATTGTAATGGCAGTAGAGATGCAACCAAAGTCATCTCTACTGGCCTTCTGTTTTTTCATCGGAGTCATAGCTGCCAAATCCAAACCTCAGGAAGCCAAGCGCTACTGATAAGTAGGGATCCTTGTCCTTGAAAAGGGTTGTAATATCACGGGTAGCCAATCCTGCTTCCCAACCCGGAAGTATTTCAAAACTAATTCCCAGTGGCATCCTGAAGCCTGTGTTGCCACCACCCCCTATGCCGGCAGTCAACACAAACCGACCATAGGGATTATAATGAGCTCCAATACCCCAAACCATTTGTTCGTAACTACCAGGCAACTTTTGCAGGGGAGCCATCAAATCAAATCCCAGAGTCAATTTTTTAAGACCGGTATAATTGGCACCTGTTCGCCATACAGTAGGTAAATTAGTTTTTTTCTCCGTTAGCCCGTTCCACTCAAACAAATCATCCTTTACGGCAATAGCATCGAAAATTTTGTCAATTGATTCTGTTCCAATACCACCAGTCTCAATGTGACTGACTGTAGCTGAATAGTTCGCCTCATACACATTCCCGTCCCACGTCAGGGAGCCGATATCGTTCACGGCCATCCCGATTCTAACCTGATTGTATAAATCGATGGTAACACCCAGATCAAAGGCAGTGCCATGACCAACAGGCGAGTAACCGTTTCCACTGGCCTGTGATGGTGTTGGCTGCGGATAATTGAATTTAAATCCGGGGCTTAAGGATGAATAAGCCACCATTTTATCCTCTTCAGTTGTAATCTCTATAATCCCCATACCACTCAACAGTTTGATCCCTGCACCAACATACAATCTGACATCATCAGATGAATAAACCGATCTCCCGTAACTAAGGCCATATTCCCTGATCCATAACTGTGTGAAGGTGGTGCCCTTCAAAAGGTCGGTAATGGACATCGGATTAGTGGAGATCCCGGCAATCACTTGCCCGGTTACTTCATCTATCACTTTCTGATCAAAATAATCGCTGTTATATCCAAGCCATAGAATATCAGCCACCAGATTGTTCATCTTCAAATTTGTAAGATTTCTGTCGCGTACCTGAAAAGCGAAACCACCGATCTTCTCATCCTGAAATGAAAAACCTGCTGACATAGCAGATACATCAAGGATCAACCTGGCATTCGAAAAATTCTTTACAGCTTCAGCTTTATCATAAGTTGAGAAATCAGCATCGGATTTAAAAAGATCGAATAAATCAGATCGGGTGAGTGGCTGGGAAAACACAGAACCACTGATTTCGGCCACACCAAAATGAAACTTCCTTCCATCACGATTCCAGCCCAGATTAGCGGGGTTAATCCCTGATGTTTGGTAGTCAGAAAGCATGGTGGTGGATAATCCGGATCCAGTAGTCGTAAATGAACTCATCTCCGTTTGTGCAACTGATGAACTGCCTATCAGAACTATTACAACCAGTATCCAAAGTCTATTGTTAGTCATGGTAAAGTAATTTTTAATACTCCAACAAAGATAAAATTAATTGTTACCGCTTGATAATCATCTCTGCGCTTTTTAATATAAAATTTTATCGCGTATTGATAAAATTATTGTAAATTTGCACCCTCTTAAAATGAAGTTTCACGAAAAAATAGCTAATGCTTAAATCATTCATGTTCAGGATGTTAGTTTTAATTTGTGTGTTTAATCTACCACTCATTATTTCTTGCAACCGAACCCCCGAAACCAGTCTAAATCTTCTACAACTATCTAAAAAACCGGTAGTTGAACAGATCAAACAACGGGGAAAACTGATAGCAGTAACACAATTCAATTCCGTCGATTATTTCCTTTACCACGGCGAACCTGCCGGATACCAGTTCGATTTATTAAAATTATTTGCCAAACACCTTGGGGTTGAGCTTGAAATTATTGTCAGGAATGATCTGGACGAGGCCATTCATCTCCTCAACAGAGGTCAGGCTGATCTCATAGCCGAAGACCTTTTTGCCGGAAGGGTGGATACCAGCCGCATCGATTTTACTTTACCTGTCGGAAAATCAAGACTATTGATTGTTCAGCCCTCCGGGAACAAATGTCCGGGTCAACTATGCATCAACTCGGCCATCGATCTGTCCGGTAAAACCATCCCGGTAGCATCGGAAACCACTGAATACAAACGATTGGAAGGCACACTGATAACCCTTCACCTGGAATCAAAAATCCTTGAACTGGAGAATACTCAGCAGGGAGAAGTTATTAAACTGGTGGCTGAAAAAACGATCCCTTTTACCGTTGCAGACGAAAAAACCGCTATCATATATGCTTCTCGTTATCCAAACCTCGACATCTCGGTGCCTCTTAGTCGTTTTCAGACCACCCATTGGGGCATTAGAAAAGGGGCAGACGCATGGGGAATGCTGATCGACGACTGGCTTGGCGGTTTTTTAAATACCAATGCCGCAACCCTGATCTACAAAAAGTATTTCGGCCCGACCAAATGGAGGAAAGCCGCCGCAGGATCACTGGTGCAAAATGCCAGACTTTCGGATTACGACCTGTTGTTGAAAAAGGCAACCCACAAACTTGGCTGGGATTGGAGGCTTTTAGCAGCACTCATCTTTCAGGAGTCGAAGTTCAGTCACGAAGCTGTCAGTCGTAAAGGGGCTGCTGGTATCATGCAACTAATGCCAGCTACAGCAATCGAATATGGCATTGACAGTACATCGACTACACCCCAGCACATTGCGGCAGGAATCGGACTGCTCTATAACATCGACAGACAACTCAAACACTTCGTCGCCGACAGCACAGAAAGAATGAAATTCGTATTGGCCTCATACAATGTTGGCATTGGTCATGTGTTCGATGCCAGAAGACTCGCCATGAAACACGGAAGAAACCCGGACAAATGGGCTGAAGTTGAAATATATATGCTGAAGAAATCAGAACCCGCCTATTATACCGATAATGTTGTTTACTACGGCTACTGTCATGGAGAAGAGCCCACGAACTTCGTGAAGAATATCCTGAAACGTTACAAACATTACCAGAACCTGATTGGGGAGTAATCGCTCAGGGCAGGTAATACTGACAGATGAAAATCCTCCTTTATTTAAATACCTGTACCTCAACACACACCAACAACCATGAACATACTGCGGTACAAAATAATCATTAAAGTGGTGATCTTTTTTTGTTAAATATTCTACCTGCCAGTTCAAGGCATAAAAACATAAAAGTAATTTTAGCCGCTCAATATCAGATATTCAGCCTATTGATTTTGATAGGAGTTTTATGCCGGCCTCTTTAAAATTGCATAGCGCAGTGGTTAAGATTTAGAGAAGAGTGATTGGCGAAGCCAATTAGAGATGGCAATTTGCAGCAAGGGAGATGGGTAAAATGACTGCAAAACCGCATTGCAATCACAGTTTGGCAGGAGTAAAAGGTGAAAAGTATGTCACATCCGATGATCCATCACAAATATCACTAATGAACACCCGAAGCCAAACAGTCATTAACTGTCAGCAGAATCCCTGCTTCCTAAATCTCGTGCTTTAGCTGGTTCACCCATTCGGCGATCCGTTTCCCCGTCAATTCAGGCTGGTTGTCTTCATCCAAAGCAAGCCCCATAAAATGTCCGTCTTCAACGGCTCGTGACTCTTCGAATCTATAACCCTCCACAGGCCACTGTCCGATAACAACAGCACCTCTCTTTACGAATTCATCGCGCAGGTACTCAATTTGGTCACAGAAATGATTGTGATAGAGTATCTGATCGCCCAGTCCAAACACGGCAACTTTCTTATTGGAAACAGGTATACCGGGGTTGGCGGCGAAAAATTTGGCCCAGTTATTTCCCGATGTAGACTTTTGCCATGTCTCAGCGCCAGTTGTAGCACAACCCGCGATGATGCAATCAAACTCTCCAAAATCTAAAGTAGCAGCATCACTCAAACTGACTAGCACATGGCCGGCACCAAGGAGTGAATAAATCTTTCGGGCAGCTTCTTCGGTATTACCCCCCGCGGGCCAATAAACAACAGCCATCTTTTTCATGTTTTCATGTTTTATAGGTGATTAAAATTCAATTACCAAAACAAATAAACAATATAAGACACATTTTGCTCAGACCTTTCTTAAAATTTGTTTAATCTGACCCAAATAGCTTACTCCAAACAGAATCAAATGAACCAGCAAGGGGTAGAGGTTAAATAAATCTCTCCGCTGCTGCCAGCCGGATTCAAGAGGATAGGTTTCGTTATATGCATGGTAAAAACAATCAGGAAAACCACCAAAGAGCTGCGTCATGGCTAGATCCGACTCACGATGTCCATAATATACAGCAGGATCAATAAACACAGGATGGCCTGATTGGTCGGCCATCAGATTACCATGCCAGAGATCGCCATGGAGTAAGGCTGGCGGTTCAGCAGGAATAATGGCCTTGAGTTTGCCAGACAGGGCTTCAATCGACCCGATCAGACTTTCGGGAGCAAGTGAAGCTTCTACCGCACGAATGGTCAGCGGCATAAGCCTTTGCCGGATAAAGAATTCATTGAAATCAGCGTTACGATCGTTTATCTGCCAAAGTGAGCCTATGTAATTATTAGAAGAAAAACCAAAATCAGTGCTCGTACATCTGTGAAGTGCGGCGAGCGCTCTACCCGCCTCTTCGTAAGTACCAATTCCGGCACGTCCCGGCTCAATGTATCCCATCAGAAGAAATGGCGGATCCGAATTATCATCAGCCCACAACACCCCGGGCACCGTTACCGTATGTGTTGAGGCAAGTATTCTCAGGGCTTCGGCTTCACATTTATAAAGACCCGGATAAAGCCCCGTCCGGTTAGACTTCAGAAAATATTGACCATTGGTTGTCGATATCTTCCATGCACGATTGATATCGCCCCCTGTGATTGGCATGACTGAGAGAACAGGAGAAAAATCCTTCGCCACCTCAGGCAGAATCTTCGGGAGCAAATCAGGAATGTTACCTGAAACTGCCATAGTTTACAGAAAGGTAAAGAAAGTTGTGTTTCCGGCTTTATGATTAATTACCCTGTCAATGCCTATCAAACCAAGTAATGCCATGAATGGGATCAGGATATAATTCAGTTTGATCCCTTCAATACTGGACACCATCTTCTGGAAGAAAAGTGCCGAACGATCGGAAATTGTAAAATCAGCAAGCCACCTGAAATCGAGGTACTTGTTTAAAAAATCAAAGGCCGGGATATCGGAGGTGAAGAAAAGCAAGGAGAAGAAGACTACCGAAACAAAGATGGCCAGCCAGATACGGCCGCTGATCTTAAACGGCTCGATGGATTCCTGATGTATAAATTCAGGAGAAATTCTGGTCATCAACCTTCTGGTAAAATCTTCAGATGGTGACTCTGTTTTCAGGTTTGCGAACAGGTCGTGCAATATTTTATCAGCGTCAAGCTGTTGTTGTAGGCTCATGTGATTACACTTAATGGTTTTGAAATTCGCGTCTGAATCATGACGGCCATCCGCTTTCTGATCCTGTGCAACTTTACTTTAACATTTGATTGCGATAAGCCTGTTATCTGACTAATCTCTTCAACCGGAATACTTTCCTTGTAAAAGAGGGTAATCAGGAGCGCATCGTCGGGAGGCAGTGATTGAAGGGCCGAATTTACAAATTCTTCCTTTTCCTCGTACGTCAGTTCATTCACCGACGCCATGGAACCCATATCGGGCAACCGTTCGGTAAGGGTGTCGTCGAGTGGGGTAAACTCAAGCGACTTTTTGCGTGTCCGGCTGATAGCCGTGTTGAATACAATCCGGTAGAGCCAGGTCGAGAATTTGGCTTCACGTTTAAAACTACCCAATGAGCGGTAAGCCTTCACGAAGGCATCCATGATCACCTCCTCTGCATCCTCACGATTTCCGGTGATGCGCAAGGCAACGGTAAACGCCAGTTCTTTGTGCTTGTCAACCAGCATGGCAAAACCTTGCTGACTGCCCTGAGCAATCTGAACCAGATATTGTTCGTCGTCGAGGTACTTCATAGATGCGTCAAAATCATTCTTAAGGACAGATCCCCTCCGGGGCAGCCAGTTTTATGACGCCCCCGTTCTTGTCGGGTTACAAAATGAAGGATAAAGATAATACCGATTTGCCCCGATAGGGTAATCATATAAATTCTGATATGTGAAAAGCTGTGGTTTCACCTTTCTGCTCTTACATCCGAAAAACCGGCTCACCTCCTCAAAACCGACGACTGCTATAAACCGGGAGCAACCCTTCGTTCAAAGCTGTTTTAAATCAGCAGGAAATCGCACCAATTTTGAGATTTGACCATAGATCAAGCGTAGATCAAGCGTAGATCAAGCGGAGGTCAAACGGAGCGTCCTGATCCGTCTAAGGTTGATTTGCGGTCTGTGTCCTATTTGTTTTCTATTGAAATTCATGCCGGATATGACAAAAAACCGTGCCAAAACCCTTTCAGATTCGTAGCCTGATGAAAAAAAAATAATTTTTTTAAAAACGATTAAGGTAACGTTTTGTAAAATATTAAAGGTCAATGGCTACGAAGTTTTTACAGAACAGTGTTAAGCTTCATGGCACCGGCTTCTCGCTCTTTTCAACTTAATAATGACTTCAACAAAAAAATAAAAGCTTACAATTAAGCCCACGCTCCAATCAGAAACAGTTAAATTTAAGATATTTACAAAATGAAAGCATGCCATTTTGGGAATGTGCCAACAAGTGGCATTACACTTTCGGATTTGACCCCTAAAATCAAACTCAGATGGCGCGCGATTTATGCATCACCCGGTGGCCTTCTAATGAATAACTGGTCAGAATCTTAAAACACACCTCACCGGGGCGGTCTGTTACCAGGTAGTCATCACCTCTATTTCAACAAACTGATGTACCAAAGTGTAACCCTGACGAAAAACACCAGTCAAAAAGGCAAATGAACCGAATGTTTCACTTTTAAAACGCTTTGTTATGGCTGAAGGAATTTTAATACCACTGGGGTTTTTTGCCATGGTCGTTGCGATTGTCTATCTGAATATCCGCAAACGTGAACGGATGATGTTGCTCGAGCGGGGTCTTGATATCGATAAATTCCACAAATCGGAAGAGAATATGCTACAGTTGAAATGGGGTATGTTGCTCATCGGTGTGGCCATCGGACTGCTTCTGGGCGATATATTTGCCTCCAAAGGTCTGCTCGAAGAATGGGTGTCGTATTTCTCGATGACCTTCATTTTTGGCGGCATCGCTTTGGTGGCCAGCTATTTCATGGGAAAGAAATGTCCTGATGAGAAAAAAGACAACGAACCTACCTCCATGTAATTCGTAAGGTAAAACCCTTCAAAGAACGGCAACACGAACGAAATGACGCTCCTGTTGCCGTTTTGCTTTTCGGGAAAAGGGGTTTGTTGTCTGTAACCTTATCTACATCCTAAAAACACGGCTTGGCAAACATTCTCAAATGATTCAGTGTTTTATTTAAAACGAATCTAAATGAGAATTATCACTGTCATTAATAGCATACTCCTTTTTTCACTCACCTCAGGTCTGCAGGCTCAGTATCTGCCCATCCTTACAGCCGGTCATAAATGGTCGGTGGTTGAGATACACTGCCAGCCGGAGGGGAATACATACAGCTCATCAAAACTAATCCCTGGTCCCGACACCACATTTTTTGGAACGGGTTATAAAACCATCTGGAAAAATGATAACGAGACGGCCATCTACTATGGAGCTTTCCGTGAGGAAGAAACAACCGGACGCAGTTGGTACAGGATTCCATATAGCGAATCCGAAGGTTTAGTCTACGATTTCTCGCTCCAGCCAGGTGATACAGCAACACTGGTTAACCAACTTCTCGGAACCGACACCATCAGGTTGGTTGTGACAGGTCGTGACTCGGTGCTGATGAACCAGCAATGGCGCACACGTCTCTTCCTGACCAACTTTAGTCTGTCCTGGCAGGAATGGTGGATCGAAGGCATAGGAAGTCAGGGGGGCGTGCTCAATGCCGGGAGCAGTTTTTATACTGGTATATGCGGTAGCCAGGAATTACTCTGCTTCTGGGAAGGGAGTGTTCAGACATTTCAGAACCCTGCCTATCCTGTCTGTGAGTTCGTAGCCGCCGCTCTAAATGAAGAAGAAATAGCTGAAGAGATAAAGGTATTTCCCAACCCGGCACAGCAATCATTCAACATTACCTATGCCGCGCGGTCAGCGAAACTAACCCTCATGGATATTCAAGGTAAACTGATTACCGAAGAAATCACTACCGGCGGAAACTATCGCATGAATGTTTCGTCGTTGCAGGGTGGTATTTATGTGTTAAAAATAGCCACCGATCAACAAACTGTCATCCGCAGACTTGTGGTTGACCATCGTTAATCCTTTCGGGGCAAATGATTACCTTTACCCCCGAAAAATGCACGGTCATGAAGACGAAAAATTTAGTTTTATTGCTGTTCCTGCTACCACTTTTCACTGTGGCACAGAGGATTGAAGGAGGATTGCTGGCTGGTGTCAACGCCACCCAGGTTGCCGGTGATGTAGCCTCGGGGTACAATAAGGCCGGTCTCACCTTTGGCGGTTTTGCAGCATTCAATATTAACCAGCGTTCGGAGTTCAGGATGGAGCTCACTTTCTCCCAGAAAGGGAGCAGGGTGAACCCTTCCGAGACAGAACCCCGTCAATACCTTCTCAGGGTAAACTATATAGACATCCCCTTTCTATACCGGTATCTATACAACACAAAACTTTCGTTTGAAGGAGGGTTGAGCTATGGCTATCTGATCAGTCATTATGAAGAGGCTGAATACTCTACCGACGTTAGTTCGACTGAATTTAACACTCATGCCCTAAATATCATTATCGGTTTAAGCTATATGCTCTCACCGCGATTTAGCGCGAATTTCCGTACGGTTAACTCTCTTATTCCCATTCGTCCGCATGCCTCTGGTGTTAAACGCCTTTTTAACAGCGGACAATACAACGACGTGTTAACCCTCTCTGTCAATTACTACTTTGGGAGAAATGGAGATTAAAACAGGCGGGATCATCGTGGGGATTACCGGAGCCAGTGGTGCTGTGCTTGGGAAAAAACTACTTGACAGACTCCGGGTTCAAATTCCTTTACAACAACGGTTGAAGGTAGTGCTAACCGATACAGGCCGGGAGGTATGGAAGTATGAGCTTGGAACCCCGCTTCCGGATGATACGGGGTTTGATGTCTATCGTGACAGTGATTTGTTTGCCGACATTGCTAGCGGTTCAGCCGGCTACGAAACCATGATTGTTTGTCCGTGTTCGATGGGGAGTGTGGGAAGAATTGCCTCGGGTGTATCCTCCGGGCTGTTAACACGTGCCGCCGACGTGATGCTGAAAGAGCGACGCAGGCTGGTACTGGTAATTCGCGAGGCACCTTTGAGCCTGATCCATTTAAGGAACCTGACGACAGTAACCGAGGCCGGCGCCATCGTGTTTCCTGCTTCACCGTTTTTTTATCACAAGCCGGATTCAATGGATGAACTCCTTGATCCAATGATTGACCGGATACTTCAGACAGCCGGTATTGAAGCCGAGCCCTATCGGTGGGGCTCATGATTACATCATCCTTGCACGTTTTAAGAGCCAGGGGAGCATCACCTGTTCAAATCCCCTGTTAATGTCTGCCTCAACGAAGTCTATCCGGTATTGATGGCAGCGCATCCTGATTTCTTCAAGATAGTCGGCCGTACGTTGTGTATAGATTTCACGTACTTCAGCCGGATTAAGTTTCACTTCCTGTCCCGACTCCAGGTCAACAAACCGGTGGGGTCTGTTGTCGAAAGCAAAGTCGAGCTCCTGAGCTTTTGAGGAAACATGAAAAAGAATGACCTCGTGCTTGTTGTGTTTCAGATGTTGCAGTGCCTGAAACAATTCAGTCTGGTTACCAGCCGTTTCAAACATATCACTGAAAATAACCACCAACGAACGACGATGGACAGCCTCAGCAATCAAATGAAGCGATTTTGCGGCCGAGGTAACCGCATTCCGTTTGGGTTGCCCGGTAGCAAGCATGTCCTCGAGGTAAGCATAGAGTTGTTGCAGATGAACAGCACCACTGTGTGCCCGGGTATTGATGGTCATCTCTTCATCGAAGGCAGAGAGCCCTACAGCATCGCGCTGGCGTTTAAACAACTGCATCAACACGGCTGCACCATAAACCGAAAAGAGCAGTTTTGTAGGCTGCTGCAAAGTAGGTTTGGAAACAACCGGATAAAGCATCGAGGCCGACTGATCGATAATTACCTGACAACGAAGATTGGTTTCCTCCTCATAACGTTTCACATACAGGCGGTCGGTGCGTCCATACAGCTTCCAGTCGATGTGTTTGACCGACTCGCCAGTGTTGTAAAGCCTGTGTTCGGCAAATTCAACCGAGAACCCGTGGAAGGGACTCTTGTGCATGCCGGTGATAAATCCTTCAACCACCTGCCGGGCGAAGAACTCAAGCTGCGATAGCGGCTGAATACGGTTCTGGTCGAGTGCCATAAAAATGAATGCTCAGATAAGAAAGAGGAGTATTAAATAACGGGAAAACGGAAAGAGTGCTATACAAATGAGGCAAAGCCCTAAAAAACAAACTTCCGGAACAGAAATTATTTTCCGTCCCGGAAGCTTACAGTGAGCTAATTAAAACAATTGCTCAAGTTTTTTAACAAGGACTGCCTTCGGAACTACACCAACCTGTTTATCAACAACTTCTCCGTTCTTGACAAAAAGAATAGTAGGTATATTACGAACACGGAACTGATTGGCAACCCCTGGGTTGTTGTCAACATCCACCTTGCCGATAACGGCACGCCCGGCATATTCTTCAGCCATTTCGCTGATAACGGGACCCACCATTCTGCATGGGCCACACCATTCTGCCCAAAAGTCAACAACTACCGGTTTGTCTGATTTCATAACCAGTTCATCAAAGTTTGCATCGGTTATTTCTAAAGCCATGATATAAGTTTTTAGTATGAGTTTGAAAGGTCAAAATTATACATTTTTGATGAACCCGATCAGAACAATTTTCGATTCAGTTTTAACTGCAGGCCATCAATCTTTCTCAGTACGCGCAGAAATTCATTAGGGTTCACCTTCAGTTTCTTCGGCCGAAACTGTAACTGGACTTTCTCCGGGGGATAAACTACAGTGAGATGTAACGGGCAGTTCCCCGGAAACTCACGGGCTGTTTTCGAAATCGTCTCAACCAACTGAGAGGAAATCGTCTCGAGAGGGAAAAAGATCTTCACCGATTCAACGAATTTCTCCATCACATCAGATAGCAACTGTGCATCTACCACTTTCAATTCAAGTGTGTCGCCGCTGTACCTTTTCTGTACCCGGGATTTAAACATCAAATTAAGACTCTCTTCGGTCAGGTATTTTCGTATGTTGAGATAATCTTCCGAAAAAACTGTAATCTGAATACTCTCATCCACATCCTCGACAGTAAATGTACCAAAAGGCTTTCCATTTTGAGCTATCTTGTGCTTCACTCCTGTGACCATGCCGGCAAAATAGAGCTCTTTGTTTTGAAGGAGGCGAAGGTCACCTTTCAGGTCAGCGATTTTCACGTTACAGAAGTTTTCACGCTCCAGCTTAAATTCATCAAGGGGATGGCCCGAAATGTAAAAGCCTGTAACGTCCTTTTCATATTTTAACTGCTCGGCCTTTGACCAAATGGGGCACTTGGGCAGTTCTATTTCAGGTACAGCATACTCTTCCACTTCACCGAAGAGGGAGACCTGCGAAGAATTCTTTCGCTCCTGTATTTGGGAAGCCATGCGCATCAGCCGATCAAGAAAGACAGGATCATCTGCCCGTTCCTGCGCAAAATACTGCGCTCTGTGGATACCCTCAAAACAATCAAGTGCTCCGGCCATGGCCAGCGATTCCATGCACTTTCTGTTAACGGTGCGCAAATTAATTCTGGTGAGAAAGTCGACCAGGTTTTCGTACGGACCATTCGCCTCACGATCCTCGAGCAGTGACCTTACTGCCGACTCCCCAACCCCTTTAATGGCAGCCAGTCCAAACCGTATCTGCCCGCGACTGTTCACGAAGAAGTTCATACGACTTTCGTTGAGATCGGGACCCAGAACGTCGATCCCCTGCCGCTGACACTCCTCGATAAAGAAGGTGATCTTCTTTATTTCGCTCAGGTTATGGGTTAAAACAGCCGACATAAACTCAGCCGGGTGATGCGCTTTCAGGTAGGCGGTCTGATAGGCCAGCCAGGCATAACAGGTAGAATGCGACTTATTGAATGCATAGGAGGCGAAGGCTTCCCAGTCGGTCCATACCTTTTCGAGAATCTTGACATCATGCCCCTTTGCCGAAGACTGTTCGATGAACCGGGGTTTTAGTTTGTCAAGCATCAGCCTGTCTTTTTTCCCCATAGCTTTACGGAGCACATCGGCATCGCCTTTTGTAAATCCGGCGAGTTTTTGCGAGAGAAGCATCACCTGCTCCTGATAGACGGTGATTCCGTATGTCTCGTTCAGATATTCCTCCATATCAGGGAGGTCATATTCAATCTTTTTGCGACCATGCTTCCTGTCAATAAAGTCGGGAATATACTCGATCGGCCCCGGCCTGTACAAAGCATTCATGGCTATGAGGTCTTCAAGAGTGGTAGGCTTCAGTTCACGCATATACTGTCGCATGCCGTCCGATTCAAACTGGAAGATGCCAATGGTATCACCACGCTGAAAGAGTTCAAAGGTCAGCTTATCGTCGAGCGGAAGGGTATCCACATCGATGTTAATCTTATGGCTCTCCCTGATGTTTGAAAGCGCCTCCTTAATGATGGTCAGCGTACGGAGACCCAGAAAATCCATCTTTAGCATCCCGACCGATTCCACAAACTTCCCATCATATTGGGTCACCATCATCAGCGAATCCTTGGCGGTGGCCAGCGGGACATACTTCTTCAGATCATCAGGGCCTATAATGACACCGCAGGCATGGGTTCCTGTCTGCCGTGCAGAGCCCTCGAGGGTCTCGGCATAA
Organism: Bacteroidetes bacterium GWE2_42_24; assembly: GCA_001768515.1. Taxonomy (GTDB): domain Bacteria; phylum Bacteroidota; class Bacteroidia; order Bacteroidales; family TTA-H9; genus GWE2-42-24. Next base: position 2,731 of record MEOA01000060.1, on the reverse strand, counting down.
CGCAGGGTATCACGAACGAGCGCCTCACCCGAATCCCTGGCCTCACGCAATTCAGAGACCTCTTTGAAAGCATCCGACAGTGTAGTTCCAGGTCGTTCGGGGACCATTTTTGCCAGACGATCGGCATCAGGAAGAGGGAGTTTCAGCACCCTCGCCACATCCCTGATAGCCGATTTGGCAGCCATAGTACCAAATGTGATAATTTGGGCAACATGGTCTTCACCATATTTATTGGTTACATATTTCAGCACGCTGTCACGACCTGCATCATCGAAGTCGACGTCAATATCGGGCATTGAGATGCGTTCCGGGTTCAGGAATCGCTCAAACAGCAATTTATATTTAATCGGGTCGATGTTGGTAATACCGAGACAATAGGCCACGGCCGATCCGGCAGCCGATCCGCGTCCCGGGCCAACCATTACCCCCATATTCCGTGCAGCGGCGATGAAATCCTGAACAATCAGAAAGTAACCCGGGAAACCCATCCGCTTAATGGTAGCCAGCTCGAAGTCGATCCGATCAGTGATCTCAGGTGTCAGCTCCTGATACCGTCTCTTGACCCCTTCAAAGGTGAGATGGTGAAGGTATTCATCCTGGTCGGTAAAATCACCGGGCAATTCAAACCTGGGAAGAACCACCGGGTGTTCCAGCTTAAACTCTTCGATACGATCGGACAAAACCTGAGTATTTTCAATGGCCTCGGGGATTTCGGCAAACAGTTGAGCCATCTCTTCGGGTGTCCTGAGGTATTCATTCCCGGTGTAGATCAACTGACCGGCATCTTCGAGCGAAGTCTGAGTGTTAAGGCAAATCAGAATCTGATGAGGCTTGGCATCCTCGCGATTAACAAAATGGACGTCGTTCGTGGCAATCAGCTTCACGTCGTGTTTACGGGCCAGCCTGATGAGTTCGCGGTTTACGGCTTTCTGGTCTTCCAGACCATGATCCATAAGCTCAAGAAAAAAGTCGTCACCGAATATATCCTTGAACTCTTTGATGATTTGTTCAGCCTTGTCGTAGTCACCAGCCATGATGGCCTGAGGGATTTCCCCGCCCAGGCAGGCTGAAGAGGCAATAATCCCTTTGCTGTAAGTTCGCAGAATTTCCTTGTCAATACGTGCATTGTAGTAGAATCCCTCTTTGAATGCCAGGGTACTGAGAATAGCAAGGTTGTGATACCCTTCAAGATTTTTGGCCAGCAGAATAAGGTGATGCCCACGGTTATTCTTTTCAAACCGGCTAACATTTGCCACGTAGGTTTCAATTCCTATGATCGGTTTGATGCCTTGCGCTTTAGCCTCCTTCATAAAATACATCACCCCGTACATGTTGCCGTGATCGGTGATGGCCAGCGACGTCATCCCTGTTTCACGGGCTTTGGCCAGAAGCTTTTTAATCTGGGCTGCGCCGTCGAGGATTGAGTATTGTGTATGAACGTGTAAATGAGTGAACTTTGGCATGTTATAAAATTGACTAAAACAAGACTTCTAAACGTAAAATTAATCATTCGCCGCGAAACGGGCAGGGTTAAAACCAGAAACAAGGGAAAGTAGATCTGCTAAACATGGATGCTGATCTGAAATTCAGACCAGTGCCGGGAGAAAAAAACAGAGGGATTTTCAAACTGAAGATACATTGGGCAAAAAAGGGTATGAAAACTTTTGAGATTCAAAAAAAAAGACGATCTTTGCACCCCAATTTTCATAGCAAACTCTCTTTAAATTTTCTACTATGGCAGTAAAAATGAGATTACAACGATTTGGTAAAAAGGGACAACCTTTCTATCATATTGTAATTGCCGATGGTCGTGCACCTCGAGATGGACGTTTTATTGAGAAGATCGGAACCTACAATCCTCTTCCCAATCCTGCCGAAATCGCCATTGACATGGACAAAGCCATCCAATGGCTTCAGAATGGTGCCCAGCCCTCCGACACTGTAAACGCAATCCTTTCCTATAAAGGGATTCTTTACAAAAACCACTTACTTAAAGGTGTGGCCAAAGGGGCCCTCACCCTCGAACAGGCCGATGAAAAATTCGAAACCTGGATGAAGGATAAAGAGCAACGCATCACATCGAAACTAAATGCAAAAGAGCAGAAGAAACGCGCTGATCAGCGTGAACGTCTCGAAGCCGAAAAGAAGGTAAACGAAGCCCGTCAGGCCGAGATTACCCGTAAACGTGTTGCAGAAGCTGCCGCCAACAACCCGGCACCTGCTGCTGTTGAGGAAGAAGTTGCCCCTGCTGAAGAGGCTGTCTCTGCTGAAGAAGCTCCCGCCGCTGAATAAACCGGATCGGCGAATAAAACAAAGAACCCGGACATCACTGTCCGGGTTCTTTGTTTTTAGATTGGCCCCAGCCGATGGCAAATCACTTTGCTTAGTTTCTAAAGATTAAAAATCATACACTTATAAAAATACCGGGAGAGCAACCACAGTTCCGCAACATTTTATTACATAAAACAGCTAAAATTGGTGGTGAATAAAATGTTATTGAACTATAGAAGAAGGGCTGGCAGGTTTGCCGGTCAAAAGCCGGTGGCTTTAGCAAAACAACAGGAATCCAGTGATTTCGGGAGCCTAAGCTTTATATTTCCGCCGGTGCACTTGATAATACCTAAAAATTTCAACAGGGGTGAATATATCACATCAAATAGGCCACTGTATCACTCACAAATGAGCCATCAAGAAAGAGCTGTAAACTTGACATAAAAGTATTAATATTTTT
>MEOA01000059.1 GCA_001768515.1 Bacteroidetes bacterium GWE2_42_24 | reverse complement strand
TCACCCAACTTCGACATTGACTACACGAAGGCTGCTGTCAGCCGGGGCAATCTGCAGGGAGCCATCAACCCGTCGATTACCTCAACAACACCAGGAACCATCGTGGTTTCCTGGGACGCCGGGGTTCCACAGGGGCAGGCTTCGCTCAACGACACCACCCTGGTGGTATTGTACAATGCCACCCAGAAAGAGTCGGTCTACCTGTTCAATGCCGGTATCCGTGGCGATGAAACCGTGATCATCGAAGTCCCTGCCAACTACTCGGGCGACGAAGTACACGGCTACATCTCCTTTGCCGCCTACGGTTCGGTTGTCGGTTCACAGGCTAAGAATGGCATCTCCAACAGTGCCTACGCCGGAATGATCACCGTTGCCTGACGGTATGCCGGTAATGTTTCTAATGAAAGGCCTCCCGTGAGGGGGGCTTTTCTGGTGTCAACGAATGAATGTTGAAAGAAAAGTTAATTACCTTATCAATATAAAAAACTCGCAACTATAAAGAGATGTTGTGAAGCCATTCTTCTGGATCCGGGAAGCACCACCGGTACACCAATCAATGCCGTATTCCGCCTCACAGCAGTCTGCCTACAAGCAATAATCGCTACCACGCCCCATGATCTTAACGCGGCGTTTTCATTTATGCAAGTTTTCTGTAATGATTATCAAATACACATTTAAGTGATTTGATCGTGTATATGACGATGGCATTGGCCTCTTTTGCCGATGGCAATCGGGAGATGGCTGTGGGGAAAGACTTTTACATTAATTTCTCTCACTGATGTTTGGTGAAAGATGCTGGTGAAAAATGGCAGGATGGATTTCGTAAGGGAACAATTAGAGCATCGTCCGGCAAATAAACTCAGCGGCTTTACCGTCGCCGAATATTTCAGGGAATATTTGTGGCGGGTTAAGGGTGAAGGCCTCCACTGCTGCCATGATCTCATCCTGACGGGTGCCACATACCCTTCCTGCCCCGGCTTCGACGATCTCTACCCATTCGGTTTCATTGCGTAGGATGATCACAGGCTTTTTGAAGAAATAGGCCTCCTTCTGAACACCGCCTGAATCAGTCATTACAAGGCTGCAATGGCGCTCGAGTTCGATCATATCGAAGAAGGAGACGGGAGGCAATAATGTAATCGCGGAGCCTTGCTGAACCTTCTGATAAAGCGCGGGCGAAAGGTTTCGGGCTAATACATTGGCCGTCCTCGGGTGAAGCGGCAAAACGACCTTCTTCCCGGTAGATTCAGCTACCCTGATGAGTGTAGCAAACAGATCTTCCAGCTTGCCAGGCTCATCGGTATTGTTATCACGATGGATGGTGCAAAGGATAAACGCATCAGACACGAGGTGATGGTCGTTGCAGATGGTACTGTGGTTGGCTGATAGTTGACTGAAATAAAGTGAATTGTCGTACATCACGTCACCGCAATGGAACACGCCTGGCTTATCGGCCGTATAAGCCCCCCGATAATCCGTATCAAATCCCTCGTGCTGCAAATTATTCAGTCCGGCAAGGGTTGGAGTAAAGAGCAGCGTAGAGATGTGGTCGCAGGCGATGCGGTTGATCTCTTCGGGCATGTGTTTGTTGAACGAACGCAGACCTGCCTCAACGTGAACCACGGGGATATGGATTTTAGCGGCTGCCAGAGCTCCCGCCAGTGTTGAGTTGGTGTCACCGTACACCAGCAGGTAGCCGGGGTTTTCGTTCAACAGTATATCTTCAATACCTTCAAGCATTCTGGCAGTCTGCCTGCCATGACTACCCGAACCGACATTCAGATTGTAGTCGGGCTGAGGGATTGCCAATTGGTCGATAAATACCTTCGACATGTTTTCATCATAATGCTGGCCGGTGTGGACGATAACCTCCTTAAGCCGGGTACTGAACTGCTGACGGATGGCACGACTCAGCGCTGCTGCTTTGATAATCTGAGGGCGGGCTCCGATCAGGGTAACTATTTTGATCATTCTTTTTGCCTTTACTGACTTACTGTTATAAGGTGCAGGATGAATGCCGGCATTAACGTACCAATGACTTTAACATGCTGATCTCTTCAGCCCACCTCTCTTCGTCGGGTGTTTCAAGGATCAGGGGCATGTTGTCGAACCGGGGATCGGCCATAATGAATCCAAACAGGTCGTTGCCGATGAAACCCATACCTATATTGTCGTGCCTGTCAACACGTGTTCCAACGTCCTTTTTTGAATCGTTTAAATGAATACCTTTCAGATAGTTAAACCCGATTACATTCCCGAAAAGGCTAAAGGTAGTCTGGAAGGCGTCGAAAGTACGAAGATCGTAGCCACTGGTGAAGGCATGGCAGGTATCGATACACACCCCGACGCGTGTTTTATCGTCAACGAGGTCGATAATACGCCGAAGATGTTCGAAACGGTAGCCCATATTGGTACCCTGCCCGGCAGTATTCTCTATTACGGCGGTCACACCTTTGGATTCCAGCAGGGCGATGTTGATCGATTCGGCAATCCGCTGAAGGCAGTCATCTTCGCTGATTTCCCTGAGATGGCTTCCGGGGTGGAAGTTGAGCCGATCGAGTCCCAGTTGCTCACAACGCTGCATCTCATCGACGAAGGCGATGCGTGATTTTTGCAATCCTTCGGCTTCAGGGTGTCCAAGGTTGATCAGATAGCTGTCATGAGGCAGAATCTGAGACGGTTGATAACCATTCTCTTTACAATTGGCTTTAAACTTAATAATGGCGGCTTCCGATAACGGGGGGGCACTCCACTGTTTCTGGTTTTTGGTAAATAAAGCAAAAGCGGTGGCTCCGATCTTATGGGCGTTAAGGGGTGCATTTTCAACCCCGCCGGAAGCACTAACATGTGCACCTATATATTTCATGGCAGTTTATTGCTAAAGCGTTTCTAAAAGAGCAAAGTTAACTAAATCGGATGAATTGAATGGTGCAGGGGGAATCATGGCGGGCAAAAGCCGGATTTCGAATTTCTATTTATCAGGCATTCATTGGGCGATTCTGGTTACTGAATGCGCACGGCTACCCAATTTCAGACTTGTTGTATGTCAATTACGGTTTGCATTAAAGCTAATTTTTATACCCTGGGTAATTTAAAAGCCAGGCAATTACAATATTTCCCGGTTATATTGCCAGGGGCTGAATTTTTAGCATTGATGTACTGTCAGATTAAACGATTTCCCATCTTCGCCTTAAAACAAAAAGCCACCCAATGGGTGGCTTATTAATGAAAGAACCAGTTACTTATTCTTTTGAACAGCCTGAGTAGTCGCAGATCCATTGGCTTTTATCCGGAATTTTGAAACAGGGGCAGTTATCTCCCTCCCGTTCCGGGTAACTCCCTTTACGTCTTCAATTGAGAAGATCTGGCCGACAGGAAATCCCTTTAGGGTATTCTGAACTTCATTGCTGATCACCGAAGCATTATTAACCATCCGTTTTGTTACTCCATTTTGGGTATAAACCAGCGTAAAACTCTGTACTTTTAATTTTTCGCCACCAATCCGGTTGAGAAAAGACTGAATGTCACTGTGGTTTACTTCGATGTAACCATCAGTCCCGGGTTTAAAGCTATCCAGAAGTGGAGTTTCCGGGGACTTCGTTTTGGCATTGTCAGCCGACTCCATTTCAAGGCGTTCTTTCCTGGTCTTTGGTTTACGCTTGGTGGTTGAGGTCTTTGACTTCGTTGCCTGACTCTTTACAGTTTTCTGATAGGTACCGGTTTTAGCAGTCACTTTCCCGGTATCCGATTTGGTTTGCTCCTTCGTGGTGATTACTGTGGCGGTGGTTTTCTTTTTAACCGTGGCTTTGTCGCTTGTTTCAGCATTTTGAGCCATGACACTGTTTAGTACAAGTACTAAACCTGCCAGAAGGAGTGTTTTTACGGTATTCATGGTATTTTAGGTTTGAATGTAGCCAAAAGCACAAAAATCAATCCAATTTTTCACGGCACTCTTCACAGTTTAAACTTCTGCTATAAGTATGCATGGCGCGTTCGCTCATCCCCATTGAGGAGAAGCCCCCGTCGTGGAAAAGATTTTGCATGGTAACCTTACGGGTCAGGTCGCTGAAAAGAGTCACGCAGTAGTCAGCACACTCTTCAGCGGTGGCATTACCGAGTGGCGACATCCTGTCAGTAAAATCGATCAGATCATCAATCCCCTTGACGCCACTACCGGCGGTTGTCATCGTGGGCGACTGGCTGATGGTGTTAATCCTGACGTGTTTCTCGCGGCCATAGATGTAACCAAAGCTTCTGGCAATTGATTCGAGGGCAGCTTTTGCATCGGCCATGTCGTTATAGCGGAACAACGTACGCTGTGCAGCAATGTATGACAGGCCAACCACCGATCCCCATTCATTCAGGGCATCGAGTTTCTTGGCTGTCTGCAACATCTTGTGGAACGAGAAGGCGCTGATGTCCATCGTTTTCATAAGAAAGTTATAATCGAGGTCATCGTAGGGGCGATCTTTTCGCACGTTGAGCGACATCCCGATAGAATGGAGTACGAAATCGATCTTTCCGCCGAAATGCTCCATCGTTTTAGCAAACAGCATTTCAAGATCAGCCATACTGGTAGCATCAGCAGGTATAACGGGTGACCCGGTGACTTCGGCCAGTTCGTTAAGTTCGCCAAAGCGAAGTGCGATGGGTGTATTGGTTAACACGAACCTTGCACCTTCGGCGTATGCCTTTTCTGCAACTTTCCAGGCGATCGACTGATTGTTGAGTGCTCCGAAAATGATTCCGGTCTTTCCTTTAAGTAAGTTATACGACATGTGATAAGTTTTTCATTAAAACAATGCTATTGCATCAATTGTTTAGCCGTCGCCCGCGCCTCTGCTGAAGGAGAGGCTCCTCCAAGCATTCCGGCCAGTTCATCTATCCTCTGTACTTCAGCCAGGTATTGAATTTCAGAGCGGGTACCTTCCGGCGTATTAATCTTTAAAACTTTGTAGTGCGATCGGGCCTTAGCAGCGATCTGGGGCAGGTGGGTGATGGCTATCAGTTGAACGCCCTCGCCCATTCTTTGCATCATGGTACCCAGACGGGTGGCAATATCGCCAGAAACGCCTGAGTCTATTTCGTCGAGGATGATGGTACCCACCAGACTTCGTTTTGCCAGGGCGGCTTTCACCGATAACATCAACCTTGATAATTCACCACCTGAAGCAACCTTGGCAATGGGGCGCAATTCCCCATCGGGGTTAGCATTAAACAGGAAAACAATACGATCGGCACCGTTTTCATTTACTTCGGCCAACGACTGGTAATCCACTTTAAGCCTGGCTGTTGCCATTCCAATGGAGCCCAGATTATGAAGTACCGATTTTTCGAACGACTCAAACACCTTTCGGCGGCTTTCAGTTAGTTTTCCGGCCAGATCAAGCATTATGGTACTGGCTGCAACCAGCTCCTTTTCGGCAGCCAGCAGGTTGTCGCCAACCGACTGGATATCCTGAAGCCGAAGCGCGATATCGTTGTACAGGCTGATTAATGCATCTGTTGAACTCACATGGTGTTTGTGCTCAAGCCGATAAATGAGGTCGAGCCGCTCTTGCACCACACCAATTCTTTCAGGGTCATAATTAATTTTCGATGTCAGCGTCATCATCTCATCGCCCAGATCATCGAGTTCGATGATGCTGGCATTAAGTCGCGTCAGCAGTACTGCGGCAGAAGGATAAAGGGTTGCCACCTGACGGATGAGTGAGAGCATGGCCTTGAGCTGACTAACGACAGGTTCGTCGCCCTGGTTGAGCCCTTCAGCCACCTGATGCAACCTGCTCTTGATCTCTTCGGCATGCGTCAGGGTTTCGAGCTCTTCTTCAAGACCTTCCTTCTCGTTGGGAAGCAGTTTGGCCGATGACAACTCGCCGAGCTGGAACTGTAGAAAGTCAACTTCAGCAGCCTGTTTACGTGCAGATTCGGAAAGCTCGTTACAGTGGTGCTGAAGCCGCTGATAATTGCTGTAGGCTGTATGATATTCGTTGAGCAACCTGTCATTGCCGGCAAAATGATCGATCACACTGAGTTGAAAGCCTGACTCGTTCAGATAGAGGGTGCTATGCTGTGAATGGACATCAACAAGCAGGTCGCCGAGTGACTTCAATTGCGACAACTGAACAGGAGTATCGTTGATAAAGGCTCTTGATTTGCCGCCTGGTGCAATCTCACGTCTGATAATGAGTTGCTCAAGGACATCAAGGTCTAGTTCATTCAGGTAATTATTGATGAGGGGCGAAGTAAGATTAAACACACCCTCGATAACACATTTCTTTGCCGGATTCAACAGTGACTGACTATCGGCACGCTGGCCGAGAATCAGCGACAGCGCTCCCAGCAGAATCGACTTGCCTGCGCCTGTCTCACCAGTAATTGCATTGAATCCGGTCTCAAAGCGTATTTCGAGGCGCGGAATCAGGATATAGTTTTCAATAAATAGTTCTGACAGCATATAATTGAGGCTAACACCTGCTGTTGTTGAACAATGATTTATTTCTCAAGTATCTTCTGGTATTTGGCAGTATTGGAAGGATCCAGTTCATTGAGCAAATTCACGGCCACCACCTTCTCGTTATCGGGTGCACCCGAATAAACATTAATGATTTCATCGCGTTTGGCATCCATGATAAGTTGAAAAAGGTAACTACCCGGCTTATCACGGTTGGCTTGTTGCAGCAATTTTAAGCTTTCGGTAATGGCGGCACGGCCTCCCTCCACGTTCTCCGACATCAGATCGAGTCCCAGACGGTGGTACTGGTACATAAATTCACGCAATTTGCCATAGCTGCTATTGGTAAGGTTTTCAGTAAGCCAGAAACGATTTTTCGTTCCTTCGAAGGCTTTCCATCCCGAGTAGGCCGATCCCTGACCAAGATTCACGAGGTTTTGAGCTTTCTCGAAGAAGGCTGTCCCTCCATTTGGTGAAAAAGAATCGAAATCGAGTCCCACAAGCACATAGGCATAATAGCCAATGATAGCCGTCAGCTCTGAAGCGAAGGCATTGTCCTGAAAGTCGAGTGGTTGCAGTTCAACATATTTAAACTGAAAGTCACGGTCGACCAGGTTCAATAACACGGTATTGTACGAAGACTTAAACACCGGCCTGCGAAGTACAACATTCAGGGTAGCCTTAAACTCATCAGTTGAAACCCTTTCCGTCACATTGATCATTATTGTACATTCGATCCGTTCCTCGATAGTGAAGGAATAACTGCTCCACCGGCGATTGTTGATGAAGTCATAAAGTGCGGTCTGCAAAGTATTGTACACCTGCTTGTCGGTTCCTTCCACCTGGCGGGTTGTTACCGACATCTGACAATTAAGTTCCTGAGCATTGATGTTTTGCAGAGTTGCCGTCACAACGATCACAACGACTAAAGCAAGGCGACGTAGCATAGTATTTTCTTTATGGGTTAACGATGGTTTCTTCAATAAAGTCTAATATCCGGCCGGCGATTCCGGCTTTTGGCTCAAGGCCCGAAGTATAGCTGATACCGCTCCTGTGAATCAGTGTGACCTTGTTGGTATCGGTTCCGAAGCCTGCACCCTGTTCATTCAACGAGTTGAGGGCAATGGCATCCATTCCCTTGGACATCAGCTTAGACTGTGCATTAGCCAGTTCATTGTCGGTTTCAAGGGCAAACCCCATGATGTATTGTCCATCATTGCGATGGGCGGAAAGTGTCTTCACGATATCGGGATTCTCAACAAGATCGAGGGCAGGGGTGCCTGCACCACCCTGTTTCTTAATTTTGTGATCTGATACGGCAGCAACCCGGTAATCGGCAACGGCAGCAGCCATGATCAATAGGTCGCTAGCGTCGAAGACCTTTTGACAGGCTTCAAGCATCTGTTGGGCGGTATGCACCTTAATCAGGGTGACTCCTGAAGGTGCAGGCAGTGAAACAGGACCGCTCACCAGTGTTACGTCAGCACCACGTTTGATGGCTTCTTCGGCGAGGGCATAACCCATCTTTCCGGATGAATGATTGGAGATGTATCTAACAGGGTCAATGGGTTCTACGGTAGGGCCTGCGGTGATCAAAACCTTTTTTCCTGCCCATGATTGAATTCCTTTGAAGAAATCGCGGAGGATTTCCAGAATCACCTCAGGTTCTTCGAGGCGGCCGGCACCACAGAGTCCACTGGCAAGTTCACCTTCCCGGGGAGCAATCAGATGATTTCCATACGACTGCAGCGTTTTAATATTCTGCCGGGTTGAAGGATGCTGAAACATATCGAGATCCATGGCCGGGGCAATAAACACTGGACAAACGGCAGCAAGGTAGGTTGTTACCAACAGATTATCGGCAATGCCGTTGGCCATTTTTCCAAGGGTCGTCGCCGAAGCAGGAGCTACCAGCATCAGGTCGGCCCAGTTACCCATGTCTACATGACTGTTCCATGTGCCATCAACAGGATTGAAAGGCCCGGTAAGGACCGGCCTTTTGGAGAGGGTGGAAAGAGTAAGTGGCGTTACGAAGTCGCGGGCAGCAGGTGTCATGATAATCTGAACCTCGGCTCCTTCCTTCATAAGTAATCGAACCAGGAGCGGCATCTTATAGGCGGCGATGCTCCCCGAAATTCCGATCAATATTTTTTTTCCTTTCAACACCATCATGTCAGACTATTTAATTGCAGGGAAAACCAATTAATAAAAAAATGTCCAAAAAGCCTGATCCGCGCACATCTCCTGAATAGGATTTATGTTTGAGCAGCCTTCCCGGACACCGCGACCTGACTAACAGGTTTAAAAATTGCTATTCGAATTTTCTTTGACGGGATTGCGATAATAGATCTGATCCGACATAAACTCGGCAACAGCTACCAGGGTAGGTTTGGGCAGTTGTTCATAATGACGGGCGATCTCAATTTGTTCACGATTCTCAAACACCTCTTCGAGGTTATCGGAAGGATTCTGAAACTCCGACAATTTCTCACTCAGTTCCTCTTGTACTTCCTGAGCAATCTGGTTGGCTCTTTTCGACAGGATGGATACCGTCTCGTAAATATTGCCAGTCTTGGCATCAAACTGCCTGATCTTACGGGTAATGGCTGTTTGGTCGGGTTTAACTCTTTTTGTTGATTCCATGTTCGAAATATATCTATTCAGATGTTACTTACTAATTTGGGCTGCAAAGTTAATTCATTTTAGCGATTTCATTCATCGCTTTTCGTGAAAGTTGTTCGCCTTCTACCAAATATTCGCTTTCGGGGTACCACGATTTCAGATCATTAAAAGCACTAACGGCAGCCTGATAGCGCTCTTCACGTTTCGTGACGATACTTTTCTGGGCGTAATTATAATAAGATTTTACGATCAGAAACATCACCTCTTCCTTGTAGCGGGTATCGGGAAATTCCTTCATCAGGTTCTGGAACGATACAATCGAGGCCTGATAATCCTCCATCCGGTTGTAGAGCAAGGCGATATTATAAGCCTTTTGCTCCAGTTTGCCACGCAACTTATCGATCAGCTCGTTACAACGGGGAATTCGGTCGCTGGCAGGGTATTTATTCGCAAACGCCTGTAACTCCTTCAACGCCTCATAGGTAGTTGTCTGATCCAGATGATAGACCGGTGAATTCTGATAATTGCAGTAAGCGTTCATGAAATAACACTCCTCAGCATACTGGCTATTGGAGTAGTTTTCGGCGAAACGTTTGAAATAATAGGCGGAAAGAATGTAATCTTCCTGATAATAATAGCAATACGCGTAGTAATATGCCATCTTCTCGGCTCGCTCAGTCCCCTTGTAGATTGGAACCAACTGATCGAAAAGTTGTAGCGCCCTGTAGTAGTCTTTCTTCTCGAAAAAGGCGAGAGCGGTCTGATATTTTAGATCATTATCGCTGCCTTTCAGCAACTTCTGGTATCCGCCGCACGAACTGAGAAGCACAGCAACCAGTAAAAACAGAGGTATTAAACGCTTTATCTGCATAGCACAAAGGTACAAAAAGTAACGAAATCAGGAACGAACAAGATTGGAGGATATTGTAAAATGTTTCTGATTTATGCAATATGGTTTTCAGAAGCCGTGATAAATAAGCAAAGGGCAGGTCCCCTCTTCACGCACATACAGAAAAACAGCGAACCGCCATCAGAATAGATTTTCATCGTTTGCTGTCACGACAGGGCTTAAAATGCACGAACGACAACATCCACTTGCACAAAACATTTCCAGGAAATCAGCACGTTCCATTAGCAACACATTCATTCAGGTATTTGGCATCTGCCCCCGCACAATAGCCCCCTTGTTGGAGTTCCCTGATGCTTACGATGCATCAGAACCCAACTTCACAGCGCAAAATCAGAAATATGAAATTACATCAACATCCCCCCACACACATGCAACACCTGACCGGTTACATAACCAGAAAGGTCGGAGGCAAGAAAAGTGCAGGCGTTGGCTACATCATCAGGGGTGCCCCCACGTTTCAGAGGGATACCATCGATCCAGTTCTTACGCACTTCTTCGGGTAACTTAGCTGTCATGGCAGTTTCAATAAAGCCGGGAGCAACAGCATTAACGCGAATGTTACGTGAACCAAGCTCTTGTGCAATGCTCTTGGTGAAACCAATCATTCCGGCTTTGGAAGCAGAATAATTCGACTGGCCGGCATTGCCACTTACGCCAACCACCGAACTCATGTTCACGATTGATCCTTTGCGGGCTTTTAACATGATACGCTGCACGGCTTTGGTCATATTAAAAACAGATTTGAGGTTCACCTTCAAAACAAGATCCCAGTCGTTTTCGCTCATTCGCATGAGCAACTGGTCGCGGGTAATGCCTGCATTGTTGACAAGGATATCGATTGTACCAAAGTCTTTGGCCACTTCATCAACCATTTTTTCAGAGGCAGTCATGTCGCTGGCATCGGAGGCATAACCTTTACCTTTACAACCAAGCGCAGCAATTTCTGCTTCAAGCGTTGCAGCATTTTCGTCCATTACAAGGTCGCTGAAAGCTACATCGGCTCCCTCAGCAGCGAACTTCAACGCGATTGCACGGCCAATTCCACGGGAACCCCCGGTAATCAAAGCAACTTTTCCTTCTAAAAGCTTCATAGTATTCTCTTTTTTAACAGTTTATCAGATTACGGCTGATAATGACCACACACCATCAGCGCTGCAAAAGTACGAAAAACATGAAAACCGGCAGAAACCGACCCGCCATTGAGGCTTCACGAAACTTTCTACCTTTGTAAATCTAACTTTTCATAACATTGTCTACAACCCCACGAGGGGGCTATCGTGTCTGACGGTTGTCGTAACAGGAAAAATACCATGAGGAAAATGAGATTATACAGGACTATAATTTTTATGTTATTCGTAGTACTATCGTTTGGGGCGATGGCACAGAATGATACCGAGTTTTGGTTTGGGGCACCGGAGAATAAAGAGTATACCTCTAGCCCCCGAGACAGGCCAATCTATATCCGTGTATCAACATTTGACCAGACAGCAACCGTCACTCTCAGCCAACCAGCTCGCCCTGAATTTACACCATTAATTCAGGTTCTTCCTGCCAATTCTACCTATTGTTACGTTTTAACACCCTTCATTGACTTTATCGAGACAAAAGACCCTAATTCGATTAAAAACTTCGGTCTTAAACTTAACGCTACCGCTCCGGTAACAGCCTACTATGAACAGGCCAGCAACGGGAATCCGGACATATTCACACTAAAAGGAAAAAATTCTTTAGGGACCCGATTTGTAATTCCATCGCAAAACAATTACAGCAATACTTGCAGATATCCAGACGGAAGTTGCAACAAGTACAATTCCTTCGTAATTGTTGCTACACAAAACAATACAACTGTTACAATTACGCCAGCCAAAAATATTGTGGGTCACACAGCAGGTATTCCCTATACTATTGTATTGAATGCAGGACAAACATATTCAGCTACTGCGGTCTCGCAATCCGCCTCAGAGCATTTAATCGGATCGCTTGTAACATCAGACAAACCAATTGCTATTACAATAAATGATGATTCAGTTATTCAGCAATATGACTCCGGGGGGCCTGATCTTGTTGGCGACCAGATTATTCCTTCCAGTGTAATGGGAAAAGATTACGTCTTTGTTAAGGGCTATTTTTCACAAAGCAATTCATCAACAGACAGGGTATATATCATCGCTGATTCCAATAATACAGTCATTAGTATTAATGGTTCTTATGTAACCACACTGAATGCCACTCAATACTACAACTACGCTTTTGGTGCTGAAAATGCCCTCTCTCTGACTGCAAGCAAACCAGTAATTGCTTTCCATTTATCAGGTTATGAACAACAACCGGCCGGTGCAATAATTCCGCCTATCCAATGTACGGGTTCAAATGAAATTGTTTTTGTAAGAAGTGACGTTACAGGAACCGTTACTCAAAAACGATTTGGATTAATCGTGTTCACCCGGTCTGGCAATGAGAACGGGTTTTCAGTTTCTCCAAACGATTTTTCTCTTTCCGCTTCTGACTTTCAACCAGTACCCGGCACTTCAGGCTCATGGCTTTATACCCGGAAACCTCTTAACTCTACATCAGGTACATTGATTGTAAAGGAAAACACTGCTTACCGCATTTCAAATTCGCAGGGTCTTTTTCATCTTGGAATTTTGTACGGGAATCCTGATAACAATGCCCGCTACGGCTTCTACTCCAATTTCGCCTCAGTAAATCTTGGTCCCGATCAAACCATTTGTCCGGGTGACAGCGTCCTGTTGGATGCCGGGGCAGGGAAAGACGCTTATCTCTGGAATACTGGTGCGACTACCCATAGCATCTGGGTGAAAAATCAAGGAACCTACTATGTCGATGTAACTGACTATTTATGTCAAATCTCCGATACCATGGTCCTTGCCCATTATCCGGTAGCCCCCATCAACCTTGGCCCCGATACCGCCATCTGCACAGGCACCACCATTACCCTCGATGCCGGGGCAGGCTTTTCAGTGTATAGCTGGAGTAACGGCGGGCATAACCGAACCACCACAGTAGGCCCTGGTACCTATACCGTGACTGCTTCCATCGCCGGGAGTTGTAATTCGATGGACACCATCATCATTGGATCACAACCACTCCCCACTCCTGTACCGATCAGGCACAATTGATTTTCGTCAGCTTACGCTATTCCTTTTTTGATACTGATTAAACGGGAAACTTACGTCTCCTTTGTTATCCACTAACTAACTAGGCTGTCGTTGTACCCTGTGCCTCTTCCGGTAGTATCATCCATTTGATTAAACCTTACATGCGACATTTGCCAGCAAAAGAAAAAATTTGAAAATGTTGCTACCTTTGTATTTATAACAATTCGGAGAGCTGCCTGCAACCATACAGGAGGGCATCATGTCTGACAACTATCTTAACCGGATGATAATATGCGGGAAATGAGAATATTTAGAACAACCCTTTTGATCTTATTCGTAATGCTATCGTTTGGAGCGATAGGACAAAATGATACAGAGTTTTGGTTTGCGGCACCGGATAATACAAGCACGGGTGGGGGTATCCGGCAAAAACCAATTAATCTGCTGCTTACCTCATTTAACAATGCGGCAACAGTTACCATCAGCCAGCCAGCCAATCCGGCTTTTGCCCCAATTGTCATTTCTCTTTCTGCTAATTTTAGTCAGAAGGTACTTCTCGAGCCATTTCTTAGTATGATAGAATGCCAACCGGCAAACACAATATTAAATTTTGGGTTAAAAATCAATGCAACTAACCCTATCACTGCTTATTATGAACAATCAAGTCAGGACAATCCTGACATTTATACACTGAAGGGCAGAAATGCGCTGGGAACCGATTTTATCATTCCAGCACAGCGCGATTTTGCCAACTCCACTTTCTACAACCCTCGACCGAAAAATTCATTTTGCATGGTGGCTACACATGACAATACAAGCGTCACAATAACCCCCTCGAGAGATGTTGTAGGTGGACATACAGCGGGTGTCCCTTTTACCATAACCCTGAATACCGGTCAAACATTTGCCTGTGAAGCAGTAGGATCAAATCCTGATGACCATTTGGCTGGTTCAATTATTACTTCTGATAAGCCGATTGCTGTTTCAATTTCTGATGACTCGGTGACCCCGACTGGAGGTGCCCCAGACTTATGTGGTGACCAGATAATTCCTGAAAGTTTATACGGTAGTGAATACATCGTCGTAAATGGAGCCCTTTCGATTGGTTCGGTTCGTGATCGGGTTTACATTTTTGCCAAGACAAACGGTACTCAGATTTTTCGAGATGGAAATGCCACACCGGTTGCAACAATAAACAGGGGA
Source organism: Bacteroidetes bacterium GWE2_42_24 (assembly GCA_001768515.1). Lineage (GTDB taxonomy): Bacteria > Bacteroidota > Bacteroidia > Bacteroidales > TTA-H9 > GWE2-42-24. Next base: position 11,154 of record MEOA01000059.1, on the reverse strand, counting down.
AACTTTTATTCCTTTCAGTTTGACGCTTCCGACGTTTCGACCTATATTAACTCATCAGAGCCGGTGCTTGTGTACCACATAAGCGGGTTTAACCAACAACCAGGCGGAGCTGTAATTCCCCCCATTGAATGCACAGGCTCAAATCAGATTGCATTTACCAGATCTACTGTTGCCTCAACGGGTCCTGTTCAGTTTCTTCTGATGATTTCTACCCGTGCAGGCAACCAGGGAGGTTTTACGCTAAATGGAGATGCATCTATAATTAAAGCAAGTGATTTTACACCCGTCCCAGGTACCTCAAATCAATGGTATGCTGCAAAAAAAGATTTGACTAATGTAGTACTAACCGACGTAGGATATATTCTCAGCAACTCGCTCGGTTTATTTCATTGTGGCCTTGTAAACGGAAGTAATTCCAATTCATGCAGGTATGGTTACTTTAGTAGCTTTGCCACAGTAAACCTCGGGCCAGATCAAACGATATGCCCTGGCGACAGCCTATTATTGGATGCCGGTGCTGGAAAAGACACTTACCTTTGGTATCCCGACGGACAAACCACACACAGTATCTGGGTTAAGACGCCAGGCACTTATTATGTTGATGTGACTGATTATATGTGCAGTATGTCAGACACCCTCATCCTGGACAATTATACTGTTACGCCTATTAACCTGGGGAATGATACGTCAATTTGTATTAACGGTACAATTACACTCGATGCTGGTACAGGATTCAAAAAATATTCGTGGAGCACCGGGGAAGGCACCCAGACTATTACAGTTCCACCAGGAGTTTACACAATTATTGCCGAAATTAATGGTGGGTGTAATTCGACGGACACCATCACTATCGGAGCACATCCGATACCCCCTCAGACCCTCATAAAGCACAACTAACCTATTGTCAACAGAATGCCATGCCCCACCGTCTTCGCTTCATTCTGTTGCTTATCATCCTTCCATTCTTGTCGAATGCCGAAGGAACCAAAGAACTGATGCCCTACCCTTCCGACAGTGTCGGGCGGGGTGTGATAGTGGCCTCAAGAAACGGGGCGCCCAACAATTATGGCTTTTTCGCCGTTCCACAGGCTACTGCCAACAACCGGCTTTGCTTTTCCATCTCCTCCGCTGCCGAACATGTCTATTTGGGAATGCAATGGCTTTACCTGACACCGGGTCGCTTCCTGATTAAAAATAGCGCGGGTGTTAAAGTTCTAGACACCACCGATGTCCCTGTAGCCGGGGCCGGCTACATTCCCGATTATTACAGTGCCATTGCCGGCCCTTCGGTAGTATCGGCAGGTGGTTACAACGCCATGCTTTTCAACCCGCCTGCTGCCGGCGATTACTTCATCGAATTTATCTACACTACCGTTATTGGATCGCAACAGCCTGATGCCGTGCTCCGATACTTTGACCTTACAGTTACCACGGCAGGCAATATCCCGATCCCCGGAAGGCTTTGGTCGAAAAACTGGTACCTGAGTACCATGGGTGATCTGGGCGAAGATGTGTTTCGCGGTAAGATGTACGCTTATTCCGACGACCAGATTGTTACCGAAGTAAACTTCAACGGCATGCGGCCTCACCTCTTCAGGGTAGGATGCAACCCGAACGGATGCAACGACTACGAACCCTTTGTATTGGCCCGTAAATCGCGTGCTGAAAACTCAATCTATCCCCAATACAAAATCTTTATCAACGACCCCGACCCTCTACTCTACCCTACCGGAGTTCCCGGACAGCTTACATCGGTTACAACCACCAATCCATGCGACGGAACAGTTAGTCTGGCGATTGAGGTGACTAAGGACGGAACAGTGAGCGTGATGATCGACATCGATCCCCTGCCGGGATACCAGCCCGGGGATGTAAACTTTACCGGCGGCGTCTATGCAGGCAATACAAACGTGCTTACATGGAACGGGATAAACGGGCAGGGTTTACCCGTAGCCAACGGCACTCCTGTCACCATCAGGGTAACATACATCAACGGTCTCACCAACCTGCCCCTCTACGACATCGAAGCCAACAATTACGGATTTATCGTCAACCTTGTACGTCCTGCCGGCCCAAAGCCCGCCCTCTATTGGGATGACACCAATGTTGGAGGCAGCCGTCAGTTGGATGGTTGCCTCTCAGCCACAGGGTGTCATACCTGGGGTTATTCAGTAGGAAACATCAATACTGTCAACACCTGGTGGTATGCCTTCACCGGTGAGTGGCCCCCTTTTGTTCTCAATTACCGACGCGACCAGACTGTTTCACAGCAAGAAAGGATTTGTCCTGACGACAGTCTGCTTTTTGCAGGGTCGTGGCTCACAACTGCCGGGCTATACTCCCACACTTTCACTGCTGTGCTGGGTTGCGATTCAATTGTAAACCTCGACCTTACCATAAAACCCGGGCCTGTCGTTTCATTCGGGCCAGATACCACCCTCTGTCAGAATGCCTCACTTACACTTCAATCAACCACAGGTACCGGATTCGCCTATTTGTGGAATACCGGTGCTACAACACCCTCCATCACCGTGTCATCAACCGGCACCTATTCGTTGGTTGCCACAGCTCCCAATGGCTGTACCGACAGCGATACCATCAACGTTACAGCCGCACCTGTAATACTTCCAAAACTGATTTTGCACGATTGACGGGAGGGCGATGGCTTTGGCGACAGCTAACGCGAGATTATGAGAATGAAATAGTTACACGGTGAACCACAGAGAACCACAGAGTCAGAAAAAGTTTTCTCTGTTTGAGGTGTTATAGTAATTTACCGCAATTGTATCCTCCCCACCTCTTAAATCCCAATCAATTTCATAGAATAAATAAAAAGCCGGAAGCAGTGCATTCCGGCTTTTTTATAGCTGGTAAAAAGTATCATTTATTAAGATCAACCGTAGATCAACCGTAGATCAACCGTAGATCAACCGTAGATCAACCGTAGATCAACCGTAGATCAACCGTAGATCAACCGTAGATCAAGCGTAGGTCCAGCATAGGTTCAGCGTGTGGCTAAGGTCGATTCACGCTTGAATTTCGCCTGATGTCCGATTTATGTTCGTGTAAAAGCATACTGTTGTGAAGCAAAAATTGCACCATGGCAGGTGACCTTTGACTTTAACATTGGCGTTGGCGCCAGATACAGATGATGCGATAGTTACACAGAGAAGCAGAGAGAACCACGGAGAACCACAGAGCCGGAAAATCTCTTCTCTGTGCAACTCTGTGCCTTCTCTGTGTAACTCTGTGTAACTCTGTGTAACTCTGTGTAATTTAACTGATAACTTTGACGTTGGCATGAAGGATGAAATTGATTCAGGGCTATGATCGTAAAGCGGGTGGGTTGTAGCGATCGTTTAGACGCACGGCCGTGCGTCTCTACCTTGGCCATTGTTGGTACGTTAACAAAAAAAACAAAATTCTGTGGTCTGGCTACAACATCTCTAACTGTTATGCTGTCTGTGCACTGTTGCCTGATTCGGGTGATTTGTTATCTTTGCATCTATCTGATTATGGAGTCTATGAGGAAACCACTGCTACTAATAATTTTACTGCTCGTCGTATTGGGAACGCGGGCGGAGGGGACGAAAGAGATCATGCCGACGGCCACGAGCTATGGCATGCTGATTATTTATCCGGGATTCACATCTTTTGCAACCTATGGATGTCCTGAGCAATTTCAATTAAAAATCAAAGTCAGTACATCTACTGAAAACATTCATTATGGTTTCGGTGAAGTACTTGATGATAACGGTAATACAATTGCAGGAAATACTGAATACAGAATAAAAGACCCGAATGGGAATATTGTATTTACAGGCAATATCCCCAAGAGTGGGACAGGCTATATCTCTTCACACAGTCAGGCAGTAGCAGGCCCGGCTGCAACTTCGGGGAGTACTGGAGGGTATTCTGGATTGATGTACAATCCATCAATGAGTGGTGATTATATTATAGAATTTTCAACCACTGCCAGCAACAGGTACATGTTCCGATATTTTGATATCACGGTTGCTACTGGTTCGGGGACAAAAAAACCAGGACGAGTATGGTCAAAGTCTTGGCAATTTACAGCTCAAATTCAAAATTTCTCAACCTACAACCCTTTTTCCGGTTCTGTTTATGTCTATTCAGACGATCATATCGTAACGAAAGTAAATTTCAATAACATCCAACCATACGTATTTTCGGTCACATGTAACGATGTTGGAACGAATAACACCGGGAGCCCTGAAGTTGACCGCCAGTCAAAATCCGGGACGTCAGTAACTCTTCTTGCACAGTACAAAATCTTCCTAAACGATCCCGAAGCTTCTATTTATCCAACCGGATCTTTTGGGGCCATCACAGCTCCTATTACATCTCAGAGTTTTTGTAACGGGGGTACAAATTTTTTTATCACAGTAAATAAAGTTGGGAAAGTGGAAATGTTTTTCGACATCAATCCATTACCTGGAGTTCAGGCTGAAGACCTTAAAATTACAGAGAATGTTGTGGTTGGAAGTAATACTATCTATTGGCCGGGGACAAACGGATTGGGACAGTTCATGACAAATGGCACCATCATTCCGGTAACAGTAACTTACATCAACGGATTGACCAATTTGCCATTAAAAGACCCGGACAACCACCCTAATGGATTTATAGTCAATTTAATAAGACCAACAGGACCCAATCCAAAGATTTATTGGGATGATACCCAATTATCAACAGGAACGGTTAACCTTGATGGTTGTGAAATTAGTGAAGGTTGCCATAATTTTTCTTCAACTATTGGTGACGGTAACACTATCAACACATGGTGGTATGCTTCAAGCACTTCTACGGATGTAATCGAGTTCGAATACCGTTATACCAGTTACGGTACCGCCACTGCCCCACTATGTCCGGGCTCTACGCTGGTAATCAATGGAAACACCATTACCACACCTGGAACTTACCAGTTTACCCTGGTTAACTTCCAGGGCTGCGATTCAATTGTAACCTACACCGTAAATGCTGCCACGAACCCTACTGTCAATTTGCCACCCGACCAAACCCTTTGCCCCGGGGAGAACTTCACACTCGATGCAGGTACCGGTTATGCTTCTTATCTCTGGAGTACTGGTGCCAGCACACCCTCTATCGTTGTAAACCAACCTGGCACTTATTCAGTAACTGTTACCAATTCAGCAGGCTGTCAGGCAAATGACGCCTTCACCTACTCCTCCTCGGGTCCTGGCCCCACCCTCATAAAACACAACTGACGACTGACGAACCCGCTTAAGCCAAAACCAAACAATATACAATATCAGGCATGTTTACAAATAAGGTTATCCCGATCTCACTTGCAATACTCCTCACCTGCCCTGGTTGGATACAGGCTGAAGGGACAAAGCAAATATCTCCCGATGCCAGCAACCAATATTTTATTCATATCAGAAACAGCGGCGATCGTGGTTGCTTTGGGACAAAAGCTTGTAACGACATCTTTAGCAGAATCCTCTTCGACATTAAAGAAACGGGCGAAAGAGTATATTTTGGAGCTAAAATGAGAAACAGTTACCCTTCAACATACAATTATGAAATTAAAAAAACCGATGGCACTGTTGTTCAATCAGGTGCATTACCTAAGGTAGCAGGAAATCCCGGCTTTATTCCCGATTATGAATCTGCCATTGCCGGCCCATCGAATATAACACCAGGTGGGTACCTTCCTATTTCATTTACAGCACCTGATAGCGGCACTTACATTTTTGACTTTGACATTGGCAACACAAGTTCTGAGTTTGAGGTTGAGTTTTTTGATCTTACAGTTGCAAGCGAATTGGGCATTGTTCAATCAGGAAGGCTATATTCCTATTCATGGAACTTCACAACTTCAGCCGGATCAAAAAAATACAAAGGAAAGATGTACCCAATTTCTGCTGACAGTGTCGTTACAGAAATAAACTTCAATGGAATGCAACCATATGCATTTAGTGTTTCCTGTAACCTTACAGGATGCTTTAGCACAAAGGATTTTATTAAAGACAGACGCTCGGTTACTGGCCTGCATAATTACCCGCAATACAAAGTCTTTTTCAATAACCCTGATGAAAGTATCTTTCCTTCCGGCACCCTTGGCCAATTAGATTCAATTAAAACAGCAAACGAATGTGACGGAAACCTGGATATACTCATTTGGGCTAATAAACCCGGTTTGTGCGATATCATGCTCGACATCGACCCGACACCCGGCTACCAAAGCGCTGATCGCTACCTGGCAGGCAGCATTGAACCGGGGATATCCAATGTCATTACCTGGGATGGTATTGATGGAAACGGGAGTATGGTTGCTAATGGAAGTATGATTACCGTCAACGTTACATTTGTAAATGGGAGAACCAACCTTCCGCTTTATGATGTAGAATATGGTGATACCTGGCCAGGCTTCATGGTCGCCCTAGTGCGCCCGTCTGGACCAGTTCCAAAAGTTTTTTGGTGTGATACCCTGGTGTATTCTTACTCCCCACCAGGAAACTACCCACCCCAATCGATTGAACTCGATGGCTGTATAAATTCCAGTGGCTGTCACCCCTGGGGTTCAATTGGGGATAATAATACCATGAATACATGGTGGTACTCCCTCACATCTTCTGCCTTACCTGTTCCATTAATTTACAAACGATCCGATCTTGTTCTTCTTCCTTACATTCTCTGCGAAGGTGACAGCGTGAATGTATTCGGCAATTGGGTAAGTACACCCGGCGTTTTCAGGGACACCGCCACCAACTTCATGGGATGCGACTCGATAACCGAGATAACTGTTACAGTTAAGCCCGGCCCTGTAATCGAGCTTGGAGACGATCAGGTTCTGTGCCAGGGAGAAAGCACCACGCTTGGGATGACAGTTCCCAATGTGACGAGTTATGAATGGAACACAATTCCACCGGGTCCTACGCCCTTAGGCACCAACCCAACCCTTACCGTCAACACCACGAATACCTATCAGATTAAGATAACAGCTTCAAATGGCTGCATCAGAACAGATCAGGTACACGTGACCGCGGCACCTATGATTAATAACCTGCTGATTAAACATAACTGACGCACAGGGCAGCATACAAAACTGCTGAATTTGCAAGGAAACTTTTGTCAGCTTCTGCCAACGAATAAATGTGGGTTATTCGGTTGATATTGAAAGGTATCATGGTTTTACGGATAGAAAAACATGACAAATCAATACCAATTCCGATCGTCAATCAAAAAACATCAATACCTATCTGGTTTATCAGGGTATAAACAACCCTTTGGATTAACGTTGAGTCAGTGGATTGTAATGTCACGGGAAAGGTCTATATCAGGAAATATTGTTTGGTTTACACCATAATCCTATCTTTACCGTTAATCTGATCGCATGAATTAAAAGCAGGACTATGAAAATCGGAAGTATAGAACTTATTCCCCAGATTCCCCATATCATCAGTGCCACAGTAGCCATGCTGGCACTGGTAAATCCGATCCAAAAGATATTTCTCATAAGCTCACTTAGGGAAAACCTCAACGATAGCCAAATCAGGACTATCATTATCAAAGCGTCAGTTATTGCCTTTGTTACACTACTGGTGTTCCTGGCCTTTGGGAACATCATTTTCCATTACGTGTTTCACATTCAGCTTTATGCCTTCCGGATTACCTGTGGTTCGGTGTTGGTTTATAGTGGTTTGATGGCTCTTAATAAAGGGGTAATTATACAGATCGACAAGAATATCCGCATTCAGGACATCTCATCGGTACCAATTGCCATACCGATGATTGCAGGGCCGGGAACAATTACCGCCGCCGTCAGTTTTCCCAATGAATATGGGGCCTCGGCTACCATCCTCGCGATATTGCTCTCGTTGGTTATCAATTACCTGATCATGAGATCGGCACGCCATACGGGAAAATTTCTTATAAAACATAATTTTATGTCGCCATTGCTCCGGATCATCGGGTTAATCGTCGCTACTATTGGTATTCAGATGATGAGCGACGGGGTGTTGGATTTCCTGAAAATAAACGGGATTTAAGAACTGTTGCCCTAAATCCCGTTTCAGAAATCATGATTTTATTAATTTTATTGGAGCATAAGGCGTGATTTTAGAACATTGTAACCATCATCAATCATCACGACATAGAGTCCCCTGGCCAGTAACTGAGTATTAACTACACACCCGTCTGAAGACAGGGTAAAGTGAACAGAAAATTGTTTCCCGTTCATATCGGTAAGAACTACACGCTCGGGTACAAATTCTACCGGATACTGAATGAGGCATTGATCAGTTGCAGGGTTCGGGGTTATGGCCACGACCTGCTTTCCAAAAACTCGTTGTTCAATTCCTACTCCGCCAAGTGTGCTGCCCGTATAATTACCCGGGACAGTAATATTCGCACAACTAATGCAATTTGAAGGGATTCCTGTACCGGAAAGACAAACACTGTAAGTGCCATCATTAGGAAAAGTATAGGTCGGGTTGGGATTAATATTATTGGTCACACCATTGCCAAAATCCCAGCTAAACTGATCTGACAGGGGAGGTATCCTGGTAAGGGTGATTGTTTTGTCATTTACTATATAAGAGAAGTTAGTCTCTTTGCTAATCGAAATAAGAACTGAGTCCTGAACTGAACAATCTCCGGAGGTTACCTTAATATGGTAGTAACCTGTCTGAGGATTGGTCAACGTGCAATTGAAATTATCCTGAAGATCTGGTTCCCTCCAGTCCCACGAGTGGGGAGAGAATAATTCATCACCGGAAGCCTTAGGGTTGAATTCTTCAACACCAATCAAGGTTTGATCACCACATAGCAACGATTGATCTGGCCCTGCATAGATGGGTTCATCAGGAATAAGACAATAGTCGGATGTAAGTTTAATTATATAAAATTTCATACTACTTTCGGATCCCAGATAAAATTGATTAAGGTAGCAATTCTGTGACTTTACCGCGAGGTAGGAGTTCGTGCCGTCAGAAAAAATGGCACTCGGAAACCAGTTGTAATTATACAAATCATTCCCTCGTTGTACAAAGTGAGACTGTTCATAAAGCCACTTATCGCGTACATAAAACCTTGGATTATTTTCAAACCAATATAAAGCATAATCATCAAACACTGAGCAGGTCACAACAATATCATCAGTTGGTTCATAAAACAATTTTCCGGCAATCGTAGTCGCTTCAGATTCAATGAGACTGCCATTAAGCCCAAAGATTCTGGTAGCATTTTGAAAAATATAACCTCCAAGAGGACTCTTACTTACTACGTCATATGTCACTCTGTCAGAAAAAGCAACTAACCCCTGCACAGAAACGATTGTTGAATATGCCTCCCAATAAGTACTTTGAGAAAACAATTCAGCCCCGCCATCCGAAGTAATCTTCACGAGATTGGCGTTAGTATAATTTATTTGGAATGCTATGATCTCCTGATACGACCTTGCACTTAAAACGCACACCATGCCACTACCATTCGCCGCGATGTCAATTAAATCCTGGTTGTCAAAATCTACCGGTACAGACCAATCAGTGGTCAGGTCGAATTTAAAACGGGCAACTTTTTTCTTGCCGGCAACATATATTCCGTCATCGGTTATGATCATCTTGACTGGCGCTGAGATTGTCGGTAAAGGAACTGATCTCTCGGCAATTAGATTTCCCTGCTGATCATAAATGTATAGCAGACAGGTAGAATCTGATTTGGCCATGATATACAACGATGAGCCATGATAATACATTGATAAAAACTCTGCACTTACTGGTCTTGGCTTTATCCAGAGTTGGTTCCCATCCTGATCAATCTTTACCAGAAACTGACTTGCATCAGTAAATAAAGCATAGAGATTATGATCAGAGTCAGTGGTTAATGCGGCGCATTCGCCAGATATAGAGCTAAAATCTTTTAACCATGAAGAGCATGTTTGCCCGATAGTACTACTGACTACTAAGATGAATACTGCGACAAATAATAATTTGTGATAAATTAAATTTTTCATATTCTGTCTCTTGTTTTTTTGATTGATTACAAAAGTAAAAAAACATATCAGACATGTCTCATCAAGTGGCAATCAGCAATAATATATTATTGTAATGTTCACAAATTTTTACCCGATGAATAGTTTACAAGAGAATACCTGCCTGACTGTCAAACATAAACAGTTAAAGATTATTAAACTATATAATTATGGGAATTAAATAATTCCAGCATAATTCAAACCTTCATCAGAAATGAACAAATATAAAATAATACCTTATATGGTTTCCGCCTTTACCCGCCCACGATTCTCAAACCCAGGATACTTCCAATAAGGGTAAAGATAAAAAAAATACGCCACCAATCAGACGGTTCACTAAACAGGAATATACCCACCAGAACTGTTCCTACTGCCCCAATACCAGTCCATACGGCATAAGCTGTTCCCATGGGAAGCGTTTGCGATGCCTTGTTTAAGAGGATGAAACTTAAGGTAATAGAAATAAAAAAGCCAACAGACCACTTCCAGTTGGTAAAATTGTTTGAAAGTTTCAGACAGGTAGTGAATCCAACTTCAAACAGTCCGGCCACTACCAGGATAATCCAATTCATCGTATCAAAATATTTGCAACGCAAAGGTAGGAGGAATCTCATGCAGATTGCCTGAAAAAGATGAAATGGTATAAAGCTGATTCCCATGTTTGTTTGTTTTATCATGGCAATTATAAAACCTTATGTTAAAAATTTATTTCCAATGCTTGTTTGATATTGTGAAAAGTCCTTATCTTTGCAGCCTCAAAACCCTTTGCCCAGGTGGTGAAATTGGTAGACACGCTACTTTGAGGGGGTAGTGCCCGTTCGGGTGTGCAAGTTCAAGTCTTGTCCTGGGCACCAATTTAAAGTTCATTGTTTTGAGCCCAAGTGGCGGAATTGGTAGACGCGCTAGTTTCAGGGACTAGTATCCATCGGATGTGCAGGTTCAAGTCCTGTCTTGGGTACCAATCGAAAATAAAAAGCCTTGTAATCTGAATGATTACAGGGCTTTTTTGTTTTACCCGGAGAACGGTTGGGACGCTTTGTCAAGTTAATCAGTACGGATCATGTTCAAAAGTTGTGGGGGATGGAGGAAATAAAGACCTTTGCTGATAAATTTTAACGATTTATGGACAACTCCTA
>MEOA01000058.1 GCA_001768515.1 Bacteroidetes bacterium GWE2_42_24 | reverse complement strand
GGTATGCAAAGCTCATCACCCGCATCAAGTTCCTTGTATCTGGATAGTGATGTTCTCCGCAATCCCTTTCTGGCCATATTGCCGCCGTTAGCGGTTATTGTCAAATACCTTTGGAAACATAAATTATGGATAGCAAAAAAGGAAATAAGAAAACAGTATTTACAATTTCAATGTTTGATTTTGAGAATGTTGAAGACAATAATAGTAAATCATGGAAAAATTTTGAACGAATTTTAAAAACTGGAGATGACCGTTCTAAAACAATCTTAGCAGGAATTATTATTGAACATTATTTAGATAGGCTTTTGAGCTTACTTTTTGTTGATTATAAATTTCTGACGGAAAGATCTGATTTTACTTATTCCTTTAAAATATCTCTTTTGAAATCTTTAAGAATAATTCCTCATAGTATTATCACAATGTGTGATTGTGTAAGAAAAGTTAGAAATGAATTTGCTCATAATTTTGAGATTGAAAGTATAAATAATATAAGTAAAAGAATCAAAACCAAATCCACCAGCTTTATGCAGAAAACTCAAAATCTAATAAGGACATTGAATTAATAAATAAATTTAAAGCAATTTATACATTAGGTTATAGCAACTTAAGAACATTTGAGCAGAATATTAGATTATTAAGAGAAAAAATTGATTCTGCTGATTTCGAAAAAGAATTAATACATCTTAATATGTCAAGACAGTTTGAGTTCCATGAAAAACTAATTGAGAATGGTCCGGTAAAAATTGTTGATAGAGGTGATGAAATTGAAGAAATATATCCTAATGCTTTAAGTGTTATTAAAAAGAAGAAAATTAGGTAACAATGGGAAAAGAATTACTGATAATTATAGCAATAGTATTTATTGGAATTCCTGGAATCATATCTTTATTCTTGCATAGTAAAGTAAGAATGATTATGAAAGAAATTGATGATACTTATTCTGGTCATATAAACAATACTTTTGATGTTTTTAGGGTATTGAAAGCCTATAGGGATTCAAATAAAATTACAAATGACGCAAGGATTCTAGTAAGGAATTATTTAATATTAATTGGAATATCATGGTTGACAACTTCAATTATAATTCTTCTCGTAATATTCCAAAATGAGCAAATATTTAACTATTAATAGGAACAACAACCGCTAACAATGTATATACAAAATAGGCGTGATAGTAGTAAATTCATGGGTTGTAGCCCGCTTCAACTTCTTAACGGTTTGATAGTTTTGAAGCTCGCAATCGCCTACTTTGCATATACTAACCGTTGGCAGTAATGCTAATAAAACAGAGCAACTATGAAAATATTTTTGAAACTTAAACATTGGCAACTCTTTCTAATCTGGATTTTTGCAGAGATTATTTTCATTGCAACTTCCAGTACTCCAATCTGGATTTTGACAACTGGACTTTTTGGATTTACAATTATAGGTTGGATTTATTCAATTGGTAAAGTGATTAATAACCTGAATGGAAAAAATAGAATTGAGAATTATAAGGAAGACTTGTGGTTTATTCTTTACCTTATCTCAGTGATTCCATTTGGATTCTTTTTTAGAAATATGCATTCACCGGAGCCTATGAATGGATTTCTGAGTTTTAGTGCTGGATTAGTAGGATTTATCTCAATGATTAAGCTAGTTAATTTTTCAGCGAAAGTTCTTAATCAATATGAAAGCAAAAGAGATTTGAAATTTGCTGATTATTCGAATGAGTTTTTCCTGATTGTATTTATGATTATTGGGATTTGGATAATTCAACCAAAAATGAATAAGATAATTGACAAAAAATAAAGCACATACCGCCAACACGCAATATAAAAAAGACACATCACATAATAACAAACATAAAATGAAAAAGATTTTAAATTTACTAATTGGATTAATTTTATTGACTTCATGTCAAGCACAAAAGGAAAAGTTAGAATTGAACCTTACAAAAGGTGAGATTTACAACCAAAAAATGATATCAAATGTCTCGATTCTTCAGACTATTAATGGACAGCAAGTAAATATGAAAATGTCCATTAATGCCCTAATGACATACAAGGTGATTGATATACAGAATGTGGTTTATGATATGGAAGTTAGATATGAAAGTTTAATCATGAAGATGAGCCTTCCAAATGGAGAGATGGAATTTAGTTCTGAAAAAAATGATGAAAAGGATATTTTTTCAACTATATTGGGGACTATGAAAAATAAGCCATTCTTGGTTAAAATGACAAAAACCGGAAAGGTAAATGAGGTAAAGAACATTGAAGCTGTATTCTCAAATATGTTTGATAAATTTCCTCAATTAAGTGATATCCAAAAACAACAAATTCAAGGACAGGTAATGCAAGCATACGGAGAAAAAGCATTTAAAGGCAACATTGAAATGTGTTCTAATATTTTTACAAATGCTCCTGTCTCAAAAGGAGATAAATGGACTATTAATACTCAGTTAGAAGCAGGAATGTCAGCAAAAATGGAAACTGTTTACGAGTTAAAGGAGATTACAGATAATTATTATCAGATTTTCGGCAATTCAAAAATTGAGACCGCAGATAAAGATGCTTATATTGAATCGAATGGAATGCCCTTAAAGTATGATATGACTGGAACGATGACTTCTGACATTAAGATTGACAAAAAAACTGGATGGACAATTAATGCAATGATTAATCAATCAATAAATGGGACAGCTTATGTTAAAGATAATCCACAAATACCTGGAGGGATGGCAATTCCAATGACCATGAATAATGAGATGACAATTACAGAAAAATAAACTGGCCCTAACATTGCATATATTTTATTGGGGCGGCAGTGCTAATTTTTAGGGATATTACTACTTTTAATCATTATTGTACTTGAAATGAAAGTACTTCTAAATCCCCAACAAAACATATGCGTACCGTTATGTGGCATTTTAAAAACGACGAAACAACAGACGTGAGTATGAAAAAAAGACTAATATTTTTATTGACAGTTGTACTATCAACAATTAGTACTTATGGACAATCAGTATCAGGGATTATTATCCCAACCTTTAATGATACATATTGTAAATACATTTCTCAACTTGAATCGGGTCAGACAGATATAAATTACCAAGACTTTAGGTTTAGCTTTATTGAGAGCGAACAGTTTAAGATTGCAGGAAAAAAATCATCTGAACTTGACAGTTTGAGAGATGAAATGTATTTGCAAATGGACAAGTCAAATTATCAGGAAATTATAAAAATTACTGAACAGATGTTGAGTATTGACTATACCAATATGACTGCTCAAAAAATAATGCGACAGACCTATAAAATTGTTGGAGACACGATAAATGCAGCAAAATATAAGGCAATACAGTTTGGACTTTTAAAGTCTATTGTGGATAATGGGGACGGCCAATCTTGTGAGACAGCTTGGCCCGTAATTCAAATATCAGAAGAGTATTATATTCTGGACATGATTGATGCAAAATTGGTTGAACAAAGTATAGTTAATGACGGAAATCTTTGTGACAAAATGGTGGTGACAATTGACGGAGAGGAGAAAATATACTACTTTGAAATTAGCAAAGTCTTTGAGGGTCGAGAAAAATAAAATCATCATGACACAGAAAAAACGCCACATAACAAAAAATATATGAAAATTGCCGTTTCCGTGCTGACAACAAGCTGTGTAGCCCGTAATCCCGATAGCTATCGGGAGCGGTGCGGCTCGACAGGAAAGCAACCCGCAATCCCCAACTGCATATAGTTCCGTCCGTTAGCGGTTATATTAAGAGAAAGACACTTCAATTGTAAATGATATGAAAAAAATAGTAACGACAATTTTAATTTCAGTAGGATTCTGTTCTGCGGTATTCACTCAGACTTTACCAAATGACAGTATAAAACCTTATGTTGATTTTCTAAGTGGGAATACATTTTTATCACCAAAAGAATATGTGCTGAAATCATTTGAAGAGAAGGATATTATTGTTTTATGCGAAAGACTGCATCCTGAATTTAAACAATACGAAATGATTGTTGAAATTATTAAAGACAAACGATTTACCGGAAATGTTTATACAGAAGTTGGTGTTTTCAATACAGGAAAGCAAATCAACGATTTTTTACTAAAAGAAAACTTGACAGAGATTGATATTAAAGAGCATATACTGGCTATTTTTAAAAATCTTGATATGTTTTCCCTTTGGCCAAATTATAATTATTACTACTTGCTTGAAAACATTTATCAAATAAATCAGGAAAGACAATTGAATGAAAAAATTCAGTTGTTTCCATTGGATGTTATGTTCTCATGGGATTCTATTAAATGTGATGATCAGTACAATATGTTTCTTGACATGATGGAACCACAACATAATTTTCCCCCTATAATTGACAGAAATGTTATTATGGCACAGTACTTTATAAGAAAATATGACCAAGAAAAATATTATAATCCAAACAAGAAAAAAGCGATTATAATCATGAATACTTATCATGGTTATACTCGAACACCAAAGTATTTGCCACATCCAACAGAACCAAATACATATAGTACTGCGGAGTATATTTTTAAAACATTTCCGAATTCAACAAAAGGAATTTTAATCAATGGTATTTCCAACTCGTGGAATTTAGTTGCAAATGGGAAGTGGGATGCCACATTTAGATTTACAGGTAATAAAAATGTTGGGTTTGATATGCAAGACACCCCATTTGGCAAAACGAAGTTTGATATGTATAATTTTGGTGGCAATGCTTATGAGACTGTTAACTTTGAATACATTTTTGATGGAATGGTTTTTTATGAACCTATTGAGAATTTTGAATTAGCCGTTGGTATTCCAGGAATCTTTGATGATACAGCATTTGTAACTGAATTCTACCGCAGAACATCAATGGAAGAAAGAATTACAATTGAAGAATCATTGTCGTCAGAAGAAATCCGAAATTACATTGAGGATTGGAATGTAAAAAAAGTAAATAAAATTAGCGACCTCGACAAATTTAATACCCTGATAGACAAATGGATGACAAAGTAATACAACCGCTAACAAAGGCTAAAATCAATCGAGCGGATAGTGGTAATTTGAAGGGCATTACAACTAATAAACTTTATCGCTGGTTGACAATGATGTACTCCGAAATGCCCGCCAGCTTTTAGCCTCAACCGTTGGTCTGATGCTGTAATAAAGCTTCAGGTGGTTCGGCTGAGGCTCATGCCTCAGTCGAATGTATCCTTGTAGGCTCTGCCTATACTAAAAGCAAAGAAATTTAAAAAATAAATTTAAAAAAATACTATTTTAAGGTTAAAAAAAATGATAAAGGAGCAGGCAAAGCCAGTAAACAGATGTTTGACTGAGGCAAGAGCCTCAGCCGAACGGCGATGTGTGCATACTTGATTTCGGATGTAAAACATATTAATGTTGTTGCACAGGCACAGCCTGTTAGTATAAATCCGACTGAGGCAAGAGCCTCAGCCGAACGGGGGGGGGCAGTGGTTTGCGAAGGTTTGTGGCTCGTAAAAAAGGTCGGTGTAAACTGATAAGAAATCACTTCGTAATCCCACACGACACCATACCATCAAATGTTGGCTGCAAGTTTAAGAGACGAAATTGCTTACATAAAACAATAGTTATGAAAAATTTATTGATTCTAATTTCATTGGTTCTAATTTTTGGATGTAGTAGAAAAGACAATCAAACAATTAAAATTGTTGGATTTTTGAAAAATTCTGAAGTAAGTGTTGCAGAATTGAAAACGAATGATTCAACATACATCGACACAATTGTTGAAGGCAGATTTTGTTTTGTTGTTAGCGACTTGAATGAAACTTACATTGATTTAAAATTTGATGAATGGATTCCATTATATGTTGAATCTAGTGATAGCATTTTTATAAATTATGACAGAAAAAATAAACAGATTCAGTTTTCTGGAAGAGGTTTTGAAGAAAGTGCATTTTTATTTGAGGAAAATAAGTTAATGAAAGAACTAGGGTTTGACGATCCGAGAATGGTCGACATCGCTCTTTTTTCTTCAAAACCAGATAACTTCCTTAAGTCTATTGACAGCATTAAGCAGGTAAGAACTAAACTATTGAGTGAATACAAGAAAATGAATCCAAATATTTCAGATAATTTCTACAACACTGAAAACCTACTTATAACCTATTTCTGGATTAACCAACAATTTGGTTATCCAAGCTTCAATGAGATGTTAACTAAAATTAAACCAGAGCTTCCTGATAATTATTATAAGTTTACTAACCAGATTGAAACCAGCAATATAGTGCTATTCAAGTTCAATGTTTACAAGGAAGCTGTAAGTTCATACTTAGATTTTAAAGCAAAAGAATTTAATGACAAATATATATTGGCAAAGGAATTATTTACTGAAAAGGAAATGTTTGAAAATATACTATTTACAAAATTTGTAAGTCAAATAAACTTCAATGGTATAGATGGAATTGACAGTATATATCAGGACTTTCTACCTTATATAAAAGACCAAAAGCGGAAAGAATTCCTAACTGAGAAGTTTAATAGCTGGAGCAAACTCGAAAAAGGAAAGAAAGCCCCAGAATTTGAAATAGTAGATGAAGGCGGAAATACAGTTAGGCTTTCTGATTTTTATGGTAAATTTGTATATATAGATTGCTGGAGTTCATTTTGCGGACCTTGCCTAAAAGAAATGCCAGAAATGAAAAAGCTTACAGATGAATATAAAAATGAAAATATTGTTTTCATTTCAATCTCTGCTGATAGTGACAGGGAAAAATGGTTAAGTAAAATAAAAGAGTTTCAGTTAACAAATACGATTAATCTTTGGACAATCGGAACAAATCATAATTTCAATAACGATTATAATGCAAAAGCTTTTCCGAGATACATTTTGATTGATGATAAAGGAAATATTTTGGATGCAACAGCAGATAATCCCTCAATGATTAAAGAAGAATTAGAACAATTATTATAAAACCAACAGCCAATAAATAGGACTCTGAGCGGTCTGCAAGACCCAGCGATGAGTACAAGTTGAACTACATCCCTGTTGGCCTGAGGCTGTAATAAAGCTTCAGGTGGTTCGGCTGAGGCTCATGCCTCAGTCGAATGTATCCTTGTAGGCTCTGCCTATACTAAAAGCAAAGAAAATTAAAAGAATGAATTTAAAAAATACTGATTAAGGAGCAGGCAAAGCCAGTAAACAGATGTTTGACTGAGGCAGGAGCCACTGCCGAACGGCGATGTGTGCATATTTAATTTCGGATGTAAAACATAATAATGTTGTTATACAGGCACAGCCTGTTAGTATAAATCCGACTGAGGCAAGAGCCTCAGCCAAACGAGGGCACAAAAGCAGCAAGACTACAGAGATTTATACTCATGTGAGCGAAAAGAGCATACAACGAATTATTACACCCTATTACACTTTGTAATATTTTTAACAAACTATTGATTGAGGAAATAAAACACCATAAAGGTGTTGTTATACGCCCAATTTGAGCATATAACAATACCTTTGGTGAACATATAATCGAGTTATCGCCGATGCAAAAACCGGACATTATACATTGATTTAGGCATTTATTATACAGAATTGATTTTTAATGTAAAGATTTTGCTGATTTCTATACAGAATAAATTATCTTTGCATAGATTTTTAAATAATCTTTACAAATGACAACCTGGGGATTAACTGAATTACCATTAAACATTGATTTAGAATCTAAAAAGGTATTAAAAGCTTTACCTTCAGCGCATGCCGCCTTGGCAGAGTTAAAAGGAATTGCATCAACGATTCCAAATCAAAATATTCTGATTAACACACTTGGATTACAAGAAGCAAAGGACAGTTCTGCGATTGAAAATATAATTACAACTCATGATGATTTATACAAATCAGAATTGAATCTTGACGCATTTAAATCACTTCAGGCAAAGGAGGTTCAGAACTATATTTCAGCCTTGAAAAAGGGATTTGAACTTATCTCAAAGACTGGATTACTGACAAATAATAGTATTCTCCAAATTCAAGAAGTATTAGAGGATAATAAAACTGGATTCAGAAAACTGCCCGGTACTGCCTTGAAAAATGCCGCAACAGGAGAGACTATTTATACGCCACCTCAAGATTATGAAGAAATAATGGATCTAATGGCTAATTTAGAGCAATACATTAATGATTCGGAAGTGCAAGATTGCGACCCATTGATTAAGATGGCGGTTATTCATTTTCAATTTGAGAGTATTCACCCATTTTATGACGGAAATGGCAGGACTGGTCGGATAATAAACATACTATATTTAATTCTTGAAAAGCTTCAATCTTTGCCGATTTTATATTTGAGTAATTATATAATTAAACATAAGCCTGATTATTATCGACTTTTACAAAAGGTTCGGGATGATAATTTATGGGAGGAGTGGTTGTTATTTATGATAAATGGAGTTGAACAAACAGCAAAAGAGACGATCGATTTAATTATCCAAATCAAGGAACTAATGCTCAGTTATAAGCACAGATTGCGAGATAATTACAAATTTTATAGTCAAGATTTGTTGAATAATTTGTTCAAACATCCCTACACAAAGATTGAATTTATCGTAAATGATTTGGGAGTATCAAGATTAACTGCGGCAAATTATTTAAATAAATTGGCAGATGATAAAATGCTACGAAAAGACAAATTAGGAACTGGGAACTATTATATAAATGAGGAATTATTTAATTTATTGACAAAAAGATAAAATGCACAGGCGGTAATAAATAGGACTCTGAGCGGTCTGCAAGACCCGGCGATGAGTACAAGTTGAACTACATCCCTTAACAGGCTATGTACTTACCGGCAGTTATTGAAATAATTCAGAGGGAAACCGGCTGTTATAGATGAAAGTATTACTGAATATAAGGAAACTAAAGTTATAAGGGACTGATAGAATAGTGCTGTAAAGGAGGGTTTTTGATCTCTTTTAGTAGCCTGAAGACATAATTTTCCCTCTCTGCACGAAAAGGCAGCATTTTAGTAAGGGATTAAGGTTCGGCAAACACCATTAAAACCATATCTTTGCCCCTCATTTTCAAATCATGAACAAACTCCTTGTTTCAATGCTTGAGAACCGGTGGTTTCGCCGGGGGATACTGGTCGTTATCACGACTGCGGTACTCTTCCTCGTGGTCTTCTTTTCGTTCCGTAACCTACTGCTAAACAATGTTCTCAAACAAAAACAAGCAATTTTCATGGAACGGTTTGATGCCGAGCTAATCATCAGACATGCCCATTTCAAATGCTTCCTGACTTTACAGTTTGACTCGGTAATGCTGAAGCCCCGTAATGGCGATACGCTGGTCACCATCGGCAGCATGCACATAACGCCCTCGGTGATGAAACTGATGACAGGGCGCCTATCTCCCGAAAACCTTGTGATCGACAGATTGCATATCAACCTGACACGACGCGACAGTCTGACCAATTACATGTTCCTGCTGCGCGGTTCGGATTCTGCCGGCAAAACCAATGACACGACCAGCCAAACCAGCTACGCCCGGATGGCCAATCAACTGGTGGAATTGTTCTTCGAAAAGCTGCCGGTGAATACCCGGCTGACCGGTTTCAGGGTAATGGCCGATCTGGATGGCAATCGCTTCGTGATCTCAACTCCCGAATTCGATCTTTCCGACAAAGCCTTCAGTAATCAGGTATGGATAACAAACCAGGGAGTTACGGCACCGCTTACCATCAAGGGAGAACTGAATCATGGCGGCAAGTCGGCCCGCATCTCCCTTTTCCCAACCGATACAACAAGGATTAATTTACCTTACATCGATTGGAAGTGGAAGGCACTGGTAGGCCTGGACACCCTTCGTTTCAGCGTTTCTTTCGACGATCTGAACGACGACCGGTTAACCATCAGAGGCGAAGGAACCTTTACCGGACTCCGCATCAACCAGCCAATGATATCGGAAAAAACTGTCAGGTTTGATAAACTGGCAGGGCAGTTCGTTTACAATATCGGCAGCGACTACATTGAACTCGACTCATCCAGTGTATTCAGCGTCAATGAGCTTACCCTTAACCCCTGGTTAAAAGTCTACCTGAGAAAGCCTTACAGGGTATCACTTCACCTTCGCAAGCCCCCCTTCCCTGCCCAACAATTCTTCGAATCACTGCCCGACGGTCTGTTTCTCAACCTCCAGGGAATGGAGGTCAGTGGGGAACTGAGTTACCGTCTTGACTTCGACCTCGACATGCGAAAGCCTGACAGTCTGCAGTTCTTTAGCAATCTCGAAGGCAAAGATTTCAAAATAAACAAATACGGACAGACAAACCTGACCTTCATCAATGGATCATTTCAGCATACAGCATACGAACATGGGGTACCGGTTCGCACCTTCATTGTAGGTCCTGAGAATCAGGCTTTCCGGCCACTAAACTCCATCTCTCCTTATCTCCGCTATGCCATCATGACAGCCGAAGACGGCGGATTCATGTGGCATCGTGGCTTCCTGCCCGATGCTTTCAGGGGAGCCATTATTGACAACGTGAAAGCCGGCCGCTTTGTGAGAGGAGGCAGCACCATCAGCATGCAACTTGTGAAAAATGTATTTCTGAACCGCAACAAGACGGTAACCCGCAAGTTGGAAGAGGCACTTATCGTGTGGCTGATAGAAAACAAAAGACTTAGCTCAAAGGAGCGAATGTACGAGGTTTACCTCAACATCATCGAAATGGGGCCTCTGGTGTATGGTGTTCAGGAAGGAGCTCAGTTCTATTTTGGCAAAGATGTTTCAAAACTTACCCTGGCAGAAAGCATCTTCATGGCCAGTATTGTTCCCCATCCAAAATGGTTCCGATATTCGTTTGATGAGGGTGGTCATCTGCGCGACTTTTTAGGACCTTACTATTCATTTTTGGCCAACAGAATGGCAGGAAAAGGATTCATCACCGAAGCTGAAGCCGCAATGCTTAAGCCTGATATAATCCTGACAGGTTCCGCCAGAAAATTTCTCAGCAAAAGCGATTCTACCGGAGCCGACTCCCTCAGAATGGCCTTGCCAGTGATGGAAGATAAATTGCCGGTTTTTAAGGATTAACTTCTGGCAAAATGACCAGACATTAATTTGTCATTTTCCCCATTCTAATTATAACCACAAGCGATCTCCATGCATGAGATCATCGGTAGCCGTGAGCCGGGAAGTTACCATTGAAGGAAAGATTCGGGTCGATATCTGTTAGCAGCGATAATCTTTCCGGTTTCCCGGCCAATACTATCCCCGGAGCGGCGGCAAGGATTCTCCGGATATCTATTCAAACTGACTGCCGGGTAGTGAAGCAAACAAAAAAAGCGGGCATCAGACTATGCCCCTGCCTGTAGCTTCAATTCCAATACACTTTGGGTGGCGGAGGTGACCCTGTAACGATGGTCAATACGATGTCCCACAATCCAGACGATGTCGCTTTCGTGGCAAAGCAACCAGGTATTATCCTTCTGCTGTTGACTGAATTTGTGGTCGATAAAGTAGTCGCTGACCTTTTTAGAACCGTTCATTCCCAAAGGATGAAACCGGTCGCCAGACCGCCAGCGGCGCAGGGTCAGGGGAGAGGTAATCAACGCAGCATCCAGCCAAACCGTATCGAATGTATGTGGCACCTTCAACTCTTTAACGTACTGCAGCCTGCGGATGGTAAGGGGCAATGGCTGTTTCAGGTCTGCTACTCCGGCCTCAATCGTGTAAACCTCATCTGCTGATGCTTCTGTATGCGGGGTGAGGATTAGCTTCCCTCTTTCGATCCTGGCTTCAAAAGAGGGTGACAGAAATCGTTGTCCCCCGTTGCCGGAAAGATTGCGGGTGATGTCGTCGATTATTGTCCGGTTAAACTGGTAGGGCTGAAGCAGTTCAAAGAGCCAGAAACCGACAGGCGTCATGACCGTGAGGTCGTCCAGGTTGATGTATTGGTTACCACAGTCATCAGCGATGACCAATCTTACTCTCTCCCTTTCGATGATCACCCTGAGTGCTTCACCAGTATCGTTTAGATGACTGATGGTTTCGGCAAGCTTTACATTGAAGGCCGGGCTGATCACGTTGAGCAGTGGCAGTACATTGTGCCTGATCTTGTTGCGCAGGTAATGGGTGGAAGCATTGGTAGCATCCTCGCGCCAACAGATTTGATGTTTATCGGCATAAGCCCGAATTTGTTCACGGTTAGCAAACTTCATCGGCCTGATGATGTTTCCCTGGCGCAACGGAATTCCCTGAAGACCCCGCAATCCGGTTCCACGGATCAGATTGATGAAAAAGGTCTCGGCATCATCGCCGGCATGATGGGCTGTGGCAATTAGTTCGTAACCTTCGTGTTGGCGAACCTCCTCAAACCAGTTGTAGCGAAGCTCACGGGCTGCCATTTGAGTGCTCAGGCCATTGTCAGAGGCATATTGTTTGGTCGCGAAGGCAATTGTGAAGAAAGGGCAACCCAACTCATTGGCCAGTGCCTCAACAAAACGGGCATCGCCATCGGAGGCTTCACCCCTTAGTTGGAAGTTGCAGTGCATGATACCAAATCGAAGCTTAAGCTGGTGAAAGAGGCGGGTCATCACCACCGAGTCGATCCCCCCGCTTACGGCCAGCAACACCTTATGGTCACGGTCGAATAGCTGATTTTCATTGACGAAATTGCGAAATTCTTCGAGCATGATTCAATAGTCCGTTAAATCAGGTACGACGGAGACGGAAACGTACATCTCTCGGGAGCCAGTGGGCATGAAGTTTCGCTAAAGCCCATCCGCATAGCGCACCTAATAATGCCCCAGCAAGGACATCGCCGGGGTAGTGCACCCCCAGATAGATGCGACTGTACGACACTACCAGAGCCCATACAATCAAGGCCGGCAGCAGACTCTTATTACGGCGGCGTAACAACAATCCGACAAATAAGGCGATACCAGTGGTATTGGCGGCATGCGACGAGATAAAGCCATAAGTTCCGCCACGATAATCCTTAACCACGTGAACCTCATTCTCAATCTCGGTGTTATGGGTAGGGCGAGGGCGCTGTACTCCATTTTTTATCAGAACCGAACCCTGATCGGTCAGCACGACGAGTATCAGCACCAGCAGCAAAGACCGCCATATCTGGTGACCGAATTCATTCCACAGCAATACCATCAGGAAAAGATACAGGGGGATCCAAATCAGCTTTGAACTCAGCCACCACATCAACACATCGGCCCATGGAGCATGAAAGCCATTGATGGCCAGCAGAAGCCAGGTATCAGCATGTAAAAGCCAGTTTACCATTCATCGGGTTTGTTTAAGTATTTCCAGATTAAATCCTTCAGCGTCGGGATTCCTTTCTGGGTCACAGAAGAGATAAACACAACCGGAATCCCATCGGGAAGGTCGTCCATCATCTGTTCCTGCATAATATCGTCAATCAGGTCACACTTAGTGACAGCCAACAGACGGGGTTTGTCAAGCAGCTCGGGGTTGTACTCTTCGAGTTCTCCGAGCAGGATGTTAAATTGCTCACGGATACTGTCGGCATCGGATGGGACCATGAACAACAGCAGCGAGTTCCGCTCGATATGCCGCAGAAACCTGATGCCCAGGCCGCGACCCTGTGAGGCTCCTTCGATGATACCCGGGATGTCGGCCATCACGAACGAGCGATTGTCGCGGTAGAATACCATACCAAGATTAGGAACCAGCGTGGTGAACGGGTAGTCGGCGATTTCGGGTTTTGCTGCCGATACCACCGAGAGCAGCGTTGATTTTCCGGCATTGGGAAATCCAACCAAGCCAACATCGGCCAGAAGCTTAAGCTCAAGGATAAACCAACCTTCAATACCGGGCTCACCGGGTTGGGCATATCTCGGCGCCTGGTTGGTGGCACTTTTGAAATGATCGTTTCCGAGCCCGCCACGACCTCCGGACAACAGAATGACCTCCTGCCCGTCAGTGGTAAGTTCACACAATTGCTCGCCGGTCTCAACATCACGTGCCACCGTTCCCAGGGGCACCTGAACAACCTGATCCATTCCTGTTGCACCCGAGCGCAAAGCACCTGAGCCCGACTCACCATGTCCGGCGCGGATGTGCTTGGTGTATTTTAGATGAAGCAATGTCCAGAACTGTTTGTCTGCCTTAAGGATGATATGCCCGCCACGGCCACCGTCGCCGCCATCGGGACCCCCTTTGGGGATAAACTTTTCACGGCGAAAGTGCATTGAACCGGCACCCCCGTTACCCGATTGCAGAAAGAGTTTTACATAGTCGACGAAGTTGGATGAGGCCATAAAATCAAATTATTAAATATTTGCAAAGGTAAGTTAGTTTATCCTCATTCCAATTAAAAACGGCAGACTCTGAAGAATCTGCCGTTTTCAATTGCTGTTCCTGACAGTACCTTACCTGATGGTTCTGAACATTTGATCGACAGTTTCATAGAGACGTTTACTCACTTCATCGCGTGGACCTATGCCGTCAACCTTCTGGTACTTACCCTGATTCTTGTAATAGGTCTTTACCAGTGAAGTCTTAGTCTCATACTCTTCAAGCCGATGGACAATCAAAGCCGGGTCACGGTCATAGGTGCGCGACTTCTCCAGTTTGCCGCGGGCAGCGAGTCGTTTAAAACACTCAAGCGTAGGCACCTTCAATTCAATGGTCAGGTTTACCGAAGAGTTTAGGCGGCGCAACAGGCCGTCAAGGATGTAAGCCTGAACGATGGTACGGGGAAAACCTTTAAAGATAAACCCATTGGCATTTGGATGCATCTTGATTTCACGTTCTATCAGCCGGATGGCAATTTCGTCGGGGACAATTTCACCGCGTTCCATAAAAGGGGCAGCCTTACGTCCAACCTCAGTATCCTGCAATATCTCATGTCGCAATAGCGAGCCGGTAGAGATGTATATCAGATTGTGTTTCTCAGCCAGTGTCTTGCCTTGTGTTCCTTTGCCTGAACCCGGAGGGCCCAGCAGCACGACATTCATCCACTCCTTCTTCAACGACTGGTCGATGGCCTGGGTTACACGTTGGAAGATATCATTCACATCACCTGTTCCTTCGATGGGGTAGAACTTATCCTTCTCGAGATAGAACTGGGCTACCGGCTTGGTCTTGTTCTCATACTCCTCAAGCCTGACCTTGATGACATCCAGGTTATCGTCGCTCCGGCCCGAAACCTGTGCACGGTCAAGCATACGCCTGATCAGTTCTTCGCGGGGAACCTCGAGGGCGAGCATACACGACAGGGTCGAGTTCATCCGAAGCAGCAGTCCTTCGAGGATATAAGCCTGCACGACAGTACGCGGAAAACCATCAAACAGGATTCCCCTGGCAGAAGGATCCGTTGAAATTCGCTTCTCGATAATCTGCACTATGATGTCGTCGGGAGCCAGCCCACCCTTCTCGATGATGTCTTTGGCTTCCATCCCCAAATCTGAACCCTCGGCAATCTCCTGCCGGAGCAGGTCACCTGTAGCGACATAGACCAGATTGTACTTCTCGATCAACAGTTTCGACTGGGTTCCTTTACCAGCACCAGGCGCCCCGAACAGTGCAACATTCAGCATAATGATATCTTGGTTAAGTGATTATACGATCTTGTAAATGTCGGGATAGTTGCGGCCATAGTCATCGTAGTCGAGACCATAACCCACGATGAAATCGTTGGGGATTTCGAGACCTATGTAGTCGATGTGGAAAGACTTCTGAAAGGCAGCTGGTTTGAACAACAAGGTAGCAATTCTAATGTCGTTAATTCCATCGGCTTTCAACCGGTTGATCGTGCTGTCCATTGTAATACCGCTATCGATAATATCTTCGATAATGACTAGGGGCCTGTTCCCAGGGTGACGGTCGAGGCTGATCTTCTCCTTCACCACATGCGATGTCTGGGTACCTACATACGATGACAGGCGTACAAAAGCGATCTCGGCCGGAATATTAACATATTTCATCAGGTCGGAAGCAAACATAAAGGCCCCATTCAATACGACCACAAACAGAGGGTCTTTGCCATCCAGATCGGCTGTAATTTTTGCAGCTACCTTTTTAACAGCATCCTGAATCTGGTCGTGCGAAAGATAAAGTGAGAACTCTTTATCTTTGATTTTTAACGTTTTCATGATATCTCAGGGCACGAAGCCCGGTTTTAATGGTTTATCGGTATTTTTGTACAAACCTAAGAAAAAATCGATCGATAAAATAAAACTTTGACAATCAAGAGTTGTTCAATCTTCTAAATATAAACTTGTATGATAATGAAAGCAAAAGTCAGCCTGATCATGGGTAGCACTTCCGATTATCCAGTGATGGAAGATGCGGCAAAATTTTTAGACGAAATGGAGATTCCCTTTTCGATCAACGCCTTATCAGCCCACCGCACGCCTGAGTTGGTGGAAGTCTTTGCCCGTAATGCCTATGGTGAAGGGATCAGGGTGATCATTGCCGCTGCTGGTATGTCGGCACATCTTCCCGGAGTAATTGCTGCAATGACACCGGTTCCCGTGATTGGTGTTCCAATCAACGCCTCCTCGCTCGACGGGATGGATGCCTTGCTGAGCATCATTCAGATGCCCCCGGGAATTCCGGTAGCAACGGTTGGAATTAATGCGGCACGGAATGCAGCCATTCTAGCGGTACAGATTCTGGCAACCTCCGATGAAACACTCATGAACAAACTGACAATATTCAAGGAGGAGCTAAAGAGTAAGATTTCAAAAGCCAATGATGAACTGAAGGCGCATCACTTCAAATATAGGGTAGGATAGCAAAAAAAATCGGGTCATCACATACATTTAGAGGATACGGAGATCATTCCGGTCCTCTTTAATCACGTTAAACACCAATACAGGGTAACTATTTCTTCTGAATGAAGGCGTTGTATTCGATTGCCGTAAAATCGAGTTGTTCTTTGATTACGTTAGCCCGATCCCAGTATTTGGTAATCTCGATACGTGCTTTGTCAACACCATTTTCGAGTTTGACGTTTGAACTTTGGTTATATTCATTCTTAGCGTAATTGATGTATTGAGCTATACGCATGTAGGCTTCCATCTGATCGGGTTTGGGATATGCCTTCAGTTCGCTCACCACAAACTTTGTGAATTCATCTTTTTGCTTGGCTTTCCAAATATCCATCACTCCCTTTTTTTCCTTGTCGCCAAGCTTCATGAAGTGATCAAACACCGTATCGACGCGTCTCTGCTCCTGTTTGGTAACCTCCTCGTCTTCGCCGGCCACAGCTACCATAGCTGCGTAAACCGCTTGTTTAAAGTTAATTTGTGACATAAACCTTGTTTTTTTGATAACCTATAATATTGTAAAGGTATAAAAGACCAGAGTAAAATATCCCGTTTATGCAAAAAAAAATTAAACTTTTTACACCTTGACCGGCTGATAAAAAACGCTATCTTTGCAGTCCTTTTTTAGCAAAAGCTTACGGGATGTAGCGCAGCTGGCTAGCGCGCCACGTTCGGGACGTGGAGGCCGCTGGTTCGAATCCAGTCATCCCGACCACACAAACCCGAAAGGTCGTCATTAAAAGTGACGGCCTTTTTTGATCTAAAGAAATCCTGCATCATAGAATCAAAAAGCGTTGAATCCTCAAATGTATTCGCACTAAAAATTCCGTTCAGCAGATCAACACCCCGAAGGGGAACTTCACGAACGTCCGATTTTTACCCAACGCTTACTAAAAAAAAAGTAAACCCCGGTTAATGCACAAGCCTTCCCTATAACCTGACATTACTTGCCGGCAAAACGCCCGGGAAGGATTACGAAAGGGGAAACCTGATCGTAAACGGTCATCGCCCTAAGGCAAATACCTTGTCTGCGCAGTTCGGGTTAAAACACTACGCTAATGACCGAAGGAATATTTGCATCTAAAAAACGAAAAAAGCTGAATTCTTATGGTACCTTTCTATTAATTATAAGGGACTTATAATAAGACATCAGGCTGATCATTAGGTAATCCAATAATATGAATCTGCAGAATTTTATTGGATATATAACAACCAATTCCCATCTATACTTTCCGGTTCCCTATTAACCCAAAGCCCCGCTGTCTGGTTCTATTACCGAAGCCATCTACCATATACTGAACCAATAAAGCACGTTCCAGGTGATCGATTAAAGACCCGATATTTCGAAAAATAAAAATCTTTGAGATACAATTTTTGAATCACACATAGTTTTTTTCAAGCATCACAGCAACACCAGTATCAATCAATTCTATCCGGCGGATATCATCGAAGAGAGCCAGCAGGTCACCGGCTTTAAGCCGTTGTTTTTCGACTCCACGGAAATCATAAGCCACCCGGCCGTTGTGCATCATGATGAGTCGATCACCCATGGCGACAGCCTGTTGCATCGAGTGAGTTACCATTAGGGTGGTAAGCCGGTCGCGGCGGATAATGTCCGCGGTCAGTTGAATCACCTTGGTAGCAGTTTTGGGGTCTAAGGCGGCTGTATGTTCATCGAGCAGGAGCAAGCGGGGCATCTGCCATGTAGCCATCAACAGTGTGAGTGCCTGCCGTTGTCCACCCGATAGTTTCCCTATCGGGTTATCGAGACGGTCCTCCAATCCCATATTAAGTATCCTGATTTTTTCATAGAACAATTTGCGATTAACCCGGTGTAAAGCAGGGCCGAAACCTCTCGATTGTCCGCGTCGGGCGGCCAGCGAAAGATTCTCAGCAATCGACATGTCGGGTGCTGTTCCGCTAAACGGGTTCTGGAACACCCGTCCGATGAGCGAAGCCCGCTTGTGCTCGGGCCAGCGGGTAATGTTGATACCATCGAGCAGGATGGTTCCTGTGTCGGGGAAAAAATTCCCTGCCAGTCCGTTCAGCAGAGTTGATTTGCCAGAGCCGTTGGTGCCGAGAACTACTACAAAACTACCATCGTCGATAGTCAGGTTAATGTTGTCAAGTGCCTTCACCTCGTTAGGAGTCCCCTTTCCGAAGGTTATGCCGAAGTTGAATATTTCAATCATCGTTTAAGCAATTTTTGAGTTGGTGCGACCGATCTTTATCTTGGCGAGCAGGACAGGTAGAATTAGCGCAATAAAAACGAACACGGCGGTAATCAGCTTCAAGTCGTTAGGATTCATACCCCATCGAAGTGCGATGGCCACGAGCAGTCTGAAAATAACAGAGCCCATGATAGCACCGATGATGAGAAATCCGGGGCTACTCTTCGCGATAAGAGCTTCCCCTATGATTACACTCGCCAGACCCCACACCAACATCCCTATACCCATCTGTACATCGGCGAAACCCTGATACTGGGCCAGGAAGGCACCCGACAGTGCGATGAGTCCGTTTGATAGTGCAAGTCCCAAAACGATCATTGAACGTGTATTAACGCCCAGTGCCCTTATCATTTGGTCGTTGTTGCCAGTCGCCCGCATGGCTGTTCCCAGATTCGTTCTGAAGAACAGGAAAAGCAAAAAGGCAACCACTACAACCAATAGAAAAACACAGCAGAGTACAGCCAGATCACTTGCAAGTACCATCCAGCCGCCCAGGTTAAGCAATCCGTTGGACGAAAACAGAAAACCCGACATCTGCTCGAAGTCAGTAATAAGAGTGGTATCATTCAACAAGGGGACATTACTTTTCCCCATCACATGAAGGTTAACAGAATAGAGAGCCGTCATCACCAATATGCCAGATAACAATCCATTGATATTAAACCTTGTGTGAAGTATACCTGTCACTGTTCCTGCCAATGCCCCCCCCACAAAAGCAATTAAAGTAGCTGCCAACGGAGAGATACCGGAGGCTATCAGCGAAGCTGCAATAGCTGCCCCGAAAGTTACAGAGCCTTCGGCTGTAATATCGGGGAAATTGAATATTTTAAAACCGATAAAGATTCCCAGGGCGAGAAGCGCCAGAATCAACCCGATGGTAAGTGATCCAATTAGTAAAGTCATACTTTAGACGATTTAAATTTTAATGGTTTGATTTATTTTACCAATCCAGCAGAGTCCCTGACTAAACTCACTTTCACCAGTTCCGGTAAGTTCACGGTCATCGTTGATGAGGTGCAGTACCTGTAACGGTTCGGCCATTTCGAAGAGTTCACCAACAATTTTCGGTAGGTCGAAATCGTCTTTTCTTAGCAAGTGGAAAGGGAACACCGCACCGTGGAAATGCGAGGTAAGGCTTGCAGTGCTATCCGATGGACGAACGAACGGGCGAAGCTCATCATCGGGTTTTATTGACACCACACCTGCACACAACATCAAGGTTCCAATGTGGTCGGGTTCGGTAGTGTAATATACCTGGTGCCTCAGATCGGGAAAAGAGAATGGCGAGGTTCCGTCCTGACAGTTTACCGGTGATTTTTTCAGAGCCACACCTACCACTCCGTTGCTTTCTGCCAGCATCACCATGAAGAAATGATCGGTTTTCAATTCTTCACCGATATAACGGAGGAGGGTTCCAAGCTTCACAGAATGCCCGTCAGTGCTTTCAAATCTGAGGGTATGGCCGAATCCCCCTTCGGCTACGAGTCCATATAGCAGTTCGGCTACAGGAATCAGATCACCGGAGGCTGCCATAAAATCGGGACGATTGGTATCAGTGGGCTGACATACGACCACATTACCTACTGCAAGGAACTCACCAAAACGATCGGCACAGTCGTTAAACCCCGAGCCAAAAGCCCCCAAACCAAGACCGTATTTATGACCACCTAATTCAATATGACGGCTGTCAATGGCTGAGAAATCAGGTCTGCGAATTGCATCGGGGCGTCCGTACAGACTAAGTTTCATCCCTTTCCCTGGTTCATATACTTTATACGCGATTTTCAGATCCCTGGCGTTCACTACCCATTGCTCCTGTTTCTTTTCAACTACCGGGGCAGGTGTATACTCTTCGAACAGTTTACTCATGCCCACCATCCTGAACACCTCCTTAACGCCTGCTGAGGCATTGGTAATCGACAGGGCACCATTAAGCGTCTTCAATTGTTTATAATACTTTACGAATATTCTGATCCCGGTCGAGCTGATATAGTTGGTTTCCGTGAGATCAAAGCTGAGATGGTATTTCCCGTTGTGAATCATTTCCTCAACAAACTGGTCGAGCTGTCCGGCCCTGTAAGAATCGATCCGTCCTTCAACACTGATGGTCAATACATCATTACGTTCAACGGCTGAGATTGCGAGTGCCTGTTCCATAATCTGATCTTTATTGATTTCTGTTATTTATTTTTCACAGGAGAGCCCACTATTCCGTCAGCCTTTTTCAGCAACCGGTCGTTGATTCTGATACCTGACCTTTTGGCGGCGGCAGGATTCAACACCATCTGAGAACGGCTTACATAGCGAAAAGGAATTGTGGAAGGGCTGGTGCCGGTGAGAATCTTCACCGCAAGCTTAACTGCATCCTTTCCTCCCTGCACATAATCGCGTGCTATGGCAGCAACTGCCCCATCGTAGGCCTGACTGCTAACAAAACCGAAAACCGGAATGTTGGCCTTGCTTCCAGCCTTTGCAATGGCACCAAAAGAGGCGGAGGTAAGGTTATCGATGATCTGGCAGATGGCATCGGGTCGAGAGGCCGTAAGGTTAAGAGCTGCATCAGCCACATCAGAGGAATTGGCTACCGGTACGCCGTTGACCTCTATGCCCATCGACTTACCAACATCCTTCAGGGTTTTGAAATTAACAACCGAGTTTACTTCACCCGGCGTGTAAAGGGTAGCTACGGTTTTCATGCCGGGTACCAGTTCACTGAATAGTTTCAATCCACCTTTATAATCTCCCATGGTAGAGATACCTGTAATATTGGGCAGGTGATTCTGAAAGGAAGTTCCGGCACCGGCAGCCACCGGATCAGCCACGCAGGTGAAGACCACAGGAGTATTCTTTATCTTTTTTGACACAACCTGAAGGGTGGGTGTCGAGGTGATGAAGATAAGGTCATATCGACCATCGGCCACATCGTCAATGATGTTGTTAAGGGTAGCCAGATCACCCTGAGCATTCTGAATAGTGATATCATAATCGCTTCCGCGGACAAGTCCAACCTCCCCGAGTCCCTTCAATATCCCCGCTACCGACGCCTCTGTGATTGGGGCATCATTATAGGCGACAAGTGCAAAACGCAGCTTATGAGACAACTCAAGCTTTTCTACTCCATAATCAGCAAGTCGCTGAAGTTCTGCCGGTATGGTAAGATTAACCAGTTTTGCCGCATTATTGTTGATAAGTACATCAGTCTCTACAAAATTCTCTATTGGAATTGCATCAGGTTTGCTTCCGGTAAGTACGCGTGCCACCATTTCCGCGGAATGAAAACCTGTGCTGTACCATCCGATACCAATGGCGGCCACGGCACCTCTTGCCACCATTTCCTGATCATTCACAACAATTGGCAAGCCCGCCTTGTTGGCATTCTTTACGATGGCATCAAACGACTGTATTGCTGTGTTGTCGCCGGTAATCCAAACCAGATCGATGCTCTTACCCACAAGTACCTGCGCTGCCTGATAGACTTCGTTGGTATTGGTAACCGTGATCTCTTCAAGTGTAATGCCCTTCTTCTTCAAAACCTCACGAGCTACCTTCATCACGCTGATGGAATTCGATTCAGATGAATTATAGATGGTTCCGATAGTTTTGATGCCTGGTATCAGGCGTTCGATAAAATCCATGGTTTCCGGGACAGGAGGGAAAGACCCAACACCGGTAATGTTTGGGAGATGTTCGGTAGGGCTTGAGCCTGCTCCAGCTCCCAGCGGATCGAAGCAATAGGTAAACACGACAGGGGTATTCTTCACCGAATTAAACGATCCCTGAATGACCGGGGTAGAGGTAGGAACAATCAGGTCAAAATTCTGATTATCCAGGCTCATCAGCATCGAGGGGATGTTACTGATCTCAGCATTGCAATGCGAGGTGCTGACCTTTAGGTTGCTGTCAGGAATGAAGCCAAGCTGCCTCAGTCCATCGAGCAAGCCATTCATCACGTTATCGAACCCTTCCTCAGGAGCGAAATAGGCAATGGCTATTCGATACTCACGGCCAGGTTCCGGCACAGGATTCTCAATGACAGGAGTAATTACATCAACAGCTTCAGCCACATTTCTATTGTGACGGTCGGCGATCAACAGAATTGCCGACAAAGCCAAAATGACCAGGATTCCTTTGGATAGAGAAAACAGATTGGACAAGGATT
Organism: Bacteroidetes bacterium GWE2_42_24; assembly: GCA_001768515.1. Classification (GTDB taxonomy): domain Bacteria; phylum Bacteroidota; class Bacteroidia; order Bacteroidales; family TTA-H9; genus GWE2-42-24. Next base: position 2,793 of record MEOA01000058.1, on the reverse strand, counting down.
TCATATCAGGAATAGTTTTTTGTCAGATGGAAGAAAGAGTATGAATAAGAATTCTAAAAAAAGAACCAACCAGATAAGAGTGAATACATACCCGGAGGTTAAGAAGTTCTGCCCCGATTAAGTTGGTCATATTCACATGAATTCTTTTTGGGTGTCTAGTTTCGGTAAAGTTATAAACTTTTGAGAAGAACAACAAGGTAATAATAGTTTATTGGGTCAATGCAATGAAGGGAGATTTCTTAGTCTATCACCTGTTCTTAATCATAAGATACAACAACCTGACGGGCAAGTATTTTTGCTCCTGCAAATGAGCTATGGTGTCGGGGTTTGTAAGCATTCCTATCAGACGAGGGGTGGCCAACCGCGCCATCAGGTTGAGTACGACAGAGTAATGGAACAGTCGTTGCATGTATCTGAAATTGCAGAATTCACGGGATGTACGGCGGTAAATTTCCTTATCGTAAGCCTTGTTAAAGGAGGCGGAAAAACTTTCACGTAAGAAACAGTTTTGGGCATGGGTGGCAGCTAACCTACCGCTCCGGATTGCATTTCCAATTCCTTCGGCCGTAAGAGGATGAGCAAGTCCTGCCGCATCACCAGCCAGCAAGATACGATGACCGCTTAACGGACGGCCCTTACGACCCAGCGGAATATAATGTCCTTTCAGTCTTCCCTCCGGCTTAGCCTTTTGAAACATTTGCTGCATTTCCTTGCATCCGGTCATTTGCATCAGCAGTTCCTCAGGCTTCAAATTATGTTTTTTAATCTCCTTCAGCGTCATACCTAACCCAACATTGGCGGAACCGTCGTTGAAAGGGAAGATCCAGAAGTAACCGGGAAGCAGTTTCCGATGAAAGATCACACGGGGTGAGAGCCCTCCCAAGCCATAATCAAGATCCTTGAAATAGGCTCTTACGGCAAAAGCCTTATCGCTATCAGGAATAAGCGGCAAGTGAAGCGCGCGAGCCACAATAGAGTTGGCTCCATCGGCGCCGATCACTAAACTTGCGGTCAGAGTGCCTGTGGAGGTTTTGAGTTCAACCGAATGTTGATCAACATCAACCGATGTGATCCTGCAGCCCTCGATGATCTCAACCTTGTTCCTTTGTTTCAGGTGGTCAAACAATAACTGGTCGAAATCGATGCGGCGGCAGGCATACATGCTACTAAAGCCATTATTGCCGGGGAGGGGAACAACAACCTCACGACCATTTGGAGCAGTCAATATCAACTTGTTGTAGGAGGTGGTTTCAGCGGCCGCTGTAAACTTCTGTTGTAATTCAGGGGCAATCAGACCCAACTGACGGATGATATCAGGAGTAATGCCATCACCGCAGGTCTTTGGACGTGGAAAACGCTCTTTCTCCAAAAGGGCTATTGAAAGGCCAGCCTCTCCCAAAAGCAGGGCAGCCGTAATTCCTGCAGGGCCGGCACCAACTATCACGACATCAAATTGATTCATAACAAAAAACGCCTCAGGCTTTGTTTACCTGAACGAAATTGCAAATATGCGGAATATTACGACAGGCTGTCCTAAGCCCTCGTAATAGGATTAAGACACGATCGGGTTAATGCTGTTTAACCTCACCACCCAGATTTTCAGTAATGGAAATTGTTGGCGGATTCCCTTTGTAAAAAACCGTGCCACCTGTTCCGGCTTCGGCATTCATCTGTTCAGTGGGACATACCCATGCCTTACCACCTGTATTGGCTTTAACCAGCACTTCGGTGGCCTCAAGTTCCCCTGCCTCCACCTTACTGCCAGTATTAGATTTAATCTCCAGCACAGTACAACGACCGGATAGTTCAATTTCGCCTCCCTGCGTGGCGGATACCTCAAGCGATCTGACAGAAGTCTCCATTTTAATGAATCCACCTGAGCGGGACTTTAAAAGCATAAAGTCGCCTTCTGTCTTTGTGGCAAACATGATATGAGCCGAAGCAGCAACCTCTATCTGTCGAAGATATTTGAAATTAAGGACAGCCCTGACAACAGGTTCATTGCTGGTAAGTGAAAACTCCCGCGACATTCGGATCTTTAGGGTTCGCCCTTCCACAGAGGTTTCGATTCGATTGAGGTCAATGTTACCTGAGATAAAATTGATCGATTCCTGCCCGGATTCCTTAAGCTCAAGTTCAAAGTCCCCGCTAACATCGATTTTATCGAAGGCGGGCAGTTTACGTATTTCACCTGTCTGGGCATAGGCACCGGGCAGACTTAAAAGAAACAAGGCCCCGATTAGAAGTCGGATGAGATTATGCATGACATTATTCGTTTAAATGGCCAATACAAGTATTGTGCCAAAAAATACATGTATTTGTTTTTACTACATATATAATAAACACCATAGTTATAGCAAACATAAGCGTTTCAGACGTAAAACATATCTTTGGTATAACTTTGATATGTCCTTGTTAGGACTTTGGGGTAAAATTGAAATGCAAAACACGTATAATCAATCATTTAAAAAATTGCAATTTGTAACTAAATTCACACAAAATTTTTGAAAAAAACTTGAAAATTCTTCAAAAGAGGGGGTAGAATCAACGGAAACATAGTCTTAAAATTGGGAAACGTATAAATTTCGGAAAATCCATAGAGCGAAATTCTGTTTCAGAATTCAGGCGGAGAAATTGGCTATGGTGTGGATTGGACGATCAATAATACAAAATTGTTAATGTTTCATGGCTTTAAAGTATTAGGTTATGTTTTAGAATATTGTAGTAATCTAATTTCTTGGACTATCGGGTCCTGAGTTCGGTACATTTTTATGGTTTCCATGTTGTCAGCCA
>MEOA01000057.1 GCA_001768515.1 Bacteroidetes bacterium GWE2_42_24 | reverse complement strand
CATGGAAACCATAAAAATGTACCGAACTCAGGACCCGATAGTCCAAGAAATTAGATTACTACAATATTCTAAAACATAACCATTTTTTTTGTTCTATAGTAATGTCACCCCTTCGGGGTTTTCGGTTGTACCAATACATTAGATTCTATAATAATTTCATCCCTTCGGGATTACGGTTCTTAATTTTTTTGTCCTATAATAATTTCATCACTTCGGGATTACGGTTCTTAATTTTTTTGTCCTATAATAATTTCATCCCTTCGGGATTACGGTTCTTATTTTTTGTCCTATAATAATTTCATCCCTTCGGGATTGTGGTTCTTATTTTTTGTTCTATAATAATTTCATCACTTCGGGATTACGGTTCTTATTTTTTTGTTCTATAGTAATGTCACCCCTTCGGGGGTTTCGGTTGTACTAATACTTTTGATTCTATTATAATTTCATCCCTTCGGGATTGTGGTTCACAATTTTTTGAAATTAAGAGGTTAAGAATGACGATTAACAATTTCCGGGGCAATTGAATTATCTTTTACCGTTTCGCGATGGAAAATATCTATTTGCTCAAAAAAATCTACGAGGCCTATAAAACAGAGACTTTATAGACAAACACAAATTAAGCGACAGTTTTCAATTGCTCAACTATAATATCAAAACAGTTCTTTCGGATTAATCTTTAAAAACTCTTCATAAGGAATCCCTCCTGTTCCAACGAGAAATACCTTTTCAGGATGAAATCTTTCTGCAAATATTCCCAAACCTGCGTTTTCGGCTTTCATTCCACTTTTCACTTCAAGGCCTATTACTTTATTCCTCTTTTCCAGGACAAAGTCAATTACGTAATTACCATCCCGCCAATAGTAGAGACTATACCTTTCGAAAATGGAATGATTAATCAAATATGGATGCTCAAACATTAATCAAAATTTTACTCAATGTAAAGAGCATTTTTACTCAGTATTCCTGATTATAAAAATATCTCATCAAATATTATCGTCTCAAGCCTTTAAGTATGTAATCTGATTTTCATTACAAATCAAATGAGGCTCACATTTCTCTTTCAGTTTTCCCTCAGAGAAATGCAGCAAGGATGAACAGTGACGAGGGGAAGTAAAAAAATATGTGTATCAATCTGATTCCATTTCCTTTTCGATGAATAGTGGCTGTTATTATGCAGTAACATTCATTATCAATCGCCAAAAACGGACAGGTAATCGAAGCATCTAATAATTAGGGTTATATCAGGCCGATTCGATGGGTAACCCGGAACGATGAAGGTCAAAATCGAGGTTAAGGCCAACTTCCACCCCCTTGCTTTCCGGTAAGAATATGCCATCGCGTTATATAAAACCTGCTATGGTACAATATTTGCTTTGTCATGGTATGACAATTAAAAGAACATACAGCGGAAATCGTGCGAAAATCAATCGTGAATTGACCCTGACCACACGCTTGACCCACGGTTGATCTACGGTCGATCTACGGTCGATCTACGGTCGAACAAAAAGAATGGTGCGCCTTTACACTGTTAATCAAAAACATTATTAGTTGTTTCGAATTCTAAAAGCAACCGTGTTTAAAACCGGCATCCGATCTTCACGAGGCAAAGAAAAAGTTGTAAGGATTCAGCCGCCGGCGTAGTTTTTATGCCTCCCCAGAGTAAGTATTCATCGGTTGATTTTCCCGGATCAGGAAATCTATTCCATAGGGATAGTACCTGATATTCTGTGACGATGCAGATTCCGGTAACCCAATCCCGGCGAATTTATGGGCTGCTGCAATGACAAATATCAGCGCGGAAGTTTCTCATCCTGACATGAGAAACCGGTTGACCATCCTGCAGCACCTTGTGCTGACAGATAATCAACCGGCTTTTTTATCCAATAATTTACAGAGAGCCTTACATCACCACTAACTGCGCCGTGAGCCTGCTGCGTTGTTCTACCAGAATTGTTCTTCCGGCAACCACATGATCGATCACCCCCTGAGTATAACGGCGGATGGTGATCAACTGCAGACCTTCGTTGTAACGAACCTTGAAGGAAGCATTCAGTTGCGAAATCACCCGCGGAATACGCCGCGCATCACCATCCACGCAAACAGAAAAACTAATGGCTGAGTTTTGCATGAGGTTAATCCTGACACCCTCGGTACTGAACACCCCAAAAATGATCTGAAGATTGTTCTCGGCGATGAAGGAAAAATCGCGCGGGGCAATACTGATCAGCACCTGATCGGATTTAAAGATAAATGAAGGCACATCGGGACGTGATTCCATAAAATCACCGATGACGCTACCGGGTGCAGAGGGGTTGAGAAAAGAGCGCACATAAAGCGGGATCTTCCGGTTCTGTAGCGGTTTTATTGTCTTTGGATGGATGATTGTTGCCCCGTAATACGATAGCTCAATAGCCTCTTCATAGGAAATCTGATCGAGTTTTACTGTGTCGGGAAAATGCTTGGGGTCGGCGTTAAGCAATCCGGGGACATCTTTCCAGATAGTGACATCAGTTGCTTCGAGCGACCATGCCAGCACAGCAGCCGTAAAGTCAGATCCTTCGCGCCCGAGCGTGGTCATGAAGCCTGAAGGTTCACGACCAATGAAGCCCTGTGTTATAAACAGGCAGCCCCTATCCGTGTCTCCGCTGCTAAGGGTCACAGCATGATTGATGGCTGCCCTGGTTGTGTCCCAGATGACATGGGCATTGCGCCAGTTGTCATCGGTAAAAACCAGTTGGCGGGCATCGAGCCAACGGTTGGGAATATTTTCCTGATTCAGATAACAGCTGATAATCGTCGTTGAGATTAACTCCCCGAAGGGAACTATCTGATCATACATCATATCAAACGGCTGACCGCAAGACTGTTGAGTCAACTTCACCAATTCATCGAACAGTAGATCGACCTCAGCTCTGACAGCATCATCTTCATCACCGAAAAGATCAGCTACAATTACCCTATGGTAGGCAACAACAGCATCGAGGTGCTGACTCAGTGCATCATCCCGGCGAAAACAGGCATCAGCGACCAGTTCCAGCGCGTTAGTTGTCTTGCCCATGGCACTGATCACAACCACAAGGTTATCGTTACTGTAATGTTGAACGATTGAAGCTAAATTTCGCACGGCCGCAGCATCTCTGACCGAAGCTCCTCCAAACTTAAAGACTTTGACAGCACCCGACATAGCAGATTTCACATTTTTACCGGCTGCAAAGCTACATCATTTAGCACGATAGTGAAATGTTGGTAAAAGGTTAAAAAGCATCAAAATATAGTTAATCTACCCCTGCCTCATGTGATCACGATGTAACTTTGTTGCCATGAAAGCGTCATTTCTTTTGTAAACTTCCAATTCCAGCCACCATGATTAAAACTGTCTCGCTCACCAAAACCTTTCGAACCGACGAAGTAGAAACCACTGCACTGAACGAAGTTTCGATGGAAATCTCGCAAGGAGAATTCGTTGCCATAATGGGTCCGTCAGGTTGCGGCAAATCAACCCTTTTAAACATTCTTGGCTTGCTCGACAACCCTTCCAACGGGCAATATTTCTTTCTGGGAACTGACGTGAGCGGCTTCAGCGAACGTCGCAGAGCTTCAACACGAAAAGAGAACATAGGATTTGTATTTCAGAACTTCAACCTGATCGATGAACTGAATGTATTTGAAAACGTGGAACTTCCGCTGATTTATCTGGGCATGAGTGCCCGTGACCGCAAGGAACGGGTAGAAACGGTACTGGAAAAGATGAACATTGCCCACCGCAAGAAACATTTTCCGCTTCAATTGTCTGGAGGGCAGCAGCAACGTGTAGCTGTTGCCAGAGCAGTAGTAGCCAACCCGAAGCTGATTTTAGCAGACGAACCAACCGGAAACCTCGATTCAGCCCATGGAGAAGAGGTTATGGAATTGCTCAACTCCCTGAATCAGGGGGGCACTACCATCATAATGGTGACGCACTCCCAGCGTGACGCGGAATATTCGCAGCGCATTATCAGATTATTTGATGGCCAGATCATCAACGAGAACATCAACCGAAAGTTTGCCCTCTAAACAATTACACAAGACAACTTTCAATTATGTTCAAAAGCTACCTGAAGACCACATGGAGGAACCTGACTCGCAACAAGTTCTACGCCATTATCAACATTGCCGGCCTGTCAATCGGCATCCTGACAGCCATATTTCTCTTGTTATTTGTTCAGGATGAGTTGACTTACGACAAACACAACGAGAAATACAAGCGGATTTACCGGCTGGAATCCCATTTCGATATTGCCGGAAAACAGGATTTATTCGCCGTTGTGCCGATCCCAATGGCTCCCGCCTTAAAGATAGAGTTTCCTGAAATAGAAAATATTGTCAGATTCGCCCCTGAGCAAGACATCAGGATGCGTTATGGTGAAAACGAATTTGCCGAAGAACACATTTGTTATACCGACAGTACCGTATTCGACATCTTCACTCATCATTTTATTTCAGGAACCCCTGAAAGGGCACTCACTGAGCCTTTCACCTGCGTCATCACCGAATCATTTGCCAAAAAATATTTTGGTGATGAAAACCCTATGGGCAAGATGCTTGAAAGTTCAAGGGGAAGAAGTTTCAAGGTAACAGCCGTTATTAAAGACCTTCCCGAAAACAGTCACCTGAAATACGACTGCCTGCTTTCTGCCTCCTCTATCGTCCAGATTATTGGAGCCGAAAGATTTAACAATCTTAAACCGGAAGCCTTCTGGAACATCGGTTTATATGCCTATGTACTGATGAAGCCCAACACCGACGCCGGGGTATTACACACCAAATTCCAGCCTTTCTATGATAAGTACATGGCTCCTGTCGGTGAAAAGATTAATGCAAGCTATACACTCCTGACAACCCGCCTTGACAAGATTCATCACACATCTAACCTGGGCGCCGATCAACCTGTAGGCAACATGGCCTATGTATACATTTTTGGTGCTGTAGGCATTTTTATTCTTATACTGGCCGGCATCAATTACATGAACATGGCTACGGCAAGAGGAGCAGAACGATCACGTGAAATAGGCATCCGCAAGGTAGCCGGGGCACATCGCCAGCAGTTAATCGGGCAATTTATCAGCGAATCGTTACTACTTTCGTTTATTTCATTTCTTATTTCGATTGCCTTCGTCATTCTGCTACTACCCTTCTTCAATGAACTTGCAGGGAAGCAAATGGGTTATGAAAAGCTGTTACAGCCATTGATTATCTTCGGAGGACTGGCCATCACGCTGATCATAGGGGTAGCCTCCGGTTCCTATCCGGCATTCTACCTTTCTTCGTTTGAACCCGCCATGGTACTTAAAGGGGCGGTTGTAAAAGGGAAAGGAACCATGAGAAGGATTCTGGTAGTGTTGCAGTTTCTGGTTTCGATCATCATGATCATTGCCACCCTGACTGTCGGCAGCCAGCTTAGCTTCCTGCAAAAGACCGATCTTGGATTTGAAAAGGACAATGTGATTGTGGCACCAATAACCGACACAGCCATGCGGCACAAAGTTGATGTGTTGCGCAATGCCCTGTTGGAGAATTCAAACATTCAACAGGTTGCCACCTCCAGCGGAACACCGGGTAATCAGGGCTCCATCGTTGTAATGAGAGTTGAGAAACCTGATGGAACCATGACAGAACAGACCCTGAATTTTATGATGATCGATACATCGTACCTTGACCTGATGAAATTCAGGCTCATTGCCGGAAGAAACTTCTCACGGACGATGTCGACCGATCTGAAGGAAGGGGTCATCATCAACGAAACCGCAGCCAACAAATTAGGCTGGGGCGAAAATGCCCTTGGCAGGAAGATTGACTTCGGGGTAGATATTGACGGCTCGGTACAACGAAATACCAAGGTGATTGGGGTAATTAAAGATTTCAATTACCAATCGCTCCACAACCCCGTGGAACCAATTGTTTTATTCCTGAATGAGCGTCCGTCGTATTATCTCTCGATAAGAACCAATGGTGGTAATAAGCAGGAGGTAATAGATTTCATTCGCAACACTTACCAGAAAACCGGCGCCGTTGTTCCACTGGATTATCAGTACCTTGACCAGACCATGGATAAAATGTATACAGCCGAGATAAAACTGGGAACCATTTTCACTGTGGCTTCTGCCCTATCAATTTTCATTGCATTGCTTGGGCTGCTGGGGCTGGCTTCCTTTATCATCCGCCGCCGGACAAAAGAGATTGGAATCAGGAAAGTACTTGGGGCACCTGTCACAAGTTTGTTTTTCCTGTTAAACAAGGAATTTGTAATTCTTGTCGCAATAGCCTTCGTTTTGGCGGCTCCTGTGGCATGGTATTTGACAGGGATATGGCTGTCAAACTTCGCGTTCCATACAACGGTTGGATGGTTAATATATGTAGAAGCTGCGCTGGTATCACTGGCCGTAGCACTGGTAACCACTTCATTCCACATCTTGAAAGCCACGAACTCCAACCCTGTAGACGCTATTAAGTACGAATAGTTTTTTCATATCAGATATATTTGTGTGTAAAGGTACCCCTTTGCCCCGGGAGGCGCGAAGGGGTTTTTTTATTGCTATTGGTTATTGGCTTCCGGCAAATGAAATCCGGCTTACAAATTGCTTTTGATTGCTAAAGACCAAAGCCTGTAAAAAACTCAGGGAGCAATCGGTTACGCATAGCCACACACCAACCAAACACAATTAAATCAACAACTTAACAATAAAACACAACACACTGACCATCTTCTCTGGCACCTGATAATTCAAAAAACCTGTCTCAACAGGGACCTTACCGCGCATTCAAACCAAAAACAAACCCTTACCTTTGCCTAAAATTTCACGGTTTGAACTCAAAGGAACTCATCGACATATACCGCAACAACAGTCGTGTGAAGGATATCGTTGCCGGGTTGCAGGCCGGAACTGCATCGAGGCTGCATGTAACCGGACTAAAAGGATCGGCCCTTCCTATGGTAGCAGCAGCAATTCACTCGATCACACAAGGCATACACGTACTGATCATCGACGACAAAGAGAAAGCAGCCTATACTTTCAACGATATGGAACAACTTTTCGATGAACGTGAACTGCCTTTCGACAAGCGGAGAATACTCTTTTTCCCGACTGCTTACCGTCGCCCGTACGAAATTGAACACACGGACAACGCCAATGTCCTGTCCCGGACAGAAGTGCTTAACAAGGTGAACAATGTTGGACGAAATCTCGTGATCGTAACCTACCCCGAAGCACTCAGTGAAAAGGTAGTGACTAAAAAAGTTCTCAAGAAAAATACTTTTCAACTGCGGGAAGGAGAAGAGGTAAGTCTCGATTTTCTGACCGATGTTTTGATTGAATATGGATTTGATCGCGTAGATTTTGTCGTTGAGCCGGGTCAGTTTGCCATCAGAGGAGGGATCGTCGATCTCTTCAGCTTCAGTGATGAATACCCCTACAGAATTGAGTTCTCGGGCGATGAAGCAGAATCCATACGCACCTTTAATCCAGTAACGCAACTTTCGCTGCAACGACTGACCCGTATTGCCATCATGCCCGATATTCAGGACCGGTTTTCGCAGGAAGCCCGCGAAACCCTGATCGAATACCTCCCCGAAACTTCAGTTTTCTGGCTTGATGATATTACCTATATCTCCGAGCGTCTGGATCTCGAAATGGATAAAGCACGTAAAGTTTATGAAGACCTTAACCGTGATATAAAACATCTGGCTCCCGGCGAATTACTCACTTCCGGAAAACTCTTGTTAAGACAGCTCACCGAACGTAAGCTTATACAATACGGTACAAAACCGGCCTTCGAAAGCGAAGTCATCGGCTTTAACATTAAGATTCAGCCTACCTTCAATCGCAACTTCGACCTACTACTGACAGACCTGCGGCATCATACAGAAAAAAGCTATATCAACATTCTCTGTGCCGAGAACCAGCGTCAACTAACCCGGCTCGAAACCATCTTCAAAGATCTGGAGCGAGATACTCCTGCCCTGCAACGAATTGCATACAAATCGCTGAACATTGGTCTGCATGAAGGATTTGTTGATGAGGATATTCAACTGGCCTGCTACACCGACCATCAAATATTTGAACGCTATCACAGGTACCGGATCCGGGAAGGTTTTGCCGGGAGAGAAGCCATCACCCTGAAAGAACTCTACAACCTTAAGCCGGGCGACTATGTAACCCATATCGATCATGGCATCGGTCGTTTCGATGGCATGGAGATCATCGAAAACAACGGAAGACAGCAGGAAGTTATCCGTCTGATCTATCAGAACGATGATGTACTTTATGTCAGCATCCACTCCTTGCACCGTATTGCCCGGTTCACGGGAAAAGACGGCACCGCCCCCTCGCTCCACAAACTGGGCGGTACAGCATGGGCGACACAAAAAAGCCGCACCAAACAGAAAGTCAAAGATATTGCCCGTGAATTAATCCAACTGTATGCTGCCCGGAAGGCAAGTAACGGTTTTGCATACAGTCCTGACACTTACATGCAGCATGAACTGGAAGCCTCGTTTCTTTATGAAGATACACCTGATCAACTAAAGGCCACTCAGGACGTCAAGGCTGACATGGAACAGTTAATGCCGATGGACAGACTGATATGCGGCGATGTAGGGTTTGGAAAAACTGAAGTAGCTTTACGTGCCGCTTTTAAGGCTGTTGCCGACAATAAACAGGTAGCCATACTGGTGCCTACCACCATTCTCGCCCTCCAGCATTATAAGACGTTTAGAGACCGTCTGCACGACTTCCCCTGTCGGGTTGACTACATTAACCGTTTTCGTTCCTCACAGCAGCTTAAAGGCGCCCTGAAAGAACTTTCAGAAGGGAAAACCGACATCATCATCGGAACACACCGTCTGCTCAGTAAAGATGTTGTATTTAACGACCTCGGTTTGTTAATTGTTGACGAAGAGCAAAAGTTTGGAGTAAGCTCAAAAGAAAAGCTTAAGCAACTGAGAGTTAACGTAGATACACTCACGCTGACTGCAACCCCCATCCCCCGTACACTACAGTTCTCACTGTTGGGAGCTCGCGACCTCTCGGTTATCAATACAGCACCGCCCAACAGACAACCGGTTCAGACAGAAATCAGGAATTTCTCGGAAGCCGTTATCCGCGACGCCATCAGGTATGAGATAGGCCGGGGAGGCCAGGTTTTCGTAGTCCATAACCGCGTTCAGAATATCATGGACGTGGCAGGCATGATCAAACGCTTTGTACCGGATGCTACGGTAGCCATCGGGCACGGTCAGATGGAAGGAAAAAAGCTTGAACAGGTGATGCTCGATTTCATTGAAGGCGATTCAGATGTTCTGGTGGCTACAACCATCATCGAATCGGGATTGGATATCCCCAATGTGAATACCATCATCATCAACGATGCCCATCACTACGGGCTCAGTGAACTGCATCAGTTGCGCGGACGAGTTGGGAGAAGCAATAAAAAAGCATTCTGCTATCTTCTGTCGCCTCCCCTTTCGGCCCTGACAGATGAAGCACGCAGAAGATTAAAGTCGCTTGAGGAATTCTCGGACCTTGGATCTGGTTTTAACATCGCCATGCGCGACCTCGATATCCGCGGGGCAGGCAATCTGCTGGGAGGAGAACAGAGTGGCTTCATCGCCGACATAGGGTATGAGATGTATCAGAAAATTCTCGATGAAGCCGTGACAGAGTTAAAGGAAAAGGAATTTGCAGGGCTTTATGAAGAGACCACAACACCCAAAAATAGCGATTGTGTGTTTGAATCAGACCTCGAGATCATGCTCCCGGTAGATTATGTTGCCAACATGCCCGAAAGGATAGCACTCTATAAAGAGCTTGACGGGATTACCCGGGATGAGGAGTTGACTGAATTCAGTGCAAGGCTTACCGACCGTTTTGGTGCACTTCCCCAACCGGCACTTGAGCTTGTAAATACAGTCAGACTCAGGTGGCTTGCGGCTTCTATAGGTTTTGAAAGAATTTTGCTGAAAAATAACCGTCTGACAGGTTACTTCCCTACTGATCCTCAATCTTCTTACTACCAGTCAGAACACTTCGGAAAAGTACTGAAGTACATTCAGGTAAACGCCAGTATGTGCCGGATGAAAGAGATCAGTGGCAAACTGACGTTAAGTTTCGATGGCATAATGGATGTGGTAAGTGCGATCTATATTCTCAAACAAATATAACCCAACAAACAGGCACAAAAAAAGGGCACCCTTGAAGGGTGCCCTTTTTAAAATCATATATACACTATTTCACAGAAACAGAGCCAATCTCCCATGAGGCAGCAACGCTGCTGGTTGATCTGTATTTGAAGCCGATGTAAACCTTCTGGTTGGCAAAAGCAGCAAGACTGATATCACCGGAACTGACGAAATCCCAGCTTGTCCCGATAGGACGATTAGGGATGGTGAGTTCTGTCCAGGTTCCCTGAGTGGAGGGATCACTTGTACCATCGTAATCAGATGAAATCATCACCTGAATGTTTTCCCATTTTCCATCAACGTAATTCACAGCCTGATAAACATTCATGATGGCATCGGTTCGGCCTGTGAGGTTAATCTGAGGCGATATCAGCCAGTCTTCATTGGGGAAACGGGAAGAAGAAGCGTATCCCGACATAAGAGCACAGCCATCGTCATAAGTAGCGGTAGTCCATGCCTGCGCCCCAAGGACACTGTATGATTTAAAACTACCCAGTCCAGCGGAGAAGGTTTCTATAAATAGCGGTTGCTCAAATGAGAAATGATGCAAATCGCCCCAATGGTTTAAAACAAGTTGTACTTTATCATTATAACGTGTTATAACTCCATAGATGGTACCTGTATCATTAGGAAGAATATTCTTGGCAAACTTAGTGTAACTGCTGGTACGCATGATAATTTCGGTGCCATCCTTAAATACAATTGCCTGATCAGAATCATCAGAGGAAGGCACAACTTTGCTACCTGCATTTCTAAATTTCACACCGGTCAAACGCACATAAGTATTATCATCAGAATTAATAGTGATGGTACTAGCCGAAGAATGGGTTACAGGCACAACCTCAGTAGGTAATCCGTCACGGAAAAGATACTTCGACACTTCGGCAGTAGTAATTTCCGACAGCTTTGCAATATTACGGTTACCGAGTTGAATAAGGCTACCATATGCACTCAGGTGTAACCCCATGCATTTAACATATACGGTCTGTCCGACACGGTAATGAAGATAGAGACTTCGGGGTTCGAGCAGTATCTGAATGCCACCGGTTTCATCCTGAATGGCCAGTACCTGATAAAAGTTTCCCTCTTCATCGCTAGAAACCACAACACCTTTGATGGTTAAGTTGTCAGTAATTGAATCATTCTCAATTACACCCGTATACAAGGTCTTCAACTGAGCAATGGTAACGACTGAGTCGGAAGAAGGATCATAGGAAGGAACGTCTGTCGGAGGAGTATCGAAATCCTCTTTAACACATCCGCCGAGAAAGGTAGTTGCAACCATGGCAACCAGGATGTAGAAAAACTTAAATTGTTTTTTCATGATATTTTTAGTTTATTTTTTTTTGTTTTAAAATCTGAAACCAACATTGAGATAATAGGTACGGCCAAGTCCATAGAAATACTTGGCTGGGAATTTCTCATACAACTGGGTGTCCGATTCGTAGCGGTATTGTTCATAACCTCCGGTCACCAGGTTCTTATTGTCGAGAATGTTTGAGACACTGAAGTTGATGTTCAGGTAATATTGGCCCATTTTTATTGACTTCCCGATAGAAGCATCAAGGGTAATGGCATCATCGAGCTTGGTTTGTTCAGTAATAGCAGCTACCTTCTCAACGTCATCGGCAGTAAAGAGGCCGTCGATTGCAGAGGCAGTTCTGCGAAGCGGATTGTAGTCGAGGTAATTTTTACCGAAATAGTTTACGTTGGCATTAAAGAACCAATAGGCCGGATGACGATAATTAAAACCGATGCTGCCGGCGTTCTGAACACCGGGGACGTAGAAATTCTTCAGGTAAATGGTTTGAGTAGTTTCTTCAAGAGTTCCATTCTCTGCTGTAATGGTTCCCTGGGGCCGCGAGGTAATGCGGTAGTTTCCAACCGACGCAACTGCAGTCATCGAAATGGCTGTTGTAAGTTTTACTTCAGTTCCAAATTCAAACCCCTGATGAATTTTATCGATACCTGTCATTACCAGGTGAACGAATGTATTCAGATCATCATGGTAGAAACTGCGTAATTCTGCCTGATCATAGAACATGGTCTGAAAAGCGGTCAGGCGGGCTTTGATATAAGGGCTGCGGATGATGTAACTGATATCGCCGCCCAATACTTTTTCCTTAGTCAGTCCATCGACGTAATCATTGCGGATACGTTGTGAAATAAACGCATCACGAAGTGATGGAGCTCTTTCCATCCACATGGCATTACCCTGGATGAAATTTCGTCCATTGATCTTATAGGTAAAACCAGCTTTAGCACCTGGTGAGATAAAATCTTTCTTTTCAGATTCACCCAGTGAATTGTCTGGGAAACGGCCATTCTGATATAATCCATCACGCCACATGCGGATGTAGTTACCCGTAGCTCCGACATAGAAGTCAACCTTGTTATATGTGAATTCAGCATTGGCCCAAAGGTTGAGTTCATCCTGATAGAGATTGTAGTTGTAGCCATAGGTATCACCCTCTCCTACCCTGCGGTTGGGATTCTGAAGATCATTCTGGGCAGCAACGGTATCACCGGCAAGATCCCGTTCAGCAAACTGGTCAACATCGATCCAGTAAGTACCACCAAGCAAGTCATCTATCAGCTTATAATGGTGGCCTTTGTATTTGCGGGCTTCAAGCCCTCCGTTGATTTTCAAATTCTCGGTAATCTGAGTATTCAGAAGAAAGCTCAAGCCCATACTGGTCTGGTCTATACGGCGGTCCTCCATAATGTAGGCTGCCTGCTTACCCAGAGCATTCTGTCCGTAGTTGGCCTGGTACAATGAATTCCAGTCTATCAGACCAGCTTCAGGATTTGTTTTCCAATACTCTGTTGCGGCATCACCACCAGCCTTATTACCCTGCAGGTAATAATAGCTGGGAAGATTGCGATAATAATCGGGGCGGGGATCAGCGGCATTATACCAGTTAAGAGCCTTAGATCCGTTGTAGCCGGTTTGGAAAAAAGCACTGGTGGTCAGCCGTGTATTTTCTTTAATCTGCCAATAGTGGTTCAGGGTAAAGATAGGCTCGTGGAAGTGCTTGATACGGGAAGCACGCTTCTCGCCATTCTGGTAGCCCCAGTTAGCATTGTAGAGGTTATCGCCAAGCAGGTCATAGACTTCCTGAGTAGAACCTGAACGTTGGGCGCGCTTGGTAGGAGTGCCCATAACACTGAATGCAAGAGAATGCTTCTCATTAATTTTTTTCTCAGCAGCGGCGAAGTAGCTGTATGAATCGTAGAACAAGCCATCAATGGCTCCTTCGGTTCCATAACGTTTTGAAGCGCTGACACTGAAAGCCCAGCCATTCTGCATCAAACCGGTCGAATGGGTAAACATCCACCGATGTGTATAAGAACGGTTACCAAGTGAGTAGGTGAACTTGGTTTGCTGACGCTGTTCTGAAGCCCGGGTGATGATGTTGGTTGCTCCTCCCGGATAACCAAAGGAGAAAGACGAAGGATTGAGTCCGATTGATACTTCCTTATTACGGGTCACATCATTAAGACCACCCCATTCACTCCAGGCAGGCCAGCCTGTTTCAGCATCATTGACCTTCACGCCGTTCATGTAAACAGCAAAGTTCTCGGAATCAAATCCACGGGTTTTGAAATAAGCGGCGCTCAGGACGTAGCCTGCTGTTGACGTGAACACATCACCAGTTGACTGAAGAAGACCTCCAACCGACTGACCGCGTCCTTCATCTTCGAGATCAAGCTGAGATACTGATACCTCGGTAATTCCCTGAACATCACCTGCCGAAGAGTTGGTAATCGTAACCACAGGTGACCATGTATTGTCGCCGTCTTTGATGTCGATCTCTTCTGACCGGGTCTCTATTCCCTGGCCGGTAGCCGTTACATAGAGCTTACCGGGAGTAAGCCCCTTGACTTCATAGTTGCCCCCACCATCGGTGGTTGTCTGGACTAATCCTGCAATCACAGTAACCTGTGAAACGGGACGCCCTGACGACTGATCGGTGATCGTGCCGCGAAGGTTCCCTGTCTGAGCAGAGACCATCACTGCGACCATAATCAGTGTAAGTGTAGAAATAATTTTCCTTATCATATGTTTAACGTAATTTCTATCCCTTTACAGTAATGGAACAAAGTACAATACTGAATACTTCAGACCTTTGATTTCCGGTTAAAAGGGGCACAAAGTAACAAAAATTTATCACACCCGACTTAAAATTAATCTTAACTAACCAACAATTCAGCGTTTTCATAATTCATCGTCCGGAGCCCATCCCCTAATGCCAGCTTTATAAACAATGCGCAATTCTCAAAAATGATACCCTTCTCCTGCCTCTTTACCCGTAAAGCAAAGACAGGAATAGTGAAAGAAACGCTCAGGATATATATTACACCTGGTTGAAATCAGGTGGCTCTTTTGTTCATGAACCAAGATCCAAATTACAGAAATCCGTATATTTCACAGGAAAAACTTCCGCTTTCACAATGCTGTGTCCTGCAATCTCATCTCTTCCATATGGAACTGCCATGACTATTTAAGTATCTGACTGACCAAATTTTCCCAGAAGGTCATCCCAATGGGAATCAGCTCATCGGGAAAGTCGTAATCGGGGGTATGGAGTGCCGCATGGTTCATACCGGCACCAAGACCGGCAAATACACCAGGCCAGCGTTCGGTAAACTGCCCGAAATCCTCTGACCAGCGAAATGGCTCCTGCATCATGACAACCTTACAACCAGAAGCTTTCGCCGCCTCGCTGGCAGCCATCACCATTGCAGGGTCGCTCAAAGTAGCCCTGAAAGGATCGTTGAAAGACACCCCGGCTACCAGCCCATGCCTTCCTGCCACTTCATTGGCAAGCGAAAGCAATCTGCTTTTCAATGAGTCTATTCCCTGATTGCTGAATGTACGAAGCGTGGCCGCAATGATGGCATCGCCCGGAGCAGTACCAAAAGCCGGAGTTCCAAGCCGTGCATATATAACAGTAACAAGGTGAAACTCGCTGGTATCGGGAACAGGATTCTTCATCCCCTCAAAACCTGTAAGGAGCTGTGCCAACGCGAGCGCTGGCGATAATCCGGTTTCAGGATAAGCGGCGTGTGCTGTTTTTCCGTCGAGATGTATCGTGATTCCTTCAGAAGCGGCAGTAAAAGCCCCTTCACGCAGCAGGATGTTGCCTGTCGGATAGCCGGGCAGGTTATGCAAGCCTGCAACAAAATCGGGGGTTATAGATTGAAAAGCGGGATCAGCGATGACAGCAGAGGCTCCCAGTCCCACCTCTTCTGCTGGCTGAAACAACAGCACTACTTCACCCGGGAAATCCCCCTTTTTAAGAAATGGCACCAATCCGGCCAGCATGGCAGTATGCCCGTCATGTCCGCATTTATGACTCACTGCATGAACCCTTGACTTGTATTCAAACACATTGACCTCCTGAATGGGGAGAGCATCTGTATCAGCCCGTAATAACAATCTTATACCAGGTCGACTCCCCTTGTACACAAAGGCTATACCCGTCCCGCTAACCAATGGGACAACCCTGTCAGGCGCCGTAGGCATCAGAAAATCAGAGATTAGCGCGACTGTTTCCGCCTCTTCGCCCGAAAGACATGGCCTTGCATGAAGTTGATGCCTGAATTCGGTAACCTGATTCAACCAGACAGAACTTTGATATAAGTCGGAGATTAACATGAATGGGTTTTATTACATTTGCACTTTACGACTTCAAAAGTAGAAATAATGTACGATCTCTATCCGCTAAAATTCTCACCCATTTTTAAAGACAAAATATGGGGTGGCCAACGCATTCATTCTGTACTGGGTATGGACTTTTCGCCACTTCCAAATTGTGGTGAAGCCTGGGTTGTGTCAGGCTATAAAACCGATCCCGGTATTGTTGAAAATGGATTCCTCGCAGGTAATGAACTGAATGAATTGATCGAGGTTTACATGGGCGAATTGGTCGGCGAAGCTAATTACGAACGTTTCGGCAACGAATTTCCACTGCTTATAAAAATACTCGATGCCGATGACTGGCTTTCCATACAGGTTCATCCCGATGATGAACTGGCGGGGATAAGGGGCATTGGTAGTGGCAAAACCGAGATGTGGTATGTCATGGATGCAGGCCCGGAAGCACAACTTATCAGTGGATTCAGCCAGCAGATAGGAAAAGACATCTATAAGAAACATCTGGAAAACAAAACGCTTAAAGAGGTACTAAACTTCGAAACGGTTAATAAAGGTGACGTCTTCTTCATTCCCTCAGGAAGAGTACATGCCCTCGGGCCAGGCGTATTGCTGGCTGAAATACAACAGACATCCGACAACACCTACCGCATTTATGACTGGGATCGGGTAGATGTATCAGGGCAGCCCCGTGAGTTGCACATCGAACAAGCCCTCGATGCCATCGATTTCACTGTGCAGAAAAGCTACCGTACAGATTACCCCCGGGTGAAGAATGTTGCCCAGCCGCTTGTTGAATGCCCATATTTCACCACCAATCTTTTAGACTTAAACCTCCCGGTTGCCAGAGACTTCAGTTCGCTTGACTCCTTCGTTGTACTTCTCAATACCGAAGGAACAGTACGCGTTGAATTTGAAGGAGGGAATGAAATTCTCAAACCAGGAGAAGCCCTGTTGGTTCCTGCCATCAACGAATGGGTGCGTATATACCCCGATCAGTCGGCAAAGATATTGGAAGTATATATTGATCCTGCTGATAAAAGAGTTGCGTGAATACTGTAACATCTCAATTGTAATAGTATCTCATACAATGATGTTTTACGATGTCTGATTAACTGTATTTAGCCCCTGCACCCCGACCTTAACTATGGATGTCGTTGAATTAAACATCTGCCGGTTGCTCCTAAAAAAGTCACTACTCCTGATGTTCTTGTTTGTAACGGCAGGGGTTCCAAAAATCTATGCAACTGTACATTCAAACGCTGATTCTCTGATTAAACAGCTATCTGACATCAGAGGAACAGAAAAAGCAAAAACACTTCTGAAACTTTCAACCTGCTATATCAACTCCGATGACCGCAGGGCTCTGCACTATACCGTTCAGGCATACACTATAGCCCATTCTTGCAAAGATGATGCATTAGCCGCACTCTGCCTTATACAACAAGGACTTGCATATAATAATCTGGGGAGTTACGATAGTTCAATCCAAACATTAAACGAAGCCATGCTGCTTCATCATTGGGCACCCGAATCGCCAAATCTGGCCAGACTTTTTACAACACTTGGTATTGCAAACGAAAACTCCGGGCATACTGATCAAGCCCTGACCTGCTATCAAAAAGCATTTGAAATATATAGAAAAAGCAATAATTATCAAGGAATAGCGAATTCCAACCTCAATATTGGCTGCCTCTTTTCACGTCAGAAGAAATATACAGAAGCCAATGATTATCTTGAGAAAGCGCTCTCTATTTCACTGAAGAATAATGTTACGATAAGCCTCGGGTCAATATACAACAACCTCGGGGTAGTGTGTGACGTGCGTAATCAGAAAGAAAAGGCACTTGAATGGTACACAAAGGCACTTGAAATACAAACTAAACAGGGCAATAAAAGTGGCATGGCAAACATATACCATAACATGGCCATGATATACTGCGATAAGCATGATTATGAAAAAGCACTGGAAAACCAAAAAAAATCGCTGGAGTTAAAACTTGCGACAGGCAACCGTGAAGGAACTGCCAACTCGTTCAGCCTAATGGCCGATATCCTGATTAATATGAGAAGATTCAACGAAGCCGAACCAATCGCAAAAAAGGCGCTCGCAATGGCCTCAGAAGGCAACTATAAAGTAGTTGAGGCTCTAGCCCACAAACAAATGGCTGACATTTACCATCAACAGGGACGTGAAGCCGAGGCCTTCAAACAACTGCTTCTTACAATTTCCCTTAAAGATAGTATCTACAGTCAAACCGTCAGCGAACAGCTTTCAGAGATGCAGACCCGGTATGAAGTAAAACAAAAAGAACAGGATAACGAGATACTCCGTCAACAGATATCCCTTCAGCAAGCCAAAGAAATCGAACAACGCGACTCTTTCCGGTTCCTTACCTTTATAGTAATTGCCACCACTGCTGTACTGATACTCCTCTTCATCCTTTTAAGGGTGAAGATTCTTTCGATGCGGAAAACAAAACGCCTCTACGACCAGGACTACCGGCTCAAAGAACTCGAACTGGCTGCCATTGAAAATGATTACCGACGTATGGAGGCTGAAAAACGACAAGAGGCCACCGAAAAAACAATGCTCCTTCAGAAGCTCGAAACTGAAAAAGAAATCAGAAAACTTGAGAGTGAAAACCTAAATGCACGTATTGAATTAAAAAACAAGGAGCTCACATCTCTCTCGGCCAATTTCATCAATAAAAATGAAACGCTGGGTCGAATCCGGAAAGCACTTATGAACCTGCGACGACACTTTAAAGACGGGGCTCCAGATGCCCTTAATGAACTCCTCAGCACCATCAACAGTAATTTAGATTACGACCTGAATTGGAAAAAATTCCGCTTCTCATTCGAAGAAACTCATCCCCGATTTTTCGACAAGCTTAATGATGTCGTTCCTGACCTGACCCCCAATGAGCAGAAACTCTGCGCCTATTTATATATCAACCTTTCTTCCAAAGAGATCGCTCAAATTATGAACATCTCACTGTCCTCTGTTAACAAAAACCGCCAAAGACTCAGAAAAAAGCTAAACCTGCCCCCCGAAGGTGATATTTATGCCTTTTTAAGCAATCTGTGAACTTCACATCCTCCGGTTCAGCAAACCTGAAGGACATTGCCGGTGCGTATATGGCAGTTTATCGCATTATTTTCACAGCAGATTAATTCTCAATTATTTGTATTGAATTAATTTCAATATCCGGCCTTCATATCCTACCAATTGTCCTACCTGATTATTTGGATGATCAGGCATCATGTATTTCCTTTGGCACATCGTTTTCGTTTCTGATAGTCGAATCAAACGGGAAACAGGCTAAAGGAAAAATAACATACCTATTCTAATTAAATATTTCAACATCATGAAGAACCTGATTTTTACAATTTGCTTCTCAATCTTATCTCTCGTTGGCTCCTGTCAATGGGTTGGAATGACAACACCAACAACAGACCCTCTCTATGCACTCTCATTCTGCGATGCTAATAACGGGATTGCCGCAGGAGCCTCCGGAGTCGTTATCATTACTAACGATGGTGGTCTCTCGTGGACTCAGATAACGGGTTACACAGAAGACTTCCGAAGCGTTTGCATGGTAACCCCCCAGCTTCTTTTCCTGGGTGGTGACAACCTCTACCGTAGCAATGACGGTGGACAGACGTGGACTTCACCTGGCATTACGTCACCCAAAAGCTTCAGTTTTACCGACAACCTGAATGGCACCTGCACCGGCATATCAGGTGTCTATCAAACCACCGACGGTGGGGAGACCTGGAACCAGATGGTGAATGGTGCAACTACAGTTTATGAATCTTCGGCTGACTTTGGCCAAACCTCCATTGCGATGGGGAATGTTGGCGGATTTATGACTTACTCTGCTGCTGCTGTACGCAGTGACGAAGGAACCTGGTACAGCTTCGATTCGTTTTCGTTTCCCAACTCGAATGCCTGGGTAAGCGTTCATTTCCCGAACCCCGATACTGCCTATCTTTTCATGAATCAATTCAGCCATTGGGTACCTTCCGACAAAAACCAATTTGTCAGGTTAACGAATTTTGAACTCGTATCCGATCCATTTGGCGATCTGATGTGGGCATTTCAATCAGAAGTTCTCAACGAAACCATTCCCGACTACATGAATTCTGTCTTCTTTCTCAACGCCCGTGAAGGGTATGCCTGTGGAGAAAATGGTTCCATCTACAAAACCACCACCGGCGGCTCTACATGGGAAACAGATTATTCGGGTGCCTCGATGCTCTGGGAAATGCAGTTTGTGAACAATGCTGTTGCATACGCCGCAGGGGATGATGGCACATTGCTCAAACATGACCTCACCACCGGCATCAACAATCCCGGATCGGCTGTACCGTTTACTTTGTACCCTAACCCAGCCAAAGAAGAATGCACCGTTAACACCAACGGGAATGCCTGTCTCATCGAGATTGTATCTATTCAGGGTAAAATTGTTCTTTCTCAGCGTACAGAAAAAGGTCAAAGCGTGACAACAATTGACCTTCAATCACTAAACCCAGGACTCTACATTATACGTTCAACCTCCGGCTCAGGCGCATTGAACACCGAAAAACTGGTAGTGCAATAGCAGTTAGTTTTGCAAAGCAAAAGCCAGATAATCATACAGGCAACTCATCTTCTGATTGAGTTGCCTGTTTTTTTAACCATAAAACTAACGGGAATCAGGCAAATTCAGCAAATCTTGCTAAATAACCAATCACCTGAGAACTATTATACGTTCGTAGTATAACAAAACGAATAGCAACACACCAATACACCTCATGATACCAATAGCTTACAGTTCATTCAACAGATAAAATCAGTTAAAATACCCTGCTAAAAACTATCAGATCAATACAGTAAAGTACTTAACTTTGCAAGCCTACTTTTACAGATTCATTCCACAGTCCAATAATCATAAGGTTTAATAATAAAAGAAAAATGAAGAAAGCATTAATTCTCGTTGACATTCAAAATGACTATTTTGAAAACGGCAAGATGACCCTTTCCGGGTCAAATGAAGCAGGCGAAAACGCCCATAGGATACTGGAACAATTCAGGGCAGAAGGGGAAACCATCATTCATATCAGGCATATTGCCATGCAACCCGGCGCCACCTTCTTCATCCCCGACACAAAAGGCGCAGAAATACATGCGTGTGTGAAGCCACAAGAACATGAGAAGGTCGTTGTTAAGTATTTTCCGAACAGTTTCAGAGATACCGGTCTGCTTGATATTCTCAAAGAGAAAAACATTACCGACCTGGTAATTTGTGGCATGATGACCCACATGTGTATCGATGCAACTACCCGGGCTGCAAAAGACTTTGGTTTTAATATTACCCTGATCGGAGATGCATGTGCCACTATGGATCAGGAATACGAAGGACAAAATGTAAAAGCTGAGGATGTTCAAAAAAGCTTCCTGGCAGCATTGAGCTTTTTTTACGCCGGGGTAACCACCACCAAAAAATACCTTCATAAAGAATAGCCAATGGTTTAACATGCCAGGTCAAGTATTTGCAACCTGTCAAAAAAAGCAGCCATTTACACGAATACCTACTGCACCGGCAATTAACTATACCGCTTTGTTGGCAACCGGTGTTCATTCATATCTCAATATTCAATTTCGCCAGGTAAATCACTCGCTGATTCTATTAATATTTTCACGTCATTTAATCCTATTACTCCTTTGAAAATATTTTTTTCCGTTATCATTTGATTAATCCTAGTATGTAAATCAATAGGGTCAGCTTCTGATACTTTCTCAACCGTATCAACTCCTAAATCGTAAAGCATTTGTGCATAAGTCACTCCAACCCATTTAATTCTTGACAAATCAGCTAATTTGGTTAATGCTAAAATGTCTTGATAATTTATCCTTGTTGAATCAGCAAGTTTCTGTCTCTCTGACTTTTTAATGACCTTATCGTATAATTGTTCTGTATTTGAAATACCGATTTTCTCCAAATTGCTAATCGTTTCCTTTGCTATTTCAATAAAATCAGCAATCTTATTAGGTTTTGGAAGAGTACTATTTAATTCTCTAAGCAAAATGGTCAAATAATCAGCCGATAAACAATCAATCTTTGATAGTTCAGCGAACTTGTCCTTTTTTTTGAGTAACTGAATCAATCCTTTAACATTTTTAATTCCAGTACTCTTAAAATATCCAAATTGCTCATCCAATTTGTCCTTAAGAATCATCCTACTCGGTGGTAAATATTCTGATTCTAATTTTATTCGATAGTCATCAATTGAAATTTTTTCTAAGTCAATATAGTATCCCATTTATAATCCTTTTTTAAGTGATTATCTATGTGTCCTGAGTCTCTATAACACTTGCTGCCAACGATTGATGCTAAGTTACGGCTGGGGGTTTGAAGCATCAACTATATCCCCTGTTAACGCCAAACGAAGGTAGGAAAAACTTGCTTATCTGCAAATTTGCCCAGATGGAATTTAGCAGCTGTTATGTGCTGTTTTTTATTCAATCTTCGAGACAGTAAATTTCAGTTCTGCCCAAGAGTCAGTAGTACTTAAAATAAATTTATTATCTTCAATACTTTTAATTCTAAAACTGACAAACAATGGTGTTAATTTGTCCTTATTCATCCAATCACAAATTTTTATTTCATTAGAATTATCTATTATAGCCCAATATTTATTTAAATAACCTAATTCCTTTATTTTAACGATCCAAGAACTACTATCGCTTTTATTAAAGATTAAAGTAGATCCTAGAAATGATTTAACTGTTTTTGTAAAGTTCTCATTTAAGGGACCCATATCTAAACCTTCTACAATTGTATCCGTTTTTCCTGAGTAGTCAACCAAATAAATAGTTCTAGCCAAATTGTTATCTATATACATATCGCTTTTCGTAACTTTCCATTGACCAACAATATCACTCTTGGTATATCCTTGACTGAATGCTGTTAACGTTAAAAGCATGGTCGTTATTGATAAAATAATTCTCATAGTATCTAAATAATTATTCGTAAAACATTAAAATAAATCTCAAATCAAAATTTCATAACCCACAAACTTTGTCGTCAAAATTGCATCCAACGGTTTCGGGCTTGGCGAAGGTGGCGATTTTCACCACAAATGTTCATACGAAGCACGAATGTTCAAATTTGCGAAAAACTGTCATACGAAGCACTTAACCGCCACTTTTGCCAAACCCGTGTTATCGGCTGCCCTTCTGTCCATTAATTGTTCACTACACCAACAAGTTCAGTGTCTTTATTTCTTAGGTCAATACCGCCTTCGAGTATGGATTTAAGATTGATTAAATAAAAAGTCCACCCGAATGCACAGCCTAATCTGATGTTTTCTTTTGAATTATCGTCAAGGGGGATTTCATTTTGTGTCAGTTCTACAAGTATGTAGCCATTTTCTTTTTTCAATTTTACTTGAACTTTACAATTGCCTGCGAAAGTAAATTCTAAAAAGTCAGACCCGTTTGCTTCTAAAACCTTTCCTTGTTCAAAATAGTTTTGAGTAAACCAATTCCATTCATATTTACTTCCACTTACAACATTTGTCAATGAAGGTATCTTGGTATTGTCAGGATAAGTGAAAACAGCTTTAGATAAAAACCATTTTTCAAGCTCTTCGGTTCTTGTCCAAGCGTTATAAACCAATGCTAATTCTGATTTTATAATTATCCGTTTCGTAAATTCTGTCCAATTAAAATTTTCCATAATTATTTGATTTATTTTACTCGTTTCATTGGAAATTTTTGAGAATTCTGTTTTCCATTCATCATCCCTGAGATTTCTGCTAGCAGAGAGTCATTTGTTATTTGTGTATAAGAGATTTTTTGAGGAAAATCGTGTTTAGGGTTTTCAAAAATCAGTTGATTACTTGTAGAAGATGTTAGCGTAAACTTTACAGGTTGTCCAGCATTTTGGTCTTTAACTGTTGGAATATAAAATAACTGTTTGCCATTTTGCTCAAGGCTAATTGTTTCTGATGAAACCGTGTCTTTGCCTATTACAAAATAACTTTTACCAAAATAGGTAGAGTCACTTTTCTTTTCCCAAACTTCAGTTACATTTCCTTCGGGAGAATTATTTTGCCATTCACCTATTAACCAATTTGCTTTTTCAAGTTCACTAAAATTAGTTGTAGTATTCCCTGTTGTATTTGTGTTGTTTGAATTCTTACAAGAAATGATGATACTTGCGATAGCAAGTGCCATAAAATATTTGAATACGTTTTTCATATTGATTATTTTATAGAGTGTAATGCTAATTTATTTCCCTCGGTGTCTATAAACATTGCAAAATATCCCATCTCTGGACTAATTTGAGTTTTCGTAACAATGATTTTACCTTTGTGGTTTTCAACTTTATTCAAAATCGTTTGTAGATTTTCACCGCCATTTAGGTATAATGTTACACCTTCCATTGATGGTTTGTAATCGTTTCCTTGTACAATTGCTCCCGTTACATTTTTACCATCAGATGGGAAGAAGCCCATTTTTGTACCAAACATTTCTGTTTCTTGAATTTCTACTTCAAGAATACCTTTGTAAAATTCTACAGCTCTGCTGAAATCAGTTGCTGGAATTTCAAACCAGTTAATTAAATTTTCCATTTTTGAATTTATGTTTATGCATTATTGCAATGCAAAATAACATCAAAGCTAATTATCAAAATTGTAAAAATGCGACAACCTATTTGCTGTCAATAAACAACAAAGACATTTTAAGGTTATTTGCATAAAACATTTTTGGACTCATTCCAGTAAATTCTTTAAAATCTTTTATAAAATGTGCTTGGTCGTAATAATTCCCTTCATAGGCAACCGAAGTAAGGCTTGTAAATTGATTATTTACCATCATTTTTAGTGTAGATTGTATTCTTATTATTTTTGAAAGTTGTTTGGGGCTTAGTCCAATTATAGATGAAAATTTTCGTTCAAGTTGTCTTCGATGAATGTCTAATTGGTTAGATAATTCGTCAGTAGTTATTTGTCCATTTAATTGAAGAATAATCTCTACACTTGATTTTGTTATGCTGTCAATAAACTTAGGTGTAATTAATATTTTCAATAAAAATGATTCTACTATTTTTACTCTGTCTTCATTAGTTAAAGTATTTAATATTTCTTTTTCAAGATGAAGCCCATCGTTGCCAAACAAGTCTTGCAATGGAACTGCTCTGTTTTCCATATCGTTATTAGGTATTGTAACAAAAGGAGCAAAACCATTAGGGTTAAAACGAACTGCAAAAATCCCGGTTTCTCCAGTCGGTTCAATATCTAAATGGTGAGTTATTTGTCCAAAGACAAAGCTTTTGGGTTGGATAATATATCTACTTTCGTCAAAATATTGCTTATATAAATCGCCATAATGAAATATCATTTCCATACAACCATCTGGCACAATCCTTTGCTTTTCTGGCTTTTTGTTTTTAGGAGCTTCTAATGTCCAATAACATTTGATAAATGCACTTAGGTCTGTATTTGGAGCGTAAGTTTTATAATCCATTTTGATGTTACTTTGTCTATGCGGTGTCTGTTTTTAGGGTTGCCGACGTTTGGCGGTATGGTTAGTTGCCGATTTCGAAGCACTTTCCTGTCAAGTTACAACTACTTTTGATACGAGCTGTGCTGCTCGAATACCCACTGCACCGGCAATTAACTATACCGCTCTGTTGGTAGCTGGTGTTCTTTCATATCTGTCTGTTTGTCTTTTATTTAGCTTTTGTTTTCTTGTTATTTTCAATTTGCACTAACCTATCCACGAAGCACAAATTATTTTGTTTTTTTTAGCGTGGGCAAAAAAGCGAAGCGATTCACGAACGCCGCTAAAAATAAACAACCAGTGAGTAATCCTAAAACCGTCCTGAAAGGCGGTTACTCGGGCTGGCATTTGTAAGCTCTTTGACAAAGCTTTGGTTAAGGCGTTGGCTCGTGTGGGTTTGCAAATGTGCTTACGACTGTGGGTAGGCAAATATGGTGCAATTGGTGCAATTATGGTGCAATTCATAATTCATAATAAGAACCTGCTCCTTTAGTTTCCGATGATTTTAAAATGCCTTTGCCCACCATTTCTGCCAAGTCTCTTGTTGCTGTGTTCCTCGCAACGCCATAATTAGCTTGATATTCACTATTTGTAATCTTCCCGTTTACTTTTACAAACTTTATTGCTTGAATCTGTCGTTCATTCAAACCTAATGATTTCAAATAATCCATATCGAAAACATCTTTACTAAACTTCACCCAAAAACCTGACATATCATAGAAATACTTTGGTTTGGGAATCCCAAACTGCACACATTCGTTTATTATTTTGGCTCTTTTCTAATAACAGTGGGTAATTCATCTGCAAAATGGGTTAATTTTGGAGTAATCCAGCTTCGCGGTGAGGAGATAG
>MEOA01000056.1 GCA_001768515.1 Bacteroidetes bacterium GWE2_42_24 | reverse complement strand
TGATACACCCGGCTCATTTGTGAGTGATACACCCGGTACATTTGTGAGTGATATGACTGGCACATTTGGTGTGATATTATCATCTTAGATTGTACTGTCCCTTTTTCAATATAGACAAAATACGAATTTTGCTTATCACTTTGACTTACAAATTCAACAGCTTTTCCATTTTTGAACAAAACGCCTGAACGCTCATCACTTGCATAACCAGTAGATATTTTTCTATTTATAATCATTTGATGGTATAAATTCCTTCGGTTTCCGTCTGAATAATGAGGACAATTACTGTAAGGAAGATAACCTAAACCATTGACTAAACTTAGATTAACAGGACGAGAATCACTTATTCCATTCTGAAACCAACATATTGAACCTGCACTTCCACCCGATAAAATAATTCCCTTTTTCAATGCTTTTTGTAAAATTGTATCGATACCCTGTGCTTTCCAAATGCCAAGCATATTTAACGTATTACCTCCGCCAACAACTATGGCATCTGAATTGAGCAAAATGTCCTCGAATGATTGATT
This sequence comes from Bacteroidetes bacterium GWE2_42_24, assembly GCA_001768515.1. Taxonomy (GTDB): domain Bacteria; phylum Bacteroidota; class Bacteroidia; order Bacteroidales; family TTA-H9; genus GWE2-42-24. Next base: position 27,559 of record MEOA01000056.1, on the reverse strand, counting down.
CTTTTCTGATGAACTTACCCATACTTTAAGAATAATCGTATCTATTTTTAACATTTTGCAGATATTACTCCAATACTTAATATTATCCAGATTGTCAGCACTTGCAGTTGGTAAATAGCAAATCTTAGGATTTTCTTTTTTTGTCAAATCAGCTACATACTGAACAAACTTTAAACTAATATCTCCACCCCAAACAAAAATAGTCTCATTTTTTTCGTTTGTATTTTGTTGTGCTCTTAAACTTTCAATTCCTGTTATAGAAAAGATTAAACCTAAAAGTAACCAAATCGTTCTTTGTTTCATTTCTATTGTATTTTGTCTGTTTTTTAAATTGCCACTAACGTTTGACAATATGGCCAGTAAGGGAATGCGGGCGATTTCATTTCAAGTTACACAAAAGTTAAAGTGGGCCACAAACCTTAATTAACCAACTGAACCGGCAATTTTTTAAACCATGTGTTGGCAGCCGTTTTATTATTCTACTATATCTACCCTTTTTTGATTTAACCAATTTTTAATGTTGATTTTGATATTAGTCCATTCTGGTGACAAAGCAAGAATATCAACCAATTTACTTAATCCAACATCTCTTGAGAAATCCATTCTTATAATGATATCATCAAAATATTTGTGAGAGTCGCCTGGATTACCAATTTGACGAGCAACCTGAACAATTTCTAGTTGTTCTGAAATTAAAGCAGTATCTTCTATTGCACAAATTAATGTATGATAATATTTCTCCGGTTTAGTGTTGTCGGAAATTACAAATTGTGAAATTCGCTCAAAAGCCAATTGTCTTTGAGTATCATGATGAGCGGTTGTACCTGTTAATACTCTGTTTATTTTATCTTTTTTTTCGTCATCAGTTTTATATTCATCACCATCTATAACAAATAACATATTTTGTTGATTATCTAAGTTGTTCAGTATTGAGCCACATACTGCAGTGAAGCAGTTTATTGCTGCGCCAAATTCTTTTATTGAAACATATTTTGACATCCCTTCTTCAGCACAAATTTTCTTTATCAGACTAAATGCCAAATCATCCTCAACAAATATCTCTAAGGGTCTTAATTGATATCCTGTTAAACGTTGAAGTGCATCTGGTTTAGTTTTTGTAAAACATAATGTTTTTGTTGGAGTTTGATACAAATGTCGAACAGCGATATAATTTAATAAAAGTATAGATTGTGCATGCGTTGTAAATATTATTTGTAGATTTTTTTGAGTTGCAATTCTATTTAATCTTTCCAATAATCTAAATAATGCATCTTGGTGTAATAGTAAATCAATTTCATCTATTATAATAAGTCCATAGTTTGGAGCCTTAATTACTTCTGACAATATATAAAAAATACGCTGTTCCCCTGCTCCCATACTCAAAGAAGAGTAATCTAATCCATTGTATGAAACTCCAATATATTTTTTCGAATTTCCTGTTTTATGTTCATTGTATAAAAGATAATTTCTATTCATCACTTCTCCCGCTAATATTCTCACTTGATTCGAAATAGAATCATTTAGAGGTGTCGTATTAAATCGAATTCGACCTTGCTGGGTCTCAGTCTCGATTCTAGGTACACAAGTCCTAATACCTATAAATGATGAGTATCTTTCAATTCGTGTGATATATCTTGGTGACCACCTTTCATGTTGTTTACGAAACTTAGTAAGATGATCTGTGGTTACATTTTGACCATCTCGAAAATCTTGATAGATATCATATCTGCTGCCAGTCCAAACAGAGTGAGTAGTTGGCGTAAAAAATTCACTTAATTTATGGTTTATTGTTGCAAATGGTAAATTTACAGGATTATTTACGCAACTAATAGCATGTAAAATTGTAGACTTTCCGACTCCGTTTGGCCCCAAGATAGCAGTAAGTGGCTGTTCTGTAAAGTCAATTGTTAAATCTATGAGATTTTTGAGTCTGTGAATTTCAATTCGTTTTAATATTTGCTGTGATTTAGGCATATAAGTATCTAAAGGTTATTTTTAAAATTACTGCCAACTAGTATATATCATCATAAACATATCCCTGTTATTGATAACCCAAATAATCATCCCGCTGATTCACAATCCGATCTATCGAACATACAACTTGTCCTGTGCGCTTCCTCCCTCCTTCCACACTGCTTCCGCTCAGCGCTTCACCCTTAAATTGCCCTTGTACTATGGAAAAATACTGTCTCATACAAAACTGATTTTGGTTTATCTGTTGTCAGGCAACAAATGTAAAAATTTCCATTACCAGTTGCACACCGACCGAAAAAAAATTTCCTGTAACGGGAGCACGCCCGAAATTCTCCCATACCGGTTCCGATCACTACACTAATCTTGAATCTATAACCGGCAATTTACAGCTTCGCCAGGTCAGTTACATCATAATTGTACTAACAATTTGGTCGTGAGCCAGATAATGCAAAAAACGGGTGCAGGGCAAATTGTTGAACCGGGGTACTTTACAGCCGTTCGGGATGGCTGTTGTTTACAGGTTTTTGGCAATTGACCTCACATTCCGGCTGTTCTTGAATTACCGGCTTTCTGTGAAGCCAAAAGTAAAAAATCCGGTGGAAAAACAATGCAGAAAAGTGAAATTTTCTGATAGCCTGCCCATCGGCAGAAGTGTATACCGGGAGGAAGGTTACCTCCCGCCTCCCCTGCTGCCTGTCACGATTAATCACCCTGTATTCAACCATTTATGGCAGGTTAACCATGAAATTGATGCCATCTCTACGACGTTACCGGTTACTCGCTCCCCTGACCTTACATTAATATACCACTGCCAGGCTATATTCCAAATAATAGAACCATTTTCCAAAATATGAGTGCGTTATTACACTTAAATCATCCTCGTCACAGGAATATTTTACTTTTTTTTCTAATTTTTATGTGATAATTATTACTTAATTCCATTTTTTTAAACTATTGATTAAATGTTATTTAAGGGGCTCTTGTATACCTAAGTTGCATCAAATTCATACCAAAGATATACCTTAGTCGGGTTTTTCTTATAGAAAGCCTATGTTTACTATAATTATGGAGTATTGTATATATGTATAAAGAATAACTATATGTAATTTTTGGCACAATATTTGTTATGCCGCAATTTCATGAATTACCCTGAAATTCAGGAAGGGAGATACCCCTGTTACTATTCCGGCAACGGCCCTGATATTCCTCACTGTATCCCCCGGCCCCTGCCCCCTCTCCCCCATCTCTGCCGGCAAGCATGCCTTTGTTGTCCTGTAGATCCGGTAGTAACGGGGTTCCCTGAATAAAATGTCGCCATACCACCCGATTGCCTTTCAGGTCAGTTGCCGGACACGGTTTCCTCATGCAGGCAGGGAAGATGGCCGAGAGGCTGTCACGTGGAAACGCCGGGATATTGTTCGTAAATCATAAGGCAACACTACGGGCCATTCGAGATGACGGTTCACCAATACGGATGAATGTGTACCGGCCCGTCCGCCTTTTGCCGCGCTTAGCGTAAAATTTCCTATATTTGAAGTCATCTGAATTCTATTAGTATCCTCAATCCCGGTCAAATCTGATCTGTTGGGGAGCCGGGAACCTGAACACATTAGAAACGAACAGCATGAACATCGAAATTATACTACTGGGAATATCGGTCCTCTTCTTTTTAAGTATCCTGGCCGGGAAAGCCGGCTATAAGTTCGGGGTACCTGCCCTTTTGCTGTTTCTCGTGGTCGGGATGGTTACCGGAAGCGACGGGCTGGGGATTCATTTTGAAAATATACAGGCCGCCCAGACCATCGGAACAATTGCCCTGTGCATCATCCTCTTCTCGGGAGGAATGGACACCAAAATACACGAAATCAGGCCTGTCATCGCGCAGGGGATCATCCTTGCAACAATCGGGGTGCTTTTCACGGCCGCCTCGACAGGTTTCGTGATCTGGCTGGTACTGGGGATGACGGTTCAATCGGCGGGTATCGGACTTCTCACCTCCCTGCTCCTGGCGGCCACCATGTCGTCGACCGATTCTGCCTCCGTTTTCTCGATACTCAGGTCGAAGGGGCTGCACCTGAAAAACAATCTTCGCCCCATGCTTGAACTGGAAAGCGGGAGCAACGACCCCATGGCTTATGTGCTGGTGATAACCCTGGTTGAGATCATCAAAATGGGATCAACCCCCGACTACCTGCTGGCAGCGGGCATGCTGGTCATACAACTGGCCATCGGGGCTGTTGCAGGTTATTCGCTCGGGAAATTCGCCGTATTCACGATCAACAGGCTTCAGATTGATAATAACTCCCTCTATCCCATACTCGTGCTGACTTTTTGCCTGTTCATCTTTTCGCTTACCTATTTCCTTGACGGCAACGGCTACCTGGCCGTGTACATCGGCGGACTGGTGATCGGGAATTCAAAGTTCGTGCACAAACGTTCAGCACTTAATTTCTTCGACGGGCTGGCCTGGATGAGCCAGTTGCTGATGTTCCTTACCCTCGGGTTGCTGGTCAATCCTCATGAACTGGTACCTGTAATAATACCGGGTTTAATCATCAGTTTCCTGATGATATTCGTAACCCGCCCGCTGAGTGTTCACCTCAGTCTGCTCCCTTTCTACAAAATGCATTTTAAAGATAAAGCATTCGTGTCGTGGGTCGGGCTCAGGGGAGCCGTTCCGATCATTTTTGCCATCATCACGCTGGCAAATGAAGTGCCGCATGCCCGCTTCATCTTTAATATCGTTTTTTTCTGCACCCTTGTTTCACTGCTGGTTCAGGGGACTTCCCTCTCGCATGTGGCGGTTTGGTTCGGGCTGGCTGAAGAGCCACAGTATGAAAAGAAACTACAGAACTTTGATATCGAGTTTTCGGATGAGATCAAATCGGTGACCACAGAGATCAGCATTACCGCCGAAGCCCTGAAAAAAGGGGCTCACCTGATGGACCTCTCGCTGCCCGACAAAACATTGGTGGTTATGGTAAAACGCGACGAGAAGTATTTTGTCCCCACCGGAAAAACCCGGCTTCAGGAGCATGACAAACTGTTAATTATTACCGATAACAACGAGGCCCTGATGGAGACCTACCAGAACATGGGGCTGCAAAGCTCGGCATAATAAAAGTTGTGGTGAAATAATGGTGTCAGGCCGGAGCCAACCCTTGCTCCCCTGTACCATTCACCCCATCATGAGGCGCATGAGCCACTTCTTGAATCCTGTGAATGGCGGATATTTCACGAAGGGTTCGAACCACAGCCCCTTGTGCAGGACTCCTTTTTCGCGCGAGAAGCAACGAAATCCAAATACCCCGTGATAGCTTCCGGTACCTGAATTGCCCACCCCCCCGAATGGTAAGTTTGGGTTGGTGAAGTGCATGAGGGTATCGTTTATACATCCGCCGCCAAAGGGAATCCTCCTTACCACCTCTTTCTTAAACCGCCTATCGGAGGTGAACAGGTAAAGTGCCAGTGGGTTACGGTGTTTTTCCACGATCGGGAACACCTCTTCACGGTTTGTAAAGGTGATGACCGGGAGCAGCGGGCCGAATATCTCTTCCTGCATGATGGGATCATCAGGCACGACATTGGTGAGAATCGTCGGGGCTATATAGAGCCTTTCGGCGTCCATTATGCCCCCTTCAAACACTTTTTCAGTATCAACCAGGGCAGCCAGCCGGTCGAAATGCCTGTGGTTAATAATCCTGACAAATCCTTCACTTCGCGATGGGTCCTCACCATAGATAAGATGAATCTGCCGTTTCATTTCATCTAAGAGCTTTTGGGCGGCACTTTGTTCCACAAGCACGTAATCGGGAGCAATACAGGTCTGCCCTGCATTGAGGAACTTACCCCAGACAATCCGGCGCGCCGCCATTTTCAGGTTTGCACAGGAAGTCACGATACAAGGGCTTTTCCCGCCCAGTTCGAGCGTTACCGAAGCCAGGTGTTCCGCGGCTGCTTTCATCACGATCTTCCCGACACGCGGGCTGCCCGTGAAGAAAATCTTATCGAATGGCTGTGCAAGCCATTGTGTCGTTACATCGGCATCGCCTTCCGATACCATCAGGTACTCTTCGGGAAATGCCTCCGAAAGTATCTTACGGAGCGCCACAGAGCTGGCCGGTGACAATTCCGATGGCTTGAGTACAACGGTATTTCCGGCAGCAAGTGCAGGCACCAACGGCCCTAAGGTTAACTGGTAGGGATAGTTCCAAGAACCAATGATCAGGCACACACCAAAAGGATCATGGTGGATATAGCCCTTTCCGGGAAAATTTGTGAGGTTCACGGGTACCTTTCCGGGTGATGACCACTCACCGAGATTGCAAATTGCCTCTTTGATCTCAGCATAGACTGTGGCAAGCTCGGTGCTGTAGTTTTCATAGGCCGACTTTCCGAAATCCTGAAAAATTGCCTCATCCAGAAGCGATTCATTGGCTTTCAGCACCCTGAGAAGTTTTTTCAATGCCTTCTCCCTGAAACGGGGATCGAGGGTAGCACCTGACAGGAAGAAAGCCCTCTGTTGTTTGAATTTTTCCGCGATCATCTGAATTGGGAATTAGATACTTTAATTTAAGACCTTAAATAGTTAACACTGACTGATGAAGGTTATGACTTATGCCCTTTAAAGGAATCCATAGAGTGGTACACCCCCAAAACACCCCCAACAAACCAGTCGAACCAGCGGACAGGCAATATTCCCCGGGCCAGCGGGGTGATGTAAATCAGCCGGGGCATCCTGACAAACAGCTTATTCCGCTTTATCCCCCTGAGAATCTTAAGCGCGGCCTTTTCGGGTTTTATGATGGGAAGCAGCGGATTTGAAGAGACCCCGTCAAACATTCCGGTACTGATGTAGAACGGGGTAACGGTTGTAACCCTGACCCGGCTGCCGCTTCTCTCAAGTTCAAGGCGCAACGATTCACTCCAGCCGATAACACCCCATTTTGAAGCGTTGTAAACAGCCATTCCCGGGTTGGTAACCAATCCGGCAGCAGAGGCAATGTTTACGATGTGCCCCTTCGGCCGCGCGAGAATCTGGGGGAGGAATGCTCTGGTAACCTGCATGACAGCAGTGAGATTCACGGCGATAGTCCGGTCGATGGCATCGGGGGGCTGATCGGCAAATTGCCCTCCGAAGATGACACCGGCATTGTTGATCAGCATCTCCACGGGATGGCTTTCCATTTCAATCCGCGCCGCCCCGGCAAATACCTTCTCACGGTCAGTCACATCGATGACCAACGGGGAAAGGCGGCACTCATGGTTGGTGATCAACCGGCATGTTTCGTTCAGCCCCTGTTCGTTGCGGTCCCATAAGTATAAGGCAGATGCGCCTTCAGATGCAATCATAACCGACATCAGGCGCCCGATTCCGGCTCCGGCTCCGGTAATCAGGACACTTTTATTTCTAAAGGATGACATATAATAACACTTATATTTATTTACAATTTAACAATACCAGGTTATCAAAGCGTTCACTCATCAGCGCGTTGATCCGGAAGATGGTTTTTATCGCCTTTCAGCCTTGAAACAGAGGGGAATCTCCGGTAATGCAGCCGATGGATTCGAATGACAGGGACAGGATCAAAGCCTTGTGTACCAAGTGGATTACAGCGTGCAATCCTGTTCGCGGCCATTAATCCACCATGCCAGGGGCCGAAACGCTGAATGGCTTCAATGGCGTAGCCCGAACAGGTCGGGATGTGACGGCATGCCGCGGGGAGGAATGGAGAAATGGCTCCCTTGTAAAAACGGATCAATCCGATGAAAATCAGGCTTATAATCTTTTTCAGAACCGAAATAATTGACATAATGACAAATTGAATGGCCGGCAACCGAAGAAACGATTGTCAGGTTACAAAAATAGCTTATATTTGCACCGCTCTTTGCGGGTGTGGCGTAATTGGTAGCCGCGCCAGACTTAGGATCTGGTGCCGAAAGGCGTGGGGGTTCGAGTCCCTTCACCCGCACGAACAGCTGTAAGTCAATTGTTTATTTAGTTAGTATTTACAAAATTCTTCAATCATGGCCAGTAAACGTGATGCAAAAAAAGACGTTCAATTCGTCATCACAGAAGTAATCAGCGATTGCCTGAACTTCCTCTATATGAATCCTGACAAAAAGGCAGCCGATATCCATGGTATCGTTGAAGAGATGCTTGAGCTTCATAATGAACTGTTTTACAGAATCAACCACATCGAGGGAAAAGACAATCCCAAACTTGTCAGGGCACATTTCAAATCTATATATTCTGACTTGTTAGGTAAAACCGATGAGGCTTTTTCGAAGCTTAGTGAGATAGCTAAAAGCTAATTGACAATAGTTTAAACGATCTTCAACGCTCCGGCACAATATTTGCCGGGGCGTTGCTCTTTTCCTGGTGCCACCTGACATCGCATTCTATTAATTATCCGTATATTTGCACCCCAATTTATAAAACGCAATCATTCAAATGAATATTATCAGAGAAAACAAAGGCGATCTGAATGTTAGCCTCACCATTAAAATTGAAGAAGCCGATTATAGTCCAAAAGTAGAAAAGACGCTCAAAGACTACCGTCGTAAAGCCAATGTTCCCGGATTTCGTCCCGGCATGGTACCTGCTTCAGTAATTAAGAAAATGTACGGCAAATCAATTGCAGCCGAAGAGGTGAACAAGCTTATCTCTGAATCGATTGAAGAATATATAAAGACTGAAAACCTAAAAATACTGGGGCAACCTCTACCAAACTATGATGTAAATCAGCCGATGGATTTTGACAATCAGACATCGTTTGACTTTACAGTAGATATGGGTCTGGCTCCCGAGTTTACAGTTGACTTAACCGGTTTTGAAACTCCCCATACCCTTATCATCGCCGAGGAAGAACAGATTGACGCCATGGTTAAAAACATTTGTTCGCGTCACGGAGAAATCCTGGATGTTGAAACAGCAGAGCCGGGCGATCGCCTCTTTGGGAAGTTTGATCAATTGGATGAATCAGGCAATGTATTGGAAGGGGGACTATCGTCGAGTCGTTCGTTCGATTCATCTGAGATTGTTGACGAAGACACGAAAGCACTTTTCCTGAAAGTAGCAAAAGGGGCAAGAATCAGATTTAGTCCGTTAAAAGCAGTTGGAGAGGAATCGAAAGTTGCCCCATTTTTGGCAATGAAAGCCGAAGATGTTGCCGGGGTTAATTCGGACTTCCAGTTCGAGGTAGAAAGCATCAGTCGTAACATCCCCCACGAAATCAACGAAGAACTTTATAAAAAAGCGTTCCCGAAGGAAGAAATCAATTCTGAAGCAGATTTCAGGAACATTATCGGAAAAGCAATTTCGCTTGAGATGCAGGGACAGGCTGACCGTTACTTCTACCAAACAGCAGTAAACAACATCATCGAGCACAACAAACTACCTTTACCCGATGATTTTTTGCACCGTTATGCAGAAGTCGCCATTAAAGACACTGATCAGTCTATTAAGACCGACGAGGATTACAACCGTTTTGCCGATGGTATCCGTTGGGAACTGATCGAAAACAAACTTTTGACTGATTATGAAATCAAGGTAGAACAACCCGAGGTGAGAAGTTATGCTACGCATTATCTCATCACAAATTACTTCCAGTTCCTTCAGGGTATTGAAAACCCTGAAGAGAATGAATACATCCAGGGATCTGTTGACAAGATGCTTAAAGACAGTGAACAGGTTCACCGCATTTATGACATTCTCATTGAGCAGAAACTAATGAATATGTTTAAGGAAAAACTTGTGCTGAAAGAAAATCAACTTACTTTTAATGCGTTTATTGAAAGTCTTAAGCCTAAATCTGAAAACGAATAGACGTTATGATCAACAACGAATTTCAAAAATATGCAGTAAAGCACAGAGGCATCAGCAGCCTCACGCTACAGCGTTATAGTTCTGTCAGTTCAAATTACATCTCTCCTACGATTATTGAAGAACGCCAGTTAAACATTGCCACCATGGATGTGTTCTCGCGTTTAATGATGGATCGCATCATCTTTCTTGGAGTACCAATCGATGATACTGTTGCCAACATCATTCAGGCCCAGTTGCTCTTCCTTGAGTCGGTAGATTCACGTAAAGATATTCAGATTTACCTGAACTCTCCGGGCGGATCGGTCTATGCAGGACTCGGCATTTACGATACAATGCAATATATTGCTCCCGATATCGCAACGATCTGTACAGGGATGGCTGCTTCCATGTCTGCCGTACTTCTTTGTGCCGGACAGAAAGGGAAACGAACTGCCCTTAAGCACTCCCGTATCCTGATTCACCAGCCTATGGGAGGAGCCGAAGGACAAGCCTCCGATATTGAAATCACTGCAAAGGAGATTCAGAAGCTTAAAAAAGAGCTTTATGATATTCTTGCAAATCATTCAGGACAAACTTATGATAAAATTTGGCATGATGCTGATCGCGATTATTGGATGACTTCTGAAGAAGCACGTGATTACGGTATGATCGACGAGATTCTTGTTCGCGATAAAAAATAATTCTATAATATTTTAAAGGGATATCGGTATCTGTTAACACTGGTATCCCTTATTCTCACCGAAAAACAATCAATGGCTAAAACCACACAAGAACGCTGCTCTTTTTGCGGACGAAATAAGAATGAAACAAATATGCTTATTTCAGGTCTTAATGCACACATCTGCGATTATTGCGTAGAACAGGCCCGCATTATCATCAGCGAAGAATCGATTAACAGCCAAAGCTCAAAATTTCAGAAGGTTAAACTTTTAAAACCCGCTGAAATCAAATCGTATCTCGATAAATACGTGATCGGGCAGGACGATGCCAAGAAGATACTTTCAGTAGCTGTCTACAATCATTATAAAAGGATAGCTCAACCGGCAGCCAAAGATAAAGATGAAGATGTAGAAATCGAGAAATCGAACATCATCTTTGTCGGAAATACAGGGACCGGTAAAACCCTGCTTGCAAGAACCATTGCAAAATTGCTCAATGTACCCTTTGCCATTGCCGATGCAACCGTGCTTACTGAAGCAGGTTATGTTGGCGAAGATGTTGAAAGCATCCTATCAAGATTACTGCAAGCATCCGATTATGATGTCAAGGCTGCTGAGCGTGGCATTGTTTTCATAGATGAAATTGACAAGATCAGCCGAAAGAGCGATAATCCCTCTATCACGCGTGATGTGTCAGGAGAAGGCGTTCAACAGGCATTGCTCAAACTGCTTGAAGGATCGGCAGTAAATGTTCCGCCATACGGAGGGCGTAAACATCCTGAACAGAAAATGATTCAGGTTAACACCCACAATATTTTATTTATTGCAGGCGGGGCATTCGATGGCATTGATAAAAAAATTGCCTCGCGCCTCAAAGCCAACACGATAGGTTATCAGTCGGGTAGGCAGGGCGTGGATATTGATCGTGACAATCTCCTTCAGTATGTAGCTCCTCCTGATTTGAGGTCGTATGGTTTGATTCCAGAGCTCGTTGGACGTTTCCCGGTAGCCTGTCACCTGCATCAGCTTGATGCGGTTGCACTCAAGAGAATCCTTACTGAGCCCCAGAATGCACTGGTTAAGCAATATGTAAAGCTTTTCAACCTTGACAAGGTTAAACTTACCTTTACCGACGAATCGCTTGATTTTGTAGTTGAAAAAGCCACAGAATTTAAGCTTGGGGCTCGTGGTCTGCGTTCTATCATGGAGAGCATTCTCAATGACCTGATGTTTGACATTCCATCGGACAGTAAAGTAAAGGAGATAACCATTACCCGGGAATTTGCTGAAGAAAAATTCAGCCAGTCCGGAATAAGCAGGCTAAGGGTTGCCTAAACTTTCATCGGCAAAAGATCTACTTCGCGATAATCTGTAGTACAAATTCAGGCACAAAACATAAGAAGCCGGCCGCTTTGGATGATCCAAAACGGCCGATTTTAAATTAATTAAGATCAAATGTATTAATCACCAAAACTAATCCCGACTCCACGGGCAGTTTTGACGAGTGCAGTATCTAATCCCACGAAATTATACTGATCGATAGCTACAGTAAGAGGCACAGAAATAATGTCAGGATGGCGGTAACTAACCATTTCACCAAATTTACCTTCGAGTACCATCTCAAAAGCCTTTACACCAAACTGGGTAGCCAGTACACGGTCATAAGCAACCGGAATTCCGCCGCGTTGTAAATGTCCCAGAACGGTAGTACGAATATCCTGACGGCAACCAGCCTCAGTCAATTCTTCTGCCAGACGTTGTGCGGCACCTCCTAAACGAAGGTTGTTATAACCAACCGTGTTATTGCTTGTAGTTGCGAAATCACCACCTGCGGGACGGGCACCTTCAGAGATCACGATGTTAACAAATCCACGGTCACGCACAAAACGCGATTCAACTTTTTCAAGTACCTTCTTAACGTCATACTTAATTTCCGGGATCAGGCAGATTTCTGCTCCTCCGGCGATAGCGGCATTCAATCCAATCCAGCCGGCATAACGCCCCATAACTTCAAGAATGAAAACCCTGTTGTGGGAGGCAGCCGTTGTCACCAGCTTATCGACAGCTTCAGTTGCAATCTGAACAGCAGTCTGAAAGCCAAAGGTAGTATCAGTGGCTGACAAATCATTATCGATGGTTTTGGGCACTCCGATGATGTTACAACCCTTTTCGTACAATAATTGAGAAATTCGTTGAGAACCTTCTCCACCAATGCTGATCACAGCATCAATCCCCAGGTATTGCATCTTTCGAAGCATCTCTTCCGAACGGTCAACAGCACTCCAGGTGCCATCACTATTCTTGATCGGCCAGGCGAAAGGGCCGCCTTTATTAGTGGTTTTAATAATCGTACCGCCCTGAAAATGAATACCCGAAACAGCCTTTTCGTCCAGAATCATGATTTCAGTAGGCTCTCTTAAAATCCCATTATAGGCCTCAATGCTTCCAATAACCTCCCAGTCTTTCTCTTTGGAAGCCCTTTTGACAATAGCCCTGATAACAGCGTTTAGTCCCGGACAGTCACCACCACCGGTTACTACTAATACTCGTTTCATAATCTTTGATTTGTTTTACTATATCCTTCATATGGATGTCTGAAAATCAAAAGCTTTAATTTAGAGGACCCAAATTTCCGGAGAATCGCAAATTTACGATTTCATTTGACAGAAAATTATTTTTAAGCTATTTTCACTGTTAAATAATTCCTAAGTTTAAATGCAACATGGTCTGAAATTTGTTATGTGTATCGGCGTTTCTTATATAAATATGTCTTTTCCGTTTATTTTATGAAGCTCAGGGAATTTATAATTATTATCTTCTTAATGCAGGTTCCTTTGGGTGTACTTTCGCAGGAAACACTACAGCCAATTGTACTTGTTGCTGCTATTGTAGGAGGCGACACAATTTTACAAGCGCAGTTATCATCGGTTACGATATACTCAACCCGAAAATTTAAAAATCCATGGGATCAGAAGCGTTATGAAAAATTGGTTAGAAATGTGCGGAAAGTATACCCCTATGCCCGACTTGCAGGATTAAAGCTAAGAGAATATGAGAGTGTTTTGAAGGCTGCACCAAGTGATCATGAGCGCAGGAAAATCATGAAACAAGCCGAAAAAGAGCTTACAGACAAATTTGGGCCAGAGTTGAAGAAACTTAATTTTAGTCAGGGGAAGATACTGATTAAACTTATAGACCGGGAAACAGGGAATTCAAGCTACACCCTTTTGCAGGAACTCCGGGGAAAATTCACAGCCTTTATCTGGCAACAGTTGGCCAGAATATTTGGTTATAATCTGAAGATAAATTATGATCCGCTTGGAGAAGATTATCAAATCGAAGAAATTGTCCAAAGAATTGAAGCAGGTGGTTTTTAAATAACCGCAACCTTTACTTACCTCTTCCCTGAATAACGATAAGAACAGTATAAATTAAAATCTTGACATCCATAGCAATAGACATGTTTTCAAGATAAATCAAATCAAACTTTGCCCTTTCAATCATTTGATCAACATTTTCGGCATAACCAAACTTTACCTGACCCCAGGAAGTGATACCGGGCTTAACTTTCATCAGCAGTCTGAAATGGGGCATACGAGAAATAATCTGATCACTGAAGAACTGTCGTTCAGGGCGGGGGCCAACCAACGACATGTCACCCTTCAGTACACTAAAAAACTGAGGTATTTCATCCAGTCTGTATTGCCTCATGATTTTCCCAAATCGGGTAATTCGCGGGTCATCCTTGCTCGATAGCATCGGAGTCCCATTTTCAGCATCCTGAAACATTGATCTGAATTTAATCATTCGAAACGATTTACCATGCGATCCCATTCTTACCTGAGTATAGAATACCGGCCCACGGGAAGATGCCAGAACGCCGATGGCAGTACCAAGATATACAGGAATAAGTATAATCATGGCGATAATTGAGATCACAATATCCATCAACCGTTTGAGCGATTGTTGCCAGGCAGGCATTATATCAGGGGCAATTTCAATAAGGGGTGAGAAGATAGAAGAGGTTTTAACGACACCCATCAAAATATCCTGCATAATCGGACTGATCTTTATAACAACATCGGAGTCTTCAATTTCAGCGAAAATACGCTCAATAGCATCCTTCTCAGAACGTTCGATGGCAATAATAACTTCCTCAATTTTATTATCGATGATAATTTTTTTTAAATCTTTAAAGGCACCCAGATGAGGAAGATAAGCCTCAAGGAGGTTATGCTTGCACAACCCGGCATCAACAAAACCCACAAATTTATTTCCAGTTGACTGAGGTTGATTCTCGAGTTCATTATAAATTGCAAAGGCATGCCCGTTACATCCAATGATAAGCGTGTTGAAACCCAGATTACGATTGTGTATTTTGTTATTAGTGATGGTGGTGATAATCAGGCGTGGAATATAGGTCAGCACAAACTGGAGACCCACAAGCACCATAAAGAGAATGTAATACGACTTATATGAAACGATAATGTCATCAAGGATCAATGCAAAAAAGATAACGATAGATCCCAGAAAGGTAATCATGATGGTTTGCCCCAATTCTTTCAGTCTGGATCGGCGATAAATTTTCCGATAATTCCCCACCAGTATGTAGAGGAACATCCAAAAAAGAGGGATGAAGACAATCCCCAGAAAAAAGTTGGGGTCATGAAAGATTTCTGAAAGGTGAAATTTAAACTGTACATCAACAGAAATTTTCCTGTAAATAAAAAACAAACTCCAGGCTATTAAAGCTGATAAAAAATCGGAAACAACATACTTGGCTACCTGTAGCTTTTTATTCATCTCAAATCAGTTGATTGTTATTGATGGATGAGTTTAATGTTATCGAGATAAACGGTTCCTGCTGGGTCGGACTCAAGCCTGTTGGCGCCAATAAAAATCCGGAAACTGGTGGCTGAGGTCTGGCTCGAAACGATAGGTGTCAGATTCACATATACCTTTTGCCACTTTGGCATATCAGTAAGTACAAGAACCGGATGCTGGATAATTTCCGAAGAAGAATATGAGTATACCCCAATTGTAATAGGAATGGAAGTCATGTAATCCATTTCAAGGAATACCGGAGTACTCTGACGAGGCAGGGTATATTTCTCATCGGTATACATTTCAAAATAGGTCAGCGTATCAGACAAAGTCACCATTCCTGAATGGTCACCTTCAAAAGTAAAAGGGGTGCCGGATGGTGTAAGTGACATATCTAACTGCGAGTTTGTGGTTGTATCAAACACATAGAATGCGTCCTCGAAGGCTTCAGTCACTTCAATCGTTGTAGTCTCAGCATATTGAACCATTGGTGTCACTTTGCCATTGATAACGGAGCCTTTCACCACAGTAACACTATCAGGGACGAGCCTCATGTTCTGGGTAATGCTTGTAAAGAGAGGAAAGGCTGAGCGAAGATTGATCAGTCCATTCAACCTGATACCAGGTTTAACGGTCACTGAGTGGTTCCCCTGATATAAAACAGGGACAAGACAGGGCAATTCAAATGCCCCTATCAGCTCATCATCAACAAAAATCCATGCATCGGAAATGTAGGCTGATTTGGATCCCTGGTCTATTGAGGTAATTTTCAGCCCTATGGAATCAACTCTGATAAAAGCAGGAACGGTCTGATCACCTTCAAACTTACTACATGAAGTTAGTACCAATGCCAAGGCGATTGGAAGAGAGAGAAGACCACTGATTGTTTTTCTGGTAGAAAACGTCATAAAATTCTATTCGGGTAAATACCCAACGAGACAATTGAACGAATATTGCAAAAAAGAGTTAATAAACCTTTACCTGTTAAGTTTATTAATGATACGATGCGCCACTTCAAGTGCAAGATACCCATCATCGATTGTAACGAAAGGAACAGTATCGTTGATAATAGACGAAGCGAAACCGGCCAGTTCTGATTGTATGGCATTTACCGGTTCTACTACAGGCTTCTGAAACTGAATTTCCTTCATCCCTTTATCGTTGCCAAGATCGATGGTCATTGCCAAAGGATTGGGATGCAAAGAGTCTACATTGGCAATACGAACGATCTCAAACTCTTTTGCAAGAAAATCAACAGAAATGTAGGCATCTCGCTGAAAAAAACGTGACTTACGCATATTTTTCAATGAAATACGGCTTGCTGTTAAGTTGGCTACGCAGCCATTATCGAACTCAAGCCTTGCATTCGCAATATCAGGGGTATCGCTGACAATGGCGACTCCAGAAGCACTGATACGTTTCACAGGTGACTTTACAACGCTCAGAACGATATCAATATCGTGTATCATCAGGTCAAGGATAACCGGGACATCAGTTCCACGGGGATTAAACATTGCCAGACGATGAGTCTCGATAAACATCGGTTGATTAAGATGCGGACGTGCTGCAAGAAATGCAGGATTAAACCGTTCCACGTGACCAACCTGAACCTTTACACCGGCCTCGGAAGCAATCTTCATCAGTTCAAGCGCCTCGGCAGGAGTTGTTACAATCGGCTTTTCAATAAATACGTGACGAGCCATCTTAAGAGCTTCAGAAGCACAGTGAAAATGAGCGACTGTTGGGGTAACAATATCAACAATATCGACAGCCTCGATGAGTGATTCAAGCGAATTAAAAGCTTTGAGCCCAAACTCAACCGATACCTTTACTGCATTCTCGGTATCTGGGTCAAAAAAGCCTACAAGTTGAAGATCAGCAATTCCTAAGATACATTTCAGGTGAATTTTACCAAGGTGACCAGCACCTAATACTCCAATTTTAAGCATACACTATTTCAAGATTAGTCAATATAAAAGCACCAAAGGACTTTTGGGAAGAGTGTTACAAAGGTAAATTAATATGCTGATTGAGGTCGCTTTTTTGTAAATTCGCCATCGCTATATCGACCCAATACCAAAGAAAAAACATGCAGGACACATTTCGACACAAAGGATTGAGAAAGAAACTTATTGAACAACTTCGCCTTAAGGGAATAACAAACGAAGCTGTGTTACAAGCCCTGGAAAAAATTCCCCGGCACCTGTTTCTTGATCTTGCCTTTCTGGAATTCGCCTATCAGGATAAACCTTTCCCTATAGGATCAGGACAAACTATATCCCAACCCTATACCGTTGCCTTTCAAACTCAATTACTTGATCCAAAACCTCGTGAAAAAGTACTTGAGATTGGAACTGGCAGTGGCTATCAGGCATGCGTTTTGGCTGAGATGGGAGTAAAGGTTTTTAGTGTTGAAAGGCAAAAAAAACTTTTTGAGAAGGCCAAAACATTCCTTCCGGAACTCGGATTCCAGATCAGATTATTTTATGGGGATGGTTATAAAGGGCTACCTCCTTTTGCCCCTTTCGACAAAATTCTCATAACAGCAGGCGCTCCTTATTTACCTGAGGCCCTCATTCAGCAACTAAAACCAGGCGGGCGTCTCGTTGTTCCGATTGGAAACAGCAATCACCAGGAAATGACACTAATAACAAAACTACCAGATGGGACATCGGAGATCAAAGAATTCGGTGGTTTTTTATTTGTCCCGATGCTTGAGAACAAGGCACAGGATTAACGTAACGGAGAAGCATACTTGTCGACATCTTCTGCTGTTACCTGACGATCGCAGAGAATAGCCAGCCGCTCTATAACATTTCTTAATTCACGGACATTCCCCGTCCAGGGCAACTCTTGCAGTATACTGATTGCATCTTCAGAGAACTGTAAAGGAGCCCTCCCCATTGATCCGACAATCTCGTTACTAAAATGTTCGATCAACAAAGGGATATCTGCTCTGCGCTCAGCCAGAGAAGGAACTTTGATCAGAATTACACTCAAACGGTGGTAGAGGTCTTCTCTGAAACTTCCATTTTCAATTTCCTTTCTGAGATCTTTATTTGTGGCGGCAATCACTCTCACGTCGACTACTATTTCCTTCTCTCCCCCTACTCTGGTCAGCTTATTTTCCTGTAGTACACGCAGAACCTTGGCCTGAGCCGACAGGCTCATGTCACCAATCTCATCAAGAAAGATGGTGCCATTGTGGGCTAACTCAAAGTCCCCCTTTCGTTGCTTGATAGCTGAAGTAAACGAACCCTTTTCATGGCCGAACAACTCGCTTTCGATCAACTCCGAAGGGATAGCAGCACAATTGACTTCAATGAAAGGGGCCGTCGAGCGTGGGCTTCCCTGATGAAGTGCTCTGGCAACCAACTCCTTACCAGAACCATTTTCGCCGGTAATCAAAACCCTGGCATTCGTAGGTGCCACCTTCCCGATCATATCATAAATTGCTGACATGGGTTCAGAGGTGCCGACAATCTGGAACTTCTGCTCAAGCTTTTTCTTTAAGACTTTGGCCTGTGATACAAGATTAACCTTATCGACTGCATTTCTGACAGCAACCAGCAATCGGTTCAGATCAGGTGGCTTGCTGATATAATCGTATGCCCCTTTTTTTATAGCATCTACTGCAGTATCAATCGTACCATGCCCTGAGATCATGATAACGGGCACATCTGAAAACTGTTGAAGCTGCTGGAGCACCTCAATTCCATCAATACCAGACATTTTAATATCGCACATTACAACATCATATTCATTTTGTCTGGCACGCTCCAATCCTTCCACACCATTGGCTGCATCGTCAACACTGTATTTTTCATATTCAAGAATTTCTCGAAGCGTATTCCGGATACCGCGTTCGTCGTCGATGATCAGAATCCTGGGCATTTCATTATTTTTATGCAAAAATAGCAAAGCATAAGATTAATCATGCAGATTTCTCATAAATGAATTTCAAACCGAAAACAGATGATTCAGGTTACTTATATCTATGAAACCATAAAAAATGGAACTACCTGTTACAACGTGTTATAAAATTTATTATCTTTGCACCGAAATTCAGATTGGTTACCCAATCTGGCCGGAAGATACTTCAGGGGGGACGGCAAGTCCCCTCTTTTATTAACCGCTGATTTTCTGTTGTAAAACCACATATATAGTTGCTTAGTGATAGATAAAAATCAGATTATTGAATTGGCAGACCAGTTTCTGGAAGGCACAAAACTATTCATTACTGAAGTCCGTATAAAGCCGGTCAATCGTATTGTTGTCATGATCGACGGTGATGAAGGTGTAAGAATTGATGATTGTGTTGCCCTCAGCCGGTTTATCGAATCAAAATTCGACCGTGAAGCCGATGATTTTGAACTCACGGTTACTTCAGCGGGTATCGGAGAGCCACTTAAGTTTAACCGTCAATACATTAAAAATATTGGCCGGACAATTCAGGTTGAGTTGACCGATGATCAGGTAATCGAAGGTCAGTTAATTACCGCTGATGAAGAAACAATAACGATTGAAAGAATGGTTAAGGAAAAAATTAACCATAAAAACATAAAGAAAACCGACGTAAAAACGATTCGATACAACGAAATTCGGAAAGCTGTCGTAATGGTATCATTTAAATAATTGATTTACAATCTTAGCTTGTTCAAAATACAATGGAACACATCAATTTAGTAGCCACATTCTCAGAGTTTAAAGAGTTTAAAAACATCGATCGTGAAACCATGATGCGCATCCTGGAGGATGTCTTCAGGCATATGCTTTCCAAGCGTTACGGATCGGACGAGAACTTTGATATCATTGTGAACATCGACAAGGGTGACCTTGAAATCTGGAGGAACCGTATTGTTGTTGAAGATGGAGCAGTAACCGACGAAAACAAAGAAATTCCCTATTCCGATGCCGTTAAAATTGAACCCGACTTTGAAATCGGGGAAGAGGTTTCGGAAGAAATTAAGATGGAAGATTTTGGCCGTCGCGATATTCTGGCGATCCGCCAAAACCTGATCAGTAAAGTTCAGGAGTACGAAAAAGACAATGTCTACAAAAAATACAAAGATAAAATCGGTGAACTACTTACAGGTGAAGTGTACCAGGCCTGGAAGAAGGAAATCATGGTTCTTGATGATGAGAACATTGAGCTTGTATTACCACGCAGTGAGCAGATACCCGGTGATCATTACCGTAAGGGCGACAGTATCAGGGCTGTTGTTCACCGCGTTGACCTTAAAAACAATCAACCCACCATTATCCTCTCCCGCACATCTCCTGTATTTCTTGAACGACTCTTTGAACTTGAAGTTCCTGAAGTATACGACGGACTCATCACTATACGCAAAATCGTAAGGGTTCCCGGCGAAAGAGCAAAGGTTGCTGTTGAATCATATGACGACCGTATAGACCCGGTAGGTGCCTGTGTAGGGATGAAAGGGAGCCGTATTCACGGGATCGTGAGAGAACTCAGAAACGAGAACATCGACGTCATCAACTACACGACTAATTCGCAGCTGTTTATCAGCAGATCATTAAGCCCTGCCAAGATAACAAACATAACCATCGATGAAGAAAATGGAAAAGCCGAAGTGTACATGAAACCCGACCAGGTATCACTCGCCATCGGCAAAGGTGGATATAACATCAAACTGGCAGGTAAACTTACCGGTTACGAAATTGATGTATTCCGAGATAGCGAAACAGAATACGACGACGTTGATCTACAGGAATTCTCTGATGAAATCGAACAGTGGGTCATTGATGCTTTCCTTGCCATCGGCCTTGATACAGCACGTAGCGTATTAAACTATCCGGTGGAAGAACTGGCAAAGCGTACCGACCTTGAAGAAGAGACCATTGCCGAAGTGCTAAAAACTTTACAAGCCGAATTTGAGTAAAAATCGCATAATTAAGCGTTTCGTTACCTATTTTTTCAGTAATATTCCCAACATCAGGATTCATTTTAATCAAGATATGTCAGAAAAATCTTCGACACGCCTCTCTAAGGCAGCAGCTGAGTTCAACGTGAGCATCCAGACGATCGTGGAAGTCCTTGGCAAAAAAGGGCACAAGATCGATGGAGGCCCTAATACCAAGATTCCACCCGAGCTTTTCGACATCCTGGTGAAAGAATTTGATTCAGACATTAAGGTAAAGCGCGAAGCCCAAAAGATTGAGCTAGAGTTCAACAAACGGGAAGCACCATCTGTCGTTCCCAAAAAGGAAACAATAACTGAGGAAGAGCAGGAACCTGATCTTCCTGAGTTGATGATCAAAAATACTCAGATTGCTTACGCTGAGGCTAGCAAACAGAAAAAGACAGTTCAAATGGTAACTGCTGAAACAAATGTTGAATCTGCACCTCAGGAAAAGCCGGTTGAACAGGAACCTGAGAAACAGGTCATACAAGTTACTGCTGAACAACCAGCTCCCGTTCAGAAATCGAAACCGGAACAGGTAGAGCCAGAATACGTAAAGGAATTACCAGAGCAAACGCCCAAGATGATTGTTGAAGTACCAAAGGCTGAACCATTTGTTAGTAAATCTACTGACGAAGTACCTGTCGTTTCGGCTCCGGAGCCCCCTGGACTCATAATTCTTGGTAAGATTGATCTCGATCAGGTGCAAGGACGGAATCAACAACATGGGGGTCGTCACCAGAGCGAAAAAAAGCCGCATAAACAGGCCCCAAAAGAAGAGAAACCGTTAGTTGCTCCTGTCGAAGCCAAGATTGCTGAAGAAGCTCCCAAAGCAATCGCACCTGTTGAAAGGATTAAAAAATCTGAACCACCTGTTAAAGAACAGGTGGTCAAGGAAACCCCAAAACCATCAGAAGAACCCGCAATATTAATATCAGAGCCTGTCGTTACACCTGTTGTAACCGAGATTCAGGTTCCTTTAGTAAAGAAAGAATCGGAACCAATCATTGCTGAAGCTATTTCTGATGAAGAGAAACTTCCCGACAATTTTCTAAAGACCACTTTCAGAAAGCTGGAAGGTCCAACCATCCTGGGATCGATTCAACTACCCGAAACAAAAAAAGCAACTATTGAAAAACGCAAACCGGTTGCTTCATCATCGGATGAAAGGTTGAAGGCTAAAAAGAAAAAACGTAAACGGATCAAACAGGGTGAAGAAGGCGCAGGCAGTGCTCCTCAACAAGGTCAGCCTGGACAAAAGACATCACAAACTGGTGGACAAAATCGTCCCGGTCAGCCATCCCAACAAAACCGTCCAGGACAACCCGGAACAGCGGCTCGTGCTGCCCAGCCTGGTGCACAACCTGCAAAACCAGGAGAAACCCGTGAAAAGATTAAACCAAAATTAGTCAAAGACAGAATCCACGAAAAAAGAGGCAGAAAAGATGTCCCTAAAGTGGAATTGACTGAAGAAGAAATCGAAAAACAGATCAAGGAAACCCTCGCCCGTCTTACAACCGGAGGAAAATCAAAAGCTTCAAAGCACCGTCGCCAGAAACGTGATGCTGTTTCAGAGAAAATGGCAGTTGAACAGCATAAACTGGAAGAAAGCAGAATGGTGCTTAAGGTAACTGAATTCGTAACGGCCAACGAACTGGCCAATATGATGGAGGTGCATGTAAATGAAGTCATTTCGACTTGTATGTCATTGGGATTATTTGTTTCAATCAACCAGCGTCTTGATGCAGAAACCATCAATGTTGTGGCTGATGAATTTGGATTTAAAACTGAATTCGTAAGTGCCGATGTTCAGGAAGCTATGAGCGACCTCGAATCTGTTGATAATCCTGATGACTTGCAACCCCGCCATCCCATTGTAGCTGTTATGGGTCACGTTGACCATGGTAAGACAAAATTGCTGGACTATATCCGTAGTTCAAATGTTGTTGCCGGTGAAGCCGGTGGGATTACACAGCATATCGGTGCCTACGAGGTTCAGGTGGATGCAGATCGCAAGATCACTTTCCTTGATACTCCTGGACATGAAGCCTTCACAGCCATGCGTGCCCGCGGTGCCAAAGTAACTGATATCGCTATCATCGTGATTGCTGCCGATGACAATGTAATGCCTCAGACCCGTGAAGCTATCAACCATGCTCAGGCAGCAGGCGTTCAAATGATATTTGCCATCAACAAAATTGATAAGGCAAATGCACAACCTGAGAAAGTTAAGGAAGAATTGGCTCAAATGAATATTCTTGTTGAAGACTGGGGCGGAAAGTACCAGAGCCAGGAGATTTCGGCCAAGAGCGGGTTAAATGTTGATATTCTACTCGAAAAAATTCTGCTTGAAGCCGAGTTACTCGACCTGAGAGCAAACCCCGACAAACCTGCCGTTGGAACGATCATCGAATCATCACTCGACAAGGGAAGAGGTTATCTGGCTACTGTTCTGGTTCAATCTGGTTCACTGAAAGTTGGTGACCTGGTGTTGGCCGGTACAACCCTCGGGAAAGTGAAAGCCATGTACAATGAGAGAAACCAATCGCTAAAAATAGCAGGGCCTTCAACTCCTGTACTACTGCTTGGATTGAACGGAGCACCCCAGGCTGGTGACAAATTTAATGTAATGAGTGATGAGCGAGAAGCAAAAAATATTGCATCAAAACGTCTGCAGTTACAGCGTGAACAGGGATTACGGACTCAGAAGCACATTACACTTGATGAGATTGGGCGCCGGATAGCGATTGGCGACTTCAAAGAACTCAATCTGATCGTGAAGGGCGATGTGGACGGTTCGGTGGAAGCACTCTCCGATTCACTGTTAAAACTCTCCAACGAAGAGGTTCAGGTCAATGTGATTCACAAATCAGTGGGTCAGGTAACCGAAACCGACGTTATGTTGGCATCTGCATCCAACGCTGTGATCATTGGATTCCAGGTAAGACCTTCAGCCAGTGCCCGCAGGCTCGCAGAACAAGAACAGATCGACATTCGTATCTACTCCATCATCTATACAGCCATCGAAGAAATCAAGGATGCCATTCTTGGTATGCTTGCGCCTAAGATGGAAGAAAAAATCCTCTGTAACCTTGAGATCAGAGAAGTTTTCAAAATTACCAAGGTTGGTAACATTGCAGGGTGTATGGTACTCGATGGAACTATCACCCGTAACACCCGGGTTCGTATCATTCGCGATGGCATTGTAATTCACTCAGGGCAACTTGGCTCGCTTAAACGATTCAAGGACGATTCTAAAGACGCTAAAATTGGTCAGGAATGTGGTCTGAATATCGAAAACTTTAACGACATCGCCGTCGGTGATATCATTGAAGGCTTCGAACAGGTTGAAGTAAAGCGTACGCTGAAATAAGCTTACAAACCAATTATAATAAAAAGCCGGGCAGGAGTTTTCCTGACCGGCTTTTTAATTTCAAAATAATCCGCAATTTCAGAAAGGACGCGTGAAAATGGTCTGGGCTCTGTCGGGGCCTACAGAAACAATGGCAACCGGCACACCTGTTGCCTGCTCTATCAAACGGATATAATCATGCAATTCTTCAGGTATTTCCTGAGTACAGGTAGCCTGACTGATATCGCGGTTCCATCCATGGCGATGGATAAGATTTGGCAGCAAATTCTCCTGGTTAAACGGAACATAATCCAACTCAATTCCATCACGCTGATAACTCGTACAAATGCCAATATTTTGAATTACGCTTAAGACATCTGCTTTGGTCATGAAAAGGTGCGTTACACCATTCATCATCACGGAATATTTGAGAGCTACTAGATCGAGCCATCCACAACGGCGCGGCCGACCAGTCGTCGATCCAAATTCATTACCAGTTCCGCGTAACAACTCTCCGGTAGCATCAGTCAATTCAGTAGGGAAAGGGCCACTTCCAACACGGGTACAGTATGCTTTCACAATACCAAAAACCTTCCCGATGTTCGATGGGGCTAAACCCAGACCTGTACATACGCCAGCAGTAATTGTATTTGAAGAAGTTACAAAAGGATAAGAGCCAAAATCTATGTCGAGCATCGTTCCTTGAGCTCCTTCAGCAAGAATCGTCTTACGGTTCCAAAGACTGTGGTGGATGTAGTACTCACCATCAACCTGTTCAATTTCTCCAATCGCTTTTAAAGCATCAAACCACTGCTTTTCGTATGTGTCGAAATCAAGGCCATCAAATTTCAGCGTACTGATATCAACCTTGTATTGTGCTGCCTGACGAAGATGTGCATCACGATGTTCAATATAGCGTGCTGAAAAGCCAGATTCATGAAACTCGCCGATCCGTAATCCCTGACGTGCTATCTTATCGGTATAGGTTGGACCAATTCCCTTCAAAGTACTGCCAATCTTTCCCGCGCCTCTGCTAATTTCCTGCACAGCATCCAATAATCGATGCGAAGGGAGAATCAGGTGAGCTTTCCGACTGATGATCAATCCTGCTGGTGCATTAATTCCGATAGATTTCAATTCATTGATCTCTTTTAACATAATCAAAGGATCGATGATTACACCATTTCCAATCAGATTAGTGGTATCAGGAAACAAAATTCCAGAAGGAATTGTATGCAATATTACCTTACAGTCACCCGATTTAATAGTGTGCCCGGCATTGGGCCCCCCTTGAAAACGCGCGACAATATCGTACCGCGGAGCAAGAACGTCTACTATCTTTCCTTTTCCTTCGTCGCCCCACTGAAGCCCCAGAAGAACATCAACTTTCATAACAATAAGTAATTTAGTGCTGAAATAACACAAAAAATGTTCGGTAAAACATTTACCGAACTGATTATAATGTCGCCGGATGCTGGCAACAGTACAAAATTACTAAATTTATGCTTTAGACCGATTAAAGACCCGAAGATTATTCGGTTTTATTATCATCGTCTGATTGAATCTTGGAGTAAAAAGTAAGCGAATGTCCTGTAATTTTAACATTAAGCAATCGCTCGACATCGGCCTGAATTTCCTGAATACGAGGGTCACAGAACTCCAAAATATTCAATACCTCACCGCCCTTTTCTACGATTACATGATCGTGTTGTTGAAGCTTAAAGCTTTTTTCAAACTGAGCAGATCCGTTCCCAAACAGATGGCGGGCAACCAGATTGCATTCTATAAGCAATTCAATCGTGTTATAAAGGGTGGCTCTGCTTACACGATATTTGTTGCGTTTCATTCGCATATAAAGCGACTCAATGTCAAAATGCCCATCAATAGCATAGACCTCCCTGAGAATTGTATACCGCTCAGGGGTCTTCCGATGTCCGTGCAACAACAGGTAGTCAGTAAAAATCTGTTGTACGTGTTCGAAGGTTTCTTTATTGGACACTTTCATATTCTGAAAATTACTTAAATTCTTACAGGCGGTTCCATAACCGATGAAAACAACAACTTAAAATCCGGAGTAAAATTACAAAATTATTCGGATTTAGTATAAATAAAAATAAGAATTATACCACTAAGCTACAACTTATAATATATCAATAACTTATATAAAATAACGAGAAAAACTATCCTCTAAACCAGTTGAATAATAAGCATGTCGAATTTGATCAGGCACCTGCGTAGTATCCGAAGCGCAATGATGGTTTTCATCTAAAACGAAAGGGTCTGACTCAATATTTCAGGGGTCCATTACTAAAGCTGGAAAGCAGGCAAGAAGCCAAGAGGTTTACCAATGCACCTTCGGCCCGGTAGCAGATCATCTTTAACGATGTTTTGGATGGGCTTACACCCTGTATTATGCTTGTTGTAACGTGTTTCTTTTGGCGTTTGCCCAACGGTTATCGGCTTCGGCATCGTCCCCGATCAGATTTTTATCTTGCTGCTCTTGGATAGCAATTTCCTCTTTAGCATCCAATTATTATTCGTGTACCACCTGTATTCAATTAAAGCCAGAAGCAGAAAATCTTGCTGAAACCAGGAGCAGCAATGGCTTTTTTTATTACGGATTGACTTCCTGGCAGAGCATGCCAAAGAAAAACAAATCCTGCATGCTTATGTAAAATTAACTGATTTGCCTACCTGACCCAAAGCTATCTTCCTCTCCGGACTTCAATCGCAAATTTGCTTTGATATCCTTTCCAAATTTTGAATCATTTTCCAATTTCAGGCATGTTTTCATACCCGGTTTCGCCCATTTTTAAAAAAAATTTAACTTTTTTAAAAAATTTTTATGTGAACATAATCACATAAGTTCATTTTTTAAACAATTGATTACATGTTATCTACAACTTCATTTTACCCCAAAGTCACCTCAAAGTCATACCAAAGTTAGGGCAAAGTTATGTTTTTCTTATGTATCGCCTATGGTTCTAGTAACGTTTGA
>MEOA01000055.1 GCA_001768515.1 Bacteroidetes bacterium GWE2_42_24 | reverse complement strand
GACATAAATTTCTTTCTCTTCAGGCTTACTAAACTGTATGCTTAATATTACTCGCCCCCAGGTTTTGGTTGTGATCCGTTGTTACAGTAAACCCAATTTTTTCATCTTGTTGAAGAGCGTTTTACGACTTATATTTAATTCAGTAGCTGTAGATGTTTTGTTGTTTAAATTTTTTTGGAGTACCGCTATAATTAGTTCCTTTTCCGCCATTATTCCCGCACTTCTAATTCTATTCCCCGGTTCTTTCTCTATATCTCTATTGGCAGGTGCGGCCTCTGTATAACTTTTGATGCGTGGCGGCAAAGTTTCTGTCTTAATTTTCCCCTTTTGTGTCATGATCAGGGCACTTTGAATTGCGTTTTCCAAATCCCTCACATTACCGGGCCAGTCATAATTCTGCAATACGGCCAACGTTTCGGGTGTTATTCCTTCAATTTTCAGATTTAGAATTTTGTTGTACTTCGAAATGAAGAATTCTGTCAAAAGGATAATGTCATCTTTCCTTTCGCGAAGTGGTGGCAAATTGATGGCGAATACATTCAAACGATAAAGCAAATCAAGCCTGAATTCTCCTGCCCTGACACTTTCCTGCAAATCACGGTTGGTGGCAGCAATGATCCTTACATCTGTATCAACAGCTGCTTTACCTCCCAGCCTTGTGATTTTTTTCTCTTCAAGAACACGCAGTAATTTTACCTGTGCGCCGAGGGGTAATTCTCCAATTTCATCCAAAAACAGGGTTCCTTTGCCAGCCCGTTCAAAATTTCCGGCATAAGTTTCTTTGGCATCGGTGAATGCCCCTTTTTCGTAACCAAACAATTCACTTTCTATGAGCGATTGTGGTATTGCCCCGCAGTTAAGTGCAATGAATGTATTATTGCATCGTGCACTCTGTTGGTGTATTCTTCGTGCAATAAGCTCTTTTCCTGTGCCACTTTCTCCACTGAGAAGCACCGTGGCATTGGTTGGTGCCACAAACATCACCTGTTCCATCACCTTTCTTAATCCGCCTGTTTCTCCTATAATGCTCGTCGAACTGTGAATCTGATTTAGTTTATCCTTGAGCTCTTTAACCTCTTTTTTCAACCCGGCATGCTCCAGAGCCCGTTTTACCATCAGAAGTAGTTTATCGTTATCGAAAGGCTTTTCAATAAAATCATAAGCCCCTTTTTTTATGGCCTCAACCACCAATGAAACAGAGCCAAAAGCAGTAATCATCACAACTGCGGGAGAGGGTATGGCCTCTTTTATTTGGCTGAGTGCTTCTATTCCCGACATAACCGGCATTTGATAATCTAGAAGAATCAAATGAGGCCTGAAGGTAGATAAAGCCTCCAGGGCTTGCTTGCCATTTTCAACCAACATGGTTTCATAGCCAGCCTCTTGAAGCAGGAGGTTGATAACTCTTCGGATTTTTGCCTCATCGTCGGCTATAAGAATTCTGTATTTCATGTTGTTGATTTTTGCCAATTGTATTTTGAGGTAGTTTTATGGTAAGACTTGTGCCTACGCCAGGTTCGCTTTGTACTTCGATCTCGCCATTGTGTCCGCGCACAAAACCGTAGCAAATAGCCAGCCCAAGTCCGGTTCCTTCTGATTTGGTTGTATAAAACGGATTGAAGATCATCTCGATGTTTTCATCAGGGATTCCACATCCGGTATCTTGAATTATTAATGCGAGCATTGGGACTGAATTATTCTTGGCAAGCGTATTTTCTGTTTTGATGGTTAAAAGCCTCGATTTTGATGGGTCGGGTTTTTTCATGGCGTCAATAGAGTTCATGAACACATTGAGCAGTATTTGTCTAAGTTGTTCCCTGTCGGCATTTATTGTTGGATTCGAAGCCAAAAACCTAAATTCTGTCTCAATGTGCATTGTCTGGAGCGTAGAGCTCAAAAGGCTGACCAATTGCATGATAAATTCCTCAATGTTGATTAGCGTGGCATTCAGGTCAGAGGGACGTGCAAACGACAGTAGTCCCTGCACAATTTTATTGATTCTGTCAACCTCGGTAATTACTTCAGCCATCATTTCTCCTTTTTCCGGATCTTTAATATCACGTGCGAGATACTGAATTGTACTTCGGATTGCTGTCAGCGGATTTCTGATTTCATGAGCTGCCCCGGCTGCGAGCTCTCCGAGAACCGCCAGTCGATCTGCCCTGTACATTTTTGTTATTCTTTCTTTTTGTTGTTCATAAAGAATAGCGTGTTCGATTGCAAAAGCGGCCTGATTGAACAAAAGCGATAATGTGGCTAAATCATCCTTGTCATAAGTGAGCCCATCTGTTCTCTTCCCCAGAAAAACTGCTCCGCTAATTTGATTCATTACTTTCAAAGGATAAATCAAATCTGATTCCATTTGCATCAATTTCCTTTGTTCATGTGGATCCAGATATTCGAGAACATCGTGCTGTATCGAAATCAATAGTGGTAATTCGTTAACCGATAGCCAATTGAATAGTTTTCCGTGAGCATTGAAGGTGATCGGTTGACTGTCAACCGGCTCAGGTTGCGTTGCTTCTTCAGGAATGTAGCACCCGGAGCCTTCACTGAAAAGAAACACAAATACGCGTTCAACCGGAACAAGCTGCTTAATTCTTGATGTGAGGTTGTTGATGAGCAGCGATTTATCTGCAATTAGCGTGAGTGACCGATTGAATTCTGATAAAACGGTCTTTATCTCCTGATTGCTCATCAGTTTGGCGGCTGGCATTCTTTTCTTTCGAAAAAACATCTATTTTGATTTTTCTGCAAATATAGAATCATTTGGCCATGATGACAGATTTTATGGGTAAACTATTACCCGTGTTTGGTTGGTTTCTTACCCGTTTAATATGATGATTAATTTGTGTGTGTAGCGTAAGTGTTCATAATCAGTTTTATATTGTTTTTGGTACAATTGTTTCCTTCTTCTTTGTTTTGTTGTCAAAAGGAATTGATTATGGGTAAATTTTTACACATTTGTTGTTTATGCATCCTCCCAATGCTTTTGCAGGCCCAATCCGTCAGAAAGTTGTCGTACGAACAGGCTATTCAGATTGCACTGGGAGGAAGTTATCCCACACGTTATTTTAATGAAGAGAAAGAAGCGATGCGTTATTCGTTTCTATACAACAAGGCTCAGTTTAAACCTAGGCTCGATTTTAATCTGTTTGCCCCGTCATGGGACGAGGGGGTGAATGCTATTTACAGTGCCGACACATTACCTGTGTATAATTCGGTGAGTTCGCTGAAGGTTGGTAGTAATCTTGATTTCACTGTGATGCTACCTACCGGAGGTAATTTTGCTTTATCGTCGCGAATGTATTGGGAGAAATACATGATGGCTTCAGGTGGCTCGTATTCAGATGGCCTTCGTAATATACAAGCCTTCAGTCGATTTTCTCTTTCATTTTCTCAACCTGTGTTCACGACCAACACCTTGCGCGAAAACCTTAGAGTCGCTCAACTGGAATACGACAAGAGTGTTTGCTATTTTAACCGGGTGCAAATGGATATTATTTACAATGTAACAGACGCATTCTATGAAGTTTACAGGGCCTCTTTTGAAAAGGAAATCAATCAGGAAAGGCTTGCGAACTCAAGGGAGGCTTTACGAATTACATTGTTGAAACAGGAAGCTGGGGATCTGCCTGAAGGGGAGATTCTGATTGCCGAGATCTCTGTGGCTCAGGATGAAGCACGTCTTCTGGAGAGTCAGGGAAAGCTCGATGCACTGAACGATGAATTCAAGTTGTTGGTAGGTCTCGATTTGAATGAAGAGATTGAATTTGAAGCTGAAATGGAATTTGAGTCCTTTTTAATTGATGATAAATTAGCCGTTAATGAAGCGCTTAGAAGCCGAAATGAACTCTCTGAAAAGGCCATCGACATCGAACTGCAGCAAATTTCCCTTTCAAAGGCGCAGCGTGAGCGGGAACTGAAAGGGAGTATCAATGCTTATTACGATTTTACAGGGCTTAGTACACATGATCAGGGTAACCCTTTTGACCTCTTCAGTTCATCTTTCGACAACATGCGCGAACGACCTGCCAACCGGGGTGTTACTTTTACGCTGTCATATCCTATCGCCGACTGGGGGAGGGGACGGCATCTCGAAAACAGAGCAAAACATGTTTTAAAAGAGCGGGAGCTTGACAAGGAGAATCAAACCCGGACAATAGAAAAGGAGGTGAGGGAAATTGTGAGAAAGGTTAAGGAGGCTGAAAACAGATACCGAATCAATAGCAAGAATAAGGAAGCAGCTCAGAAAAGTTTTAAAATTAGTCAAATGCGGTTTGAAAATGGTGAGATGACAAGTCAGGAACTTTCCATAGAGCAAAATCGTCTTTCCGATGTGCAGCTTGCCTACATCGACTCTTACATTATATATCGGCTGGCAGTAGCCGACCTCGACAGAAAAACCCTATACGATTTCAAGCACAACCGGAGGTTTGTTAAAGAATAAATTACTTAAAAATTGATCATACATGAAAAAAATACTCTTATTCACCTTTTTATTGGCCATGCTTACCTCTCTTTTTGCTCAGGATCAGGGAGGAACCTCAGAGGCTTCGTTGTTGCTAGATTTGAAGAAGGCCAAGGCTGCCTACGAGGTGACCAAACAAAAGTATGAAAACGACCTCAAGCTTTATAACGAAAAGGCTGTATCGTTGAACGACCTTAACCGATCGAAAAATGAACTGCTGACCAGGGAGGTGGATTACCAAAAACTTATTTTGCAGCTTATTTCACAACAATCGTACATTACCATCGAAAAGGCAGTGAAATATCAGAGCAGCACGGGTGAAAAGCGGGTGAAAATTACCTTGCAGAGCGCGCTGGAAGGTAACGGTGAATACTTAGAGCAGTTTAAAGACCATTTTGACGTGTTTACTCCGGAGATGAGGGCAGGCAAGGTGTTTAATATCTACGTATCGATTGTGGATATTGAAAACGAGACCATTCTCGGATCACCCTACGAATACCGGATTCCTTCGATCACTTTAGGCGGGGAGGGCGTAGCCGATTTTGAGTTGTTGAAAGATGTAGAAAACCTGAAGGTTAGTTTAAATTATTACAATAGAAAAGACGGGAAAA
This sequence comes from Bacteroidetes bacterium GWE2_42_24, assembly GCA_001768515.1. Lineage (GTDB taxonomy): Bacteria > Bacteroidota > Bacteroidia > Bacteroidales > TTA-H9 > GWE2-42-24. Next base: position 24,166 of record MEOA01000055.1, on the reverse strand, counting down.
ATATTTATCTGAAAAAGGATGCAAGCGTTAACAGCATCGACATTGCGTCCCTTCAATTTTCACAGGAGGCCGACCTAAGCTCACAGGCCGTTTATGGGCTTACGCTCGAGCGGTTCTCTACTTCGGATGATGCTTACAGGCTTATGGTGCTCAATCTTCCGAGGCAGATAACCTATGAGTTTTATGATGAAACCAGTAAGATTTCTCAGATTAAATTTGCCCAAGGTGTCAACACCAAAAACCTTTCTTTGAGGGTATATCTTCCCGACCGGGATGATCAGGAAGTAGTGATTGATCAGCCGATTCAATTTCATGTGGTCGCGCTCACCGCTGATCAGTACAGCCGGTTTGAGGCGCATGCTTCCGAACCATTTGATCTGGCGAAAATGCCGGATTATTGTAGTGGGCATGAGGCCCTTGAGCTGATACCACGGGGGAAAGGGAAAATTGAACTCAGGGCCAATAGCCTTTATTATGAAATTAATACGGATGAAAAGGTGGAGATGACTGCACGGGTGAAAAATGCCGGAAGCCGTAGGCTTGACAATGTGAAGCTTATAGCCGAAAATCCGATGGGTTGGACCACTCTTATTGTACCTGACCTGATCAGGTCGATTGATCCGGAACAGGAAGTTGAAGTAAAAATCACCATCACCCCCCCCAATGGTGGTGGTGTTGGGGCACAAGAGGTGAAGTTGAAGACAGAAGCGCTTGCTGACAACCGGAAAGTGGCCAGTGAAGACAAAACCATCCGTATTCAATTGAATGCGAAAACTTCACTGGTGGGAACCATTGTCCTGATTTTGCTTCTGGTGGCTGTGATTACCGGGATTGTTTGGTTTGGCATTAAGTTAAGCCGCAGGTAACTGATTTGAAAATGTGAGTAGTTAATTGTTTGAATTACTAATAAATATATTGTTTATGTTGCAAGCTATTGAGTTGTCGAAACGATACGAGGATGGCCATCTGGCTCTCGACTCGCTGAATCTTGAAATCAAGCCGGGTGAGATTTTTTTTCTGCTCGGTGCCAATGGTGCTGGTAAAACCACCACTATCAATCTTTTTTTGAACTTTATTGACCCCACATCCGGAATGTTAACAATAAACGGGATTGATGTGGTAAAACAGCCACTTCTGACAAAGAAATACGTTTCGTTTGTGTCAGAAAATGTCATGCTTTATGGGAATTTCAGTGCACGACAAAACCTCGATTTCTTTGCCAATTTGGGCGGCAAAACTAATCTTACCCGTAAGGATTACTACAATGTGATGCGGAGTGTTGGCCTACAGGAAGATGCTTTCGAGAAAAAATTGAAAACGTTTTCGAAAGGAATGCGTCAAAAGGTTGGTTTGGCCATTGCCATCCTAAAGGATGCCGACAACGTCATTCTCGACGAACCAACATCGGGCCTCGATCCAAAATCAGCGTCGGAGCTGATGCAGATCCTCGCTAATCTGCGCAACAAGGGCAAAAGTATTTTGATGTGTACCCACGATATTTTCCGGGCAAAAACAGTAGCCGACCGCGTTGGTATCATGAAGGAGGGAAGACTGGTAATGCTCCGGAATCGTGAAGAATTTCTTCAGGACGATCTTGAGAAAATTTACCTTCACTATATGCAGGAAGCTATTATGTTTGATGATGCCAATTTAAAATCGTAAGGTCATGATCTGGTTAATAGCAAAAAAGGATTTCATTCTCAACCTTACTTCTTCACGTTTTGTGATCGGCTTTCTCCTTTGCCTGGTTATCATCCCTTTCACCATGGTGGTTAGTGTCGATGGATACAAAAACCAGATGAGGGTTTATGAAGTTGATCGGGCTGAAGCCCTTAAAAAATGGCAGGAGGTTAAGGTTTATTCGGCTGTAAGGCCTGAAATAGTTAAAGAACCCGAGGCTCTTGGCATTTTTACAAGGGGCATTGAGGGTAACATGGGTAATTCGTTGACCATACGTCTGGGCGAATATCCATTGTTGCTGACAGGCCACGCCGGCACTCGCGATAACCCATTGCTGAATGCTTTTTTTTCCATCGATTTCACTACAGTAATTGCGATTCTGATGTCGTTGCTTGCCCTGGTTTTTTCCTTCGACCTTTTTACACGTGAACGTGAAGAGGGAACCATGAAGCTTGTTTTTACAAATGGGGTTAGTCGTTCGGCATTTCTCATGGCAAAATTTTTAGGTGTTTTCATTACACTGGTTCCCATTTTGTTTTTTAGCTTTATGCTTAGCACGCTGATTGTTGTACTCAATCCTGCCATTGCTTTTAGCAGCGCAGAGTGGTTAGGGATCATCCTGCTTTTTGGGGCAGCAATTCTTTACCTGATGGTTTTCATTCTTCTGGGAATGGTTATTTCTGCATGGTCGAAAAAGTCATCAACGGCCATTGTGGTTAGTTTGCTGGCCTGGGTTTGGTTGCTTTTCCTGGTTCCCGACATTGCCTATTACAGTTCGCAGAGCGTGTCGAAGGTTGCGCCCTATGACAATGTCCTTTATTCGCTCGATGAACTCGATCGGGTTTTTAGAGAAAAGACCGACGAAAAATGGGGTGAAATTCAAAAGCAGATGGGGCTCGATGGAATTGGCCACTGGAACTGGAGCGGCGGATATGATGGATACGACGAATTGTATGGATGTACGTGGGAAACGAATGAGTTTCACCGACGGCTCAATGCATGGCGTGAACCTGCCCGACTTGACAATGCTGATAAAAAGTGGACTTTTCAAAAGGAGTGGCTCGATGGCCTTCAGCGTCAGGAGCGAACGAGACAGGTGATGAGCTGGCTCTCTCCCTCTGAAATATTTCAGCAAATCGCCTCGTCACTCTGCCGCACCTCACCGGAAAGTTACCTGAATTACATGCAGCGTATCAGAGAGTATCGCGCGACATTGATCGCGTACTTTCATGGTAAGAAGCTTTTCGAATCTTTCTCTTATTTTACACAACAGGATCCGAAAACCTTTCTGACTATTGCCAAAACCCAGCAAATGGAAGAAGAGGGATTCTTTGATTCAAAAAACTTCAAGGTTCCTCCTTATTGGGAAGGCAGTTATTATTTACCGCTCAACCTCGACGATGTTCCAAAATTCACTTTTCAGAAACAAAATGCTGCCGGGTCGCTAAAGGCTTCGCTTGGTTTGGTAGTGGGTTTGCTATCGCTGGGAATCGCCCTGTTTCTGGTGGTGATTGGCGTTTTTCAGAAATATGATGTCAGATAATATAAAATCGGAATATTATGTTTAAAATATTGTTAATAAAAGAGATACAGCATTATCTTTACGGTTTGCGGTTTCATGTTTCTTTTGCTATGGTGATGCTGACCTTTGTTATCGGGACGCTCTCGTTCGTCCCCTCGTTCAGGCAGGCCAACGAAAATCATTTGCGCTATGCCACCGAACAGCATGATGCGCTCGAACGTAATTCGAAGAACGCAACGGTGGCGGCCGTCTCTTTATCAACTTTTGCGTTGTCGCCCAAGGGCAATGCCATCATTTCCGACTGCAGTGGTCAGCATTTGCCTGATAAAATCGTTTACAGTGCCTTCAATGTCTTTGAGTTCAAGGTGAGTCACAACAATCTTAATCCGTTGATGAAGACCGGGCGTGAGCTCAATTGGGCTTTTATTGTTTCTGTAGTTCTGAGCTTTGTTACCCTGTTGTTTGCCTATGATGCTATTTCGGGTGAGAAAGAGGACCGGACCATTTCACTTATGTTTTCGAATGCTGTTCCCCGTGGAGTTGTGTTGCTGAGCAAGCTCTCAGGCATTGTCCTGGTAGTGATGTCAATGGCTTTGGCGGGTATTATAGCCAGTTTGCTGATTCTTGTGTTCAGTTCTTGTGTTCAGCTTTCTGGCGTCTTCTTGGCGGAAGTGGGTGCCTTTTTAGGGATTACCTTTTTCCTGATTACCCTCATGGCTGTTTGTGGTTTGCTGGCTTCAGTTCTGAGTAGTTCATCCAACATCAGCCTGTTGATCTCGTTGTGTGTGTGGTTGTTGTTTGTGGTGGTCGTTCCCAATACTGCTGTTTTCTGGGCTAACACAGTTTTTCCCATTCCTCATGCCGACGAGGTGCAAATGGCGATCAGGCAGGGACGAAAAAGTTTGAATGACAATGCTCCTCAGGGAAGTTGGTCGTCAAATGATGGGAATCCTTTTTGGGATCGTCATAAATTGAGGGCTGATTTACAAACTAAACTTCTGGCAAATGAAAAGCAACATCGCGATGCCTATTATGCTTTGATGTTCAGTCAGTTTGACAATACACGACGTATTACATTGTTCTCGCCCATTGCCCAGTTCGATTATATGAATGAGGCTATCCTGGGCGGTGGTTACCTCCGTTTTCGGAAAAATTGGGACGATCTGCATCTTTTTCAGTCTGGTTTTTTCAATTGGTTTCGTGATCTTGATGCGAAGGACGAGAAGAGTCCCCATTGGTTTAACCCCTACGAAAGCCTGTCAACAACCCGTCAGGAAGTTGAAGTGAGCCAGATTCCTGTTTACACTGAGCAAAAGGCCGGTTGGGGTGAGCGATTCTCGGCTATTGTTCTCTATCTTTCGGTAATGCTGATCTATACGACAGTGTTGTTTGGCGTTGTTGTTTATCGGTTTCAGCATTACGATGTAAGATGATTCATGACCAATGGGTTGGTTATTGTTTAACCCACTGAGCTTGGTTATAAAAAAGGCTGACCTGAAACGGTCAGCCTTTTCTTGCGAACAAACACCATCAAACGGTCATGATATCCTTCTCCTTCAAATCGAAGATTTTGTCCACTTTTTCGATATGCTGATCGGTGAGCTTCTGAATCTCTGCTTCAAGCTTCTCGATTTCATCTTCAGGAACCCCGTCTTTCTTCAGCTTCTTGGAAGTTTCCATCGCATTTCTTCTGATATTTCTAATTCCTATTCTGGTGTTCTCAGCTTCAGTTTTAGCCTGTTTTACCAGATTCCTGCGACGCTCTTCAGTCAAAGGGGGAACATTAATTCGTAGTATTTCTCCATTATTTTGTGGGTTAAAACCAAGGTTAGCGGCCATGATGGCTTTCTCGATAGGGGCTAACATGGTTTTTTCCCAGGGATGCACAATGATCTGCCTCGGGTCAGGACTACTTACATTCGATACTTTATCAATTGCTGTCAATGAGCCGTAATAATCTACCTTCACGCCCTCCAGCATTTGTGGACTTGCCTTTCCTGCTCTAATCTTCTGTAGTTCTTTTTCTAAATGCAGCACGGTGTTCTGCATGTCTTCCATTGCCTCTTCCAGGCAAAATTCACTTTCGTCTGTCATAAAAAAATCTCAGTTTCGTTTGATGGTTGCAAAATTAGCGGTTTACATTAAACCAACAACCATTTTTGGTAATATTTGCCTTCCTCCGGGCCATGCAATGGTTTTACTTCTTTTATCGTTCCTGAATGATTTTTATTAAGTTGTTGACCCAATACCCGGCTTCCGGAGTATCTTCCCGTGGAGCCCAAAGGGCAAAGTTTTTATCAACTGCCACATCATAAGGGCCATCCTTTACTTCGTAGGCCACTGAACCGGCTTCCAGTGCTACCAGACAATGCCATGTTCCCGGACCTATTTCAACCCCATATCGTCCTTCTAAAGGATTGAGTATTTCCAAATCTATAATCGCACCTGTATCATCAAAGATCACCACAGCGAAGCTCCCTCTCAGGCAAAAGAAAACCTCCAGCTTATCCGGATTTTCATGCTTGTGTGGTCTTATATATGTTCCGGGTTCCATAGCGTTCAGCATTCGTTGTATCCGGGCAGAGGGATGATCGTGAAAATTGAAGTTCATCCTTCTGCGTTGTGACACTTTAGCTTGCGCTGATGTTGTGTCCAGAAGCAGAGCGTCGATTCTGACAGGTTTCTTATTAGTTGCCATAAAACATACCAGATTATAAAACTTAAGATTCAGTTGTATACATTTTTGCCAATGTTTTTTTGACGATGAGTGCGATTCCGCCAAATGACAAGAGGATAAAAACTGCAAGGTAAATAATTTTGAGTGTGGGGTCTTCACCCGACCTGATGGCTTCACTCCAGGCCGCTGCTTGCGTTCCGCTAAAAAAAACCAGTGCTGTCCGGGGTAACATTCCCAGTAGTGTAGCTGTCAGAAATACCTGCATTTTAAAACGCATACGTCCAAGAGCCGCATTAGTAAGCGCAAAGGTCAGAACAGGTGATAACCGACAAAAGAAAAGAAGCCAGAAAGGCTTCGTGCCAAGTTTTGAGAATAGCCTGTCAGCTTGTGGATTGCTGAAACTGACCGATCCTGTAAATACCTTATTGAACCAGATGCCCAGTAATCTGCCTATAAAGGCTGCCCCCAGGTAGCTTATCACCACACCGGGGAATCCTGACCACCCAAAGAGGAAGCCTGCCAGCGTGGCGACAAGTGTTGTTGGCGTCAACCCTAAAGCCATTGTGAACATGGTGGTCGCAAAAAATAACCATTGAAAGGCAGGAAGATTTTGAGCTCCAATAATGTAATCAGCCACAAACCATCCAACGATACCTGAAAGTATCCATGGTAAAAAACCAACCGCCGCCACCATAAGAAAGTAATTCCGGTCGGTCTTCCATATATTTCTAATTGATTGAAACCCCATTGAAGGATTAGTCGCGTGTCAGCTTTTTGAACCTGATTTTGTGGGGCGTAAGGTCGCCTGATTGTTTCTTTCGGTTCTCTTCATAGTCGGAGTATGAACCCTCAAAATAAGCAACGTGGGAATCTCCTTCGAAAGCCAGAATATGTGTAGCTACCCGGTCTAAAAACCAGCGATCGTGCGATATGATCACGGCGCAACCTGCAAAACTGTCAAGTCCCTCCTCAAGTGCCCGAAGGGTATTAACGTCGATGTCGTTAGTTGGTTCGTCTAAAAGGAGCACATTGGCTTCGGATCTGAGGGTCAGTGCCAGATGTAACCTGTTACGTTCACCACCTGATAACACCACAGTCTTCTTGCCCTGATCAGCACCACTAAAATTGAAACGGGCAACATAAGCCCTTGAATTAACAAGCTTCCCTCCTAAGTTGAACTGTTCATTACCCTCAGAAATCACCTCCCAGACATTTTTTTCCGGATCTATTGAAGCATGTGCCTGATCAACATAACCTGGCACCACGGTTTCACCAATTTTTATATCGCCGGAATCTGCTGTCTCTTGCCCCATGATCAGGCGGAACAGGGTTGTTTTACCAGCGCCGTTGGGACCAATAATTCCGACAATTCCTGCAGGCGGAAGCTTGAAGTTTAGTTTTTCAAACAATACTTTATCGCCAAATGATTTCGTTACATTTTCAAATTCAATGACATTGGCTCCCAAACGAGGGCCATTTGGAATATATATCTCAAGTTTTTCTTCTTTTTGACGTGTATCCTCATTCATCATCTTCTCATAGGCCGACAGACGCGCTTTCGACTTGGCCTGCCTTGCCTTGGGTGCCATTCTCACCCATTCAAGTTCCCGTTCCAGTGTTTTTCGACGGCGGCTCTCCGTCTTTTCCTCCATCTCGAGGCGTTTTGACTTTTGTTCAAGCCATGAGGTGTAATTTCCTTTCCAGGGAATTCCTTCGCCACGGTCAAGTTCAAGAATCCATCCGGCTACATTGTCAAGAAAATAACGGTCGTGGGTTACAGCGATCACGGTTCCTTTGTAGTTTCGCAGGAAGATTTCGAGCCATTCAATCGATTCTGCATCGAGGTGGTTAGTAGGCTCATCAAGTAAAAGAATGTCGGGCGATTTTAATAACAAACGACAGAGCGCTACCCGACGACGTTCTCCTCCCGACAGATTAGCGACAATGGCTTCCGGTTCAGGACATCTCAACGCATCCATGGCACGCTCAAGTTTTGAATCAAGCTCCCATGCATCGTGATGGTCAATTAATTCTGTAAGTTCGCCCTGTCGCTCGATGAGCTTATTCATTGCTTCATCTTCCATCGGTTCAGCGAAACGATTATTGACTTCCTCATATTCCTTCAGGATGTCAACAACTTCCTGTACCCCTTCCTCTACTATTTCCCTGACCGTTTTCGAGTCATCCAGATGAGGCTCCTGTTCAAGCAGTCCGACTGAATAACCAGGTGAAAACACAACTTCACCATTATAGGATTTGTCTATTCCTGATATGATATTTAACAGGGTAGATTTTCCCGAACCATTCAAACCGATGATGCCGATCTTGGCACCATAGAAGAATGACAGGTAAATGTTCTTTAATATCTGACGGTTGGGGGGAATGATTTTTCCAACACCTACCATTGAGAAGATGATTTTTTTATCGTCGGCCATCGTGGTTTTCTTTATTGCAAAGATATTAATTAATCGATTATCAAATAGGGATTTATGTGAATATACCAGGAAGGGCATATTCAACAGGTATTCTTTTGGCTCACTATTTCTCTTATCCCTGACTAAACTCCTGTTCCAGTTTTAAAACAGATTCATTCCAGTTGAATCTCCTCTTTACGAAATTCTGCCCGGCAGTTGCCAAAACCTCTGCCGACTGTTGATCTTTCAATAGTTTGGCTATGTGACGGCTATATGCTTCCGGTGAGTCGCCAATGAGAATCTCGGTACCGGGTATCGCGTTCAGGGCAGCATTGGCGAGGGGGGAGCTGATGGCTGGAATTCTCATGGCCATCGCTTCGAGCAGTTTATTTTGAAGTCCGGTTCCTATCTGCATAGGGGCGATGAAGATGCGCGATTCCGCATAGCTGTATCGAATATCGTCGAGCCAGCCACTTACTGTTACCGTAGCCGAGGCCAGGGCTTTTACCCGTGTCGAAGGAGTGGCTCCCGCGATCAGGACGGTAGGGTTCATGCCTTCTCTCAGGCATTCTGGTAATATTTGGTTCACGAGATATTCCGCGGCAAGTACATTGGGCGGGTAGCTCATGTTGCCGGTAAATACAAGATCATATTTTTTTTCCATCACTATTTCATGGAAGAAGTCGGTGTCGACACCATTTTCAATAATACGGATGGTGTCACGGTCGGGATGCCGGATCAATTCCCTGTCAGCCTCTGAAATGATGGTATGTCCGTCGAAATGATCAAAGAGATCGGTCTCATAGCGAACCATTCTTTTATACTCCAACCTGAAAACAGGTCGCAACCAAAAAGACGATTTTTCCATGCGGCGCCGCACACCTTCAGAAAAGACATCCTGATAATCGATGGTTCTTGGCCCGGGGATTGCTCTCGCGTATTCTGCCATTCGGGCTAACTGGCAGTAAACATGGTCGGGCTTTTCCTGATAATATATTTCCTTGAGCCGTTTGACCCCCTTCCTGCTGAAGAAGTAGCCGCTTTGTACAGGGCGGTTTGCAAACCATGCTTTTAACATATTCCATGCTGTGGCATGCCAGCTTATCTTTTCAATATGTACCTGATCGCATATTTGCGCTATTTGTGTCAGCGCATCAGTATGCAGTTTCTGGTGTGTAACTGCAAACAAAATAACTGTATGCCGCTGTGCCAGATGACGAATCTGATGATAGGCCCTGAGTTTGTCACCTTTTTCAAGGGGCCAGGGTACACGCGAAAGAAGCACCAGAATTTTCACAGTTAACTGGGGTTAATGACTATTTTGTCCTGTTGCAAAGGTAGCTAATCAGGTATAACAGGCCAAATACTACAATCAAGGACAACAAGAGCCGTGATGGCTTAAAGCTGACCATAAAACTGGACCAACTGACTAATTAATTCTTCGCGGGTATGTTGTTCCCGAATAAGTTTAATGGCATTCTCTCCCAGTGCCTCGCACAACTCCTGATTGGTTAGTGCTGTTACAATGGCTTCTGCCATGGAGTTGGTATCGTCGGCCAACAGAATGTCACGACCGTTCTGGCAGGCTATTCCTTCTGCACCGATGCTTGTGGTAATTACTGCTTTACCTGAAGCCAGCGCTTCAATAATTTTTATCCGGATACCACTACCCGAGAACAAAGGGACAACCATAACGGTACCCTGAAGAATAAACTCTTTTGCAATGGGTACCTCGCCTAAAACTTCAACTCCCGGGTTCTGCGTCTTTTTTAGCCATTGCGGCATGTTCCTCCCGGCAAGTCTTAGCACTGCGTCAGGTACTCGTGTTTTTACCAGAGGCCATACTTCTTCTATCAGCCATTTGATCCCTTCCTGATTCGGTATCCAATCCATTGAGCCGATATGAAAAGCTATTGGAACCGTCGGCAGAGGCGGGACCGCTGATGCAATTTTGGAAGCGGGTAAGCCAAAAGGTATGGCTTTAATGGGTATCGTAATTCCGTTCTCTCGAAACAAATCGGCATCCTGGCATGTGATTGGTACGAGGCCATCGAAACGCGGAAGCATTTCTTTTTCAAAATCACGGAGTGTTTTCCACAGATGGGTCATATACCATCTCTTGACAGGATTGGAAGCTGATAAACATACTCTTTTCCAAATCAGGTGCTCAACATTGTGAGCCCTCAGTATCACTTTAGCCCGGCTTTTCTTTTTTATTACATCTAGTGCAGGTGCCATAAACAGTGTCTCGATCTGCACGATATCAAACTGTTCGTTGCTGAGTATCCCTTCGAGGGGTTTCAACCATGAACTGCTGTTGAAGCGGTACGCATGAAAAGATTTCCGCATGATCAGGCAGTAAATCGCGACCAACGGATTCAGACGCAGATTGGTGTAATGTAGTTCAATGTTGGTTTTGAGCCGGTATTCTTCAGGAATCGATTCAATGTCGGTAAAATACTTGTTGGTATTGATTGCAAGCACTTTTACCTGATGCCCTGCCTCGAGAAGTCCCTCAATCATCATGTTCATGGCAATTGGGCCTCCTTCAAGGGGCGGGTATGGCGATTTATTACAAATGAGCAGAATCTTCATTGTTCTTTGATGCTTACCTGACAGCGTCAGAATCCCAGAAACGGAGATGTTGGTTAACCCATTTCTCTGCCTTCTCGGGGTAAATTTTTCTAAGGATCCGGTTCCAGCTTTCCATGTCTAACAAGGGGCTGTCGAGCGTGGCCTTACGGGTTAAAAAGACGCCGACTGGTAACAAAATTACGGATGCTATCCATATTCCCTGCCAGGCAGGCATTAATCCTGCGCGGGTATATTTTTCAAAGGTGATGCTGATGATATGGTAGGTAATGAACAGCATCGTGCTGATGACGACTGGCAGTCCAAGTCCCCCTTTCCTGATGATTGCACCCAGTGGAGCCCCGATAAAGAAAAAAACAAGACAAGCGAAGCTGAGTGAAAATTTTTGGTGCCATGCGATCTGATGTTTGCTGAGGGTCTCCTCCCGATCTTTCCAGTCGGCCATGGAGCTTACTACAAATTCGCGTTGTGAGCGGGCCTGGGTAATGGCTTCTTCGATTACCCGCTTTCGCTCATCCTGCTTAAGCTGTTTCAGAACATCAAAGCTGGCAGGCCTGTTTATCGAATTGTTTTTATTGGTATCTAGTTTTGAAAGGTGATATTGCCGCGATATCATCAGATGGGGAAAGTCGTCCTGTCGCTTCTTTAGTTCACGTTGAAGCGAGTCTTCTGTATAAGCCAGTTGGCTCAGGTTCATCATTTGGTAATTACTCTTGAAAAAGACCTCATCCGTGCGGTTCATGGCAAAACTGCCAAGGTCGAAGTACCGGACTGTTTCGGCAAAATGGGTGATCTGAAACGGACGGGTGCGCTGGTAATTTCTTTGATCGATTTTTTCCTGATAATCTGTCCCATTGAAGAGCGTGAAAACAAGATATCTTTGGTCGGAAGTCGTTCGCATCTTTCCACTGCGTGCGGTAGTAAAGCGGGTATTCCCCATCTGATCGGAGTGGTTGTAAATCATTACATCATGAATGGTCTGGCCGTCAGGATCTTTTTTGCCCACCTTAATGACAAAATTGTCGATGCTGTTGTAAAATGCACCCTCCTTGATGTTTAGTGCCAGTTTTTGCTGCCTGACATCATAGAGTAACGACTTAAACTTGAGATTGGCAACAGGTAAAATGTTGTTTGAGAAGAAAAAGGCAAAAAGGCTGATTCCTACAGAAAGGATGATTAGCGGCATCATGATTTTACGGAGCGAAATGCCCGATGCTTTCATTGCCACTAATTCATAATGCTCACCGAGGTTACCGAAGGTCATAATGCTTGACAGAAGAACTGCCAGAGGCAAGGCAAGAGGAACAAAGGTCGAGGAGGCATAGAACATGAGCTGGGCTATGATGTACCATTCAAGACCTTTGCCCACCAGATCATCGATGTATTTCCAAAGGAATTGCATCAGAAGGATGAACAAGGCAATGAAAAACGTCATGACCAATGGTCCAAGGTATGACTTAAGTACCAGAATATGTATCTTTCTCAAGCCTCAGTTTTTTTCAAAGGGCAAAGATACGGAATTGCCCTGATGGTGGTACTTTTTCCTGAGACCGCGGGGGCGATTCACAACAGGCTAGAAGACTGAGGTAATCTTCTGAATCATAGATAGAAATAATGAAGGCTTCAATGCGATGGTAAAAACAAGTCCAAATATGGCACCCAAAAAATGGGCATCATGCCCGATGTTATCGGTCCCTTTTTTTGCCATCCAGGCTGAGTAAACCAAATATAGGAGCCCGAAAAGAATTGCCGGGATATCAATTGGAATGAACATGATCCGCAAGGGAGCCATCGGTTCAAAAACCATCACTGCAAATACAATAGCTGATACTGCACCGCTTGCTCCGACAGCATTGTAATGTGGGTTCTCTTTTTGCCGCGCAAAGGAACCTGCCACTGAAAAGGCAAGCCCTCCGATGTACAGAAGCAGGAAATAGAAAGGTGCGGGAGGTCCATAATGCCAGCGGTAGAACTCCTCAACAAAGGGGCCAAATGAATAGAGCACAAACATATTCACCATCAGGTGCAGCCAGTCGGCATGTATCAGACCGTAACTTAAAAACCGCCAACCCTGCTGTTTCTTGAAGATAAGCCAGGCATTGAACCTGAGCTTATCACTCAGTTCCTGATTTTGAAAGGCCAGAATGCTGACAAGCGATGTCATTATTACCAAAAAAATGGTGATGTGAAACATATTCTATTGTTTAAATACTTTGTTTGCCAGAATCTGACATGTTTTTCGATTTCTGGTTTATGAATTGATTGGGTGGTTCTTTTCTGAAAGAAGGAACTGAATCGGTTACCGGGAGTTAAAAAAAAGGGTGAAATATTAGGCTGTTATCCGCTGGTGTAACTCGTGTTGTTACTTTCGCGCGTGGTAATACGCGATTGTTTACACGATGGAAAATAGTCTGATTTTTTCACCCCGGCTGACATTTTTGTTTAGCGTTTTCCTGTAATTACCTGACCATTGCCATAATCAAGCTCACTTCCAAGAACACTGTGTGGAATGAGGTATACGGCGATGAGGATAATGGCTGCAGCGATTGCCCAACCACGATTGGCCGGATTCTTCCTGATGCGGTTCCATGCAATAACCCATCCCAGGAGGGCAATCAGTGTTTTGTTATCAGTCAGGTCATGACCAAAGGGCCATCCTGTCCAGTAGGCTCCAAAGGCATACTTTTGAACGACAGGTCCTAACATGCCTCCGCCAATAATCAGGAATATGGTGGTAAGTATAGTATACTTCAACAAATAGGGCCCCTTTACAAAGGCTTCAATTCCTGTGCGTAAAGAGAACAACATGGCAAAGAACATAAAGAAGATGTGGGGAATCAGGATAAATGGGGGAACCCTTCCTTTGTAACGAATTACAACAGCATCTTTCACGAGTTGAACGGTCTGCCCCTGGTTTGAAAGCTCTACGAAGTACTCGAGTTTTCCTGCAGGAGGCTGAGCCGGAAGATAGGCCACGAGTTCATCGCCCTCGCGTACCATGGCTATGGTTACCCAGTCTTCTTCAACCTTAAGACGCTTGAAAATTACATTTCCGGTAACCCCGGGATTCGTAACCTCAATTTTTACCGGTGCGTCAGTATCTGTTTCATGGCTGCGCAGGAGTTTGAATTTGATGGTTTCACCAGCCAGCGTTACCGAGCCGCGTGTGGGATGCGTAGGGCCAGTGAGGCGTTGATATACTGCCAGACTGCCCATCAGCAGGAATGATATTATCCAGAAAAGAATGGATTTGGTAAGTTGAGACATATTTAAAATGGATAAATTAGGGATTTGTATGATGTTGAATATTTGTTGGTCTGCAACCATGATATTCGGTTTGAAGGGTCACATGACCAATATGGAACATTTCTTTAAGCCTGCCTTCCAAAAGACCTCTGATACGGTCGGCTTCACTGAGGGACATGTCTTGACTGAGACAAATATGAGCCTCGAAGTGAAGCGTTTGGTCGTCCAGATTCCACAGGTGGATATGGTGAATGTCGGAAATGCCTTCTATTGAAGTTGCTTCGCGAATGAGATTGTCAAATGGAAAATCACGGGGTGCCCCCTGCATCAGGATATTGGTTGTCTCATAAACGATATTCCATGATTCTTTTACCAGGTATAGCGCCACGCCAATGGTAATCACAGGGTCGATCCAGATAACATTTAGCCACATGATGGCTATTCCACCCACCACTACGGCAACCGATGAAACAGTATCGCCGATCAGGTGAAGCCAGGCCGCCTTGATATTTATGCTGCCATGCGAATGGGGATGCAGGAGCATGACGCCAACCAGGTTGGCGATTAATCCTATTAATGCTACAACCAGCATGAGCCCGCCTTCAACCGGCGTTGGCTTGATAAACCTGTCGATGGCCTCAATGATTAAAAACACGGAGATAGCAATGAGCAGGGAGGCATTTAGCAGAGCCGTCAGGATTTCAATCCGTTTGTATCCGAACGTCCGTCTTTCATCGGCTTTCTTGTTGCCAATCCTCAGGGCCAGAAAACTCAATGCAACAGCAATCGTGTCGCCTGCATTATGAAGGGCATCGCTGATCAGCGCCAGACTGCCGGAAAGAATCCCTCCCACAAGCTCGGCAATGGTAATCAGAAGATTAAGCCCTGTCGTCAAGGCAAGGTTCCGATTCCTGTGTCTGGGTTCGGTTTCCTGCGCAGGGTGGGTATCGGGGTGATTTATCGCCATGAATTAAATAACAAGCCCATCTTTGAATTGTTTATTAATAGTACATAAGGATTTACATTCCGCGGGTATGAAGTGAGGTTGGGCTTTTGTGCTGATCTTACGGCTTTATATGCCACAGAATGAATCCTTGTCCGGATGTTCATCTGGCTGAGCTTCTTGTTTTCAGCCAGAGGATAAACTCTGTTACTCAAAAAGGTATAGACAAGCATGTTGCCGGGGTCAGCCCACACGTATGTCCCTGTAAACCCACTATGTCCAAAACTTTTTGAGGATGCTTCCCCGCACACAGGACCATCTTTTACCGGATGGAGGGGTGGCTTGTCAAATCCAATTCCACGATGGTTCCCTGCATCTGCGAATGGAGCTTTGCAAAATTCCCTGATCGTCGTTTGTTTTATGAATCTTTGGCCCCCATAGGAACCTTTTTGCAGCAACATCTGCATCACAATGGTTGCATCGTTTGCATTACCAAACAGGCCCGCATGACCACTTACACCACCCATCATCGCAGCCGCCTGATCATGCACATAGCCGTGCACAAGCTGTTTTCTCCACTCATGATCATCTTCGGTTGGCATTATGGTGCCTGAAGGGTATTTTGTCCAGGGCTTGAACCCCATCGTGTTGAGTGAAAGGGGGGCGTAAAAATTAGCGTCTAACCAGCGGTCGAAAGAACTATCGGTAATTTTTTCCACGGCTTCTTTCAGAAGTATAAACCCCAGATCGCTATACTTGTAGCTTTTATCACTGTTTACGGGCGATTGGATAATCTGGTTCATGATACTGTCACGGTAATCCAACCTGAGAAACAGCCGGTCGGCTACCTTGATGCTATATGTGATCGAAAGACTGTCACGATAATACTGCTGTGGCTGGGCGATAGTTTGCCTGTAGAATGGAATCCAGGGCTGAAGGCCGGCCTGATGCGTCATGATATCGATGATCCTGATTTTTGCTTTGTTACTATGTTCCAACCCTGGAAGATAATCGGATAGTTTGTGATGGATGTCGATTTCATCCTGATCAGTAAGCTTCATGACACCGAGTGTAGTAGCAAATATCTTTGTCAGGGAAGCCAGATCGTAAACATCGGTTATTTTAACCGGTGTGGTTACTTCATATTGAGGTGTCCCGAACGCTTTGCGATAGAAAACTTTTCCATCCAGGGCAAACTGGATCTGACAGCCGGGATATGCTCCGGCCCTGATGCCCTGTCTGGCGATGGAGTCTATTCCGGCCAGAATTTCTGGTTTCATACCCAATTCTTCCGGAATCACGTATTGCAATCTATCTACTGTAACTGTCGTAATTCCTGATCCGGCTGCTTTGAAGCTGCCCAGACTAACCGGCAGGATCCCTTTGAATGGCAGGGCACCAAAAATCATTTGTGGAACCAATTCCTGACTTGTTGAACTGTTGTCGGGCGAAACAATAAGCGCGGCTATAAGTTCGCTGGCTGCAATGCGGGTGGCTCCGTAGGGACTGCCAAACAGGGCCACAATCACTCGCCTGCCTGTCGTAACCAGTTGCTCATTAAGAGCTGACGTTCCCTGGGGCACTCCATAATCTTTGTTTGCGCCCTGCATTTTTGTTGCTACCTGAAGTACGATCAGGTCATAGGTTGAGAGTTGTCCGGCTAAAAGATTCAACGTCTCCGCGGTCGCTTTTTCCGGTAGCGTGAACACGTCGACAGGGGCATAAGCCTTCATGAGATCGGTGAATGAATTGATGGCCTCGATTCCACAGCTTACAACGGCCATCTTTATGGTATCTGGCCGGAGGAGTGGAAGTAAATCCTGCCGGTTTGTTACCAAAATGGCCGATTCTTTTAGTATCCGGCGATTCAATGCCCTGTCGAATGCAGTACCTGCGGCGTCTGCATCCGGGTATCGGGCAATGAGTTTGTTCGATTCTATGATATACAGGTATTTGGCCATGAGTACCCGTCGACAGTGATGGTCGATTAGCTCTGGCGAGATCAGGCTGTCAGTCAGGGCTTTTGAAATTGTTTCTATGGCTTTGGGTATATCTGAGGGTAACAGCAGGATGTCGCTTCCGGCCATGAGTGCTCGTAAGGCCGGTTCCCCGGGGCCAAAATTTAGTGTTGCCCCTTTCATGTCGAGTCCGTCGGTTATTACCAATCCTCCAAATCCTAGATTTTTCTGAAGCAGGTTTGCAACGATTGGTTCCGAGAAGGTTGCGGCGAGATTTCGTGTTGTATCGAGCAACGGGAGGGTCAGGTGCCCCACCATAACCGCCCCCACACCTGCCTGCACGAGCCTGCGGAAAGGTATCAACTCTGTTGAATCCAGTTGCTGAACCGATTTGTTCAGTACCGGAATGGTGAAATGGGAATCACTGTCAGTGTCACCGTGACCGGGGAAATGTTTGGCGGTTGCCATAACACCGGCATCTTGTAGCCCTAATGCAAAGGCTGTCGATTTTTCTGCCACTTTTTCTGGAATCTCACCAAAAGAGCGCATGTGTATCACAGGGTTCAACGGGTTGTTGTTCACGTCGGCTACAGGCGAAAAGTTGATATGAACCCCTAATCTGGTGCACATCTGGCCAACCCTAAAGCCTGCTACCCCTATCAGTGAATCGTTGGTCAGTGCGCCCATGGTCATAAAATCAGGGTAAGTAAAAGCACCGGTCAGGCGCATGCCGGGTCCGTTTTCTGCATCAAGGGCTATAAACAGTGGCACGGCCGAACAATCCTGCCAGTCTTTCGTAAGTTCTTTCTGCCTCTCTGCAGTGCCCTGAAAAAAGCATAGTCCGCCAATTCCAAACCTCGTGATCAACTGGTCGATCGAGTTATTGAAATCATCATCGCGGTTTGAGTAGGTTCTGGCCATCATCAATTGAGCGATCCTTTGCTCAATGCTGAGCCCCTGCATAACCGAATCAACCCAGAAGCGGGCACGGGCTTCCATTTTACTGCTTTTAAAAAATAGGGTTGAATCATTGCCCAACCTGTCATCGAAAGGTTGATTTTGTATCGGTTGCGACAGCACCTCTTCAAAGGAGATAATGCCTATTATAAGAAACAGCCAAAGGGCGAAAAAATGTTTTTTGTTCAACGTCAGGAGTTTTGGATTCATGCTCATTAACGTTCAAACCTAACAAAAATTTGGCAGCGACATAGCAAAAGTTGAATTTGCCCGAATGTTTCTCCAATCTTTTAAGGTTTAAGTAGCCCTGATCATGGTTACATTTCGGTCGGTTTTGTTTTAGATTGGCTTCTGCAGTATCTCCTGTTGAAGACTTTAACAGGTTGTCGGCTCTCCGGCTTTGTTTTTCGGTGTTTTACTTATCGGGTGTGATTAACCGAAAATTTCTTCTGATCGCCGGTATAATTTGATGAACCATTGCCGGGGCTTTATTGACAGCGTTTCTCTGATACTAGTTATGTGATCATTAATAAAGTAAGTCCTGCCTTTTGCCCGATTGAGCCACCCTCTGTCCATAAAAACCTGATGCATAGTCCTCTTGCGATTCATGTTGAAAAGCATCTCCACTTTTTTTATTGCATGAGTTACACCAGAGTTATAGCTCATTTGCGACCGCTTCGTGACGGCTTCGTTATCGTTTCGAAAAAAGACGAAAATGCTACGAACCGACTTCGAAGCCACTTCGAAGCCAGTTCGAAGCGATGATATGTTTGGTGTCTGTTTATCAGTGTTTTGGTATTTCCAGCATTTGTTTTATAATAATGTGGGTTTTACGTGTGTTTTTGCTAAAACCGAGTGTCGAATTTGCACTCAAAAGCCAATTTCAAATTGCCGGCATCTGAATTGGTATCACCCAATCTGTGAGTAGCTTTCCAATATGGGTTGTCTGGTAAATTTCTGGTTCGGCTTCTTTCTTCGTTTGTTGGATATCTATCTTGTATAGGCAGCATCAGCTTGCCTTGATAATTCATTTCTTCCTTCTGCTAAATGAATCGTATCGTATGCTCTTCTACCGGTCATCGGGTTATGTCCTTTTTGTGCATGGGGCAGTGATGCGGGCGCAGAGGCGCAGCATCTTCAATGGCTATTTCTGAAATAGCTGCCCCTGACTACATGTTTGGATAGAGCGTGTAGGCCTTGCCAGGGGACCCATTTTTCGTCGCCGTTCGATAAACAGGTATTATCTGATGAAGAGCGTAATGGCACTATATCAATGTTATGGGAATAAGTGTTTGTTTAATGACTTCATTTACTGTTATAAACCTTTGTACACACCCGGTGATTTATTACTCATTGCCATGATGAGCAGTGATGTCTTCAGGGTTTTAAAGAGGAATTTATTTGTTAAATAATTTTTAGCGAAAGGGGTGATTCTTTGTTTGTTTAACATATAGGTATGTAGATTATTATGGTGATTAATCGTAGATTGGGAATAGGATTTATACCGTAGAAATCCGTCAGTCAATAAAAGGAGGTAATTTTGCATTAAACTATTCGGCAGACGCCGGGTCATTACTGTTTTACCAACCCTACACCTTTGGCCGCAAATAACGACCCCGAGATAATCCGACTGTTAAACAGCTCTGAAAAAGGGCGTGAGATGGCTTTCAGGCTATTGCTTGAATCCTATCGTGAACGTGTTTACTGGTTGATACGCCGGACGCTGATAGTACATGATGATGCAGATGACGTGGCTCAGGAAGTATTTGTCAGGGTGTGGAAAGCTTTGCCTTCGTTTCGGGGTGAGAGTGCCCTTTATACCTGGATCTACCGGATTGCTGTGAACGAGGTTAACAGGTTTATTAAGCGCAAACGACTCCTGTTTTTTACCCCCTGGAACGACGCATCAGAACGGATTTCCCAGTCGCTTACCGACGATTGCGGCTTTAGCGGTACGGAAGTGGAAAGGAAACTATTCAATGCCATCGCGAGGCTTCCCCAGAAGCAACGTTTGGTTTTCACGATGCGCTATTTTGATGAATTGCCTTACGAGGAGATTTCACGCATTGTCGGAACTTCCGAGGGGGCACTTAAAGCTTCTTATCATCATGCTGTCAGGAAGATTGAAAAGTTTGTCAAAGCCGGTTAAACCTTTTTAAGTACCTCAGGTCGAAAACTATTGACTATGAAAGATAAATTGAGATATAATCCGGGTGATTCAGGCTTACCGCTTTCTCCAAAAGCGAACCCTTTAAGGGTTCCGGATGGCTACTTCGAAGCCTTTGACCAACGGGTTCATGAAAGGATCTCCGCCCGGAAGAAAAACAGGCATCTGTATATCGCGGTAGTGACTGCAGCAGCCGCCATGCTGGCCGGCATCGGCATTTTGTTTTTGCCCGGACTGAGAAATGATGTCCCTGAATCTGAAATTATTGTTGCGTCCGACACCGCGAACACGATTACCGGGAGCCGACTTGTTGACCAGATTCTTGCTGATGATATCATCGAGATGGCTGCCAATTCAGACACATTGTTTCTGGATGCCGGTTTGAACTGGGGCGATATGGGCTTGAAAGAAGTGTCGGATGAAACCATTACTGAGTATTTACTGATTGAAGGGGTTTCGACCCTTGAAATTGCAATGACAAACGATTATTAATCAATATAACCTGCTTATGAAAAGAATAAAATTTACATTTTTAGTACTCCTGGCCCTTCCAACCCTCGCGATGGCGCAACCTGACGCGAAGGATGACAGAATGATGGATGAGATCAGGGCTCAAAAGGTTGCCTACCTGACCACTAAACTTGAATTGACTCCGGCTGAAGCACAACAGTTCTGGCCGGTGTATAACGAGTATAGTCAAAAGAAGGAGGATATTCATCGTGAAAGGTTTTCGAAGAAAGGAAAACCAAAACCAGTTGATCCCGATCAGATGACCAACGAAGAAGCCGGCCAGATGATCGATAATATGGTGGCCGATCAGGAAAAGATGGCTGCTATCGAAAAAGAGTATTCACAGAAATTCCGGAAAATTCTTCCGGTTAAAAAGGTCTTGAAACTTTATGAAGCAGAAATGGATTTCAAGCGAGTATTACTTGATCGGATAAAAGATCGCCGGCCCGAACGGCGTAAACCTTAATCTGTGAGGTTTTTATTTGTTTCACTATGGGGCTGCACCTTCGCTGGTACGGCCCCTTTATATTATCCAGCCTGACCGAACTGACGACAGCGAATGCCTGATCTGGATTCTTCTTCCGGGGTGTATACAGCAAGCGTCATTCGGCATACATTTATTCCTGGTCAAGACTTTGGGCCAGTTCCATGAATAATTTCATGGCTTCCCGTTTTTCGGCATTCAGGTGATAACTGATGTCGTGCGACAAGTAAGCGAGCGCTTCCTGCGGACTAACGATCAGTTCCGGCGCCGAACCGATAGCTTCGCCAATGTGGGTGATCCCATATTCAAGCGCCTTGTTGAAACGACTCGTAAAGTGTTCGGGTAAAAATTGTTTTGAAACCCATGCAGCAAACACGAAAGGGAGGCCGGTCAATTGCATCCATTCATGGGCCAGGTCAGTAGCCATCGTGAAATTATTTCTCATGGCAAAGGTTTTATCGCCAATGGCGACCACTGCATCTGTCGGGTTTAACGATACACCGTCTTTGGGAAGCTTTTGCCATACCGGGTTAATTTTCCAAAGCCTTGCGGCTAAGATTTTGACCAGGCGTACACTCGTTCCGGAGTCGGTATCAAGATAGATGCGGCCGATATCACGAATAGGGACATTGGAAAGAAGCAATACTGTTTTTACGGCTCCTTCGGCACCAATGCAGTAATTACCAATCAGATGCCAGGGTTTCAGTTGTTCGAGTACGCCTACCGGAACAAGTGCTACCTGCGATTGACCCTCTAAAAGGCTTGTGGCACAATCGGAAGGGACCATCAGTCTGAGGTTGGTATCGGAAAGCTCATTCGATCTGGTAATTCCATAAACGAACGGGAGGGTATTCAGGTAAGAGACGGCAGCAATATTAAATGGTTTCTCTGAATGCATGATTAGTTGGAAGGTTTCAGGTTAAGCTCGGCAGGCCCCGGCTGCTCGTCTGTTGGTGTAGCTTCATTTCGGGCATCAATATCCCTGAGCAGTATCCATTGTCCATGATTCCAACGAAGAGCATCATAGATGTTTCCTGCTGGAAAATTGAACCGGGGATCGTTTCTGAACCGGATGTCTTTTGACGTAACCCGATCGTGGACAATTAACATTTCTTGTATTGTTCTCAGGCGGCCAAACAATCCCTTCCTAACGGTAATTGATTGTGTTGTATACCTGAGTGTAATGTTTGCCCGGGATGAATATTGCACGAAGTACCTGGGCAGGTAACCGGGGAAGATTTTTAGTCCGAATCCGGGGATTCCTGATTTTGAGTCAAATGTTAAAACTTCTGCAACTTTCGACTGGTATCCATCCTGGGTTCGGTTCCATCCAAGCAGGGTATAGGTCGTTTTTCCCTTGTTTTTTTTCTCGATCAGGTCATAATACAAGGCCCCATACCATTGGTCGCCATGGTGTATGGCTTTCGCGGATCCCTCAACCAGTGATTTGTCAGCCAGTGAAATAGTTCTGACCTGTTGTCCGTCATTGTATTGAAGAAAGGCCCGGTAAGTATATTTTTGGAGGTCAAGAGGGACGGCCCAGTTGATGATTCTGAAGTGAAGGTCGGGGGAGGATAGAACGGCAATAGAGGAGGGGAGTGATAATGCTTTGCCGGGATCGGTTTCGGTCTGTAGCATGTTGTATAGCATACTACTGAGGGTTGAATCGGCAGAAAGTCGCAGCGACAAGGAAGGAGCACCGAGAACCCTTGTAGCTACAGCAGTCAGCGAATCTGCTGAGATGGTATTCATTTGCTGGCATTTGCCGGGTTTGGCAATGACCAGCATAAACAGGAAAAGAATACCAAATGTCGAAATTTTGTTTTTCATGATCTATAATCAATTCGATAACTGACCCGGTTTAGCTATTTATTTCCCGTTTAATATCCCGGTAAATGAATTAATAATAATCCGATCAGGCTACATTGGAATGCATTTGTGGAAGCACACCCGGGCAAAGTTACGAATACTTGCATAGTAAACAGATTTCACCGCAGTTTTACCCCGGTAATCAATAGCTATTCCCTGTACCGGTAGTTTTCGGGAATACCGTGCTAAAAGGTCAACGTACCGATGATAACTATCGGGAGTCAATGTCAACGCAGTATTACACAGAGTTACACAGAGAAGACACAGAGTTACACAGAGAAGAGATTTTTCCACTCTGTGGTTCTCTGTGAAACAATCGCGTGTCCGGCATCTTGTGCCAGCAAGTCAAGGTTAAATTGGTTGTTTTATGTCACCCCTTCGGGGTTTTGGTTGTATCGGAAATATTTGTTCTACAATAATGTCACCCCTTCAGGGTTTCGGTTGTTTTTATTTAACCTTTAGCTCTGTGGCTCTCTGTGAAACAATCGCGCTGCCAATATCCCGCCAGCAAGTCAAAGTCAAGGTCAAGGTTAGTGTCAACGTAATATTACACAGAGTTACACAGAGGAGACACAGAGAAGAAATTCTTCCACTCTGTGGTTCTCTGTGGTTCTCCGTGAAACTACAGCGCGGCAAACATTCACGCCAGCCTGTCGATGTTTCCCAATGGTTGGTCATCCCTTCGGAATTTGTTGTTATTTAAGCCCGAAGGGCTGGTATTATTATAGATAGCATTATTCGCCAATGTTATTTAACCCCGAAGGGGTGATATTATTCATCATCCATTTAAACGAATATGTTCTCACACAAATTTCTATCCTTGGTAAAATTGTTCGATTTGTTTTTAATTTCTCGAACCAAGTCCGAAATAGCCATTATCGGTTTTACTTATTAGACTTTTCACAACTTTACGGCAAAGACTATTTGAATTTGTCTTTGTGAAAATGTGCCAGCTATAATTGGTTGTTTTATGTCACCCCTTCGGGGTTTTGGTTGTATTTGAAATATTTGTTCTACAATAATGTCACCCCTTCGGGGTTTCGGTTGATTTTATTGGTTGTGTTTTAAAATGATGTAGAAATTTATTATTTTTGTAATAAAATGGTTAAAAGATGAAAATAGAGACACTACTTTCAAGACTTAGTTA
>MEOA01000054.1 GCA_001768515.1 Bacteroidetes bacterium GWE2_42_24 | reverse complement strand
CGTGGGGTGACAGACATAAATTTCTTTCTCTTCAGGCTTACTAAACTGTATGCTTAATATTACTCGCCCCCAGGTTTTGGTTGTGATCCGGTGTTTTTTCAAAAGCAAAATCCTTTTAAAAGAAAAACCTCTGAACTTCAGCTGAAGTTCAGAGGTTTAAATTTATTAACCAGTACCCCGGGCGGGACTTGAACCCGCACAGCCGTAAGGCCAAAGGATTTTAAGTCCTTCGTGTCTACCATTCCACCACCGGGGCAGTCAAACTATTCGATGAACATTTTGATAGAAAAAATCCCAAACCGTGAAACACGTTCGGGATGATTTTCTGGAGCGGAAAACGGGACTCGGACCCGCGACCCCGACCTTGGCAAGGTCGTGCTCTACCAACTGAGCTATTTCCGCATTTTGAGTGGGTTTTGCAATGCAAAGATATAAAGAAACCCTCATTCCCTCCAAATAATTTTGTTACTTTTTTTTCGATAAAAGAGTCTTTATGCTGTTAAGCTTTAAGAGAGCCTCTACAGGTGTCAGTGTATTTACATCAGTATTAAGAATTTCTTCCTTAATCTGGATAAGCAAAGGATCGTCAAGTTGGATAAAGCTAAGCTGAAGATTGGCTTCAGGTTCCTTCTTTTTCCCCTTTCTGGCAGGCTGATCACCTGCCAATGCATCACTGTTATGCGATTTTTCCAGCTTTTCGAGGAGTAATCCCGCACGATCAACTACGGCTTGTGGCATTCCAGCCATCCGGGCTACATGTATTCCAAAGCTGTGCTCACTACCACCTGGGGTTAGTTTTCTCAAGAAGATAATTTTCCGTCCCACTTCCTTGATAGAAATATGAAAGTTTCGAACCCTGGGGAAAAACTGCGTCATCTGATTCAACTCGTGATAATGCGTTGCAAAAAGAACCTTTGGTCTAAATAAGGGGTGGTTGTGCAAGAACTCTGCGATACTCCATGCTATTGATATCCCGTCATAGGTACTGGTGCCCCGACCGATTTCATCCAGCAAAATCAAACTACGGTCACTGATGTTGTTTAAAATACTTGCCGTCTCCGTCATCTCGACCATAAAGGTTGATTCACCCGTTGATAAATTATCAGAAGCACCTACGCGAGTAAAAATTTTATCCACTAATCCGATTTCAGCAGAGGCAGCAGGGACAAAGGAGCCAATCTGAGCCAGTAATACAATTAGCGCAGTTTGTCGCAACAAAGCAGATTTACCCGACATGTTAGGGCCAGTCAAAATAATCATCTGTTGAGAGTCGCGATCCAGAAACAGATCATTGGTAACATATGACTCACCCGCAGGCAGAAGCCTCTCGATAACCGGATGACGTCCTCCCCTGATGTCGAGTGTAGTACCATTGTTTAAAAGAGGTCTGACATAATTAAACCGCAAGGCAATGCTTGCAAAAGAAAGAAGCACATCGAGTCTTCCAAGTAAGGTAGCATTGAGTTGAATGGGTTGAACATACTCAGCAAGTCGGTTAACCAATGTTGCGAACAATTCTCCCTCAATCGTCAGAATTTTATCTTCAGCTCCCAGTATTTTCTGTTCATATTCTTTGAGCTCATCTGTTATATATCTTTCGGCATTAACCAGCGTTTGCTTTCTGTGCCATTCGGCGGGGGCTTTCTCCTTATGAACATTGGTTACTTCCAGATAATAACCGAACACGTTATTATAACCAATTTTCAGAGAAGAAATCCCGGTAGTCTGAATTTCACGCTGCAGAATCTGATTCAGATAATCTTTACCAGAATGAAGAATTTTGCGTAAATCGTCAAGTTCTTCCGATACACCCTCCGCGATAACACCACCTTTAACAACCTGAACGGGGGGATCCTCAGCTATTTCCAATCCAATTGCATCGGTAATCAACTGACAGGGATTCAGTTGTTCTGCTAATCTAAGAAATGGGGGTATAGCACCTTCCCCGCATATCTTTTTTACTGCTACCACGGCTTGCAGCGCCCTTCTGACCTGAAGCATCTCGCGTGGGTTAATCCGTCCGGTCGCGGCCTTTGAGATCAACCTCTCAAGGTCGCCGCATTGACGTAAACCGGTACGCAGCGATTCAGCCATTTCAGTTTCCTCAATCAGATGAGCAACCATATCATGGCGTTCTTCAAGTGGTTTCCGATCCTTCAGTGGAAGGGTAATCCAGCGACGCACAAGCCGCGCGCCCATCGGAGAAATAGTTTGGTCAAAAACATCTAGTAGCGACTTCGCATTTTCACTTAATCCGTATATCAGTTCCAGATTACGGATTGTAAACCTGTCAAGCCAGACGTAATGATCCTCTTCAAGACGACTGATTGAAGTAATATGTGCAATACGATCGTGCTGTGTTTCAGATAAATAATGAAGGGCTGCACCGGCCGCAATTACAGCCTTCTCCTGATCATGCACACCAAAACCTTTCAACGAAAGAGTCTGAAAATGTCTGGTTAGTAACTCATAGGCGAAATCAATTGTAAAAGCCCAGTCATCAAAAGTAGTAGTAAAGAATTTGTCGCCAAAAAGCTCCTGAAATTTTCGCAACCTTGATTTTTGCAAAATAATTTCATTAGGTCGGAATGTCTGCAACAATTTATCAATATACTCAGTATTTCCCTGAGCGGCAAAGAATTCACCGGTGGAGATATCAAGAAATGCAATCCCGGTGATTGCTTCATCAAGATGAATACTGGCAAGGAAATTATTCTCCTTTTGCTCTAATATTTTGTCATTGTAAGAAACTCCAGGTGTTACCAGTTCGGTCACTCCTCTCTTTACAATATTTTTTGTTGTCTTGGGATCCTCAAGTTGATCACAGATTGCCACACGCATTCCGGCTCTGACTAATTTAGGCAGATAAGTATCCAGGGAATGATGCGGAAAACCAGCCAGTTCAATATACTGTGCAGCACCATTTGCCCGTCTGGTGAGAACAATCCCCAGAACACTACTGGCTCTCACAGCATCCGAACCAAAAGTTTCATAAAAATCGCCTACTCTGAATAACAATAAAGCATCCGGATACTTTGCCTTAATCTTGTTGTATTGCTTCATCAGCGGCGTTTCAGCAATATTTCTAGTATCTTTTTCCTCCAAACTACACCTTTGTTTTTATTAAAAAAGCAAATGTACCAAAATTCAACCTGATTTACGAACCTGCCATAATTACTATAGACACATTCGAATCGCTACCTTTGCAAGGAACCCAAACTAAAAATATGAAAAAAACCCTCAATGAAGAACTGAACAGACTGACGGTGGAAGAATTTCAGAAAGCGCAAAAACTTCCTGTCGTAGTAGTTCTGGATAACATTAGAAGCCAGAGCAATATAGGATCGTTTTTTCGTACCGGAGATGCTTTCCTGATTGAGAAAATATATCTGTGTGGCATTACAGCAACGCCACCACACCGTGAAATTCAGAAAACAGCACTTGGCGCAACTGAAACCGTTACTTGGGAGTACAGCGAAAAAACCAACGATTGTATTAATCAGCTTAAAAAACAAGGCTACACCATCATAGCGGTTGAGCAGGTTAAATGCAGTGTCAGTCTGGCGGACTTCCAACCCCGGTCAGCGAATAAGCTTGCATTGATCTTTGGCAATGAATTAAATGGTGTTGACCAGTCTATTGTAGATTTATGTGATGGCTGCCTGGAGATTCCGCAATCGGGCACCAAACACTCTTTGAATGTTTCCGTCGCAGGTGGTATTGTTTTATGGAAAATCTATTCCGAGTTGCTTATAAGTCATTAGATTGTTTATATTTGCCTTCAAATCGTAACCTTTATACATTATCGTGAGTATAACTCTCACGAAGTCGAAAAGCTTACATTTTGTTTATTTCATTTAAAATATCAATAAATTTAGATGGAAGCGTTGACTCCGTTAAAAAATAGCATAAATTTGTGGTGACTTCAGAAATTATAACTTTAAAAAACCGTACCTATGAAAAAAGTTTATCTAACCGTACTCAAAGTCCTTCTCTCGGTCTTTGTAGTATTTTCAACAACAGGCATTTATGCTCAACAGGTGAAAGATACCAAGCCAGCAAAGTCCTCGTTTGACGGTTACTGGTACATTGGCGCTAATGGCGGTTTAAGCCTGCTTCATGGTGATATTACCAAATACCGGGTGATGCCCGATGGTGACAATGTCAAGTTTGGCTTTAGCGGCTACTTTGGTCGTCAACTTACCCCCGTATTTGGTCTGAGAGGCCAACTCGGTTATGGCAAGTATGCCGGTAAAGAGGATCGTCAGGAATATAAAGGATTTGAGTTCTACAACAAATCTGTTGAAGGTGACTGGATCGATTATTCCCTTCAGGCTACATTTGACCTTGATAACCTCATTCTGTCGTATAACCCTGACAGACTTCTTGGCGTTTATACATTCATCGGATTTGGTAATGCTCAATACAGATCTATCGTTACCGATCTAGCAGATGAATCAGTAAGAAAACGGGGCTATGATGAACCCAATGGTGAAGGCGGAAAAGGCTTTGGCGGACGTCGTATCGTTGCCATGGTTCCCGTTGGATTAGGATTTAACATTCGTTTGGCTGAAAAATGGGATGCCAACATCGAATCATCTCTCCGTTGGACTGATTCCGATGGCCTGGACATTGTCAATGGCGGTAACAAAGAAATCAAGAACGACTTTTACAGCTTTACCACCCTCGGTCTGACTTACAAATTCGGCAGCGGTTCGAATATCAACAAGATGAAGAAGGATTACGGTCTTGTTAAATACGATGTAACACCAGAAGTACTTGAAACTACAGGTGATTCAATCCGTGTTACTATCCGTGGCGTATTCCCTCCGAAATATTTCCACAAAAAAGCTGCCATGCATTTCCAGCCGGTTCTTCGTTATATGGGTGATTCAACCATGCTGAAACCAATCGTACTCCGTGGTGAGAATGTTCAGGGCGAAGGCGACATCATCAGCTACGCCAATGGCGGAACCTTTACCTACAAGGCTACCATCCCTTACAAACCTAACATGAACATTGCTGAACTGCATGTTGATCCTTTTGTTTATCTGCCTAATGAACCTGTCAGCGCTTCAATGAAACCCAGCGAAATCAAGGCTAAATACAAATCACTTGCCTTAAGTGATCGTAAACTTGCCGATGGTGTTATATACACCTGCAAGCGGATCAAGGCCGATCAGGATGTTGTTACTTCAGCTCATGGGTATCAGCAGATGGTTATCCTTACCAAAAACGCCAACATCTATTTCCCCAAGAACAAATACGATATTAGCTACAAATTTGGTATGAATAAAGATGATCAATCAAAAGCTGCGCTGAGTTCTCTCTTTGATTACATGAAACAAGGCTATCAGGTTAAAGATATTACCATCTCAGCATGGGCTTCTCCCGAAGGTGAAGAAACTTTCAATGCCAACCTTTCGAAGAATCGTGCTGAAGCTGCCCGCAAGGTAGTGGTCAACGATCTTGAAAAGATGAACAAGGACAAGAATGCCACAGTGAAATTCGATGTAAAAGCCCTCAACTTCAATGTTGTTGGTAATGGACCTGACTGGAATGGCTTCATGAAAGCTGTTGAAGGCTCAACCATTAAAGACAAAAACGTTGTCCTGAATGTTGTGAACTCTGCAGATCCTAAGAAAAAGGAAGAAGAAATCCGTAACATGATCGTGATTTATCCCGAAATCGAAGAAAACCTCCTTCCCCCTCTGCGTCGTTCTGAAATCGCAATTAACACCTACGAACCCAAACGGACCAACGAAGAGATAGCACGTCTTGCTACCACCAATCCTGAACAACTTACCGAACCAGAACTCTTGTTCGCTGCTACGCTTACTCAGGATGTTAAAACTCAGGCTCAGATATACAAATCAGCTACTACCGTATTCCCTAACAGTTGGAAAGCTTTCAACAATGCAGGCATGACCGAACTGAAGCAGAAAAACATTTCTGCTGCTGAAACTTACCTGAATAAAGCCAACACCCTGTCACCAGACAATGGTGAAGTTACCAATAATCTGGGTGTTGTAGCCGTGGCAAAAGGCGAAACCGAAAAAGCGCAACAACTTTTCGAAAAAGCCAAAAAACTTGGTGTTAACGAAACCTACAATCTTGCCACCCTCATGATTGCTAAGGGAAAATATGCTGAAGCCGTTCACGGAATGAAAGATCACAAGTGCAGCTACAATCTGGCACTTGCTCAGATACTTTCAAACAATACCGGTGAAGCTGCCCGTACGCTTGATTGTGCTGAAAAGGATGCCCAGACATACTATCTGATGGCAGTTCTTGGTGCACGTACAGCCAACACCACCCTTCTTTACGAAAACCTCGACAAAGCTGTTAAGGCCGATGCTTCACTCAAGGGTGTAGCCAAGACCGACAGGGAATTCATCAAATACTTTGAAACCCCTGAATTCAGCAAAATCGTTGAATAATTTCTGAATCACACTTGTCACAAAAGAGGCCACCTTCTGGTGGCCTCTTTTCTTTTACCATTGTGTGATTCAATTATCATTGTAATCAAAACACTTTCTCTTTTTTAATCTTCCTCAATCAGGCATAAAAAACCACGGCCCGATAGCCGTGGTATGTCAAAGTTCGAGATAAATATTCCTTATTTAACCGGGCGTTTTTAACCCAAGGTACAATCAAAACCTATATGCAATCGCATTGATGTTCATTCCCGCCCCTACCGAAGCAAATAAAACAACATCTCCAGGATTTACTTCATGCTCCTGCTCTGAAGTCTTCCTTAAAACCTGATCAAGCAGTGTAGGAATAGTTGCCACAGAGCTATTCCCCAACTTGTGAATATTCATCGGCATCATGCCTTCCGGAATCACACGCTGACCGTAAAGGCGGTAAAACCGTTTCACAATCTCCTCGTCCATCTTTTCATTGGCCTGATGAATAAAAATCTTTTTTAAATCCTGAATACCATATCCTGCTTTATCGAGAGCCTGTTTCATCGCACCGGGAACATGCAACAGGGCGAATTCATATAGCTTCCGGCCATTCATCTTTATATACCTGATCTTTGGATCAGCATCGGGAGAGTTACTCTTCCCTAGATAAAGGTAACCTGACTCTTCAGATGTAAAGCTTACGTTTGAAAACGCCATAATTCCCTTACCTACTTCCGAAGAAGCCTCAAGAATACAGGCTCCTGCCCCATCGGCGTATATCATGGTATCTCTGTCATGGCTATCAACTACACGTGATAACGTTTCCGTACCGATGACAAGACATTTACCGGCCACCCCACTTTTGATGAACGAATTGGCCACGATAAGTCCCTGAACCCACCCAGGACACCCAAACAACAGATCAAAACCCACACAGTGCGGGTTGACGATTCCAAGGTTGTGTTTTACCCTTGAGGCGATACTTGGCACCATATCTGATTGAATCGTATGCTTGATTACATCGCCAAAATTATGAGCAACAATTAAATAATCAAGTGACTCAGGGTCAATACCAGAATTTATAATGGCTTCACGGGCTGCCAACGTGGCAAGATCAGATGCCTGCATCCCTTCAGCTGCATATCGGCGCTCATAAATACCAGTAATGGCTGTAAACTTCCCGGTGATTTCATCATGAGTACCCGCCACTATATTCCCATCAATATCCATAAAGACATTGTCACGGAAATCATTATTAGAAACCGTTATATCAGGCACATATGATCCCGTTCCTGTGATAATGCTGTTCAACTCTTTCATTTCTCTATCAATTTTGCTTATACGATGTAAATTAACGTTATAACCTCAACTTTGTTTTCCCATATCCTTAATCTCAAGTCGAGCGTGTTTCCAAATATATAGTCAGGCTAAAATCACGAAGGCGTGATGCGATGAATGCCAGGCTCATAAGATTTTGACACGACCGAGCGGATCCACTCATAATCGCTTCTTTGTCCAACGAAGTCGATCTGATTGATATCAATAATGAGAATTCTTTTCCCGGTCTGGCGCCTCATATAGTCCAGATAACCTTCCTGAATGCGGCTCAGGTACTCCTCAGGGATCGATTGTTCATAGGATCGCCCACGATGACCAATGTTCTTCAACAACCTTTCGGCCGGGGCATAAAGATAAACAAGCAGATCGGGTTCAGGAAGCTGGGGGTGAATAATATGAAACAGACGCGAATACAGGTTATACTCATCCTCTTGTAGGGTTGCTCTGGCAAAGATTAATGATTTCTGCAAAAAATAATCAGCAATAGTGAAATCATGAAACAAATCTGTTTGAGAAAGCACCCGTTTCAATTGCTGATAGCGCTCAGCCAGAAATGACAATTCCAGCGGAAAGGCATATTTCTCGGGCTCCCTATAGAATTTTGGAAGGAAAGAATTATCTTCAAACTGTTCAAGCACCAATCTGGCATTATAATCGGCCGCCAGCATTTTTGTCAGTGTTGTTTTCCCGGCTCCAATGCAGCCTTCAATTACGACATAATTGTACTTCATAGGATTTCAGATTGAGGAGCCGGGCCATACATGTTCACCTGAGGTGTGAAAGATAACATCATTTTGGTCGGGACATTCGTTTAATAACTGAATCATACTTCTCTTCAATACCGGATGAACAACCTCAGGCAGTAACTGCACAACCGGAACCAGAGCAAATCGCCTGACCGACAGGCGGGGGTGCGGGATTTGCAAAAAATCAAGATCAATCACCTGACTGCTATACAAAACAATGTCAATATCAATAGTTCTGGAAGAATAACCTTCACCAGCCCTTATACGACCCAATTCTGCTTCTATTAGCAGACACAACTCCAGCAGATCAACAGCCGCAAGATTCGTTTCTATAGTTACAGCCATATTCAGAAACCTGTCGAATGAATCGAACCCCCAGGGGTTACTTTCATAGACATCGGATACAGCCAGAATCTGAATACCTGCCTGTTGAAGCCTTTTAAAGGCTTCACGCAGATAGCTAAGGCGGTCGCCCAAATTACTTCCCAACAAAAGACAAGATGTTGTCATTCGATGATATTTGCTGTAAAATTAACCATTCCATCGTTTTAAATAACGAACATGGCCGAGCGAAATGTAATTATTGCTATCATTGCACTGAAAAACAAAATACTATTAACATGAAACAATTTCTTAAATTCTTTCTGGCCTCCACGCTCGGGACTCTGGTGTCACTTTTTCTTATCGTGTTGATCGTGATTGGTATGATTGCCAGCATGCTTACCTTCTCATCCAAAGAGATTACAAAAGTCGAGGATAAAACAATTCTGGAACTACGATTCGACAAACCAATTGTTGATCGTTCGCCCACAAATCCTTTCGCAGGGTTTAACTGGCAAAGCATGGAGAACAACGAGCCAACAGGTCTCGACGATATTATTAAAAACATTGTTAAAGCAGGCCATGATGAAAAAATTGCCGGTTTATTTTTAAACCTCTCTGATATTGCTGCTCAACCAGCCACACTCGAAGATATAAGAAATGAGCTACTCAAATTCAAAGAAACGGGAAAATTCATTATTGCCTATGGTGAAACGCTCAGCCAAAAAGCCTATTACATAGCGACCGTTGCCGATCAGATTTTCCTTCAACCCGAAGGATCAATCGATTTTAAAGGATTGATGGCTCAGGTCATGTTCTATAAAAACCTACTCGACAAGGTGGGTGTAGAACCCCAGGTTATTCGTCATGGAAAATTTAAAAGTGCCGTTGAACCATTTATGCTCAATAAGATGAGTGAAGCCAACCGGGATCAGACTGCCCGCTTCATTGGAACCATCTGGGACAACATGATCAAACAGATGGCCGAAAGCAGAAGTATAGAGATTCCCCGTATGAATCAATTGGCCGACAGTTTGGTGGCTGAAGAAGGGAACACCGCGCTCAACGCCGGACTTATCGATGGGCTCAGTTATTATGATGAGGTGCTCGACGATCTGAAAACAAAAATAGGCGTAATGTCAGACGATAGTCTTACGCTTCTTTCTTTTGAAGATTACTTTATGGCCAACGATCCCGTAAAAAAGAAAAGCATCCGCTCGAAAAAGATTGCTGTCATCTATGCTGTTGGCGAAATTGAAAGCGGAGATGGAGATGACAAAACCATCGGATCTGACCGTATTGCAGCGGCGATCAGAAAAGCCCGTCTCGATGATAAAGTGAGAGCCATTGTTCTTAGGGTTAATTCTCCCGGAGGAAGTGCACTCGCCAGCGATGTTATCTGGCGTGAGGTAAAACTCGCTCGCGGGGTAAAACCTGTTGTCGCTTCCCTGGGCGATGTTGCCGCCTCAGGAGGTTACTACATTGCCTGCGGTGCCGACACCATCATGGCGATGCCCAATACAATCACCGGGAGCATCGGCGTTTTCGGAATTATCCCCAACATAGGAAAACTCGTTACTGAAAAAATAGGCGTTACCTTTGATGAAGTTGCTACTAATAAAAACAGTGATTACATCAGCATCATGAAACCGCTTTCACCCTATCAGCGCGACTTTATCCAAAAGGGAGTCGAAAAAGTATATGACACCTTCATCAGCCATGTATCTGAAGGGCGTGGACTTACCAAAGCCGAAGTTGACAGTATTGGCCAGGGGCGTGTATGGAGCGGAATCGATGCCAAAGAAATTGGGCTGGTTGACCTTTTCGGTGGTCTCGATGATGCGGTGAAACTTGCTGCATCTATGGCGAATATTGATGAATACCGCGTTGTAACACTGCCGGAGCAGATCGATCCCTTTCAGAAATTTTTCGGAAAACTGGGCGGCGCCGACACCGATGCCCTCATAACCAGAAATTTCGGCGAATATGGCAGGCACATTCTGACCTTGAAAAAATTGGTGAAAGCCGATAGAATTCAAACACGGATGCCAATGGAAATCACAATAAACTAAAAAACCCGACAACACTACTCAGCTCCGGTGCAACTGCATGGCCGTTACACCGGAGCTCTTGTTTTTTAAACACAGGAATACCACTTTAAAACCTTTCCGTTAACTTTGTGCCATGAACACCACCGACGAAAAAAAGAAAGAACTCCGGAAGACAATTCGTCAACTAAAACAAATACTTACCCCTGAGGCAAGCGAAACCGAGAGCAAGACAGTTTTTAATCTTGTCGAGTCGCTTGATGAGTTTAAAGCAGCCAAATGCATAATGGTTTACTGGGCAATGAAGGATGAGCTTCCTACCAGAAAATTTATTGAAAAATGGTTTCATAAAAAACAAATCATTCTCCCATCGGTCGACGGCAATAAACTCAGATTAAAGGAATTCAAAGGGACCGACACCCTGCATCAGGGCGACCTGTATGCCATTCCGGAACCCATCGGGCCGGATTTTGAAACACCGGAAACGATCGACCTGATCATCGTTCCTGGTGTTGCTTTCGATCCCAACAACAACAGGATGGGACGAGGAAAAGCTTATTATGACGAACTGCTCAGCCACTTGAAATGTTTCAGGATTGGCGTCGGATTCAGATGTCAGCTTATAGACGAAGTCCCCACTGATGTGCATGATATTAAAATGAACATTGTTGTAGCCGGAGAAGTTAAAACGGGTGTCATTTACGACGCTCATTGAAAAACCAGAAATTAAAAATCATTACATCTGTTAACTTAATTACCAACCCATTAATATAATGAACATTACCAAAGAACAGGTATTGTCAGCCCTGAGCCACGTCGAAGATCCCGACCTGAAAAAGGACCTCGTGACGCTCAACATGATTGAAGAAATAGTTATCGGAAACAATGCCGTTAAATTTAAAATTGTACTCACTACCCCGGCTTGTCCGATGAAGAACCTGATTCAGGGAAACTGCGTGAGGGCGATTCACCAGTACATCGGTGAAGACATCGATGTGGAAGCAGAACTTACATCTAGGGTGACTTCTCAGCGAAGAAAAGCTGAAGCCATGATGGCCGGAGTAAAAAACATTATCGCCGTATCTTCAGGTAAAGGTGGCGTCGGTAAAAGCACCATCGCAGCAAACCTTGCAGTAGCTCTCGCCAAAACAGGCGCCAGGGTGGGCCTGCTTGATGCCGATATTTACGGGCCATCGGCTCCCCTGATGTTTGGCCTCACCGATGCCCAGCCAAAGGCTATCAAGAAGGATGGTCGTGACATGATTGTCCCTGTCGAAAGATATGGAGTTAAGGTATTATCGATCGGATTCTTTGTAGATCCTGAAAAAGCACTTGTCTGGCGCGGCCCGATGGCCAGCAGTGCCCTTACCCAGCTATTTACTGAAGCAGACTGGGGTGAACTGGACTATGTAGTTATCGATATGCCGCCGGGAACAGGAGACATCCACCTTACACTCGTGCAGCAACTTCCGGTAACTGGTGTTGCCATCGTCAGCACACCTCAGGAAGTTGCACTGGCTGACGCACGGAAGGCCATTGACATGTACACAACAGACAAAATCAACGTACCCATCCTTGGCCTGATTGAAAACATGTCGTACTTTACCCCTGCCGAACTACCCAATAACAAATACTACATCTTTGGAAGAGAAGGCGGAAAACGGCTTGCCGAATCAGCCAACATCCCCCTACTGGGCGAAATCCCTCTGGTGCAGTCGGTTTGCGAATCAGGTGATTGCGGACGTCCCGTCGTTCTGGACTCCGATAGCCCCATCGCTATGGCTTTCGATCGTCTGGCGGCCAACGTCGCACAGCAGATTGCCGTGAGGAACGCCAACCTGCCACCTACCAGAATCGTTGAAATTGATCCTGACAAGACGCACTAAATCAAAATACCTTTACCAAAAGAGGCTGTCAGTATTTTTTTTACAGGCAGCCTCTTTGTATTCAGAAAATATATTACTATTTCAAAATCAAATTATTAAGACGTTTCACGTTCTTGATGGAATCATTGGGTGACTCTTCCAACCATAAGGCCCCTTCCCAATCGCCATACATGGGGTTGGGCAGCACTATATACCGCCTGCCAAATTCATGCTGCAGCGAATCGGCGTTTTGCCTCCGCTCCAGGGGTGTATTCCCTTCAAACGCGGAAGTAAAATCATTAAGGTTGTCACCCATAAGCATAACTATTTTATGGCTGGCGAGCACATGATTTCGCCGGGCTTCCTTATTCGTTTCGGTGGTTCGTAACAACAAGTGGGACGAATCAGCCATCGGAAATCGCTGATTCATCAGGTTATCAATTGTTGACGCGCGTTCCTTTTCCTTCCGGTTGGAGATATAGAACACTTCTACACCCAAGGAGGAGGCATAATTGAGAAACTCAACAGCACCCGGGATTGCCCCGGCATTGGCTGCAACCACCCACTCACTCCAACCCGTTGGGTAATTAGTCCGGTTTACGATGCACCGGGCCTCGAATGGACTGTTGTCCAAAACAGTTTCATCAATGTCAACAACAATCGCCCGAGGCTTCACTGACCTTCCCGTAGCCATTTCCTGGTCCAGGCGTAGCTGTGCCAGATTATAGGCCTGGTAACACAAAGCACTGAATTCATCGGCCCTTTGATACCATAAAGTGGCCATCAACAGATGTGTATTATCGACCCCACCACTCTTCTGCTGGGCATCTGATGCAGGAATCAGCACCATGCCTATCATAGCAGATAAAAGAACTCTTCTGATAATCGGTAGCTTATTCATCAAATTTTACTTTTTTTA
Organism: Bacteroidetes bacterium GWE2_42_24; assembly: GCA_001768515.1. Taxonomy (GTDB): domain Bacteria; phylum Bacteroidota; class Bacteroidia; order Bacteroidales; family TTA-H9; genus GWE2-42-24. The sequence continues at coordinate 135,405 of MEOA01000054.1, read as the reverse complement.
TGTTATTCATATTCCTCAATATTTGCCCTTGCCTGCGCTGCATATAAGCCGAAGGTTTTGCAGGGTTTCGCCGGCGGGGATCCGGCAATGCCGCAGCTATAAGGGCAGCCTCACCCCTTGTCAGCTTTTTCGCACGCTTGCCAAAGTATTTTTGCGAAGCAGCCTCAGCACCATAAGTACCAGGCCCCATCTCAATGACATTCAAATATACCTCCATGATGCGCTCCTTACTCCAAAACACCTCTACGAGTATGGTAAAGTATGCTTCAAGCCCCTTTCGCACCCATGTACGGCCGGGCCATAAGAACACATTCTTAACAGTCTGTTGCGTGATAGTACTGGCACCATGTTTTCTCTTGCTCCGCTCGTTGTGCTTCCTTGCTCTCTCAATCGCATCAAGATCGAAACCGAAATGCTCCTCAAAACGATTATCTTCAGAGGCCACAACGGCCTGAACCATGTTCTGTGATATCTCCCCGATTGGCTTCCAGGTCTTGTGAATACCAACTGACTTTCCGTCGATTACACCCTCGCCCCATCTGATAAGCATTAAAGGGGTGACCGGAACCCTCAAAAAGCTATATACAATGACCATTACCAGTGTACTGAGGAAAAAAAACAAAACTATCCGCTTTACCCAAAAAAGGATACGTTGCCAAAGTTTCTTCATGTGTTGAAAAAATTTCAGAACCAATACCATTCAGCGTTGTTATTTATACAACGATTGAATCTATTATAAAAAAACGTTGCAAAAGTATGCAAAACGACCATAGGTTTACGTTGATTAATTGTATATAAAAATACCGCTTTAAAATTACAAGCTATGAAAAACTTCACTTACTACAATCCCACCAAAATACACTTTGGAAAAGGACAAATTTCAACAATTGATACAGAAATCCCTTCCGGAGCCCGTATCATGCTGACCTATGGCGGAGGCAGCATCAAAACGAATGGCATTTACGACCAGGTCATCAAGGCGCTCGGCGAAAGACACATTGTCGAGTTCTCAGGGATTGAAGCCAACCCGCGTTACGAAACCCTGATGAAGGCTGTTGTGATCATCAGGGAACAAAAGCTCGATTATCTGCTGGCAGTTGGGGGTGGATCGGTAGTCGATGGCACAAAATTTATCGCTGCGGCAGTTGATTACCCTGGAGATCCATGGGATTTCTGCACCATGGGAATACAATCGAAATCGGCTTTGCCGATTGGTGTGGTATTGACCCTGGCAGCAACCGGCAGTGAGATGAATTCCGGTGGTGTGATCACCCGCGAGGAACAGAAATCGAAACGTGCATTTGGTAACCCGCTGGTGTTCCCAAAATTCTCGGTTCTCGATCCCGAAACAACCTTTTCGCTTCCCCCACGTCAGGTGACGAATGGCATCGTCGATGCATTCGTCCATACCACCGAGCAGTACCTCACCTTCCCGGCGCATGCACCTTTACAGGATCGCCAGGCCGAGGGAATACTTCTGACGCTCATCGAAGAAGGGCCAAAAGCACTCCTGCAAGCCCCCGATTACGACAATCGCGCTAACCTGATGTGGTGTGCAACCCAGGCGTTAAACGGGCTAATTGGAACCGGCGTACCGCAGGACTGGGCTACCCACATGATCGGCCATGAACTTACGGCCCTGCATGGTCTTGATCATGCTGTAACACTAGCCATTGTATGGCCTGGCGTCATGCATATCATGAAGGATGAGAAAAAAGAAAAACTGCTTCAGTATGCAAAAAGAGTATGGTTGATCACTGAAGGAACCGATGACGAAAAAATCAAAAAAGCAATCACGCTTACCGACAACTTCTTCAGAAGTCTTGGTGTTAAAACACGCCTGTCGGAGCATCAGATCGGATCTGTAACAATCAATAAAATTGCAGAAAGATTACAGGGTGCCGGAATGGCAAAACTTGGCGAAAGAGGAACCATAACGCCTGAAAAAGTTATTAAAATACTTAACGAAAGGCTGTAACCTTTTAACGTATTATACTTAACAAACAAAAAGAGGCTGTCTCGAACCAAGAGACAACCTCTTTTTTCTTATCCATCAGCAACAGCAAAAATCTCGCACCTTCTGGATCAAATCCATCACCAATGCAAATTATCAGATATGGCAATTCGCTCATATCACAACAAAATCAACAGATCAGCCAGGGTTCCGGGAATTGGGAAGCATATCTCCATACCAAAATATTGTCTGAACTATATATAGTTCATGCATTCGATAAACCAGCTTATTGAAATGATCAGATTTCAATCAGAGACCGACCGAAATTAAATCGTAGATGAATCATAGCGCTACGGTCAGTCTACGGTCGATCTACGGTCGATCTACGGTCAGTCTACGGTCGATCTACGGTCGATCTATGGTCGAAGTCCAAATCAGGGACTTAAAATTGTTATCCAAACGCATGCCAAACAGATTTCACAACAAGAGTTAATAAATCAAGGATCAAGAGGCATAACCAATCCAAAACAGGACAATGATAATGCAGGCGACAGATGACACGCATGACTCAGAAAATAAAACAAAAAGGCTGCCTCTTGAAAAAGACCTCTGACAACGCAAGCATCTGTAGGATTTTATTCAGAATTAGTTTCCAGGGCACAACACAGATTATAATTCCTATGAAAATCGTATGCACAGTTGGTGAGGGCTACATCTATTCGGTGCTCAAGAGCACATATACTATCCTTCAGGATTTATTTACGCAAGAGAACTATGATTGCACATAGATGAAACTAAAAACAGATCATCTAAAAAATTTGGATAGTTTATTTATACAATCAACAATGACATGACACGCCGCACCAAATAATGAAACCAAGTAAAACTGCCCCTTCCAGAGGAAGAGATCAAAAGATTTGGTTTATATGTTGTTGAATAAAAAGCCTTGGAGTAGAAATATCGGGCACGGAAGTTTTACCCGTCACACAAAACCATGGGCTTATCTTGCTATTTTAATAGCAAACGCTTTGAAGGAAGGATAATTAACATACTTTTGCACGGAAATTCTAAATATGTATCTAACCTATTGAAGGAGTGACTATCTTTGTTGACTCCTTACTATCCAAATGAATTTGCAAATATGACCAGAAAAACCATTCTCGGAACCGCATTGGTTCTCCTTCTTGCTTTAACCCGCACGAGCGGGCAGACAAGCCAACCCAACGATACTGCTACGTTTCCATACTGGATCGGGATGATGCAGGATGAATCCGTCAATTTTTATGACGTCCAGCGTGCCTTCAATGTATACTGGAAAGATCGTGCCATTACCAAAGGTTGCGGTTACAAACCATTCAAGCGTTGGGAATACAGGATGCAGAACGGAAGAATCTACCCTGACGGCACTCGTCGTCCGGCAAACAGAAACTTAAAGGCTGCCGAGAAATTGGCTAAAGCCCCGCTGACCCTGACCGGTGAATGGGTTTCACTCGGTCCTGCTGCTATTCCTGTAGGTAAAGGATACAAAGGATTAGGCAGACTCAACGCCATCGGATTCCATCCCACAGATCCCAATACTTTTTATGTTGGAGCCCCTTCGGGTGGCCTTTGGAAAACTACAGACGGTGCCGCTACATGGGTTAGTACAACCGATGTTTTGCCCACATTGGGTGTTTCGTCAATTGTTGTCGATCACAGTAATCCTCAGACAATCTATATTGGGACAGGTGACCGCGACGCAGGCGATGCACCAGGTTATGGTGTATTGCGTTCAACTGATGGTGGCGCAACATGGGAACTATGGAATACAGGAATGGGGGAGAAGACCGTAGGCCGGATGATCCAGCACCCAACTAATTCTCAGATCATCTATGCAGCAACCAGTGCCGGTGTTTACAAAACAACCAACGGGGGTGCTACATGGGGGCAAAAAAAGGGAGGGAACATCAATGATATAGTCTTCAAGCCAAATAATCCTGATATACTATATGCCATCAGTAGTGGTAATTTTTTCAGATCGACTGATGCGGGAGAGAACTGGACAAGTATTACGAATGGTTATACAACAAGTTCACGAGCCGTTGTGGCCGTAACCCCGGCAAATCCTGAATATGTATATGTTCTACAGAGCCAATCCGACAATGGTTTTAAAGCGCTGCTACGCTCAACGAATGGAGGAACCAGTTTCGACACCCGAAGCACATCACCCAACATCCTTGATTGGTCATGCGATGGAAGTGGTTCAGGAGGACAATCATGGTATGATCTGGAAATAGCAGCAGATCCCGCCAACGCAGAATTGATATTCACGGGCGGCGTTAACATCTGGAAATCATACAACGGCGGGCAAACATGGGAAATCACGGGTCATTGGTATGGAGGATGTAATGTGACTGCCGTTCATGCCGACCATCACGTCTATGAGTATAGCCCCGTTAACAATAAGCTTTACATTGGGACTGACGGTGGTATTTATTCCAGCGCAGATCAGGGAGCAAACTGGACCATCCACACTAATGGATTAGTGATCACTCAGATATATAAGATCGGGCAGGATGCGACAAACAGTTCGCACGTAATTCTGGGCGCTCAGGATAACGGGTCATCCACCATGATCAACAATTCGTGGTATGATTCGCGTGGTGGTGATGGTATGGAATGTGCTGTTGACCCCCTGATGACGAATTTAACCTATGCGACCCTTTACTATGGCAATATTGCCCGACTCAACAACAACTCCTCGGAATTCACGGTAGCTGCCAACGGAAGCTTCGGTATTGATGAGGAGGGTGATTGGGTTACCCCCTTCATTTTGCATGAAACCGACCCCTCTATTATGTTTGTTGGATATAAGAACATCTGGAGAGGTACAAATCTGAGAGGTTTCCCGGTATGGACAAAGATCAGCAATAGCCTGAACGGAAGCAATAGCAGCAACATGAAAGTATTAGAGCAATCGCCGGCTAATATTGAAATCCTTTATGCAGGAAGAAGCGACCAGCGACTTTTCAGAACGGATAATGCGAATCAGGCCACCCCTATCTGGACCGACCTGACAAACTTACTGCCCGCCTCAGGGAACGTCTCTGACATCGAAGCACATCCTTATGATGAAAATATTGTGTACCTGAGTCAGGATGGTAAAATTTTCAAATCGACTGATAAAGGGCAAACATGGACAAACATTTCGGGCAGCCTTCCCGATGTCAACTTCAGTTCAATCGCCTATTACAAAGGTGGCGTTGAGGCTCTGTATGTTTCAAGCGATATTGGCGTTTTTTACCGTGATGCATTTATGAATGATTGGGTAAACTTCAGCCAGGGACTTCCGGTTGATGCTTCTATCAATGAAGTGGAAGTTGCATATAACCCCGCCAATCCGCAGAATGACCGTCTAAGTGCAGGCACCTATGGTCGTGGTTTGTGGGCTTCACCTATGTACCGCTCTGTTCCGGCAGCTGACTTTATTGCTGATCAGACGACTGTTCCAACCGCTTCTACGGTGAATTTCACTGACCAGAGTGCCGGTGTTCCCAGCGATTGGGTATGGACCTTTGAAGGAGGAACGCCTTCGACTTCCTCCCATCGTAACCCTTCTATTGTTTACAACACTCAGGGAGTCTTCAGGGTAAAACTGAAGGTAATGAATCAGGAAGGGATTGACTCAATCACGAAGGAGAGCTATATCACAGTAAGTGGATCCCTGCTCCCCTCTGTTGGATTCACTGCCGACAATAAAACCCCATGTTCAGGTCTCACCGTTAAGCTGACCGACACCACCCTCTACAACCCAACAAGCTGGTTATGGACCATCACACCAAATACCTTCCAGTTCGTTGACGGTACTTCTGCAACATCACAAAACCCCAGTGTTTTGTTCACAGAAAACAAATCATATACAGTAACGCTACAGGCTACCAATGTCAATGGCAGTTCATCCGTTACTCGTGAAAACTATATCCAAATGGGTGGCTTTGACGGTGATTACCTCGAAGACTTTGAATCGGGCAGTCTGTCCGATAATGGCTGGACAATTATAAACCCCGATGGGCAAAGAAAATGGGAAATAACAGCCGTTTTTGGGCCTGTTTACAATGAAAACAACCATGCTGCCAGAATGGAAATGTTCGGTTATACCAGCATGAGTACACGCGACCAGCTTATAAGCCCTGCACTCAATCTGAAAAATTTTACCAATCCTCATCTGCTCTTTAAATATGCATACGCACAAAGGGCAGCTCTGCGCGATTCACTGATAGTAAAAGTATCTGCAGACTGCGGTCAGACATGGACAAGAGTATGGGCCGGCGGTCCTGATGGAGAAGGAGCCTTCGTTACATCGATGCCCACAGCTTCATCTTTCGTTCCTGCCAGCCTTGAAGACTGGTGCGGATCAGGATACGGAGCAGATTGCCAGTCAATCTCGCTGAGCCCATGGCTGACATATCCCAACATCAAATTGATGTTTGAATCGTTTAATAAAGCCGGGAATAATCTGTACATCGATGAAGTACAGATAACCAATTCTTCGGGTACAGTAGATCAGATGCTGAATTCAGCCCTCTCGATTACGCCTAACCCTGGCCATGGAACCTTTAAACTTACCACCCCTACCAATCAGAAATACCAGATAGTTCTGACTGATGCTACGGGTCGCGTCGTGTGGAATACTATCGTTAGCGGGGCAAACACCAATCCTGCGCAACTGAACCTGACAGGCATAGCCTCAGGTGTTTATGTATTGAGCATCAGCGGTGATGACCATTCAGAAAACACGAAATTGATTATAAGATAATTTCATAAAATCAACAACTTAACAAGCCCGGAAAATTTTTCCGGGCTTGTTTTGCTTTAAGAGAACACCTATCTCCTGTTTTCCTTAATTTTGCCCTTTTCAATATACAAACTCGATATGTCAAACTGCAAGTTTCTGCTCTATATTTTCATTTTACTCATGCTACCTTTTAAGGCACAAAGTCAGCAAAATAAGGGATGGCGCCCCGGGGAAATGGAAGCAACCATATTTCTGACAAATCCATGGCAGGCTGAAGTTTTATATAAACAAAAAATCAATGCTGATATGCCACCGGTTATTCCGGGAGATGCCAGAATTTACATAATACCGGAAGAGCAGAACAACCTCCGCGATGCAGGGCTTGATGTGCAAATTGTTATCGATGATTTGAACAGTTACTACGCGGGATGGTGGGACAGGGATGTACCTCCGGGCTATTACACCTATCAGCAGATCATCAACATAGCCGATAGTCTGACTCTGGCATATCCTGACATCTGTCAGAAGACTATTCTTGGCTACTCTACCGGAGGATATCAGCTAGCTGCATTAAAAATAAGCGACAATGCCGCCGTTGATGAGCCCGAGCCGGAACTTATGTTTGAAGCCGGGATTCATGGTGATGAAGTTGGCGGACCGGAGAATGCCATCAGGTTTGCACGAGACCTTTGCAAAGGCTATGGCACCAACCCTGAGATCACCACGCTTGTCGATACGCGTGAAACATGGATATGGCTGATGGTAAACCCCGACGGACGCCAATCTATGAGCAGGTATAACGACAACAATGTTGATATTAACCGCGATGGTGCATATATGTGGAATGGAGAAGGAAACAGTCCTGCATCCTGCTCTCAGATTGAAACAAAGACAATGCGTGACTTCGGAGCTTCGAATCAGTTCGTAATCTTTACTGATTATCACAGCGGCACAGAGTACATTAGCTATCCCTGGAGCTACCGGGAAGACATCGCACCCGATAAACAGCACATCAATCAGCTAGCTTCCATTTACGCCTCAACATCAGGCTACAACAACATCCCTTATGCCCAGGGTTATAGCGGAATGTATCCCATCAATGGCAGTAGCAAAGATTTATTCTATGGAAGTTTCGGATCAGTAAGCTGGAGCATCGAAATTTCGATGTATAAACAACCGGCAGCTGCCAGCATTAATGGCTACTACCTGAAAAACAAACCAGCAATGCTTGCAATGGTTGAAAAGGCAGGGCTCGGACTAGAGGGTATTGTTACCGATAGTTTATCAGGTTTACCTATTCCGGCCATTATTAATGTAAACAATTACTACCCCTGTTACAATGATCCTGTGGTAGGTGATTATCATAAATACCTGTTGGGTGGAACTTATAATGTAGTAATTATTGCTAATGGTTACGCCACAAGGACTTTTGAAGGGGTTACCATCCCAGCCGACGGAACAACCACCCTCAATGTGGCAATGGTCAGATCGACCGATACAGCCTACGCCAGAAAAGTTTTGGGCTGCTACATCCTCAACAACAACCCCGCCGATGAAGGATTTACCCCCGGGGCAATAGGAGCTGTTGATTATGTAAATTATAGTCTGGGGAAAAATGGCTGGGTAATTTTGGATATGGAAGATACCATTGTTAACAAGCCAGGTAACGACATCAGGGTTATTGAAACTGACGGATCAGATGAAGGCTACAGACTTTATGCCGCAGAAAATCCCAATGGTCCATGGGTTGAAATAGGGACAGGTGTCGGGACAACAGAATTTGAACTTGGCACTTCGTTTACCAAAGCCCGATATCTGAAACTGAAAGATTACGGGACTGGTTCCACCACAGTCCCCGATGCCGGCTTTGATGTCGATGCTGTTGCTAATCTGCATCCAGCCGCAAGGCCTTTCTTCAAGGCAGCAACGCCAACAATTTGTGCTGAACAACCCGTCACTTTCACCGATTTAAGCCTGGGAAGTCCACTAACATGGTACTGGGAATTCGAAGGAGGAACACCAACGACCTCCACAGTGCAGTCTCCGGTGGTAACATATAAAAATTCAGGCACTTATTCAGTAAAATTGACCATCACCGATGGTTACACAACATCATCAGTGATAAGGGCAGCGTATATAACCGTGAATCCCTTACCTTATGTCGATCTGGGGCAAGACACGCTGTTGTGTTACGATTACCAGTCGGTCGTTTTAGACGCAGGCAATCCGGGTGCAACTTACCTGTGGCATAACGGAGAAACAACACAAACGGTGACCAGCCAATGCCATGCAATAGATATCACCGAATACTATCGTGTCGAAGTAACCCTTCCGACAGGATGCAAATCGATTGATTCAACAGGTATAACCTGTACCATCTGCGAAGGAGAAAAAGAACCAGGGCTTGAAGCAATTACTGTTAAGCCAAATCCGGCAGTCGGAGAAGTACATATTTCTGCCGGGCACAATTCTATTCTCAGCGTTGCACTGATGGATCTCTCGGGACGGGGCATTCTGATCAAAGAGGTGAAGGCCAAAGAAACCTGTCTCAGGCTTGAAGATTATCAGCCGGGTGTTTATTTTCTGCGAATAATCACTGATGACCTGGCTCTTCATACCATTAAAATACTGAAAATCTGAAGAATAAAAACCAATAAATCCCCTACCATTTTGACATTAAAAAAACCGGATGGGTTGAGTTAAAAAAAACGTTATTTTTGCTTAAAAAACAGGGGGCTCCTTACCTTCAACGCAAGACATAAATAAGCCCTCAGAACTCAATTTTATGAAGATAAATCACGAATCAGCCAGACTGATAGCCCAATACCTTTTGCAGGTAAAGGCCATCAAGCTGAGTCCAAAGAAACCATTCACCTGGGCATCAGGGTGGAAATCGCCGATATACTGCGATAATCGCGTTACCCTTTCCTACCCAAAAATCAGAACAGGAATTCGACAGGAATTTGTAAAATCTTTTACAGAGATGTTTGGTTCTGCTGATATCATCGTTGGTGTTGCTACAGGTGGAGTACCTCAGGGAACACTAGTTGCTCAGGATCTAGGGCTACCTTTTGCTTATGTCAGGGCGGCTGAAAAAAAACATGGATTGGGAAATCTGATCGAAGGGGTCGTTGAACCAGGCCAATCTGCTGTTGTGATAGAAGATTTAATCTCCACAGGTGGAAGCAGCCTGAAGGCAGTTGAAGCACTCAGGGAAGCGGGAGTAGTCGTAAAAGGAATGATGGCCATTTTCACCTATGGTTTTCAGGTAGCCGATGTTGCTTTCAAAGAAGCAAAAGTTCCGCTGATAACCCTTTCCGACTATGAATCGCTTGTAACCCTTGCTGCCGAGGAGAATTATATAACACAGAATGACATTGAATCATTAAACAGTTGGCGCGTTAATCCGGCTGAATGGGGAAAACAATTCGAGGTATGACAATCATCAAAAGCAACCGCGAATCAATTGGCGCTCCAGCCGAAGCCATCTTTAACCTTCTGGCCGATTACCGAAATTTTAATGAACTCCTGCCCGAACAAGTTACCAACTGGAAAGTATCAGGCGACGCCTGTAGTTTCACAATCAAAGGGATGGCTGATATCAGCCTAAAAATAAGCCAGCGGTTACCCAACACACAGGTCATTTACAGTTCACTGAATGCCAGCCCATTTTCATTTGAACTGGTTTTCAACATCGAAGCCAATAGCCTCTCATCTTTCATTACCTGCGAATTCAGGGGAGATTTAAACCCGATGTTGCAAATGCTTGCCAAAGCACCTCTTCAGAACTTTGTCAACATGATATTAGACAGGCTCAAATTTCATTTTGAATCATAGATCACCAAAGACATTATCAACAAACCCGGAACAGAAATACCTATTCCGGGTTTGTTTTTTAATCGCATTTCGTACTTTTGTAAAAGGGAGCCGGACAACAGAGCCGGCAAACCAACATCACTTCAATAATACGCTGCTGGCAAATGCTTTTTGAAAGATTAAAACAGGACATCCGTTATCAGGAAGGTCTTGGCGCATGTCTCAATTGCGGCACCTGTACGGCAATATGTCCGGCCGCCACTGTCTATGATTACGATCCCCGCATGATTGCAGAAATTTTACAGCAGCAGGATGAGACTCAATTAGTAGCACTTCTAAAAAGCAACACCATCTGGTATTGTGGAGAATGCATGTCATGCAAGACTCGTTGCCCGCGTAATAATGCTCCAGGGCTCCTTATTCAGGCACTCCGAAAGCTTTCGCAGGAGACCGGTTATTTCACCGAATCGGAAAAGGGGCGGCAGCAGTTGGCTATTAAAAGGACCGTTGGAACATGGATTCTTGAGAAAGGTTATTGCCTGTTTGCAGAAAACATTACCATGGAGATGCACCCTGAACAAGGGCCAATATGGGATTGGCTGATAAGAAATGCTCCTGACAGTTTCAACAGGATGGGAGCGAACTACAAAGGTCACGGCCCAGGCGCTCTACGGGCAATTCCAAAAGAATCGCTTGACGAATTAAAAGCCATCTTTGAGGTAACCGGGGCTTCAGACTTTTATGAACTCATTGAAAAACATTCGAAACAGAAAGCCAGCGAGTTGGGCATGCAGTTTGACGAAACAATTGATTGCGAATATTTCAGGTATATTTATACGGCTAATGACGAAAATCACAACCGACTATGATTATCGAAGGGAAAAGACATATCTGGAAAGAATACCAGAAAGAGATAGCCGATGATCACTATTTTTATGCCCGTAGCTGTGTAAGGCAGAATTTCTTCCCGGCTTCAGAGTTCACTTTTTTGAAAATTCTCAAAGAAGAACTTGGCAAAGATGTATATGACGACCCTCGTCATACCACGTGCACTGGCATTGCTTATCATGCCGATGTAGTTCAGTTGCCTACCATTATGACTGTTGTTGCCCGTCAATTTGCGCTGATGACAGAGCATGGGTTTAAGAATTTCGTCCCATCATGTATCACCTCCTTTGGTATCTACACCGAAATACTTGAAACATGGGAACACTTCCCTGACACACTGGCTCAGACACGAGAATTTCTATATAAGGCCACGAAGCGCGAATTTGAACTACCCGAAAATCTGGCTCACAGCAGCGATGTAATTTACAAATTCAGAGAGGATATCTGGCAAAGGAGACGTTTCAAATTAATCAACAAGCAAACAGGCAACCCACTCAGGGGAGTGGAGCACATCGGCTGTCATTATGCCAAGATGTTCCCCCACAAGGGTGTCGGTGGTGCAGAGTACCCTTATGTCTTGGCAGGATTGATAGAAAGCTGGGGAGGAGAAGTCATTGATTATCCGGAACGTCGCCATTGTTGTGGTTTTGGGTTCAGACAATACCTGGTTCAGGCAAACCGGGGATACAGTATGGCCTGTTCACAACGAAAGTTTGAGAGCATGGAACCCTACCATCCCGATTTCATCGTAACGAATTGCCCCGGATGCCCATTCTTCCTTGATCGCTGGCAATATGTCATCAGTGAAATGGAAGGAAAAACCTATGGAGATAATGGACATGGAATTCCAGTGCTGACGTTTGAAGAGTTGGCCGGGCTGATTTTAGGTTACGACCCATGGGATCTTGGACTACATATCCATCAGGTGGCGGTTGAACCACTTCTCGATAAAATGGGAATTCCATACGATTTGAGCAAAAAATACAACAACCTCGCCGGTAAATCGTTAGGGGAGCCTAAAAAACCTAACACATTAAAAGTATACGGTTATGAGCAGTAAACGGATTATCATAGTTGGTGCCGGACCTGCCGGCCTTGCAGCAGCCGGTGTTCTGGCACGTCTAGGCGCATCGGTTACCCTGATCGACAAAGATCCTGACATGGGCGGGCACCTCTCAAAATGGCATCAACTATTTCCCGATAGGTCTTCAGCACAGATACTGCTTGAGCAATTAGTATCAGAAGTACCCGATGAAGTATCGCGAATAATGGGTCGTGAAGTCATCGGAGGGAACGTCCGGACAAATCAGGTAGATTTAAAACTAGATGAAGGGACATGGATAACCGGAGACGGACTGCTACTGGCAACAGGATTTGACTTGTTCGATGCCCACAGGAAAGAGGAATATGGTTATGGGATTTACGATAATGTATACACGCAGGCTGAGGTAGAACAGATGTTTGAAAACGGGCGCATCGAAAACCGAAGCGGAAAGATCCCTCAATCAATTGCATTTTTACATTGCGTTGGCTCTCGTGATCAAAAAGTCGGCGTCAGTTATTGTTCCAAGGTGTGCTGTGTAACAGGCGTAAAACAGGCCATTGAAATGCGGGAGAAACTTCCTGATGCCATTATCTATAACTTTTATATGGACCTGAGGATGTTCGGCCAGGGCTTTGAAGAATTATATCATGATGCGCAAGAAAAATACAATATCAGATTTATCAGAGGGCGAATCTCAGAGGCAGCAGAAAACCAACAGGGAAAAGTGATCATTAAGGCAGAAGACACCCTAACAGCTCGCCCACTGAAACTTACTGTCGATATGCTTATACTTCTTTGCGGTATGCAGCCATCAAAACACACTGCCAATCTGGCCGATACTTTCGGATTTACCACAGGGCCCGATGGATTCCTGAAGCCATTAGGGCCATCACAAAATACCTTCCGTACAAGACATCCACATGTTATGTTAGCCGGAGCATGCACAGGTCCTGCCACACTTACTGAAGCCATTCAGGCTGGCAGGTCTGCATCGCTGGCACTCTATGAACAGCTCTTTAACATCATCAATTAGGCATGAAAGAATTTGGATTTCAGAAGCAAAAAGACCGCCAGACTGACCTTGACCAGATCGATCTGAGTCAAATCGCCTCTGTACTTCAGATTGTGGACAGTTGGAAAAGATGTATAGGTTGTGGTAGTTGTGCGGCTGTTTGTACCGCGGGGCAGTTTTCCTCATTTAATCCCCGCCGGACGCAAATGCTGGCACGACAAGGCTGCTATTCAACTTTGGCCTTAGAAGTGGCAAAATGTCAACTATGCGGAAAATGTCGTCTTGTATGCCCCCGTGATGTGGATACACGCAAGCTGATGCATGAACTAAAACAACTTCAAATCAGTCTGCTGCCATGACATTCGATCTTTTTGTCCTTCCTTTTTCAATAGGGTTGGTTTACCTGCTTATTGTTGTAGTAGAGCGATTCCGGCATTGGTATGTAATGCTGCCACCTGCTATTAAGAAGGAACTCCGGCATCGGATTCTATGCCGTTCAACAGTCAATGCAATATGGGAGATAATCCGTGAAGGGCTTCTGCACAAACGCCTTTGGCAACAAAACAGGCTCTTGGGTTACATGCATATGAGTTTTGCACTCGGCTGGTTCCTGCTTATCGTGATGGGAAATCTAGAATCAAGGTTATATAGCCAATTACACGTCAACCCACCCTATTATCCCATTTTCCTGAAATTTTTCGTTCACGACAGCCATGTCCTGCCATTCGAACTAACCACTATCCCGGGGTTCTTCAGGTTTATCATGGACTTTCTTCTACTTTTTGTACTTTCAGGATTGGTATTGGCACTCTTTAAAAGATCCGGAAGTCGTTGGTTTGGGTTACATCACACAACCAAACACAATGCTGTCGACCGGATAGCACTGACTTCGTTATGGCTAATTTTCCCCCTTCGCCTGTTAGCCGAAAGCTTTACGGCAGGTTGTTTCGGCGGTGGAGGCTTTCTCACCAATTCGCTTGGCAGGGTTCTATCCGCTGCCTTGCCGGCAGAACACCTCTACTACCCTTTCTGGTGGGCTTACTCCTTTTCATTGGGAGTGTTCTTCATATTGCTCCCTTATACCCGTTACATGCACATCCCGGCAGAAATCGCATACATTCTGTTGAAACATTGGGGTGGACCAAAGATAACCCAAACGCAGAGTTACTATGAATGTGGCATGCAAGCATGTAGCCGCTGTGGTGTTTGCCTCGACTATTGCCAGGTAGCCTGTAATGGAAACAGTCCATCTACTGCTCCTGCCTATTTTATCAGGGAACTGCGTGCAGGGAGAGCAGTTAAGGATATTACCGAAAATTGCCTTCTTTGTGGTCGCTGTCAGGATGCCTGTCCGGTTGGAATCGGATTGGTCAATTTACGGCTTTGGGCACGAAAGCAACTGACACTACAAGACCGCTTGCTAAATTGCCCCGCGTATCCGGCAACAGCTGCAAGGACATCGGTTGAGGTGGTGTGGTTTGCAGGATGCATGACCCACCTGACACCAAATACTATCAAGTCGGTAAAGCAGATTCTCCAGAACTCTGGTATAAAATACCAATGGCTTGATGCAGATGGAAGTATCTGTTGCGGACGTCCTATGTTGATGACAGGACGTGAACAGGAGGCCATGCAACTCATTGAATCAAACAGAAAGGCCATACTGGATACTGGTGCCAGAATACTCTTAACAAATTGCCCGATCTGTTACAAGATGTTCAGAGACAATTACCAATTGAATATTGAAATAGTACACCACGCTGACTTTATCCTTCATTTGGCCAAAGCTGATAAAATTAAACTTCCCTCGCTGGACCAAAAGCTTGCCCTGCATATCCCCTGCGAATTAGACAGAAAAAGCGAGGCAGCCACTGCGTTGAAAACACTGGTCGGGCGATTGAAGAATAATGCACAGGAAATTCCAATGTCAGAGTTATGCTGCGGAGGCAGTCTGGGCAGTTTGGGTGAATACAATTCCGACACAAAGCAACTCTGCGAAGCAGCAAGTAAATCAATAACTCAGGATGCTGACGTCACAACAATTACGGCCTGTCCGTTGTGTAAAAAAACGATTGACCGTCACAGCAAAGGCCCAACAAAAGATATAGCTGAAATAGTAATGGAAACTGAGAAATGAAACAAGACAGATTAAAATTATTGCAGATATTTTATCTCTTTAAAAGCAGCAATAATGGGTTCTCTGGTATCTGTCCGAAGCAGCCTTAATCGCCCATATATGTCAACATCCTGTATTTCAGCCTTAATAGTTTTACCCTCATACAGAAACAATGCTGGGATACCACGCAGGTAAAGATGATTCAGATAATCGGCTCGTAGCTTACCAGTATGGCCAGATTCAAGGTGAGAAAAACGATCAAGAATTGATATACTCATCTGACCAGCGATAGTATTTATATCATAGATATCTCCAGTTATCATTGACAATGATATTGGATTAGGAGCATCTGATAAAAATTTATGTTGATTTACATTCAACCCGATGCCCGCCAGACAATAACCAAAGTCATTCCCCATAATCACATTCTCAATGAGAATTCCGGCAATCTTCTTATCAGCGCAATAAATATCATTAGGCCACTTCACTGACCATTGGGCCTCTGGGGCCAGCCCTTTTAACAAATCAACAATGCCTATAGCAACAACCATTGTCAGATAAAATTGGTCGGCAGACTCAAGGTTTTGTGGTTTCAGGAGCAGGGTGGCGGTTATGTTTTCTCCCTGCAAACTTTCCCAGATATTTCCCTTTTGCCCCCGGCCATGAGTCTGGTTTTTGGCCAAAAGCATAAAACCAGAAGGCAATTGCTCATTCTGTAATAATTGACTGAGCGAAGTATTGGTCGATTCAGCAACTTCAATAATACGTATATTTACCACGACAGAAAAATTTCAGCAAAGGTAGGCCAAAGGTACCATTTGCTGAGCCATAGAAAAGAGAAATCGACGCATGAATGACAGGTATCGTTAAAGAAACCTGTAAGTGAATTAAAAACCAGCCAAAATGGCAAAAATTTAGGTAAATTTGCATTTTATCCTTAATAATACCGGATAGTGATTAAGAACAGAAATTTTGAAAATCAACTCATTGTAGATGCTGTTGTTGACAGCATGAAGTCCAAGAAAGCCAAAAATATTGTCGTGATGGACTTCGGTCGTATGCGTCAAATGGTCTGCGACTATTTTGTAATATGTCAGGCAGCTAACACACCTCAGGCAGAAGCAATTGCAGATTCAATCATCTATAATTTACGTCATACTCCCGGCCTCCATCCTATCGGAATAGAAGGACGCCAGAATGCGGAATGGATTTTGCTGGACTATGGGAGCGTAGTAGTGCACGTATTTCAGGAGAAAGCCCGTCAATTCTATCGTATAGAGGACCTTTGGGCCGATGCTGAGTTTACTCACGTTGCTGAAACGGACTAAGCTACGTTAAAATTTAACTTGACAAATGTAATTATGTCAGACAATAGCTACGACAATTTCCCAAAAAACGAAACCGAAAACAGTTCAACCGGAAAAAAGAAAGACCAGTTGAACCTTAACAAGAAGCCAAAATTCAATTTTTATTGGATTTACGGTATTCTGGCAATAATATTTATTGGCTTTCAATTTCTTAATTTTGAGGAACCAGCGAAAAAAACGACTTGGTTTGAATTGAAAAGATATATAGAGCAAGGCAAAGTCCAGAAAATTATCTTAGAAAATAAGGAGGTAGCACGAGTAACCTTAAAAGCTGACAGTACTGCCAAAAAGAAACCATCAAGCCATTTCGGATCAACATCCAAAGCCAATGAACTGGAATACCAGATAGGCTCGATCGAATCGTTCGAAAAAAACCTCGATGAGGCTCAAAAGAACCTTACCCCGGCTCAGCGTGTATATCCCGATTACGTAACACGGAGAAACTGGGGCGGGGAAATTCTGAGCTATATTCTTCCATTACTGATTTTAATTGGCATCTGGTTCTTTCTAATGCGAATGATGAGCCGTGGTGGTGGTGGCGGGCAGATTTTCAATATTGGAAAATCGAAAGCCCAGCTTTTCGATAAAGACACACAGGTTAATGTAAACTTCAGCGATGTAGCCGGTTTGGAAGAAGCGAAGATTGAAATCATGGAGATTGTTGATTTTCTTAAAAATCCGAAAAAATACACCGAACTCGGTGGCAAAATACCAAAAGGTGCTTTACTCGTTGGCCCTCCGGGTACGGGGAAAACCTTGCTTGCAAAAGCTGTTGCCGGAGAAGCAAAAGTTCCGTTCTTCTCGTTATCAGGTTCTGATTTTGTAGAAATGTTCGTAGGCGTCGGGGCATCCCGCGTTCGCGACCTCTTCAAACAAGCTAAAGAGAAGGCACCCTGTATCATCTTCATCGATGAAATTGATGCCATCGGTAGAGCTCGAGGTAAAAACCCAATGACCGGATCAAACGACGAACGTGAGAACACCCTAAACCAGTTGCTCACCGAGATGGATGGTTTCACCACCAATTCAGGTGTTATCATTCTGGCTGCAACCAACAGAGCCGACATCCTTGACAGGGCGCTCTTGCGTGCAGGGCGTTTTGACCGTCAGATTCACGTAGAATTACCAGACCTTGAAGAACGAAGAGCTATCTTTAAAGTCCACCTGAAACCAATAAAAATAGATGAGACACAGGTTGATGTTGATTTACTTTCGCGTCAAACACCTGGTTTTTCAGGTGCAGATATTGCCAATGTTTGCAATGAGGCTGCGCTGATTGCTGCCCGTGGAAATAAATCACTGGTAGAGAAAAAAGATTTTCTCGATGCCATTGACCGTATTGTCGGAGGTCTGGAAAAACGAAGCAAAATCATCACCGTTGGGGAAAAACGTGTTATCGCCTTCCATGAAGCAGGTCATGCTGCTGTTAGCTGGTTGCTTCGCTATGCCCATCCGTTGATCAAAGTTACCATTGTACCTCGCGGCAAAGCACTTGGCGCAGCATGGTATCTCCCTGAAGAACGACAGATCACTACTTTTGAACAAATGTTTGACGAAATGGCTGCTACGCTTGGGGGAAGAGCATCTGAACAGGTTAATTTCGGACAGATTAGTACTGGTGCTCTGAACGATCTGGAAAGGGTCACCAAACAAGCATACAATATGGTGGTTTACTTTGGCCTGAACGACAAAATCGGTAATATCTCCTATTACGATTCGACGGGTCAGATGGAATACTCCTTCCAAAAGCCATATAGCGAAAAAACGGCCGTTGTCATCGATGAAGAGATCAGCCGATTGGTTGAAAAAGCCTATGTGACTGCAGTGAGTATTCTGACTGAGTATAAAAATAAAGTGGAGCAGTTGGCTAATGTTTTACTTGAAAAGGAGGTCATCTTCCGTGAAGATCTTGAAGCCATATTTGGACCACGACCATTTGAGGCAGAACGATCGCTGTCCAATGAGATAGCTCCAAGACACCTCGACTCTCCGAAAGCTGGGGCTGAAGTGGCTGAGGAAAAAGACACCCCTCCGGCCATTAAAACGCCACCATCCATGGGACACTAAGTTGCAGAACATTGCGATACTATTAAAAAACACAGACGATGAACGAGACCACAACAAAAGAAAAAGTGCTGAAAAAAGTTCGCAATGCACTGATCAGCAAAATACCAAGTCCCTTTCAATCGGTCGATTTCGACTCGGCCATCTACAATAACCGGGATGACGATCAGTCGGTTATCTTTGTAGAAGAGTTTACTTCCACTGGTGGAAAATTTCTCTACTGCGAAAATGAGGATGAGTTGATGGAAAATCTGGCTGCTGCAATTTCTGACCTCCAGTTGGGCACAGTGTTCTGCACTGAGGAAAAACTCCTGTACCTGCTCAACAAGGCAGAAATCCCTGCAATAAGTGACGATAGTAATCTTGGCATGATAAAAGCAACCCTCACTTTTTGTGAATATCTGGTGGCCCGTATCGGCAGCATCATGGTAAGTTCAAAAACCAATTCAGGAAGACGACTGCATGTTATCCCTGAAAAGCACCTGGTAGTTGCCTATGCATCCCAACTAGTTCCCGACCTAAAGGATGCACTACGGGCTTTGAAACAACGAAACCTTAATGGGGACTTACCCTCACTTATCACGCTGATCAGTGGCCCGAGCCGTACTGCAGATATTGAAAAAACGCTAGTTATGGGAGCCCATGGGCCTAAAGAAGTTTACCTCTTCTTTGTTGATGATTCAATTTAAATATCGTATCTTTAAACATAACTTTAAAAACCGTTACCATGGAAGAACAGTTTGTTTTAATAGCTACAGCTGCTGATATATATGAAGGAGAGATCATTCGTGGAATGCTTGAAGAAAACGGCATCGAAGCGACACTGATTAACAAAAAAGATTCCGAATTTCTGATTGGCGAAGTTGAAGTCTACGTGCCAGCTGACCAGGTCGGTCAATCGCGAGAGATCCTTAAATTGCATGATGAAGAATAACTTCATTCAACGTACGCTAACCGGGGCATTGCTGGTAGCACTGATTGTTTCGCTGATCCTGTTCAACAATATTCTTTTTACGGCACTCATGTGTGCTGTAGCTCTTGGATGCGCACATGAGCTTCATTCTCTGATTAACCTTACCAATGCGCATCTTAAGACAACCTCTTTTATAACCGTGACAGTAGCTTTTCTTCTACTCTCAGGCCTTGGCGTACAAGTCGGTTCTTCTCTTACTATTGCCGTTACTCTGGGGTTTATCCTGTTAATCCCGATGGTTTCATCGCTCTTTATTCGTGATAGTAATGCCCTTGAACAATCTTTTCTTACGATCGTTCCTGTTGTTTATGTCGCTATCCCCCTAGGAATCCTTCCACGTTTTATTGATGTCATTCCTGGCCGACCTGATCAACCGGTCATGATTTTAAGCCTTTTCGTGCTCATATGGGTTAACGACACCTTCGCCTATCTTACAGGAATTTCGATAGGCCGACACCGCCTCTTTGAACGTGTAAGCCCCAAAAAATCATGGGAAGGAGCTATTGGAGGTCTCCTTTTCAGCCTTGGAGCAGCCTTCGGATTATTTGAAATTACTGGTCTCATGATCTTACCGATATGGTTGGGATTGGCGATAGTTGTTGTTATTTTCGGTATCTTTGGTGACCTTTTGGAATCCCTCCTTAAAAGGAGTAAGGGGGTGAAAGATAGTGGAGACCTACTCCCCGGACATGGCGGGCTGCTTGACCGGTTTGATGCTGTATTACTCTCCGTTCCTGCTGCCTGGATATACTTATCAATTGTATTGATCTAATCAGACACGTTCATCTACATGAAGATACATAAAGAAGGCCGAATAATAATCTCAGTTTCGGCCATACTTACAGGATTAATCATTGCTTTTCTTTTTATTTTTTCACCCCTCATCTGGGCTTTGCTTTTTCTAATCCCATTGCTTCTTTTCTTTGCCCTAATCGTAAGATTTTTCAGAGTCCCTAATCGTAGCCCGCTATCCGACCCCATGGCCATCTTCAGTGGTGCCGACGGAACAGTCGTTGCCATCGAAGAGGTGGATGAGGATGAATTTTACCATGAACCACGAAAGCTGGTTTCGGTTTTTATGAGCATCTACAACGTTCATATCAACTGGTTTCCGATTAGTGGCGAAGTGATATACCAAAAGTATCACGCGGGAAAATTTCTTGTTGCGTGGCATCCAAAATCTTCGATAGATAATGAAAGAACTACCGTTGTAATCAGAACAACCCCTAAACGCAGTATTCTGATCAGGCAGATTGCCGGTGCAGTAGCCCGAAGGATTGTATGTTACCCCCTGATAGGAGAAAAAGCCATACAAAATCACCAAATGGGATTTATCAAATTCGGGAGCCGGATTGACCATTTCCTCCCATTAGATGCTGATGTTAAAGTTGAACTGAATCAAAAGGTTATTGGTTCCCAAACGATATTGGCTACCTTTGCCGAATAAAACCATTGATCATGGAAAGGATTGGGGTATTTCCCGGATCATTCGATCCCATTACCATAGGCCATTATTCCGTAATTAAAAGGGCTCTCCCGCTTTTTGACAAAATCATTGTGGCTATTGGTATTAATGTTGATAAAACCGGATTCTATCACGTTGATCAGAGACTTGTATGGATTCGAAAAATATTTGCTTCAGAACCTAAAGTCGCAGCCGATACCTACACTGGACTAACGGTTAATTATTGTGATCGGATTGGAGCTAAATTCATTATTCGAGGATTGCGCACCTCTGCTGATTTTGAATTTGAAAGAGGGATTGGGCAGATCAACAAAAAACTAGGCACAGAAATTGAAACCATCTTTCTGCTAACGGCACCTGAACATAGCTTTATCAGCTCATCAGTTGTGCGCGACATAATCAGAAACGGAGGAGATCCATCGCAGTTCCTGCCTCCCGGACTGACATTTTAATAAAATTTCTTTTCCTATAAATCGTTATTAACTGATGAAAACTGCATCCCGCCTTTTACTCCTTTTCATCGGTTGGGTGATAACACAACCTGTCACGTCACAAAGTGCTGTCATCAAGGGTAAAATCCCTGAAGGCAGTGGTCTTATCGTACAATTAATCGCCGAATCAAATCCCTTTACCCGTCATCTGGAAGTTCTCGCGACCGATACCTGTGATGCTGGCGGAGGCTTCATCCTGTCAGTCGACACAAACATTGTTTTCCAGGCTGGTGTTGATGTATGGTTCCAGACGGACTGGTTCTGGATTACTCCAGGCGACACCCTTAAGGTACAGGCTATACAACCTGTTCAGCCAGGATTTACAGGCAACCGGGGTTCAGCTGGATTTACCCTGACTGATATTACCAAAACCTCTACAAGCTTTAAAATTACAAAATTTGATATGGAAGTGGCCAGCTTTCTGGATTCAAACTTTAATGATATCCTCCGAAAGAGGGACATCAGAATTGCACGTAATTTTATCCACCGGCAGCAGAAGCTTATTAATCAGTCTGACGACCGCTTTCTGGCCGATTACATGCAATATACCCTTATGGGATTAGCAATCAATACCATGGTCAGAACACCAACAGCGGTTGCAGAAGAGTTATTTAAAAGAAAACCCGATTACCAGCATCCCGCTTATCTTGAACTGCTATCGCAGCTATTTAAAGATTATCACCTTAAAACCCCTGGTATTTACCCGGAGCAGTTGATAAATGCAGCCACGGAAAAAGAATATACCCGATTTCTACATCTTTTAGGATCGGACACATTGCTTAAGAATGATTTATATCGGGAGCTTGCAGCCATCCAGATCATTACAGATATTGTATACGCGATGCCTCCGGAAAAAAGATTGGCATCAATTTCGCTTCTTGACTCACTGGCGCTACATTCGCGCTTCGCTGAACACCGGGTGCTGGCAAGTAAGGTTGGGAATCAACTCCGGGAACTTTTGCCCGGCACTTTGGCGCCACCCCTGCTGACAGGATCGCAACCCTTCACGGATACACTGAATAGCATGCCACTACTCATTGTTTTCACACACACACAGTGTGCATCATGCCTCGAGGCAGCCGACTGGCTGGCAGCTTTTAAATCACGAGAGAACTGGCAATGTAATGTTATCACTATCTTTCTGGATTATGATCAACAGGAAGCCAGATCAATTTTGGCGTTGAAATCATGGCCATGGAAAAGTGTTTGGGGTGGAAATGATTTTGCCATGATGCATCGCTGGCAGATTAGTTCCCTGCCATTATTCGCGATCATAGGTAGCGATGGGAAAATAATACAGTACCCAACCATGATACCCGGGCCTGAATCAGAGAAATACCTACTGAAATTAACTAAGTCTAAACAGCCTGTTCGTCGTCGGCCATAATCTGGTTAGGGCTGAAGAGGGTGAAATTCACTTTGCCATAACGACGCTGCTCCATAAAATGTGAATGGCTCTGAAAACTCACGCGTTCTCCGTGCTCCATCACAAAGAGCCCATCAGGAGCCAGAAAACCACCTTTGATGATAAGATCCGGGATCGTGGCAACCCCTTCCAGATCATATGGGGGATCGGCAAAAATAACATCAAACTGTCTGCGTGCTGAGTTCAGGTAGCTAAACACATTCCCTTTAATCACCATAAGATTGTCAAAAGTAAGTTCCTTCGCTGTTTGCTTGATATAATCAGCACATTTTGGATTCATTTCAACGGCAACTACTTCGATGGCACCCCGGGAAGCAAATTCATAAGAAATCGACCCGGTACCGGAAAACAAGTCCAGTACCGCAATATTTTCAAAATAGAAGTTATTATCTAAAATATTAAAAAGGCTTTCCTTGGCCATGTCCGTGGTTGGCCTAACCGGTAATCCTACCGGTGGATGCAATTGTTTTCCCCTGCGGGATCCTCTTATAATTCGCAAAGCGATGTATTTAAAATGGTAAAATAACTATGACGTGGCAAAGAGTCGAATACATAGGGAAAGTTAAGAGCACTTAGCCTGCGGGCAAATCCAACATTTCTGACATACCTGTAAATAATATCATATATAGCAGATTCCTTCTCAACTTCTCCCAGTAAAACAACTTCTGATGTTTCCGGATTCAATCCCAGTTGATCCATTACGAACAACAAAAAATATATAAAATCCTCCCGGTTACGGTATTCAAAGCTATTAAAAAAACGCAGCTTCTTATCCCGCAGATAGACAACCTCAAACCACCTGGGTCTGACATGTACAAACAATTTATCATCGAGTATCAGATTCCTGAACTGGCCGACCAACAACTCCAGTAATACTGATGAGGCACAATGTACTCCTGAGACTCCCTGTATCTGAGTTAACACCGAAAGGAGCTTTCCTGAAATGGCAAACAAATGAGTCATCTCGCCTGATGATACGTTATCGGCAAGCACGACTTCGTCATCAGCAAGAGGGTGATTAAAGGCAAGTATGTCCCTGTTGGTTTCAACAGAGGCTAGCGACTGAGGGATTAATGTACTCTTACGGGTTTCAACAAATATCCGTGTCCTTGGAAAAGTATTAATTGCCCACTGTGACATCTTTCTGGCCGCTGGGAGAATTTCGGTCACCTGATCCCAATCAGGGACACCAACTTCTCCCGAGTTAAAAAAAGACATTGCTTCAAGAGCCAATACTTTACCCTTCTGAGGCTCAGCCAAAGAAAAAGAAACTCCATCCTGTGCAAGCAGAATGGAGAGTTCATAGTTCAATGCCTGGTCCTCATTAAAACTTTTATCACAAATACTCCATAGTGGATGAAAGCTAAGGGACATTTGAGCTTAGATTGGTGATGTTGGGGAATATTACTCCCAATTGCCGTCGGTAGTCACTTCCACCATCGAACCGATCTTCAATCCGGGATATTTGTCAATATCTTCGCGAACCTTGTTAAGATTTCGAACCAATTGTTCATCAAGACCCGCGAGAATTGAATTGTTATGTGCAAGAACTTCATATACATCAGCAAACATGCCACCTTTGTCAATTTTGCCGGCATGGATTTCAAATTTCTGCCCGTTGCTTCCCGGAACTATTGAAATATCTTCAATTCTAAAATTCTGACGTTTGCCAAAAAGAGAATCATACACACTAATAAAACCGATGGTATCAGTAATGGAACGCGAAAAGGTGGTATCAGTGGGGTCGGCTACCATCTTGATTACAGGTATCTGTCCAATCCTGGCGAAGGCTACCAGTGAATCCCAATTAGCAGTGTAACGCTTATTTCCCGCACGAAAAAACCGCTCGATGTCTCGAATATCTTTCAACTTCTGGACAACAGCATCATACCTCAGGTTTTTAGCCTGGTCGAAGCGAACGGGGGTCATAATACTTTCATAAACCAGGTAGCTAAGACCTACAATAATAAGGGCTAAAACGATTTTAATAACTGTTTTCATGATTTTTTCTTGGTTTATATCACGTGCAAAATTAATTTTTTTTTGGCGATTCCCGACGAAATTATGAACAAAAAAGCATTCACTTCCCGAATCAATGATTTAGAACATATAGATAACGGCAGCCTGCAACCGAATATTGCTGATTTCATCAGTCTGAGAAACATTAAAACGATTATCACTAATCCCATAAGCAGCAACCGTATACTCGACTTCAAAAGTAAACTGTAAGGGCAAAATATTCACATCGATACGGGGAGCTACTCGATAGATATAATCAATGTCATCACCACGCCCATAAAAGGGACCTTTGGCATCTCTGCCTGTCCCCAGGTTTTTAACATATCCACCATACAATCCAAGTCTTACCGATCTGTAATCATATGTCAGATCAGCCCATAACGATAGATTATTCAAATTCACATAAGTCCGGTTATCCAACGAATCGGCCTTTTCAACAGCATAACCACCTGTCATCAGATGATCGCTCAGATTCTGGCCGAGGATAACCTGCGTCTTAATCTGAAAGGACCTATCGGTATACTTACCAAATACATGGAGTGAGACAGACCTTACCAGTTCATCAGCTTTAAACAGGCTGTCGGTTACCAGCCTCGGGCGTAATTGTTTGTAATCAACACCGGCACCGGCAAAAAGAGATTGGCCATGATACTGAATCATTAGATGCAGATTGGGAACCAGAGCATTCCGAAGATAAGAAACAGACCCACCACTTGGACCAGGAGAAACATAATCTCTTTGTGCATAAGCAACCGCGATTATATCAAACTTACCCGGAGTATAGGCTACCTTGATCATTGGGCTGCGGGTAAACGACCGAAAAGGAGCTCCTGTGTTCAGCGCAAGAACCCTCGGCAACATCTCGGGTACATCTAATGGAGACCAATACTGCCCCACTAGTATCGATGCCTTAACCCATTTCATTTCTATATAACCATGCCGCAACCTGAAAGCATTGTTCTCGGGATTAGATGGGCCGGTAAAATCACCTTCAACAAATCCTTTTACCTTAGCTCCCAGAATATCGGGCCCCGTGGCCGTTAGATTGACGCGCGATGTCATCCCCCATTGGTTAAAATTAGGAACTGCATTGATATCGGCACCATTGGCATCCAAATCAGGCTTTAAAGGATACAATATAACAAAACCTTCACGGGCTTCCACGTTTAGTCGGCTGTCAAAAGCCGCGTCACCCCGGACAAAACCATGAAACGCAATCTTCACACTACTTAGGTCAAAACTCTGGGAGGTTACTCTGGTTCCAAAAAGGGAAAATAGAACAAACAGAAAGAAAGTAATCTTTTTAAACATAAAATTCAATGTGGTATAATACGATGTATAGGACTGTCAGATGAAAGAGGGAGCATCAGGAATTACACCAATCATCTTTGCAGTTGTTCCACTTCCCGGCATTTCATAGCAAACATGAATCAGCCCATTGGTAATCAATACATACTTTGCATTGAGCACCATATTATAGCGCAAGGCCTGATCAAGAACCATTTGCGACAGATCAACCTCAGGAGCCTTACACTCAGCAACTAGCCATGGTTTCGAATTAGGATCAACCCAGCAAACAACATCAGCCCTTCGGGTCATCCTGTTCAATTTCAGCTTTGCCTCTACGCTTATTAATGAAGGCCGGTATCCACGATGCTCAACCAGATAATGAATTAAATGCTGCCTAACCCATTCTTCAGGAGTAAGAGCTACATGCCTTCGCCGAATACGGTCAAAAACCATAACCGATTGATCAGTTGTTGAGATGACAAGGTTGGCGGGCGGAAAATTGAGTGGAATCATCATTTCTAAAACCAAGGCGCAAAGGTAATCAGAATGGTGTTGTTTTTTCGGTTAAATTTGTTCCGCTAAAGGTGATCCTGTTTTTTACCGGCTGGTCAATGACCCGAAGGACTAAGTGTCATAGAATGTTTTAGCCATGAAAACCAAAGAAGAAATTGTAAACAACTGGCTTCCAAGATACACGGGAAAGCCACTTACCGAGTTTGGTCAATATATCCTTCTGACCAACTTTCAGCATTATGTTGATTTATTTGCTGAATGGCATAAGGTTGAAATTGAGGGCTATGGCCGCAGTATGCCTTCAGCCACAGCAGGCAACATCACAATTATCAACTTTGGAATGGGGAGTGCCAATGCTGCCACGGTGATGGATTTGCTCAGTGCAATTGCACCCAAAGCTGTTCTTTTTTTAGGGAAATGTGGCGGTCTGAAACGGAAAAACAAAATTGGCGATCTTATTCTGCCAATAGCTGCCATCAGAGGCGATGGTACTTCTAATGACTATTTCCCAAACGAAATTCCGGCCTTGCCTGCCTTTGCTTTGCAAAAAGCAGTTTCAACTACAATCCGTGATCATGATTCTGATTACTGGACTGGTACTATATACACCACCAACCGCCGTGTATGGGAATATGACGAGCACTTCAAAGAATACCTCAGAACGACCCGTTCGATGGCCATCGACATGGAAACAGCCACACTTTTTATCGTTGGGTTTGCCAACCATATTCCGACTGGCGCCCTGTTGCTTGTATCCGACCAGCCAATGATTCCTGATGGCGTTAAAACTGAAGAAAGTGACCAGCAAGTCAATAAAAGCCATGTTGACCGACACCTCAGGATCGGCATCGACTCACTTAATCAACTCATTAACAACGGACACACTGTTCGTCATCTCAGGTTCGACAACGAATAATCAATTCATCTATGACCTTTGAGCAGATTCTGTCCAATCTTCACAATAGGATTTATCATCCGGTTTTCCTTCTGCAGGGTGAAGAACCATGGTACATCGACCAGATTTCCGATTTCATTGAAGACAATGTTCTCGATGAGAACGAAAAGGAGTTCAATCAAATGGTATTCTATGGTCGCGATAGCTCGGTTCAACAGATTATCGACACGGCCCGACGTTACCCAATGATGGCCAACCACATGGTAATCATTGTTAAGGAAGCACAGGATCTGAAAAGAATTGAAGACCTGACTGCTTATTGCCAGAAACCGACTCCAACCACCATCCTCGTATTATGCCACAAACATAAGAAAGTCGACGGACGAAAAGCGCTGGCTGGTGCCATCAAAAAAACCGGAGTATTGTTTGAAGCCAAACAATTATACGATAATCAATTGCCGGATTGGATCAGGCAACACATCGAACTGAAAGGCTATTCAATAACTCCGAAGGCCGTAATGATGATGGCCGATAACATCGGCACTAACCTGTCAAAGGTCGACAACGAAACCCAAAAATTGCTGGTTAACCTGCCGGTGGGTGGCAAAATTACCGAAGCGCTTGTGGAACAAAACATAGGAATCAGCAAAGATTTTAATGTTTTCGAACTTACCAAAGCCCTTGGACAGCGCAATCGGGCAAAAGCCATCCAGATCATTTTATACTTTGCTGACAACCCAAACGATCACCCAATGGTTTTGCTTACCGGTGCCCTTACCAATTATTTTCTAAAAATCATTAAAGCACATGCACTCCAGGGTAAAGACACCAAGACGATCGCCTCAGTGCTGGAGGTAAACCCATTCTTCGTTCAGGAGTATACTTCTGCAGCCAGAAACTACCCGCTACCACAAGTGAAACAAATTATCAATCTTCTGAAACAATACGACCTCAGAAGTAAAGGTGTCGACAATACGTCAACAGAACAGGGCGAACTAATGAAAGAACTAATCATCAGAATACTCAACCCGGCATAAACCATCCGGCTCAGTTCACCTTCTTTTCAATTTTCGCCTCTCCCATTACAAGCCATAAAAACAAAATAAAAGGGGGGCGATAACCATTTAAGGAGACATCTATACAGCTTGGTGATGTTTTTCCGAACCATTCGTAGCCTTAGAAGGGATTAGTCCGGCAACTATAATGCCATCCCCTCCCCTTTCCTTCGATACCCATCAGGCTGTTCCGTGAAGGTTACTCTCTGAAAGTTTCAGATTTTGTTAAATGCATCTCTCTAACTTCATATTCCTACACAATACAACTACAACTTTACGCTATACGTTAAAAGCCAAGCGCTTTAAATTCCCCAAGATTCTCATTCTTTGCTTAGAATAAAAGCCTCTTACTGAGATGCAATGTAATCGGGCGGATGGTCCTTTTTACAAATTATTAAACAATAATCCGTACAATAAAATCTAACTAACCATATATTGAATTTAATAACACTGATAATCAAATCATTGATAAGTAAATGATATTCCAAAGAGGGGTCAAAGGCTCTTAAATATCTTTTAACTATAATTCAGTAAGTTATGAGTATGTTCGCCATGGAACCTTGGTAAGTGGATTTTCTAAAAAGAGACTATCATTACTACTTTGGCATTAACTATTGGCGTTGACTCTCCAGATTCTGAAATCTCCAATTCTTTTTCACTTTAGCTTCCGATCGCTATCAGGGAGGTTTGCCTTTACCTGACGCTTCATCAACACAAATAAAAATCTCTCATTTTTTCATCAGGCAGAAGGATTAAGCTGCTTTGGCATAATTTTCGCCTTATGAAAGAAAAGTATCACACGGATTTAAATCGGAAACCAAGCGGGTATGATGCGAAGACTGACCGAAACCATACGCTTCACCTACGCTTCATCTACGGTCCATCTACGGTCCATCTACGGTTGAGGAGACAAAATGGTGCCATATGGGCTCCGCCTTCTAATGTGACACAGCCACTTTAATATGGTCTTTATATTTCGGGTTGCCTGAGAATACTTTTTTCGGATTGATAAGAAGTCTGGCCAAAGTTTGGCGCGAAGCATATATAATCTATGTCTGACATGGTATGGATAGCCAACCTTCTCCTATAGACGGATATGGCTTTATGCTGTTCATAAACGATTACCTAATGATGGATATGGGTTTATACAAAGTAGTATTCCACAGAAGTATGTGATTTATTCTCTGAGTGATTAACAAAAATTGGAGAAAACACGGTTTGTTAATGTGAATGAAAATGCGATATCACATAAATAAACCTGAAACTTCGTCGTCCCGACGATGTTTCAGGTGGAATTTTTACGGTTAGCGGGAATTATAATAAAACGTAAAAGGGTCTTAATTAAGGAACAAGGGTAACAGTACCCTGAGCATTATGCCATCTTCCGGACTCATCGGTAAACCTTATCTGATAGATATAGGCATCCAAAGGAGCCCTGTTACCTCTAAATCGGCCATCCCAACCCTGACTTATGTCGCGGGTTTCGAACATCAGTTCTCCCCATTTACTGTACACTTTCATCTCGAACTGGTTGATTCCATCGCCTCTGACCAGCAGAAGGTCGTTAGAACCATCGTCATTAGGCGAAAAAGCTCTTGGAATATAGATGGAGCATTCGAGCACATTGACAGTAAACCGGGCGGTTGTTTTCCCCCCATCGCGATCTTCAACATCAACTTGATAGGTCGATGTTTCGGTAGGTTTCACCGAGATATTCCGGGCATAATCACCAGTATTCCATTCATAGCGCCAGCCTTCAGGTGCAGTAAGAGATACTTCTTCACCGGAACAAATTGAATAGGCGGACTCGATGATTTTGTTTTCGACAGGGTCAACAACAACGACGGGTATAGCTTCCTCTTCAGATTTGCTGGTTATTACCCTGACCGGATCCTTCCTGACAACGGGTTCTTTTTGCAGGGGCTTCGTAACCTCCTGATGAACACCATTATCTGGTATTGTTGGTTTGGAAACCCGGGAAGAAACCGGACCATTCACTTCGGTCTTAGAGACTTCCTTGCTGATGGAGCCGGATGGAATGGGTATATTCTTCTGTACTTTAGCTGGTATAGCATGCTCCGGATGTTCAACACTATCCATTATGGGACGTGTTGTTTTAACAGTTTCAACTGTTTTAGCTAAGACAGGGTCAGTAGAGGTAGTTTTCTGAACGAGGGCAGGTTTGCCAGAATCATTGGTGACAATTTTACTATCAAAAGGATCAAATCCAAAGAGCCAAATAGCCACCACACCCAGAAATATAGCAGGAGCTATATAAGTATAGCTGATCTTCAACAAACGACGCAGTAACAACTTGCGGCTCAACCCTTTCCAAACAGAATGACTGGGCAGTTCCTCAAAGTCATGGAAAGCATCCCTGAATACATCTCCAAATTGTTGGTAATCTTTTTCCATTTATTGGTAAATAATTCAATTTTTCACTATTTCTCGGCTATACGAACCGAGGCGTTTCTGAAGAAGGCGTCGCGCATGAAGTAATTGGGTTTTAGAAGTACTAACCGATATATCCATCATTTCCGCAATTTCTTTATGTTGATAACCTTCTATTTCATAGAGGTTAAACACAGTCCGGTAACCAACAGGTAAATTCTGTACGAGAGAGAGTAAATCTTTCACATGTAACTGATCAAATACGACCTGCTGATCTTCAGTCACCTCCTCAATCTCTTTAATGTCCAGTTGATAGAGGTGTTTTCGAAAGCGCATATAATAATTGATAGCAGTGTTCACCATGATGCGTCTGATCCAGCCTTCAAAAGAACCATCCCCACGAAACTCAGTTAATTTCAAAAAGACTTTAATAAAACCTTCTTGTAATATATCCTCAGCTTCCTCTTTGTCGCGGGCATAACGTAAACAAACGCCCAGCATCTTTGGAGCAAACCTATCATACAGCTCTTTCTGCATTTTAAGGCTTCCCTTCAGACAGCCCTTGACTATTTCGGAATCATGAATCATGAATCGTGGTTACGTTGGATCAGACATACATTGAAATAAAAAGGTTGGCTGCCATTAAGCAATATTTTTACTTCTATAATAAAGAATCGAACAATTTTGCTTTTGAAACACCATTTCCCCTACACGCAACAGGTCCTCCATGGTGATCTCCTGATAGCGCTGCGGCTCAATGTTGATACGGTTGGCATCACCCAGTAGTTCTCCAAATGCCAATGTCATAGCCTTATTGTGGATACTCATCTGCCCCAGTGCAATGGCTGTTAAGGCTTTGTTTTTAACTTTCTCGAGTTCAGAACTATTAATCCCAAAAGTGAGTATTCCCATCAATGTTTCATTGACGGTATCAACACATGGATAGATCACATCGGCGAGCCGGGGCTTTGCGAAAAGGCAAAACAAACCGTGGTCAATTTCCTCTGAGAGGAAACATTCAACTTCGGTAAGAAGTTCAGTATCATTTACTAATTTGGATATTAAAAGTGACGATTCACCACCGGCAAGCAACTCAGCCAGCAACTCACATACCAGATAATCCTTATCGGCTCTTTGGGGCATCTTCCAAGCCAGCAGAGCGACATCATAGGGGACGTCACGGAAGATGGTCATGGTACGAAGAGCCTGTTGCGGCGGTTCAGCCGGCAATTTTCGTTCATTGGCAGCACCGGCGGGTATGTCTCCAAACCACTTGCGGGTAAGATGCAGTGCCCTTTCGGGCGTGATGTTGCCGGCCACAGACAGGATAGCATTTGCCGGATGATAATATTTATTAAAAAATGCTTTCACCTCTTCGAGGGTTGCATTGGCAATATGACTGATATCAGATCCTATGGTGGGCCAGCGGTATGGATGATGAGTATATGCAAGCGGTTTCAACTCAAGCCACAGGTCGCCGTATGGTTTATTGAGGTAACTCTGCTTAAACTCCTCCATGACAACATTTCGCTGCACATCAAGCTTTTTTTCAGAAAAAGAAAGTGACAGCATTCTGTCCGACTCAAGCCGAAATCCGGTTTCAACGTTGTTGGCCGGAATCTGGAGGTAATAATTGGTGTAATCGCTTGTTGTAAAGGCATTGTTTTCTCCACCAACTTTTTCCAGCTCCCGGTCGTAGGATTCAATGTTAAGGGATCCGCCGAACATGAGATGTTCAAAGAGGTGGGCAAACCCTGTATGCCCGGGATGTTCATCTTTCGATCCCACATCATACAATACATTAATAGCCACCATTGGCGTAGTGGTATCGGTATGCACCAGCAGGCGCAATCCATTGTCGAGGGTAAACCGGTTAAATTCTATCATTTTGTGAATAATCATTCGCTGTAATCAGTTTTCAATAATATAAACCGATACAGGGCTGGATTTTAATTTATACTTTTGCAAAAAAACGATGTTTAACCTGATTTACAAAACCTCTTCACCAATTCAGGGGATTTTTTATCGGGTTAATCACACCAATACTGTTCAAAATCATCAGATATGAAACGAGATACTCAGGTTTTCGAGATCATCGAAAAAGAAAGAAATCGTCAGATTAATGGCCTCGAGTTGATTGCCTCAGAGAACTTCGTGAGCGATCAGGTACTCGAAGCAATGGGTTCAGTAATGACCAACAAATATGCTGAGGGATACCCCGGAAAGCGATATTATGGTGGTTGCCAATGCGTTGACGAGACAGAACAACTGGCGATCGACCGTGTAAAAGAACTTTTCGGAGCCGAATGGGCTAACGTGCAGCCACATTCGGGTGCTCAGGCTAATATGGCCGTGTTGCTGGCATGCCTGAAAACTGGTGACACCTTCATGGGGCTCGACCTCTCGCATGGCGGACATCTTTCACATGGCTCCCCCGTCAATTCATCAGGAATCCTTTATCATCCGGTTGCCTACACTGTTGAAGAAACCACGGGGACAGTCAACTATGACAAGATGGAAGCAGTCGCTCTGGCCGAAAAGCCCAAATTGATTATTGCTGGTGCCTCTGCTTATTCACGCGACTGGGATTATGCCCGTATGCGTGAGATTGCTGATAAGATTGGTGCCATTCTGATGGCCGACATCTCGCATCCGGCAGGCTTAATCGCCGGAGGACTCCTCAACAATCCACTTCCCCACTGTCACATCGTTACCACCACCACGCACAAGACCCTCCGCGGGCCACGCGGGGGGCTCATCATGATGGGAAAAGATTTTGAGAACCCCTGGGGACTCACCACGCCGAAAGGCCAGATAAAGATGATGTCGGCATTGTTAGACTCAGCTGTTTTCCCCGGCATTCAGGGTGGACCTCTGGAACATGTCATTGCAGCCAAAGCGGTTGCATTCGGAGAGTGTCTCACCAATGATTATAAACAATACATTGCACAGGTAAAGAAAAATGCTGAGGTAATGGCGCAGGCATTTATCGATCGTGGCTACCATGTAATCTCAGGCGGAACCGACAACCATTTGATGCTGATCGACCTTCGTTCAAAATTCCCTGAAATTACAGGTAAGGTTGTCGAAAACACCCTCGTTAGGGCGCATATCACCGTGAACAAGAACATGGTTCCTTTTGACAGCCGCTCACCATTCCAAACGTCAGGTATCCGTGTCGGAACACCTGCCGTTACTACCCGTGGGCTGACAGAAGAGCATATGCCAATCATTGTTGAATTGATTGATCGCGTGATCGCCAACATCAACAACGACGAAGTCATTGCTCAGGTTGGTGCCGAGGTTCAAAAAATGATGTCAAACCGCCCACTTTATACTTAGAAGGGGCAAATCACTAATAAATAAAAAAAGCTGGCATACCGATGCCGGCTTTTTTTATTTAACTGGAAATGAGATGAATGTCATGAAGACAACTAAAACTTAAAGTTATCGTAAAAAAGATTAAACCGATCGATAGAATGAGTTGTTAATACATCAATAATAAAAGTTCATCATGAAAACGTTATACATTTTACGGCACGCCAAGTCGTCGTGGAATTTTACCGAGTTACCCGACGAGCAAAGACCTTTGATGGAAAAAGGGAAAAAGCGGACTAGAAAAATAATCGAATATATGCTTTCCAACGACATAGTTCCTGCTGTCATTGTAAGCAGCCATGCGGTAAGAGCCTTTGACACCGCGACCATTGTTGCACATGGCATCCGGTTTCCTGCCGAGGACATTCTGATCAGTCATAATCTATACCACTGCGACACCGATGGAATCTTTGAAGAACTCTACCCTTTTGATGATACAATATCGAGCGTCATGCTTGTGGGGCACAACCCAACCCTCACAAATTTTCTCAACAAGTACTTTGTTCCACAGATCGACTACCTACCTACTTCTGGCTTTGCCGGGATCAAATTTGAAACTGATCGATGGAGTGATTTGCCTCTGGCAAAGGCCGACCCCTTTCTGATACTTTTCCCAAAAGAGATGTAAACTTTTAAAAAGGGCCATACGTAGAATGGTTTAACTTCGTAAGTTTGTATCTATTTTTATCACTATGGACCTAAACTACGGCGTTGATCCGGTTCAGTCACTCAATAATTCATTCACAAACCGCGAAATCAGCTGGTTACATTTTAATGAAAGAGTGCTTCAGGAAGCAATGGACCCGGCAACACCTCTGCTGGAAAGGCTCAAGTTTCTTGGAATATACTCCAACAACCGAGATGAATTCTTCAGAGTTAGGGTCGGAACACTTAACCGTATGGCTCATGCCGGACAGCGTTTAAATTATCCGGTTGGATTCGACCCTAAAGCCACCCTGACTGCGATAACCGAATTAGTTCAGGTTCAGGAGCAAAAATTCAATGAGGCCTATCAAAAAATTGTGCTTGAACTGTCGGCAGAAAATATTTTCATTTTAGACGAAACACAGCTTAATCCAGAGCAAGGAGACTATGTTAAAAGATTCTTCAAAGAGATTTTACGGTCGTCGCTCTTCCCGATTATGCTCAACAGCGTAAAGAGTCTGAAATTTTTAAAAGACCAATCACTTTATCTCGCGATAAGGCTTTCTGATAGTTCCATGAAGCTAAAAGAGAATGCCGCGGTGATTAAAGTACCAACCCGTCGGTTTAGCCGCTTCCTGATGCTCCCTTCCCCTGCACGTACCACCAGCATCATCCTGCTCGACGATGTAATCCGATACTGCATGGCCGACATCTTTTCAGTATTGGGTTATGACCAGTATGAGGCTTATACCATAAAATTTACCCGCGATGCGGAACTGGACATCGACAACGACGTGAACAAAAGCTTTCTCGAAGTGATCAGCTACAGCGTGAAACAACGTAAAGAGGGCGTTCCGGTAAGGTTTGTCTATGATGGACAAATACCACCCAAGTTGCTTGATAAGGTTATGAAGAAGTTAAAGATCAGCGACACTGACAATGTCAGAAGTGGCGGCCGTTATCACAATTTTAAAGACTTTATGTCATTTCCCTATGTAGGTCTGCCAATACATTATTTTAAGCCCTTTCCGCCGCTCGCCCACAAACACCTTCCCGATAACCAAAGCATCCTGGCCGCCATTAAAAAGCGTGACATCATGCTTCATTTTCCCTATCAGTCGTTTCGCTACATCATTGACCTGCTGCGGGAAGCATCCATTGACCCAAAGGTGAAGGAGATCAAAATGACCTTCTACAGGGCAGCACGTGACAGCAGTTTGATCAACAGCCTGATCAATGCTTCCAGAAATGGAAAAAAGGTGACTGTTTTTCTCGAATTGCAGGCTCGATTCGACGAAGAGGCTAATATTTACTGGTCCAATAGGTTGCAGGAGGAAGGAGTAAAAATTGTTCCCACTATTACAGGCTATAAAGTTCATGCAAAACTACTACTAATCAAACGGGTAGAAGACGACAAAGAGGTACTCTATGCCAATATAAGCACCGGAAATTTCAACGAATCAACAGCCAATGTTTATGCCGATGACAGTCTATTGACTGCCGATCCACTTTTAACTGAAGACGTCAACAACGTATTCGGTTTGTTTGAGACGCGTTACATACCTCCCACCTTCAAAAAGCTTGTGGTTGCACCATTCAGTATTCGCGACTTTATACTCGAGATGCTTGACCGGGAAATAGAAAACGCCAAAGCAGGGCGAGATGCGTCCGCCATAATCAAGATCAATAGTATCGTGGATGACGTAACAGCCCAACGGCTTTACATGGCAAGTCAGGCAGGCGTCAACATCAAAATGATCAACCGGGGGATTTGTATCATTGTTGGTGGTATACCGGGTGTGAGCGACAACATCAAAGCTGTTAGTATCGTCGACAGGTTCCTTGAGCACTCGCGTGTATATGTATTTGGAAATGGCGGCGACCCTCAGATTTATATCTCATCATCCGATTGGATGCAACGTAACTTCGACCACCGAATTGAAGTTGCCTGCCCCGTTTCTGATCCCGACATCAAGGCAGAGCTACTTCAAATGCTTGATCTTGAATTAAATGACAACACAAAGGCCAGGATGTTGCACCAGGGCGAAATCAACAGCTATGTAAAAAGAGGACGTAAAAAAAGGGTGAGATCACAATTCGCAAAATACGAACTCTTTAAAAGCATGCTGTCAGAAGGCTCTGAAATAAAGTAAAGCGAATAACATAAAATCAATGGTTAAATCTTATTTATGCTATTAGCCTCAATAGATATCGGTTCCAATGCTGCCCGACTGTTGTTTGCCAATGCTGCAATGGTTGATGGACGCTCGCGCGTCGATAAGGTTGAGTTGGTACGTGTACCCCTGCGGTTAGGTGAGGAAGTATTTAACACCGGCATGATTCCCAGGCATAAAATCATCGAGTTGATAACGACAATGAAAGCCTTTAAGCTTCTCATCGACCTCTATCACCCGGAAAAATATGTTGCCTGTGCAACTGCTGCCATGCGTGAAGCTCGCAATGGTGCAGATGTCGTAAAAAAGGTAAAAAAGGAGACCGGTATCAGCATCAAAATTATTGATGGATTAAAGGAGGCTGAAATTATCCGCTCCAGCAACCCATACGAATTTCCAGGAAAAAACCGGTTGACTATGTATGTTGACGTTGGCGGGGGAAGTACTGAAGTTTCGGTGGTTGACAGAGACAAGCTGGTTGATCTTCGCTCTTTTCAGATCGGAACCGTAAGAATGCTGAATAGTCAGGTACAACCTTCAGAATGGACAAATCTTGATGAATGGCTGATGCAATTCCGCGACTATTTTGCCCACGTAAACGTGATTGGTTCAGGTGGCAATATCAATAAGATCGTGAAACTTTTCGGACGTCCCGACGACAACATCCTGATCATAAACAACCTAAGATACGGCATTAAATTTATCAGCCAACTTTCCGTTTCCGAAAGAATTGAACAAATGGCACTCAGAAGCGACAGGGCCGATGTAATCTTGCCTGCAGGTGAGATTTACCTACATATCATGGAGATCGTAAAAGCCGAAGAAATTCTCGTCCCCCGAATTGGATTGAGTGACGGACTTATTCACATCATGTTCCGCAAACTGTCAGGGAGTTGAAAGACTGCCAGTTCTTTTAATCAGACCATAATATAATATTCTTCGCAATGATATCCCTCACCGAAGCTCAGGCTATCGTTCTACAGACAACACAACAAATGCCCACAAGCCAGGTTGACCTGCTTACCTCACTGGGGAGACATCTGGCAGTCGATGTTGTTTCGGATATCGATATGCCCCCCTTCCGAAAAGCAGCCGTTGACGGTTACGCCTGTCGCCGTTCAGAATTATTTTGCTCCCTCTCGCTTTCAGGCATTCTGGCAGCAGGAAGTGACATCCCCCAAAACCTCCCCCCGCAAAGTTGTTTCAAAATCATGACAGGAGCACAAGTACCCGAGGCCTCCGATTGCATCTTCATGGTAGAGCAAAGCAGCCTGACTCCCGACGGCAAAGTAGTCTTCACCGGTGCCCATACAAACTCCAATATTTGCATGCAGGGCGAAGATTGCAGAACAGGTGAAATTGTAGTAAAACGCAACACATACATTGAACCGCAACACATTGCCATCTTTGCTTCAGTCGGGTATACACAGGTGGATGTGTATCGAAAACCGCGTATAGCCGTCATTGTAACAGGTGACGAGCTAACCGAACCAGATAAGAAGCCGGAAGGTTCACATATCCGCAACAGCAACGGGTGGCAACTCATTGCACAGGTTATGAAAGCAGGAGCAGAAGCTGACTACAGGGGCATTGTATCCGACAAAGAAGCATCGTTATGCGAAGCAATCAGTAGAGCAGCTGCAACGAATGATATAATTCTGCTAACAGGAGGTGTCTCGATGGGCGATTATGACTTCGTTCCTGATGTGCTTCAACAGTTAGGGGCAGCCATTCTATTTAAAGAATTAGCTGTACAACCAGGGAGGCCAACTTTATTTGCAAGACTTCAGGATGTTGCAGTCTTTGGCCTGCCGGGCAATCCGGTCTCAACACTTGTACAATTTAATTTGCTTGTGAGGCCCTTCATTCAAAGGATGATGACAGGGAACCATGAAGAAAACTACTTTAAACTACCAATGGGAATCACCCATTCGCGCAAAAAAGCTGGGAGACAATCCTTTTTCCCAGTGCAGATAATAAATGGGGAGGTATTCCCTGTCAGATATAATGGCTCTGCACATATTCTTTCTTTTGCCGGGGCAGACGGAATAGTCTCCTTTGCAGAAGCTGAACTGACAATTCTAAAGGGCCGCACAGTCAGGATAATATCATTGTAATTGACAACCTGTAAACGAAGACTAAGAATCCAATGCACGACATTGCTCCGTTTGACCGTTGGGAAGACATATACGACTCATCGTCAGATCCACGCTCACCACTTTATGGCACCAGGTATCATGATTCACTCTGCACCAACGCCGTTTACAACTACTACATTCACCCTTACTGGGATGAGATGGGAAGTAGCACCCTCTACCTGAAAATCCTCTACGCCGGATACCAGGAAAACTTTGCAGTAATTGAACTCATAGGAGAATGGAACGATGTGCTTCACAACGATATCATGTATCTG
This sequence comes from Bacteroidetes bacterium GWE2_42_24, assembly GCA_001768515.1. Classification (GTDB taxonomy): domain Bacteria; phylum Bacteroidota; class Bacteroidia; order Bacteroidales; family TTA-H9; genus GWE2-42-24. Next base: position 95,241 of record MEOA01000054.1, on the reverse strand, counting down.
AAGCGCAACATTGCAGAACCTTTGATAGCAGAGGGGATCAACAAATTTCTCATTATCGGCGAACATGTACTGAATTTTCATGCCGACGCCAACGATTACTACGAAGAGTGGTTTGACGAAATAGGCGATGGATGGATTGTTGGGCTAAACTTCCGCGACCATGTTGTGGAGGAATTCTCGAGGGCACGCCTTGATTATTACATTGCTTTCGGAGGCGGATTTACTTCTTTCAACTGGCGCAGGTTCAGTCCTGAACAGCTTTGTAAAGCCATGACGATTATGATGTCGCGCCGTCTTGGTATCTAACCGTGCAGAATTTATCTTAAAACCCTTCCTGAAAACATCAGATATTAAAAAAAGATTATTTTTGACACCACTCTTTGTTAACATGGTCAGATATTTACTCATTATCACAGGCAGGGTACAGGGGGTAGGCTTTAGATATGGCGCCTATCATCAGGCCATCAGCATGGGATTAAATGGATACGTAAGAAACTTGCGTGATGGCTCAGTGGAGATAGAAATTGAGGGCGAGGAAACTAGTGTAGAACGTTTTATTTTATGGGTTAAAACAGGGCCACCACATGCAAGGGTTGTCTCCACAGTCATTGAAAAACTTTCACCAAAATATCAGGACGGTTTCATAATCAAATAGGCAGGCGATACAATTTAACATGCATTTTTTATAACTCCCTTTTTTGTGGATAAAAAATGTACTTTTATATACTTAAAAAAGGGTTGTCCACAACTTAACAAGACTACAGTTTTGAAACACTATGATCTTATTATCAAGATATACCGGCTAGACGGGGGATTTCGGTTCCCAATCATGGAACGGGCATGGAAATTGGGCATCAAAGGTTATATAAAAAAGGACGGCAGTGGCCGTTACTCCATTGAGGCAGAAGGAGAAGAAGCCCTAATTGCCGATTTTATTGAATATTGCAAGAAGGGGCCTATCGGGTCACCGGTATCTTCATTCCAGATCAATGAAGGTAATGTGGTTAACTACGACTCTTTCGACATTCGTTAATCGTACTCTTATAGCAGGATACCAATACCTCCTATGCTATTCCGGTATCCATTTTGAATTTCCTTGTCTGTAGAATTATTTCGACAACCTTTTGCAGCATCACCTCAGAGCTTTAAAGCCCTTAACATTTCACGTTTCCCTGCCACACCTTTCAATCTTTGCACCTGAAAACCGGACTGTCGCAGAGCCTGTTTAACATGCCCTGCCGTGGCATAGGTAACTAACAGTGCTCCCGGCAACATGGCACGCCAAAGTTTGCTGAATAATTCAATACACCACAACTCAGGCTGTGCATTACTGCTGAAAGCATCGAAAAATACCAGCCGCAATTGCTCGTCATGAAAATTTACCTCTGAGAAGTCACATTGGTACTTTGAAAGTATAAAATGCTTATGCACTCTGACAGGTTCCCCATTATAAGCCTGGGTATGTATAGCTGAAAAATCTGCAGCCGCATATTCAGAGTTCACGAGGGATGTGTAATTAAGCTGTTCCGTTATACGAATATCGAGAGGCAACAACTCGCAGGCATGATAATGAATGCTTTTACATTGCCTCCGTGCTTCAATGCATGCAAGCAGAGCATTCAAGCCGGTACCCAGCCCGGTTTCGTATAAATGAAATATATCATTGTCTTCCATAACAGGCATTAACCCGTTCCGGATATAAACATGCATGGACTCGGTAATGGCTCCACCTGTAGAATGGTAATGTTCACCTATACCAGAATTATAGAGCGTATGCGAACCATCAGCAGTAATCACCAGTTTAAGCTGCAGGCCTGATACAGAATCAAACATTGTCTGAAATATAAATATTAATGGTTAAATGACATTATACTTTGCCTGAATCGAAGCACCACAATCAATCATTCAGCTTTCTTTTAAATGACTTAGGATGAGAACACACAAAAAAATTCTGGCCAATTGAAAGACACGTGCTAAAATGAATAAAAGTTTTACATTTAACAAAAGTTTTTCTCAACCCGACAGAACACACCGAATCCAATGCTAGACCACATCCAATTAAATAAAGTACTGTTTCTTGATATTGAAACTGTTCCACAATGGCCGTCCTATGATGACCTTCCTGCTGACTTCAAAAAACTTTGGGAACACAAGGCCGACACACTGAAACGCGCTCCCGATGAAACGGCAGAAACCCTATACCGCAAGGCTGGAATCTATGCAGAATTCTCGAAAATCATTTGCATCTCGGCTGCCTATTTTCATGCCGGGCATTTGAGAGTAAAATCCTTCGCAGGCGATGATGAAAAGGAGCTACTCTGTCGGTTTGCTGTGATGGTTAATCAATTCTTCAGGGACAGTGATTACTATCTTGCGGCACATAATGGCAAAGAATTTGACTTTCCGGTCATCGCGCGACGTATGCTTGTCAACGGCCTTCCTCTACCAAAAACTTTTGATATTGCCGGGCACAAACCATGGGAAATATCCCATATTGACACTATGGAGCTATGGAAATTCGGCGATTACAAGAGCTTTACCTCGCTGGCACTTCTTGCCACACTATTTGGACTTCCAACCCCGAAAGACGATATCAATGGAAGTGAGGTAGCCTCAGTTTATTGGATAGAACACGACCTGGCCCGAATCGTGAAATATTGTCAGAAAGATACAGTAACCGTTGCAAGGCTTTTCCAAAAATATAGGGGTGAAAAACCAGTATCAGAAAGTGATATTGTGATTGTGGGGGATTCATCAGGCATATACGACAGCTAACAAGCTACTCCTTACTGCAAATTAAAAACTTATCAACACTGATCAGAAATCACAACCAATATCTGTAATTTTGGACCATGGAAGAAACCTCTAATACCACTGTTCAGGAAAAGGCCGATAATACCCGTCGGCGCACCCGCGATAAACTATACCCTGCACCCGATGTACTGGGAAAGATACCCCCGCAGGCTGTTGAAGTTGAGGAAGCAGTACTTGGCGCCATCCTCATCGAAAAAAATGCGCTTTCAGCTGTCATCGACAGCCTGAAGCCTGAGGTCTTCTACAAAGAGTCGCACAAGAAGATATATTCCGCTGTTCAATCACTTTTCAACCGAAGCGAACCCGTCGACATCATTACGGTAACGAACGAATTAAGAAATCGCGGGGATCTTGAAATCTGTGGAGGGGCACTCTATATCGCGCAATTGACAAATAAAGTTACCTCTTCGGCCAATATTGAATTTCATGCGCGTATAGTCACCCAAAAGTTTATCCAGCGTGAACTGATAAGGGTCTCTAATCAAACACTTGGAACGGCATACGAAGAATCGGCCGATGTACTCGAAATGCTGGACGATGCACAACAAAGACTATTTGAGGTCAGCGAAAATAACTTCAGGAGAGGCTACGACACCATGCAATCACTGGTAAAGAAAGCCATCGATGAGGTACAAAAAGCAAAAGAGTCAGAAGGCCATTTTACCGGAGTGCCATCCGGATTCACAGATCTTGACCGCATTACAAGCGGCTGGCAAAAAACTGACCTTATCGTTTTGGCAGCGAGGCCCGGTATGGGTAAAACAGCTTTCACCCTTACCATGGCACGCAACATGGCCGTTGAACACAAACGACCAGTTGCCGTGTTTTCACTTGAAATGGGTGCTGTACAGCTTGTAACCCGTCTGGTTGCTTCCGAAAGCCAGTTACCGGCCGACAAACTGCGCAAAGGTGATCTGAAAGATTATGAATGGGAGCAATTACATGCCAGAATTGCCTCTCTCGAAGAAGCTCCGATTTTCATTGACGACACTCCTGCCCTCTCTGTCTTTGAACTCAGGGCAAAATGCCGCAGGCTCAAAGAACAGTATAACATCGAGATGGTCATGATTGACTATATACAACTCATGACCATTGGAGGAGGCGAAACAAAAGGAAACCGCGAACAGGAAATCAGCACAATCAGCAGATCATTAAAAGCCCTCGCCAAAGAATTAAACCTGCCGGTTATCGTCCTGTCGCAGCTCAACCGTTCGGTAGAGACCCGTACAGGAACAAAAAGACCCATGTTGAGTGACCTCCGCGAGTCGGGAGCCATTGAGCAGGACGCCGATATCGTGATGTTCATCTATCGTCCCGAATACTACAAAATCGATCAGTATGAGGATGGCAGTTCTACTATGGGAAAAGGCGACATTATCATAGCAAAACACCGAAATGGTGCACTCGCTGATGTCAGGTTGAGGTTCGTTGCTCAATTTGCCCGGTTTGAGGATGACATCCCCAATGAATTTGGTGATTATAATCTAATGACCCCGGGAAATGGTTTCGACCAGCCCAAAACCATGACACTACCATCAAGGATGAACAACGAAGATGTTACCTTTTGAATGAACCTACCTGCCCCCACTTCGTTTTTCCTATCAGTACCTGATTTTATATGAAAAAAAACATCCTGATAATCTTTCTGCTCATAGCAGGGCAATTACATGCAACATGGCTGCTAATCCCGATGGATGAAAAACAGAAGGACCACCTTAAAGCTTATGGTATCGCTTACTGGGCCCTTGAGAGGCAGGTTGAAATTGACTGGCTTCTTAACTACAGGGGAGGTAGTTTCATGATGCCCTATAGCAAGTCTGTTGAAAACGAGTGTGCCATACGTGGCGTAACTTCCCAACCAGTTGCCGACGTCCAGGCTCAGGCAATCCTAAATCAGATTGCACAACCTGAAGTCAACATGGATGCCGTGAAACTTCACAAGGCTCCACGCGTGGCCGTATATTCTCCCAAAAACAAACTTCCATGGGACGATGCGGTTACACTGGCGCTCACTTATGCCGAAATCCCTTATGATGTAATTTATGATGATGAAATGCTGGCAGGAGTACTGCCGACATACGACTGGCTTCATCTGCATCATGAAGACTTCACAGGTCAATATGGCAAATTCTGGTTCCGCTACCGCAACGCTGAATGGTACCAGCAAGATGTAAAACTGGCTGAAGCCTCGGCCGCCCGGCACGGATTTGCAAAGGTATCGCAGCTTAAACTGGCCGTTGCATTAAAAATCAGAGATTTTGTCGCCGGAGGTGGCTATCTGTTTGCCATGTGCTCGGCTCCCGACAGCTATGATGTGGCATTAGCAGCCGAAGGTGTTGACATCTGTGCACAGATGTTCGATGGTGATCCTATTGATCCTCAGGCACAACAAAAACTCGATTATTCAAAATGCTTTGCCTTCACAAACTTTGCCATCTCAACTAATCCAAATGAATACGAAATCTCATCAATTGATGTAGACCCCGATACCAGGCATGCTTTAAATGAAAATAACGACTATTTCTCACTGTTTGATTTCTCAGCCAAATGGGATGTTGTCCCTACGATGCTGTGCCAAAACCATGTTAGAATCATAAAGGGTTTCATGGGACAAACCACAGCCTTCGGGAGTCAATATCTGAAGCCGGAAGTAATTGTCATGGGTGAAAACAAACCAATGAATGAAGCACGGTACATACATGGCGAATTTGGCAATGGAACCTGGACTTATCTGGGCGGTCATGATCCTGAAGATTACCAGCATTTTGTAGGTGATCCTCCAACCCAGCTTGAACTACACCCCAACTCACCCGGTTACAGGCTTATTCTCAATAACATCCTTTTCCCTGCTGCCAAAAAGAAAAAACAAAAAACATAACCTCCCTAAAATAAGAATCTATTTATCAGAAGCTAATCCTCATCCTGTATCTGCTGCTAATCACCGGATCACCGTTTGAAGTCTTACCACTGAAGATAACATTGGCATATCCAAAACAACTGTCTTTCCCCAAATAATCAAGGGTTCCTTTATTGACTTCAAAACCCGGCATTGTCAATGTAGATTTACCACCCCGCAGATAATGACATCCAGGCTGCAGCCAAAGCGAATCATTGATTACAACAACAAACTGATCATGCTCACGACCTTTCCCATTGCTGCTGCCCTTTACTATAAACCGATCGTCGGAGGGCTGAAACAGGGTGCTAGCTCCGCCAATCCAATGCGTTTTCCAGGAGCAGCCATACCTGATATTATACTCATAATCGTACCCGAGATCGATCAAACCATCCTTCACAGTATATAAAAATCGAGTATTTGAGCCTAAGGTATCCGGCACACCAGATAACTCAACTACCCCTCCGATATGGTTTGATCCGAAATAAAAATCATCATTAAAAGTCATCGTAGCAGTAGCTCCCGGTTCAAAAATAAAACCATGGATTGCAAGGGTTATTCTCCCTTTACGAATTCTCCCGTCCGGACATAACCTTCCGTCGCCATAATCCAAAATAACCTGCTGCCCTGAACGTATCAAATCGGCCGAATCATATCGGGTATCTGATCCTACCACAACGGCCGAGTCGGATAAAGCATCAAAAAGGAATTTATAGTGATAAGCAAATAAGGCCTCTGCCCACAACTGATCTTCAACAATACGTTTGTTCCAATCAAAATCAATTCGGCTCGAATCATCAATTTTGCATCCTCCATTCCAAATTAATAAAACGAGAAGAGTAACAACAATGCGGCTGTATCTCATAATTCATTGATTTTCCGTTCAAAAATCTGAAAAGCATAATCTAATCCCTCGGGGTTAAGAAATTTTCGATGGCTGGTAAGGTTCCACTGCGCAAAATCAACTTCAGGAAACCATGTATCAGCCTCTACATCTTCATATATGCGCGTTATGTATAGGTTATTAACCAATGGCAGGAAATGCCTGTAGAGCGCACCTCCACCAATAACGAAAGGCTGGCTTTCTTCAGGGCAAAGGCTGACAGCCTCAGCCGGTGAAGCAACAACCACACAACCTTTGACATCATGCATCGTCGCAGACACAACGATATTAAGCCTGCCAGGCAAAGGACGTCTGGGTAAAGATTCCCAGGTGCGTCGCCCCATGATGACTGGCTGTCCAAACGTCACCTCCTTGAAATGCTTCAGGTCCTCCGACAGATGCCAGGGCATGGTTCCTTTGAATCCAATAGCCTGATCATTTGCAAATGCAACGATAATAGATAGATTTTTCATCAGCAGAGAATTTAGTTCAAAGATATAACGAAAATAAGCCAAATAAGGTACTCAGGTCGAAAGGAAATCACAACCATTTACGCCTCAGATAGCTATCTCTCCTTTTATATGCGGATGACAAGTATAATTCTCCAGCACAAAATCGTCAAAGGTGTAGCTGAACAACGTTTGAGCCTTCTTTATTCTCATTGTTGGCGATTGATATGGCTCACGGCTTAGCTGAAGTTTCACCTGATCAAGGTGATTAAGGTAAATATGCGCATCACCAAGCGTATGGATAAATTCGCCTGGTCTGAGTCCTGTCTGTTGCGCGACCATCATCAGCAGCAGCACATAAGAGGCAATATTGAACGGAACCCCTATGAAAATATCGGCACTTCTCTGATACAACTGAAGCGATAATTCACCATCGTTAACATAAAACTGGAACAAAATGTGACAGGGAGGCAGAGCCATCTGATCAATTTGTGCCACATTCCATGCACTCACCAGATGCCGCCGTGAATCAGGATTTTCCCGAATGGATTTCAGTACTTGTTGCAACTGGTCAATGTGACCACCATCGTATGATGGCCAGGAGCGCCATTGATACCCGTAAATAGGGCCCAGTTCTCCATCGGATCGGGCCCACTCATCCCATATAGAAACTTTGTTTTGGTTTAGGTATGCAATATTGGTATCTCCATTAAGAAACCAGAGCAATTCATGAATGATGCTTCGAAGATGTAGCTTCTTGGTTGTTAACAACGGGAACCCATTACTCAGATCAAACCTCATCTGATAGCCAAACACACCGATGGTTCCTGTACCTGTCCGGTCGCTTCGCCGCGATCCGTTTTCCAGCACATGTCGGAGTAAATCAAGATATTGTTTCATTTCAATTTATACTTAACACCATTTCAATCCACCATTTTTTTCTGATCTATCCTGCAGTCCAGAATCATTGCCCAGGCCTCCGCCTCATCACCCCAACCAGAAGAGGTTATCACCCCTGGCCCTTTGTAATTAATAAACCATACTTCAAGTTGTGACAGAATAGAGGGATAATTCATTCTCAGCGAGGCAAAATCATCTACCTGAACCACCCTGGCAGAAGGATCAGCAGGTATCACCAATATCTTTTCATCAGCCTCCCCTTCGTCCTTCAATCTCAAGATGGCTATCGGGATAACCTTAATTATGGTTCCGGTGGGCAAAGACGCTCCAAGCAAAAGCACGTCAAGTGGATCACCATCACCACCTCTTTCGGTCGACTGCAATGTTGAAGGAATAAAACCATAGTTGAGAGGATAAGGCAGGTAATCAACAACTCTGACTTTACCTGCAATAGAATCAGGAAGAAACGCTCTTTTCTCTTGATTATATTCGATTTTTACAGAGGTGCCTGCAGCAATCTCAACCACCATGGTCACCTGATGATCCTCGTTAATCGATGGAAGTGTTGAATAGTCGCGGCCCGTACAACCGGCAAAAAGCCCTGATACCACTAAAATCAGGAGAATGCGCGGGCTCATCATACGACATGCATCTCTTACACTCACGACGAAGCCCTTCGTTTGATCTCATCCCGGATGAGGGAAGCCTTTTCGTATTCCTCACGACCAATGGCCTCCTGCATCATTTTTTCAAGCTCTTCAACCTCAATACCGGCGTATTCACTCTCTTCAACAACATCATCAGAATCGCCAGTCATGTCAAACACTTCATTTTGCTCAGCCATATCAATGGCAGCAAGCGCCATCACATCTTCTGTGGTATATATCGGACAGCGAAAACGAAGCGCAAGGGCAACAGCATCACTCGTCCTGGAGTCAATCTCAACACGTCGCTCACCGTTGGTGCAGTATAACAGGGCATAGAAGATACCATCCGAAAATTTATGAATCACCACTTCTGTAACACTGATATCAAAAGTTGAAGCAAAGGTCTTAAAAAGATCATGGGTGAGCGGCCTCGAGGGCTTCATCTTTTCAAGTTCCAGGGCTATAGACTGGGCCTCAAAACTACCGATGATGATTGGCAACCGGCGGCGGCCATCTGCTTCACCAAGAATAAGTGCATAGGCACCACTCTGAAGTTGACTGTACGACATGCCGATTACTTCCAGTCGGATCTTTTTCATTCTTAAGACGTCTTATATTAAATTAATTATCAACGATTAGCCAGTAATCTTCATTCCATTAAATTCAGTTGATAAAACTACAAATTTATACGGTAAAACCAAACTAAAGTGCAAAATCCAATGCGACAACAGGCTTCTCAAACAAACTGAAAGGCTAAAAGTTTAGAAAAAAAGACCCGAACAGACGTGTTGGCGTCGATAGTATTATCATCTTCTGTATTTTTGCTCTCAATAAAAATTACATATTTATGAGAAGATTACTAACACTTGCAGCGGCCCTCTCCCTTCCCTGGGTCGCGGCGGCAAGCGAGGCCGACCTGAAGGTACCTGATTTAAAGCTGAGTTATTTCGAATCGACTGGAATGAATGGACATTCCCTCCTGCTTTGGGGTATCATTATCATCGTACTCGGCCTCGTATTCGGACTATGGCAGTTTATACTCATCAAAAAGCTGCCGGCACACAAATCAATGCTTAACGTTGCCAATATAATTTATGAAACATGTAAGACCTATTTGTTGCAACAAGGCAAGTTTCTAATGATCCTCTTTGGAATCATTGGCATCGTCATCGCTGCTTATTTCGGATTTCTCTCCGAACCCGATGCAGTGAAAAATGGAGAAATCAGCCGTCCCTTTTTCGTCATAAATGTGTTGTTATGGACCATTCTCGGTGTGCTTGGGTCATACGGAGTAGCATGGTTTGGAATCAGAATCAACACATTGGCTAACGCCAGAACCTCTTTTGCTGCACTTCGCAGTAAACCTTACAATGTAATGAGTATTCCGCTTCAGGCGGGAATGAGTGTTGGGATGCTCCTCATTTGCGTTGAACTGATTATGATGATTTTTATCCTGTTGTTTGTCCCTGGCAATATTGCAGGTGCCAGTTTCGTCGGTTTTGCAATCGGGGAATCACTTGGAGCCTCAGCCTTGCGTATTGCAGGAGGTATTTTCACCAAAATTGCCGATATTGGTGCTGATCTGATGAAGATCGTGTTTAAGATCGGCGAAGATGACCCACGGAATCCCGGCGTCATTGCCGACTGTACTGGTGATAATGCCGGAGACAGTGTGGGACCTACAGCCGACGGTTTTGAAACCTATGGTGTAACAGGTGTCGCACTGATCTCTTTCATCATTCTTGCTGTTTCAGGAGCTGAATTTCAAGCCAGCCTCATTGTCTGGATTTTCGCTATGCGTGTCCTGATGGTCTTCACCTCCGTGTTCTCATACATGGTGAACGAAAGAATAAGTCACGCCAGGTACAGCAAAGCCGATCACTTTAACTTCGAGCAACCCCTCACCAATCTGGTCTGGATCACCTCTCTTGTCTCCATCATTGTGACGTTCGGCTTAACCTACATTCTTTTGGCCAACGGTATCCTTGAAGCCGCAGAACCCGGCCTCTGGTGGAAACTCGCTACTATCATTTCCTGTGGCACTATCGCTGCAGCCCTCATTCCCGAATTCACTAAAGCATTTACCAGCTCCAAATCCCGACACGTGAAGGAAATTGTAAACGCGTCACGTGAAGGAGGTCCTTCATTAACTATTCTTTCGGGAATCATCGCCGGAAACTTCTCTGCCTTCTGGAAAGGGATGCTGATGGTTGGATTAATGAGCCTGGCATTGTTTACTGTTAACGGTATCCACGTAGATACAATTACAGGTGCCACCATTTTCGGCAGCTACCCTGCCATCTTTGCCTTCGGCCTGGTAGCATTCGGAATGCTTGGAATGGGACCGGTAACCATCGCTGTTGATTCATACGGACCTGTAACCGATAATGCTCAAAGCGTGTTCGAACTCTCCCGTATAGAAAAAATCCCTGGCATCAAAGAAGAAATAAAACGTGATTTCGGTTTCGAACCAGACTTCGAAAGAGGGAAACACAACCTCGAAGAGAACGATTCCGCAGGCAACACCTTCAAGGCTACAGCCAAACCAGTATTAATCGGCACGGCTGTCATTGGTGCCACCACCATGATCTTCGCCATCATTCTGGTACTCAAAAACACCATCCTTGTCAACGGGCAGAGCCTGCTCAACATTCAACTCACCGACCCTGCCGTGATCCTCGGCTTCATGACCGGCGGAGCAGTGATCTACTGGTTCAGCGGTGCCTCAATGCAGGCTGTTACAACGGGAGCCTATCGTGCTGTTGAATTCATCAAAAAGAACATCCGTCTCGATAAGGAAGAGGCCGACATTGAAGATTCCAAAGCCGTGGTAAAGATCTGTACACAATATGCCCAAACCGGGATGTGGAATATCTTCGCCGTCATCTTCTCCCTCACCCTGGCCTTCGCATTTTTCAATCCCAACTTCTTTGTAAGTTATCTGATCTCCATCGCCGTCTTTGGACTGTTTCAGGCCATGTACATGGCTAATGCAGGAGGGGCATGGGATAACGCCAAGAAAGTAGTAGAGGTTGAATTAAAAGAAAAAGGGACTCCCCTGCACGACGCCACAGTTATTGGCGATACTGTAGGTGACCCGTTTAAGGATACGACCAGTGTGGCCCTAAACCCCATCATCAAGTTTTCAACGCTATTCGGTTTGCTAGCAGCCGAAATATCCATTGAACTACTTGTTCATGCCGATAAAATGGGAACCCGCAACATCGGCCCGATGATTGGTCTATTCTTCTTTGCGATCGGTCTGTTCTTCGTCTACCGTTCGTTTTATGGAATGAGAATCAAGGGATAAATTTCCATAAACCAAATAAGCATAAGCCCCGGCTACCGAAGTAGCCGGGGCTTCTTTTTCGCTCCGTGAAATACTTTTTATAGCTTACTAAAATCAATCGAAACCTAAACCCCAATAACCCTTTACCTGTTAATCATCGCCCCTCCGGAACAGAATGGATGGGTTGATTAACAGTAATATTAATAAAAACAACGGTTTACAGGTTACCCTAATGATCGTACGTCTCACCCAATTCATTCAACTGGGCATCTGAAAGCCCTTCGGGTTGAAATCCAGCCATATGAGCAGACATATAAATCATAGCCGACTTGTTAAGGGTATCGATATTGTCAAAGCAATCCTCAATGTCTTTCCCTACAGAAAGTGCACCGTGTTTCTCCCACAATACCACATCATGCGCTGCAAGGGCTTTAATAGTCAGTTCCGCCAGAATGGAACTTCCGGGCATGGTATATGGAATGACTCCCACTCCCCTTTGAATAAAAATGCGCGCTTCCGGAATCATCGACCAAAGAGTTCTTGTCAGATATGAACTTTCCAGAAAAAGCCGGTTATGTGTTAGGGCGATGAGTTCCGTCGGATGTGTATGAAGCACTGCGGTATAACCTTTCCCTTCAGACTTTAGAAACTGCTGAACAGCAAAGTGTGAAGGGAGTTCTGAACTTGGGTTAACCCCTTTGACAGCCCAAGCCTCACAATGCCGGCCATCTATACCAACCCTGATGAAACATCCCGTTTCAAAAGGTCGCTGCGCTACATCCCTCATCCTTGTCCCGGTACCTGTCAGATATAAAACATCGCCTGCCAGCAATGCGAATGAACGCCCCAGAACAAACTCCGACAAAAGCAAAGGAGACCCGGGAACCCATTCCCCGACGCAGGCTGTAAGGTTAACCGACAAATTTCCCCCGTTTCGCTCTGCCCAGCCTTTCTGCCATAACAATGACGCAACACCGGCAATCTCCGACATAATCCCTGTCACTGGCATATTTGTATATTCTTCTTTTACTGGTAACATTAAACTGGTATTAGCCGGTCAGCATTCTAAATCCAAGGAAACTGCCAGACTGTTTATCAAAATTTCACATTGAAAAGTAGCACAAAGTTATACAAAAGCGCTCTGTTGTGTCATGTAGGGTGCCATGGTAAGTTCTTTCATTATGCTTCTCCCGGAACCTGTACGGAAATTATAGCTTTGATTGCACTTTTCGCGATGATTTCTGAATGATTCTCAGAAGTTATGCAAACTGTCGTTCTGTATGAATCAAAAAAGCTATCCGGATTTCTCTTAAAACGACGTCTATTATTCTGAAAATATGTGCTTAGAATATAATTATTTACCCACCACCCATATCTCTATCATAATGGTCATATCTGAAGGCTTCCATGGTTGCAGGGGCAAAGAATTTCATGCCCGGTACCAGATAGTTGGTTAATTCTTCAAGCAACCCGTAGTAATTCTGACCCGAACATTCCACTGGTGAAACATGCCGATAAATGGTCTATGCTAAAATTGTGCCAAAAAATGCACATAATTATATTACCTTCATATATAAGATACTCAAACGTTACTACAGCCATAGGCAATACATAAGAAAAAGATAACTTTGACCTAACTTTGATGCGACTTTGGGGAAAAATTGACTTGCAAACAACCGGAAATCAACAGCTTAGAAAACAGATTTTTGTGATTTTGTTCACTTAAAAAAATTGAAATTTTTTTTTGAAAAGTGAAGAAATCAAGTGTAAAAACGCGTCTAAATATTGGAGTATTGTCCATAACCCGGGGGAGCATGAAAGAGGAAAATCCGTTTCCGGGTTATTGCGGAAAAATTAACGATGAATTCGACTGGCCAGCCAATTGAAATCTGCTGTTAAAGCTTTATGGCCCGAAGGTATTCAGTCTATAGCATTTGTTGTTTATGCTATAAGCCTTTTTTCAGACTATATCGCGAACACCATACAGCATCTCGTCTCTATACAACTGATGATTAGCCAACTATCTTCATAGGAGATAAAATCACATTCTTCCGGTCTGCGGATTATGGCCACCGGTATTTGGCTTTCCGGTTGTTTCACGCAAATACCGGTTGAACCTCTTTTTGAAAAGCTATTCTTCTCTTCTTCAGACACAAGTTACACCTTAGTTAAACTTCATTCATAGCTTCTTCAAAGCTGATTCGCTGTCCATTCGTAAAAAGACGAACGAGCTACAAACGGATTATGAAGCCGGTTCGAAGCTACTTCGAACCGACAATATGTATGCCCACTGTGTGTCAGGTATCTGACAATAACTATCATGTTGTAGAATAATGCGGGATTTAACCGAAATCGGGATTGAATCATGGGGGCGGAAAATAGTACATAGCCGCTGTCGGCAGCATTGTTATTACCCAATCATTCAGCACTATTCAAATTAAAACACCCCCAACAGTTTCCGGTTCGATGCACATAAAGTGAGGACATGCGATTGTCAGCTTTTATGGTATTGATAGCAGAGAAGATCAAATTGAGTTCCTCTCTACTGCCACGATCACACCAATAGATGTACTGTCATAATTTTGTTATTTTTGCTTGTATTTCAAATCTGAAAATGACAATTAAGTAAATCTTTATGAACATCAAGAATCGGCTTGTTTTAATGAACTTTCTGCAGTTTTTTATTTGGGGTTCATGGCTATTAACAATAGGAGCCTATTGGTTTCAAACGAAACAATGGTCGGGTACAGAATTTGGGGCCATTTTTTCTACCATGGGTATCGCTTCACTATTCATGCCTGCCATTGCCGGGATAGTAGCCGACAGGTGGATCAACGCCGAGAAACTTTACGGGATATTCCACATCATGGGAGCAATTCTGTTGTTCACTGTTCCGATGGTTAATGATCCCTCTGTGATGTTCTGGGTGATGCTGATTAATATGATTTTCTACATGCCAACCATAGCACTTTCCATCACGGTATGCTATTCATCGATGCGAAGCAAGGGGATGGATATTGTGAAGGAATACCCGCCCATCAGGGTTTGGGGAACAGTCGGATTTATTGTTGCTCTCTGGACCATCAGCCTCTCAGGATTCGAGACTTCGGCCATGCAGTTCTATGTTGCATCGGCAGCATCACTCTTCCTGGGTCTCTATGCCTTTACATTACCCTCCTGCGCCCCGCTTGGGAAAGGCCACAAAAAAACTTTTGTAGAAGCACTTGGGCTCAATGCTTTCGCCTTGTTCAAAAGCACGAAGATGGCCTTATTTTTTGTTTTTGCGATGCTCCTCGGGGCATCTTTACAACTTACCAATGCATACGGAGACACCTTTCTCCACGACTTCGCCAATGTGGATGCCTTCAAGGATTTGGTTGCTGTGAAGTATCCCGCCATCATCATGTCGATCTCCCAGATATCAGAGACGTTGTTTATCCTCACCATCCCCTTCTTTCTGAAGCGATTTGGCATTAAAAAGGTTATGCTTTTCAGCATGATTGCCTGGATATTTCGTTTTGGGCTGTTTGCCTATGGTGATCCTGCAGCAAATTTGTGGATGATCTTTCTGTCGTGTATCATTTACGGAATGGCCTTCGATTTCTTTAACATTTCAGGGTCACTGTTTGTCGAAACACAGAGCGACCAACGTATCAGAGCCAGTGCACAGGGATTGTTCATGATGATGACCAATGGCTTTGGCGCTTTTCTGGGAAGCCGGCTTAGTGGTATCGTAATCGACAAATACTTCCTTATGGCCGACGGGCAGTTCGATTGGCAGGGAATCTGGCTCGCCTTTGCAGGTTACTCGTTGGTTGTTGCCATTCTGTTTGCCCTGTTTTTCAAGCACAAGCACGACCCGGAAGCTGTGGCGAGCTTAAACCACTAATCGCCCAAACGCACCCAAAACCTGTTTTTACGCTGAGGAACAGATGCACAAACAGACATTTCCTGCGAAAAACCATCATGAACCTGCTACATGTAACTGAAAGTATTAACATTAATATAGTTCTGGCTGATAAATACAATATCACAAACCTCCGTCACTGCATTTTTTGACATCCATTGAATTCACACCAGGGCATGGATAAAACACTGTTTTTAATTTCGAAGATGGATTGTCCTTCAGAGGAACGGTTAATCCGGATGAAACTTGAGGGCAACCCAGGCATTGAATACCTTGAATTTGACATTTCAAACCGAAGACTGACCATTTATCATCAGGGCAGGCTGAAGGAGATCGAGGCCAGGCTTGCCGGGTTAAACTTTGGCAGCAAGATTCTCTCGACAGAAAAAACCGATAAATTGGCATTTGATAAGCCCTCAAACCAAAGTCGGGTGTTATGGACAGTCTTTGCCATCAATCTGATTTTTTTCGTGATCGAGGCTACAACAGGACTTATCTCCAGATCGATGGGGCTTGTAGCCGACAGCCTTGATATGCTGGCTGATGCTTTTGTATATGGGATCAGTATCCTGGCTGTAGGCAAAAATCTTATCAAACAGAAAAAAATAGCCCGGCTGGCCGGTTACTTCCAGCTTACACTGGCCTTTCTTGGCTATATAGAAGTCGTCAGACGTGTTTTAGATAAAGGGCAACTCCCTGACTTCACTATCATGATAATCGTGTCTGCATTGGCGTTAGTTGCCAATGCCATCTGCCTGTTGCTCCTGCAAAAGGCAGACGGAAAAGAAGAAGCCCACATGAAAGCCACCATGATCTTCACTTCCTACGACATAATCGCAAACATCGGGGTCATCATAGCTGGGTTACTCGTTCTCTTGTTGAATTCGGGCATACCCGATCTGGTTGCCGGCACCATTGTTTTCGGCCTTGTTACTCAGGGGGCATTTAAAATTCTTCGTCTTGGAAAATGAACAGTGGATTGGTTTCCTGAAATCATGCAGTTACAATCAATAGCGCAACATTAACCTATGTGTTTAAAACCAGCGGCCTGCGTCCTTATTTTGTTGTTGTTAATTCTGATAACCACAACAGCACAGCAAAAATACCATGTGGAAGTTCTTTCGCAGGAATTCATTTTTCAGGAGGCCCCATTCAAGCAATGCCACGCTTCAACTTTAGTCGAAAACGGAAAGGGTGATATACTCGCTGCCTGGTTCGGGGGCGACTATGAGGGGGCTGATGATGTCTGTATCTGGAGTGCTATAAAAGCCCATGGCCAATGGAGCCAGCCGGTTAAAACAATATGTGGCAGCAACAATACACTGCCCCCCATCCCCTGCTGGAATCCCGTGTTATTTAACCCGGGTGATCCAACGATTTACCTCTATTACAAGCAAGGCCCTTCACCCCGTGAATGGAGCGGTATGGTGGTTACCTCTTCCGATCAGGGACAATCATGGAGTAAACCCATCGCATTGAATCCTAACCTGGGGCCAATTAAAAATAAACCGCTGATCACACCTTCAGAAACATGGCTCAATCCGTCAAGCACCGAAACGACCAACCGCTGGCAGGTCTTCATCGAACGATCTGATGACCACGGAAAGACGTGGACCCTCATCCCGGTTGATACTGCTAACCCGGCCAAAGTCATTCAACCAGCACTTATTGTTCTTCCCGACGGCACCATTCAGGCACTCTGCCGTAGCAACCAGAACTTTATCATGGAAAGCTTTTCAGAGGATGATGGTCTCAGTTGGACATCCCTTCAAAAGACCAGTATCCCCAATCCCAATTCAGGAATCGATGCACTGACCCTGAAAAATGGACTACAGTTGCTGGTTGCAAATCCGGATACCAGTGGTAAGGACTGGTGGAATGGACGAAATCGCCTGTCTATTTCAGTTTCTGAAGATGGTAAAACCTGGACAGAGGTTTTCAGGGCAGAAGATCAACCCACAGGTGAGTTCAGCTATCCGGCAGTAATACAAGCCAGTGATGACGTAGTTCACATCTCCTATACCTATAACCGGACATCAATCAAACATCTGGCCTTGAAAATAGAAAATCTTTAAAAGCAGATAAATTCAGATGGCTTTCAATATCTTTGATTACAAATTTATCAGAAAGGAAATCTTTAGAGTATGTCAAAAACCAAGGTTAGTTTATCAGAACTTTTGAAGAAAAAGTCAAAAAACATATCAACCACTCATAATTAACATCAGATGAAACAAACCGGCAAATTATATCGCAGACTGTTCAGCACGATGCTGCCCCTTGGCTTCACCACCTGTCTGCTATTTGCCTCAAACGCGATTGGTCAGTCAGCTTTTCCGACGCAGCAAACCGTCAACCTCCTCATGAATGAAGCCATGCAGGCAAGCGATCTGCCGGCCGTGGTGGCAATAGCGATCAACAAAGATGGGCAATCCGTTGCCTATACCAAGGGAAACGCCATATGGGACGAAGAAGGTGCGGTAACCACCAATCATATTTTCCGTATCTATTCCATGACCAAGCTGGTGACAAGTATAGCCGCAATGCAACTGGTAGAGCGCAACCTCATCGGCCTTGATGATGATCTCTCAGATATACTTCCCGAGATGGCAGCCATTCCTGTTATAAAAAACGGTGTACCAGTTAAGGGGACCAACCCTGTAACCTTACGTCAACTGCTGACCCACACCTCAGGTTTTGGTTACACATTTACCAGCAAGGCACTGTCAAATTTCGACACCACCGGATGGCGCTATAAAGACCTTCCCCGGCAGTTCGAAAGCGGTACCGGATTCCTATACGGAACCAGTCTCAACTGGACAGGCAGGCTCGTAGAAAAGCTTTCAGGCATGGATCTGGAAACATACTTCAGAAAATACATTACCGGCCCGCTGGGTATGAGCAGAACCTGGTTCAACGTTCCCGATTCCTTGAAGCAGTTCATTGTATCAAGAGGTCAAAGGGGAATAGATGGGAAACAGCCCCTGACAGAGTATCCTGAAAGAATTCCAACGATTGTGATCACAAAATTCAACCCGGGAGGTGGTCTCTTTTCTTCACCTGCCGATTTCACAAGATTATTGCAATGCCTCCTAAACGGCGGACAACTCGACGGTGTGCGGATACTTTCCGATAGTACTGTCAGCGAAATGACCTCCAACCAGATTGGTGATGTTACCATTGACATAGCCGATGCTTACTTTGGTTCTTCATGCTGTGATTTCAGGGGACTGTTAACCTTAAACGACAAATGGGGGATTGGGTGGGCCATCGATAACGACACAACCACCTATGGAAGAAAGGCGGGCACCGTTTTCTGGGGTGGCATGATGAATTCGTACTTTTATATTGATTTTGCTTCAGGTATTGCTGCATCCATATATACACAATATGTTCCATTCAACCACCCGGCAACCACCGGGCTCTTTAATCAATTCTCAGGAATAATATATAGTGCAGGCAAACACAATTAACAATACAGACCCTGCCATACCTGCCAGATGAGGAGTGTTGGCCGATGCATG
Organism: Bacteroidetes bacterium GWE2_42_24; assembly: GCA_001768515.1. Lineage (GTDB taxonomy): Bacteria > Bacteroidota > Bacteroidia > Bacteroidales > TTA-H9 > GWE2-42-24. The sequence continues at coordinate 75,935 of MEOA01000054.1, read as the reverse complement.
GCAATCTATATTGCAGTGACTCACCAAAACATGAAAAAAGTCGCAGTTACCTCATTCCGGACAATCCAAACAAACTATGATACGATCAAAATTATCGTGGCTATTTATCCCGAGAGAGGACTACGATCAGAAAACTAATTATTGTTACAAAAATCAATAAGAACAGATCGACATGAAGCCACATTTCACTCAGCAATGAAATCTTTCAAATGGTAATATCTTGTTTCCACATTCAAAATAACAAACAATGATAAACAAACAGATTAATAAGCTCATCACCATCACCAGCCTCTTTATGATGCTTGCTGGTATTTCTTCTGCGCAAACCAATGGATTCGTCCAGGCTTACGATTCGATGCACCAGGTTTTTTCAGTCTGGTACCCCATGGGCGATTGGAAAGCAATCGACTGGGATTCTCTGAACGGAGCCATCAGGCCAAAGATAATCGCTGCAGGCACTACTGATGATACTACCGCCTTCTATATTGCAATGGCTTCCTACATCGATGGCATCCATGATGGACATACCAATGTCCGGCATGGCTGGGTAGCCATCAGGGCAGCAGCCCGATACCGTGAGATAGGAGGTAGTTATGGGTTTACAGTTATTGGAACCGATGATGGCCGCATTCTGGTAAGACTAATCAACCCCGGTTCTCCTGCTGCTCAGGCAGGCATGTTATTCGGGGCCGAACTTTTAGAAATTAACGATCATCCCGTGCAAAGTGTATTGGATACCGTTCCTACCCGATGGGCTGATCTGGTACCAGCCACCCATGAGTTCCGGAAGATGAATCAAAACCGGCTGATCGGAAGGGCGCCAGTAGGGGCTTCCATGAAGGTCAAATTCACCAACAGGGGATCCACAACACCAGTAACGGCAGTGCTCACGGCTGTAGATGACGGATATGCCACCTTCGACCAGACAACACTATACCCGGCGGAAACCGGCCCTGAGGTGACTTCGGCCATTCTGGACGGTGGTTATGGATACATCAAGGTCAACAGTCTTTATGGAGATGAGGCTTCCGCAGTAACCATCTACACCACCTTCAGGGACGCGCTCAATGGGTTTATTGCCAGTGATGCTCCCGGACTTGTGCTCGACTTCAGAATCAACATGGGCGGCTATGACGCCCTTGCAGCTGCCATGGCTGGTTTCTTCTATGACCAGAACGCCGTGTATGAAAAACAGAGTTGGTACAATCCAGATACCGACTCCCTCGAAAGATGGCCTCTGCATATCCCCCATTTCAATCCACAGACCCTTGAATTTGACACCAATGCTGCTTATCCTCCCGGCACTTTGTTTACTGAACCCCAGGGGGTTCTGTTCAACCGGCCGGTAATGGTACTTGTAGGCCCTCGCAGCATCAGTTCGGGAGAAGGTATCCCGATGATGTTGCGTAAACTACCCAACTGCAAAACCATTGGCTTTCATGGCACCAATGGTTCCTTTGCTTTGGTCGAACGTGCTCATTACCTCTTCCCGCCCCCCTCTGACTTCTACGTGAGGTATCCCTATGGTGTGTCAATGAACGAAAATTACATCATTCAGCTTGACAGCGATTCAACAATGACCGGAGGTGTAAGCCCGGATATCCGGGTACCCGTTAACGATACCGTCATCAATCAGCTTTACATTGACAGCCTTGACGTTGAACTCCGATATGCCCTCAAAATGCTGAAAGCCTCGGCCGGAATAGTGGCACCACCCAATGCCGGAAAAGAATTTTATCTTGAACCCATTTCACCTAATCCCCTCTCACAGTCAACGATCATAAACTACCATCTTCAACACGCAGGCTCGATTGACCTCTCTGTATTTGACATCTACGGTCGGCATATGATGTCACTGGTGAAAGGAGAACAGGCCTCTGGTCGTCACACAATCAGCTTCAACGCTGCATCATTGCCATCTGGCGTCTATTTTTTCAGACTCTCCACTATCTCTGGAATAATCACCCAAAAGTGTATTCTGCAATAACCACCCCTTAATAAGAGATGATTACAAAGCCCCATTTAAAAAACATAATTTATATAACACCGGCAAACATCGTAATCCTTCCGGGTAACGAGCTTACATCTCGCAGGAAACCATACGGGGAATCAACAACATCATTCTTTACATCATGATCAAGTTGTATACATTTCAAAGGGAAACGCCCCAAAATTACTGCCATCGAACTGTCCAGCCTCGTGCGAAAGAAGCCGGAATTGAAAAATACGGGAGTGAGGTTGGCGACTGTGAATGCTTCTATTCTGTACTTACTTACTGATTGAGTAAATTTTTGTCAGAATTCCGTGGCAAAACACCTATACGATTCATCAACCCAGCATAAATGCCATATTAAAGCCATTGGCCCTGACAATAAAAATCGGGGAATCCATTTCAACCTGGCAATTGACATTGAATATTCCGAAAATCTTTGAATCTTTGAAAATAAATTCTTCAAATAATATGTACATATTAGGTCTGGATATTGGCAGTTCATCCATCAAAGCATCCATCCTCGAATCAAATACGGGTGTTTGCCGTTCATCGGCACAAGCACCGGACACAGAAATGGAGATCATCGCCCAACGGGCCGGGTGGGCAGAACAGGATCCTGAGCAATGGTGGCACCACGCTAAAAGCGCCATTAAGAAAGCCGTTCTGAAGGCCGACATTGAGCCGACTGATATTAAGGCCATCGGCATTTCCTACCAGATGCATGGTCTGGTTTGTGTCGACAAAGACCAGCGCGTCCTGCGAAATGCCATTATCTGGTGCGACAGTCGTGCCGTGGAAACAGGTAACAAGGCTTTTCAGCAAATCGGATCCCTGAAATGCCTGAACCACTTGCTCAACTCCCCCGGTAACTTCACAGCTTCCAAGCTAAAATGGGTCATGGATCACGAATCGGAAACAGCTGAAAAGATCTTTAAAATCATGCTCCCGGGCGACTTCATTGCCATGAAGCTGACGGATGAGATCAGTACCACCATCTCTGGTCTGTCGGAGGGGATCATGTGGGATTTTAAAGAAAAAAAGACAGCCGGCTTTCTCCTCAACCATTATGGTATCAGTCAGGATATGTTGCCAAAACTGACCGAGACCTTTGGTCATCAGGGCAGCGTAACAACTGAGGCAGCTATCGCGACAGGTCTTGCCCCCGGCACCCCTGTGTGTTACCGCGCAGGCGATCAGCCCAATAACGCCTTCTCACTGAATGTACTCCTCCCCGGTGAAGTAGCAGCTACGGCAGGCACTTCCGGTGTCGTATATGGCGTCACAGAGCGTACCGAAACCGACCCTCAGTCGCGTGTAAATACCTTCGTGCATGTGAACAGCAAACCTGAGGCCATACGGAATGGTGTCCTGTTGTGCATCAACGGGACAGGCATCCTGAACTCATGGGTCAGGAAGATCGCCGGTGAAGGGATGAGCTATCACGCGATCAATGAACTGGCCGCACAAGTCAAAGCAGGTTGTGACGGATTACTCGTACTTCCCTTCGGTAACGGGGCAGAACGCATGCTCGGGAACCAGGAAATCAACTGTAGCTGGCATAACCTGAATTTCAACATTCACAGCAAGGCCCACCTCTTCAGGGCCGCCCAGGAAGGAATTGCTTTCGCCTTCTGGTACGGGATGCAAATCATGCAGCAAACAGGTGTCGGGATCCGTGTCATCAGGGCCGGTAAGACAAATATGTTCCAAAGCCGTATCTTCGCCGAAACATTAGCCAACATCTCCGGGGCTACCATCGAACTCTACAATACCGATGGAGCACAAGGTGCTGCCAGAGGTGCGGGCGTAGGTGCGGGCATATACACCAATATGGAGGAAGCCTTCAAAGGCCTCCAATCTGTCGGGACGATTCACCCCGCAAATGATGTTGATTTGATAAAACAATCCTATAAGAAATGGGAAGAACTTTTAACCAAAAATTTAAATAAAGCATGACAATCGTTAAAGGTCCCAGGGAATTTTTCCCGGGCATTGGCAAAATCAAATTTGAAGGAAGCGAATCAAAAAACCCGCTGGCTTTCAGATATTACAATGAAGATCAACGTATAGGCAACAAAACCATGAAAGAGCTTTTCAGGTTTGCCATGGCTTACTGGCATACACTGGGAGGTACAGGGAGCGACCCCTTTGGCGCTGCAACCAAATCATTCCCCTGGCTTGAAGGAGCCGACGCCATCTCCCGGGGAAAATACAAAATGGATGCCGCCTTTGAATTCATGACAAAAACAGGGATTCCTTTTTATTGTTTCCACGACTATGATCTGGTTGAAGAGTCTGATAATATTTTAGAATCAGAGAAACGGCTCCAGGCCATGACCACATACGCCGTCCAGAAGCAGGAAGAGTCAGGCATAAAACTACTATGGGGCACAGCCAACTTATTTTCTCACAAACGCTTCATGAATGGAGCCGCCACAAATCCCGACTTCCACGTATTGCCATGGGCTGGTGTTCAGGTGAAAAATGCACTGGACGCTACCATCGCACTGGGTGGTGCCAACTATGTCTTCTGGGGTGGCCGCGAAGGATACTCGAGTCTGCTCAACACCAATATGAAACGGGAACTTGAGCACATGGCCATGTTCCTCACCATGGCCCGCGACTATGCCCGCAAACAGGGATGGCAGGGAACCTTCCTGATCGAGCCCAAGCCCATGGAACCCTCCAAGCACCAATACGACTTCGACGCTGCTACCGTGGTCGGATTCCTGCGCCAACACGGGCTCGAAAAAGACTTTAAACTCAACATCGAGGTAAACCATGCGACGCTGGCACAGCATACCTTCCAGCATGACCTGCAAGTAGCTGCCGACGCAGGACTTCTGGGAAGCATCGATGCCAACAGAGGCGATTACCAGAACGGCTGGGATACCGACCAGTTTCCTGTCAATGTTTACGAACTCACCGAAGCCCTGCTCGTGATTCTCGAAGCTGGTGGATTTAAAGACGGCGGCATCAACTTCGACGCCAAAACCAGAAGAAACTCTACCGATCCTGAGGATATCTTCATCGCCCACATTTGCGGAATGGATGCCTTTGCCAGGGCACTACTGGCCGCCAACAAGATACTTACCGAATCGGATTATCTGAGACTCCGAAAGGAACGGTATGCCTCATTCGATAGCGGTTCCGGAAAAGCCTTTGAAGAAGGAAAACTGACACTTGGAGACCTGCGTGAACTGGCATTGAAAAGCGGAGAACCGAAGCAGATCAGCGGTCGTCAGGAATTGTATGAACAACTCATTAATTTCTACGTCTAACCTCACCCACAGCATGAAGGAATCCATAAAAAAAAACTCACAAGTCTTGAATGGAATTTCAACCGGCAAAGGAAACCGTGCCTACATCGTGGCTCTAACCCTTGTAGCCACCTTGGGTGGATTGTTATTTGGTTACGATACCGCGGTGATTAATGGCGCCGAAAAATCGCTGGTCGACTTCTACATCCTAAATATCCTCAATCCCGATTTTCACACCTATGCACTGGATGTGGTGACCCAATACAAATGGTTCGTGACGATCTCTTTCTATATTATCGCGATTATCATCACTATGCAGCTTTTCAGACTTACCGGCTCATTCAAACGCGGAACGGTTGCTGCCGGGGTGATTCTCATCATAATGATCGCATGGACACTCAACTACTTTTCAGAACCTGTGGCTCAAACAGCCGCCGGGCTCAAGGCTTGGGCCGACTCGGTAAAAGGGTTCGTCATCTCAAGTGCTCTGGTGGGCTGTGTCATTGGTGGTGCATCGGCAGGCTTCATCTCCAAATCGTGGGGCCGGAAGAAGGGACTGATTGCAGCCTCAATCTTATTAACAATCTCAGCGATTGGAACATGGCGCCCTGAATTTTTTAAATTGCCAGGGCTGGAGGATGTCTTCACCTTTGTCTTCTACCGGATCGTCGGTGGTATTGGAGTAGGGGTAGCTTCGATGATTTCACCAATGTATATCGCCGAAATTGCTCCTGCCGGGATCAGGGGAAAGTTGGTATCCTTTAACCAGTTCGCGATCATCTTTGGCATGCTGGTCATATACTTCGTCAACTATTTCATCGCCCTCAATGGTGATGAACAATGGCTTACAAACGAAGGATGGCGCTGGATGTTCTTATCGGAAGTCATCCCCTCATCCATCTTCCTGCTGCTACTGATCTTCGTCCCCGAGACACCCCGTTTTCTGGTAATGAAAAACAGGGAAACAGAGGCCATGTCGGTATTGGTAAAAGTTTCAGGAAAAGAACAGGCCACAGCCATCCTCAGCGAGATCAAAGAGACATTGCACGAGAAACGTGTCCCATGGTTCTCTTACGGCACCGCCGTCATCATCATCGGCATCCTCCTCTCGGTATTCCAGCAATTTGTCGGAATCAACGTTGTGCTATACTATGCTGCCAACATCTTCCGGAACATGGGGGCCTCAACCGATACCTCCCTGCTGCAAACAATCATCGTGGGGGTAATCAACCTGGCCTTCACCGTGCTGGCTATTATGACTGTCGACCGACTCGGGCGAAAACCACTGATGATCATTGGTGCGCTTGGGATGGCATTCAGCATGATTGCGCTAGGCTTCTCATTCTATTTCGGCAGTCTGGGAATCGTGGCGCTTCTCTATATGCTTCTCTACGTCGCCTCCTTTGCCATGAGTTGGGGGCCGGTTACCTGGGTACTCCTTTCAGAGATCTTCCCTAACTCCATCAGGGGAGCCATGTCGGTGGCAGTTGCCGCACAGTGGATCGCTAACCTGATCGTATCGTGGACTTTTCCCATGATGAACGACAATACATGGCTCACAGGTTTGTTCAACCATGGTTTCTCCTACTGGATCTATGGAGTGATGAGTTTCCTGGCCGCCCTTTTCATCTGGAAGTTTGTACCCGAAACAAAGGGCAGGTCCCTGGAAGAGATCGAATCCATCTGGAAGAAGGGAAATAAGAACCGCAAGTAGCTGGATATGCCTTGCAGCCTGTTTGTCTTTCTGTACAGAAAACGCAGCCAGACTGTAAGGCTTTCCAGACCTCTGGTTTACCTAACCTGAGTTTGCTTCCCAGAGTTACCTTCACCGAACTCTCCCAGGTTAGGGCTGGTTGCTCACACATGAGGCATCCCGACGCCCTGATTCCAACATTCAGCCAATGCTCGGCGGGCTTTTGTCCCTGAACCGAAAGGAGACGGCCAGTTCGTGAATACACCAGTATAGCCATCAGAAGTCGCCTCATCTGCACTTGTTCCCCGTGCTTTTCACAAAAGACAAACCTCCTTAGCAATCTTCCCGGCTTTCTGAGAATCCCTCAGGAAGTTGTAGCGTTTTTTGAGAAAACCGACTATCTTTGTGTCAGGGGAAAGAACGGATTTTAGATTGGTACGGGATGTATTCAGGATTAACCTCTCCGGCCATCCATTCAACCGATACCGACGCCTCTTCTCAACACGAATTGGATTCACATGCAGAACCTTCGACATATCTACCCCAACGGGTCTTCTTTCGAAAAAGTCAACAGAGGTACTCAACCAACCAACCTCCCTCATCTGATGAAAACCTGCTATTGCATGCTTCCACTGAAGGTTCACCTGCATCAGGTCGCAGTCATCCCTTTATCAGGCGTTGTACAGACCGGATTACTCCGCCCGGTATGCTACCATGGGCTATTTAACCAAAGAAACCACTGACATAAAATGAGAACACAGGCTAATAGCGAAGAAAGGCTTCATGCCCTGAATGAAACAGGGCACCGGCTTACCCTTGCCCGCGATACTGCTCACATTGCTGAGGCGGTAAATGACCATGTGCAACCACTATTTGGGGAGACACGATTTCAACTCTTCACCCTCGATGAGAAGAAACAGACATTGACGGGAATCATGGACACTGAAAAGGGAGAGAAGTTTCAACTGTTTGAACTATCTCTTTCAGACAAGGGCTCTCTGGCAGTATGGTGTGCTGTCCATGCCCGTACTTTGTTTCTGAGTGACATCGAAAACGAGCGCAGCCAATATCTCCCCGAAGCCCTTACAATTGATTTAAACAACGCAACAGGCTCAATGGCCTGCTGCCCGATCATAGCCGAAAGCAAAGTACTGGGGGTCCTGATTTTGCAGAATAGTCAAAAAAACAGCCTTACGCAGTTCGACGCCGGCCTGCTTGAAAACCTGGCCAGACTGGTCGCCCTTGCCTTCACCATAACATCCCTGAAAGAACAAACCGAACAAACAGGCAGAGAACTTGAGAAAGCCAGGACGCAGTTGATTGAATCGGAAAGGATGGCGGCCCTCGGCCAACTCACCGCCGGGATTGCCCACGAGATCAAAAACCCGCTCAACTTCATCAACAATTTCTCAGAACTGACTATCGAACTGGCACTGGAACTAACCCAGGAACTCGATAAGCTAAGTGATCAGCTAAAACCCGAAGACAAGGACTATCTGGAAGAAATCACCGGCGACATTCGTTCCAATGCCCTGAAAATAAACGAACATGGTAAACGTGCTGACAGCATCGTAAAAGGAATGCTGCTTCATGCACGGGGACAGCATGCCGACATCCTTCCAACCGATATCAATACTGTTCTGGCCGAATATGTCAATCTCGGCTACCACGGAATGCGGGCACAAGACGCAGGCTTCAACATCAAAATTGACGCCGAATACGATCAAACCATCGGAATGATAAACGCCATCCCGCAAAACCTCAGCAGGGTGTTTCTTAACCTTATCAACAATGCCTGCTACTCTACAAATCAAAAAAAAATTCAGTTGAAGGATGCCTACTTCCCCATCCTGACGGTCAGAACCAAAAATCTTGCTGACTTTGTTGAAATCAGAATCCGGGACAATGGTTTCGGCATCCCGCAGGCGGTGATCGATAAGGTGTTCAACCCATTCTTCACCACCAAACCACCGGGACAAGGTACAGGGCTGGGCCTCTCGCTCAGCTACGACATCATTACAAAAGAACATCATGGCACGATGACAGTCGATTCGGTTGAAAGAGAATATGCTGAGTTTATCATCACCATCCCGAAAAATCTGATATAGGCACGAAGACTAATTATCACAATACATAGAACATAGGAATGGATTTACAAGTAAAGATCATGGTAGTTGACGATGAGGTTGATCTGGAACCCCTCATCAGACAAAAATTCCGCAAACAGATCAGAAGCAACGAGTATGATTTCATCTTTGCCCACAATGGATTGGAAGCTTTAGCCAAGCTCATCGAGCACCCCGACATCGGAGTGATCCTCTCTGACATCAACATGCCCGAGATGGATGGTCTCACCCTGTTGCTGAAGCTGAAAGAGCTGAAAAACCCTTCCCTCAAGACAGTGGTGGTATCGGCATACGGCGACATGGAAAACATCAGAACAGCGATGAACCGCGGAGCTTTCGACTTCCTCACGAAACCCATCAACTTCGACGACCTCGAGATCACCATCAACAAGACACTCGACGAGATCAAGATTCAACGCAACTTCATCTACGAGCACGACCAGCTTATATCGATCCAGCGTGACCTTAACGTAGCCCGCGAAATTCAGCAGGGCATCCTGCCTCAGGTATTTCCACCTTTTCCCAACAGAACCGAATTCGACATCTATGCCTCCATGGCTGCCGCCAGGGAGGTTGGCGGCGATTTCTTCGATTTCTTCATGATTGACAACGATCATCTCGGATTTGTCATTGGCGACGTATCTGGTAAAGGGATCCCCGCCGCCATTTTCATGGCCGTCAGCCGTACACTTATCCGCGCCACCGGTCTAAAGGGGATGCCGCCAGACGAATGCCTGCAATATGTCAATAAACTGTTGTGCAATGAAAGCGTCGGCTGTATGTTCGTAACGGTCTTTTATGCCATCATCAACCTGAAAACCGGGCAGATTGATTACGTGAATGCTGGCCACAACCCGCCATACATTCTTAAGGAAAATGGGGAGGTCGTGACAGTCGAACCATCGGGCGACATGATTCTGGGTGTCTTTGAAGACCACGAGTATAGAGCGATGCAGGTGCAGTTGACGCCTCAACAGGGGATACTGCTTTTCACCGATGGTGTTACTGAAGCCTTCAATGCCTTGGATGAGGCATACGGCGAGGCCCGCCTCGAAACAGTTCTCTCCGCCGCTGCAGGGCTACCTGCCCAGACTGTCGTCGGTACTCTTAACGAAGATGTTGCACGTTTTGCTATGGGCACACAGCAATCGGACGACATCACTATGTTGTATCTGAAATACATTGGTTAAAACCAACAACACCATGCTGACAAAGACGATTGCCATCACCAATGAGATGAGCCAGCTGGATGTCGTTGCCAATGCGTTGGAATTACTGGCCGATGAATGGAATCTGATGATGGAGGAAACAATGAAGCTGAACCTCGTCATAGAGGAGGTAGTGACCAACATCATCAACTATGGTTATCATGACCATGAAGCGCACACCATCAATATCAGGCTCTCCCTTGACGGGAACCTGTTTACCATGCAAATCATCGACGACGCCATCGAATTCAACCCCCTGCTGCAGGCAAAACCCGACATCAACCTCTCGCTCGAAGACCGTAAAATCGGGGGTCTCGGAATCCATTTCATGCGCACCATCATGGATCACCTCGAATACTCTCACGAAGACGGGAAGAATATACTGACGCTATCGAAAAAACTCGCAGGAGCCTGAAAAGAGCTTCTGTTTTCTTGTCGCTGAAGCAAAAGGATTCTGGTTTGGCTTAGCTGAGATAATGCATATAACTCGCCCGCAATAGGCAAGATCAATACACTAAGCTGGCCTTGCTGAGCTTAATACTGACGCTTATGACGTCTGACCTGAGAGATTTGACAGCCAGTCAATATAGCTAATTCATTATTGAGCAGCAAGGGTAGATAGTTATGAATCAAGACACCAACAAATGGTTTATAATGAAAAACGGTTACCGGAATAAGAAGTCAGCCATAAGCTACAAAGTGGACGCAGAGAGGAGTGAAGTCGCCTCTCTGCATCCAATTATGGTTTCTTCGATGTCAAAATATTGCACTTCTTCAATGGATATTCCCAGACTTCGGCAAACCATTATCTTGTAAAAACTCCTTATCTTAGCGAACATATCCCTGAAAAGCTACTACCTCTGGGCTGTGATTCTTTATCTTAAAACCGGCAAACCAAATACTAAAAACCAAAAGACTGCCTCTCGCTTCTTTAATAACCAATAAATAACGATTATATGATACCAAAAGAGTTGCTGTCAAAAGAATATATCGCGAGGCTCACGGTATATGCCGACAAATCGTATATCAGGGCTACACAGGATTTCGTGCTGTTCTTCGCGAGGGAATTCAAATTCGACGAAATAGAATTAAAAAAGCTGGAGCTTATCACCGAGGAAGCGGTGTTGAGTACCATCGAAAATTCCTTTGAGTCCGACGAACTGGAAAGTTTCGATGTAAAGGTCAGTTACCGGCCCGGCGCCTTCGTTATCTCGATTGAAGACAAGGGCCTTCCGTCTGACATGGAGCACCTGCAAAAAAATGAGAATACAGCTCTGGAAATCCTGTTAATGAGAAACCTCGCCGACGAGTTCAATATCATCAACCTTGGGCGCGAAGGCAAGCGATTGGAGCTTGTTAAATACCTAACCGAAACCAGTATCGCGGATATGCCTTCGAGGAACGAAAAAAAACTCATACCGGAAGATGAGCAGGAGGCTGCCACCGACATCCCGACCATGCGACTGGTGCAACCCGAGGATGCCGTCAATTTGTCGAGACTCGCATACCGGGTCTATGGCTACACTTACTCTTCGGTGTTCTATTACCCTGATAAGATTCGCGAACTGATCGAAGACGGGTTGCTCATGTCAGTTGTGTCGATCAATAAGGATCACCAGATCGTGGGAAACCTTAGCCTCTTCTTCGAACACAAGGAAGCACCTGTTGCCGACTCCGGCGCTGCCATGATAGATCCCAGATACAGGGGACACAGCCTCTTCAAGGAATCGAAGAAATACCTGATGGCATACGCTAAAAACCATGACATGTTCGGCATATACAGCGAATCGGTCACGATCCATTCATACACCCAACAAGGAAATATCAGCCTCGGCGCGAGGGAAACCGGCATCATGCTGGCTTACGCCAGCCAAAGCCTTACCTTTAAAAAAATTGGTGGTGAAAGAACCGGGCAAAGGCAGGCTGTGGTACTTTTTTACCTTAAAATCAGTCAGGAACCACACCGCCGGGTGTACCTGAACGAGAAATTCTTCACGCTCCTCAGCAATATTTACCAACGTCTCGAACTTGACCGCGAAGTAATCATGGTGCCTGATACCGAATTGCCTGAGATACCACAGTATCTTTCTCTTGTCAGCACTACGGTAAAACCCGACCTCAACATCGCCGTGATATCTGTTCAGAAACAGGGAACCGATGCCATCGACCTGATCAAACACCAGCTCAGAGAACTATGCCTGAAAAAAATCGAGACCATCTACCTGGAGATACCCATTGACAAGCCCTGTTCTGCCCTGCTGGCCCGCGAAATGAATATGGCTGGATTCATGCTTAGCGGTATCATCCCCGAACTTCGCAACGGCGACGTCCTCAAGATGCAATACCTGAACAATGTGACCGTTGATCCTGAAAAAATCGTACTCGCCTCAAGCATCGCTAAGGAACTCCTCGATATAATTATGAGCGACTACCGCTGACAACCAATACCATTAGCCTGATAAATCTATTCCTGACTTCTAAAAATTTCCTTTATCAAATGAATGTACTTACAGATTCTGACAACCGAAGCGTCAGACCCATTGGGCGCATTGACGCCAATAGCAGCGCCGACCTCGACAAGGCACTGTCACTATTTCCGGAAAACGATCGTGACATCATCGTTGACTTTTCAGATTGCCCATACTTATCAAGCGCAGGTATCAGGGTGCTGCTGAAGACAAAAAAAAGACTTACGCCAGGACAGGCCGAACTCTTCCTTACCTCTGTCTCTCCCGTGATCTTTCAAGTATTCGAGACAGCAGGGCTACACAAGCTCTTCTGTCTCAAACCCGATCTGGAGTCAGCTCTGCACCAGATTCGTTCATCGAAGAAACCAAACGTCACCACCCATACACTGGCTGTGGGTACCGATAAATATACCCTGGAGGTACGTGGCAACCAGAACAGCGAAGGATGCTTCTGGAACGGGAACGAAATTGTCAGTTATAACGAAATGGGCTTTGCTGCCGGCTTTGGTTATCCGTCCGAAGCATCCCTTCTTCCGGTCGACGAACCTTCATTCTTCGTGGTGGCAGGCAACTGCACAGGTTTCCTTCCTCTGTCCGGGGATTCTGAAGCAGACTTCCGACTGACCTCAGATCCCGAAAAGACAGGTTTCCTCGTACAAGAGGCTCTTTCATTCGGACACCAGCCTGTGGCTACCCTGAACTATAATGGGGTCGAAGAACAATCACTTACTCAACTCACCGATGTGGTCGGCCAGGTTAAAAGGCAGTACCTGAATGGCTCACCGGCTCTGCTTCTGGTATTGGCCGATTTTGCACCCCAAACCCCTTCGATCTCAATAATCCTCTGCAACGACGAAGCACTGAAGGTCAGCGCCGGCCTCCACGGATTAACCCGCTTTACCAGACGACTGATCCAGAGTAAAGGAGCACAACAACCTCTCGGCTTGAAATTTAACCTGTTTACCCTCGATGGCACTGGTACCCCATCGCTCTATGATCTTCTCAGACATCACCTCACCTTTGAAAATATCAGTGAAGTAGAGCAGGTACCTTCCGGCTTCACCACAAAAGCCGCCCGCGTATGGATACTCACCGCCGGAGCATTTACCGATGGTACTGCCAAAAGGCTTCCCATTGAATCAGACAAAGGTTTCACCCCCGAACCCCACAAGGCATTCCTCGCACGTCAAATCTATACCGACTCTTCAAGGCTGATCGTAAAGCCCCTGCATGGAGGATTCTCGGCCCAAACCTTCCAGGTGACCTCATTCGACCACGAAGGAAGAAAGATGCGCCCTACCGTCATGAAGATTGCACACCGCGACCTCATCAAACGCGAATCGGACCATTGCAAACAATACGCCCTCCCCTATATCTTCAACAACAGCGCCAACGTTCTGGGCACTGTGTTCTACGGTGAGACTGGAGCCCTGCGTTACAACTTTGTTGGAATCGGTGGTGAAGACAGCACACTGCGTTGGCTTACGCACCTGTATCAGGAAGAAGAACTCACCACACTTGAGCCACTCTTCGACAAAATCTTTCTACAGATACTCAAACCCTGGTATGGGCAACCAGTCAGCAAGCCCATTGAACCATTCAAGGATCACGACCCCACCTATACCTTCTTCCCACATATCTATAAAACCGTTGAAGAACTCTTCGGCATTTCAGCCGACGATCCCACCATCATGGTGGCCGAGACCGGCAGGCAGATGTTGAACCCATACTGGTTTCTGAAACACGAATATGCACGCCGCCGCGACGAAACCATCGAATACAACACGAGCATCTGCCATGGCGACCTCAACATGCAAAACATCCTCCTCGACGAAAACCGCAACGTTTACCTGATTGACTTCTCCGAAACCCGCCCACGTTCTATCGTATCTGACTTCGCCCGTCTCGAAGCCATTCTCCTTGTTGACAACGCTCCCGTGGAGAATGAGGCTGAAACCATCGCTTATATCAACCAACTAACCCCCTTCTACAACACCAGCCGGCTGGATGAACTCCCCGCCATCACTTTCGATGGCCCCTATAAGGCGATGATCACGAAAAACTTCAGCCTCACCTGCCGCATGCGCAGGTATGCTTTCGAATGCAGCCAGAGCAACCCCGACCTCGTCCCCTACATCCTTGCGCTACTCGAATGGATCCTTCCTATCGTCTGTTACGGACTCCCCATTTACCAAAAACGGGTGTCGATGGTCATAGCCAGCCTGCTCTGCGAACAACTTAACCGCCTCACGGCACAAATGGACTAACTTTCTCACGGAAGGATAACTCTTCTGCTGAACCAAAGGAAAAAGCGGTATACATTCAACGCACACCACCGCCATGCATGAAAATGCCCGTGCCAGATTCTTGTTATCAGGTACGGGCATTTTCATGCTGCTGCAACCTCTGTAAATGAGCAAAAACCTATCACATAAGGCAACTGTTTTCCAAACTATATAACCAATGACCACCCTCTACAGGGCATGATGGTTTTCACCCCAATTGATTCAAAAATGCTATTGAGAGCCAGCGAATGGTTGTGCCATTTTCTTAGTTCGACCGTAGATCAACCGTAGATCAACCGTAGATTAAGCGTAGTTCAAGCGTATGGTTATGGTCAGTCTTCGCCTCATTTCCGCTTGAATTCCTATGCATATCCTATTCATGTTTTTCTATGATAAAACCAAAATTATGCCAAAGCTGGTTAATTCTCCGGCCTGATGAAAAAAAAGATTTTAAGTGAGTCGCTGATAGTTTGGAAATGTCGATGCCAACATCCAATGCCAAAACTAATGGGAGTTTAAAAATCTGAAGATTTGGAAATTTGGGGAGTCAACGTCAATAATCGAAGCCGGGGTTCACGGCAAAGACTTTCTTAAAGATGCAGACCATAATTAGGCAAACGCTCAGGTTTAAAATAGGGGGCTATCAGGATGAGCAGAACCGCATTTTTGAGTTCAGCACAACCAGCATGGGAAGTACCATCCGGGAAGTGGCATTTTGTAAAATAAACATATTGGGATCGAGTATCTTTACAAGAATACGCAGCAATTTTCCCTCTTCATTATTTCTATAGTGAATCCAAGAATGCGGCCCGAACCCGGGTTTGAAGCATGTTGAACGCCCAATTGCCAATAACCATGGCACAAAAGACAGCAACCACAGAAAACATCCTCCGTAGTGCCCACCTTGTTAAGGAAACAGATGACCGGCCTGCTAAACACCTTTAAGTTGTTGTGAAATACCAGACCTGAATACATGAAAACACGATCGGCACCTAAATTAGATGGATGATTATGCCTTTCCATTTAATGGGCATATCTTAAAACCAGATGAAACATGATTATCAAGAAAAAATCCATCAAAATCACTAATGCTTGCATTTTAGGCAGATAATAGCGTAAAAAAACTCCAAAAAAAACAAAGAAATTTGTTGTGTATTTAAAAATTTGTATTTTTGGAATGAAAACCAAACCGAAATGATCTATCATTATGAGATGGAAATGAGAAATTGAGCTCTGGAATCCAATATCTGCCCGGTAGTGGTTGAGGTGGGTTCAAACAGCGAATCATCCCCCTTAACCTCCACCTGCGAACAGCACCAGAAGCTGAGCCCCTACCAGCTAAACAGAATCCAACAGCATAATATCCCCGCACTTCATCCCAATGATTGACCCTTCTTCAGACTCCGGTGGTTTGTTCCACTGATCCTGATAGCGGTTACGTCTATAGCAGGTTATTGCATTAACATTCAATAATTTGCCAGAATAAAGATGTAAGTGATTGGGCGAAGTTGTATGTATACCTTTTTTCAATTTTTTCTCAACGCTAAAAACCATGAAAAAGCATCCCCTCTCCGCCATTATTAACGTTCTTGTATTTACCCGGCCCACTGCATAGGAATTATGGAAAGAAATACCTTTTCTGGAAAATCATTGCAACAGTGTATAAAAGGCTAACAATGCCATAGAACTATTTGCAGGAGAAGTTTCAAATAGTCAGTTTAATGGAATATTTCGTTCTGGTTATGAAGGATAAACATAGGATTCACTTTTTAATACAGATAATTCCCAAACATATAGTCTGGCAATATATTAATTACGACCCCTCCATATTTGCAAGGGAGATATTCCTTTTACGGGCTCCATTCGATCAGGGGTTAATCGCTCAAACCGGTTTTTAACATGACGTCATGAAGAAAATCGTTGTCATCGTACTACTTATTATCCTGGCAGGGATATCGCAGATTACCTTTTCACAGGTAGTCATATCCGGAATGATTGTTAACACATTGAAGCAGCCCGTCGGAGAGGCTTCTGTCATGTTAATGAAGCCCTCCGATAGTACAGTTGTGGCCTATAATTTCAGTAACAGTGATGGGCGGTTTACCATACAATACAATGGGAAAGAAAAGGAATTGCTGCTGTCAGTTTATGGATTTAACATTGTGCGACAGGTTAAAAGAATTGAAAACCGAAACCAGACAGTTGATTTTATAATTCATGAAGGAGCTATTGACCTGAAAGAGGTTACAGTTAAGTCGCCCAAGATATGGGGAACACGTGACACTATAAACTATTCGGTAGGTGCTTTTAGAGATTCAACAGACGTAGTGATTGCCGACGTGTTAAAAAAACTACCCGGAATCGAGGTTAAAGAAGACGGCAGAATTGAATATCAGGGGAAAGCTATCAGTAATTTCTATATTGAAAACATGGATATGCTTCATGGGCGCTATGGAATAGCCACCAATAACATGGCGGCTACCGATATTGCCACCGTGCAGGTATTTGAAAACCACCAACCCATTAAAGTGCTCCGGGATGCTGCCTTTTCCAATGATGCAGCCATTAATCTGAAATTAAAAGAAGGGGCAAAAAGAATCTATAGCTTCGTAGCCACCCTTGAAGCCGGAACAGACAATCGATTCCTTTGGAACAACGGGATCACAGGGATGTATTTCAGTAAGACCAGACAACATCTGGCATCATTTAAAACGAATAATACCGGCAATGACCTTGAATCAGAGCTGCGCTCATTTACCAATGAAAGCTCAGTAACGCAAATACCTCTGTCATATATGGTGATGCCATCACCCCCCGATATCAACAAAACACGCTATAATTTCAATGATTCCCGGGCGGGCACATTCAACACCCTTAAAAAGCTGAATAACGACTGCGAATTGACCTTCAACCTGGTTGGCCTTCAAGAGACCGATGACCGGAACAGTCTCACTCGCACAACCTATATCCTCCCGGGAACTGATACCCTCACTATCAGCGAAAGAATGGCTTCGTTCACGAAAAAGCATAAATTAGAAGGTGATGTCGGCATTTTCCGGAATGCAGATTATAGTTACCTGAACACCCAACTTCAATTCTCAGGAAACTGGGAGAAAACAACCGGAACAATTTTGGAGAACAATTCCGTCAATCAATCCTACGACTACAAATCACTTAGCCTTGCCAACATGCTCCACTGGATCAGGCGCCAAAAGGAAAACAATCAAAAGGGGATTGAGTTGAATTCACGTACAATGTTTCAATCACAACCATATCAGCTACAGGTAACGCCGGGTGTTTTTGCTGAGATTCTCAACGACAGCCTTCCTTACCAGTCTGTAGCGCAGGATGTAGTACTGAACACATTCGAGACCCATAACAGCCTTATGTTTTTATCGTCAATAGTTTGGAAGTATGTACATTTCCATCCGGTATTCCTTTTCTCATTAGAGCATCAGACTCTCAACACCCATATTTTAAAATCAGGAAAAGGGGAAAGTTTTTCACGTATAAATGGTGATTCGTTGTCAAACAATCAGGATTGGCTACGATCGAAAGCCGGGGTATCACTTGATGTCAGTTACCGGCGAAGAGACCTAAACATAGGATTATCGACACCAACACAATTTCAATACATAACACTTTCCGGCAGCAGTATGCTCAAACACTCACAGAGCAAAAAGTTGCTTTTTCAACCCTCTTTACAACTACTTTACAACATTGGGCGCAAATGGACAGTCACCGGTACGTGGTTTTACTACAATCAAAACCCGGATTTGCATACCCTGTATTCGGGCTTCATAGTACAAAACTATCGGACACTAAGCCGTTACGAAAACAAACTGACCAACTCACATGGCAATACAGGAAGCCTGAAACTGCTGTATAAAGAGATAATGAAGTTCCTTTTCACCAGCATTGAATTCAGCTATAGCCAATACAACAATGAAGTGATGTATGCCCAGCAGTTTGAAGGATCTGTGTTAAAGACCACCCTGATAGAGATAGACAATTCGGGTGATTTTCTGTCAGTCACGGGGAGGGTTAGTAAGGGATTCGACTGGAAGAAGCTGCTGTTCACAATCGAAGGTTCATGGAACAGAGGGAACACTCCCCAATTACGTCAGGGAACCCTTATTGAGTATGTAAACAAGGGTGTAAATGCCAACATAACCGTTTCGGTGGCCGCTACAGAATCAATTCTCCTTTCGAATAAATGCAGTTGGGGGCAGGTAACAGGAAGCACGGGAACAGGTGTAAGCCTGCCCTCTATCAGTAATCTTGAAAATAAAGCTTCTTTGGATATAACCCTTCCCGCCGACATCATTTTGACTACAGCCATTGAATACTATGATTCCCGGACAGGTTCTGTCATTCAGAATTTCTGCCTGATTGATGCAGGAATAACCCATACTTGGAAACGCGTAAGATTTAGTCTCAACTGGACCAACATGCTGAACACGAAAAACTATGTTTACTCATACTACAGCAATCTTAATAGTTATTATTCAGAATATACTATCAGACCCTCGGCCGTGATGCTGAAAACACAGTTTAAACTCTATTGAATATGGAACAATTACTAAAGTATATTTCTATATGGTTTTTATGCAAGAACAATCTGGCCTGAAAAGCCTTTGCCAGTTTGGTAATGTGGCTGGCAAAGGCAAAGGGTCGTGATGCCCGAATGTTGAATAATCACATTACCGATATAAAACCAGTTCATTATTTTATACTTTAATTTAAATTTTATCAACATGAAAACTCTGAAATTAAACAGCCTGAACAATAACCAACTCACCAAAGAACAGATGAAATCAGTTGCAGGTGGTGATTGTGTAGTTTGCCAATGCGGCTGCTGCTATTCAACTAGTGGCGGTTCCTCGGTCCAAAGCAATGGAGGTGCCAATTCAAAAGGCGGTTTACATTCAACGGACTGCATGATCAAGCTGACTGTTATAACCTGCAAATAGTGAGCGCCACTGAACTCAAAGGTTGATTGGGTTATTTGTTCGTTTGCATAATTCCATCAACTGAAACTCTTCCAGGCAAGACAGGTGTTATAACCTGTCTTGCTAAATCAATGTTTTATATTGGTTTTATTACTCAATTGATAATATGAATATTAATATTAAGATACTCGGACTGATCCTTATTACAGTATATATATTTACGAATACTGTTGCAGAAGCACAGGTTACGCCACTATCCATTCAGGATTATTCGATACTGGATTCTGCCGGAATGGAGATAAGCTACCGCGTTGAAACAATGAATGATTCTCGCAAACCGGATAAAAAAACACCAGATATTCAAAAACTACTGATTGGTCGAAAGATTTCAAAAATATATAGCTGTACGCTATTCTATTATGACTCGCTTGCTACAGTATTAATAGCGAAGGGGGCTCAAAATTATCCGATATGCCAGAGCCCAGTTATGCCAGTTGAAGTAATCAAAGATTTTTCAAAGAAAACACTCTCCGTAATATACAGAACACTTACTGAAGATTTGTTTCTCTATGAAGAACAACTTCCGGAATTCAACTGGATAATACAACCCGAAAAAAAAACAATCCTGACTCACATGTGTCAGAAAGCCCTGACTAGTTTCAGAGGAAGAAATTATGAAGCATGGTTTGCTCCGGATCTTCCATTCCCGGATGGTCCCTTTAAATTTTCAGGACTTCCAGGCTTAATACTTGAAATAAGGGATACCCAAGGGCATTATAGTTTTCAATGCATAGGAATAAAAAAATTAAAGCCCGCAAAACCTATAGCACTCTATGACTGGCCCTATAACAGAACTACAAGAGAGGAATTAAATGCATTTCTTATCAAAATGCACAATGACCCTTTCGGCTATTTTAAATCGAAAGGACAGACTTTACAGATGATTGAGAATGGAAAAGAAATTAATAAGCCAAAAGATTATTGGCCATATAACCCTGTTGAAACAGAATAGGAATGAAAATCAAAGAATACGTTAATGCCGAAATGGTTAGGAGTAGCCTGGCAAATACCCCACAAATTACATTTGAAGTAACTGATGCCTGCAATCTGGCATGCGTTTACTGCAGTTATGGAGAACTCTATTTTGATTATGACAAAAGGGACAACAAAGTACTTGATGTAGAAAAAGCCAGGAGATTTCTGAATTATGTAGCTGAATTATGGGATTCGCCGCTGAATAAATCGACCCACAATAACCTATACCTGAGTTTCTATGGTGGAGAACCTCTGCTTAATGTTCCGTTCATTGATGAAGTAGTAAGCTTTGCGAATAACATTAAAAGTAAACAGCGTCAGTTTACTTACAGTATGACGACAAACGGCTTATTACTGGATAAATACGTTGATTTTTTAGTAATTAATGACTTCAGCCTTCTCATCAGCCTTGATGGCAATGAATTCAGCCATTCATATCGTGTCAACAAAGATGGGCAAAACAGTTTTAAACATGTTATTGATAATATTGAAATAATCAGACATAAATATCCCGATTATTTTACGAAAAGGGTGAACTTTAACACAGTGCTTCACAATCGCAATTCAGTTAGAGATGTTTATGATTTTTTCAAAAAGAATTACAACAAAATACCCAGCATTGGTGCTTTAAACGATATGGGGATTCGCGAAGAGATGAAGGACGAATTCATGCGAATGTACAGAAACACTACTGATAGCTTAATGCAATCAGAGAACTATAGTGAGCTTGAAACAGAAATGTTTCTTTCAAGTCCCACATATCACTCTGCCACCGTATATCTACTACAGCACTCTGAGTTTAAATATGAAAACTACAATGAACTTCTCTATGGTAAAGTACCTCAGAAAAAGGTTATTCCAACAGGAACATGCCTGCCATTTTCAAAAAAAGTTTTCATAACGGTTAACGGGAAGATTCTTCCTTGTGAAAGGATTGGGCAGCAATTTGCTTTAGGCTGTATTGAAGAAAAGAACATTGATTTGAATTTCGAGGCCATTGCACAAAAGTATAATCATTTCTATTCTAAAACAGATACACTTTGCTCGGAATGCTTCAATTCAAAGGGTTGTGTCCAATGTCTTTATAATCTGGACGACCTTGAAGAAGAAGGAGAACCTGAATGCAAAGGGTTTATGACTCAGGAAAAATTTGATTTATTCAGAAATTCTCAACTAAATTTTCTGGCACGCCATCCTGAAGCTTATTCCAAAATAATGAATGATGTAATTTATCGCTAACTCTGAATTCTATGCCTGACAAAATGAAAAAGTACTGGTTCTATTTATCAAAGGATGTGTTTATCTCCTTCGATAAACAACATAGAATGTTGCTATACAGCACAAAGAGCGGCAACTATTTAATTTCTTCGGGAATCTTATGTGTGGAATTAGTCAAAGAGGTCTATGACCCGAAAAACTTAGGTGTTGTTGAATTAAACACCAAATACCTAACAAATAATGAGAGCAATGATTTTATAGAAGAAATACAAAGGCTGAAACTAGGCGATAAAATGGTTAAAATACCAGATCAGCCGAAACCAATTAATTTGCTTCCAATTTTGAATTTGCAGAATGATGTGGAAAAATTGCTGATTAATGGGGAGCAATTTTTAATCGGAGAAGGGATAAGCGAATATCTTACATGTATAAATATATACATAAACAGCAACTGCAGTCAAAAGTGCCGGTTATGCCACCACTATTACCTACAGACAAGATCGTGCAGCAAATCCGAACCGGATGTTACCTTACCCTTAATGACTATCGGGCAAATTCTCTCACAGGCAAGTGTTACACAAACCAGACATATTAACATTTTAGGAGGAAATATATTGCTTTACCCGGAATGGAATGAACTTATGCAATTGTTCAAATCATCCAACTTTGAGTACCATTTATGGATTAATTATCAAAACATCAATAGCACAGAGAAATTAAAACATTTACCCTTTCAGAAAGAGCTGTTAATAACCTTTCCATTCAAGGAGGCTATGGTATGTGAACTAATCTCCCTTTGCGAAACAGATAATAATATCACACTTAACTTCCTTATCGAAGATATCTCACAACTAGTTACAGTTAACAAATTGTTAGCCGGGAATTCGAGAATCAGAGCCAATATTATACCAATATTCAATGGTGAAAATCGCGGTTTTTTTGAGCAGAATGTGTTTTTAAACCTTGAAGATATCCTTGCGGAGAAGCAAGAAATGCGGAACATCTTCTGCAATCAGAAGCTTAACGCGAATTACTTTGGAGGGCTGAATATCTTAGCAGATGGCTCAGTAAAAGCCAGCATGAATACTACTCCTGTCGGTAGATTTCCTAAAAACTCTCTTCTTGAACTGGTATACAATGAACTAATTCAGAATACAGCATGGCGGAAAGTCCGTGACAACGAAACATGCCGAGGCTGTTTATTTCAGTACCTATGCCCACCTCCGGGAAATTATGAGCATTCTTTAGGAAAACCTGATATGTGTAATGTAGAATCCTGACATGCCAAAACCTTTTCCTCTATACCATCAGCTTGACTCACGTGATTGCGGACCTGCCTGCCTCCGCATGATCGCCCGCCATTACGGAAAAAATTATAGCCTGCAAAAGCTCCGGGAAATGTGCTTCATAAATCGGAACGGAGTATCACTTCTGGGAATTTGTGAAGCAGCCGAACATCTGGGCTTTCGTACACTAGGTGCGAGATTAAGTTGGGAGCAGTTGTCTTCAGAAGCACCACTCCCATGCATCATCCATTGGAGGCAGAACCACTTTGTGATAGTGTATAAAATATCAGTTAAAAGAGCCCAAACTATTATCTGGGTGGCAGACCCTGCTCACGGACTGATTAAATACTCCCTGAAAGAGTTTACCAGGAACTGGATTAGCCATCAAAACGATGGGGAGGCCAAAGGAATCGCTTTATTGTTAGAACCCTCACCCGAGTTCTATAAACAAGAGGATGAGAAACAGGACAAGTCAACCATCCGGTTCATGTTTAAATACCTTCGCCCTCACCGAAGTTTTCTAGTGCAGGTTATGATGGCTATGCTACTGGGAAGTCTATTGCTGCTTCTTGCTCCTTTTCTTACGCAATCAGTAGTAGACAAAGGAATCGGCAATCAGGATCTGGGCTTTGTAACTATAATCCTTATCGCTCAGTTGGTACTAATGGTTAGCCGTACTTCAGTAGACTTTATCAGAACATGGTTATTGCTTCACATAAGCACTCGCATCAATGTGTCATTGATATCGGACTTTTTAATTAAGCTCATGAAGCTACCAATTGGATTTTTCGATTCAAAGATGATAGGCGATATCATGCAACGCATTGATGATCACTCACGTATTCAGAGTTTCCTGACCGGCTCATCCATCAACATTCTTTTTTCGATGGTAAACCTGATCATTTTCGGGATAGTACTATCTATTTATAGCCTGACGATCACAGGGGTATTTGTAGTTGGGAGCATTATCTATTTTATATGGGTATGGGCATTTTTAAAAAAGCGCAGAGAAATAGATTTCAAGCGATTTGCACAAATGGCCAATAACCAAAGCAACCTCTTTCAGTTAATTACCGGGATGCAGGAAATAAAGCTCAATAACTGCGAACGGCAAAAACGATGGAAATGGGAACGTATACAAGCCAGATTGTTCAAAGTAAATATTCAGGGGCTTGCATTAAATCAGTGGCAGCAGGTTGGTGCAATGTTTTTCAATGAAAGCAAAAATATAGTCATTACTTTCCTTTCCGCCTCAGCCGTGATCAAAGGTGACATGACACTTGGAATGCTTATGAGCGTACAATACATAATAGGACAGTTAAATGCCCCCATCGAACAAATGATTGGCTTTATGCAGGCTGCCCAGGACGCTAAAATAAGCATAGAACGTTTGGGTGAAATACACAACAAAATAGACGAAGAATCTGCAGATATTAATAAAATAACCCAATTACCCCAAAACCGGGATATTAAAATCAACGATCTTTGGTTCCAATATGATGGACCACATAGTGATATGGTCCTTAAAAACATCAACCTGACCATACCCCAAGGGAAAACAACAGCAATTGTAGGGGCCAGTGGCAGTGGGAAAACAACCTTGATAAAACTGCTCTTGGGTTTTTATAATCCCGTAAAAGGAGAAATAAAAGCAGGAGGAGCACTATTGAAGAATTATAATTGCAATTTTTGGCGCTCACAATGCGGAGCAGTGATGCAGGACGGTTTCATTTTTTCTGATACTATTACTGAAAACATCGCTCCCGGCGATGAAAATATCAGTACATCAAAACTCCGGCAGGCAGTCCATGTTGCCAATATTTTTGACTTTATTGACAAGCTACCGTTGGGTTTCAATACCATAATCGGACAGGAGGGTTGCGGGATCAGTCAGGGACAACGTCAAAGACTACTTATCGCAAGAGCTGTGTACAAAAACCCCGAATACATCTTTTTCGATGAAGCCACAAATTCACTCGATGCAAATAATGAGCGAATAATAATGAAAAACCTTGAAGAATTTTTCAAGACGGGAAGGCCAAAAACAGTTGTAGTAGTAGCCCATCGTCTTAGTACAGTGAAGAATGCCGATCAGATTGTTGTGCTTGAGAAGGGTGAGATAGTTGAAATGGGGACGCACGAAGAATTGACAAGGAAAAAAGGGTACTATTATGAGTTGGTTAAGAATCAACTGGAACTTGGAACCTAATGGCTAAAGAGAATAACGAAAGAAGCATTGAAATCCAAAGCGAAAGCATGGATGACATAATGGGAAAGCAACCTACCTGGATTCTTCGCAGAGGAATAACAGTATTTTGCATGGTCATTGTTGCATTGCTTATTGGAACCTGGCTTATCCATTATCCAGATACTGTCACTGTGCCGGTAATCATCACCAGTACTAATCCACCTATTGAATTCATCGCTCCGTCAGGTGGCCGAATACAGTCTTTTTTGGTGAAGAATCAACAAAAAGTAGAACCAGGCGATTACCTGGTCATTCTGGAAAACCCAGTGAACACTTACTCCATAAAACGTCTCCACTCTTTAATTCATTTGCTTGATTCATCACTAAAATTCCAAATAGAACCTGGTTTATATGATGCTAATATTTCCAATTTAGGCGTTTTAGAACAACCATATAACAGGCTAATCCAGTCAGTAAAAAAGTATCGCCTCTTTTGCTCAACTTCTTTTGAAAATGAGATGATTAAAAATCTCAATCGACAAATAAAATTACTAGATTCTCAACTAATAAAACTAAAAAGCAAAGCTTCAATTGACTCTTTTAACCTCACCCTTTCACAAATTACAGGTGATTATGATTCGCTGCGGCTAACTTTGAAAGAAAACTCGCCGGATGAATTTGACAAAGCAGGAGAGCAATTATTGAATAATAAACAAACCTCAATAAACAAAGAAACAGTATTGTCTGTAATCAGGATAGAGATCGCTAGACTGGAACAACATATTTGGGAAAGCAGAATGACAGAGAAAAAAGAAGAGCAGGATTTACTTGATAAAACTAACGAGGCCGCTAAAGACCTAATAAAACAATTCGAAATATGGGAGAAAACCTACGTACTTAAAAGCTCTTCAACTGGTACTGTTTTGGTCTGGAAAAATTGGAGCTCAGGCCAATCAGTAGAAGCCGGGGAAATAGTTTTGTCTATTAAACCGGAAAAAGCCGAACGTGTTTTTGGAAAAGCGACCATTGCCATAGAAAATCCAGGGAGGATTAAAGTCAACCAGAAGGTATTGATCAAATTGCAAAGTTTTCCATATCCGGAATTTGGAGTACTGACAGGAAAAATCCGGTCTATTTCAGGAACATCAGCTAATGGTAAATGCATTCTTGAAATAGATCTTACCAAAGGATTAAGTACCAATTATAACAGACAACTTCCTTTAACGTATGGCATGACAGGGACAGCCGAAATCATAACCGAAGACAAGCGGTTACTGGAAAGACTCATTGCACCACTTCGTTAAATCACACAGATAGTACAATTAGACTCACTGACAAACAATAACACTTAGGCTACATATAACTTATTGAGTAATATCAGGGCTCGATTAAGAGAAAATTAGTACCTTTGGTTTATTATTTGCCCCGCCTGACCACAAATGTTAATCCTGCTGAATGGTGCCGGGAAGAAGGCAGCGGAGTTGATTGACATGTTATTTCATCAGAATACTATAACGATTAAACCACGAGCATACAGACAGAAAGCCCGTGAAGACTTTATAAAATCTATCGAGAGACACAAAAAACAGAGAAATCCGGTTAATAAAGTTGTTATACTTGAAAATGATTTTATTCAGTGAACCCTATTAAATAATTCAATGATGACAACAGAAACAGATGATTATCTGGCAACTCATTATGTACAACGCAGCAACTGGCTTCGGGCTGCGGTTCTTGGTGCTAACGATGGTATTTTATCAACGGCAAGCCTGGCCATTGGTGTTGCAGCAGCCAGTAATCTGAGAGAGCCAATAGTAATTGCCACGGTGGCAGGATTGGTTGCCGGAGCTTTATCGATGGCTGCAGGAGAATATGTATCGGTAAGCTCTCAGACAGATGTCGAGAAAGCTGACATCCAACGCGAGAGTGAGGAATTGAAAGATATGCCGGAACTTGAATTACAGCGGTTGGCAGAGATTTACGAGAAAAGAGGACTCAAAAAGCAAACTGCCTTAGCTGTCGCGAAAGAATTAACCGAGCATGACGCCTTAGGCTCCCACATGAGAGATGAGTTGGGCATTAATGAGATAACACAGGCAAAACCAACGCAAGCAGCACTTGCCTCGGGTGCTTCATTTACGGTTGGAGGGCTTCTCCCGCTAATGATCGCTATTTCCCTGCCATTAGCGCGTATTGAATACTATCTTTACGGGTTCGCGATCATTTTTCTTGCTTTGCTTGGAGCGCTGGCAGCAAAAACCGGCGGTTCAAGTATAATTAAAGCTGTCGTTAGAATTACTTTTTGGGGAACTGTTGCGATGGGGCTGACCGCAACAGTGGGCTACTTATTTGGAGTGAACCTCTGAAATCTATGTTAAACTATTCGGAAAACGACCAACCACAAACAGAGATAGCAACAAGCTTATCCCGAAATCGTTTTCTATAGCGTGTTACCGCCTGTCGTATGTCCTGATCAGTTGATTTGCATCAAACACTCCGGGATTGCATAAAGGTTGGATAATTTTATTCACAATATGCTGCTTTCTATCAAATCAGAACTATCTTTGTCTTTCAGGTTGTTAAAAAACTTACAGTTCATTTGTCAACTCATTCATTAACTGACAAATAATCCTGAAGATGCTTAAATTTTAGCAGGCAATCCTGTTGCTTTGGACAATTATGACCTCTGTGTAGCTACCACCACTTAATAATCAATTCAAATTTAAACCCATGATTTCTTTAAGCCACCTTCATCCGATGTTAGTGCATTTTCCAATAGCGTTAATTGCCGTGGGATTTGTTGCCGATTTTGCTTCATTGGTCTTTAAGAAAGAGGCATGTTTATCAAAAACAGGCTTTTACTTACTTATCGCAGGAACGCTCTCTGCAATTTTAGCATTACTGACAGGTCTCTTTTTTACTTCTGAGATGTCAGGTTCTGCCGGGGAAATTCAGGAAACCCACGAATTGTTTGCCTGGGTTACTTTAGGTTTACTCATTGTTACCGCTCTCATCAGGTTATTTTTAACAGTAAAAAAACGGGAAAAATCGAACTTAAAATGGATTGCATTTGTTCTTTATGCACTTGCATCAGTTTCTGTAAGCATAACAGGCTTCTATGGAGGTACCTTGGTTTATAACTACATGATGCCACTTTAATAAATCTAAATAAAAATGAAATCAGTAAATTTAATTTTTGTGTTAGTTATCACAAGTTTGATAGCTTTTACGGGTTGCAATCAACCAAAGCCGGTTAAAACCATCCAAAACCTCAAGGACGGTATCATTGGCGAAACAACAGCAGGCAAGAAGTACGAAGCCTTTGCCCAGAAAGCAAGAGAGGAAGGTTTTGATACGATTGCTAAACTTTTTGATGCCGCCTCAAAAGCGGAATCCATTCACGCCGCAAATCATAAAAAAGTATTGGACGAATTAGGCGAAACCATGGAAGACTTTACCCCTGAATTTGAAGTAAAGACGACTGCCGAGAATCTTCAGGCAGCAATAACCGGGGAATCTTACGAAGTATCAACAATGTACCCTCAGTTTCTGGCAGATGCAAAAGCCGAGAAAGTTGAAAAAGCTGAAAAATCATTTACCTGGGCATTTGATACAGAAAAGAAGCACAATGATTTCTATACTGCTGCGCTGGCTGCCTTAAACACAGGGTCAGAAAGAAATCTACCAGTTGGCTATGCCGTTTGCCCCACTTGTGGCAACACCTATGATATTGCAGGTGTTGATGCCAAATGTGCCTTCTGCCAGACAGATAAAGAAAAGTTTATCACTTTTAACTAAAGCAGGCAATACAATCATTTTGTCCTCAAAAGAAACGCCCATGCTCATAATGAGCATGGGCGTTTCTTTTCATATTTACCCTAATTATCAAAACAACATCGATACGTTACTGATAAAATTGAAAATAACTTAACTTTGCCTCTATACCTGATAAAGTTGTTTAGATCCCTGAATAATTCAACCAGATAAAAATCAACTCTTCCCTTTTTGTATAGATTATCTCCTCCTCTGATTCAGGAATAGTGTAAATGACCATGAGGACTGATATTAAAGCTACCCAAATTGACTAACCTCCAAACTCCATAAGAACCGATGAAAAGGATACTATTATTATTCTCATTAATCAGCATGCTCAGTTGCCAAACCAGCCATGACTGTTCCTACCAGGCCCCTGTTGACCTGTCTGATGGATTGACTGTATCAACACTGGAAGCACATCACTTTAATGTATCTCTGTTCGACAGCATAAATAAGGACATTTGCGAAGGGAAATACGGGAACATTCATGATTTACTGATTATTGCAGATAACGATCTTGTGGTTGAACAATACTACAACGGCAGGGATAAAGATCAGTTACATTTTCTTGCATCAAATACCAAAAGCTTCAATGCAGTTCTGACAGGTATTGCCATCGCTCAGGGAAAAATCAAAGATGTCAACCAAAAGATGTCTGACTACTTTCCGGAATTTGAAGCTATCGAGAAAGATTCTCTGAAGCGACTTATAACCATTCAGCACTTATTAACCATGACATCAGGGTTTAAATGGGATGAATTATCGCTCCCTTTTGATGATCCGGATAACATGGGAGTCAGGACAGACCAATCAGACAATTGGCTAAATGCTTCCCTGTCGCTTAACATGGACACCATGCCAGGTACGGAATACGTCTATTGCGGCCCGAACAGCATAATACTTGGCGAAATCATCAAAAGATCAACAGGACAGGACATCGCGCAATTTGCAGAAGAGAACCTGTTTAAACCTCTAAATATCGACAAGTATGACTGGTTCTCTAAAAACGGTATCTATGAAACAGGAGGAGGACTTAAACTGAAACCCCGGGATATTGCCAAATACGGATTGTTGCATCTCAATAAAGGTAAATGGAACGGAGCCGAGATTGTACCGGCTGATTGGATTGAACAGACATTCGATCCCTTCATAGAAATCAGGCACCCCTTTTACAGTTGTTACCAATGGCAAATGGTCAAGACAGAGTCAGGTTATAATTCCTGGTTCATTCCGGGTAATGGTGGGCAGATTATCGACATTATTCCTGCATTGAATCTGGTAATCGTGATCAATGCCGATAACAGGAACATACCTAAAAATGAGAGAACGCCATTGGAATATCTGGTAAAGGATATTGAAAAATTATTTACTGTATCTGAAAACAGGTAGGTTTTAAGCCAATCATTGCAATTATTTTACAAAAAGGATTGCACAACCTGGTAATTAGCAGAAATTTCTATAATTCGTTAATCAATTCTTTAAGTCTTTCCTCGCGGGACTTTTCTTTAGAACTTTTCAATTTATATTGTAAAAAACCATTAGCTGTTATAATTAAGCTCACTATAAAAGGCAAAAACATACCTGTAATATCTGCAATCGGTTTGTGGTCAACAAAGTATTGGTCAATGATAAAAAAAAGAGTTATAGCTGTAATAACCAACCCGACAATACCCATAATCAAATATTCCGATGAACGATAACTTCTAAACAACAGCTTGCTGTAAGATTTCTCTTCTTCAATCAAATTCTCGAGTTCCCATTTTTTTCTCTGTCTGTCGAGGTTAGTAAAGTCAAAGTTTCTCTTTTCAAGTTCTATTCGGGCAAAGTCTTTTTGCTCTGAATTTAATGAAGTTCGTCCAAGATAAATATTATACAGTTCTCTGTCTGTCTTGTTTTTAAATATTTCCGCCCAGTTGTATTCCATTGATTTATTGTATTTTGAAATTATCACTAATGGTAGCAATATGACCAGAGAGTGATTGCGGAGAGCGATACTATCATGATACGCTAAGTTTGAAGACAATCATGAGTTTCGCATACCATAAAAGCCCTTATTGGCTATATTGTGCATTGGCGCCCGTAATTATTTTAATCTGTATCCAATTGTCAAATTTAATGTAAAAGTATTTACTGTCACCTCTCCATTGTTTCCGGTACTTTCGATCGACCAATCAGCAATTTTTGTGAAATCCAAATAGTAATCAGCCCGTAATCCGAATTGAAGATTTGAAATGTCGTATTTCAATCCTCCACCAAATATTAATCCAACCGAAATACTTTTTAATTCATCGATATCTTCAAGACTGTACAAATGACTGCTATGACTCACTAAATAATCAAAACGAGGGCCAAAACTTATAAATGGTGTAACCGTCTCTTTAATCCTGTATTTCAATTCAATCATGGTATTAATTGACAAATAATCCAAAGTCGGCTTTTCAGTAATTGTCTGGCCGGTTAACTCTCCATATTGGTCAACGAGCGCAATCTCACCTTTGCCCCCTTTTCTGATCATCCCAATGTTTGTTGATAAGTTATAATATTGCTTATCAAGGTAATCTACTCCGGCAAAGATTGAATACCCAATCATTGTTTCATTGTAAAAGGAATTAGTAATCATTCCCTTCATCTGCCAATCAAGTTTGGAAACTGATGTTCCTCCCTGAATTTTAATGGTTTGTCCATTTGAGAGGATTGCAATTATCAATCCGATTAGTAATAATCCGGTCTTTTTCATTTTTTATCGTTTATTAAATGTAGGTTGCGTTTCAGTTATTATTGGCACCATCGATGAGTGTATGCAAATTAGGCAATGGCGGACCTTAAACCTATCAAACCGTTTAGAAGTTTAAGCGGACTACAAACCTTGATATTTACTACATCGCCTGCCATTACTTACACAATGTGTTAAACTAAATCCCACCAGCGCAGGATAACTTTTCGAAAATACCTGATTCTTTTCATTATTTAGATATTATTCCCAGAAAAAACACAGAAAAGAAAAAGAAATCGGGTTTTACGCTTGCTGAACAGGCCTTACAATTGCTTAATCCCTTTCTAAAATGCTGCCTGGTTTTTGAGGAGAGGGAAAACTAAACCTTCAGGTCACTCAAAAAGGTCAAAAACATTCATTTACAACACTATTCTATCAGAATCAGAAAGCTTTAGTTACCTTAAATTCAGTAATACCTCCAACCACGACAGCCTATTTTCATTTGAACTATTTCAATAACTGCCGGTAAGTTCATAGCCTGTTAAGGGGTGTAGTTCAACCTGTACTCCTCGCCGGGTATTGCAGGCCGCTCAAAGTCCTATTTATTAGGTACTGGCAGTTTTTATTTTCAATCAGTTTATATATCTTGTTTGTGCAGTCTTTCAATCCATCGTTGTAGCGGGACGGGTGAAAAGGCTCTTCGGCTATATTTGGTTGTAGAGGTGGCTTTGTGGGATTTACCAAAGTGCCTTGCAGCGAAGAGACGGTACGCGTTGGGAATTTAGAACAACCTATATTGAGAAATTGGCTTTGGATGAAAAGTCCCAATAATTACGAATGGATTTCTACCTATAAAGTGATGTTGTTTAGTTGTTCCTAAGAAAAAATGCAAATCCTTTGTTTTTGCAAAATTATCAAAGTATTTTTTCCTAACATCATGACAAGCTTTTACCTCATCACCATCATGTCTTCGAAGGTTGTTCCAGTATAATTGACCCGTCTCCCAATCTTCAATCATTATCTTTCTCTTCACTCCATCATCAGATTTGAAAACATAACTAAATTTGTATGGTAACTTTTTTACTACTTCAAAGTTATTGTTTTTATCTGCTTCAAATAGATGAAGTTGTTGAAATTGAGCAAGTTTATCTGATGGCCATTCTCGTTCCTTTTCTTCCTCGTAAACAAAATCCAGAATTTCTGAAGGTTTAAATACAGCTAGCGAGGTGCAAATATTTTTGTCTTTTGCTTCTTCTATTAGTTTATTGAGATTAGTGTGAACCTTTTTTAATACTATTTTCCTTCTCTCTTCCCATATGTCTCCATCTGGTTTAATTTCTCCAACTTTCCCGATTGGTGTCTCATGAGAAACAGGTCTGTAACTCTCGGGCCGAAAATCACTTTCATTTTTTACTAAATCTAATTCTATCCATTCATATTTGGAGTATTGCTGGCTATATGCTTTTTTCCGAAATTGAATAGGATAAATCCTAATCCAGGTACCATCCTCAAGAAATCCAGCAGTACAAACCAATTCTTCATATTTCTTAGAAATCGCCGGATATGTTTTAACTGTGATGAGTACTTTGGTTTTTGCCATTAAATATGTCTGATTTCAAATTTATTATCATCAAACGATCCAAGAGCTTCTGCTAAATGCTTTCTGTGACATTGGTAAATATTTGCCTCGAAACAGGTTAGAGCAATACGCTTTTTACTACTTAATAATTCAAGCAATTCTTTTTGTTCGTCAAGCTTGTTTGGCAAAATACTTTCTTTATAGTACACAAAAAGTCTATCATAATCAGCTTGAGTATTTAATGCTTGTCTTTTATCATTTTCAATTCCAACTCCAGGTATATGTCTATATTCTACATTAACTCCCTGACAAGCTTTTATAAGTTGATTTTTACTAAAGCCAAATTTCATACTAAACGGATTCTTACGAACATCGCAAAGAACTTTGATGTCATTAACAATCAATTTATTAATATATTGCTCCAACGTAATACCTTCATAACCAATTGTGAATAACACAGTCTCATCTTTACGAGGTCGTTGACTTTCAACTTTTTTTAATTCATCCTTCGTTAGGAATCTTTCTGCAATAGTACTATTAATAGCAAAGTAGGGGTAATTAATGTATGTTAAGGTTATCAACTCATCACTGCTCAAATTTCCATATTGTGACTTAATAAACCTTAAAGCAACTTTATCATTTGCTTTCAATTGTAAATAATAGTCATTTTCATCAGTTTTCTCCCAGCTCTCATCAGTTTCTTTGACCTGGTCATATTTAGTTAATGTCTTCAAATCAGCATTTGCTTGAAAAGAAAAGCAACCGAATCTATATGGTACAAAATGAAATACCACACTCTCTTGTTGCCTTACAAAAAGGAACAACAACTTCTGTAAGCTAATTTTGTCAAGCCTTCCACCAAATTGGTCTAATAAAGCCAATAATATCTTTCTCCTGTAATACATCAAACAAAGATACTACTTGCATATAGTATCTTTAAGAAATTTTTGAACTATTTAATAATTAACTCATTTTCAACAAATCACGCTTCGATGAAATTATTAAAGTGTTGGCGAGCAAGTATGTGGTAGCAAAGTGACGTTGTGGGACAGGCTGGAACACTCTCGCTTTAGATATTGTCTATTACTTATCATTTAACCAGCCAAGCGTTCTGGTTGAATGGTCTTCTCCGCATGTGTCTGACAGAAAACTATTTGTGACGTAGCCGATTACGGACTGGTTTCTACCAAACCGAGATAAAGTAACTATGTGAAAATATCTACAACTATACATAGAACTGGCTATGACCTTTACAGATTGTTAGGTGTATGTACTATTTCAGTTATCTAATATAACCCCAATTATTTAAAAAAAAGTCGCGAGTGTTACTTATAGTCTTTGGCTTATAGTCTACATTTATAAATCTTTGCAATATGGATGTAAAATCTAAAATCGGTATAAGAATTAAAGAACTTAGAGAACAGAAAAATATGTCTCAAAAGGATTTAGCATATTCTGCTGATATAGATAGAAGTTATATTGCAAGTGTTGAAAACGGTCAAAGAAATATTTCCATTGTAAACATTGAAAAAGTATCGACTGCACTTGGTGTTACCATTAAGGAATTTTTTAATAATGGCAAATTTGATAACAATTCAACGGGCAGTTGATAATTTCAAAGAATTAATTGAGACTTCAATTCTCCAAGGTGGAATCAAAGCCAAAGAGGCAATGATTAGGTCATCAAGACCGATTAATAACATTCACGAAGCAGTTAAGGCAGATTTAATTCGAAAAGGAATTTCACCTGCAAGAATATACCCACCACTCGGCGAAACTACACCCGAATTAAAACTAGCAGGTTTTATTAAACAAAAGTATCAAGATGTATCTGTTTCTCCTGAAGGGCAAGTACCCGAAGAAGAAATAATGACAGAAGGTATCTTACGTGAAGCAACTGACTATTATGGTAAAGACTATACGGAAAGGACAATTTCTATCAATGTTAGAAGTCAAATGAGTTCTTTGGCCAAAAATTTCGATACTCTTTATGAAAGGACTATTGCCGAAGCTCAGAACCTGCATGTAAGATGCCCAAAAATGGTTTTAGGTGAAGTCTATATGATTCCAGTAAAAGAGTATGATGCCTCGGTAATTGACAATAATGAAATTGCTTTTATTGACCGAATTGGTGCTGTTGAAAAATACATTAAGTCATTCCAAGCAATAAATGGACGACCAGACTACCAAAGAGAAGATTACAAATATGAAAGAGTTTGTTTGCTCCTTGTAGATTTTCAACAATCACCTGCAAAAATTTACAGAACAAACCAAGAGCTTTATGATGATGGTTTGCTTAAAAGAAATTCTGATGCCAGTATAGAAGAATTATCGTGGGAAAGTTTTACTGATTCAATTATTAATTCTTATAATAATAGATTTAATGGCTAATAAAATTTTAAATCATACTGGAATACCATTTACGCCTAAAACAATTCAAGCTGCAGTTAACAATATTAAGCAGGTTTATGAATCAGCAATTTTAAATGGTACTAGAAGAAATATTATCAGGTCAAGTGCATTGATTAAGAATATTCATAATGCAGTAAAAACAGATTTAATAGATACGAATATTCACCCAAGCTTAATAAACCCAAGTCCTGATTATTTGCAGCGATTGATAAGTCCAAATCAACCTGCATACAATAGAGCAAGAGTTTTAGGAGATAAAGAACTTAAGATTGCAGGTTTTCTTAAAACTAAAACTCAAGATATTTCGGTAATCCCTGATAATATTCCAATTTCTCCAACAACAATGAATGTCAATTCTGGAATGAATGGATATATTGATATTTACGGGGAAACATTCACGGAGTCCATTTTAAGCATAAATGTTAGGAGCCAGCTAAGTAGCGTTAATAAGAACTTTGATACACTTTATGAACGTACTTTTGCTGAATCTTTAAACTTGCATCTTAGAGTACCGAATATGGTGCTCGGAGAAGTTTATTTAATTCCAGTTAAAGAATATATTGATGGGAATGTAATTGGTTTTAATGCTATTGATATTGGGAAATATATAGAGAATTTTCAAGCAATTAATATGAGAATAAACAAAAATGATGAAAAGTTTAAATATGAAAGGTGTTGTCTGTTAATTGTGGATTTCGATAGACCTGTACCTAAAATTTATAATACAGCTAATGAATTAATCCAAGATGGATTTCTACCTGTTGGTTCAGCTTGTTCAATGACCAATTTGGATTACGCGAACTTTGTAAATGATATAATGCAAATTTATTCTACAAGATTTCCAGCTAATATATTAACCTGATATTTTGTTATAAGAAATTCATCAATTTCTACCTTGTTATTTAAATTTTTAAGCAACTCGATTTCTTCTTTTGAAAAATCGGGGATTGTAAATTTTTCAATGAAGTTCTTTTGATAGCACGGAAAACCACCCTGAATAGAAACACTGGTTTTACTAATATAATAGTCCATTACTATGGAGTTGAGTATTTTTTGTGCAACCAAAATGTTTTCTTCTTTTGATATTTCGTGTGTATCATCATCAAATAAAGACATTGATTTTGAATTATCCTTGTCAAAATAAATTCCGTAACCATTGGTATAATAAGCATCTTCTTCCGGCACAAACAGAAATCGTGGATGTTTACTAAAAGTTGGATTAAGTATTTTTTTACCGAATCTTGTAATTCCTTGTGTTCTACCCCAAACATAAAATGGAGAATAATTACTTTTCCCTTTATCTCTGGTTTCCAACGTTTCCTTTTCTGATAGAAGATACTCATAACACTTGGGATATTTGATTTGAAATTCTTCTTCGGAAATTGGAGATGCATTTTTTAAGTCGGTAAAATAAGGTGTAATTATTCTCAATGTATTTCGCTCAATATCATTTTGGTTTTTGAATTGAGAAATTTTATATACAGGTTTTGTTATTTCCCTCTCGATATAAAAGGTACCTTTTTCAGTATTTTTAATTAAATAACCATTTTCTTCATTTGCAGAATCAACAAAAAAAATTTCATCTTTCAGAGTAGCAATTCCAACAGCGATATTAAATAAATTCTTAATTGGAGTACCAATATTCTCAATTATCCGAATATTGTCCTGTTCAGCAGTTTTAAGCAACCGCCACTTTTTTACATCCAGTTGTTTCAAATAATTTGGAGAACCATTTGCCGTTTTCAAAAATTCTTGACAAGTTTGCTTATCTCCAATTTTATCAAATAGAACTGCGTCATTCTCCTTTTTACTAGCAAATGTGATTGCTGTGTAAGTTTGGGCATCAAATACTTTTTTGTGCCTAAAATCTACAACTCTAGTTAAACACTTAGTCTTTAGAAAATATTGGCGGAGTGATAAACCAGCTAAAGAGGTGAAATAATTGTTAGGAGTTATATAACCAAGTTTCCCGTTAGATGCTAATAGTTTGTATCCTAACTCAAAAAAAGCAAAATACAAATTGAATGTTCCATATTCAATCGTTTGCCATTTATTAGCCAAATATTGTCGGTTTTCATCGCTCAGATCTTGGTATTTTACATACGGCGGATTTCCAACAACAATTTCATATTTATTAGCCCAGTTTGCTTTTAAACTATCTTGGCTAAATAAATTAAAATCAGATTCTTCAATCACTTCATTGTTTTGAAGTCCCAACAAACTTAAAATTGTTTTCGAGCGATTTATATTGTAGTCAAGTATATCAGAGCCGAAAATATTTTCTTTGATTATTTTTTTTATCGGTTTACAGTAATTCTTTTGATAATATTCCGCAAGTCCAATTAAAAATGCTCCGCAACCACAACTCGGGTCAAGGCATTTATCTTCTTCTTTTGGAGCAACTTCACTAATTATATAATCTACTATATATGTTGGTGTAAAAAATGCACCATTTACTTTTCTGTCTGTTTTTGGAATTAACAATTCTAAGTAATTTTCTAACTGTTTTAAATCACTTATTTCCAATGCAGATAGTTTTAGATAAACATCTGCCTGAGGTTTAAAATCATTTAGTAATTCTTTAATAATTGGACTTTTTTCAAAGTCAAGATTATTACTTTGAATGAATGAATAAACAAGGTGTTTCTCAATAATGTCAATGTCTTGAGTTTTTAGAATGTCGTTTATGATACCTTTGTTTATCACCTTCTCTTGTGTTGATTATAAGCAACAAAATTAATCTAAATTCTTGCGGTTTGCAAATAAACTTTTAAACAAATTTTTCTTGATAGAGATGAACTTGGGAGCAAGGATTTTAGCATTACGCCTAATG
The DNA here is from genome assembly GCA_001768515.1 of Bacteroidetes bacterium GWE2_42_24. Classification (GTDB taxonomy): domain Bacteria; phylum Bacteroidota; class Bacteroidia; order Bacteroidales; family TTA-H9; genus GWE2-42-24. Next base: position 36,870 of record MEOA01000054.1, on the reverse strand, counting down.
GTCGCTGCTATGCGCCTGTAGGGGATTGCGAAGCGTGTCTGTATCCCATGAGTAGAAACTCCGATACCTGAACCAAGGCTTGAAAACCGCTGAAACCCATATAAATTTTTCATATTCTGATGTACTTTTTGATTTTATCAAAATGGCAAATCACCCTTATAATCTGTAGATCTTTCAACAGAATCAAGTCTTTGCTATAAATTGTTTATTATAATTTACTTTTTATCAGAGGATACAGATTTAACCAGCTTAATAAAATCCTTTAATGTTTATAACGAAAACTCTACATATATTAAATAGTCGTGAAGGATTTACTCCCCTCTCCCCTTAACCCATCCTGGTTTAATCAGCTCCCATGTTTTTCGTTTCCAAATATTAGACATCCTTTCCAAAATATGAGTGCATTATTACACTTAAATCCTCCTCTTCGTCGGGATGTTTTCAATTTTTTATAAACTTTTTTAGTAACACGCTATCACAAAAATACATTTTTTAATCAATTGATTATATGTTATTTACAGGTCGAAAATACACGTGAGAGGGGACAAAGATGGGTCAAAGTTAGGTCAAAGATAGGTTTTTCTTATGTATCGCCTATGGCTGTAGTAATTATGGAGTATATTTTATATGAAGGAAAGATAACTATATGTAATTTTTGGCACAGTATTTGTCAAGCCTGGCAGCCCGTCTTTTCAGGGATAGAAAGGGAGAGGCATTATCCTGCCAACACCTCATAACCTTCCCCGGAAATACGCCCGGTTTACAGTAACACCGTGCTCTTCCGCCCTGTGATCACCGGCAGGGTTGCACGCGTTTTCAAGCGTTCCGGGTTGTGCCCGGATCACGACAATAAACAGGATACAAACCGGGTTACCACAGTACACAATTTACTGCTATCAGACCGTTATTGATACTATATGAAAGATAAACCACATTTTTACTGGAAAGCATACTGTAATAAAGAGAGGCATGTTGCTATCCACCAAATAGAAAGCATCGTTAACCAATACGGGTTTATTACAGATTTCCACATGTTCTCTGATATGGAGCTCAATCTGAAAATTGAGATCGCGGAAAACAAAATTACCAGGCTGTATGAGGCCTTAAATGAGTACATGGAAACCGGGAAATACACCGACAACGGTACTCAGTCAACAACAGAGCGCCTGATTATGCTCAACATAACCTTCACGGGGAGCACTGGTAATTTGAAAATAGAAATTCCCGATGTTCCGGGCTAAAGCCTGAATCGTGGCGGAAGCAGATAAAAAGAATAGCCGTAGTCTGACGATTACGGCTATTCTTTTTACGCAAGGTTAAGCAGATATTTACATATCAACTTTGATAAGGTTCTTAAGGTGTTCCTGTTCTGCCGTTACTTTCTGGGTATTCCCAAATACACAGACGGCTCCCTGCTCCATGATTTTGTCAATCATATCGGCATAAGGAACAATATCGGCAACAGTAGTACGAAGGATTGCATTTCGTTCTTCCTGAATATCTGATTGTTTCCTGTTGAACAGGTACATATCGAAAGCTCTTGTCCCGCGTTGAGAGGCCGTGAGCGGCATATCAAGGGAAGCGATGGTCCCGATGATATAACGTGTAAAACGAAGGTCATCCACTTTCAGGTTCTTGAGGAAATCACCAGTCTTCTGGTAAGTTTCGATGGTCTTGTTCAGGCCGGGATCGCGATAGGAATTAAATGTAAAGGTCCCGTCGGCGCTCAGGCGGCAGTATCCGCCATACGCTCCGCCAATGACCCTGATCTGGTTATGGAGCCATTCTGAAGAGATTACCTGGCTCAGTACCCGCATGTTCCCATTCCATTTGTAACCCAATTGCCTGAAGTTGAAGCCGGCTATCACGTACTGAACTTTTGAGGCGGCAAGAATTCCTTCGTTCTTCACTTCAGGTTTCAGGTTCCATGTCTGATATTCAACCTTACGCTGTGGCAATTGCTGCGCAAATTCAGACATCCGGTTGTTGAACTCCGGCAGATCTTTCTCCTCGCAGGTAATGTTGACCATCAGGTTATCGCGCGAGAACAACTGGTCGGCTACAGCCTTCAGGTTCATGGTAATGTCGTTGACACCCTCATGGAAATTATCGTTGAGTTTTGTGATAAACCAGTAATAGTCCAACCCGGAAGTAATCTGATTGAAAACCCCTTCCCTGCTGAAATAGGAAGGTAATCTGGAAGCTGCAACATCAAAACCATCCTGATTCATGGATGACTGTAACTGCGAACAGCGACGGCTTATCAGTTCATGTAACCGGGCAGTATCATCCATGAGGCTTCTCAACAACACCTCACCGGTTAGTTCGAACATTGCAGGGGCCTTATCCTTCATCACTTTGGTAGTGATGCAAAACTTCGGCCTCAGATTATTATCATCAAAATCGGGAGTGTAGGTCTGGATGGAAGTATAGAATCCGCCGGTATTTACATTGAAGGCATGGTTCAGCTTTCCGTATGAATAATTTTTAGTGCTCATAGCGCCAAGGAGGTCAGACAGCAAGGCAGCATAAGGCAGTTGCTGCTCTGTCAGTGTACGCATATCAAACAGTAAACGTGTATAGAGAATACCGTTGGTAAATTCCTTTCTGTAAAGCACAGGAGTCTTCTTTACATCCATAACCCCGCAATCGTAGAAAGCTGCTTTTGGGCTGATATCACTCAAGGAGAGCATGGGTATGGTTGCGACGGCTTCAGGAGAGTCTTCAGCATTCTGGTATTCGATAAGGCTTTTGGTATCGGCAATCATCTTGTCGGTTTCTTCCGGAGAAAGAGAAGCCTTATAATCGGCCAGAGCCTTTACATTAGCTGCGTTTCTTTCGGCATCCAATCCTTCCTGAGGCTTCACAACCAGGAGTAAGGCATGCGGGTTGGTCAGCATCCCGTCTTGTATAATCTTCTCCAGATAATTCTTTTTAAGAGCCTCTTTGAGCGACGAAAGCATTTTTTCATATTCAAGTCCGGAGAAAGGATCATTGTCAAAGAACCAGCCGCTAATGTTCTGATTCATGTAATTAATCCCCTTCTGGGCACTGTTGCCTTCGCGTAAACTAAACTCGAGGCGGCTCAATACCCCCTCCACTTCAGATTTATCAACACCATTGTCGACCAGCGATTTAAGTCCATCCATCACGATAGAAGCAAACTTCTCCTTATCGGAAGGTTCAGCATTCAAAACAGTAATTGTAAAGACATTCTGTTTATAATTGCTCACGCTCGCGTATACATCTTTTCCGATACCAGCCTTCTGGAATGCAAGCCTGAGCGGTGCGGACTCCTGGTTTACCAGCACTTCGGCCAGGATATCAAGAGCCATCGATAGTGTATAATCGGTATTATGGCCAATAACAAACGACTTTGAAAGAAAGGTCTTGCCTTTGGTTTCCCCCTCTAATACAGGGTAAGTCGATGTTACTTCCTTAGGAGCTTTAAAAGCAGCCTGATCTTCAATGTTGGCCCTGAATCCTCCCCGGGTAAATTTCGAGAGATAGTTTTTATCAATAAATTCAAGCTCTTTATCAGTCGGGGCATTTCCATACAGGAAGATATAGCTGTTTTCAGGGTGATAGAACTTCTTATGGAAAGCTACAAACTCTTCCTGGGTAAGTGTAGGAATTGCAGAAGGCAATCCACCCGATTCCCAGCCATATACATTGTCAGGAAACAGATTTTTCAGCAGCTGGTAGCGGACTTCCCGCTGAGGATTTGAGTAGGCGCCTTTCATCTCATTATAAACTACTCCCTTATATACTACAGGTGATTCCTTATCGGTAAGTTCGTAATGCCACCCCTCCTGTTTCAGGATACGGGGATCGGTGTACAGCATCGGGAAAAACACTGCATCGAGATAGACATTCATGAGGTTGAAGTAATCTTTCTCATTCATGCTGGCAACCGGATAGGCAGTGGCATCGCGGCCGGTCATGGCATTCAGAAAGGTCTTAAGCGAACCCTTTGAGAGAATGTCGAACGGGCTCTTGGCAGGAAAATTAACCGAGCCGTTTAAAACCGAATGCTCCATAATATGGGCAACGCCATTGTCGGAAGAAGGAACCGTTTTAAAGGTGATGCCAAATGTCTTGTTTTCATCATCGGCCTCAATTTTCATCAGGCGGGCACCACTCTTGATGTGTTCATAATAGAGGCAGTTGGCATTAACCTCTTTTACAAAACGTTTTTCAATCAGCCTGAAGCCATGGATATTCTCCTGCGCGAAGCTGTTAAGTGAATTAAATGCCATTACAGGAATCAGCAACAGCAACAAACCGGCAGACTTGACAGCCGGAAGATGGGACGATAATTCTTTGATCATGGATTGAATGATTAGTCATGTATAACCGGGAAATGGAAACCGAGCGCTTCTCAAACCTCATGCCATGAATGTATGTTGCTATATTAAAATACTTTACCAACGAAGACAATAATCATGATGTCCGGTTTGCTTTTAAGACCGTTCAGTATCGAACAGACTGTTCGGTGTTTCTTACCTGATCATATTCATATTAACCGACAAATATAGCAAAGAGCAACCAATGATGCAATTTGATTAAATTTGCTGAGGCGATCACAGAGGAAGACCCGCTGCCCTGAGAACCGTCAGGTTACCTACGTTCCCTTATTGTAATCGCTCTACATTGCTCATGAAACAACCATTTATCCCCGATACCAGAGGCAATAACCACGACACCGCACCGATCTGTTTGAAAGGCCAACAATCGGCATGTGAAGATTTCGTCATTTTTGAAACCCTTCTATGCGAAGAATAGACAAACAGGTTTAGGATCAATATTTACCACTCACTTTGTAACCATTTATTAAAATGCTGAAAAGATTATTTTCAACAACATTGTTGTTATTGAGTATCATTCTTCCAATGTCAGGGCAGACATCCGGAGAAGTAAAAGAAGGAGAGGCCATAGAGAGCAAAATACTCCGGCACAAGGTGAAGTACACTGTATATCTCCCGCCCGATTACCCTACATCTTCCCGATTTTACCCGGTGGTTTACCTGTTGCATGGCTTTACAGGAAATGAAACAGACTGGGTACAATACGGACAGATTGACCAACTTGCAGATAAAGCAATACGCGACGGACTGATTCCTCCAATGATTATTGTAATGCCTGATGGCGACAGCTCATGGTATATTAACGATTTTAACGGGAAGGCCCGTTATGAAGACATGCTGGTTAATGAATTCCTCCCAACCATCGAGAAAGAATACCATATCGGAAGGGCTAAAGAATTCAGGGCAATTGCAGGATTATCAATGGGGGGCTACGGTGCTCTTACGCTCGCCATGAGGCATCCCGATCTGTTCGCTTCTGTTGCCGCTCTGAGCCCTGCAATAATATCAGATAGCGAAATGAAGAAGCGTCTTCAAAACGATGTATGGTGCTACAATACAATATTCGGGCCACTGAAAAACGATTCATTGCCTGAATGGTGGGACCATTACAGCGTACTTAAATTAGCCACAGCAACAGATAAAAACAGCCTCACCTCAGTGCACTGGTATATTGATTGTGGTGATGATGATTACCTGGCTGACGGTAGTACCCTGCTTTGCATGATCTTACGTGAAAGAAAGATAGCCCATGAATACCGCGTCAGAAACGGGGCACATACATGGGAATATTGGTGCGAAGGGATCATTCCGGCATTACAGTTTATAGGAAAAAACTTCACCCGTTAACTGAGATCGAAAGTCGTCAGATTCTAATAGTTGAAAATTGTTGATTTTCCCCGGATTAAGCTTGTCAATTAATTTGCAGAACCATACTATTGCATGACAGAGCTACCGGGTCAATATATCAAGACAGTCATGACTCATATTACAACTGCATCAACAGCCAATATTACCATCACCAATAAAAGATAGGAGTTGATATAAATAAAATACCGTTTGTCGTATGTCTGTTCGCTCTTCAGCCGAAGCAGCCTGACGAACAGCAGCATCAGGGCAACAGATCCCACAAGCAACAGAATACGCCCGGTATTGGTGTGCATTCCTCCAAATACGGGGATAAACAGACACGAGATGACCATGGTTACTGTCCAAACAAAGGTTATTTTACGCAACTGATGTGGCGTATAGAGTGTGGTTAGTGTCGGGAAGCCTGCCTGTTGATATTGCGGTCCCAGTTTTAGCAACAGCAGCCAAAAATGCGGAATCTGCCAGATAAAGAAGAAGAAGGCCACCATAAGGATTCCGGGATCGTTTAGTTCACCACCTGCGGCAACCCACCCCACCATGGGAGGGATAGCACCGATGACAGAACCCGGTACAACAGCAAAAGGGGTTTTTCTCTTTAACGGAGTGTAGATAACATTATACCAGAGTAGCGCCAGCAGCCCAAGTTGCATGGCTAAAAATCCCGAAGCCGACCACAAGATGAGTGAACCGGCAAACGCCATTGCAAAGGCCACCAGCAAAGCCCCACGAGGAGAGATACGACCCGAGGGGATCGGCCTGTTGCGTGTACGATCCATCATGGCATCCCATTCCCGTTCCTGAAAATGATTGATAGCAGAGGAGGCCATGGCCAGCAAGAAAATACCAAGTGTCGGGAGCCAGATTCCGGCATCAAATCCGCCACGGAATAAAACGTACCCAAGAATAGTACTGAGCGAAACAGCAATAGTAATGCGAACCTTGCCAAGTTCAGCAACGATTCCTATTGCATTGAGCAACTTATTTCTTCTCATTGAGGCTCTTCAGATAATTAACAATCTCTTTTATTTCATCAGGGGATATCTGTTCCTTATAGGAAACCATCAGGTTCTTATTGTAGCCCTCAACGACCTCCGCATTGGGTTCATAGATACTTCTTTCGACATAAAGCTCATCAGCAGTTACGGTCTTAACATTTCCCTGCAAATCGGTTACCTTCCGCTGAGAACCAAACAACCCTTTAAAAGTCGGGCCAACTATTTTGGATCCATCCTGCGAATGGCACGCAACACAGCCATTCTTCTTCAATACCTGAAGACCAACCGACTCAAGCGTATCTAAAACAGTTTCAGTCGTATTGAACCATGTGAGAAACTCTTCCTCAGGGACAATTTTTACCTTGCTCAGCATATAGGAATGCTGAACACCGCAGTATTCGGCGCAAAGGATATCAAACTCCCCTTCTCTTTCGGCCTGAAACCACATATAGTTGTTGAGTCCGGGAACGACATCCTCCTTGATGCGGAAAGCAGGGATATACAGGCTGTGAAGCACATCGGGTGAATACAGGTTAAGCTTTACCGGTTTGCCTAAAGGCACTACAAGTATATTACTTTGTTTTCCATTTTGATAATCAAATTGCCAACTCCACATACGTCCGGTAGCCTTCACTTCAATAGCCCCGTTGGGCACATTCCGCATGGGTTTATAGCCGATCCAGCCAAAGTAAAACATGACAAGTACCAATAGCGTGGGAATAACAGTCCAGATAACTTCCAGGCGGGTATTATCCTTCACATCTTTAGGCTTGGGATTTCTTTTTCGATTATACTTAATCACAAACCAAATCATGGCAGTGGTGATTCCAACCAGAAATAAGACCGAAATGGAGAGAATGACGATAAATGCAGTATCGACACCCTGGGTAAATGTTGACGCTCCTGTGTTCATACCTTAGCTTCTGTAAGAGTAATCAAAAAAAGTAAAAACTATTAAACTCAAAAAAACGATCATAGTAACTAAAACCATGATTGTAAGTATCTTGCTGTCGAACCGCAGGTGCATGAAGTACATCAGCACCAGTGTAGCTTTGATGGAGGCAACGCCTAATGCAACGGTAACTGTAAGCAACTTCAGGTCGAATTCCGACACCCAGATGGTGATGATAGTGAGAGTGGCTAATGCGATCCATACGTAAATATTTGTCAGGTACTCTACGATATGAGGTTTTTGTTCTACCATGTTGGCTATGCTTTTTTAGTGAATGAGATAAAGTAAAGGGAACAGGAAAATCCAGATCAGGTCGACCAGATGCCAGTATAGGCCTCCATTTTCAAGCAAAACATAATTGCTGCTGTTAATCGAACCCTCCCTGATATACTTGCCCATGACAGCAAGAATGACGGCACCGACGATCACATGAATCATATGCAATCCTGTCATGAAGTAATAGAGTACATAGAACAATCCCTCACCCGGGGGTAAGGCTTTGAAAAGAGCGGTTCCGGGATAAAGATCATAGTGAATCTTGTGCCCCCATTCAAAATACTTGTTGACTAAAAAAAAGATAGCCAGCAGGATGGTTAAAGCCAACAGTCGTAAGGCCAGTTTTGAATTGCCTTTCTGGATGGCAGTAATGCTGAGCGCTACAGTCAGACTGCTGGTAATAAGCACCATGGTATTGAGTGCGCCCATAAATACATCCAGATGATGAGAGCCATTGCTAAAATCTGCCGGGTTCATGAAACGGTAGATGGAATACACCAGAAACAGGCCGCCAAAAAGAAGTAGTTCGGTAAACAGAAACAGCCACATCCCCATCTTGCGGCCGGCATCATCACGATGATCATGATTGACTGCCGTAGTAGTATTATCCGTAGTGGTATTATTTGTACTCATAAGGGCGCTCGGTTACAGTTGGAATGACGTCAAAATTCTCTTTGGTTGGAGGGCTGTCGGTCTGCCAATCGAGCGTAAGGCCATTCCACGGGTTTGCGGCGGCCTTCTCTCCATTCCGAATGCCTTTCACGATTACCACAATCATGTAGATCAGGCCGGCCACGGTAATCCAGGAGCCAACTGTTGAGATCACATTCGGAATCTGGAATTGGGGCAGATAATCGTAATATCGTCGTGGCATACCCATGATCCCCAACACGAGCATAGGAAAATACAGCACATTGAAGCCGGTAAAGAGCAACCAGAAAGCCCGGGTAGCATGTTTGATATTATACATACGTCCGAAAATCTTGGGGAACCAATAATGCAGGGCAGCAAAAAAGGCAAAACCCGTTCCCCCAAACATTACATAGTGAAAATGCCCTACCACGAAGTAGGTGTCGTGAAGATGTACATCAGTAGCCAAGGCCCCAACAACGAGTCCGCTAAGTCCACCAATGAGAAACAGGAAGATAAAACCGAGAGCATAGAGCATCGGTGGCTTCAGATCTATCGAACCGTTATACATGGTTGCCAGCCAGTTAAACACTTTGATTGCACTGGGAATGGCGACAAGGAAAGTAAGAACGCTAAAGATAATACGGGCAGGACCACTCATACCCGCAGTGAACATGTGGTGCCCCCATACAAAATAACCGATGAAGGCGATAGCCAGGCTGGCATAGGCAATCGCCTTGTACCCGAAGATACGCCTGCGCGAGAAAGTCGGGATAATCTCGGATATAACCCCCATGCCTGGTAAAATCATGATATAGACAGCAGGATGAGAGTATATCCAGAACAGATGCTGGTACAGTACCGGGTCGCCTCCAAGAACCGGATCAAACAATCCGATGCCAAGCCAACGCTCAACAACAATCATCAGCAAGGTAATACCTACAACAGGGGTTGCCAGCAACTGAATCCATGATGTGGCATATAAAGCCCAGGCAAACAACGGCATGCGGAACCATGTCATCCCGGGACAACGCATCCGGTGAATGGTTGTTAAGAAATTCAGTCCTGTAAGAATAGATGAAAAACCAAGTATAAAGGCAGACAGGACGGCCATAGAAACATTGGTTCCGGTTTTAACGCTATACGGGGCATAAAAGGTCCAACCAGTATCCGGAGGCCCGTCTCCGACTAGCAGGGTACTTAAAGCGAGAATGGCACCGCCGATATACAAATACCATGAAAGCAGGTTCAGTTTGGGGAAAGCGACATCACGGGCGCCTAATAACAGCGGTAGCGTAAGATTACCAAAGACAGCAGGAATACCCGGGATTACAAATAAGAAAATCATTATTACTCCATGTAGCGTAAACAAGCCGTTATAGGTCTGCGCCTCAACAAGATCTTTTCCCGGACTGATCAGTTCAAAACGCATCATTAATCCAAGCAATACGCCTACCAGAAAAAAAACAGTGAGGCTGTAGAAATAGAGCAATCCAATCCGTTTATGATCAGTAGTGGTCAGCCATGCTTTCCAGGCCGGCTTTCCTTCATTGTCATAAAAATCTGTATGCTTTTGTGTATTTGTCATATTATTTTAAGCATTTTGGTTTTCAGACTTCTTTTTACGCTTTGGTTTCAACGAAAGCACCAGGAAAAGAACAGCTGCCCCCGAAAGTATAACTGTACCGGTTACCTTCGTGATGTTAAAAACGTACTTTTTCCCTTTGGCATCGTAGCTGAAACAGAATTTCAGCACCTTGCTGATTGTAGGACCACTGCGCTCAGCTTTAGCTTCTGTGACAGCCATTTTCAGGTCAAATGGCAGGAAGTAGGTTCCGTGCAGGTAGCGGGTAATCTTTCCATGCGGACTAATAACGAGTATGGCAGCAGCATGGGCGAAGTCATTCCCATTCTTCAGGTAGCGAAATCCGGCAGTCGCTGTGGCTCTGGAGATGTTCAGGCTATCGGCCGTGAACCACATCCATTGGCGGGTATCAACAGGCTTATGGATTTGCTGCACATAATTGACTTTCTTCTTTCGACCAAGAGTTGGATGATCGGCCGGGTTAAAACTAATTGTAATCACCTGAAAGTCTTTCCCAAGCACCATATCCGACCGGTCGATTACTTCAGCCAGTCCATCCAGCAGAGGGCTGCACAAACCCGGGCAGTTGTAATAGACAAACGACAGCACTGTAGGCTTATCGATAAGCGATTTCAGGTTTACCAGATTTGAATCCTGGTCTATAAGTATAATGTCATCGGGAATATATTGATCGAGATGCTCAAAAATCCCAACCTGACCATCGGCTGAGAATTTAGCAGGATCAAAATTGTTTTGCCCATAAAGACAGCACAGCGGCAGGACAACCATAATCAGCAGGGTCAACTTTTTAATATTCATGTGAAAGGCTCCGTTATTTAGAAATTACCTAAACAACACCATGACCAAAAAAAAGTTTTAGGTAATGAAAATCTTCTTTAATTATTGACCTTATCCTTCAGAAAAATACCTCCTTTTTGGTGAGATCATATCCAATACTGATGTAGAAGCAGGAAAATGCAGTTAAAGCATGGCAGATCAAAAAAACTATAACTGTATAATGCACGGGAACACTCGCTTTCGGACAATCAAGGCAAGTATTATCACGGGAAACGTGTCAACACACCATACAAAACTGCCCCAAAAGTGTTATATTTGGACTTACTACCATCATGAAACTCTATATAAAGTATATGGTCAGCATCCGGTGCAAAATGATCTTGAAGTCTGAGTTAGAAAAACTAAATCTTCATTATCATAAAATTGACTTGGGAGAGGTTGAAATTATGGAGAATATCAGTGATTTACAGCGGGTACAGTTAGCAGGGGCATTAAAAAAATCAGGATTGGAACTGATGGAAGACAAAAAAGCCATTCTGATAGAACGAATTAAAAATGTAATCATTGAAATGGTTCATTATTCCGACAACCCACCCAAAACCAATTTCTCTGACTACCTGAGTTCAACCCTCGATTACGACTACACTTATCTGTCCAATCTCTTTTCAGAAGTGACTGGCGTAACTATTGAGCATTATATCATTGCTCACAAAATTGAACGGGTAAAGGAACTACTTATTTACAACGAACTCAGCCTGACAGAGATATCCTACCTTCTAAACTATAGTAGTGTAGCTCATTTATCGTACCAATTTAAAAAAGTTACCGGCTTAACACCAACGTATTTTAAACAACTTAAGGAAAAACGCAGAAACACACTGGATAAAGTGTGAATCATGTAAATGATTTAAACAATTGTGTAAGGGATAAAGGGGCAATAGAACTGACCTTTGTTCAGGTATAAATACCTGCATAATTAAATTTTAAATCATGAAAAAACTGATATTTGCTGTTCTGTCATTCTTTGTACTGTTTACAATCAGTGCCACTGCACAGGAGCGATTTGGCAAAACCCTGAACGTTGGAATAGGCATCGGTGGTTACTCAGGCTATTACGGCTACACAAACCAATCGTTACCCGTCTTCCATCTCAACTATGAATTTGATGTAGCAAAGTCGTTTACAGTTGCTCCCTTCATAACATTCTATACCTATAAATACAATGCCTACCGTGAAACTGTTATCCCGATTGGCGCAAAAGGAACATTTTATTTCGATCAGTTATTGAAAGCTAATCAGGATTGGGACTTCTATCTGGCCGGATCATTAGGATTTGCCATCGTTAAATCATCATGGGATGATGATTATTACGGTAATAGAAACGACTACGACAAAGCACCTTCAATGTTCTTTGATGTACATGCCGGTGTAGAATACCACTTAAGCAAAAGTATCGGATTATTTCTGGACTTTTCAGGAGGAGTATCGACTGTAGGTCTTGCATTTCACTAATTTGTTCGTTCACCATAATGATTAATAAAATATAAAATGAATGGCACTGAGCTTGAAAAATCAAACAAATTTATTGTTGTCGAAATAATCGAATACATACCTAATTCCATCGTTATAAAGACAATCATAAAAAAAACGACAGGAAACATCAGTGCCGTCTCCATTGATGCGGGCGAAGGATTCCCGGAGAAAACTATCCCCTTTGAATCCTTTGTTCAGATCATCGACGGCCGGGCGGAAATCATCATTGATGGCATTTCTTATCTGCTGAATACAGGTCAATCCATCATCATACCTGCTCATGCACCGAATACAATCAAGGCGAATGAACGGTTTAAAATGATTTCAACAGTTATTAAAAGCGGCTACGAATAACAGGTCGCCCGGGAGTAAATGATGGAGACTTTAAACCAAAAATGCAAGCACCCTTCGGGAGCGTTTTAGTTCTATACCTTCAGGATCAGAATAATAGCAAGAGTTAATAACCAAGAAAGAACAGGGTAAGCCTTTTCAATCCAGAAAAAAGAGTTAAACTACTCTTAATGATTTGGCGACCTGATATGGTCACACAATTAACGATAACCTGTATAACTATACGTAACACAGACAATATTTAACAGACATAGATTCAAGCCACTAACAGAAAGGAGTACTATTTGAAATTGTATATCAAATACATGGTAAGCAATCGTTGTAAGATGGCGGTGAAGATTGAATTACAAAAGCTGGGGCTACATTTCATCGTCGTCGAATTAGGAGAAGTTGATGTCATGGAGGAAATCACCCCGGAACAACGGGCGAATTTACGCGCATCTTTGGCTATCTCGGGTTTGGAGTTAATGGATGACAAAAAAGCCATTATTATTGAGAAAATTAAAACTGCCATTATTGAATTAGTCCATTATTCGGATGAAATCAACAAGGTCAGTTTTTCATCTATTCTCAGCCAGAAGCTTAATCTTGATTATACATACTTATCCAATTTATTCTCACAGGTACAAGGAACTACCATTGAGCAATTCATCATCCTGCATAAAATTGAAAGAATTAAGGAATTGATCATGTATGACGAATTAAATATTTCAGAGATAGCATGGAAAATGAATTATAGCAGCGTAGCCCATTTATCAAACCAGTTTAAAAAAATGACAGGACTTACCCCATCACATTTCCGATTACTAAAAGACAAAAGGAGGAGCCCTATTGAAGACATATAATACAAAATCTATTGCAATTAAAAGACTAGAACACCGCAAATATGAATACCAATTTCTCAAATATTCTAATTGAAACTCACCCTGACCCACTTGCCATCATCACCCCGGAAGGGAATATTCAGGAAGTGAATCACGCGATGACAAATATACTTGGTTTAACGACTGAAAAATTAACCGGTACTTTGTTCGCAGGCTATTTCACTGACCCTTTCAAAGCCCGTGAGCTAATAAGGCAGCTATTTAGGCAGGAGACAGTAAAAAGCTCATCGCTGATAATCCGGCAAGCCAGGGGAACCATGGCAGACGTGTTGTTGAGTGGATATGCCTTCAATGAGGACAACGGAAAAGGCAAAGGTGCTATAATCTTTATACATGCAATAACCTCACAGAAACTAGCCTTAATGTACGCCAGAAGCCTGATTGAAGCCAGCCTTGACCCCCTATTTACGATCAACACTGAAGGAAAAATCACAGACATGAATGAGGCTTCTATTAACATTACAGATGTTTCAAGAGACAAGCTGATAGGGACTGATTTCTCGGAATATTTCACAGAACCACAAAAAGCCAAAGACGTATATAAAGATGTGTTTGATTATGGGTTTGTAACCGACTATCCATTAACCATCAGAGATGGAAAGCTAACTGAGGTACTGTTCAATGGGTCGGTCTATAAAGACGACAGCGGAATTGTCATGGGAGCAGTGGTAGTTGCCAGAGACATTAGTGCTCAGAAAAGAATTGAGAGTGAATTAACAGAGGCTAAAATATTTGCAGAACTTTCGACAGGCATTGCAGAGGATGCGAAAACCAAAGCTGAACATGCGACAATTACCGCTGAAAATGCCGTAAGGGCAAAGCAGCAGTTTCTTTCAAATATGAGTCATGAGATCAGAACACCAATGAATGCCATCATCGGTTTTACTAAGGTATTGCTAAAGTCTGACTTATCACCGAAGCAAAAAGAATACCTGACAGCTATTAAAATGAGCGGAGATGCACTTATTGTGCTTATCAATGATATTCTCGATCTGGCTAAGGTGGACGCAGGGAAAATGGTTTTTGAACAAACACCTTTTAAAATAACGCTTTCAATCTCAGCAATGCTTCATATTTTCGAATCAAAAATTCTTGAAAAGAACCTGAAATTAGAACGGGAGTATGACAACAACATACCTGAAGTACTGATTGGCGACCCGTTACGATTGCACCAGATAATTCTCAACTTACTGAGTAATGCTGTAAAATTCACCACAAAAGGAACAATTCTGGTCAGCACCCGATTACTCCGGGAGGACAAAGACGAAGTGTTTGTAGAATTTGCCGTAAAGGACACCGGCATAGGAATTGCACCAAATAAACTGGAAAAAATCTTCGAAAATTTCCAACAAGCTACCAGCGGCACATCCCGCCTTTTCGGAGGAACAGGACTGGGTCTTGCTATTGTAAAACAACTGGTTGAACACCAGGGAGGCAGCATTAGCGTTGTAAGCAAACAAAATGAAGGTTCTACGTTTAGTTTCGTCTTAAGCTTCCTGAAAACAAATGTTGCTGCTGAAAATGAAACAGACACTGTAATCCTCGATTCAGAAATAAAAGACTTAAGAATACTTGTTGCTGAAGACATAGCACTTAATCAGCTACTTATGATTACGATGTTGGAAGACTTTGGATTCATGTGCGATATTGCTGCCAATGGAAAGATTGCCATTGAAATGATCCAACGGAAACCTTACGACTTGATTTTAATGGATCTTCAAATGCCGGAGATGAATGGCTTCGAGGCCACCGAATATATCCGTAACAGGATGAAGTTACATATTCCGATTGTTGCCCTGACTGCTGACGTCACAACTGTTGATCTTGCAAAATGCAAGTCGGTCGGAATGAACGACTATATAGCCAAACCAGTAGATGAAAAGCTACTGTACCGGAAAATAGTAAACCTTGTACAAGGATCCGATACTACTGCAGAAACACAGGCACTTGAATTAAAAAACAAGCAAAAAGCACGATGTACAGATATGAATTATCTGATTCAACGCACAAAATCAAATCCAAAACTCATGATGGAAATGATACTTCTATACCTCGAACAAACACCACCACTTATCAATACTATGAAAAAAAGTCTTTATGATAAAGACTGGAATCTGCTCTACTCAGCAGTCCATAAAATGATTCCCTCCTTTTCGATCATGGGAATTAGTGTTGATTTCGAAAACATGGCACGTAAAGTACAGGACTTCGCAAGCACACAACAACAGGCCGATGGAATAAACGATATGGTAAATAAGTTGGAAAACATCTGTAACCAGGCATGCAGCGAACTGAAAGAAGAATTTAATAATATTAAATCAAAAACAAATGAACTCAAATCATAAGATAACCCTCTTCTTAGTAGATGACGACGCTGTATATTTAAAGATGCTCGAAAATGATTTCATTCAGCAACCTGATCTGGATTTCAATATAGAGACTTTCTCGACAGGGGAATTATGCATTGAAAGCATATCTCACAACCCGGATGTAATTATCCTGGATTATCAGCTCGATGGCATCGAGAAGAATGCAATGAACGGTATTGAGACCTTGAATAAAATCAAAAACTATAATCCCGAGATTCCGGTAATCATGCTATCAGCTCAGGATAAAATTGAAGTGGCAGTCAATTGCATGCATCACAAAGCCTTCGATTATGTTGTAAAGAGTGAAACAGCATTTCTCAGATTAAGAAAAATAATCCCGGCGATTTTCCACTACAAAAAACTGGAAAAAGAATTACGATGGTACATGGACAGAATGTAATACAAAGAAAATCGATTTGCAATCAGGAGTGAATAATTCCAGAGATTAAAACATAGTATAAAATACCCATAGCAGGACTATGAAGGGAGCAGGTCTCTGCAACGTCTTATTCTATACAGGTATTACACAGGCTTTCATAAGCAAAACATCAGGAATAACCAATCCGGCCGAAAAAGAGAGATTTTGTGGTGCATCTGGAGAATATGTGAATCATATAAAGATTACAGACAATAATGTAATAGCTAATAATAGCACCCTGCTTACTTTTGTACTAACGAGAAATCAATGATTTATTTCATAAATCAGATTTCTGGAATTATTATGACTCTGCTGCATTCGGGCAATAAGCTAATCTTACTGAATCCCCTATCAACTTTGAGTTATAACAGGAAAGAAAGACTTTTTTTAAACAAAGTAAAATTAAAAATATCATGGGAAATCTGCTTTACATCATTGCTGTATTTCTAATAATAGCTTGGCTGATAGGCTTTTTAGCCTTCAACGTAGGAGGCTTGTTACACATTCTTCTTGTTATTGCAGTTATAGCCATACTCCTGAGACTTATTCAGGGGAGAAGAAACATTTAAGTTCTGTTATTATTTAAAACTATAAAAAACCATATTATGAATTCAGGAAAAGTGTTACTGGGCTTACTGGCAGGTGTTGCCACAGGTGCTCTGTTAGGGGTATTGTTTGCTCCGAATAAAGGCTCCGACACACGAAAAAAGATCGTTGGTAAAAAGAATGACCTTACGGATGCATTGAAAGAAAAGTTTAACGAACTTCTCAACGATGTCATAGAAAAATTTGATCAGGTAAAGGAAAAGGTCTCAGACAGTGTAAATGAAAAGCACCAGGGGGCTGAGAAAGAAGTCTAAGCAACAAAAAGCTTAACAAGGTTCCAACGACAGTTCTCTGGTCGGAAATCCCGGAAAATCTCGCGAAACCGCCAAATATTGCAAATAGTAAAGATGCTCATACAAATTTATTATTTGCAAACTGTCGGTTCGCCAATTTAAGTAAAAATCCTCCTAATCGTTCACAGAAGCCATACTGGGGAAATAAAAGTTTCCCTTATCTAAACTAACAGACGATTCTATTCTTCAACAAGAATTACTAAAAAATGTCATGACTTCACTCCGGGTACGGTTACCCCTCGCATCCGATCTATCGGTTTTATTGAGAAACAAGACAAGACTTCAGGATAGCTTCAATACAATTCAGATGTGCGAACCCATTAGAAATAAAACAGTACAGAAATGGAAAACAATATAAAATTAATTGAGTCTATTCTGGATCGATTGGTAGATTACGGTAATACCAGCATCGAGTTAATCAAGCTGCGAGCAATTGATAAGACCACCGAAATTTTCTCGTCAGTTGCCAACAACTCCCTGATATACGGATTAATAATCTCATGTATGCTCTTCCTTAATCTTGGCCTCGCTCTATGGCTTGGGGAATTACTGGGAAGATTATACTATGGATTTTTTATTGTAGCGGGTATCTATATACTAATTGTGGTCATAGTAAGATTTATAATCTATAAATGGCTCAAAAAGAAAATTAACGACTATTTCATTGCGCAGATTCTAAAATAATTAAACATGCCAACCATTACAAACTCCGTGGAGATAAAAAGGGCAATCACGTTGCTTCAGCTTGAGCAATCTGAAAAGGCAAAATCACTACGCGATAATTTCAATCAGGCTCTGGAAGAAGTAAGCTCGTCAAAAATACTAAATATCGCGCTGGCTAATTCAATAACAGGTATTGCAACGAAAAACCTGATCAAAGCAACAACCGGAATTGCTGTTGGTTATCTTATCCGGAAATCGTTTAACAATACATCCGGAAGTATATTCAAAAAAATACTCATGACGGTTATTCAGGTTGGGTTAACCAGAGCAGTAGCTCAACACACCAATGAGATAAAATCGATCGGTCAATCTATATTTCAACTGATTTTTCAGTCAAAAAAAACATAGATTTTAGTCATTTTGTTACGCAAAGAAATCATACTGCCATTTTATCTTAAAATAGCCCTTATACTATTGGGTTTTTTTTTGTTTATCGACATATTGTATATCGGTCAAAGCATAATAGTTCCACTCATTTTTTCTATTATTACAGCTGTTCTTCTCAACCAGGCCGTCAACTTCTTAGTTAATCATAAAATTAACAGGATTGTTGCTATCATCATATCAATGGTCTTAGCATTTATTCTTATCGCCGCATCCGTATTATTGTTATTTTCGCAGGCTACTCAACTAATGGAATCATGGCCTGTTATAGTTGAAAAATTCACTTCATTGCTTGATCAGTCTATCAATTGGACGGCTGGCTATTTTGACATCAATGAAACTCAGATTCATGAATGGATTGCACAAACAAAAACGGATCTTCTCAATAATAATAGTATGGCTATCGGCGAGACGCTGATCTCTGTTGGCGGGAGCCTGATCGTTCTTTTGCTGATTCCGGTATATATTTTTATCATACTATATTATAAACCCCTGTTGATGGAATTTTTCCATCAGTTGTTCAAAAACCAAAATCAGAATCAGGTAAAAGCAATTTTCACGCAGACAAAGGTGGTCATTCAACGCTATCTCATCGGTCTGGTAATAGAAACAATTATTGTTGCAGCAATGGAGTCAGCCGCTCTATTTATTCTTGGCATCCAATTTGCGATTCTTCTGGGAGTAATAGGGGCTCTGCTTAACCTCATTCCATATATCGGAGGGCTGGTCGCTGTTGCGCTACCCATGCTTATCGCGCTGGGGACAAAGGATTCAGCCTGGTATGCCATATACATACTTATAATTTATTACATTATCCAGTTAATTGACAATAATTATATTGTCCCGATTATAGTAGCGTCGAAGGTAAAAATAAACGCGCTTTTCTCAATAATAGTTGTTATTGCAGGGAACCAGTTATGGGGCATCTCAGGCATGTTTCTCGCCATACCTATACTGGCAATTGTAAAACTTATCTGCGACAACATTGAGACCCTAAAACCATGGGGATTCCTACTTGGTGATAATATGCCTCCATTAATAAAGCTAAAGACTATCATCAAGAAGATAATATGATACAAGTAAATAAAGAAAAGATTTTGCTAACGAAAACAACTCATGAGTTTGAGAATGATGGCGTACTGAATCCTGCTGCTATCAGATTGGACGATGACGTCCATCTGTTCTATCGTGCTGTGCAGGAGGGAAATAAATCAACAATAGGTTATTGCAGATTGAATGGTCCGCTAACGGTAGTAGAGAGATGGGAAAAACCATTTATGGTACCTGAGTTTGAATATGAATCACAGGGCATTGAAGATCCACGAATTGTGAAAATTGATGACACCTACTACATGACCTACACTGCATACGATGGCGTAAGTGCCCGTGGAGCACTGGCAATCTCAAGCGATTTTATCCATTATGAAAAGATGGGATTAATCGTGCCCGACATGACTTACGATGAATTCATACTACTTGCAGAAACAAGCGGAAGGGTCAACGAGAACTATTTTCGTAATCAGGATTTCTACCTTCAGGCGCCCAATCCGGAAAAAAAGATACATCTTTGGGATAAAGATGTAGTATTCTTTCCCAGAAGAATTAACGGCAAACTCACCTTTCTTCATCGCATAAGACCCGGTATTCAAATTGTAGCTGTTAATAATCTCAAAGAACTGACCAAAGAATTCTGGAAAAACTATCTTGCAGAATTTCAAGACCATATCTTACTTGACCCGCTATATAGCCATGAGTCAGGCTATATCGGGGCAGGATGCCCTCCCATTGAAACAGCGCACGGATGGCTTCTTATCTATCATGGAGCCGAAGATACTGCTAACGGAATGATTTATACGGCCTGTGCAGCCGCCCTCTTTGACTTGGAAGACCCGACAAAGGAAATCGCACGACTCCCCTACCCCCTGTTTTCGCCCGAATTTGAATGGGAATTGCTGGGAGAAGTTAACAACGTAGTCTTCCCCACCGGGGCAGTTCAATTCGGAGAGACCCTATATATATATTATGGGGCAGCCGATAGCAGAATTGCATGTGTTACGCTTAACCTGCCAGACTTAATCACCGAACTATTATCTCAAATCCAAATAAAATGAAAAACAATACAAAAGGCAGCCTTGAAGCCAAGCCACAATATCCATCCGATTTTTTCTCCTTCAAACCAATAAAGGGAGCCGAACCAATCCAAAAGAATGTAATAGCCCTGCCAAATAAAAATAATGGAGAATCCCGGACCGGGATACTCCTGATTTCCTCATATCCACCAAGAGAGTGTGGTATAGCAACCTATTCCCACGATCTGATTTCCAAAATAAACGAAAAATTCAGCAAATCTTTCTCGATAAAAGTCTGTGCACTTGAATCGGAGAAACAAAACTACTTATATCCATCTGAAGTATCCACAATTCTTAACACCCGGGATAACAATGATTACGCGAACCTGTCTCATACAATCAACAATGATCAATCCATACAGATCGTTGTTATTCAACACGAATTTGGCTTTTTCCACCATCAGAAGACTGCCTTCACCGATCTGCTGACAACGATCACAAAACCTATAGTCATCGTCTTCCACACTGTACTGCCCAAACCTGACAACATATTAAAAGCAGAGGTCAATAGTATTGCCGCCAATGTCAGTTCAATTGTAGTCATGACCCGCCATTCCGCCGATATTCTCGTCAAAGAATATGGTATCCCTGAACACCTGATCACGGTCATACCACACGGAACCCACCTGGTGGCACATGTAGCGGAAAAAACCCTAAAGAAAAAACACGGGTTAACAGATCGGAAAGTTCTATCAACATTTGGCTTACTAAGTTCAGGGAAAAGCATCGAAACAACGCTGGAGGCACTTCCTGCAATCATCAGCGAATGCCCTGAGGTGGTCTTTCTGGTAATGGGAATGACACATCCGGAAGTAAGAAAAAACGACGGGGAAATCTACCGCGAGATGCTTGAAAAAAAGGTTAAAGACAGCGGTATTGAAGAACATGTAATGTTCATCAACCGATACCTCCCCCTGCCGGAGTTATTGGAATACCTGCAACTGACAGATATTTATCTGTTCACAACAAACGATCCTAACCAGGCAGTAAGTGGCACCTTCGCCTATGCTGCAAGTTGTGCCTGTCCGATTATTTCAACACCTATACCACATGCGTTGGAGGTCCTCACAAAAGATACCGGTATTATAATCGACTTTCATAATTCAGAACAACTGGCTGAAAGTGTAATAAAACTACTGAAGAATGACAAACTAAGGAAAAGGATCAGCTTAAACACCTTAATAAAGATCATGGACACAGCCTGGGAAAACGTAGCCATTGCATACGCCCATCTGGTTGACCGACTTGCAGATCCTTTGCTTGATTTAGCGTATAACCTGCCGGAAATCTCCCTGGATCATTTAAACAGAATGACCACCGAAACCGGTATTATACAGTTTTCAAGAGTTCACCAACCAGCGATAGACAGTGGATATACCCTCGATGATAATGCCCGGGCATTGATTGCTTTTTGTTCATATTATGAATTAACAGGTCAGGAAAAACTACTGACACCTATATCTAAATACCTGAACTTCATACAATATTGCATACAGAATGACGGCAGTTTTTTAAACTATGTTGATAAAAACTTACAATTTACCGACCAAAATTATACCACCAATCTTGACGATTCCAATGGGCGTGCCATTTGGGCGCTGGGATATGTTGTATCACTGACAGGTACATTACCCGAACCAATAACATCTCTGGCAAGTAAACTCTTTAAAGAGACGATTAACGCCTCCGGAAAAATTCAATCAACCAGAGCGATGGCATTCATTATAAAAGGAACCTACTATTTCAACCAGGCAGAAAACACACCTGAAAATATCGCACAGATAGAACTACTCTCCGACCGCCTGGTTCAAATGTACCGGCACGAAGCCTCCCCGGAATGGGAATGGTTTGAGGGCTATCTCACATATGCCAACAGCCTTTTACCTGAAGCTCTGCTGTTTGCCTGGCTGATAACCGGGAAACAAAACTATAAAGATATCGCAGTTACCTCTTTGGATTTCTTGATGTCGAAAATTTTCAAGCCTAATGGAATGGAATTAATTTCAAACAAGACCTGGCTCCATCGGGATGAAACTCCTGAGGGATATGGTGAACAGCCCATTGATGCAGCTTACACGGTCATGTCACTCTCTGCCTTCTATAAAGCCCTTTCGACTGAACGCTACCATCAGAAGATGATTACTGCGTATAATTGGTTTCTGGGAGCCAACAGACTTCACCAAATCATGTATAACCCGTGTACAGGGGGCTGTTATGACGGTATGGAAGAGTCAAACATAAATCTGAATCAGGGAGCTGAATCTACAGTAAGCTACTTATTGGCCAGACTGTCCATGGAAACCGACAGAAGACAGGCCGCCAAAGTCAAAGGAAATTTATTCTTCCCATTCAGCACTACTAAAAGCCGGGTGTTTTCAGCAAAATCCTGATCATAAAGCTAAAAGACAATCACGCTGAATCACCGGAACAAATAACAAAGTTAGTTCACACCCTTATCCAATCTTATAATCTTAAAACCCTGGCACATCTCAGCTAAAGTCAGGGTTAAAATCAAAGTCTCCTGATAGCTATCGTCCCGATAGCTATCAGGAGCTTTGGCTATAAGCCAATGCCAAAGCCGCTTAAAATTCTTTACATCCAAAATTTGGCGACCTGCTCTGGTACATTTTTTGTTGAATCACGGTATGCATATAAAAGAACATACACCGAAAATCATACGAAAATCAATCGTGAATCGAACAAGACGACACGCTTAACCCACGTTCCATCTACGGTTGAGCTACGGTTAATCTACGGTTAATCTACGGTTAAACTAACAAAATGGTGTACTTTTCAGCAGATTTTCAACTGCCTTATTGATTGCTTTGCATATTAGTTACAACACTGCTTAAAGCCGGTATCCGATTTTCGCGATGCAAACTGAGATTTGTCGGGTTCAACTGACGGTGTGGTTTTTACTGGTTCCCTGAAAATCTATTCTCCCGAAGATATTTCCGCATCAGGAAATCTGTTGCGCCGGGATAGTACCTGATCTACTGTAACAATGCTGATTCTGGTTTGGATGGATTCGGGAAGTTGTTCAAAGAAATAATTCTGCCAAAAAGTATAGGCTCTTACCACACAGCCGGTTAATGGAACAAACCCTTTCTCCGGCATGAAAGCTGTCGGAGGCTTGGTAAAGATTATGAGTGTCATACAGAGATTAGCCAAACGATGATGCTACCTGCGATGAACAACTGATGCCTGGCGGAATCAAAAATCAAATTTCAAACAGTATCTGAAGGGTGTACAAAGCGCGTAACAAAGTACAAAAGTGATGACACTGCCTGAGCTGTATTGAGCTACAATTTCATTTTTCAACCCGGTTACGAGGCGTTGGATCAGCCGTCGATCTGATCAGGACTGAACAGACATCCCTGAAGAAATCATCCGGCGACATTACCCCGATTCCTTTTTGGGTTCCAAAATCAATGACTGCACATCAGGTTGCTAAAAATAATGGCAACAAATATGATAAGCATGGCAACATAACGGTTAACAAGACCAGAATGACCCGTGTGTACAGACCCCATTTAGTGAAGTCAGCAGTACGGGCGCTGATAAAGTTTTTGTGAGGGAAGACCACAATCATATCTCCATTTGTATTGACAAAGAGGACGGACGAAAACCGCAAACAACCATGAGCAAGGATCAAACCATGAATATGGTTTTCGTTGGGGATACGAATAAGCAACCTGATTCAACCAAACATGTCAGACGAGTTACTTGTAATCTGTCAACAGCTTTTATAAAAAGGCAGATGCCCCCCCGAAACCAATATTTCCTTCGAATACTTCATGTGGTTAAGGGTTTCATCAGGGCTGTAACAGCGTCAGATGTCAGAAGCCGGAGGATAACCCTGTATTGGAATCCAACCGTTTCGGGCTTCTGAAAACAACAAGATAACCTTATCAGAAAGGCAACGAGAGAAGCTAATGGAAACAAGAATCATCATCATCAACCTAAAACGCCTCGTTCAATAGATTTGTATGAAACAATTCAACCGGCAATCCGTGACTGTTCGTCGGTACTATTCGGGACAAGGCGAATGAGATGCACTGTCGCTTCAAATCTGCAACAGGTGCTATTTAAAAATATCAAATCCTGCTAATACCATTATCACAAGGTTTGATTCAGAATTCAGCACAACCATACATGATGGCCTCATTTCCACGTTCAGGTTGCTAAAGTAATGCTCATAGACGTCAACCCCGGTTAAACTGCCATCAACATCATTTACCTCATAACCATAAACCTTGATCTCGCCGGGATTACCCATTTCTGTGAGTGAATATCCCGCAGATAACAGAGAAGGGCTTTGGCAACCACCAAGGAATAGCGATTTAACCTCTCTATTCATAAAATACAGGAAACAGAAATTTCAATTCCAGAGAGTATCATATCACCCTGAAACTTGCTCTCAAATGTCATATATTGCCGGCTTCTGAAATGCGCCCACAAAAAAAGAGGTTGCCCCGATTCCCGGGACAACCTCTTAATTTGAAAATCAATGCTTCTATTCCGGATTATTCAGTTTAGTAGGTGGTTTTCAACTCAACCCTTCTGTTCTTGGCACGACCAGCTTTTGTGCCATTGTCTGCGATCGGGGTACCTTCACCATAACCAACGGCCTGCAACCGCGACTCCATAATTCCTTTCCCCATTAAATAGGTCTTGACAGCATCAGTACGCTTCTGTGAGAGCTTGAGATTGTATTCATCAGAACCATTGCTGTCGGTATGCCCGCCGATGAAAAGGTTTGCACCTTCATTGCGCTGAAGTATTTTGGCCAGTTCATCAAGCTGAGCCAGTGAAGCTGCTTTAAGTTTATCGCTGTCATTTTCAAAGAAAATCTTACTCCCGATTCTGGTGATCTTCTTTGCATCTTCCTTTGTCATTTCAGGGCATCCTTTATTTAATATGGTGCCTTTAACGTCAGGACAACGGTCATCAATATCAGCAACACCGTCGCTGTCCTTGTCCGGGCAACCTTTCAGGCTGACAGGTCCGGCAGCATCAGGGCAACGGTCATCTTCATTCAACAAACCATCCTTATCATTATCCATCGGACAGCCCATTGCATCGACCTTAAATCCGGCTTTTGTATCAGGGCATCTGTCATCAAGATCAGCCACGCCATCCTTATCAGTATCCGGGCAACCCTTTAATTCGAGAGGGCCGGCAACATCAGGGCAACGGTCATCGCGGTCGGCAATGCCGTCCTTATCAGTATCAGGGCAACCTTTTAAAGCAACAGGTCCAGCTATATCAGGACAAACATCATTTTTATCGGCCACACCGTCACCATCTTTATCAGGACAACCCTTCAATGCTTTAACACCTGCGACATCTGGACATTCGTCAAGATAATCAGCTACACCGTCAGCGTCTTTATCAAGAGGGCACCCGGTTTTATCAACTGCAATACCGGGAGGAGTATCAGGACATTTGTCATACTTGTCGGAGATGCCATCCTTGTCAGCATCTTTCTTTTTCCCAAAATTAAAAGTAACACCAACTGTGTGCATAAGGTAAGCATCATTATCGCCTGCAATCACACCATCCCGTTTGTCTTCATTTGTGTACATAAATGTTTCCTGAAGATTAAGCATGACAGCAGAGCCAAGGTTGAAATTTACACCCCCACCAAATGAAGGGGTTACATAATCAATCCTACCGTCACTGATATTCAAATTCTTATCAAACAGCATTGCACCACCTCCAACAAATATATAAGGCCTTACTGCAGAACGGGGGCCCAAAATATTAAACCTGAAATTTAACATTGCTGCGGTAAAATTGCTCTTAAAGTTACCTGCCGGGCGGTTAAAACCAACAGCCCCTTTAGTAGCAAAAAGACTTAGGTCGAAGTGACTGCCAATATATCTTGAAATGGATAACCCACCAAGACTATAGAAAGCCATATCGGTCTTGTAAAAATCATTTCCCAAATCGCCATTATATTGCATTGCTCCGACGTGCAACCCAACATTCCATTTCATATCCTCGGTTTGAGCCTGAATAATGTATGTAAGCGATAGCATCATACTTAAAAGTAATAGTTTTTTCATTTCTTATTATTTAATAATTAGGGACAAAGGTCATCTACTTTGTAGGGGAAAGCATTACATATTTCAATAAAAATATTACACTATTCACACTTTTAACAAACAATCCCTAGATATTGTATAAATAACTGGTTCACATACTACAAATCAACACAACCATCAGTTTGAATTTAACAAACACAAATACACAGGGACACCACCAATAAACCCGGTTCCGGCAGAAGCTCCGGAGGTTGAATAAATACACTTATCAAAAGCTGAAAGCAGTACTTATCAAGATATAGTATGTGTGAATCATGTAATTCATATTGCATATTATGTAATAACACAAGTTGAAGGCTATTATACTTTTGTAATCATCCGGAACAGAATCAATATGCATAAAGCCGCTGAACCTTAATATATAGAGGAAATGGAATTAATACTTACCAAAAAAAACTGGAATGAACTGAAAACAAAACTCAGGCTGCAATATCCAGAATTGACAGAAGCAGATTTTCAATATAGGGACGGAAATGAAGAAAGTTTGTTGCGTATGATAGAATATAAACTAAGAAAGACTAAGAGAGAGATGAGGGACATAATCAAACGACTGTAATCTAGACCCTCCGGTTACTGATAAACTTACTCAAAAGGCCAATCATAATGTGCATATTTTACCCACCAGTCCATACATCGACCACCTCAATATTACCCACCGCTATTAGGATTACCGGCAGAATCCAATTCAGATTAACCGGGAGAACAAAAGATTATTACCATTATTTATAAAAAAGGCTTTTACTATATCTTCAACTTCAAGATATCATAACCTTATCCATGCCAATGGCTCAACTTAACGTAAAAAGTTCCTTCAATGACAAATATTCCAAATTTCCACAACACGGCACGTTCAATACAAATGTTTGTATATACGACCCAGACAAATCAAAGCCCTCTGTCGAAACAAAGCGACACCGAGATTAATCTTTCGCATAGGGATTGCATTAATGACCTGACGGGCTACACCACAAGAAGTAACAGTTTTTCATTTTCAGAACCGGAACGCAATATCTGGCGTCATCTGAATATAAGCGAGTTTGAGCATTACGCATCGAACTACAACCACCCTGATCTTTTACAGAAAAATCTGGCGGTAAGAAGTTATTCAAGGATGACTACATTTTATAACACACTTTTAAGAACGATTAAAATGCTTTTTTAAAGACATCTCTGGTTGCCGGTATTGACAACGGATTCGAAACCGCTTGCCTCCATCAGGTAACATTACAATCGACAAAAAACGTTAAAATTTGAATTTACCAATTGCAATGAATGTTGCTGTTATCGTTGCTCATCCTGATGACGAGACATTATGGGCAGGAGGCACTCTGCTCATTCATCCCCTGTGGCAAACCTACATAGTAGGTTTATGCCGTGGAAAAGACGAGGAGAGGAAGGAAAAGTTTATCAGAGCGTTGAAACTATATAATGCAAAAGGAGTACTTGGTGATCTGGACGACGGACCTGAGCAGAACCCCAAACCGGAAAATGAAATTGACGACAAGATTCTCGAATTGTTGCCGG
The DNA here is from genome assembly GCA_001768515.1 of Bacteroidetes bacterium GWE2_42_24. Classification (GTDB taxonomy): domain Bacteria; phylum Bacteroidota; class Bacteroidia; order Bacteroidales; family TTA-H9; genus GWE2-42-24. The sequence continues at coordinate 8,575 of MEOA01000054.1, read as the reverse complement.
CTAAACATTACGACCTGATCATCACCCATAGCATTCACGGTGAATATACCAGACACATCAGACACGAGGAAGTTGGCAGAGCTGTTATACGCCTGTGGTCCGGTGGAAGAATAACAATGAACGAATTATGGACCTTCGCCTATGAGGATAATCATAAAGCGCATTACCCGCTACCACAGCACCAAGCTCCGGTTCAGATGAATTTATCAGCTGAAATATGGCTTCGCAAATACAACATCATCACCGCAATATACGGTTTTTCAAAAAATTCTTTCGAGGAGCAAACGACTCCCAGAACAGAAGCATTCTGGAGATTTACGAACCCACCAGATGTTGATAATCAGAACAAATCTAATAATAATTAATACAAATTGCTTAGAAATCAGACTATTCAAAATAAAACACCATGAAAGTACTTGTTATGTATGATTATCCTCCTTCGCCCGGAGGACTTGCTACACAAGGTGATTTGCTCTACAAAGGGCTTCTGGAAATGGGTATTGATGCTCATGCCGTTCATTTTGAATCGGCTCAGGAAAAAGAATGGTATTATCGTTGGTTTGACCCCGATATTGCTGTCGGGGTCGGTTATTGGGGTCATACACCCCAGTTGGTTTTGCATCCGCAACGCTATGGAATACAACCAGTGCCATGGCTGGTTGCCGATGGCTATATCGCAAATTACCAGGAAATACTGAATGCCTTACCCCTCATACTCGTTACATCGAACTGGGTGAAAGAAATGTATGTACGCGACGGCATCAACGGCAACAAGATAGAGGTATTACCCGTAGGATGCGATACTGACACATTTATACCATTCGACAAAACAGACCCAAAAATAAGAGCCGTTCGTGACGCTTTGGGCATACCACCTGACCAACTTATGATATTAACCGTTGGAGGTGACGCCGCGTCAAAGGGAGCACAGGAAGTTATGCAGGCATTAGCAGTGATTGATGCAAAATCACCTGATTGGAAATACGTATGCAAGGTCTGGCCTCAGCCGAGAACGAAAATTCAAAACCTGGCTGATCTGGAGATGGCCACACGCCTCGGTATAGATAAAAATGTCACCTATGAAACCAACACCATCTCCAGAACTTTTATGCCATACCTGATCGGAGCATGTGATATTTATGCCGCCCCATCGCGACTTGAAGGATTTGGCATGCCACAGGTAGAAGCCGGGGCATGCGGTAAGCCGGTTGTAAGCATCAAGGCGATGGGAATGCTCGACACCCTCATTCACGGTGAAACTGCTTTTCTGGCAAATGTAGCCCAAAGAATTGTGGTTAACGAAGTAGTACTTGACGATGCATCAGGAAAAGGAGAACGCCACAGAGTGGTTTTTCAGGAACCCAGGACAATTGACTACAGGGCAAGCGTCCACGATATTGGCGACTACCTTTTGACATTAATGACCAACCCGGAATTGCGTGTTAAAATGGGAAGCGCCGGCCGGGCGCGGGTAGTTGAAAACTTTGATTATAGGGTGGTTGCCAAAAAATTCGTTGAAATCATCCATAAAAAATTAAACATTTCATAACCTCAGACAAGTAATTGTGACCAACAATTTACTTGTTCTCCCAGAACACACAAAATTATTAATCAGCAGAATAAAATAACAACAATGAAAACAGACACCCCAAATGGAACAGATATGGCCCAAAGTGCCGCACTTGAAGTACTCCTGCACAATGCCAAAGGGCCTTATGACGGGCTTCCTCGTACGGCCGGATGGGGATATCCGGAACCTTATACCCGTGATCTTATGTTTTCAATATTAGGTATCGCCGCGTCAGGAAACCTGTTACTTTTGGAAAGCATCCGTAATGTGCTCGAGACTCTGGCAAAAAACCAGACTGAACATGGTCATATTCCCTCGCTTGTAAACAATCCGGATGACCGTGGGGCAAGCGATACCACTCCCCTATTTTTAATTGGTGTTGCTATCTACCAACGAATTTCCAACAATGGTGATTTTTTAAAGAATGCTGTCGAAAAAGCCATGATCTGGATGGATTACCAAAGTCCATCAGACCGCTGTCTGGCGGCACAACAACCCACAAGTGACTGGCGTGACGAACAGTGGATACTCGGCTATGGCCTGTATGTCAACACGTTGAAATACTGTTATCTCAGATTGTTCAACAAACATGAAAAAGCCGATCTTTTACGGAATGAAATGAGCCGTTTTACAATCACACAAGGAACAATACACAACCATGTTCATGAAGGTCTGGTAGTAAAGCACAAGCCTTACTATGCATGTTGGTCTTACAAAATCTTCAGCAGTGAAAGATTTGATTTATTGGGAAACTGCCTTGCAATTCTTTCAGGAATAGCATCCCTTTCGAGGGCAGAGCAGATGATCAAATGGATTGAGGAAGAATGCGTTGCAATGAAAGAAAAGGGCCTGCTGGCCGATGACCTTCCCCCTAATTTCTTCCCCTTCGTAGAGCCAAAGGATCCTGACTGGCATCGCAGGTATTCAGAATACAATAAACCAGGCGAATACCACAACGGAGGGATATGGCCGTTCATTTGCGGGTTCTATGTAGCCGCGTTGGTGGCTGCAAAAAAATACACCCTCGCTTCGCATAAGCTCAACGCCCTCACTAAATTAGTCACAAAATCAGCTACTGGAAAAACTGCGTTTGGATTCAATGAATGGATAAAAGCCCAAAATGGAGAGCCAAGGGGACAAGACTGGCAAACGTGGAGCGCAGCACTTTATCTGTACGCTGTTAAATGCGTGGAAATAAGTCAAACCCCCTTTTTTGATGAGATGAGATCCGGAGCTCATGAGAATGACCATAAACACTAACAGCAAAGACCTAAGGCAATTATAAACACTCACCTACGTGACCATAAAACACTCTACCCTAGCCATTAGCAACCATCCCAAGGTTGTACAAAATGTGGGAATCATGTAATTCTTCAACAGAATTATATAATGATTTACGGAAACCAGAGAAGTATTTTTGTATCCTGGGTTTTGTGCTCTTCACAACAGCTTTATAGCTGAGAAAAAGCAATTCACGATTGATATTTATCGTGAAATCACTCGACAAAAGATCACACAACCGGAAACAGGTTTTCATATAAAACGCCTCCATCAACTTCCATCTATATAATTCAACATGGTTCTCCAGATTAAAAATATGAAAAGCAATCATTGTATTGTGGTCGTAAAGAACGAACTGGAGAGGCATGGCTTAGACTATAAGTCGGTTTCATTAGGAGAAATTGAGATCACTAACATTTTATCAGAAGAAGAGCTGTTGTCTTTAACCGCAGCACTCGATGCTGCAGGACTTGAACTCATGATTGATAAAAATTCCAGGATAATCGAAAGCATCAAACATGCCATTCATTTGCTAATTTATGACATGGACAATTCAACCCGGCCGAATTTCTCCATCTTTATTGCACAGAAAGTAAACTTCAATTACACATACCTGAGTACATTATTCTCCAAAACCACAGGAATTACAATAGAAAAATACATCATTAAACTGAGAGTTCAACGCGTAAAGGAGATGCTGCATTGCAAAACTAATAGCCTGGCCGATATCGCATTTGCGCTGCAATACAGCAGTATTGCACATCTGTCAAATCAATTTAAAAAGATTACAGGATTAACACCGCTAATTTTCAGACAACTAAACAATCTGTAAATTGAGATATGTATTACTCCATTACGAAGGAAAAACATCTACATATTCAAATAAATATTACAATTTTCATTAATAATCCCTGAATTTAATATAACTCAAAAAATGAAAATACTTACCATTGGGCTACTTGTTTTTATTATCTGGTCAGCCTTTTCTACCTATATCTACGTGTGCAAAATAAAAGGCTTCTGCTTTGAGCCTGTAGCAGGGATCATCGCTAGTGAGGACACAGAAACAGATTCTGATGCAGTAATCCCGGTGAAGAAGACTATACCTGAAAATCTGGTTGCCTACTTTAATTTCGACAAATCAACTTTCCTATCCAACTCATTGGTCGATTCTCTTTTAACAAAATTCAAGGCCTTTCTTAATTTAAGTGAAGATAACATAATGATTATAACCGGGCACACTGATGCAACAGGGTCAGAGGCATACAATATTGACCTGGGATATCGTCGTGCCAAAACCATGAAAGACCTTTGCGAGAGTATTGGGATACCAAACTATAAAATCATTCTTGAGTCGAAAGGAGAATCAGATTCCACAGAAACAAACGGAACTGCCAGTGGCCGTGCAAGTAACAGAAGAACAATTATAACAATAAAAAAATAAAAGTATGACTACATTATTAGCCCAAATGGCACAAATGAGAATAGATGCCATTCTGGAGATATTTGTATTGTTGCTTGTCGCCGGTATTATAGGCTATCTGTCGGCCATGTTCTACACTAAGTCGGTGTATAAAAAGAAAATGATGAATATTATTGCTGCACGTGATCAGGCAAACCAGCGGGTCATAACCCTGGAAACAGAAATGAAGGAGATTACCCTAAACTCGGGCAGAAAGGATACTACAATTGGAGAAATCCTTGAAGAACTTCGCCTTTTAAAGGGTTCTCACATTAAAGCAAGGTATGAAATAGCAGACCTGACAGAACGAAACCAGAAACTGGAAATTATTTTGGAAGAAAAAGACGATTCATATGAACACATTGCAGCACGCAAACACTTCTTAAGCTATGGCAATTTTGGTACAGCTACCCCAGCAGAAAAAGATGATCTGAAGATGATCAGTGGCATCAGCCCTAATGTTGAAAAGTGCCTTAACGCTTTAGACATATTTACCTTCAGACAAATCAGCCGGTTTACCCGAAAGGATATTGAAGACATCAATAACCTCATAGATTTCGTTTCGGGCAGAATAGAAAAAGATGATTGGATAGCTCAGGCAATTGAACTTGATCAAAACAGGGAAACGAAAGAAGCCATTCTCAGGCAGATTAAAGAAAGTAAACTGAAGTTATCAGTGAATAGAATCGAAGCCACCAAACAGAGCTCATCTCAGGATCTGACAGCCATTAGCGGGATTGGAGGATGGATCAAGGAAAAACTAAATGCACTGGGAATCTATGCATTTCATCAGATTAGCAATTTTACGGAAGACGACATCAAGACAGTAACCGAGGCAATTCAATATTTCCCCGGACGCATTGAAAGAGATGATTGGATACAACAAGCCAAAGAGTTGGACAAAGATGCTCATTGGCAATCTAACCTTCTCAAACACATGGAACACCAGAAAGATTACAGAACCTATAACTGGCTGGGGACAACACATAAACGCAATGCCAACAACCTTACACTGATCAATGGCATCGGACTGTGGCTTGAGGAAAGACTTAACAAGATCGGCATTTATACTTTTGTTCAGTTAAGCCAACTGAAAAAAGATGAAATCAACAAAATAACCAAATTACTGGAAATCAACGCAGACAAAATAGAAAACGACAAGTGGGTAAAGCAGGCTATCGAACTTGGCAAGAAGCAACTTTCTGCGGTATCCGCCTGACCATGCAATGTAAAAAACTATACAAATTACCATGAAACAAAACATAGATATTGAAGGCCTTAGAATCGAACATACGGTGTCAATTCTTAACATCCTTGAAGCTGACGAGTATATTCTTTTAACCAAAACACGCTGTGCTCACCGGAACGTAAGTTCAGAGGATTTATCAGAATTTCATATTTTTATTAATGAGCAAAGCAACGCAATCAATCAAATTGTTGAGGAAGTTGAAGAAAAGGTTTTTGCCCTTGGCCAAACCAGGATCGGCTCCTTAAAAGAATTTCTTGATCTGACACATCTTGCCGAGCAAAAGCAAGACTATAGCAATTCAATTGAAACAACGCAAAATCTCATTGAAGATCATGAATCTATCGTAAATTTTCTCAAAGATGTTTTGAAAATTCCCCATAAACCAAACGACTTTGCGGAATCTGCCTTTCTGGCTGACGTATTGGGAAAGCATGAAATCATGATCCTGGAATTAAAAGCATTCATATCAAAGAAGAAAAACCGTTCAATACGAGTTCCTGAAAATATCTTCAAATATGCACAAGCTAACTAATAACATGGCAACAAAAATCCATCATGACTCACGATTACTCAATAATCATTTTTCTGTATCGCCCGAGCAAAAAACTTATCAATGCCCCTGTTGTTTAAATAAAGCACAGAATGAATACTAAAACATCATCGCAAAAGGCTTTTAACTGGCCTGTAATCAGGCAATATGCCAAGAAGTATCTTATATGGCTGTTTGCTTTCATTATAATTACCGCAGCTATTCTGTTCTACATGAAATACTATCATACCTATAGTGAAGGCTATAAGGAAGGGTATCTTCTGAAGTTCTCGCAAGATGGGGTCTTGTTTAAAACATTTGAGGGAGAAATGACTTTTATCGATCTATTCTCAGAAACAAGCATCAAGCCTATAACCTCAAAATTTAAATTTTCTGTAACCAGTTCAAGATTAGCCAGTCAATTTGATACAATTCAGCGAAAACTGATTGTAGTTCACTACAAAAAAAAGAAAGGGACACTATTATGGCGTGGAGAATCAAAGTTCATTGTTGACAGCGTTAAAATTAAAAAATAATTAAAATAAGATAAAAAATGAAACCTAAGCACATGACGAAAGTACTAATAGCGATTGACTATAATCCATCAGCGCAGAAAGTTGCAGAAATTGGCTATTCGCTCGCGAAGAATATGGGGGCGGCCACTACGCTACTGCATGTTATCGTGGACCCTGTTTATTATGCCTCAGAAGAGTATTCACCAATCATGGGCTTTAGTGGCTATCCGGTAATGAACCCGCTAATGACCGACATAGTCAAAGATCTTTTCAAGGCCTCTGATAATTACCTTGATAAAACCAGGCGTCATCTGGGAGATACGACAATCCGAACAGTAGTGGGCGAAGGCCGGCTTTCCGAAACCATCCTGAAAACAGCATTGGAGATGCACGCCGACATCATCGTCATGGGCTCTCATAGCCAGAAAAGACTTGAAAATATACTCATGGGAAGTGTTACTGAGGATGTGCTGCGTAAATCGACATTGCCGGTGCTTTTCGTTCCAACTAATAAATAGTTCTTTTCAATACATTATCAAAGCATAGCGGCATTATTTCTTTCAGCGGACAACTATTCCACCGCGGGTAAGAAAGCAAGGCCATCTGTCCAACAAAACTGCTATATCTCAGTATGAAGAAATTTACACAATTCATCCTTAGAAACCAATATTAACACGGGTAAGTAATGGATTTCGTTGACTACTATCAAATTCTGGAAATAAAAAAAACCGCTACTCCGAAGGAAATAAAAAACGCTTACCGGAAGCTGGCACGCAGGTTCCATCCGGATATTAATCCTGATGTTAAAGATGCCAAACGCAAATTTCAGCAGATTAACGAAGCCAACGAGGTATTAAGTGATCCGGAGAAGCGCGCAAAATATGACCAATATGGAGAAAACTGGCAACATATTGGAGAATCTGCAAATGCAGGCACATCTCAAAAACAATCTTCACGGCAACAAAGAAATGGTTTTTCACAGCCGGGGACTGAAAGTGAATTCTCGTCCTTCTTCGATTCTTTGTTTGGTGGTGAGTACAGCAGGACAGCCAACAGAAAAGCCAGAGGAGAGGATTACAATTATGAATTGCACCTGACCCTACAGGAGGCTTTTAAAACTCACAAGACAACGCTGGCAGTTAATGGAAGAAACATAAGAATTACGATTCCGGCAGGAGTGGAAAACGGGCAAACGATTAAACTGGCAGGACATGGCGGGCCAGGCTTCAATGGCGGACCAGGCGGTGATTTGTTTATCACGTTTATAGTTTCAAATGATGAATCGTTTGTCAGATCAGGCGATAACCTATACACAACTGTCGAACTTGGCTTGTACACTGCCCTGCTTGGAGGTGAAATTATCGTAGCCCTGATGGATGGAAAAGTGAAGGTAAAAATCAAGCCTGAAACCCAAAACGGATCCAAAATCAGATTAACCGGGAAAGGTTTCCCTTGCTATAAAAAGGAGGGGCAGGCAGGGGATCTGATTATTACCTTTGAGATTAAAATACCTACAAACCTCACAGAGAGACAAAAGGCACTATTCACCGAACTTGCTGAAATGAAATAAACAAAAAAACGTCATCAAACTATTTGGTCGATTTCATTGAATTCTCTTGCAAAAATTTGCAAGTATAAAACAACACCCCGTGAGATTTCGAAAAAACGGTATATGAGGGCTAATGAACAGTTCTTTGTGTTGTTCTAAACGGAGTTTACAATCCAAACCGACTGCGATGTACATGAGTGAATCAATTCCGGGAACAACCCTCTCACCTCTCATTACCTCACCACCACCTTCACTTCCGCCACCACGCTATTCCCTCCGGTCAGCTTAGCCAGATAGATACCCGCCGGCCACCTGCTCACATGAGCTGGTCTAATATGTCTGGACAATTATTTGACAAAGTTAAGTTAAGGTTTTCAATTGCACTAGGTTTGGCAGGCAAAGTTATTCTGAAATTTTCCT
>MEOA01000053.1 GCA_001768515.1 Bacteroidetes bacterium GWE2_42_24 | reverse complement strand
TTCCAATATCTGTGCTCCATACTGGCCTATCAGTTTGGTGCCTGACTGTTTAATCGCGAAAAGGGAGCTTCCAGAAGCCAAAGCTACCGAGACTGAACTGTTGCTGATCACCGGTGGATGAATGCCATTCTTGTCGACTAAGAAAGCAAGGTAACGGTTAACGTTTGTACTTAAATGCTCTTGTGTAAGAAGCCAGAAATCTTTTTTGTTTTCATGCCTGATACCAAATATGACAAATCTAACTATATTGCCACCAGCCACGGGTATGTTTTTCTGACCGGCAACTACACCACCCAGCCCGTTATCAAGTCTCATATCCACCACGCTATAGTGTAATCCAAATACACCAGTATAGGGATTCGAAGGCACGGTGAAAACATAATACTTGTTTGTGTCTTCTATAAAGGGAGCAGCATAGACCGTATGTAAGAAATGACCTGACAAAGTGAGTAAATTTCCTCCATTTAACATCAGGGTATGATTTCTGTTATAAATGCTATTACCATTTGAATAAAAGAGGAGTTGACCCGAAGAGTCGGAGACGACAGCCATTCCTCCCTCGCTTCCCAGTCCTCCATTAAGCAAAACGGCTGGAGGATTTGACTGAAAATTTAGGCCTACATACCCTCCAAAATACCAGTTATTCCACTCTCCCTGAGCGAACAAATTGAGCATCAAAAGATTAAAAAAGATAAATATAATTTGCCTTTTAAACATTCTTTAAATTAAAGGAAGACTACGGGAAATTGTATCAACATTTTAGAACGCTGTGTTCAATAATTTATTTGTTTTATTCAAATGGAATATCAAAGTTTAGAATGCATTATTGCCTTTACTGATATTCTTAATAAAAATTAGATAGACAACAATCATTCTGTCTGTCAGGTTCTGGGATTTGATTCAGTTTCTGTAGTCTTCCTATTTCTAAATTATTAGAAAATGATTCTAACAGGTTCAGCTGAAGTGATCACCTCGTCAAAACTCATGAATGCAGATGCTCCAGCAGCAAGATAAGGTGGTGTAGGTATCGTGCCACTAACAAATACACCGACCTGAACTTTGCAATAATTTTTTGGAGAGGGATTTGGAGGTGTTAGAGTTACAAAATAAGCGGGCTCGTCAATCCAATCAATTATTCCATCAAGCGGAAAGCAATGATTAGTTGCGACTGGGAGAGGCCCGGCAAGAACTGTTCCGTTATAGTCAACTATTTGATAATAAATGTCATAGCTTGTTGAGTTGTTGGGACCCTGAACATAAATGTTAAGTACCGGATTCTGTGCCATGGTAACTTGTGTGAAAGCAACAAAAGCAAGTGCAAAAACAAAAAGTAACTTTTTCATTTTAATATAAATTATAAATTTTCTCATCAAATTAAGGTTATGTATTTTCCGGTTCCTCATGATGGCGGCATTCTTTATCAATGCTGCGGAAGATTTGGTTCCGTGCAATGGGCAGCAGTGCCCTGATAGTTTTGGCCGGTAAAAAGTGCTGCATCATCGGGAGGTAAAAGTACCAATTTCTACACAGCGATGATAATCCGGCATCAATTTTTTTTAAAAGAGTGTTTGTTTTTAGTGTTTGCCTCTGGTGCAAGCCTGTACTTTGCACGCAGAGGCAAATGCTTTGGGTGGATTCATGGTATTTCGTTTAAGTTACTGAAATGTTTTTTTGTTTTTCTGATTATTAAGTATCCTTCTGGTTGACCTTTTCCTTTTATATGGATGGGTATGTTTTCTGATTTTTCCGGAGTCTGAGACGATTTAGCATATACAGATAACGGGTCTGAAATGAAGTACCGTTAAGTTGTTGTCATAGGTACTGCGCTGCTTATAATGGACAAGGTCGGGGGAAGGGCCGTGGCAGAGGTGTTGTTCGGAGTATCATACAACCCGGAATAAGCCGTGTGTCGCGTGTCGTTGGGATCAACATGTTTTGGTTTTATGTTGATAGCCAGATCACCAATTCGTCGGCAGAACAAACGATTCATAAAATAAACAACATTCAGGAAATAGTTCTCATAATGATTGGAATTTGTGGTTGATAGATTAAGCGAATCAGAAGGTACATATTGCCGTTTATCCGTTATAGCCGTTTGATTATTCAGCACCCGCGTACCGATGATTTCTTGATTGTTATATGGTTGCTCGTGGGGCGCGAGTGAGGCCGTATTATTCTCCTCTATCCAAACGGAGATCAGCATCTCTGTAGGGGTTGTTACCAATACTCCCCACTGGCGGTCGTCGATTTCCACACTCAGGGTTTGTCCGCAGTAAAGGGTATATGGCCCCAGGATTGTTTGCCGGTCGACTGTAGCAACATAGACAATGGTATAGTCCTGAGAGTTTTCTTCTGAACCGGAACACTGCGTGGATGTATTTATAGTTCTTTTGGTTTTGCCGGCCGGAAGTTGCTGTGTGGATTCGACAAACAATGCACTTCCCATCACCAGTACATTATAAGAAGGGATTGGATTCTGAGCCTTTGCTACCGAAAAAAATACCAGGAGGAAAAGAAGAAGAGTTGTTGTTAAGAAAGAGTGAAATGGGTGATATAAATTCTTCATTTAAATACTGAGTTGATTCATTTTTCAAAAGTATAAGAAAAAAAAATTATTTTACAAAGTTTTTCCCGTAAATTTAGTTGAGGTTTTCCGTAAAATTTTTGAGTCTGGTTTTAAACGTTAATCAGTCTAAAACAGCAGAATACTAAATTGAATTTAGTGAAATTGAACCAAAAATGGCGTGCAGCCTGCACGCCACGTATTTATAATGGTTGAATATGAGTACCGATTTCAGGTCGTATATCCCGATTTTTCAGTATTAAATCCAGCCTTTCCGGGAGGCAAGCATGAGCAACTGGATGATGTTTTCAGCCTCATGTTTTGTCTTTAGTTTTGCGACGATTTTTTCAATTGACGATTGCGACCTTTTCATCAGATGGCCGATTTCTTCCTGATTTTTTCCAGACTGAAGGTAGATTATTACTTCAAGTTCCTCGGGTGACGGGAGGTCTGATCGTTCTCTGACTGTAATGATCGATTCATGTGTTTTAAACCTGTTATTAATCAACTCTTCTATCTGCTTTTTCAATTCAGTGATAGGCATACTTTTAGGGCAAACGGCAGCCGCACCTGCATCGATTGCTCTTTGCCATACCGCAGGACGTTCTTCCGAAGTATAGATGACAACGATAGTATCCGGAAGTTTTGCCTTAATATTCTTAATAGTTTGGGTGAATACCGTTTCATGAATATAAAGGTCGAGCAGGACGAGATGAATGGGTATATCGAAAGATGCCGTCATGAACTGGTCAGGATGCTCGTAAACCGCGGCAAGTAAGAATGAATCGCGTGAAGGTCGTAAATGATTCCTCAATCCGGAAGCGACAACCGGATGATCTTCGATAAGTACAATGTTATGCTTCATCAATATTTGTGTACCTGATGTTTTCTGAAAGCCGGATAATAACGTTGAATTTCCTTTATTCAGTATGTGCTTCACAGAAATTCTTAAAAATGCCTTTCATTCTTATTATTATGATAATCTGTGGTGTATTTAAATACGTACGGTTATACGCCAGGTCACCCCTCTCCCGGGTGCTGTTTGCAGGTCAAGCGTTGCCTTGATGAGAACAGCCCGCTGCCGTAAACTCTCGAGACCCATTCCGGCACCATGCGCCATGGGATCAAACCCGGGACCATCGTCCTGAAAAACAATGATCAATGTCTGTCCTTTCAGATAAGATTGGAGGCTGATAGTGGCAGCAGAAGCGTGCCTGACACTGTTTTGAAACATTTCTGCCACCATTCTCAGCAGATGTATCTGCTGGTCATTCTTAATTACCGGTAACTCACTATGAAGGTGTAAATTGACGTTAGCCGCGAAAAAGGTGATATAGGTATCGGCCAGGGTCCGGAGTTGGTCTTCGAAACCAATTTGTTCAGGCTTGATCAGCAACTGGTGGCTTAGCCGGCTGATGTTCTTCCTGATTTGCTCAATATCGTTCGAATTGCTTCCGGAAATCGCCAGAGCCAGTAGTGATGAGGTATCGTGCAATTCGTTGGCCAGGCTTTCATTGAAATGGTCGCCAAGGGTTACCAATCGTGATGCTGCTTCCATTTGAAGCCGCTGTGCCTTGACTTTTTGCTTATTAAGGAATAAGAGCCAGAACAGAAAAACAATTCCGAACCCCAGCAGGGCTATACTCCACCATAACTGTAACCGCGAGGCTCTGGCCTTCTGGAATTCAATGAGCAGCGACTGCTGGTTCAGTTTTTCGTTCATAATGCGGACGTCCATCATGCTCATCAACAGGGTTAATTGTTTCGTGTTCTTCCTGACATTATCAGCCACGTAGCATGCCATAGCTTTTCGTTGCATCTGGTAGGCCTGTTCAAATTGTCCGGTCATTGAAAGTATCTCGGCATAAGAGTCGTAGATCGTTGACAACCAATCATAGTTTTTGATCTTTTCACCCAGAGGGATAGCAGAGTCAGCCAGAATAACTGTGGCTTTCTTGTAATCTCCCAATTCAGCGTAGGCATAGGCCATCAGGTTCCAGGCGGCGAGAATGTTGGTGTGGCAATAAACCGGCGAGATTGCAATGGCTGTACGCAGGAGCGGGAGCGCTTCCAAAGCCGGTAACCGTGTTGATTTATTGATATATAGTTGTGATATCGACTCCTCATGGCCTGGTACCGAGTTTAATAATTGAATCGCGCTATCATAAAGCATTATTACCTGCTCTGGTGGTACATCACCGCAATTTATCAGGGCTGAGATCGCCAGGGCAATGTTGGCGACGTTACCCCTGACTGGAGGGAAAGAAGTTACTTTCCTGAATTCTTTTATGGCCGTTGTTGTATCGCCATTTTCAAGCCTGAAGAAAGCATAATTAATCAATGTCATTGACAGAATGACTGAATCACCCGATTGCCTTGCTATCTGCATTGCCGAATCATAATATATCACGGCATCATGACGGTTTCCGGCAGAGGATAATAATTCACCGATATTGTGAAAGAAGTCGGCTCTTATGCTACTGTTTTTACAATAATAGGAAAGCTTCAAGCCTTGGCGGTAAGCGATGTAGGCTGAATCAGGATAAATGGAATTATTTGCATTTCCCCAATCCAGATAGCCATGGGCAATGAGGCATGTGTCACCCGATTGTATGGCAAGAGAAAGTGAGCGTCGCCCATATTGCCTGGCAAGCTTAGCGTTCTGGTCCCTGAGCACAAGGCTAAGTTTTCCGAGCGTCCTTATGGTGTCACGTAATGACGTTGAGCCGGCAGTTTGAGCCTTTGACAAATTCAGCGCAGATAACAGAAAAAGAAACAACACAAAGCGTAGACTTCTCATGGGGTAAGATTTGTCACAAAAGTAGAATTAAATTCTTAAACATCAATTGATTTTGTGTCTGTTGAACAAAAAAGCATTGAAGATCATTTAGGTATAAATTTCTTTTCTGATTATTTGCCTGTTGACGTGTCTCCTGTTTTGTATTGGGCGCTTCACTAAGTCCTTATCGGCTTGTTTTGCCGACAGTAAGATTGCTTTGTGTTTTCACTTTAAAGATGTGATTTTTTTCTTCTTTTCCGTGGCCTTATTGATCTCTTTTCCACCCGGCGATGTCCGTTTCAGCCATCACTTATCAAATCAAGCTGATGGATGACTGTTAGAATTTTATTTTTTACTCATACAACCTGCATTGATGTGTCGATTCTTATGGTAAATGATAGCTATCACGTCTTTTGTATTGTAATCAGTCTTTTACAATATGGTTGTTGTAGTTCTGATGGTCATCGCGTGAGAAATGATCATGTTCCCCAATAGCCCGTGTTTCGATCTCTTTCCTTCCTGAATACATATCTGTCAGAAAGATAAATAGTCGTCCCGTCAGGAGCGCCTTTTTGTGTTAAGGTCATAATTGTGTTTTTCTACACAATATTTGGAAGAACTATGTTTCATATAACACACAACCTTTCTTATTATGGTTTTTAGTTATCGGGAGAATTTTTGCTCGAAATCAATTGTCAGTATGTGCTCCACTACCTTCAAAAACCCGCATTATTCCAAAACAAATCAGGAATCGCAAAACTATTGACATACAGGGGCCATATATATTGTCGCTTCGTTACGCCTTCGAAGCAGCTTCGAAGCAGCTTCGTATTTCCACGAACCAACAACGGACTAACAATGAAACTACTTCAAATGAAGCATTACTATGGTATAACTCAGTTAGTATTGAGTTTTCCAATATTCGTGGGTAACGCATTTGCAGAATTGATAATAACCCGATATCCTATTTTTATTTAAGCTGCCCACCAGATGCCTGATTGATCGAATTGACTCTGCCGCAAAAGCGTAAGAAATCTTCCCGAATCTTGTTTTTAATAACTATGATCCATATCCTGAAGTTGATTTATTATTTGCCTGCCATTGAAATTGACCAAATCTTTATTGCCAAGTTAAGGAGGGGTGTACTGAAACGATTGTTTCAGGATATTGATTTCAGTTTTTTGCATTGGTTACTTGTCAACTGCTAATTCCTGAACCGGGCTGCCGGGGGGATGCCCCCTGCCGGTAAATTTG
Organism: Bacteroidetes bacterium GWE2_42_24; assembly: GCA_001768515.1. Taxonomy (GTDB): domain Bacteria; phylum Bacteroidota; class Bacteroidia; order Bacteroidales; family TTA-H9; genus GWE2-42-24. The sequence goes on along the minus strand of MEOA01000053.1, from coordinate 23,591 downwards.
TTGATTCGATTGTTATCGTGTATCTTCGCATCATGTCGCAAGTGCAAACCTGTTTACACCGTTTTTGTCGTATCGCCGGAAGAATTTTCCGCCGTGTGGTGATCATTGCGGGTGTTTTTTTCATGATACTGCTCGTGTTGGCATTCACCGATTGGCCTTTCATGGCCTGTTATCGTTTAGGGACTGCCGGTACAGCTCTTGAGGGGAACCCTGATTATATCGTGGTGATGGGGGCCGGGGGGATGCCAGGGGCTGAAGGACTGATGCGTTGCTATTATGCCTCGGAGGCAGCCGCATACTGGCCAGATGCCCGTATCATTATTGCCTTGCCTACCCTTCCGGAGTATTTCAGTGAGAGTCATACCCGACGAATGTACCATGAAATGGTGTTGCGGGGGGTTGATTCCACCCGTTTCCTGTTTGAGATCACCGGAACGAACACACGATCACAGGCTTTGGCCATTGCCGCGATGGCGGGGAGACCCGATACCTGCCGGATGCTTATCGTGACCTCACCCGAACACATGTACCGGGCTGTTCGCGTGTTCCGGAAAGCAGGGTTTGCTGCCGCCGGAGGCGTGCCATCTTTCGGGACTGACCTCGAAGAGTCATTACTCCTGACCGACAAGGAGAAGTCAGGTGAGGTACTCAGCCCTGACCGCCTGCCTGGCCTGCGCTATAACCTCTGGAATTACCTGAAATACGAGATCAACTTTATCCGTGAGGTGATAGCTATCAGTTGGTACTGGCTGAACGGGTGGATCTGATTTTTCAGTGAAGTATTCAACATGACAAAGAGGTAATGCTGACAGGAGCAGGCATCAGTGCAGGGTGTGGTATCAGCACCTTTCGCGATACCAAAGGATTGTGGCGGTTGCAGATCGTGAGGAAATCTGCCACAACCTGAGTTTCTGAAATGGTTGATTTCTTGCCGGGTGAAGCTGCAATGCAGTCCTGATGGGGCAGGGTGGAAGCATCACGCGGAGGTGACGTACCTGTTTTTCACTATCTTTGCCAGATCAATAACTGGTAAACGTGAAACGACCCGATCTCTCCCGGGAGGAGTTGCTTGTGAAGATGCAAGGCTGGTGTGCCGCTGATGAGCGGTGTAGTGCCGATGTGCGTCGTAAGCTCAGGGAACTGGGTGCAATACAGGCTGATAGCATTTTTATTGTTGATAAGCTCATCTGCGATAATTTTATCGACGATGCGCGGTTTGCCTCCCTCTATGTGAGGAGCAAGATCAATAGCCGTCACTGGGGACGCAGGCGTATTGAGGCTGAACTGAGACAACGGCAGATCGCGCTGCCGGTTATCAGGGATGCGTTACAGGAAATTGATGATGATGCTTATTTTGCGACCCTTGTAAAGCTGGCAGGGCAAAAGGCTGATCAGGTCGATGGCAACGACTTTGCTGGTCGCCGGAAGGTGTTTCGTTACCTGATTCAAAAAGGGTACGAACCGCAGCTTATTGGAAAAGCGCTCAACTGGTCGCCCGACGAGATAGAATTTACAAACGAATAGACCGATATTATGCTGACAAAAGACAATGTGCAGAACCTGGGTGAAAGGCTTGACGCCTTGAGGAGGTTCCTTTGACATCGACACGAAAAATTCTGAGATAGAAGAACTCGAAACACAAAGCCACCAGCCGGGTTTCTGGGATGATCCCAAAGCAGCCGAACAGGTGATGAAGAAGATCCAGGGGCTGAAGAGCTGGACGAACAGATACAACACGTGTGCCGACTCCGTGGGCGATCTGCAGGTGATGCTGGAATTCTTTGATGCCGGCGAATCGACAGAAGCAGAAGCCGATCATCAGTTGGCCGCCACCACGTTGTTGATTGAAGACCTTGAGTTCATGAACATGCTAAGGGGTGAAGAGGACCGGATGGGTGCCGTACTTCAGATCAATTCAGGTGCAGGAGGTACCGAAAGCCAGGATTGGGTGGAGATGCTTATGCGGATGTACATCCGTTATGGTGAGCGCAGCAATTTCAAGGTGACCCAGCTTGATCTGCACGAAGGAGAAACTGCCGGGGTGAAAAGCGTGACGCTTGAGTTCGAAGGCGATTACGCCTTTGGTTATCTGAAAGCCGAAAATGGTGTCCACCGGCTGGTACGTATTTCACCTTTCGACAGCAATGCCCGACGACATACTTCTTTTGCTTCGGTGTATGTTTATCCGGTTGTCGACGACAACATCAACATCGAGGTAAATCCTTCCGATATCACCTGGGAGACCTACAGGTCAAGCGGCCCCGGCGGACAGAATGTGAACAAGGTAGAGACAGCCGTAAGGTTGCGTCATGAACCGACAGGAATCATCATCGAATGTCAGGTCACCCGCTCACAGCAACAGAATCGCGAAAAGGCCCTGCTGATGCTTAAGTCGCAGCTCTACGAGATAGAGTTGAGGAAGAAACGGGAGAAGATTGATGCGATCGAAGCCTCCAAAAAGAAGATCGAATGGGGCAGTCAGATCAGGTCGTATGTCCTCCATCCCTACAAACTCGTTAAGGACGTGCGTACAGGCTATGAAACAGGCAATACACAGGCGGTGCTCGATGGCGACATCCAGGAGTTTATTAAAGCCTATCTGATGGAATTTGGAGATCAGATCTGACACCTGATATTGTAGGTTTAAAGTTCGAAGATAAGGGGTCATGTTTCCTTGTCAGCAGCCAAAGCCAATTACCCTTGCCTGAATATTACTGTTTTAGGGTAAAAGAATCTCCATCCGGGAAATTGTGTGAAACCCTTTTCCTATAAATTCGTTACTTTGCTTAAAATCCGCAAACGATTCCATGGTCAGGTGCATAGAGATTATCTGTCTTCAGGCGAATCGGTTTGCTAAACCTACTATTTCGAAATGAAAAAGCAAAATGATGAGTTCAGCTCTGCCGCCATTGAAAAGGATCTCCGGTACCTTCGGCTACTGAGCGAGAAATTTCCTGACATACAGGCAGCCAGTACTGAAATTATCAATCTTGAAGCCATTTTGACACTTCCCAAAGGGACAGAGCATTTCCTTACCGACCTGCATGGTGAATACAAGACATTCAGCCATTTCTTACGGAATGCCTCTGGTGTGGTAAGGCGGAAGATCGAAGATGTATTTGGGAACCGCATCCGTGAAAGTGAAAAGCGCAGGCTGGCAACCCTGATCTACTACCCGGAAGAGAAGCTTGAATTGATATTGAGGGAAGAAGGTGAAGATCCCAATGAATGGTATCTGCTGGCGCTCTCCAGGCTGGTCGAAGTGGCCCGCTCAGCGTCATTCAAGTACACAAGGTCGAAGGTCAGGAAAGCCCTTCCGCGCGACTTTGCCTATATCATCGATGAATTGCTTAACGAAACAGGACCCGGGAAACAGGAATACGTGACGGGGATCATCAACAGCATCATCCGCATTGGCAGGGCCAATGAGTTCATCATCGCCATCTGCCGGTTCATTCAGATCATGCTCATCGACAGGCTTCACATCATTGGCGACATTTACGACCGGGGACCTTCAGCCGATAAAATCATGGATGCGCTCGAAGCTTACCATGCAGTTGACATCCAGTGGGGTAATCACGACATCATCTGGATGGGTGCTGCAGCAGGTTCTCCGCTGCTCATTGCAACCGTATTGCGCATTTCAGCCAGGTACCTTAACCTCGATACCGTTGAAGATGCCTATGGAATCAACCTGATGCCATTGGCTACCTTCACGCTGAAACACTATCGCGACGATCCGGCCCTCGCGTTTAAGCCACGTACACCCGCCGATAATGAGGTCTCCGACATCGACATCAACCTCACCAAACTGATGCACAAGGCTATGTCGATCATCCAGTTTAAGCTGGAAGGTCAGGCCATCAGGAGCAATCCCGGATTTGGAATGGACGACCGTTTACTACTCGATAAGATCGATTATAAAGCAGGAGCAATCACCATCGACGGGAAAACATATCAGCTCACCGATACTTTGTTTCCCACCATTGATCCCGCAGATCCTTATCAGCTTAGCCCGGATGAGGCAGAACTGATGCAAAAACTCCGTTCCTCCTTCCTGAACAGCGAGAAACTTCAACGCCACATAGAATTTCTTTATACCAATGGCAGCATGTACACCGCCTTCAACGGGAACCTGATGTATCACGGTTGTATTCCCCTGAATGAGAACGGAGAATTCAAGGAACTGACCATCGACGGGAAGCAGGTCTCGGGTAAAGCACTGGTAGATCAGTTCGACCGTATTGCCAGAAGAGCCTATGTAAACCGAAACTCACCCAAGGGCAGTCCACACGATCTCGATATCCTGTGGTACCTGTGGTGCGGTCCCTTCTCACCGTTGTTCGGGAAAATGAGTATGACCACACTGGAGCGCTATTTTATCAACGATAAATCCGCGCATCACGAACCTCAGAATCCCTATTATAAATTCAGGGAGAACCCGGAAGTCATCAGGCAAATATTGACAGAGTTTGGTCTGGAACCCGATAAAGGGCACATTATCAATGGTCATACACCGGTGAAGGTTATGAAAGGCGAAAGTCCTGTAAAGGCTGGAGGCCGGCTGCTGGTAATCGACGGCGGGATGTCGGTTCCCTACCAGAAAGAGACGGGGATTGCGGGATACACGTTGATTTATAACTCATTCAGCCTGGTACTGGTCGAACATGAAGCCTTCGAATCAAGACAGAAGGCGATAGAAGAAGAGCGCGACATTGTTTCCCAACGGCACATTTTAGAGCAACGTCACGACATTATACGGGTAGGGGATACAGATATCGGGCAGGAGTTAAAACGCCAGATACAGGAGCTTAAAATGCTTCTGGTGGCATTCCGCAAAGGGATGATCAAGGAGCGGTAGCTTTTATATGGTTTTTGTTGCCGGCACCTGATGCCATATCCGGGGCTAATCTGTGATTTATTCCTGCAAAGTGATCGTGCCGGGGGTAAACGATGGTTTTTCATTCATTTACGGCTTGAATTCACCTTATCCGGGCTTTCATCGGTTTCCGTTTTGTTTTTCTATCCAGGCAAGCACATATTGCGTCTTTGCTTTTCCGATCACTGCCTCTAATTCTTCCCGCGTGGCTGAGGTGATACGCTTAACCGACTTAAGTTTTTGAAGTAGTTTGGTGGCGGTGGCTTCACCGATTCCTTCAATCTCAGTCAGGCTGGTCTTGATGGTTCCCTTTTCGCGTTGTTTACGGTGATGGGTAATTCCGAAGCGGTGTGCCTCATCGCGCAATTGCTGGATCACCCGCAGAGTCTCCGACTTCTTGTCGAGGTACAGGGGAACAGAATCATCAGGGAAGTAAAGCTCTTCGAGCCGTTTGGCGATCCCCATGATGGTGATCTTCCCGCGAAGACCTAGTTTCTCAAGGCTGCCCACTGCTGCCGAAAGCTGACCCTTTCCGCCATCAACCACGATTAGCTGTGGCAATGGCTTCTCTTCCTCCAGCAAACGACTGTAGCGACGGTGGATAATCTCTTCCATGGAGGCAAAGTCGTTGGGACCTTCTACTGTTTTGATGTTAAAATGGCGGTACTCTTTTTTCTCGGGTCTGGCGTTGCGGAACACCACCATGGATGCCACCGGATAAGCGCCCTGTAGATTGGAGTTATCGAAGCACTCGATATGAGCGGGCAGTACGGGCATCCGCAGATCGGTCTGCATCTGCTTCAGGATACGCTTGCTGTGCCGCTCAGGATCGACCAGATCCTTCTGCTTCTCAAGCTCCATCCGGTAATACTTCGCGTTGCGTTCCGATAACTCGAGGAGGCTCTTCTTATCGCCGCGCTGCGGAACAGTGAAACTTACACCCGGCCATTCGGTTTCAGGTTCAAACGGAACAATAATCTCGGGCGATGTGCTTTCAAACCGTTGCCTCAATTCCATAAGTCCCATCAGCAGCAATTCCTCATCGGTTTCGTCGAGCCTTTTCCTCAGTTCAAGCGTATAACCCTGGATGACGGCTCCATTCTCAACCTTCAGGAAATTTACATAACCTGCCTTTTCATCGCTCACTATGCTAACCACATCCACATTGGTTACTGTTGGGCTAACGACAGTAGAGCGCGCCTGAAACTTCTCGAGCCATTCAAGTTTCTCCTTGACCACCTGTGCCTTCTCAAACTCCATTCGTCCGGCATATTCCATCATTTCGGCACGCAGGTCACTCTTCACGGGGTTAATCTGACCCCTGATAATGTTGCGAATATGACGTACCATCCCGTTGTACTCATCTTCTGATTGCTTCCCTTCACAGGGACCCTTACAGTTGCCGATGTGATATTCCAGACAGACTTTGTATTTGCCCGATTTAAGATTCGCCTTACTCAGGTTCAGACTGCAGGAGCGGATGGTGTAAAGCCGCCTTACCAGATCGAGCAGGGTGTGCATAGCTTTTACCGAAGCGTAGGGGCCGAAATATTGCGAACCATCCTTCACCACTGTACGGGTACTGTGAATCCGGGGGAAGGGCTCGTTCCTGATGACAATCCAGGGGTAGGTCTTGTCGTCCTTCAGCAGTATGTTATAGCGGGGCTGATACTCTTTGATGAGGTTGTTTTCGAGCAACAGGGCATCCATCTCACTGCCAACCACGATGGTTCGTATATCTGCGATCCGTTTCACCAGCACCTGCACCTTTCCGCTAAGCCCCTGATCTTTGTTGAAATAACTGCTCACCCGCTTCTTCAGATCCTTCGCCTTCCCTACATAAATAATCTTACCTGTTTCATCAAAATACTGATAAACACCGGGTTTTGACGGAAGGGTCTTCAGAATAGCCTGAATTTTTTCTGCATAGCGATGGTGAGCATCCATAGATCAGGCTTCCTCGTTGCGATAATGGTTCCAGCCCTGCGCTGTGATGGTAATTAGTTTGTTGTCAGGAGTGACCATGTGCGCCAGTCCTGCCTCCCCGGTTATATGTCCGATGACAGTAACCCCGGCTACCGATTTGATCTTTTCGAAATCATGAAGGCCAATGGTAAACAGAAGTTCATAGTCTTCCCCGCCATTGAGAGCGGCAGTGGCAGGATGTATTTTAAAGTCGCTGCATAGTGCAGCGGTCTCAACATCAACAGGCAGCTTGTCTTCATAGATGACGGCTCCCACGTTTGAATTGCGGCAGATATGGAGCACTTCGGAAGCCAACCCATCACTGATGTCAATCATCGAAGTGGGTCGGATACCCGCTTCCTTTAGCCGCTGTATGATGTCACGGCGGGCTTCGGGCTTAAGAAACCTCTCGAGCACGTAGTCGTTGCCTTCCAGATCGGGCTGCATGGCCGGATTGGCTTTATAGACCTGCTTTTCACGTTCCAGCAGCAGCAATCCCATGTAGGCACCGCCCAGATCACCGCTTACACAGAGGAGATCGTTTTCGCCGGCACCACTGCGGTAAACCACATCTTCTTTAATTACCCGGCCGATTACGGTAATACTGATGAACATGCCGGAAGCACTGGAGGTGGTGTCGCCGCCTACCAGATCAACACCATATTGATCACAGGCCAGCCTGAGGCCATCATAGAATGTTGAAAGGGCTTCCACCGAAAAGCGGTTTGATACCGAAAGGCCGATCACCAATTGTTCAGGACGGCCGTTCATGGCGTAGATGTCGCTGAAATTGACGACTGCCGATTTATAGCCAAGATGTTTCAGTGGCGTATATCCCAGATCAAAATGTACACCTTCGTTCAGTTGGTCAGTGGTGACGAGCACCAGTTCATCGCCACCACTTATCACGGCTGCGTCGTCACCAATCCCTTTGATGGTCGAAGGCACCCTCGGGATAATATCTTTCGTAAGATGGTCAATCAAACCGAATTCGCCTAATTCGGCCAATTCAGTCCGGTCTTTTTTTGAACGGTCTTCAAACATGCATGTATATTTTTGGGCAAAGGTACGAAGGAAAGAGCAATAGCAGGAGGGATGGGTTTTGGGTTTACCTCTGCCGGCTCAGGCGAGGTTTTCCTTAATGTCCTAACGCCCGGATTGTTTATTCCAAAAGGGCTGCTCAGGTATTGTCTGTTTCAGCGGTGCCTGAGAAATTACCTTTCCGGTTTATGAAATCGCTTTGCCGGTTCAAAAGTACTCCGGGTTCAGTCCCCCCGATTTCCATTTTCAATACTTTTGACCAACGCCTGCTCTGGCTGGCGGATTGGATCATCACAAGACCTGATATACCGCTGAACGATAACAGGACCTGACCATAGCAGCGACACGTAATCCTCCTTATACCCGTTGTGACAAGGGTAAGCTGTTTTGCTTCACCAAAGCACTGATCGAAGGTATTGAAGGAAAAGCCGACCTTTTCGGCAAGGGGGCCATCAGTATCAAAACCCTCGATGCCTTTATCGCCGATCGCGTAAAACAGCTTACCGAAGGACAACAATCGCCTACCACCATCATTCCCAACAGTGTTCCCGATTTTCCCATTGCAATCATAAAAGAATAAAACACAGCCACCCTTTTTCTCAGCAAACATTGTGCTTTTTACATGTGTAAATCCAACTTTCGGTCTTACTGAGATTTAAAGGAGCAAACCCTTTTCGTTGTATTTTGTTATTAAGTACTGTGATTCTTAAATGGTGTAATATCACTATCTTTGCCGTGCTGTTTTTATTAAATCTAAATTGAATAAGATGGCCAACGAGCCCAATAATATCCTCGAAGAAGTTACCAAAAGTGAATATAAATACGGATTTGTAACCGATATCGAAACCGAGTTTGCCCCGCGTGGGCTCTCCGAAGATACCATCCGTTATATCTCTGCCAAAAAGGAAGAACCCGGGTTCATGCTCGAATTCCGGCTCAAAGCCTATCACCGCTGGCTTGAGATGAAGCAGCCCGATTGGGCGCACCTGACCATTCCTGCCATTGATTTTCAGAATATCTTTTACTATGCTGCTCCCAGGAAGAAGCCCCAACTTGAAAACCTTGAGCAGGTAGATCCCGAACTGCTCAAAACCTTTGAGAAGCTTGGTATCTCACTCGAAGAACAGAAAAGACTGACGGGTGTTGCCGTCGATGCTGTTATCGACAGTGTATCGGTGAAGACCACCTTTACCGAAACTCTTTCAAAGCTTGGCATCATCTTCTGCTCATTCAGCGATGCCGTTAAAAATCATCCCGACCTGGTTAAAGAATACATGGGGTCGGTGGTACCCATCGGCGACAACTACTTCGCCGCCCTCAATTCCGCCGTCTTCTCCGATGGTTCCTTCGCGTACATCCCTAAAGGGGTGCGCTGCCCCATCGAGCTGAGTACCTATTTCCGCATCAATGCAGCCAACACAGGGCAATTTGAACGTACGCTTATCATCGCCGATGAAGGCGCCTACGTGAGCTATATGGAGGGTTGTACAGCGCCGCAGCGTGATGAGAACCAGTTGCATGCCGCCATCGTTGAGATCATTGCACTGAAAGATGCAGAAGTAAAGTACAGTACCGTACAGAACTGGTACCCGGGCAACAAGGAAGGACTTGGCGGAATCTACAACTTCGTCACCAAACGGGGAATATGCAAGGGCAATAACTCCAGAATATCCTGGACGCAGGTGGAGACAGGATCAGCCATTACCTGGAAATACCCGAGCTGTATCCTGATGGGCGACAACTCAGTGGGAGAATTCTATTCGGTGGCCGTTACCAACAACCATCAGCAGGCCGATACCGGCTCCAAGATGATTCATTTGGGACGCAACTCCCGCAGCACTATCATCAGCAAGGGAATCTCGGCCGGGCAAAGCAACAACAGCTACCGGGGATTGGTCAAGATCACCAAAAGAGCCGAAAACGCCCGCAACTTCTCGCAATGCGACTCCCTGTTGCTCGGCGATCGGTGCGGCGCCCACACCTTCCCCTACATTCAGGCCGAGAACAAGTCTTCGGTTGTTGAACATGAAGCTACAACCTCCAAAATATCAGACGATCAACTTTTCTATTGCCAGCAACGAGGCATAGATTCCGAATCGGCCATCGGGCTTATTGTCAATGGTTATGCCAGAGAAGTGCTGAGCAAGCTTCCCATGGAATTTGCTGTCGAAGCACAAAAGCTGCTCTCCATCAGCCTTGAGGGGAGCGTTGGCTAATCCGTTCAACTTTAAAAGTAAATATCAAACGCAATGTTACTACAGATAAAAGACCTTCATGCCGGTATCAACGGCAAAGAAATCCTTCGCGGTGTCAACCTTGAAGTGAATGCAGGCGAAGTACACGCCATCATGGGACCCAACGGGACAGGCAAAAGTACCCTGGCCTCGGTGATAGCCGGCAGGGAACTGTTTGACGTGACCCAGGGCGATGTGATCTTCAAAGGACACAGCATTTTGGAGATGCCGGTTGAGCAACGCGCGCGCGAAGGAATCTTCCTCGGATTTCAGTACCCGGTTGAGATTCCGGGGGTGAGCATCACCAACTTCATGCGTACAGCCCTCAACGAGATACGCAAATACCGCGGTCTCGAACCCCTCTCTGGTGCTGCCTTCCTGGCGCGTATGGAAGAGAAGAAAAAACTCGTTGAGATTCAAACAAAGCTTACCAACCGAAGTGTTAACGAAGGCTTCTCGGGTGGCGAAAAGAAAAAGAATGAAATCTTCCAGATGGCCATGCTTGAGCCAACCCTAAGCATCCTTGATGAAACCGACAGCGGTCTTGATATCGATGCACTCCGCATCGTGGCCAATGGCGTGAATGCTCTTCGCTCGGAAGATAACTCCATCGTGGTAATCACCCATTACCAGCGCCTGCTCGAATATATTGTACCCGACATTGTGCATGTACTCTACGAGGGACGCATCGTGAAGACCGGCGGTAAGGAACTTGCCCTCGAGCTCGAAGAAAAAGGTTATGAATGGATTAAAAAGGAGATGGAAGGACGCTAATTGCCCCTTCAGTCAAAAAAAAACCCGTTATGACAAATGCTCCCCTGAACGACGTTTCCCAATTCATCAGTTGGTTTGATGAAAACCTTAAGACCATCGGGCGCAACGATATGCCTCGCTGGCGTGAATTGAGGAAACAAGCCATCAAAGCGCTTGAAACTACCGGCTTGCCGAAACCAACCGATGAGCGTTGGCGCAATACCGATATCGCGAAACAGCTTTCTATCCCATACGAACAACACTACGAAGATTTTCAGATCGGCCTCGACGTGGAAAAGATTTTCGCCTGCGAGGTACCCGATCTCGATACTTTCCTCATCACCATGGTCAATGGCTGGTATGCCTATCGTAACTCAGCCCTGCGCATCCTTCCCAGCGGAACCATCATCGGGAGCCTGAGCCGCGCCCTGCGTGATGCCCCCGAACTGGTAGAGGCTCACCTGGGCCGTTATGCCAAAATAGAGGACAATCCCTTCGCGGCACTTAATACCGCCTTCGCCTCGGATGGTATCTTCATCTTTGTCCCCGATAACACCGTTGTATCCAAACCCATCCAAATGGTCAACGTGGTTGATCATCCCGAGAACCTCTTCATGCAAACACGCAACCTGGTCATCGTGGGACGTAACAGCCATCTGGAACTGGTTCATTGCGACGACTCGCACAACCACACCGCGGGCTTTACCAATTCGCTTACAGAGGTGTATATTGGCGAAAATGCCGGCGTTGACTATTACAAGATGCAAAATGTAAACGACCACAGCACCGTTCTTCACTCCGCCTGGTTCAATCTTGAACGCGATGCCCGGCTCAACAGCTTCGCCATTTCGCTCAACGGCGGACTCATTCGCAACGAATCGTTTGTTACGCTGAACGGTACGGGTGCCGATGCCAACATCTGCGGACTCTTCCTCATGGACAAGAAACAACAGACCGACAACCTGGTGTTTGTCGATCATGCAGCACCCAACTGTACCAGCAGCGAGTTGTTTAAGGGTATCCTCGACGATTATGCCCGTGGTGTATTCAACGGACACATCCTTGTGAGGCCGGGTGCTCAGCAAACAGTCGCTTACCAGAGCAACCGCAACATCCTGCTGACCGATAAGGCCCGCGTCAACACCCAGCCCTTTCTTGAAATCTATGCCGACGATGTAAAATGTTCGCATGGTGCTACTGTTGGTCAGCTTGATTCAGAGGCGATGTTCTACCTGCGCTCACGGGGCATTGGTGAAGAAAACGCCCGGATGCTGCTGATGTATGCCTTCGCCGCTGAAGTGGTCGGAAAAATAAAAATCGAAATTCTCCGCGATCGTATCGACGACCTGGTAAAGAAACGCCTTCGCGGAGAACTGAGTATCTGCGACCAGTGCGTGTTGCATTGCAGTAAACCCGATCAACCTGTTGTTTTCGAAATCGACATGTCAAAAATCTAATCACGATGGAATCATCCTTCGATGTCACCCGAATCCGTTCTCACTTTCCTATCCTTGAACAGAGGGTACACGACCGGCAGCTCGTTTATTTCGATAACGCCGCTACCACTCAAAACCCGCTGGCCGTTACCGATGCCGTAAGCGATTACTATAACCGTTACAACAGCAACGTTCACCGGGGTGTACACCACCTCAGCCAGGTTGCAACCGAGGCCATGGAGAATGCCCGTAAAAAGGTAGCCCGTTTCATCAATGCCACCCATTCGCATGAGGTGATCTTCACCCGTGGAACCACAGAAGCCATCAACCTGGTGGCCACCTCCTTCGGACAGGCTTTCCTGAAGCCTGGTGACGAAATTCTGCTGACAACCCTCGAACATCACTCCAACATCGTTCCATGGCAAATGGCCTGCGAACGTACAGGAGCCGTGCTGAAGGTTGTCCCGGTGAACCTCCGTGGCGAAATAGACCTGGAGGAATTGGCCGGGTTGCTGACTCAGCGAACCAGAATCGTGGCGGTGGCTCATGTCAGCAATGCACTTGGAACCATCCTCCCGGTAAAGGAAATCGTGAAGCTGGCTCATCGTTACAACATCCCCGTCCTTGTTGACGGAGCGCAGGCAGCCCCACACCTGCGTGTCGATGTGCAGGATTTAGGCTGCGACTTTTATGCCTTTTCAGGACACAAGCTCTACGCTCCCATGGGAATTGGGGTACTATATGGCCGTGAAGAGCTGCTTAACCAGATGCCCCCCTATCAGGGCGGGGGGGAAATGATAGGAAGTGTGTCGTTCGAAAAGACGACCTACAACGAGCTTCCATATAAGTTTGAGGCAGGAACACCTGATGTTGGCGGGATTATCGGTCTCGCGGCAGCGATCAATTACCTCGCTTCTGTCGGCTTCGATGAAGCCATGCGGTATGAGGATGAGTTGCTTGATTATGCCACCCGAAAGCTGAAAGCCATCAGCGGGGTGACCCTCATCGGAACTGCAAGTCAGAAGACCGGCGTCCTCTCTTTCCTGATCGACAATGTGCACCCCTATGATGCAGGCACCATCATCGACCATTTTGGAATTGCCGTTCGCACCGGGCACCATTGTGCTCAACCCCTCATGGATTACATGGGCATACCGGGCACTATCCGTGCCTCCTTCGCGTTCTACAACACACCCGCCGAAATCGACCTCCTCGCCGAAGCCATCGCGAAGGTGAAAGAAATGCTGACATAAAAATTCAAATTCAGGGATTTGCCCCGGCTAAAGCCTTAAGAAGCAATAATAAATTGCAGGTTAAGAGTGGGAGCATTTAACCCTGAACCTTAAACATACAAGTCATGACCATCGAAGAAACCGGAAAACAGATTGCCGCCGAATTCGAACTATTCGACGACTGGATGGATAAATACAACTACCTGATTGAATTGGGCAAGGGGCTTCCTTTGATCGATGAATCGCAGAAAAAGCCCGAGAACCTCATCGTGGGATGCCAGTCCAGAGTTTGGATCAACGCCGAATATGCCGACGGTAAGGTTATATTTCATGCCGACAGCGATGCCATCATCACCAAAGGACTGGTAAGCCTGCTGCTGAGAGCTATCAACAATCATACTCCCGATGAGATTATGAACGCTGATCTCTCTTTTCTCGACAATACCGGCCTGAAGGACCACCTATCGCCCACCCGCAGCAACGGACTCGTGTCGATGGTAAAACAGGCTAAATTTTATGCCATGGCCTTTAAAGCAAAGGAAACCGGCTCGCTGTAACCATCAGGCTTCATCAACTGGTCATCTCATTAAACCCATCCATTTTCCATGAATCAAATCGACATTGCACGCATTCAACAGGATGCCATCACCAGCCTGAAGAATATCTACGATCCTGAAATCCCTGTCAATATCTACGACCTGGGACTTGTGTATGAAGTAAAGGTAGATGAACAGGCCAGGATTCATGTGCTCATGACCCTTACCGCTCCCAATTGCCCCGTGGCAGAATCACTGCCTGTGGAGGTGAAAGAACAGCTCAGCTTAATCACCGGCGTAACTGATGCCGAAGTAGAGATCACCTTCGACCCGCCATGGGATCGCAGCATGATCAGCGAAGCTGCACTGCTGGAACTGGGGTTGCTGTAGGGGGAGGCTGCGCTGCCTTCCGATAGCGCTATCGGGGGGGCTATCGGGACATTGACTGCCGGCGGGGAATCCTGCGGCATATTAATCAACGGGTTTCATAATCACTCCCTGGCTTTTCTTGCCATCCATTTTGATGATCATCGGGGCATTGGTTCTTACATGACGGATTAAGTCGTTTTCAAATACAGCGGGTTGATTGTCCAGCCAGTCTATGTCGTAGAACCCATCTTTGAGATAGGGATTGATTGTGAAATAGCCCACTCCAAATGAGGTGAGGTTCTGGAAGAAATGGGTGCCCTGACTTGGGTCAATGCGGTAATTGGCCAATCCTGATTCAACGATAACACGGGCAGCCGATATCTGAGGCCATTTGACGGGGATGCCCAACCACGGATCACTTGATCCCCAACGACCCGGACCAACCAATATGTAGTTTCGGCCTGATGCCAGAAACTCGTCGTTGAGTTTTTCTACCTGTAATGCCAGCTCCCCGTTCATGGCAGCATTGAAATTACCGGGTCTTACATACACGAAGTCGTGGATGTCGCTTACCACGCCATTGCCAAGCGAAGAATTACTCGTGATGAGTACCTGTTCTGTCGGTATTTTACCGATATCTTCGGGTAATCCGTCATTAGCACTGACGATGGGCCTGATCTGAAGCAAGGCAAACACCCTGGGATTCCCTGGTGCCGGATTCAGATTGGCTGCAAATTCAATCTCTACGGGGTTGTTCATCTCGGCCTGGCCGATGGCAAGGGCGTTCTGAATGATACCGGCCAGAGGAAAGATGTTGTGCTTCAGTACGCTGGCAAAGGTTAACGCCCTGCGTCCACGGCCATGCAGCCCATCACGGAGGATGTTGTTCTCGAAATCGTGGGTCGAGGCAATGTATTTCAACGAACCGTCACGTTCGGCGCTGTCGAGTTCAAGTTGCAGCAGGTTGACTGTTTCTTCTACCGCGGGATGGAAGCTCTCCTTCTTCAGATCGAGGGCATAGAAGGTCTTTTGGGTCTCCCGCAGGGCCATGTCAACAGTGGCCAGTTGCAACACTTTCTTAGGGTACCGGGGCGAGAAACGGAGCGTCTGTCCCCCGTCAACAATGTGCTTTCCAAGTCCCAGGGCAATGTTGGCGATGCCGTCTTCGGGCTTTTCGGGATCGACGGGATAGAAGTTGATCGACCTTGCCACCCCTGAGATGGTGGGGTAGAAGCGGTTGTCGAACATCGAACCACACACCTCCTGCAGCACGATGGCCATCTTCTCCTCGTCGATCAGGTTGGAGGTAGCCGTCATGTAGGCCTTGCTGTCGTGAAAAAAGACCGAGGCATATACACTCTTGATGGCGTTGCTGAGCATCTCCATCATTCCCCGCTCATCGTTGCGGATATTGGGTATCATGTAGGTGGAGTATATGCCCGCGAAGGGTTGGTAATGTGAATCCTCAAGCAGGCTCGACGACCTGATGGCGACAGGATTCCTGATAAACGAGATAAAGGTGTACAGGTCTTCGTGGATGCGGAAAGGGAGCCGGGCTTTGACGAAACGGTCGAGGATATCCTTGTCGGGGTAGCCCGAGAGGGCAAAATCGTAGAGGCCGTTTTCTTCCATGAACTCGTCGAAGATATCGGTCGAGATCACCACCGTACGGGGAATTGTCACTACTACATCGTCGTATTGAGAGAACACCTCGTGACGTTTGATCATGCTGTCGAGGAAGGCCAGACCGCGCGCCTTCCCCCCGATGGAGCCTTCGCCGATGCGCGTGAAGGTGAGGTATTCGTCGTACCGTTCCCTGTAGAATTGCGCGATGACACCCCTGGCCTTGTTGAGCCTGTAGCTGGCAATCGCATCATAGAGGTAACGGCGGGTCTCATCCAGATCGGCAAAGTCGTCGAGGGTGATGGTCTTAAAAGTCCGGGCAATCGGGAAAAGTGCCCTTGCATAGAGCCATTTGGAGAAGTGATTGTGTGAAAGGTGATAGCGGAGCGGCTCATCAGGGATTTCGAAAATCTTATGCTGAAGCGACTGCATATCGCTCACCCTTGCCACCTCCTCGCCGGTTGCGGGATCACGAAACACGAAATCGCCGAAGGCGAAAAACTCGATGATGAAATTTCGAAGGTCATGTAACAGCGTTTTTGACGACTTAAGCAGAAAACCTACCCTGTGGTCTTTGGCCCGTTGTTTCCACTTTTCTTCCGACGACTGTAGCAGCATGGGCATGTATGGATCATCGGCTTTCACCAGTGTGGCTAATTTGAGTCCTGCCTCCTTGTCCATTTTCCCGCCGTTCATGTAACTGACATCCGAGATGATCCCCAGCAGGTTCTCTTTGTATTTGGTGTAAAAAGCGACGGCTTCCTCGTACGATGTGGCCAGCAGTATCTTGGGCCTTCCGCGCATACGCAGCATCATCTGGTGCTCGTTGAGACCCTCGCTCATAAACTGCTTCGATTGCTGGAAGATGATCTTGTAGATGTTGGGCAGGTAACTCGAATAAAACCTGATGGAGTCTTCTACCAGCAACATCACCTGTACCCCCACTTCTTCCACATCGTGCTCCACGTTCATCTTGTCTTCAATCAGCTTGATGATGGCCAACAGGATGTCGGCATTCCCCAGCCAGCAGAAGATGTAGTCGATGACACTCAGGTCTTCCAGGTTTACCCTGAGTGATATCTCCCGCGAGAATGGGGTCAGTACCACGATGGGCTTCGCGGGGTATTTGGCTTTCAGGGTCTTGGCCATATCGAACGTGTCGGTCTTCTCGACGTTAAACATGGTGATGATCAGGTCGATGCTCTCATCGCGAAGGATTTCGAATGCCTGTTTCAGGCTGGTGGCAATGATGAACTGCGGTGGATACCGAAGATTCAGCGAGACGTATTCGTTGAAGATCTGCTCATCGATCCGGCCATCGTCTTCAAGCATGAAGGCATCATAGGTACTGGCAATCAGCAGTACATGATAGATGCGTTTCTTCATCAGGTTGTCGAACGACGTGTCGCCGAAGTAATATTTGGGCGAAGCCAGAAAGGATCGATTTGGTGACATGGATGCAAAGTTTGGAGGCTAAGGTAAAAAATCTCCGTGACGTGAAAGAAATAATCATTCAATTCTGTAGGGCAGTGCTTCAGCAATGGACAACAAATGACACGGATTTCAACGAATTATGCCATTTGTAGCCGGCTGTTTTTATGAAATCTGCACTGCGCACAGCATGACTGATAATATTGGCGAGTATTGGATGGGTTTTGTTTGGTTGGCAGCGGTGAGAGCAATCAAACAAAATCCGCCCGTGCATCAGAGCCAAACACCAGTTGTTCTGATGGCAATGAAATGAAGCTGGTAATTTTCCGTGATATCCCCGGCAATGATGAATATTTAAGCTAAATAAAGCATGATTTTCCATTGCTCTTGGTATATTTGCGGTTTCAAATCAACACAATTACCATGAAATCTTTAACAACCTTAGCCCTCTCTCTCGTCATCTTCATGCTCTCAACGCTTCCACTAAGCGCTCAGGAAACGCAGTTCAACAATCGTGTTTCGGCAGGCGTTGGCGCACTGACTGCTCCCGATCTGCTCGAGATCACTTCATCATTCGTCACCATCGTCATTTCGGGTGGTACTGTTTACAGCGGGAATATATCCAGTACCGGTGCCGCCTTTCTGAACTACGATCACCAGTTGAGCTCTTCCGTCAGTGTCGGGATGGGACTTACCTACAGCCGGCTGACGCGTGACCTGATGTTTAGAATTGCCGATGAAGAGATTAAGGCAGGAACCGGTTCATCCGACTATTACACCTTCATGGGCAGGTTTAATCATACCTGGCTTAAGAGCGAATGGGTGAGGTTGTATTATACCGCCGCCTTCGGGTTCACCATCATTCACGATAAGGCTGAAATTGAAGCGAAGTACAAGCCGGTCGATAACTCCGACAACTCCTTCCACGTGGCTTTCCAGCTTACCCCTGTCGGGATCGAGATTGGAAAAACCTTTTCGGTGTTCGCCGAAGGTGGATTGGGATACAACGGACTGGTTGCCGCCGGATTGAGTTATAAGTTTTAAGGAGGCTTTGGCTGCTGACGCGAGCTGTTAGTAGCGCGATTGTTACACGGAGAACCACAGAGGGCCACAGAGTTAAGATTTTCTTCTCTGTGGCTCTCTGTGTCTACTCTGTGTAACGCTGTGTAATTTACTTAATGACCTTGACTTTAACTTTGGGGTTGGCCTTGGCTTCAGGTTGTTATCGGGACGAAATTTTTAAGTTATTTACCGTTCATCGGCAGCTTGCAACCTGTTTTAAAAGCGATCTATCAACTATTGTGCCAGGAATTACACATAGTTATGTCTCCTGCATATATAATATACTCCATAGTTACTGCAATAATAAGCCATACATAAGAAAAACCCGACTTTGCCCTGACTTTGGTACGACTTTGGGGTATCTCAGCTATATTTTCGACATGTAAATAACATGTAATCAAATAGATAAAAAATATACTTTTGTGACAGGTAGTTACGAAAAAATTCTAAAAAAAGTTGAAATTTTCTTTCGGAAGAGGAAAAACAGAGTGTAAAACATCACATATAAATTGGAATAGCTGTCCATTATTTGGAAACAGGGAGGGCAAATCTGTTTTTGAAAGCATGCTAAAAAATGGGTACCCAAACCGGTTGGAAAACTGACCGAAAATGCCTGGTTGGATTTCAATGGTTAGTGGAATAGATGATGATTAAATGTGCCTTACGTTAAATAGGTAACCCGGAATCAAAAGATGACGGGCCGCCCGACAATCCATTCAGTCGGTAAGATAGCCAGTGAAAAAAAATTGCCAATTCCGTGCTGTATTTCAGCAAGATTCCCTATTTTTGACCGCATAGAATGCCGGTAGTACCAAAACCGTCGGAATGGATCATCAAATGCCCGGGCCATAGAAAAAGCAGCCGCCCTGAAAGGCAGTTAAACGCCTGTTTTCCGCAAAATGTCCTGCACGCGTTTTTGCTTCTATCGACGTCACAACCAACATGTTAGTACAATTAGGCTGTAACTGACGTGGCGAAGCTGTGGAAATGGCAGGCATAGATAAGGGTGTAGTGTAGTGATTAAAACCGGTACAGGGGAGTTTTATCGTGTTCCCAGAACGTGAAAATTTTTTCAATCTGGTGTTCTCCTTGTATTGGAAATTTTTATATTTGTTGCCTGACAACAGATGAACCAAAATCGTTTTTGTGTGAGACAGTATTTTTATATAGAACCAGGGCAATGTAAAGAAGAAGCATTGAGCGGAAGGATCGTGCAATAAGGGATGATATGTGCTGGATAAATTGTAAGTACGTTCGATTGGATTGTAAATCTGCGAAATGATGATTTGGGGTTGTCGTCAGAAGGGATGTATTTATGATGAGATATACTAGTTGGCGGTAATACTAAAATAAGACTCAGGCATTAATTATATATTTGTATTTTTGACAAAGAAAGAAAGAGAATGAAATTTAAATCGATAGAAATATGTGCAGGCGCTGGTGGACAAGCAATCGGACTTGAAGAAGCAGGTTTTGAGCATATTGCATTAGTGGAAATCGAACCTTTAGCATGCCAGACACTACGAACCAATAGACCTGAATGGAATGTAATTCAAGGTGATGTCAGACGATTTGATGCTACAATTTATAAAGAAGAAGTTGATTTATTAGCAGGAGGAGTACCTTGTCCTCCTTTTTCAATCGCAGGGAAGCAACTAGGACAATTTGATGATAGAGATTTGTTTCCCGAAGCTATTAGATTAATAAAAGAATGTAATCCCAAAGCAGTTATGCTTGAAAATGTTCGTGGGCTTCTTGATCCAAAATTTGAATCATATAGAGAAGAAATAATCGATGAAATTGAAAGACTTGGTTATAAAACTGACTGGAAACTTTTAAACTCATCTGACTATGGTGTTTCTCAATTGCGACCGAGAGCAATTTTAATAGCATTAAAAAGTGAGTATTTTAAACACTTTAAATGGCCTGAAAAACAAAAAAGAAAACCAAAACCTATTGGTGATTTACTCTATGATGAAATGGCACAATTAGGCTGGGAAAGTGTTGATGAATGGAGAGAAAGAGCTAATAAAATTGCACCAACTTTAGTTGGAGGATCTAAAAAGCACGGTGGAGCTGACCTAGGCCCTTCCAGAGCAAAAAAAGCTTGGGCTGACTTAGGAGTTGATGGAGCAGGACTTGCCGACAAACCACCAAATAATGGATTTAAAGGAAATCCAAAATTAACCCTTAATATGACAGCCTTAGTACAAGGATTTCCAAGAGATTGGGAAATAGTTGGGAAAAAAACGCCTGCTTATAGACAAGTTGGCAATGCCTTCCCTGCCCCTGTTGCTAAAGCTGTTGGTAAATCAATTATTAGCGCATTAAATTATGACAAGTAAATTACCCAAAGGTAAAGGTTCTAGAGCAAAATTAAGAGAGTACTTCACTCACCATGTTGGAGAAATTCTAGATTCTGACGTATTAAGAGAAATTGCAGGTACTAGTGAATGGGCAAGGCGCGTCAGAGAATTAAGAAATGAAGAAGGTTTAAATATTGTAACTCACAATGACAAAAGTGATTTAAAACCAGGTCAATATGTACTCATAAATCTAAAGCCTCTTCCAGCTTTTGAGAGAGGAATCTCTAAGGAAACGAGAGCTTTTGTTTTAGATAGAAACGGATTTACTTGCCAAATGTGTGGCGCTGCAGCAGGCGAGCCACATCCTTATGATAACAATAGAAAAACCAGACTACATATTGGTCACATTATAGACAAATCGATGGGGGGCACAGATGAGCCAAATAACTTACGAGCAATTTGTTCTGTGTGTAATGAGGGAGCGTCTAACCTTACTCTGAATCGACCTGATACTATAAAGTTAATTGCACAAGTAAGACGTGCTCCTGCAAAAGACCAACTAGACGTGCTAAAATGGTTGATTCAGAAATTTCCTAAACAAACGAAAGAACTAATTAAAGAATAAAGTACTTTCGACAATAAATCGGACCCTGAGCGGTCTGCAAGACCCGGCGATGAGTACATGTTGAACTACATCCTTTAACAGGCTATGTACTTACCGGCAGTTATTGATATAATTCAGAGGAAAATTGGCTTTTGTGGCTGAAGGTATTACTGAATTTATGGTAATAAAAGTTATCTGGTTTTGATAGAATAGTGCTATAAATGAAGGATTTTGATCTATTTTTAGTGACCTGATGGCATAGTTTTCCCTCTCCGCGCCAAGCGGAAAACATTTTAGAAAGGAACTAAGCAATTGCATGGGTTTGGCTTTGGATGATCCTGCCTGGTGCGCGTATTCCGGGAAATACTATTACAATGACCATAAGTGATTTAATTACGATGATATATACTGGTTGGCAACAATTAAAAAAAATCAGATACAAATATAAAATTTAAACGACTTGAAGAAATTATTGATTTTGGCGATGGCAATTATTATCATTTCATCCTGCTCAACCTTAAAAAAAACGGCAGGTGGAGATTATGGAAGTCCGAAAGTGAAACAAGAATTAAAAGATGACAACACATTTAGAATTACTCTGTATAGTCAGGACAATACGTATGGTTATACTGAGAAAAATCCCATTATGGTTGGAGGTAATTCTGAAGGACCAATAAATGAAAGACGATTTTTAAATGCCTTATCTGGCCCAAATGGTGAAAAGATAGAATATTATCGAATGGGTAGTTGTTGCCTGTTTAAAACTAAAAACAGCGCATGGGGAGGAATGTTAGATAAATATAATATCACCTATACCGGTTTAAAAAAAAACCTGATTATATATATAAATATGTATGATTCAGACACATTAAAAGTTCCAGTCGGTCTAAAACTCCGCTACGTTTTAAACAGCCAAACGATGGGTACAAATTAAAAAATTGACAATGAAACACATATTTTACATTGGATTGATAATGGGGTTTGTTCTAATCTCATGTGATAAAGAGGATGAAAATTCTGTACACAATCCGTGCGGTGATAAATTCACGGCTGATATAACATCACCTGACTTACAAAACTGCATGTACAAAACAAGCAGTTATTGGGTCTATATTGACTCTGTGAAAAACACTTTTGACAGCGTTTCTATTGAGAATTTCAATCGTGACTATATTGAAGATGTTTGTGGAAACTCATATGAGATACATTCATTTAAAACTATCTCTTCTAATTCGTCAAAATCGACTGATTATGTAGTTGTAGCAGGTGGATTGTTTAAAAACTTTGATGGAAAGCCTAATTCAGGCACTCTAATTTATAGTGATTTCTCTACGACTTCTTCAATGACAAATTACCAAATTGAGAAGTTTGATTCGTTATTTATCTTTAACAAGTATTATAAAAAAGTGCTTCGAGTTAAAATTGAAAATGACCCTACGGAGAACAATAATAAAAGCATATATTTTATAAACTCCGAATTTGGATTTCTCAGACATGATATTTATTCTGAAGATATTTTGACTTCTAAGAAGATATTGATGAGAACGAATATAGTGAGATAATCTGTGTATAATAAATAGGATTCTGAGCGGTCAGCAAGACCCTGCGAGGAGTACATGTTGAACTACATCCCTTAACAGGCTATATACTTACCGGCAGTTATTGAAGTGATTCAGGGGAAAATCGGCTGTTGTAGCTGAAGGTATTACTGAATTTATGGCAAATATGGTTACCTGATTCTGAGAGTGTAGTGCTGCAAATGAATGCTTTTTTCCTTTTTTAGTAACCTGATGGCATAGTTTTCCTTCTTCGCGCAAAGCAGGAAGCATTTTAGAAAGGGATTAAGCAATTGCATGGGTTTGGCTTTGGATGATCAGATCTGGTGAGCGTATTCCGGGGCAATACTTTTACAATGACCATCCTGCCTTTTAATAGTGCAGTCAGTAAAGTGTTGTGGTGAGCGAGTTTTTAGTCGCCTTATGATGTGCATTTTCCCTTTTTTGCTGCAGGGGCAGCGCTCAGGATCAAATATGGGCCTCTGGCAGCAAACCTCCTGCCATGATAGCTTTGGTTGTTGTTGAGCAGATTGTGGCTCAGTACCCTGAAGCCTGGGTAGTTCT
>MEOA01000052.1 GCA_001768515.1 Bacteroidetes bacterium GWE2_42_24 | reverse complement strand
GTCCGAATTATTATTTTGCTGATTTACAAGCTGATCGAGTGGGCTTACAATTTTTCGGGTAGCTTTTGGTGTGATGTGTGTATAAACCATCGTGGTCTTTACACTGCTATGTCCAAGCAGTTCCTGAATATATCGCAGGTCGGTGCCGCTTTCAAGCAAGTGGGTTGCAAAGCTATGACGTAAGGTGTGTACTGTCGCTTGTTTCACAAGTCCTGCTTTTTGTACAGCGTGTTTCATCACCTGTTGCACGGTGCTTCCGCTCAGTGCTTCGCCCATATATTGCCCTGCAAACACCCATTCACCGGTATTGTGAAGCCTCCGGTATTGTTCGAGGTAGCTCACTATTGAATAGGGCAGCATCACCATACGGTCTTTGTTGCCCTTGCTTTGTACCACGTGTATTCTATGCTCTGAAAACAAGATATCGGCCCAGCGCAACCCTACGATTTCGCTTCTTCGTAGCCCTGCGCCATATGCCAGCAGTAATAGCAATTTATGTTTCGGGTTGTCTATTTGCCTGAATATTAACATACACTCTTCCATCGTGAGAACGACAGGTAAAGGTTGCTCCTTGCGGGGGCGGGGAAGCTTTATCTCAAAATGGTCGTGTTTTAGTACATTCCGGTAGTAAAACTGTAAAGCGTTTATAGTCATGTTGATGCTCGAAACCGACATACCCTTTTCCCGCATGCGGGCAAGGTATTTTACTATTTCATGTTCGCTCAATTGGTCAATGTTGCTGTAATTCACGTTTCGCATAAATACATTGAACGAATGAACATAATTTCGTATCGAATTTTCGCTGTAATTCATTGCCATCATGTAATCGAGCATCGCCAGTGTGTAGGTTTGTGCCTGCTTCGGAATTTCGTGCAGCAATTGGTCGCGGGTTTGCAGCAATTTCCCGGTTTTATGACTGATTGCTTTTCGTCTGCTTACATACCTCGCTGGCAGGTTGTTTTGCACACATAGGCTCAATTCCCGCCCTATACGACCAAGATGTTCTACCATGACAGGCGTTGCATTCAACATATATCCCCGGTATGTTTTGCTATACCGGCAGCCTTCTATGCGTTTCACCTGTTCGGTTACGCTCGCTATCCGGGGGCAACGTACAAGCATCCATCGCGAATCGTCGGGGTTTGCCGAAATTTCTATAACAGTGTCTCCCGGCAGTGAGGTTTCGCATTGATTGTAATAATCGGTTGGGAATATCTCACCAATTTCGAGCAAGGCTTCCACCTTTAGTTTTACGGCAACGTGCCTCAGTACAAAAAAGGCTTTACTTTGTTTGTTCCAGAAAACTCCTTTGATATCCATCAGCTTAGGTGTTGCCAGCTGATTGTACGGAGCCTGAAGTATCCAGTATTTACCTACAATTCCTTTGTATTGTATGCCACTCCCTTTTTCAGGATGGTAATCCTTATGTCCGGTTTCATTTGTTGCCCGGAATTCGCCGTTTGAGCCGGCTATGTGAACAGGGTCATGTCTTTCTGCGACAGGTTCAGATGCAGGAGTGTCGTACTCTCCGCTAATTATTTCGAGCGAAGGAAATGTCTGTTTTATTCTTTGGTAATTCTCTTTATTGTAAAGCAGATACCAGCAGGTGTGGGTTTTACTCCACCTGGCACCCAATCGTTTCACTTTTTGTTTCAATTCATTGTCAAACCCGAAAAATATCCCGATTTGAAAATTGCCGTGATGCAATATCTTTTTGATTTTAACGGCACTTCCAGGGCGTAGCGCATTCGAATTGTCAATAGTTACCGGCTCCATGAAACTACAAAAATGGGTTAAGTCAAATTTCTCAGTCAGAATCACACAGGTGTTTGATGCTGTGTACCAATAACAATTGGGATACGATTTCAACCTTTTGGTAATCATGTTTATTCATACCTCCCTTAATTCTACAACCTTACGGTCGCGATATTGCTCTGGTATGGAAAAATACTGTTTCAGATAAAAATGATTTTGGATTATCTGTTATCAACCAACAAATATAAATATTTCCAATACCTTGAGCAAACCAGATCGAAAATTTCTCCCGCTTTAGAAGGACGATAAAACTCTCCTGTACAGGTTCTAATCACTACACAA
Organism: Bacteroidetes bacterium GWE2_42_24; assembly: GCA_001768515.1. GTDB lineage: Bacteria > Bacteroidota > Bacteroidia > Bacteroidales > TTA-H9 > GWE2-42-24. The sequence continues at coordinate 31,018 of MEOA01000052.1, read as the reverse complement.
CACCCTTATCTATACCCGTCTCTTTATAGCTCTGCCACGTCAGTCACATCATAATTGCACTAACATCTTGGTCATGAGGTCGGTATGGACAAAAACGCGTGCAAGACTTTTTGCGGAAAAAGCAGGTTTTTACCACTTATCCGGGCCGGTCTTCCCTCTCAGGGTTAGGGCACCCGGTGAGCCTTGCTGACGGTTTGTGAACTACCGGCACTCTATTGTAGCCAAAAGTAGAAATTCTTGCGGAAACATCGAATAAAAAGGAATATTTTTTTCGCCGTCTAACTTCCTGTCAGGGTGTGTCACCGGCAGGTGCAGCATTTCCCGATTTCCTGAAGATCGCCTAGACCGTGCTGCACGGTCTACCAACCTGATCAGGATTCAATGCATCGTCACTAACATCAGGCTTGTGAATAAACACCTGAATTTGAATGGCCATGCTTCTTTTAGGTTATTCGGTACCCCGCAATTTCCATTTGAACTGACCTGTTCACCCAACCTTCATCTAAACCATTTTCAAAAATGAATCAGGAAACAATGCCAGCCTTTTTTGTTGTCTACCCCTTGGTTGCAATTCCAAATTTTAGAAGCATTTTTATGCTTATTTTACCTTCCAGGAAAAAAATTTTCACCTTTTTTTAAAATTTTTTCGTAACTTACTGTCACAAAATTCAATATTTTATCTATTTGATTATATGTTATTTACAGGTCGAAAATACACGTGAGAGGGGACAAAGATGGGTCAAAGTTAGGCCAAAGATAGGTTTTTCTTATGTATCGCCTATCGCTGTAGTAATTATGGAGTATATTTTATATGTAGAAAGAATAATTATGTAAAATTTCTGGCACAGTTTTAGTGGCTTCCACTTAAGAGCAATTCTGGCATATTCTGCCAAAGTAATACTTACCACACCGATTTCAACATAACCATTTAACTAACCTAATATGAAATACATTTGCCCATTATTGGTTGTATCCGACATACAACGTTCGCGTGAATTTTACGAGAACCTGCTGAATCAAAAGGTAAAATTTGACTTCGGAGAAAACGTGACTTACGACGGTGATTTTGCCATACATCTTCAAACACACTATGAAGGTTTAATAGACAATAAAACAATAACCTACGGGAGTAACAATTTTGAACTGTATTTCGAGAACAATGACTTAGAACAGATTGTACAGGTATTAAAAGACAATCATGTTCCCTTCGTTCATGAAATCAGGGAACAGCCATGGCGACAGAAAGTTGTAAGGATCCTGGACCCGGATAAACACATCATTGAAATTGGTGAATCGCTGGAGCACCTTGTGCTCAGGTTAAGGAAAGAAGAACTGTCAGCCGGTCAGATTGCTGCAATCACAAGTTTGCCAATTGAGCTGGTAAATCAAATACTGGGGCAAAAGGACAGTTAGCGTGCCTGCGGTCAGAAATCTTCATGTTGTTGACAGGCTTGTCCCCGGATTACGGAATATAACCATTATTCATTACTTCTGCTCACTATTGAACCATTTCTCCGGTCAGGCAAAGGTTCAATTCTCACAATTCAGAAGGATGTGAACAAATTGAATTCCAGAATAATCTGGTAAAACCGCTTACATTGATAGCAGAATAACCGGCTCCGGAACTAAAGAAAATCCAGGCAGAAATTGCCGGGAGAGAAGCCCGTAACAGGGCTTAGTGCGCCTCCAGCCAATTCTCCCCGACATTAACATCCACCACCACAGGAATGCTCAACGGCAATGCCTGTTGCATTAAATCAGTTACCATGATTTTCAGTTCATCGATTTCAGAACGAAGGGCATCAAACACAAGTTCGTCGTGAACCTGCAGGATCATTTTTGATTGCATACCCCGCCTGTTCATTTCACGATGAATATTAATCATGGCTATCTTGATCATGTCGGCAGAGGAGCCCTGAATAGGAGCATTGATGGCATTTCGTTCGGCAAATCCACGCACGGTGGCATTGGCCGAAGTGATGTCACGCAGATAACGCCTCCTGCCGAGGAGCGTTTCCACGTAGCCATTTTCGCGCGCAAAAGCGATCGATTGATCCATCCATTTCTTGATCCCGTGGTATTGGCTGAAGTATTGTTCGATGATGTCGGCTGCTTCACGTCTGCTTATTCCAAGCTGTTCAGAAAGCCCGTAAGCTGAAATGCCATAAACAATCCCAAAATTAACCGACTTGGCATTGCGCCGCTGGTCACGGGTAACCTCTTCGATGGGAAGTCCATATACGCGTGCAGCAGTAGCTGCATGAATATCATGTCCGTGGACAAAGGCCTCCTTCATGGCTTCGTCGTTAGCGAGATGGGCGATAATGCGCAATTCCACCTGAGAATAGTCGGCAGCCATCAGCACGAAATCACTGTTGCGTGAGACAAAAGCCTTTCGGATTTCCCGACCCCTTTCGGTCCTTACAGGAATGTTCTGTAAGTTGGGATTGGTAGAGCTAAGGCGGCCTGTTGAAGCTACAGCCTGATTGTAACTGGTGTGAATTCTTCCGTCGATAGGACTTACCAGCAGGGGTAAGGCATCCACATAAGTCGATTTAAGCTTGCTGAGCTGACGGTATTCGAGGATCATTTCGATAATGGGGTGTTTGTGACGTAGCTTTTCGAGCACATCTTCACCAGTGGCATACTGTCCGGTACGGGTTGTGCGGGGTTTCTCGGCAATCATCATCTTTTCGAACAGCACCACTCCCAGTTGTTTAGGTGAGGCTATATTAAACTCTTCGCCGGCACTTTGAAAGATTTCCTGCTCCAGATTTACCAGTTCATGAGTTAGTTGCCTGGAGATATCAGCCAGCGCATGAATATCGATGGCGACACCCTGTCGCTCCATATCCATCAAGACCTCCACGAGAGGCATCTCAACACGATGGAAAAGGTCGAGAGCTCCACCTTCGGTAAGCCCGGGGGCAAAAAGCCTGTACAACTGTAGTGTTACATCGGCATCCTCGGCAGCATATTCCTTGATTTTCTCAAGAGGCACCTGACGCATCGACCCCTGCCCTGCTCCTTTCTTCCCGATGAGATCTTCAATAGGCACCGGTTTGTAATTGAGGTAAGTTTCAGCCAGGTAATCCATATTATGCCTTTGATCGGGTTCAAGCAGATAGTGTGCAATCATGGTATCAAAAAGAGGGCCGGCAACCTCCACGTCATAATTACGCAGTACGCTGAGGTCATACTTCAGGTTTTGCCCGATTTTCATTTTCGACGGATCGGCAAAAAGCGGTCTGAAACGTCCGATAATCTCCTGTGCAGCCTGCTGGTTGGCTGATACCGGCACATACCATGCTTCACCCGGTTCAATGGCAAAAGACATCCCCACAAGTTGGGCCTCCATCTCACTGAGGGAAGTAGTTTCGGTATCGAAACAAAACGTTGTTGCCAGATGAAGAAGTTGAATCAGATCGAGATGCTTTTCCGGCGTATCTGCCAGGTGGTATTCATGTGGTTGCGAACTGATAGTATGAATATCGGCTTTCACGTAATCAGGAACCTGTTGTTCAAGTGGTTCGCCAAAAAGATCGGTTGTCGGGGCATTGAGTTGCCTGAGATCAGTCACTATACGCTGGGCGAAAGTGCGAAACTCCAATTCGTCAAAGAGCGCCTTTAGCACAGGCATATCGGGTTCTTTCCACCGAAGTTGTTCCTCATCAAAAGGTACAGGCACATCAAGGATGATGGTGGCCAGTTGCTTTGAGGCGACAGCCATGTGCGCATTGGTTTTTATCTTTTCGCGCAGCTTTTCATTTTCGATGAGATCAACATTTGCCAGCAGGTTTTCGATGGTATCGAAAGTGGCAATCAGTTTTCGTGCTGTTACTTCACCAATACCCGGAATACCGGGAATATTATCGGAAGCATCACCCCAGAGGCCCAACATATCTTTTATCTGATCAGGACGGCTTATTCCAAACTTCTCACATACTTCTGCAGCACCGAGTTTTTCGGCCTTATTGCCGAATTTACCGGGACGATATATCAGGATGTTATTGCTAACCATCTGACCAAGGTCTTTATCGGAAGTCATGATGTAGGTAGTGAACCCTTTTTCGGAAGCCTGTATGGCCAGCGTACCCAATACATCATCAGCCTCAAAGCCATCGCACTCGAGGATAGGAATTCGAAATGCCTCAATCAATTTCTTGATCCATGGAATTGACAGCGCCAATTCCTCGGGCATCCGCTGTCTGTTTGCCTTATAGTCAATATATTCAATATGCCTTACCGAGGGAGCCATCGTATCGAAGGCTACACCAATATGTGTTGGCCGTTCATTTCGGATAACATCCCACAGCGTATTACCAAAACCAAGCATGGCTGAGGTATTCAGCCCTTTCGAATTTACACGGGGGTTTTTATTCAGCGCGAAATAGGCACGGTAAATCAATGCCATGGCGTCGAGGAGGAAGAGCGTCTTTTGGGGTTTCATATTTCAGGTTTCAAGTTTCAGGTTTCTGCTTTCAACTTTCTGTTTTGTAACATCCGGCTCCTATTTACTTCTTTTTTAAACCAGACCTTCAAATCCGGATGACAACCACACAAGCCGACCCATCCGGAAACGAGAAATCAGAAACCTCTTTATTCAAATGCCGATAAAAAAATTTTCAATTGTTCATATCGTTCAACGTCTGACGATCTTTCATAAACCTGTATCAATTTATCAGCCAGGAGTCTGACAGAAGCCACATTGGAAACGGGAACATAATTAGCCGGCCGGGGAGGGATATCATGTTTATCGAGGAATCGGTCGATGTCGGCATGGGTAAAGACAACCCCCCTAATCGGTGCATTGACATAGAAGTCGACCAACTGAACCGAAACAGGAAAAGTAAGCGACTGGATAGGTTTGTTGAGCCATGCCCCGGCAAAATGGCCAGATATATTGACCCCCAGCATCGGGAAATGCATACTCTGAGCAAGCATCAGATAGATAATACCAAGGGTAACAGGGTTGCCTTTCTTTCTTTGCAGTACCTCATGTATGAGCAACTCGGTGATCGGAGGGGCAGGATTCAGAACCGGGGTAAAGCCATGGACGTCAAAGAAGACATGATTCAGTACCTTAATCTTTTCAAGAGGAGTGTGCTTCGGGTTCATTTCCAGCCAAAGATCCTGTGTAAGCCTTCCGGCCTGCCTGATGGCATCGCTTTCGTCGAGGCCGTTGTAGTGAAACCTTGAGAGCAGCATGCCCCCCTGAAGCAGGTCGCTCCCTCCTGTAGCTACCCAGGTATTCATCTCAGCAAAAAGGCTTTCCTTTTGGATACCCTGAAGGATATTCTCGATCCGGCGAAGAGCCATCTCATCAAGTGTAGATTCCCATGCCTTTTCGAGTACAGGAAGGGCTTCACTACCATACAGAAAGAGTTTATCGCGCACCCCAGCGTACACTTTTTCGTCGGGATCATCAAGCAGGCTGATCAGAATCTGTATTTCGTGCTGATGTGGAGAGGAAGGTTGAGCCATATAGGATACTCAAATGTTGTTAACGTCTGTGAAGATTTAAAAACGTGAAGGTAATTCTTTCGGGAAACCAAATATAGTAAAATCAGGAATTCATGGTTTGCTCTTCACTGCCATCAAGAGTGAAAAACCGGTTAAACTGCCGCATGGTAAGACAGGAATGGGCGGGATGGACAGCCACCAGATGACCTGGCTTTAACTGACCAATTGCTTCAGGTGATCCTGTGATCACACCATGCTCCTGAGAAAGGCCGGTGAGTCTGAATGGTATATCCCCGCTCTTTTCAGGCCAGGGAGCTTCATCCTCAAGCACAGGAAACCCTGCACCATAGATAATCTTTCCATCCTCAATGGCTGAATCCTTCGAGAAATGGATACTTCCACCGTAAAGCAGGGCTTTCCCTTCACCAGGCGTAACAGAAATCACAGGGCAATAAACAGCAGTAGCAAGTTGTCCTGGTGCGCAATTACCCGCTACCCATTGCTGAACATCGTAGAAGACAAAATTGCCGGGTCTTATTTCATCAACCCCATACCAGTTGTCGCTACGAGAGCAGGTTGGTGTATCACCCGCACTTACAAAAGCAGGAAAACCAGCCTCTTCAAGAGCAGCCTTCACATTTGCAAGCTTTAGATTGGTGCTGGTTCTGATGTCTTCTATCTCCTGCTGTGTTCTGGCATAATAAGCATGCCCATCATGGGTCAGGATGCCTTTAAAGGCCACTTTAGGGATTAAAGTCAGAGCCTGTGCTACTTTCACAATCGCCCCGGTATCTTCGGCCTTTAGACCGGCCCTGCCATAACCACAGTCGACCTTAATGAAAACGCCCGGGATATGCTCAGTCAAAAAGGGGAGTATGGGATCAAGAGAAACAGGATCGGTAACTACAAGATTCAACGAAACCATCCTGTTCAGGGCAAAGAAGATAGCAGCCTCCCTTGGGTTCACAGGTATCGCGAGCGTAGTGTCCTTCCATTTCTTACGGTTAAAATAAAGAGCCATCTCAACCGAAGATACGGTGATTCTGGTAATACCCTCATCGCGGAACCATTCACCAATGGCATGTGACTGATGTGTTTTGAAATGGGGGCGCAACGTTAACCCGAGCCGTCGTGCCTTTTCAGCCATGAAGGCAATGTTCGACCGGCATCGCGCCTCATCGACTACCAGGGTTGGCTTGCTGATGATATCAAGATTCATCGACTAAAGCGTAAAATGATCGAGGCAATGGACAACGAGATCCTCCATCCGTTGATGATAATCTCCCATAAACTCCCCAGTTGCCCGGTTGGCAATGGCGACACAGATGGTAAGAGCCTTGTGTCCGAGAAGTGCTGAAAGCCCGAAGAGCGCAGAGGTCTCCATTTCAAAATTTACAACACGGGTGCCATTGTAATTAAACGTCATCAGCAATTCATTCAGATCGTCCCGGAATAGCTGTCCACGCAACTGCCGCCCCTGAGGCCCATAAAAACCTGGTGCAGTAGCGGTAATTCCCCGAATAAGCCCGGGAGCCAGCTTATCCATCAAGTCCTTATTGGCGGGTGCAATATAGGTATCAGCCCAACTGGCAGGCCAGTTCATGTGCTTCATAAAGGCTGCATTCATCTCATCGTTAAAAGATGATTTATCACCGGCATAAAAATTCAGCAATCCATCGATCCCTACACCCCATTCGGAGGCAACGAAATCACCGATGGCAATCCCGGGCTGAAGGGCACCACTGGTACCCAGACGAACCAGTTCGAGTTGGGTATGTTTTTCACAGATGGAGCGGGAATGAAAGTCGATGTTGACAAGCGCGTCGAGTTCGTTGACTACGATATCGATGTTATCGGTTCCCATACCTGTACTGACAGCACTAATACGGACACCATTGTACCACCCTGTGTGGGTACAGATTTCCCGGTTCTGAACCTGGCACTCAATGCGGCTAAAATGTTTGGAAATCATGGACACCCGGGCCTGATCACCTACCAGAATCACCTTGTGAGCCAACTGATGGGGTAATATCCTCAGATGATAAACAGCACCTTCGGGGGTCAGAATCAATTCCGACGCTTGCATCTTGCTTTTCATGATAAATAATTCCTATTTTTGAATGACACAAAAGTAAGTTAAAAATGAAGAAGAGCCTAAACGCGATCCTTATCCCCGTAGACTTTGAAGAAGCATCTCTCGCAGCCATCAAACAGTCGTTCAACATCGCACGACAACTTCAGCTCCACTTGCACTTGCTTTACATTCATGATGACGGCGGAATCCTGCGCCGGTTTTTCCCACCTGAACAGTCGCTCGAGCTAAAGGCGAGGTTGAGTGCCGATCTTAGTGCTCTCGGGCAAAAAGCAGAACAAGAGTCAGGACTTAAAGTTACTACCCACGTTGTTACCGGTAAGATTGTACAAAAGATCAACGAAATGGCTGAGCAGATCGGGGCAAGGTTCATCTTTCTGGGGGCATCAAACTCCAATCCCGATATCATCGGAGGCAATGCCATAAGGGTTATCCGGTCAGCTCAGGTACCCGTCTTCACAATTAAAGCCAACCAAATAGATCAGAACCGATGCCGGAACATCTTGTTACCCCTTGACCTGACCGCCGAAACACGTCAAAAGGTTCTGGCTGCTATCAGTATTGCGAAAGTATATAACGCTACTATCCAGATACTCTCCGGACATTGTGGACTGACTGCTACGGGCGAACTCAACCATCTGCAGATTCAGTTCCGTCAGGTGAAGAACTTTATCGAAAAGGAAGGAATCAGGTGTACCGGTGAGATTCTAGAATGTGCGTCCGATGAACTCTCTTTCGTCAGGATGATCATTGATTACGTGAAAGACCGGCCAACCATTGACCTCATCACAATAACCACTCAGGCAGAGATTAACTTCATTGATTATTTTATTGACTCTGAAGCCACCCAACTCATTCGTCAGTCGCCTGTGCCGGTGATGTCCATCGTACCCAAAAACCTGGGGACGAGCTCCTCCAAAACCTTCTGATTTTGGGCAGTCAATTCAACATGCTGAGTCTTGGCTGCCTCCTCTTCATTACAGGTTGCGATCAATCAAACCTGCCGGATACTAAGCCTGTACAGGAAGCCGACATCAAACGGCTTACCGGTCATTGGTATGTCAGAACTTCGCTTCCGAATTATTTCATCAGGCAGAACCCCATAAAAGAAGCCGAAATTGAAGTTATATCCGGTGAAAAGCTGTCTCTCGCCGTCTATAGTAAAGGGATTCTCGTTAAATGTAAGATCCGGTATTTCAGACACAAAATATCAGTAGGTTCTGTTCAGAACAAAGGCAGCCTGCAACAGGATGAATCATGCCCTTCTTGTGCGAACCTCAGGATTATTGGACTCGATCCTTTATACTCCTGGCTGGTGATCACATCTCTCTCGGGAAGATTCTTAATATGTTGACCGAAAAAGGGTTTCGAACCAACAAATTGAATCTGATGCCTGCTGCTGATTTTTAAATCGCATCAACAGCCTGTCATTTATGTCGCATAAAACAACAGACATACACAATCACCCCAGGGTTGACGGGAGAGCTATATGTAGAATAATGTATATATTTGACGCCGGAAAAATAAATCTGTTCAACGCTCTATGAGAATCTTTAACCGTCCATCATTACAAAGGCTGCTTTTGCTGGCCATATTCCCCGCTTTGTCTGCTTCAGCGCAGGAATTCCTTCAGGTTAACGCCGGTTTTTCGCCCTTCGCTCAGGGATGGAGTTCCATGGCCGATTACGACAATGACGGCGATCTCGATGTTGTACTAACCGGTATTCAAACAGGCAGTCAGGCCAAAACGACCCTGTTCAACAACAATAACGGGACGTTTACAGCAACCACAATTGCGTTTGAGCCTTTGCAGAAAGGGGTGGCACAGTGGGCCGATTACGACCTGGATGGCGACATGGACTTGTTGCTGAGTGGAATGACAGACGACTACAACCGCAAGACAATCCTTTATAACAATGAAAACGGGACTATCATCAAACCCACAGCTATAAAGTTTCCCGGCTTCGCGAACGGCCAGGCTGCCTGGTTTGATTACGACAGAGATGGAGACCCTGATCTGTTAATATCTGGCGATACGCTCAGCCTGAACCATTTCACCGGACTCTATAGAAATGATGGAGAGAACGGATTTACACTGATTCCAACCAATCTTCCCAACCTTGTCAGCTCGGCCATGGCTTTCGCCGATATCGACAACGACGGAGACCTGGATGTCGCCATTTCAGGAGACTCGGGAGGCGGTGACATTACCCGCCTCTACCGGAATGTTGAAGGAACATTTGTAGAGGTCAATGCAAGTTTCGAAGGAGTATCAGCCGGATCAATGGCCTTTGGTGACCTTGAAAACGATGGGGATATGGACCTCTTCTACCAGGGAGTCAACTTCATGACCGGAATTTCTGTATTCTGGATCTACCGTAACGATGGCAATGATGTCTGGACAAAGATGAGTGTCGGATTACCCGGATTATATCTTGGCGGTATTGCTCTGGCCGATTTTGATCTCGATGGTTTAGTCGACTTCATCGTCACAGGAAAAGGAACCGGATGTGGCATTACGGCAACAGTCATGTATCACAACAATGGCAACGGTGGTTTCTGGCAAACAGCTTTTGACTTCCCTGCCCTCGACAATTCATCCGTGACTGCCGGCGATTATGACAACGATGGCGATGCCGATGTTCTCCTGACCGGCATTTCCGGCTCAGGCAATCCATCGACCTACCTCTTCAGGAATATTGCCGGCTCTAACCAGTTTTCACAATCGCTTACCCCTGATGAACCCCAAAACCTGACAGCCGAAACATCAGGCACCAGCATCACCTTCAAGTGGAATCGGCCATCTGCCATGCGAAGTTCAATGGATGCCCTGACCTATAACCTCAGAGTTGGCTCCACCGCCGGCGGACAGGAAATTTTCTCAGCCAATACTGTTGCAGGAACAAGCCTGATGTCCATCCCCGCTATGGGAAACGTTCAATTTGATACTGTATGGACTATCAACCAGATGCGTGAAGGAACATACTTCTGGAGCGTTCAGGCTATCAGCCCGGGGTTTACCTGCTCTGATTTTGCCCCTGAACATACGATCGACCTTTTCACCTCAACTGAAGAAATTCAGAATAATGAGACAGTAAAGATCTGGTATGATCATACAAAGAATGCAATCCTCATCAATACTCTCAAACCCTTCAGGAAAGCAACCCTCGCACTCTATGATGCCGGCGGGCGTCTGATCAAATATACAGACATCAGTGCAGGCCAGACTTCCGTCGATATCCGTCATTTGACACCGGGGTTCTACATCGCGACTGCCTCCATCGATGGTTCTCTTTCAAAGATAAAGCTGGTTCGCTAATACGCGCAACTTTCAACAAATGCTGATATAACCTCCGGCAAGTTGTTGTATTGTTTACTATTACTACAGATCCTTTTCTTCACGCGGATAAAACAATTAGGCTGGCAACAGCGTCAAATTGACTCTGCCGTATTTTTTATTGCCGGTATCACCACAAAATACTGACCAAACTGCTTCCCCAGCCATCAGGAAATTCGCTCAGGTTAACCCGTCCGACCTCACCCACCATTATTTCCGGGTCCATGCAACATCCTTGAATTTGATCTGTGATTTACTGGCCGCTTCTGTATATACCCTATAAAATTCACCAGGGCTCCCTTTACTCCTATTAGATACATCCATTGCACAAACAATGAGAAACAATCATTTGCCAAAAAACACCCGGAAATCATGATAAAAATCATGCTTTATCCTGAACTCCTTCATTTTACACTATCATATCAGCCATAGTTCTAGTCTGCCTATCCGGTTTTTTTTGCAATGCAATGAATCTTTATTGTTCTTCAGAAATTCTACCAGGATTGGATTTCCTACTCTGAAGGATTAGCCGGAGGTTAAGAAACTGTCTAAAAATACAATTAACAATTGTGGGAGTAGAAAAACAACACAAAAAACAATATAATAAATTGACTACATGTTCATTAACTGAATAGTATTTTGTATCTTTTTGAAATTCCAACACCTAAAGAAACATTAATACATGTTTAAACAACTTTACCGAGAGTCAATGGCAAGTAATATTTGCTTAATACGCGCTGTCAATGGTGTTTGCATCCGACGATTATACCATCCCGAAGACTTGTTCACAACTATCTCTGTAAATAGCGAGATGATGGATCCATCGAAGCCATAGTTAAAGGCACAGTTAAAGTCAAAGTCAAAGTTAAAGCCATAGCCATAGTCATAGCAAAAAAACAGAATGCCCGGCCCTGGTACAGTTTTTGTATTAACACGGTATGCATTTAAAAGAATACACATCGGGAACCAGGCGTAAATCAAACGTGAATCGACCCTGACGGCACGCTTAACCTCCGCTTCATCTACGCTTCATCTACGGTCCATCTACGGTTGAACTAACTATATGGTGTTCTTTTCCACAGATTTTCAACAGTGTTTATTCCAGACGTTGCAGGGGTATTGACTTTGCTGATATATTGTTTCATCAACATCTGCCCCGGAGGGGCACCCCCCCCGTAGATGTATTATCATCATCAAAATAAACTCAGGAGGGGCGGGATCTTTGCAGATGTATCTACGATTGGAGCCAATAATTATGGGCAGTGATTGGCAATCGGCAGTTCATTCAGGTTTCGCCACTATAGGGTTTGTTGTATGTATGATTCTGATTGTTACCGGCATACCCGGCCTACAACAACACCTTATCAGGTATACCTGGTTTGAAACCTATCAGAGACTTTCTAAAGATACGGGAATCATTTATGGATCAGTCAAACGATGATGCATCCTGATATAATCAAGCTAATACTTAAAAGAATCAAAATCCAGCAGTTTCTTTAAGGCACATCATCTGTCCACAGGTATTTTTTAATAAAAAAAAACCTACTCATCCGCTTTATAAAAACGAGCACATAACTAATTAGCAAATACTTAATCAAAAAACAAATTAACTTAACCTACTTTGGTATCCCTAATTTATTCTGCGTATAAACAAGCTCATATTTAACCTTATATCATGCCATTACGACTATTTTATTTATTTAGTCTAAATAACAATACCACAACAAACTAACAAACAACATATTACAAAATCAAAAAAACCAGAAGAACCTAAAAATCTGATAGAAATATCGCTACTTTTGGCAAACATTTAGAAATCTGGATATGATGACTTATGTTGGGTAGTCATCAAATTTGTAATAGTAAATTAAAGCTTATCACATGAGTACCAGACGTAGTTTTATCAAGATCAGCGCGCTGGGGCTGGGAGGAGTAGCCGCTGCGGGGGGGCTCACGCGCATGGCGATGGGGTCTTCTGTAATGGATACGATCCTGAAGAAGGTACCGGGGAAGGAAAAACCGCTTCATCGCACTCCCACCTATTGCGAGGTTTGTTTCTGGCAATGTGCCGGTTGGGTGTATAAGGACAGTGAAGGAAACATCAGGAAGATTGTCGGTAATGATGATGACCAGCATTGCAACGGGCGATTCTGCCCAAGGGGCACCGGTGGCATAGGACAGTATTATGATGAAGACCGGCTGAAGACCCCGCTGATCCGCACCACCATCGATGGCAAACAAACATACAGAGAGGCAAGCTGGGACGAAGCCCTCGACCTGATCGCGGGTAAAATGAAGGATATTGCTACTAAACACGGACCAGAGTCGATGGCCCTTTTCTCACACGGCTCTGGCGGTGCTCATTTCGGTCAATTACTAAAAGCTTTCGGATCGGCTTCCATCGCGGCTCCTTCTTTTGCCCAGTGCAGAGGACCACGTGAGGTTGGTTTCCTGACTACCTTTGGCGATATCATCTATTCACCCGAACGAATCGACATTCGCGACACCCGTTGTCTGGTTCTAATTGGCAGCCATCTGGGTGAAAACATGCACAATGGTCAGGTACAGGAGATGTCGGACGCTATCGACAGAGGCGCCACCATTATCACTGTAGACCCCCGCTTTTCAACTGCAGCAGGCAAATCTAAATATTGGCTTCCCATTAAACCAGCCACCGACATGGCACTTCTGCTGTCATGGATTCATGTGTTGATTGAAAACGAATGGTACGACAAGGAGTATGTGGCTCTCCATACCATAGGATTTGAACAGCTCAAAGAACACGTAAAACCGTTTACCCCTGAATGGGCATTTGGCATCACCACCATCGATCCAAATGTGATTGTTGAAACGGCCCGTGAAATGCGGAATGCTTCCCCTGCCGTAATTGTTAACCCCGGGCGTCATGTTACATGGTATGGCGATGACACCCAACGATTGAGAGCAGTAGCTATTCTGACAGCACTGCTGGGTTCATGGGGTCGACGCGGAGGATATTACCAACCCGAAAAATTTCACCTTCCCTCCTTTCCGGTTCCGGCATTTCCCGTACCCGGGCGCCAGCCTTCCCAAGCATACGATGGAATGTACACGCTCGCCAATGAGGTGGTAGCCAATGGCATTTGCGATGCAACCATCCCTACAGGTTTAGATCAGGGAAAATACAAAGGATGGATTGTCAACGGCACCAACCTACTGGCAGCCCTTCCCAATCAGGCCAAAACCCGTGAGGCTATTGAGGCACTCGACCTCCTGGTAGTGGTCGATACCATGCCCATTGAACTCACGGGCTATGCTGATGTAGTTCTTCCTGAATGCACTTATCTGGAACGGTACGACATGATTCGTAACTCAAACCATCGGCAGCCCAATCTGGCACTTCGGATGCCTGCCGTTGAACCCAAATACAATTCCAAACCAGCAGACTGGATCGCAAAGGAGCTTGCCGAAAAGCTTGGTCTGAGTGCATGGTTCCCATGGAAAGATATCGAAGAAATGCTCGACTGGCAGCTTAAAAAAGCCGGTACCTCCCTCGAAGAAATGAAACGCATCGGGGTAAAGAATTTTCCACGTGAAACCGATGACCTCTATTTTACGGAAGGAGAAGCCGTTGCCTTCAACACCTCTTCAGGGAAAATTGAACTTTATTCTTCCGACATGGAAGCAGCAGGATTTTCCCCACTCCCTGTTTATACAGCCCATGAAGAGCCCCCCGAAGGATTCTACAGGCTCATTTACGGCCGTGCCCCTATGCACACCTTCAGCCGAACCGCCAACAATCCGAACCTTACTGACCTTATGGATGAGAATGTCCTTTGGGTAAACCCAAAAGTTGCCAAATTGTGGGGATTAGAACCAGGTCAAAGCGTAAAACTTAAGAATCAGGACGATGTGGTTTCCACGTTCTCTATCAAAGTAAGGGTAACAGAAAGAATCCGGTGGGACTCTGTTTACATGGTTCATGGTTTTGGGCACAATAACCCAAAACTAACCCGGGCATACGGACATGGTATAAACGACACCGAACTGATTACCCGCGTTCACATCGACCCTGCCATGGGAGGAACAGGTATGCGGGGCAATTTCGTCACTTTTATTATTGATAATAATAAAGCAGGAAAGGAGGCTGAAGCATGAGGTACGCAATGGCCGTTGATACCCGCAAATGCGTAGGCTGCAGCGATTGCGTTGTAGCCTGCCAGACCGAGAACAATGTTCCTATTGGCTTTTGCCGCGATTGGGTAGTTGAAGTTACTGATGGCACTTATCCTAATCTGGAGGCAGAAATTCGCTCGGAGCGCTGCAACCATTGCGATAACTCCCCTTGTGTGCGTTGCTGCCCGACAGGGGCAAGCCATTACGCCGAAGGAGGTGTCGTGCTGGTTACCCCTGAAAAATGCATCGGTTGTGGTGCATGTATTGCCAGTTGCCCCTATGATGCCCGATACCCTCACCCCGATGGCTATGTTGACAAATGCACTTTTTGCCTCGAAAACAGGGTAAAAAAGGGACTCAACCCGGCCTGTGTTTCAGTTTGTCCCACTAAGTGTATGTATTTCGGCGACCTTGACGATCCCAACAGCCCCGTCTCGAAAATACTGAAGAACCGCAAGTACAAGACGCTGATCCCCGAAGCCGGAACCAATCCTCAACTTTATTTCCTCATTTAACAACCCAAAGAACATGAGAGAAGAAATCATTGTCAGCGGTCGCATGAACCATTTGATAGACCCGCAACTACATATATGGAACTGGCAAATACCGCTTTATCTTTTTCTGGGTGGTTTGGCTGCCGGGATCCTGTTTTTCGCAGCCCTCTACTCCATTCTGCATAAAGAAAAGGAGTTTCCCACTGCCGTTAAACTGGCCCCCTTCATCACCCCTGTACTGCTGGCCTTAGGCCTCCTGGCCCTGTTCATCGACCTGCACCACAAACTCTACTTCTGGAGGCTCTACACCACCTTAAGACTGCAATCACCCATGTCATGGGGAGCATGGACATTGATGATTGTAACCCCCTTATCACTCATCTGGTGCGCCCTCAACATCAAGATTTTGTTCCCAAAATGGGACTGGAAATACAAATGGCTATACCAACTGGAGGCCTTTTTCAGAAAGCACCAAATGCCCCTTGCCTGGATGATGCTAATTTCATCACTCATCCTTGGCGTCTACACCGGCATCCTGTTATCAGCCTTCAATGCACGTCCTTTGTGGAACACCTCAATCCTCGGCCCCCTGTTCCTTACTTCAGGCTTATCGACAGGAGCTGCGGCCATTGTACTGATGAGCAAAAATGCTGCAGAAAGATTGACATTTGCTCGCATCGACCTGATGCTGATAGGCATAGAACTTTTTCTGATCATTCACATGTTTATGGGATTTCTGGCCAGCACTCAGGTGCACATTGACGCCGCATCGCTATTCCTTGGCGGAGCATACACAGTTCCTTTCTGGCTCTTCGTGGTAACCCTCGGACTGGCCATTCCGGCCTTGCTTGAACTTCTTGAGATCAGAAAATTTCACATGCCATATTTTATTGCCCCCGTGATGGTTATCATCGGCGGACTCATCTTCCGGTTTATCATCGTGTACGCAGGTCAGGCCAGCAGATGGCTTTATTAATTTGATTTTAAAACCATTAAATCTCTAAAGAAATGTCTGAACACAAAAAACGGAGTTATATGAACCCATACCTGGCAGGAGTGCTGTTAGGGGTGGTGGTACTTGCCGCCAATTTCATCTCTGGGCGTAGTGTAGGTTCGAGTGGTGCTGTCAAGAGTGCTATTGTTGCCGGTGTTGAAACCATTGCCCCCTCACATGCCGAAAACGCCTTGTTTTACAAGGAATATCTCTCAGGGCACAAAGGCAATCCGCTCAATTCCTGGCTGGTTTATGAAATGCTGGGTGTCATCATCGGCGGATTCCTTTCGGGTGTTATCTCACGCCGATTGACATGGAAGGTAGAACATAGCCCAAAAATTAAATCGCGTACCCGATTGATCTTCGCCCTTGCAGGCGGTATTCTGTTCGGCATAGGGTCACAATTCGGAAGAGGCTGCACAAGTGGCTCGGCGTTAAGCGGTATGGCGGTGTTGTCGCTTGGAGGCTTTATCTCCATGATATCTATTTTCGGAACAGCTTTCATATTCGCTTACTTCTTCCGGAAACTTTGGATCTGAACTGAATAACAAACAAAAAAATTGCATAAATCATGGGACCATTAGTCGTCAACGAAATAATCTCTGATAACACCAACCTTCTGCTGGCCTTTTTCATTGGTATCGCCTTTGGCTTTGTCCTCGAACAGGGAGGCTTCTCCTCAAGCCGGAAACTGGCTGGTGTGTTTTATGGCTACGACACTGTCGTGCTTAAAGTCTTCTTCACCGGAGCAGTTACAGCTGCTCTCGGACTTTTGTTCTTCAGTCTTTTTGGATGGATCGACCTAAGTTTCGTTTACGTGAACGAAACCTTTCTCCATTCTGCAATCCTGGGTGGCGTCATCATGGGTGTAGGTTTTATCATGGGTGGTTATTGCCCTGGAACCAGCTTCTGTGGTGCGGCCATCGGAAAAATCGATGCAATGGTCTTTATCGTGGGATTGTTCATAGGTGTTTTCCTCTTTGCCGAAGGATATCCCTTGTACGAAAAGCTCTATAAAGCAGGTTATATGGGATCACCACGCATCTCTGAGTTCTTTGGAATAACCGAAGGATTGTTTACATTGCTGATGATCATTGCTGCCGTGCTGATGTTTTGGGGTGCCGAATGGGCTGAGAAAAAATTCCCGCGTGAGGAATACTAAGGATTATTAATTACAAAAACGGAATTCATCATGAAAAACATATCCTTCACCCCCCGAATGCTCCTCACTGCCGGGCTGCTTACCCTGGGGGTCATTATTGCCGCCGTTCCCAAAAACACAACGAAGCCATATAAACTCAGTGCCAAACAAATTCTCGATGAACTTAAGAGCGGCACACAATACATTGAACCTGAACAGGTGGCCCAGATGTTGGTTGAAAAAGACCCCTTCCTGCAATTGATCGACACCAGACCTCAGAATGAATTTGAAAAATTCAGCCTGCCAGGTGCTATCAACGTCCCATTCGACGCCATCCTCTCGGACGAACAGGCCGAACTCTTTGACCAGAATGTGAGGACATTTGTGCTGTACGGCAATGGAACAACTCAGGCAAATGAAGCATGGATGCTGCTCCGCCAACTGGGATACAACAACATTAATGTGCTGCGCGGAGGACTGAATTATTGGGCTGAAGCCATCCTCAACCCCAATCCGCCAGCCGGTATTACCTCCAATGACGACCTCGCTCGCTACAACTTCAGAAAAGGAGCAGGTCAGGCTTTAGGTGGCGGCGAACAACCCGCCGGCAATGACGTTAAACCAACAGGCGGCCAAAAGGCACCTGTTCAGCCACCAAAAGGAAAAAAGAAAAAAGTGGCCGGGGGATGTTCCTAGCAAATAGTTATTGACTGTTCAAATAGTGCATTAATAAAAGGAGTTGATAATTCCGGCTTGCTGGCAATGAACTATATGTATTCGGCAAAACGCCAATACTGCAAAAATGAAACCCGGGCTGTTGATTCCCTGAATTGTATATCAGGCCACTGATTTACAAAGATTAAGTTACACAAAAAGGACACTAATTACTTTGAAGAGACGTCGTAGACGGCATCTCTTTTTGATTTATCAGCACACAATACAACTGCGCATGATCGCGTCTGAATATAGCTTTGCTGACAGACACGGTAAATATCCAATCTCATGTACCATAATTTATTCTGCTATTACACAGGCAGCATTTCCAAAACAAAATTTCAACTGACATATACCTCTAAAATCAATCCTTTAGATTTACTATAATCAGGATATTACAGTAGCATGAAGTTGCTGATCTGCACAAGAAATTAACATTTATACACTTATCCTCCATATAACAAGAAAAATCAAAAAAGCTTGTTATTACACTTGTAGCGCATAAAAAACACTCGTCCTGAAACACTAATGGCATTACATATCATAGGGCTTCCCGGGTAAAATTAAAAGTAAAAAGTCCGGTTCTTCTCAGGACTGTGAATGAGAACAGCACCGACAGCCCCAGCATCCTTTTAAAACAGCTTCAGGTACACCAGGAGACGAGAACGCAGCGACAGCGAAGGGAACCCCCAACGGAAGAAAGATTGCTTAAATCTGCTGGGTAACGAGTTTGAACCCCACGCCATGAACATTCAATAACCGCACATTGGAATCTTCTTTGAAATATTTTCGTAGTTTGGTGATGTACACGTCCATGCTACGGGCATTGAAGTAGTTATCATCGTTCCAGATACGCTGAAGAGCGGTGCGCCTGTCGAGTACATTGTTCTCGTTTTCGCAGAGGAGTTTGAGCAACATGGTCTCCTTGGAGGTCAGTTTTTGCTCATCCGTGCCAATACGAAGGATTTGGGCGTTTACGTCAAATTCATAGTTTCCGATATGGTAAACAGGCTGATCAGGTTCGGGTTTGCGCTGAATATCGGCCCGGCGCAGGATGGCGTTGATACGCGCCAGCAGTTCGTCCATACTGAACGGTTTGGTAATATAGTCGTCGGCACCGAGGTTAAAACCCCGCATCTTGTCGTCCTGCATCGAGCGGGCGGTCAGGAAAATGATCGGTACCGCACTCATCTGGCGAATCTCCCGGGCCACGGTAAAACCATCCTTGATAGGCATCATGATGTCAAGAATGCAAAACTCCCAAGACTGGCGTCCGAAAGCATGAAGAGCCTCCTCACCGTTGACACACAATGTGGTTTCAAAACCTTTAGCTTCCAGGTATGCTTTTAAAACAGTACCCAGATTTTTATCGTCCTCCGCCAGCAGTATCCTTAGTTTGCTTTCAGCCATCTCTTCATTGATTTTATTTGGTGATGGTCTCGTGAACCAAAGGCAAAGTTACTACGAATTCCGAGCCATGATTCAATTCACTCTTAACTTCAATATTTCCGCCATGGTTTTCGATGATGGCTTTCACATAACTCAGCCCGAGCCCATAGCCCTTTACGTCGTGAATATCACCGGTAGGAACACGGTAGAGCCGATCGAATATTTTCTTCTGATTGCTTCGACTGATCCCGATCCCGTTGTCGCTCACCGAGAGCCTGATGTGCCGGCCGTGCCTTTGGGTAGTAACCCTGATCAGCGGTTTTATTGGTGAATACTTGTTGGCGTTGTCGATCAGGTTATAGACCATATTTGTGAGATGTAACCTATCGCCTGTAACCATAGCCTGCTTGCTGTTTAATTCCACTTCGATCCTTCCATCATTAGATTCAACTTGTATTGAGATGTTGTGAACGACTTCCCTGATGATATCATGCAGATCAACCGGCTCTTCCTTCATCCTCAGCTTTCCCTTCTCGAACGTGGCAGCCTCCAATACTTTCTCGACCATCTTTCCAAGTCGCTGGTTCTCTTCGCTGATCATCCGGATATAGGTTTGGTATAACTCATCCGATTTCACCACATCCTTATCATTCAACGCTTCACAGGCTAAGGCAATGGTTGAGACAGGGGTTTTGAATTCATGGGTCATGTTGTTGATGAAATCATTTTTCATGTCCTGAAGCTTCTTCTGCCTGATAATCGAAAGAATAGTGTAACTAAAAGCGTATATGATAACAATAACAAGCAGGGCCGATAAGAGCAACAACCACCATATCTGGCTCATCACAAAGGTGACTTCATTAGGGAAATAGATGAGCAGGTAGGAAGGTGTAGCCGCTTTGTTGGAAGGAAAAAGTCGAATAGGGAATCCGTTGTTAAGCAGTTTTTCAGGATAAGTTCCTGTCCGCTGCAGGGTAAGTATATTCCGCGAAGGAATGTAAACACCGAACTCAAAGATGGTGCTGATCCCTTCATTTTCGAGTTCCATGGCAAGCAATGAATCAATAACACTGACATCCAGCCGATCCTCGACAGCCTTATAAGCGCTGTTGTCCATCAGATTATGAAACACGTCATTGAGAATAAACGATCTACGAACCAATTCATCCATCACACGGCTACGCTGCCGGTAGAGTCGTTTGATCCGTTTGTCGGATTGGGGATCAAACCTGTCGGGGTTTGGATTGTGCTGTTTATTAGCCACCAGAGAAGAGTCATACTGAACCTCCACGGTATCGTTGCGTCTGATGGTTCGCCAGCCATTATTTACATCGAACAAGTCGGTCTCTGCCAAACCATTCCCCCTGCGTCCATCGGTATTGCGCAACTCGGGATGTTCGATGGCCAGTTCACCGATGCGTTTATCGATCAACACATTCAGTGAATCTATTTTTCGGTAGAGTGAAGCACTCTCCTTGTATTTCCGCAGCCGGGTTCCCGCCTCAAGTTTTTCAAGTCTGACAACCACTTGCGACAATGCAGACTCCACCGAGCGGGCAAATTCTGCCTCCTTCAGCGTGAAGGCATTCTTGATCCAATAGGCCTGAATGACCATCAAACCCATCAGGGCCACAGTCATCAATGCAATTATGGTTAAAATCAGCTTTTTAATCATCTACTGCAAAAGTATGGATTCGCTGTTAACCTATTTTTCATTTAAGTTTTTTTAACAATTATTAGTTTTAATTAACTTTTTTTTGAACCTGAATGATGTAGCTTTGCATTGTTGAATTTCAGATGATCTACGGCCAACCACTCACGGCAAAGTATAAACCCACTGAAAGTTTAAGTTTGATTGAATGTCATTATTGGTTTTTGGTTTTGATAACGTACACTGCCCGATGATTTTATCACGGGCAGTTTTGTTTGAAAGACACCACACACCTGACACCGGAAATAAATTTGTTGCAATTACCTTTCAAGCAACCTTTTAACATAAGTACTGGTCTTGTATCTATGCCAGATTAAACCGTTTGGCCTCACGATTGTTTTCAATCCCACAAGGATTCCATTCATTTCATCAACTTTTAATCAATAAAAAATGAAAAAAGTCACTTTGTTTACTATGTTTCTGGGAATTGTAGCCGCTGCCTTTCTTACCACTTCATGTGAAAAAGTAAAGGATCTCACCTCATTCAGCGTCAGCCTCCCCTCGCCTGAACATCAATTCACACTCGATTCAGCTGATTACGCGCTCAAATCTATCGCCAGCGAAACGCTGTTTACCTATCAGCACATCACCGTCAACATCGACAGTATACTGAATGCCCATGGTGTTTCTTCAGCCACGATCACCAATGGTAACATCACAAATGTTGTAGTAACCATTCTGCTCCCTGAAGACAAAAATTTCGACTGGCTGGGTTCTGCCCGCTTAGTTGCCGGCACCGACCTCCAAACCCTTTCAGCAGGGACTCAGATCGCCCGTACCGGCACTATTGCACCCGGCAGCATATCCGTTTCGCTGATCCTCGACAATGCCGCCATCACGAACCTTATCAACAACAACAATTTTTATCTTGGCCTCTACGGTACATTACTGGGACCCTTGCCGGCATCTCAGCTAACCCTGAGCCTCAATTCTACATTAGTCTTTACAATCAGTCCACTGGGTAACTAACCCCCTCAACTGACACAAAATCGAACCCGGTGCAATTCCATTTGCCCCGGGTTTTCGTATTTTTACACCACTAAACAGAGAAAAAATCAATATATGCTGAAGAATATAAATCCCATGACTACGAAAGCATGGAAACTGCTCACGGAAAATCACCGGTTATACACTGCAACCCCTATCCGAAAACATTTTGAAACAGATCCTGATAGGGTTAACACCCTTAGCCTGACCTTTGGCGACATCTACGCCGATTTCTCCAAAACACACCTGACCAGTGAATCGCTTAGCCAACTGATCAGCCTGGCGCATGAAACAAAGCTTCCGGAGGCCATTGAGGCTATGTTTACAGGCGAAAAGATCAACCTTACCGAAAACCGCGCCGTACTCCATACTGCCTTGCGAAACCAGGGCGGTAAGCCGGTGCTGGTAGATGGCCATGACGTGATGCCGGAAATTGAAGCTGTGCAGACCCAGATGAAAGCCTTCTCCGAAAAGGTACGCAATGGAGAATGGCTGGGCTATACCGGGAGCCCGATAACCGACGTGGTCAACATAGGCATAGGTGGTTCTGACTTAGGCCCGGTGATGGTTTGCCGTGCCCTGGCACATTATGCAAAACCAGGACTCAACGTACACTTTGTAAGCAATGTCGATGGCAGCCACATGGCAGAGACTGTCGCAAAACTAAACCCGGCCACAACGCTTTTTCTGATTGTCAGCAAGACTTTCACCACGCAGGAAACCATGGCGAATGCCGAAACCGCCAAAATGTGGCTCCTCAGCCAGGCACCTGCCAATGCTGTGGCGCGACACTTTGTTGCCATCAGCACCAATACCGAAGCTGTTGAAGCCTTCGGAATAGACAAATCAAATATATTCCGCTTCTGGGATTTTGTTGGCGGAAGGTTCTCTCTCTGGTCGGCAGTTGGACTCAGCATTGCTGTATATGCAGGTTATGACCGGTTTGAAGCACTACTGCGCGGGGCATACCAAATGGATGAGCATTTCCGCTCCACTCCTTTCGAACAGAACCTGCCGGTATGGATGGCTCTTACTTCACTCTGGTATGCCAGCTTCTGGAATGCTGCCACCGAGGCCGTGCTTCCTTATGACCAATACCTTGACCGCTTCCCCGCTTACCTTCAGCAAGCCGTTATGGAAAGCAACGGAAAATACATCGACAGAGGCCAACAACCCGTTGGTTATCCCACCTCGCCTGTATTATGGGGCGAACCCGGAACCAATGGACAACACTCGTTCTACCAACTCATTCACCAGGGAACCCAGATGATTCCATGCACCTTTCTGGCCGCTGCCCGTCCTTTAAAAGATCAGGGAAGCCATCACCAACTTTTGTTGTCGAACTTCTTCGCGCAGACCGAAGCACTGATGAACGGGAAGACTGCGGCTGAAGTGTACGCCGGGATGGAGGCCAAAGGGGTCGCAACAAAGGAAATTGAAAAGGTGCTCCCCTATCGTGTGTTTAAGGGCGACATCCCCAGCATTTCGATCCTCTACCGCCAACTCACTCCCCAAGTTCTGGGGAGCCTCATCGCAGCCTGGGAACATAAAATCTTTGTCCAGGGTGTGATATGGAATATCTATAGCTTCGATCAATGGGGTGTGGAATTGGGGAAGCAACTCGCCAGCCGCATTCTCCCCGAACTAAGTGGCCCTGGAATGGTCACTTCACATGACTCCTCAACCAACACCCTGATCAACAAGATGAAGGCGATGAGGTAAATGATCACAGATTAGCACAAACAGAAGGCGGGGTGATGCACAAATACGCATCACCCCGCCTTTTCTACGGACATTAATATTTTGACCCTGTTAATTGCGATTAACAGCGTTAAGGTCTTCGAAGGCAACTTTCAGCCTGTTGACCATTGACACTTCTGCTTCACGGAGCCACTTGCGCGGATCGTAGTATTTCTTGTTGGGTTTGTCTTCCCCTTCTGGGTTTCCGATCTGTCCCTGCAGGTAGCCTTCGTATTTCTTGTAGAACTTCAGAATTCCTTCCCATGTAGCCCACTGGGTATCGGTATCGATGTTCATTTTCACCACACCGTAGCTAATGGCTTCACGAATCTCGGCACGCGAAGAACCTGAACCGCCATGAAAAACGAAATTCACGGGCTTAGGCCCTGTTCCAAGATTTGTTTCAATATACTTCTGCGAGTTATTAAGGATCACCGGATTGAGCACCACATTGCCGGGCTTATACACACCATGTACATTACCAAAGGAGGCCGCGATGGTAAACTGGTCGCTGATTTTACTCAGATGTTGATAAGCATAGGCCACCTCTGCCGGTTGGGTATATAGGCGTGCACTATCAACGCCGCTATTGTCAACGCCGTCCTCTTCACCACCCGTTACGCCCAGTTCAATTTCGAGAGTCATTCCAATTTTACTCATCCGGACAAGGTATTTTTCGCAAATCGCGATATTCTCTTCAAGCGGTTCTTCCGAGAGATCTAACATGTGACTGCTGAAAAGGGGTCGGCCATAGCGGGAGAAATGCTTTTCGCCGGCATCCAGTAGTCCGTCGATCCAGGGAAGTAATTTCTTGGCGGCATGATCGGTATGAAGAATTACCGGAACACCATATAATTCAGCAAGATGCCAGACATATTTAGCACCAACGATAGCACCAGCGATGGCAGCCTTTTCGCCTTCGTTTGAGATACTCTTACCTGCTAAAAAGGCAGCACCGCCATTAGAAAACTGAATGATGATTGGCGAATTAACAGCACGGGCAGCTTCCATGGCCGAGATAATTGAATCACTGCCAACTACATTCACTGCCGGGATTGCAAACTCTCCCGCGCGGGCAATTCGGAAAACCTCCTGTAAATCGCGTCCGGTCACAACACCGGGCCTTACTTTTTCTAATACTTTCTCATTCATAGTATATTTCAATTAAAAGGTTATTTCTGTCTACTTTCAAAACCCAAAGGTACTAATATTTCTTTGGCCCGTGGGACTATGACTTTTATGGTCAACTTTGTAAAACAAATGATAAACTACGAATAACAAATTACTGAATGCCATGAATATTAAAAACAGCAGCTTTCCGGGAGGCGTGGAAACGCCCCAACCCACATGCCCCGAAAAGAAATAGCTTTGCATTGAAAGGTCAGCCCCTTTTAAGACAGTCTCTCAAAGCCCCGTTTTACCGTCCTGATGCCTGTAGAATTGTCAAACAACCACACACCGGCCTCACTTCGTGCTTCGAATTTCTGCAAACCACCGAGCGTAAAATACCCTTCTTCTGTTTGAAATTTGTAATTTTGCATCATGAAAGAAATTGAACATTTGGACGAGTTCTACCAAAGGAAATTTAACCGGATACCCGAAGGCATCCATCAGGAGAATGGTCATTTCAATGTATTCAGGCTAATGCCGCATAACGGAGACAAAACGAAACCGAGCCCTTATAAACGCAGGGATTTTTACAAAATCACCCTGATGATCGGGAACAGCACCATTCACTATGCAGATAAAGTGATCGACATTCAAAAGCAGGCTCTGGTTTTCTCCAACCCACTGATTCCATACAGGTGGGAACATACAGAAGGGATCAACACCGGTTGTTTTTGTGTCTTCAACCAACGCTTCTTTCACCAATATGGCAATCTGGACCAGTATGAGGTATTTCAGGCCAACGGGACGCATGTATTTGACCTGTCGGATCAACAGGTTGAAAAGGCCGCTGAACTGTTTGAACGGATGTTTGAAGAGATCAATTCCGATTACATCCATAAATATGATGTTATACGAACGGTTGTCTTCGAACTGTTGCATTTCGCCATGAAGACGCAACCTGCCATGAACTTCAGCAAACAACTGAGAAATGCCAACAGCCGTATTTCGGTATTGTTCCTGGAACTTCTGGAACGACAATTCCCCATCGATGAGAATCACCCTGTTATCAGTCTTCGTTCGGCTTCTGATTTCGCAAACCAGTTGAATATCCATGTCAATCATTTAAACCGCGCCCTGAGGGAAACAACACAAAAAACAACCACACAGATCATTACGGAACGAATATTGGAAGAAGCCAAAATCCTGCTGAAACAGAGCGTATGGAGCATCTCTGAAGTTGCAGGGGCCTTAGGCTTTACAGAGGTGACCCATTTCAACAACTTCTTCAAGAAACACCTTCAGATAAGTCCACTGAAATATCGAAATGTTTGATTTTT
Organism: Bacteroidetes bacterium GWE2_42_24; assembly: GCA_001768515.1. Lineage (GTDB taxonomy): Bacteria > Bacteroidota > Bacteroidia > Bacteroidales > TTA-H9 > GWE2-42-24. The sequence continues at coordinate 4,354 of MEOA01000052.1, read as the reverse complement.
GTAATTATTTGTTTGTTTTTAGTTTTTCTTTTGGCTAAAACCAACTGACCTTTGCATCATAATTTTAAAACAGAAAACATGGATGCAATAAACAAGAAACGTACGTTAGGAAACAGCGATTTAGAAGTATCATCCATTGGGCTTGGCTGCATGGGAATGAGCTTTTCCTATGGCCCCCCACCCGAGAAAAAAGAGATGATCGCGCTGATACGGTCGGCTGTTGAAAAGGGGGTAACACTCTTCGATACCGCTGAAGTTTACGGGCCATTTACCAACGAGGAACTCGTTGGTGAAGCACTGGCTCCTTTTCGCGACCGCGTGGCCATCGCCACCAAATTCGGTTTTAGTCTCGACCCCAACGGAGGCCCTCAATGGATTGGATTGAACAGCCGTCCTGAACACATCAGGCAAGTTTGCGAAGCCTCACTTAAAAGACTGCGCACCGACGCCATCGATCTCTTTTATCAGCACCGCGTTGATCCGGATATTCCCATCGAGGATGTGGCAGGTACAGTTAAAGAACTGATCAAAGAAGGCAAGGTAAAACATTTCGGCCTTTCCGAGGCAGGTGTGCAAAATATCAGACGTGCACATACCGTGCAACCCGTTACAGCATTACAAAGTGAATACTCGCTATGGTGGAGGGAACCGGAGGAAGAAATCATGCCGGTACTCGAAGAACTTGGTATCGGACTCGTACCCTTCAGTCCGCTTGGCAGGGGGTTCCTTACCGGAAAGATTAACGAAACCACAACATTCGCAACAAACGACTTCAGAAACACCCTACCCAGGTTGTCGCCCGAAAATCGTAAAAGCAATCAGGTGGTGGTGAATCTGCTCAAACAGTTTGCCACCCGCAAGAATGCCACCCCTGCACAGATTGCACTGGCATGGCTTCTGGCTCAAAAGCCGTGGATTGTCCCAATTCCCGGAACCACGAACTTAAACCGCCTGGAAGAAAACCTGGGAACCGTAAACATTGAACTCACAACCGATGAACTGCAGGAGATCAGAGCTGCCGCTTCACAGATCACAATTCAGGGATCCCGTTACCCGGAGCAATCCGGAAAACTGATCAATCGATAAAACACATTCAGAGCCAGGGAATACAAAAAGCAATTCCCTGGTTACCCTTTTTCGATCACCTGATGACGCTGAACATCACCAGATACCAAAACAATATTCCCGCTGAATAAAAAAACAACCACTCCATATATCTTCAGCATAAATTCATTATACTATTTTTTCGACAATGGTTACTTTACAAAATCAATCAACGGCACCCAATACTCCGGGTGACATCAAGATGCTGATTGTCTGTTTTTCGCATAGCGGCAATACCCGGGAGATTGCTAATCAAATCAAAAACTTAACAGGTGCTGATATCTTTGAGATTCAACCCATCGATGCCTACCCTGAATCCTATAACGCGGTGGTGGCCCAGGCTAAAAAAGAGATCAGCGGCAACTTCAAACCTAAACTGAAAACGCTGACAGGCATTGTCGAAAATTACGGGATCATATTCATTGGCTCACCTAACTGGTGGTCAACCCTTGCACCTCCGGTCGCCACATTTTTATCGGTTAACAAACTTGAAGGAAAAACGATAATCCCCTTTATCACGCATGAAGGAAGCCGCATGGGGCGCAGTGCAGCAGACATTAAAAAATACTGCCCCGGCTCAACCATTCTTGAAGGACTTCCAATCAGGGGAAGCAATGTAACAGGGGCCCTCCGAGATATCACATCATGGCTTCAAAACCTTGGATTCAACAAGCGCTGAAGCTTCACGGGAGTATAGCTTTTTGCGTACTTCCAAAGCAGAATCAATAAACACTTAATAATTCACCACCCGGTTACCCGCTTGGGTAAGCGAGACCATAGTGAGACAGCCTAACGCACAGGATGCAGAGCCACACTGAACCAGGCAGTTATTTTCAACATTCGGCTAACGCCTCACGATAGCCATCAGTACCAATTCCTTTTACCATTGACTTTTACCGGTAGCCACCCGGCGGCAGCCAAGCAACAGGTCAGTTCCTCCCCATAATAAAATGATTTCATTTTTTCCAACCAGCCATAGAATTAATTTGGTTTGGCATGATTTTGGATTTAACAAGAGACAAATTTCAATAGAATATGAGGCAAAATCCAACCGAAAACAGAACGAAGATCGACCATGGCGCTACGGTGAATCTACGGTTGATCTACGGTTGATCTACGGTTGATCTTCGCAGAAACACAAAGACAGGTGTGTTTTTACCCAGCCCTTCAATAGCATAAGGGGGCATTTACGGAATAGAAATCATAAATAGTGAGGGCAATGTCTCTCAGCGAAACAGTGTTCCGGGTATCAGGATTAGTCTGAATTTTGTTAAAGCCTGCAAATCACCCACGGGTAAGAACCAGAGTTTAGTATTTAAAACTCGTCTTACACAGTTTTAGGCGATTAATCACGTACATTAATGATGAGGCAGGTTTCGTTGCTGCAAGGTTTTTCCTAAGTGGAGCCTGCACCGGTGCAGGCTCCCGGATTTTTCGTTTAGTTGATCGTAAATTTGCGGCTCATCACCTGACCATTGGTAAGGGTGAGTTGAAGCAGGTAATGACCCGTAGCAAGGGTTGGCAACGCGATGCCACTGGCAATCAGTCGCGGGTTGGTTACCATAGCCAGCCTCCTGCCCGCGAGGTCGGTGATGGTGGCTGAGGCTACCATTTCAGCATTCGACAGATGCAGCACCTTTCCATTAACAGGGTTGGGAACCACGGCAGGCCATTTTGTATTTGCAGCCCCGATACCCAACCCTGAAGGCATTTCGATGGCTACGGTATCACTGTTTAATGATGAGCCATCAGGATAACCGGCTGTAACGAAATAGCTATACGAGCCTTTGGTCACATCGCTATCGGACCATTGGTTAACAGCACTATCAACGGCGGCTATCAGGACGTAATTAATCGGCAGGCTCTGCTGCCAGCGGTTGACAGCATAGGAGGCGGGGTCAACGGTTACCTGTTTCCCATCGGGGGTGAGCAGGCTCAGCTCGAAGAGCAATTCCCCCAAATCCGAAATAAATTTATAACTATCATCATATAAACTAATTCCAACGGAATGCCGATAATTCAAATGATAGTCCACCCTGAAACCCACACCAGGCATATTACAATTCCCTTTACCGATAACAGTCCACTCCGTAAGAGGTTCGATCAGCACTGCCAGCGAGTCAACTTCAGGCATCGGGGCAAGGTTCAGGGGCACGCGCTGCCAGCCGCGTTCATAGGTGGTGGTGAATGGTCCATACGTTCCGACCAATTCCCTGGTTTCGAAATTCATCAACTGTACCCGGTAACTTGCCCTGCCAGTGAATCCCCCTTCCTGGTTGTAATAAAACCTCGCTTCTGATAACAGTGTTCCTTTGTAAGGTCTGTTGTCAAAGAATATTCCGATTCCCGTACCAGTGTATTGGTACATTGTAAATATAATCAAATCTATATAAACATAATAATTAAGTACTGAATCAGCAAATGAGCCGGATAAAGGATTAACCCCAGGCTTGCCCCACCTTAAATCCACCTTATAATCATCAGGCTGGTTAACGGCAGTACCGGACAGATTAAAGACGGTTGTTGCAGCCGGCACCTGCAATACTATGTTGTCAACAAACCACTGCCCTTCAGCATTGACGGTTTCTTTCATCGCGACCCACATCAACCTGACCTGGTGTCCTTTCGCCATTGAAAGGTCGGCTTTCAATTCACGCCAATCGAGCGAAGCATCATAGGTTAATTCGTATAATTTCTTCCACCCGCTCCCGGCATCAGCATATACCCTAAGCAGGGGCCAACGTGTACTGTCGGCATTCAACAGTTTATAGTCGAACCTGAATACCAGCAATTCATTCCCGATACCGGTAGCATCGAGCCAGGGAGTTTCCACTGCCACTGAATCGCCGACAGACAGTTCATCAGGGAGAGACAGGGCCAGCGACCAGTTGCTGTTCAGCCCTTCATTAATAAGCGTGCAATGCCCGCTGCTCCCGGATACAGTCCACCCGTTGGTTTCAAAACTACCCGATTCCCAATTTTCAGTAAAGGGGAGTGAGTTTTGGGCTTGAAGCTGAGAAAAGGGAAAAACCACGTGGAGGATAAGAACCATTATAAATACGCAAAACGCATGGGTAAAAGTATACCCTGTTAACAAACGAAACCTGGTAAATTTCAGCATAACTGTTCAATTTTATTAGATGTACAAAGCTAATTTATTTTGGTTGTGTTTTAAAATGATGTAGAAATTTATTATTTTTGTAATAAAATGGTTAAAAGATGAAAATAGAGACACTACTTTCAAGACTTA
>MEOA01000051.1 GCA_001768515.1 Bacteroidetes bacterium GWE2_42_24 | reverse complement strand
CAATAGTAAATAGTGCCGGGCAAGACCCCGGTTAATAAAGGAGGCCTCCCCAAAAGGGAGGCCTCTGTTTTGTATGTCGGGCATTGTATTGATCTGGCAGGATGCTGGTTTCTGCATGTAACGGTTGACTGTTTACATTAGCGAATGGAAGGAGTGCCCTTCCCCGGAGAACGGCCCTCTATTCATCAGTAAAATTGAACCTCGCTCTTACATACATATCCAGTCATATCTAGTCCGCAGAAAATCAAATACATAATCAACCAATTCCTTCGGCAAAATACTTTCCGGCGATGAAACTTTAACAGTTTAACTAATATTGGTCAGCTAAACTAATCCATGGCGAATTTCCCAAAGGAATTCGGAAGAATTTTCCTTTTTCTGTGTTCCATAAATTATATAGTTTAACAAATTTAGGACTTGTTTTATACTTGATTTCGCCCTACTATAAAAAAATTTCAATTTTTTTTAGATTTTTTATGTGAACATAATCACAAAAAATCATTATTTAAATGGCTGATTGTATGTTATTTGTAATTCAGAGTCGTGCCAAAGTCGTACCAAAGTCGTATCAAAGATATGTTTTTCTTATGTATTGCCTATGGCTGTAGTAACGTTTGAGTATCTTATATATGAAGGACGTGTGTCTATATATTTTTTTGGCACAATTTTAGTGGTGGCAATTTTTCAACGATTTTTCACTTATGAATATCGGGAAAGAACCCCTGTTATTCAGCAGGAACTTCTCAGGTGTTTTAATATTGGGCATAGAATTCATGTCTGTACAGCTCTGGAAGCCGCCCCATACAAACATTGGGGCGGTAGAACGGACACTGCGAAAACAATTATGATTTAACCAAATTTTTTTAAGCGATATCCATAAATGCAATATTTGTAATTGCCTAATACAATGAGAAATATGGTTTAAAACTGTAGGGTTAGTTTTCTTCTTGCAAATTTTGAAAGGTTGAGCAATTAGAAGAAGCCACCCAGCACGTGAGTATGCAATGTGAGTTGGCAGGGGGGTAACCGCCCTACCTGCCCGATTGTACACAACATGACGTCAATTCCTGACAATTATCTTCCTGAATATTGTTTATCGGATGGTTGCTTTATCAGGGTTATCTGAAGTTGTCAACCTTGTTATAAGTAGTTTTTAGCGATTTAGATAGAGATGTCCTTTAAGGTAAAAATTCTTAAAAAAAGTTTTTATATCTCAGGCAACTATTGGTGGATTAGTGAGTCTTAAGAGTGTTATTTTGTGCAAATAAGCAGATAACAGGTTATATATTGTTGTATTTGTGTTTATTAAGACTCTTCTTTAATTAAGGAGGCCTTTCGAATACAACCAAACTTACAGTGATATAAAATGCAAAATCGTAAAACGTTTGGCAATCTTTTCATCCGATGGCATCAGAATAGTGCTATGAGGAATACTTTGCAACATTCAATTTATCAAAATCATTACAACTTTTCAAATTTTTTTCTGCCAACCACTAATCCGGATTTTTTCAACATAGCTAGTTGTGAAAAAACTGATAATGGTGAATCAGGAGAGCGATTTCTCTTTTATTTTTTTAGCCTGTAACGATTATTCTTCTAAACGGGAGCCCCTGAGGTAACCGTATGGCTTTTTAGTTTTGTGAGTTAAGATATCTAATGATTATTATTTTTAATTAAATCAGAATTTATGATGAGAATGATTACAAGATTATTCAAGCTGATGACAGTAGTACTGTTGATTAGTGGTTTCAATATTACAGCGAAATCACAGACTACCTTATTGTCAGAGAGCTTTGATGGCGGAACCCTTCCAACCGGATGGACGACCGCCTATGTTACCGGGACCACCAATTGGGTATTCAATGTAGTAGGTGGAAATTATTCATACCCCGCTACAACTCATTCCGGCGCCTACAATGCCCGGTTTTATTATGGCGGTTATGGACCTAAAACGGAGCTTATTACCCCGGTAATTGATTTTAGTGGATTGGGGAATGCTCAGTTAACATTTTGGCACGCTCAGGATGATTGGGGCGGTGATCAGGATTCCCTGACCGTGTTTTATCGTTCCAGTGCCTCTTCGCCCTGGATAAAGGTAGCTCAATACACCGCAACTATGCCAGCATGGACGCAGGAGACAATTGCGTTGCCAAGTGTTAGTGCTACAACGCAGGTTAAATTCAGAGGATGTGCTGAATATGGTTATGGCGTGGTGCTTGATGATGTAGTGGTCACAGGTACAGCAGCCGGTCCGACAGCACCGGTAACAGTTACGATTGGTACTGGTAGCGTCGCATGTTCCTATCCTTATACAACTTACTGGCACGATGGGCGTACACAAATGCTTATGACCAAGGCAGAAATTGAAGCTGCCGGAGGTTTTGCAGGCATTATCGAGAATCTTAGGTTCAATGTCTCAGAGGTGAACGTAGATCTGCAGACTATGTACGGGTTTGAGATAAAGATGCAGAACTACCCCGGATCTACGCTGAGTAGTTTCGTTACTTCAGGCTGGACCACAGTGTACAGCGGAACAGAGTTGATCACGGCTACAGGGTGGAATAACAAGGATTTTCAGGTGCCTTTCCTCTGGAATGGTTCTGACAACCTGTTGGTTGAAGTTTGTTATGATAACACAGGGTACACTCACTATTCCTATGTGTATGGCTCAACCGTTTCTGGTTTAGCTTATTATCGGAATAATGATAGTCAGACCGGTTGTTCAATGACAGGTGGTTCAAGTGTTACTGCCCGTCCCAATATGCAGTTCACCATTACTCCGTTGATTGAGTCTCAACTTGAAGGAGTTGTAACGAATGCCATCACAGGTCTTCCAATTATCGGAGCCCAGGTGACGGTGGGCGATTCGTCGACGTATACCAACCTTGATGGTAGTTATTTCTTAAACTGTTATGGAGGTGATGTTGAAATCATTTGTGGAAAGTTAGGCTTTAACACCGAAGTGATAACCATTGCTCTGGTAGCAGGCAGCAACACTCAGGACATTGCACTGTTCGATAATACAGCCCCTCCGAGTGTCGTGTATGCCACGCTCAATTCAGCGCAGACAGTAGCCGATATCACATGGGGTTTACCGATGAGCGGTTACGTTATCATTTATGATGATGGCGAGGCAGACAATCTGGTATCATGGGCTACTGCAGATAACATCAATGCAGTAAAATTCTCGCCAATAGAACAGTATCCCGTCACTATTACCGGCGGTTCAGTTTATATTGGTGATGGTACTTACCCTGCAGGGGGGAATGTGCTTACTCCTTTTCAGATTGCTGTTTATGATGACGATGGCGCGCTTGGGTATCCCAATACAGAGTTGGCTCGAATTGAAGTAACTCCAACCAATTACTATTGGGTGCATTTTGAACTGCCAACGCCAGTTACAATCACGAGTGGAAAGTTCTACATTGGGATGATTCAGGGGGGAGCTTATCCCAACTGCGCCCCGATAGGAGTAGATGAGGATCCACCGCTACAGATGGTCAGTTATTCCAAGTATGAAACCGGTAGTGGACCGTGGGTTCCGGCAGGTTACAATGATTTCATGATTCGTGCCGAGGTCTTTGGATCTGGTGGACCGTTAGATGTAGCAAAATCAGCAGAAAATCCGATCGTGATCGCGAAGACCCGTATTCACCCGGCCAGTAAATTTTTACATCAGCCGAAGGTGGTCGGAGGTATTGAAGGAATGCCTTCCTATATTCCGATGGAAAAAGCACAGAAAAGCCAGCAGGCTCAAATAGCACCTGCATCCGGTGTATCAAATATGGTTTTGAGAGCGCCTGTTGCAGGAAGCGAAGATAAATCTGACCAACCTTTCACCGGAGTACTTCCTTTTACAGGAGTAATACCGGCCAGTGCAGCCGATGGCGTGCTGTATGACAATGGTTCTATGGTTAATAGTCCGGCAACTGGATTGGCAGGTATGGACGAGAGTGTAATTCAGGCTCCTATCAACTCATACGGATTTAACGTCAACAATGCACTAGGTTATACCGTTGCTGAAGATTTCACTGTGACAGGTGCCGACCCGTGGGCAATTACCTCGGTTGAGGTGTTTGGCTACCAGACGGGTCAGACCTATAACGGAGCCAGTACCTTCACCGGAGCTTTTGTCCGTATTTGGGACGGTAATCCGTCAGTAGCTGGCAGTCAGGTGATCTGGGGTGATTTAACCACAAATCGCCTGAGTAGCAGTACTTTCTCCAACATTTTTAGGGTTAATGCTGTTGGAGCCTCAACTGCTGCAGCAGGACAGACAAGACCGATCTTTAAAAATGTGATCAATACAGCAGGGTTGACCCTTGATCCGGGATCCTATTGGATTGAATTCACTACAACCGGATCGCTGGCCTCTGGGCCTTGGGTATCCCCTCTGGCTATTAATGGTCAGCCTGTCAGTGGTAATGCGCTTCAATATACTGGAACATGGGCTCCTCTGGTAAGCCCTGCCGGCTCTACAAATTATCAGGGCTTGCCGTTCGTGTTGAACGGGAATGCGCTTGGTGATATGGAGTATCAGGTATGGCGTCTGAAGCAGGGTGAAGAAGCTACTCCAGGCGTATGGACATCATTAGGTGTTACTTCTGCTACCAGCATAAGTGATCCAGCTTGGGCCTCTTTACCTAATGGTGCTTATCGTTGGGCAGTGAAAGCCCATTATGCTGGTGATCGGTGGTCGGAAGCAGAATTTTCTAATGTTCTTGGCAAAGGGATGCTTTCGAATGTAACGATCAACGTGACCTTATCTTCAGCAGCCGGAGTACCGAGCGGAGTAAGTATAACGATGCTGGAAACGCAATACGATTCGATGTACTATGCCCTTACTCCTGCGAGTGGTACAGTAAACTTCGCGACCGTATGGAAGGGTAATTACGATATTTCGCTTGTGAAGTTTGGCTATACGTCCATTCTGGATAATGTTGAGGTTGTTAACAACACTCACGTATTTAATTATATACTTATGGAGACCCAGTGGGCACCGTATAACTTATACGTAGATGATCGCTCTCTGGTAGCTGTATGGAATGCTCCGAACCCGATGGTAGCTTTGTTTGAAGAGCACTTCACAACTGGTAGTTATACTACAAACGGCTGGACCGTATCCGGAGCCAACTGGGGTATTTCGACAAGTGTTGGTGCACCGGCACCGAGTGCTGTCTTCAATTATAGTCCTCAGGTAACCAATTACTCGCAGACCATCACTACTCCTGACATCGTAGGTGTTGGCTCACCTGGTTTGTTACTGAAATATGATATCTATCTGGATAACTATGGAACCACCAATGAGAACCAGATGGCTGTAGAAATTTGGGATGGTGCCAACTGGAACCGCCTGAAGAACTATACTAACATGAACGGAAGTTTCGATTGGGAGTCAGAAAGTCTGAATATCGCTGCCTACACCTGGGAAACCTTCAAGATCAGGTTCCAGGCTTATGGTGTTGACAGCTATGATATCAATAACTGGAACATCGACAATGTAGTAGTAGCTGCCACCCTTGGTGACAAGAGTCTTTTGGGTTATAATTTATACCTTGATGACATCCAGATCGCCTACACGGTAGATACCACTTATCTGATCCCGGCAAGTGTAGTTACTTACGGCCGAACTTATACTGCCTGTGTAGATGCTGTATACGAAAGCGGAACCTCCGACAGGGATTGTTACACCTTTACCGATCATTTCCTGCCGAAGCCGGAAAATTTAACAGCTACACCAATTCAGGATGCTACTTTCCTTGATTGGGATGCACCTTCAGCAATCCCTGGTGGTGGAACTCCTGTGGATTATATACTCGATGATGGTTCATTCGAGAATGGTTGGGCTATTAACCCAGGTTATAGTTCATGGATAGGTAATGAGTTTGCTACAACGGATGCCGGTGTACTAACCTCAGTTGATATTTATTTCATGGCCAATAGTGCTGCCGGAAGTGATCAGCTAACCATCGACATCTTTGATGAAAATCAGGTTGTAGTAGGGACAAGTGATCCTTTTTCTCCAGCTGATGATGATTTTGTCACCGTAACGCTTAACAATATTCCTTTCAATGGTACTTTCTATGCAATGGTTCATTGGAACATGAATGCCGGTAGTACTAACTGGTTAGGACTTGACGAAGACGGCCCTAATGCCGCCTCTGATCCTGAATGGTACTATGATGGCTCTGCATGGGATAAATTCTCGAATATGGGCTACAATGGTGGTGTATTCGGAATCCGTGCACATGCCCTGGTTGGAAAATCGGGTAAGAGTGCAGTATACGGAACATTGTCAACCTTCACCCCATCATCCACTACCGTCGCACCTCCGTCGCTGACCGCCGCCAACCGCAGTGCTGTTGCTAACATCAATGCCTCTGGTAACGAGATCAATCCTAGTGACGCCAGCGGTCCACTTGGTTACGATGTCTACCGTGATGGAATGCTGGTCGCTTATGTAGAGGCTCCTACGACTGAA
>MEOA01000050.1 GCA_001768515.1 Bacteroidetes bacterium GWE2_42_24 | reverse complement strand
TTAACACGAATCAGGACGAAGAAGAAATTAGTGGACAAGAAATACAGTGTCCACAGAAGAGCGCGAAAGCAATTCGTCAAATTCGTCAAATTCGTGGATAAAGAGATATCGTCCACGAATTACACGAATTAACACGAATCAGGACGAAGAAGAAATTAGCGGACAAGAAAGCAGCGTCCACAGAATAGCAAGAAGAACAATTCGTCAAATTCGTTAAATTCGTGGATTAGAAAATGTAAGAGATACTGCTATCTTTCTTGGTGTAGATCTGGATATAAATAATCTGTGGACTGTATCCCTCTAATATAATTTAATGCATATTATTGCTGACATACTACTGAAAGGAGAAAGCCAAACCGTTGAGTTTAAGGCCTCTTTTTCTGATGAGGTGATCATCACTTTAGTGGCATTCAGCAATACTAAAGGTGGAACAGTATACATAGGTGTGTTAGATAATGGAAAAATTAAAGGTGTAGATATTGGAAAAGAAACTGTTGCACAATGGATGAACGAGATAAAAAGCAAAACCGTTCCGGCCATTGTTCCCAATATGGATATATTTGTAGCAGATGCAAAAACGATTGTAACACTTACTGTAGTAGAATATCCGGTAAAGCCATTGAGTATGAAGGGACGATATTATAAACGGGAGGGGAATGCCAATCATTTAATGTCGACTTTCGAAATCTCTAATTTGAGTTTGCAAACCCGTCAAGTTTCTTGGGATTCGTACCTTTACAATGGAGCGACCGTAGATGATTTGGATATAGAAAAAGTTCATCAATTCATTCGCAAAGTAAATGAAGCCGGTCGTTTTTCTTTGCCGGGAGGATATATTGAAGCTTTAGACAAATTAGGTATGCTGCAAAACGCTGTACCTACTAATGCAGCGATGGTTTTATTTTCAAAAAAAGATTTGCATTATAATGTGCATATCGGACGTTTTAAAACGCCTTCCCTGATTGTTGCGGACAAAATGATTAGCGGCAACTTGTACAATGTGGTGGATGAAGCGATGCAAACGATTATTGGTCATTTAAAGTTTGCTTTCGAGATAAACATAAGAAATGCTAATACACAAAGAACTGAAATTCCGGAATACCCCTTGGATGCACTTAGGGAGTTATTGCTTAATGCCATCGTACATCGGGATTACCAAAGTCCGACAGATGTACAGATAAAGATATTTGATAATGGCATTAGTTTTTTTAATCCAAGCGGTTTGTATGGCGATATTACGGAAGAAGATCTGAAAACTGACAATTACAGGGCAAGTACAAGAAATAAGCAAATAGCGGAAGCATTTTATTTAACAAAAGACATTGAAAAGTATGGGAGTGGTTTTATACGTATTCGTAAAGAAATAGAACACTACCCTACTATGCGTTTCAATTATCGTGATGCAGGATATGGATTCTTTGCTGAGTTCAGCTATGTTCAACAAAAAATCACAAGCAAAGATCCGGAAAAGACTGTGGAAAAGACTGTGGAAAAGACTGTGGAAAAGACTGTGGAAAAGACTGTGGAAAAGATTCTTAACCTGATTAAAGAGAATTCGAAAATAACTCAGGATGATCTTGTTGAGAAAACAGGACTTACACGCAGAGGTGTGGAATGGAATCTTACCAGTCTCAAGAAGCAGGGAATCCTTACACGTGTGGGGGGGCGTAAATCCGGCTTTTGGCAGGTAAATGAAAAAGATTGAATGCTTCTTTTTTCTACTATGCAGTTTCAGGAGAACGTAGCCTTATATTTAACTTAATCTTTTCAAAGAAATAATCCGCGTAAATCTGCCTAATCCGCGTAACCAGTGGACTCAATTGATTGATAAAGTATAAAGTCCACGAATTGCAGGAATGAACACGGAAAACAATTCGTCAAATTCGTTCAATTCGTGGATAAAGAGATATCGTCCACGAATTACACGAATTAACACGAATCAGGACGAAGAAGAAATTAGTGGACAAGAAATACAGTGTCCACAGAAGAGCGCGAAAGCAATTCGTCAAATTCGTACAATTCGTGGATAAGAAAGCAGCGTCCACAGAAAAGCGCGAAAGCAATTCGTCAAATTCGTCAAATTCGTGGATAAGAAAGCAGCGTCCACAGAAAAGCGCGAAAGCAATTCGTCAAATTCGTACAATTCGTGGATAAAGAGATATCGTCCACGAATTACACGAATTAACACGAATCAGGACGAAGAAGAAATTAGTGGACAAGAAAAACAGCGTCCACAGAAAAGCACGAAAGCAATTCGTCAAATTCGTTAAATTCGTGGATAAGAAAGCAGCGTCCACGAATTACACGAATTGACACGAATCAGGACGAAGTAGGTTCTTCTTATTGTAATAATCAGTGTTAACCCCCGTAATCTGCGGACTTTAATCAGCGGACTAAATTGTTGATAAAAACCATGACATATAACAAAATAAAAAATACCCGTGTTCTTGTTACCGGCGGCGCGGGATTTATTGGCTCGAACCTTTGTGAGGACTTACTGGCAAACCACAATCAGGTGGTCTGCCTCGATAACTTCGCTACCGGCCATTTCCATAATATCGAACATCTGATGACAAACCCCGGCTTCAAATTGATCGTCGGGGATATCCGTAACCTCAGCGATTGTCATAAAGCCTGCGAAGGGATTGATGTGGTGTTTCATGAGGCAGCTCTGGGATCTGTGCCCCGCTCGATTAACGATCCCATTACAACCAACGATGTCAACATCGGCGGCTTTCTCAACATGCTGGTGGCCTCCCGTGATGCCGGTGTAGGGCGGTTTATTTATGCCGCCAGTTCATCCACCTATGGTGATTCCGAGAAGCTCCCGAAGATCGAGGAAGTGATTGGAATGCCGTTGTCACCTTATGCCGTGACCAAGTATGTCAACGAACTCTATGCCCACGTGTTTGCTCTCAACTATGGTATCACTACCATCGGGCTTCGCTATTTCAACGTCTATGGCCGCAGGCAGGACCCCCATGGTGCCTATGCGGCCGTTATCCCCCTGTTCGTGAAGAAGCTCATGAGCCATGAGAGTCCGGTAATCAATGGCGATGGCACTAACTCACGCGATTTTACCTACATCGATAATGTTCTTCAGATGAATCATCTGGCTGCCGTTACAGATGAACCCGCGGCTTATAATCAGGTTTTCAATACCGCCGTGGGTGAACGAAATAACCTGTTGCAACTGACCACCCTGCTGAAACAATACCTTACTGATTTCGATCAGGCCATTGCAGAAGTTCCCATCCTCCATGGCTCCAATCGCCCCGGCGATATTCCCCATTCGCATGCATCTGTCGATAAGGCACGTAACCTGCTTGGCTATCAGCCCACCCATACATTGAAGGACGGGTTGAAAGACGCAGTTCAATGGTATTGGAATAATCTCTGAGTAGAGATTCATTGCCGTATGCCTTTGTGATTATGAGAGAGGCAGAATACCAATTAAAGAGATTGGAAATTTCCGGTGTATTCAACTTACCGACTCCGGCGGTAACAGTCGCCGGCTGATTTATGCTACAGATCAATCTTCCAGTATTATATAATCATTAACCTATCTTTAATTCCTTTTATGGTGAACAATTTTCGTCAAATAAAGTTACCTTTGCAGCCTCAGGAAGGGATTCTCAACGAAGCGTGTAATATAACAACAGTATGAAAAGCAAAGAATGTTAAACCATTTTGCTGTGTCCTGAAAACCCCCAAAAAACGGGTTTTTTACCGTTAATTTCCTGCACGCTTTTTTTGAGATATATCTTTAGAGATCAAAAGGTTATAGACGAAAGGATGTAACTGACCTGGCGAAGCTGTAGGTAGCCGGAACCAATTAAAAGCCGGAAAATCAGGAGCGGATATAGACTTTGGAATTGACATTCACTGGCTTGCTCCCATAGATAATTAAGGACTTTGAAAACAGAACAATTTATGATCCTGTAAATGATCCTGTATCTGTAGATGAGCCTGAAAATGAGCCTGAAAATGATCCTGAAAATGATCCTGAAAATGAGCCTGTAAATGAACGTCAGAAACATCTGTTATTTTTAATTGGACAGAATCGCAGGATTTCCATTACTGAGCTTACAAAGGAATGTAAAGTCGGGAGAGAAACAATTAAGCGGGATCTTAATAAACTTAAATCTTTGAATTTGCTTCAACGCATCGGCCCGGCCAAAGGCGGGCACTGGGAAGTGGTCAGCAGTTAGATAGCTGACTTTGACTACCGACCGCTATTTGAAGACTTTGACATTATCTTTGACCCTGACTTTTCACTAAAGCTGACAGAGAATTCTGTAATCTCGCTATTATGCTGACAATAAATAAATCTGAACGACTGAATTTACTTGGACGTATTCTCTGGGATTATAACCTGTCCGTTGAAGAGGCCGATGATGTTCTCCAGGGGCATAAAGATTCAGTAGGGCATTACAAGCGGGAATCGTTATTTCTCAAAATAATCGAATCTTATCCATGGTTCACGGTCATTCAACTCTTGCCGCCGGAAGAAGTCAAACAACTGCTTACCAGGCATACCATCGCTCAGATACGTTCAATTTCGCTAAGACATAAATATGAATTTGTCAGGAAACGATTACACAGGGCTTTACCAACTTCAGGATAAATTCCTCACGTGGTGGCTTACACTCCGGATGCCGTTTTATCTTACAGGCGGAACCGCACTTGGCAGGTTCTATTTGCACCACCGGTATTCCGAAGATCTTGACTTTTTTATTAATGCCGACCCGGCCTTTTTCGGTTATATAGCCATTCTTAAACAAAAACTCGGCGGATATTTTACCCTCGATCCCGATCAGTCGCTCTTTACCAACGATTTTGCCCGTTTTTATATAACCGATAACCAGATCAGGCTGAAGATCGAATTTGTGAATGATGTTGGTTATTATGCCGGGAACACTTTCGATTACCGGTTCGGAAAACTTGATTGCCCCCTTAATATCATAGCCAACAAGCTTTCGGCAGTGGTTGGGCGAGATGAACCAAAAGACGTTTTCGATATTATACATATGGCACTGAATTATTCTTTCTTTTGGCCAGATATATTCCACCACGCCAAACAAAAGTGTGTGATCAATGAACTTGATTTTGCTCAACGATTAGATAGCTTTAACGTGCAATGGCTCGACAACGTGAAGTGGACTGACAACCCTGTTCAAGGTTCCCTTATCCGAAAGTGGCTTGATTGTATTACTGACGACTTTCTGTTAGGAAACCACAATACACTTGGTAAACATTGTCAATCCATCGAAACAGCACAGCCGGCTGGTTAAACGGCGTTTTAACGGAGATTTTAACTTTGGAGTTGATTACCATCGCAACGATTACTACCGGCTAATCAGTATCGGGAAACAAGTTTCCTTTCCCCGATTCTGAGCCTTGCGGGGAGCTTCCATCAAAAAGACAAGGGGTTCGTGGGTGAGTGGGTAAGTAAGGTTAGAGAGAGAACAGAGAGAATTATCCACTCCCCTGACCCCTATAGGACGAGACTTTGACTCCGGTAACTATCGGGATCGTCGCTACAGGGAAGCAATTCAACATGCATCATCATTATCTTAAATACTATACTTCATGAAATTTTCTATTAGCCCCGCCGGGGAACAGTTTCCACTACCCGGCGAAAACGACTACATCATTGAACTAGATCGTTTAACTAATCTTACAAACGCCGCCCGTGCAAATGGTCAGGAGATCGTCGTGGTGATGGGCGCAGGATTCGTTGGTGCTGTAATGGCCGCCGTGGTGGCCGATACTAAAGATGAAAACGGCAAGTATTCCAAGTTCGTGATCGTGTGCCAGCGTCCCAGTACCCGCAGCTATTGGAAAATTCCTATGCTCAACAGAGGTGAATCGCCTATCAGAGCTGAAGACCCTGAGGTTGATGAATTGATCATACGGTGTGTTACGCAGGAGAAGACCCTGGTAGCTACCTACAACAGTGACTGTCTCTCTTTGGCTGACTGTGTGGTAGTAGATGTCCAGTGTGATTTCGTGAAACAGGACCTCGGTAATATGCGTACCGGTGATGCCGACAGTGCCGCGCTGGAAGCAACCATACGTACGATAGGCGAAAAGGTTCAACCCCATTGCCTCACCCTTATCGAAACTACTGTGGCTCCCGGAACTACTGAATTTGTGGCATGGCCCATTATGAAGAAAGCCTTTGCTCACAGGGGCATTGGCTCTGAACCATTACTCGCCCACAGCTTCGAAAGGGTGATGCCCGGCAAAAACTACGTGGCCAGTATCCGCGACTTCTGGCGCGTGTGCTCGGGCTGCAATCCCGAAGCACGTGCCCGTGTTGAGAAGTTCCTGCGCGAGGTGCTCAATACCGAAAAATTCCCACTCACAGTAATGGACAGGCCTATCGAGTCTGAAACGACTAAGATTATCGAGAACTCATACAGGGCTACTATTCTGGCATTCCTCAACGAATGGAGCCTCTTCTCCGAGCGCAATGGCGTCGATCTGATCAAGGTGGTAGATGCCATCAAGATGCGCCCCACGCACAACAACATGATCTTCCCCGGACCCGGTGTAGGTGGCTATTGCCTGCCAAAGGACGGCGGACTTGGCTATTGGGCCTACCGTCACATACTGGGCTTTGACGATGGTGATCAGCTTTTCAAAATGACCCCCATGGCCATCGACATCAACGATACCCGCGCGCTACATGTAGCCGAGCTGGTACGCGATGCCCTGCGAAACATGGGAAGGCACATCGCAGGTGCCGATGTCGTTGTGTGTGGTGCAAGCTACAGGCAGGATGTAGGTGATACCCGTTATAGCGGCAGTGAGATGCTGATACGGAAGCTTACCGAGCTTGGTGCCGAAATTCGTGTCCATGATCCTTATGTTGAACACTGGTACGAATTTAAATCACAAGATACTTATCCTGCCCCCGGACAATCATGGGCACGCTTCTTCCGCAACCAGCAGGGGTTAGCACAACTGACGGTAGAGAAAGACCTTCCCGCCATGCTGGCAGATACCGAGGCCCTCGTGCTGGCTGTACCACACCACGATTACCTCAACCTCAATCCGGCCGACATCGTGAAATGGGCAGGTAAACCCCTTGCCATCATCGATTGTTTCGGAATCCTGCCTGATGATGCTATCCGGCAATACTTTGAACTCGGTTGTGAAGTGAAAGCGCTGGGTCGTGGACATGTACAACGACTGAAAAAAGAAGTACAGCAGCGGTAACAGGCTGGCATTTTGTGCAGGCCGGGATTGTGAACCTGCGCGATATGCAAAATCTCGAATCACAGAGCTGTCTTTTTTTAAACATAAAAACTTCAAAAAATAACAATGACTAATTTTGGATTAATTGGCGCTGCCGGTTATATTGCTCCACGTCATTTAAAGGCGATTAAAGAAACCGGAAATAACCTGCTGGCTGCATTAGACCCTTTCGACAGCGTGGGGATTATCGACAGTTACTTTCCCGATGCGGCATTCTTTACCGAGCCCGAGCGTTTCGACCGCCACATGGATAAACTCAGAAGGTCAGGTAACGGGCACATCGAATACGTGAGCATCTGCAGCCCGAATTACCTGCACGATGCGCATATCCGCATGGCTTTGAGGAACGGCGCGAATGCCATCTGTGAAAAACCCATTGTACTGAACCCATGGAACATCGATGCCCTTTGTGAACTGGAGAGGGAAACCGGCAGGAAAATTTATACAATCCTTCAATTGCGTCACCATGCCGCCATCATCAGCCTGAAAGAGCGGGTTGAAAAGGAACTGGCTCTAAATCCCGGGAAGCAGTATAAGGTGAATCTGAACTACATCACATCCCGTGGTGCCTGGTATTACAGGTCATGGAAAGGCGATGTTCACAAGAGCGGGGGTGTGGCTACCAACATCGGTGTACACTTCTTCGACATGCTGACCTGGATTTTCGGCCCCTGCCATTCAAATGAAGTACATGAAATGGAAGCCGATCATGGAAAGGGTACCCTGGGCCTCACGCACGCGACAGTTGATTGGAGTCTGAGCATTAACCGCGCGCACTTACCTCAACAGGCCGTTGATGCCGGCAAAACTACCTTCCGCAGCATAACCGTTGATGGTGCCGAAGTGGAATTCTCAGATGGCTTTACCGACCTCCATACAGTGAGCTACCGGAATATCCTTGAAGGGAAAGGATTTGGAATAGAGGAAGCAAGGGCGAGTATTGAGATTGTCAGGGAAATAAGAGATGCAAAGCCATAAGCGGAATCTGATGCGATACAATAATTCACAGAGAAAGTAGTGCCCCTTATTTTGTTGAAATATGAATAAACTTCACAATACTCTTCTTATTACCGGAGGTACCGGATCATTTGGTAATGCTGTTTTGAACCGTTTTTTGGATGATCCTTTTTTTGCAGAGATCAGGATATTCTCACGGGATGAAAAAAAACAGGATGATATGCGCCATCGGCTGAATAGCCCTAAGGTGAAATTCTACATCGGCGATGTTCGTGATAAAAGAAGTGTGGATGGAGCTATGGCAGGGGTTGACTATATCTTTCATGCCGCTGCACTTAAACAGGTGCCATCCTGTGAATTTTTTCCAATACAGGCTGTAAGGACGAATGTTTTCGGTACTGAAAATGTAATAGATTCTGCAATACAGCATGGTGTGAAAAATGTTGTTGTACTGAGTACCGATAAAGCAGCCTATCCAATTAACGCGATGGGTATCAGTAAAGCTATGATGGAAAAAGTTGCTATCGCGAAGGGGAGAGCACTTGGTTCAGATGCTGGTACGACAATTTGTTGCACCCGATATGGCAATGTTATGGCAAGCCGGGGTTCGGTAATCCCCCTTTGGGTTGAGCAGATGAGCCATGGTAAAGACATCACCGTTACCGACCCCAACATGACTCGTTTCATGATGACCCTCGAAGATGCAGTTGACTTGGTGTTATATGCTTTTAAAAACGGAATCAATGGCGACCTTTTCGTTCAAAAAGCCCCTGCTGCTACTCTCGCTACCCTAGCCACCGCGTTGAAGGAACTTTACAAGTCCGATGCAAATGTTCGTACGATCGGAACCCGACATGGTGAAAAATTGTATGAAACTCTCGTGACCCGTGAAGAGATGGCCAAAAGCATTGACATGGGCAACTACTACCGCATCCCATGCGATGCCCGGGATCTCAACTATGATAAATACTTCGTGGAAGGGCAGGAAGAGGTCAGTCTGATAGAAGACTACCACTCGCACAACACCCACCGGCTTGATGTGGAAGGAATGAAGGAGTTGTTGTTGAAGCTGCCGGAGGTTCGGGCTGATGTGTTAGAACACTGATTACACTGATTGGACTGATTTGCACTGATTTTATGTATATTCATGAGGATTTGACTGAGAGTGTAATCAAGTGGTTTTACAAAGTATATAATACGTTGGGTTATGGATTCCTTGAGAAGGTTTATCATAATGCTCTTGTCCATGAATTACAAAAGCAAGGTTTTGAGTGTAAAAGCCAGTATGCAATCAGGGTGGTCTATGACAACCTTGTTGTTGGTGAATACTTCGCAGATATTTTAGTCAATGATGTACTCATACTGGAGTTGAAAGCGGCTGAAGTTCTATGCGAAGAGCATGAATTTCAGTTAATAAATTATTTGAAAGCCACAAATTTGGAAATCGGACTTCTGTTGAACTTTGGGAAAAAGCCCGAAGTACGAAGGAAGATCTTTACGAATGACAGGAAAGCAAAAAAATCAGTGTAAATCTGTTAGATCAGTGTCATCTGTGTTCCAATCAATAAAATATGATTAATATAGGCATCACCGGCCAGGCCGGCTTCGTCGGTACCCACTTATATAACACCCTCGGACTATACCCCGGGAAATACACCCGAATCCCCTTCGAGGATTCCTTCTTTGCAGATTCTTCCCTTTTAAAGGCCTTCGTCTCTAATTGTGATGTAATCGTCCATTTAGCAGCAATGAATCGTCATCATGACCCGGAAGTGATTTATAAGACCAATATCGGACTGGTTAACCAACTCATCGGGGCATGTGAAGTGACTAAATCCACCCCTCATATTCTCTTTTCTTCATCAACGCAGGAGGAAAGAGATAACCTCTATGGTAAATCAAAGAAAGAGGGAAGAATGCTCCTTGAAAAATGGGCAACTGAAAATGGTGCAAAGTTTACAGGATTGATCATTCCCAACGTTTTTGGCCCTTTTGGACACCCTTATTACAACTCAGTGGTCGCCACCTTTTGCCACCAACTTACTCACAACGAAACACCCAAAATAGATGTAGATGGTGAAATCAAACTCATCTATGTGGCAGAACTGGTTAATGTTATCATTGAAAAAATTAATAGAACACAGATAACACGGATGGAACGGATGACCACAGATCGAATCAGTGAAAATCTTTCAGATCAGTGTCATCAGTGTTCCATCGAACACACAAGCACTATCAAAGTCTCCGACCTCCTAAAAAAGTTAGAATCTTTCAAGGACAACTACTTCACAAAAGGTGAGATCCCCAACCTCGATAACCCTTTCGACCGCAACCTCTGGAACACTTTCCTCTGTTATATTGATCACGAGAAGTTTTTTCCCTGTCATTTAAAACTTAATACTGATAACAGGGGTAGTTTTGTCGAAACCGTCAAATTAAACTCCGGTGGCCAGGTTAGTTTCTCTACTACAGTTCCTGGTATAACTAGGGGAAACCATTTTCATACCCGAAAAGCCGAACGCTTCGCTGTGATCAAAGGCAAAGCCACCATTGAGCTGCGCCGCATAGGTACAGATAAAGTTATGACCTTCGAACTCGATGGAAGTCAGCCCTCTTTTGTGGATATGCCCGTCTGGTTTACTCACAATATCACCAATACTGGGGATGAAGAGCTTTATACTATCTTCTGGATCAACGAGCATTTTGATGCTAATGATCCTGATACTTTCTTCGAAACAGTCTGAATAAAACACCAAGATTTTTTTTAGAACACTGATGACACTGATTTAATAGATTATCACAGATAGGAAATCAGGTTTACACAGGTAAAACAATAGCGCGAATATCACTAAATATTCAATCAGTGTAAATCTGCATTATCTGTGTCATCAGTGTTCCAATCCATAATAGAATGAAAAAACTCAAAGTATTAACCGTCGTCGGCACCCGCCCCGAGATAATCCGCCTCTCCTGCGTCCTTCAAAAACTCGATGCCTCCAAGGCCATAGATCACGTGTTGGTTCACACCGGCCAGAACTATGACTACGAACTCAACGAGGTATTTTTCGAAGACCTGGGTCTCCGTCGTCCCGACTACTTCCTGAATGCTGCTGGTAACAATGCGACATCCACAGCCGGACAGATACTTATAAATATTGATCCGGTTCTGGAGCAAGAAAAGCCAGATGCTTTTCTGGTCCTTGGTGATACCAATTCATGCCTGTGCGCCATCGCTGCCAAGAAACGCCACATCCCTATCTTTCATATGGAGGCCGGTAACAGGTGTTTTGATCAGCGTGTTCCGGAGGAGACCAACAGAAAGATAGTAGATCATATCTCTGATATCAACCTGACATATAGTGATATCGCAAGAGAGTATTTACTGGCAGAAGGACTTCGACCCGATCGGATTATTAAGACCGGTAGCCCAATGTTCGAGGTGCTGAATAAGTATATGCCGAAGGTGATGCAATCAACTGTTTTAAACACCATAGGTCTTACTAAAGGTGAGTATTTTGTTGTTTCTGCGCATAGAGAAGAGAATATAGCTTCAGAAAAGAATTTTTTCAATCTTGTAGATATCTTAAATCAGATAGCCGAAAAGTTCGATTACCCCGTGATTGTATCTACTCATCCACGCACCCGCAAGATGATCGAGAAGCACAACGTGCAGTTTCATCCCCGGGTTCGCCTGATGAAGCCGATGGGGCTGAGCGATTACCTTGCTTTACAGATTAATTCAACCACTGTCTTATCAGATAGTGGCACTATTTCAGAAGAGTCTTCCATACTCAATTTTAAAGCCCTCAACATCCGTGAAGCCCACGAACGCCCAGAGGCCATGGAAGAAGCCTCGGTGATGATGGTTGGGTTAAATCCAGAAAGGGTTATGCAAGGGCTGGTACAGCTTCAATATCAGAAAACTGGTGAAGAACGGAATTTCAGACAAGTGGGGGACTACTCCATGCCGAACGTTTCTGATAAAGTGGTGCGCATCATTCTTAGTTATACCGATTACATCAAACGAACTGTTTGGAGCGAAATATAAATCAGTGTAAATCTGTCTAATCAGCGTCATCAGTGTTCTGATTGGGTTAGAACACAGATCACACAGATTAGACTGATAACCACAGATACAAATCAGTGAAAATCTGTTTTATCAGCGTCATCAGTGTTCAAGTGAGTCACGAATAACGTATAACAAACGAAAAACATGAAAGGCATCATCCTCGCCGGCGGCTCTGGCACTCGCCTCCATCCTATAACTAAGGTGGTCTCAAAACAACTACTCCCTATTTACGACAAACCGATGATCTATTATCCTTTATCGGTTTTAATGTTGGCCGGGATAAGAGAAATACTCATAATCTCCACCCCACATGATTTGCCAAACTTTGAAAAACTTTTCGGAGACGGAAGCCAGTTAGGGCTAAAGTTTAGCTATGTGGAACAACCCTCCCCCGACGGTCTTGCACAGGCTTTCATCCTCGGCAGGGATTTTATCGGCAACGACGATGTTTGTCTTGTGCTGGGCGACAACATCTTTTATGGTGCCGGTTTGCAACAATTGTTGGCTCGCTCGGTTCAAACTGTTTTCGAAGAACAGAAAGCAGTCGTTTTTGGTTATTATGTGGAGGATCCGGAGCGATATGGCGTTGCTGAGTTTGACTCCGAAGGTACCGTACTCAGCATTGAAGAGAAGCCCTTGTTTCCTAAAAGTAACTATGCTGTAGTCGGGTTATATTTCTATCCAAATTCTGTTATCGATATTGCTGCTCAGGTGAAACCCTCCGCTAGAGGTGAACTGGAAATTACCGCTGTAAATGATGCCTATTTAAAGTTGCAGGCGTTGAAGCTGCAGGTTCTGAGTCGTGGCTTTGCCTGGTTGGATACGGGAACCCATGAGGCCATGACTGAAGCTACTGAGTTTGTGAAAGCAGTTGAAAAGCGTACAAGTTTGAAGATTGCGTGTATAGAGGAAATTGCTTATTCTTTGAGTTTTATAGATAGAGATACATTGAAAAAAAACATAAAATTCCAAGGTAAAAGCTCATATGGAGAATACTTGCAAAAACTTTAATACTTGCTATATTGATTGCTCGAAATATAGTAGAATATTTGCCTCATAATTATTCAGTAAACTGTTTACCAAAGTAATTTCTATGAAAACATCCTATGAAAATTATTGAAACAAGAATAGAAGGTCTTTTAATATTTGAGCCAGATGTTTATCAAGATAACAGAGGTGATTTTTTCGAATCCTATAATGATTCTGTGTACAAGGATTTTGGATTTAAAGAGGTTTTTGTACAAGAGAATCAATCTTATTCTGTCCAAAATGTCATTAGAGGTTTGCATTATCAAGTGGGAAAAAATGCGCAGGGGAAGTTAGCAAGGGTAGCATTTGGAAAGGTTCTTGATGTAGCCGTTGATTTGAGACCCTCCTCAAAAACATTTGGAAAGTATTTTTCGATAGAGCTTTCGCAAATGAACAAACTTCAATTTTGGATTCCCCCTGGGTTTGCACATGGTCTATCTGTTTTATCAAAGGAGGCTGTTTTTATTTATAAATGCACAAAACCATTTTCTAAAACGGACGAAAGATCAATTCGATTTAATGATCCGGATCTGCAAATTGATTGGGAAATATTTGATCCAATAGTGTCAGATAAAGACGAACAAGCTCCAAGTTTCCAGGAAGCTATTAATGAGTTAATAACCTAAATTTATTTATAATGAAACCAATCTATGTTACCAAAAGTTTTTTACCTCCACTGGAAGAGTTTATTGATAAAATTAGAAGTTCTTGGGATAATCATCTGCTAACTAATGATGGTCCACTGTTTCAGGAGTTTGAAGAGGATCTAAGAAAGTTCACAAATATTCAAAATCTTGTTGGATTGGGTAATGGTACCTTAGCACTACAGATTGCTATCCGGGCTTTAAATATAGCAGGTGAAGTCATTACAACGCCATTCACACATGTTGCGACCTCAAGTTCGCTTATTTGGGAGAACTGCAAACCTGTTTATGTTGACATTGATCCCGAAACATTAAATATTAACGTTAATAAGATTGAAGAGAAGATAACGCAGAAAACGACTGCAATTTTAGCAGTACATGTTTATAGCAATCCTTGTGATGTTGAAGCCATAGAAAAAATTGCGATGAAGCACAATTTAAATGTTATTTATGATGGCGCTCATGCATTTGGGGTCAATTATAAAGGGAAATCCATTTTTTCATATGGGGATATTTCTATGACGAGTTTTAATGCCACTAAAGCAATGCATACTGTAGAGGGTGGAGTATTGTTTGTACATAGCATTGAGATGGAAGACGCAATTAGAAGATTAGCATATTTTGGCTTGGATAAAAGTAAAACAATTATACAGACTTATGGTACAAATGCCAAGCTGATTGAATTCTGTGCTGCTATGGGTATCATTAATTTGAAATACTTTCCGGCATCTTTGCTGCATAGAAAAAAAATGTATGAGCTATATGTAGATATTTTAAAAACTAATTCTAACATTAGTTTTCAAAAAATTAATGAAGAAATTAACTATTCCTATATGCCTGTAATTTTATCCTCCAAGCAGTATAAGAACAATCTAGTAGAAGTTTTAAGCAATAAAAAAATATTCCCCAGAGAATACTTTAGCCCAAGTCTTGAAACTGTTTTTAGTGATAAAATTGAATGTAGCATATCATTTGACATTTCGAATCGTATTTTGTGCTTACCAATGTCTGATTATTTGACTAGTGACGAGGTTATCAGAATATGTGAAATTATTAACAATGCATAATGTGATGGGAGAAAAGTTAATTATATTCGGTGCAGGTGGGCATGCCGTAAAAATGGCTAAAATTGCCATAATGGAACAATTTGACCCTGTTGGATATATTTCTACAGAACCCAATGGAACAAATATAAATGGATTGACTGTTTTTGGAAATATAGATTTTTTCTTAGGTCAAAATGAATTTCATCAATTTAAAATGCATATTGGGATTGGAGAGAACATTATTCGACAGAGGATATTTAATATTTTGGGGGAACTAAATAAGAATATCGTAAGTATAAAATCCCAACATAGCATTATTAGTTCTGATGCATTGATTCAACGAGGAGTTTGTGTTGTTCAAAGTGCTGTAATTCAGAATAATGTCAAAATTGGAAAATGTTGTATAATTGATACTGCCTCTATTGTAGATCATGATAGTGTTATAGGTGATTTTGTAAATATTTCACCAAACTCTGTTATTTGTAGTCATGTAAAAATAGGTAATGGTGTATTTATTGGAGCAGGATCTACAGTTATTGATCATATAACAATTGGAGAAAACTCTGTTATTGGAGCTGGCAGTGTTGTCGTAAAAGACATTGGACCTAATGTTATTGCTTATGGAAATCCAGCAAATGTGAGGAGAAAAAGGAATCCTGATGAGAAAGTCTTTAAATAATAGTAGAGAACTGGCCTTATTTATTGAATTTCGTAATTAATATCTTACAAATGCACAATCGGGAGAGCGAATTTGAACAAGCAAAAAATGAAAGGATGTATTTTCCAGAACTGGATGGACTCAGATTTTTTGCTTTCTTATTAGTTTTTATTAGTCATCAAAGTCTTCTTTCAAACATTCCATATTTATCTTCCGTGTTCAATTTTGGCTGGATTGGAGTTGATCTGTTTTTTTCATTATCAGCATATTTGTTTACGAAATTACTTATCTCAGAAAATTTAAAATCCGGAACAATAAGTTTTAGAAAATTTTATGCACGAAGAGTCTTTCGTATTTGGCCAGTGTATTACTTTTTCGTTGGTTTCTCAATACTATATTTTTTAATTATTGTAGACGGTGTTGTTACCAGTCCTATCTTAACGCGTTTAATTGGACTACTTACCTTTACCGATAATATTTTTTGCATAACTCATGGGTATGATTTACTTCCTTTTATAACACACTTGTGGACTATTGCTTATGAAGAACAGTTTTATGTTTTTATCCCAGTCTTGATTTTTATTTTAACTCGATCATCACATCGAACAAAGATTATATGGTTTGTTTTGAGTGTTGTTATTTTTAATCTAGCACGAATTGCGTTTATTTATAATAAGGTACCTCACCCAGCTATATATGTTTTGCCTTTTACACATTTTGAATCAATCATCTTAGGTATTGCTCTGGGTTTTGGAGGATTTGATTTTTTGTTAACTCGTTTTAAATCAATATATTTTCTTATTATTGGCATACTTCTATTTTTAGTTGTAATACAGTTGCCCAATGTGCAATTTATTTCATATTGGCTAACATTAACCTATTCCATTGTTGGACTATTGACATCTTTTATTGTGTTTTCAGTTCTACATAACAAGAAACTTATATATTTTTTTTCAATTAGTGCATTTGTGTTTTTAGGCAAAAGGTCTTATGGCTTATACGTATATCATACTCTGGGAATGGCAATGGCTCATGCTCTTTTCAAGATTAATATTGGACTGTCATTAAATCCCTTATCCGCATTTGTCTTTGGGCTATTTTTCACTATTGTAATATCAATTATATCATATCGAATTATTGAGAAACCATTTCTATTATTGAAAAAGAAGTATGAGATAGTAGTGTCAAGACCTATTTAGGGAAATTGTTATCTGAGTTTATTAAAAACACATTAGAGTTAATGTATAAATAATTGGTTATGGATTATGCTCCTATATTAATATCAGTCTATACTCGCCTTGATCACTTGATTAGATGTGTAGAGTCTTTAAAACATAATAAAATTGCTAAGGATAGTATTTTATATGTAGTTTCTGATGCAGCTGCCAATATTTCTGATGAAGATAAAGTTAATGCTGTTCGGCTATATTTAAAAAGTATTACAGGATTTAAAGAAATTGAAATTCTTGAGTGGAAGATGAATTTAGGATCTCAAAGATCAATTCCACAAGCTATTAATTATGTTTTTGAAAATCATGATAAATTGATATTTCTGGAAGATGATAACTTTTTAGCGCCAAATTTCCTTTCATTTGTAAATAAGGGATTAATTGCTTATGAAGATAGAAGCGATATTTTTTCAGTTTCTGGGTACAATTCCCCTTTTGAAATGCCCTTATTTTATAAAAATGATGTATATCTGCGATTTGGATTCGTAGCTTGGGGTGTTGGAATATGGAAAAAGAAATGGGTGAAGGTAGATTGGAGTATGAAAGAATTTAATTCTTTTGTAGACAATGAAACAAAGATTTCTAAGTTTAAGGAAATTGCTGAAAATTGTACTGGTCAAATTCAAAGTATGCGAAAGTCTGGAGCACTTTTGGTCGATGGTGTTGTTGCAGTTCATTTAGTTGATAAAGGTATGTATTCAATTTTTCCAGTTATTTCTAGAGTCCGAAATTATGGGCTTGATGGCTCAGGCGAGCATTGTGGAGTTAACGATATATATCTTAATCAAAGAATCTATGAAGAGGAGGTGGATGCCATATTTCCGTTAGACATTAGCCCAGACGCTCAACTGTTAGATTTCATTCAGAAGCAATATCGATTGTCTTGGGTTAAACGAATAATACAAAAGCTACCAATGGAATTTAAAGCTAAAGTGAAACGATTTATTTTAAATCGAGATTAGCAAATTCTCGCTAAGAGCTTCCCTTAAATTTGCAGAATATCTATATGTCTTGATTATATTTTATAGTTAACATCTAATTCAAATACCCTTGCAAGCTGCCAACAGAGTCATTATTAATACAAGTATTGTTTATGCGCGATTGATTTTTACACTTCTTGTAGGTCTGATAACAACCAGGTTAATTCTGAATGCATTAGGCGAAACCGATTATGGTATCTATTCATTGGTAGCGGGGATAATAGGTATGTTATCCTTTTTAAACTCATCTATGTCAATAGCATCTATGCGTTTTATGTCGCATAGTTTAGGTAGTGGAGATATGGACCTGGTAAAGCGTACTTTTAATACTACACTTGTAATTCATTTTTTTATTGGTTTTATGGTGGTTCTCATCATGGAAGTTGGTGGTTTGTTGATGTTCAAATACTGGTTAAATATACCTCCTAGTAGACTTTATGATGCAAAAGTAATTTTTCATTTCATGGTAATTACTACTTTTGTCTCCGTTATTTCTGTGCCTTTTGATGCTGTTATGAATGCCCACGAAAATTTTCTGGCAATTTCATTGATAATGATGCTACAAATATTGGTAGGGCTTGGAATTGCTATTTATATATCTTATTTAGGTTCTAATCAGCTTATAGTATATGGATTTCTTGTGTTGATCAATCAAATAATGATTAGGATAATCATGCAAATATATAGCCGTATAAGATATGCTGAATGTAAAATCAGGTTGAAAGATTATATTGATAAGGTTCTTATTAAGAGCATCCTTTCGTTTGCCGGCTGGAATATGCTTGGGGTTGCCTCTGCAATAGTTATAACTCAATCAAAAAGTATATTGTTGAATATGTTCTTTGGTGTTAATTTAAATGCAGCTAATGGTATAGCCAATACATTGACATCTCAATTGAATAATTTTTCAGCCAGTATGACTCAGGCCATTAATCCACAGATAATGAAGAGTGAGGGAGGGGGAAATCGTACTCAAATGAATCGATTAACTGTCATGGCAGCGAAATTTTCTGTGTTTCTTTTTGCAATTTTCTCTATCCCTGTTTTTATTGAAGCTCCTTATTTGTTAAAGCTTTGGTTAGAAAATGTACCTGATTTCGTTGTAATCTTCACAAGATTAATGATATTGGCCATGATGGTCGAAAAATTTACCTTTCCTTTAATCACGGCTATTAGCGCTGTTGGAAGAATTAGGGAAATTACTATTGTCGGATTATTAGCTATTTCTTTGACAATTCCCACTGCTTATTTTCTGTTTAAGGCTGGTATGCCACCTCAAACCATATTTATAGTTGGAATTTTGATTAGCCTTTTAACCGCATGTGTTAGATTGTATTATGGAAAAAAAATTGCAGAAATTAATATTAGATCATATCTCGAGGCGGTTGTGCTAAAATCATCTTTGCCCATCATACTGGCCGCAGGTTTTACCATTATTCCCTCCTTGTTTTTAATTGATAGTTTTGTCAGACTCGTTATGACAACTGGAATTTCAATTGTTGTTTCTGTAGTAATGATACGTTATTTTGGCCTAACAAATGAAGAATTCTCTAGAATGAAAAGTTTAACCCAGAGCTTATTAATGAGATTGAAACTCAAAAAAGAATAAAATATTATGTCATACAAAATTCCCCTCTTCGACCTCAATTTTGATGAGAAAGAAGGTCAGGCAGTCGCAGAAGCTATTAAAGATAACTGGATATCAACAGGTCCGAGGTGCAAAGCTTTTGAAGACCGGTTCGCCATGATGTTACAGGTAAATCATGCCATCTCAACCTCTAATTGTACGGTTAGTCTGCATCTTGCGCTTAAACTTATTGGGGTTGAACCAGACGACGAGGTTATTTGCCCTTCCTTAACCTTTGTAGCTACGGTAAATGCTATACGGTATATGGATGCAATTCCGGTTTTTGCCGACGTAACAAGTTATGAGTTACCGGTTATTGATCCTGAAGATATACGTAAAAAAATCACACCCAAGACTAAAGCAATCTTAGTGATGCACTATGGTGGGTTTGCATGTGATATGGATAGTATAATGAATATAGCGAACGAGTTCAGGTTGAAGGTTGTAGAAGATGCCTGCCATGGCCCTCTTTCCGAGTATAAAGGTAAAAAACTTGGCACCATTGGTGATATTGGCTGTTTTAGCTTTTTCTCCAACAAAAATATTAGTACTGGTGAAGGTGGTATGTTAGTTACAAACTCCAGCGAATTGAACGACCGTTGCCGGTTGCTGCGTTCTCATGGAATGACCTCTATGTCGTATGAGCGCGCCAGTGGCCACTCTACAACCTATGATGTAATTGAATTAGGCTATAACTATCGGATGGATGACATTCATGCCGCAATTGGACTGGTTCAGTTAGATAAAATTGAGGCTGATCTGGTGCAAAGAAATATGATCAGGGAAATGTACCTTAAAAAACTTTCGTCAATTGATGGAATATTAATTCCGTTTAAAGGCTATAAAGAATTTTTATCCAATTACATTTTTCCTATTGTCCTAAAGAATTCTACATTCGAAACGCGCGATAAAATTCGTGAACAATTAGCGGAAGCAGGGATTCAAACCAGTGTGCATTACCCTGCTGTTCACCGTTTTTCAATTTATAAAAAGTTTTACACAGAACTGCCAATAACAGATTATCTTGTAGATAATTTAATTACACTACCAATGTACTCTAAACTTACAAATGAAGACGTTTTTTTTATTGTAAATACATTGAATAGTATTTTATCTAATGAATAATCCTATTTTATTAGTTGGTGGGTTTATTGAGATTATTGAATTATGTGAGGAGAGTAATATTACAATTGTTGGTATTATTGATAATTGTAAAAACTCTGAATATAAGTCAATACCATTTATTGGAAGTGAAGAAAATATAGTTGATTGGGCGAACAAATTTCGTCAATTTGAGGTTGTCATTACACCGGATTCACCCGGTTTACGCAAGAAGCTTGCTACCTTTTATAAAGATTATGGTTTTAATTTTTCAAAAATCATCTCCTCGCAAGCAAGGATATCCAAAAGCGTATCTGTAAGTGAAGGTAGTGTTATTCAGTCTGGTGTTAACATATCGTCGGAAGCGGAGATAGGGGCTTTCGTTAAGATTAATACCAATGCAAATATTATGCATAATGTTAGTATTGGAGATTTTTCTACAATAGCACCTAATGCTGTTTTACTCGGTCATGTTAAAATAGGACAATCATGCTATATAGGCGCAAATGCTACCATATTGCCTAATGTAAGCATTTGTGAAAATGTGACTATTGGTGCAGGAGCCGTTGTAACCAAAAATATTGACACTCCGTTTGGCATTTTTGTTGGTGTACCTGCAAAACTGATCAAATTTTAAAATGATATTCCATGATTGCTTGCGAGAGATACAGATTTAATGATTTTACGCTGATTAATTATAGAAGACTTTTATCCCTTGCTTTAAAAAATTATTCATTCTCTCTTTTTTCAACAAGGAAGATATATAATTCAAATACACTACTTCTACGACATGATGTTGAGTTTTCTGTGCCAATAGCTTTGGAGATGGCAAGAATAGAACATAATTTAGGAATTAGAGCCACTTACTTCATTCAGCTTCATGGAGATTTTTACAATTCTTTGGAGGGGAAGACATTTAAACAAATTAAAGAAATTGAATCTCTTGGTCACCAGTTGGCATTACATTTTGATGCTCATTTCTGGGAAATTACTCAGGAAGATCGATTAGAGTTTTTTCTGATAAAGGATAAAGAGACTTTTGAGAAATATTTTATGACTGAACCAAAAGTCTTTTCATTTCATAACAATAATGCTTTTACACTTTCCTGCTTTAAAGAAACTTATGCCGGAATGATAAATGTTTATTCTAGCCTCTTTACAAATGTATTTGGTTATTGTGCTGATTCAACTGGTTATTGGCGCTACGAAGTTTTGGAAGAAAGGTTAAAAGAAGCTAAGGATAAAGTTTTGCAGGTTTTGATTCATGATGGTATGTGGGGAGATGAAGTCTTACCGCCCAGAAGACGAGTTTACAAAGTTATTGACGACCATGCTTCTTTTATGAAAAATAGTTATGACGAAACACTGAGAAGGTTTGGAGCAAAGAATATAGATTGGGAGGGGGAGATATAATGAGAAAAATAAAAGTAGCATGGATTTGCCATTTTTCAAATCAACAGATCAGGGAAAAAATTCCTCTTTCGAAGTTGTATTTTTCAAATTTCCTTCGACGTTTATTTGGTATGCCGGATATTCACTACCGTGATTTCGCGCCCTGGATAACAAGTTTGATTACGGAATTTGAAATGCTTAAGAACGTGGAGCTTCACATCATTGCCCCTCATCAGGGTTTAAAACAATTAACTGCTGAATTTGAATTCAATGGTGTTTATTTTCATTTTTTTAGACCAAATATAGAATATACGATAAGTAAATTCTATGAAAAATACATACCATTTAATAAAGCGAAATTTTTATTGAGCCGTATATTAGTAAAGCAATTATTTAAAGTAATCCAACCTGATATAGTAAATTTAGTAGGTGCGGAAAATCCCTATTATTCAATTACTGCATTGGATATAAAAACTGTACCGGTTTATGTGTTATTACAAACGGTTCTCTCAACACCTTTCAAAGATAAATTTAATTTTAACCCTGATAATTATCAGATAGAAGTTGAGAACCGAATTTTGAAGTCAAAAATGTATTTCGGAACAGCTTCAAGAATGTATCATGATTGTGTCCTTAGCAAAAATAAAGGAGCTAATGTGTTAGAGTTTTGGTTCCCAACGCAACGCCCACCTTTTATACCAGTTCAGCGTATTGAATTTGACATTGTTTTATTTGCTAGTAGTCTGAGTCAAATTAAAGGTGTTGAAGATGTTATAGATGCATTAAGTGTAGTTAAACTGGAAATCAAAACTGTTAAAATGAACCTGATAGGTTCATGTAATGAAAAGTATAAGAAATATCTCCAAAATAAAATCATTGAATTAGGGCTAGAAGACAATGTTATATTTAACGAATATTTCCCCTCGCACTCTGATATGTTTAAACAGGTGAAAAGGTCAAGAATTGCAGTGCTGCCTAATAAATTGGATGTTGTTTCCAGTACAATACGTGAGGCCATGTTTCTTGAAATCCCTGTAGTAACTTATATAACAACAGGAACACCCTACTTAAATAAAGATAATCAAACAGTGCTGCTTTCCGAAATAGGAGATATCACTGCGCTTGCAAAAAATATAATACTACTTCTGAATGATTCAGAATTACACAATACGATTGTTACTAATGCAAAAAACCTGGCAGTTAGAATATTTAGCAATTCTTCAATTGCGGAGAAACTTATAGAGGATAATAGTGCAATCGTTGAGCATTTCAGAAATTCTACTCCAATACCAAAGACATTATTATTTAATAGTGATAATTTTCCTGAATATTGAGATTGTTAACGCTAATAAAATTAAGAAGATGATGAGAAATATTAAGGCAAGAGAGATTCAATATCTTTTAAATGTAAATGACCAAGTAATTGGAGATACCGATTTGTACTTTAACAATGCCCCTGTTGCTGAATTAATTAATGATGAAAGTCTTGACTGGATTAATCCACTTAAATCTAATAAGCTTGATTACTTACTTAATTCGAAAGCAAAAGTAATAATCTGTGATAATTCGATTGAAATACCTGATAATATTGGCAAAGAAAAATGCCTGATTGTTGTAGAAAATCCGAAACTTACATTTTTAAGGATCGTAAATGCGTTTTTCTTGCGTAAAGTTAAATTTGGGATTCATGAAACTGCCAATATTCACCCTGAGGGAATTGTATCTGATAATTGTTTTATAGGTCCTTACACTTATGTTGGTAAATCTACTATTGGAGAAAACTCAATTATATATGGTCATTGTTATATTTATGATGGTGTGACCATCGGTAGTAATGTAACAATACATGCCGGAACCGTAATAGGAGCTGATGGTTTTGGTTACCAAAGAAATGAGAAAGGCGAATTTGAAAAATTCCCCCATATAGGAGGTGTGGAAATTAAAGATTTTGTTGAAATTGGTGCCAACACGTGTATCGATCGCGGTGCTCTGGGAAATACTATAATTGAAGAGGGCGTTAAAATAGATAATCTAGTACATATTGCGCACAATGTAATTATCGGCAAACATACTGCTGTAATTGCTCATTCGATGGTTGGCGGGAGTACAACAATTGGCGATTACAGTTGGGTGGCTCCCTCTGTTGCTTTGCGCGACCAGATTAAAATTGGCAATAATACCATTGTTGGTATGGGCGCTGTAGTAACCAAAAATATACCCGATGATCAATCATGGACAGGTTCTCCTGCCAAGGAACTTAGCGAGTTTTTGGCGATTCAGAAAAAAATTAAAAACCTTTAATCCGAAGTAACTTAAATTAACATTTTGGTGATGGAGCATCCTAAATACATTATAGACCGTCGAATAAACGATGAAAGCACTATTTTGCAGGCATTGCAAAAAATGGATGCGATTAACCGAAAATTGTTGCTTGTTTTTAAGGCAGATAGGTTTATTGGGGTATTGAGCATTGGGGACCTGCAAAAAGCCATCATCTCGAATCGCCCTTTCGATTATCAAATTGATAAATTGCTTCGTCGGGATTTTGTTTATGCTACTATCAAGGAACCGCAGCAGCAAGTGCTCGAGACGATGAAAAAACACCGCATCGAGTGTATGCCTGTTTTAGATGAAAAGGGCAATTTAGTTGACACTTACCTGTGGGAGGATGTTTTCAAAGAGTATCAGCTTAAAAATATTGACCTTAATCTTCCCGTGGTTATAATGGCAGGAGGGAAGGGAAGCCGTTTAAAACCTTTGACCAATGTAATCCCTAAACCATTGATACCCATCAATAATAAGACTATTATTGAAGATATTATGGATCACTTCGTGGATTATGGTTGCCATCAGTTCTATTTATCTGTGAATTACAAAGCAGAGCTCATCCGGTACTATTTTGATAGTCTCAACAACCCGGAGTACTGCATCGACTATTTTCAGGAAGATAATCCACTCGGCACTGCTGGTAGTCTTTCGTTGCTAAAAGGGAAAATAAATCGAACCTTTTTTGTAAGTAATTGTGATATACTAATTGACCAGGACTATTCCGAAATTTTGAAATATCACCTTGAAAATAAAAACGAAATTACCATAGTTGCGGCTTTAAAGCATTACCCTATACCATACGGCACTATTGAAACGGGTAATAATGGACGCTTGATTGAATTAACTGAAAAGCCGGAGCTTACTTTTAAGATTAATAGTGGGATGTATATTCTTGAACCCCAGGTTTTGAATGAAATTCCTGACAATCAGTTTTTGCACATTACCCAACTAATAGAGGGCCTGGTAAACCAGGGTCGTAATGTTGGTGTTTTTCCTGTTTCTGAGAAATCATGGAGGGATATTGGGGAGTGGAATGAGTATTTAAAAAACATCAAATAGGATAGATACAACATAACCCAACCATAATTATGACTGATAATCTTAAAAGGAATATTTCTAAAGATACAAGTAGTATAAAACGGATTGTTTTCACAGCACTTCCAGCGCTTGTTTTAGCAGAGATAGCTCAAAAAAAAGACCCTGTGCTTATTGCTTTCGGAGCAATATTAATTGCTATATGGATATATAATAGAACTCTGAGAAAAGGTCATCAGTTCGATTATATAATGGTTATGTTTATGTGCTGTTTGTTTCCTGTCCAAATTGGGTTTGGAGGGGTATTTCCTTTGGTTGCCATGCTGATTTATTTTATTCAACTATTTTCATTTCGTAAGTTTGGAGAGATCAATACTTCTGACGCATATTTTAAACCTCTTATTGGCATATTGTTGTTAAGCTCCGTTCTGGGTTGGCTGTTTGTAAATCAAAGTGATAATCTTAATTTATTCGTAAGCATTCTCTCTTTCGTTGGCATACTCTCGCTCCTTTATTTCTCAGGAAGTGTAATTGTGACGCCGTTACGGATTGTTTTATTTATTAAGCTAAATGTGTTTTTGACATTCTATTCTTTAATTGCATCTTTGAATACTATCGTGAAAATAATCCCGAATATGGTTCTCTTACCTCAATGGGCTGGGGAATGGATTAATACAAATGCATTATTTGAGGCAGGGGCAGGAGGAATTGTAGGAGTATCCCCACTCAATGGACAGTTTAATTTATTACTTGCTATTCTTTTTTTCTCATTTTATTTTTATTCCTTATCTAATACGCGATTTATCATCAATAAAAAAGTCCTGATCACCGGTGTAGTTTTATCTGTTATAAATATTTTTACTGCCGGGTCAAAAGCTGTTTTCACTTCAATGATTGTTCTTGTTTTTCTGGTATATCTTTTACAAAGGAAACTTTCTTCAGACAGAAAATTAGGGAAATCTCTTTACCAGGCAGTTGTTGTTCTCGTTATTACAGTTGGCATTTTTGGTCTTGTTTCAACTCTTGGATTCGATCATATATTAAAAAGATTTGAATATCAGATAGAAAAGAATGAGGAGAACACTGGCAAGGTATTTACACTTGAGGGAGTTCTTGATGGAACTGTGTTAAACAGATCAAACGCTTTTGAAGCTGCATTTGTAAATTATGATAGACGTAATTGGTTTATTGGCTATGGATGGAGTACACATGAGTTTCAGTTGGATGCGTTTTATGGAAATTCAGTTTTTAGAACAACAAGGGGTGGTAGCGCGCATTCTCAATATTTTTCTACACTTTTTCTGTTCGGGTGGATCGGGTTTCTCGCATTCTGGATATTGCATGTACGATTAATTAAAAAGTCTTATATATTTTTATCTCAAAAGATGCATCCAATCGAAAATAGGATTTTTGCCATGGCCTGTATAGGAATGGTATTGGCGTTAATGATCCATGGTGTTACCGCTGACAATACATGGTATGCCTCATATTTTGCATCTACATTAATTACTATTGGACTGGGCTTTTCAAATGTTAATTCTGTTAAATACCATTTTTAAAGAGGATATCTCACTAGAGTTGTGTCTTAGTTTGAGTAATATCAGTTGATTACAGCTTTATTCTTTGATGTCTTGAATCCCTTCGTTTAAAATA
The DNA here is from genome assembly GCA_001768515.1 of Bacteroidetes bacterium GWE2_42_24. Taxonomy (GTDB): domain Bacteria; phylum Bacteroidota; class Bacteroidia; order Bacteroidales; family TTA-H9; genus GWE2-42-24. Next base: position 9,446 of record MEOA01000050.1, on the reverse strand, counting down.
TATATTTGATAGTGATGTTCTGTCAAATGCGGAAAGACCTATTTATTGAAGGATTTCATATAATATTTGGCTTAATTTTAAGGTCTTTTAGTTATTATTAAGATCAGATACATAGAAAATACATTTCAAACCTGCGTTCTTTCTTCATTCTCGCTTTCACTCCAGAATGTTTGGATATTCAGATTTTGTTTTTCCATTTGAAGATGGTCTCAAGTCCCCATCTGTACTTGTAAAAAATAGGTAAACATATGAGCAGATATTTGAATATTTGTGTTTATGACCACGAAAATTTTCTTTATTTTCAAAATCATGATAGTGGTCTCGATTCGGCTTTTTGGGGTATATGTTTGAACTCCTTTGTGTTGTCAATACAATGGTTTGGTTACAAACGACGCCACTACTTTTATTGGCCTACTCGTGTCGAAGTACATGGTATTGCATATTAGTTTTTGCTCTTATACAAAAGTAATATGCTTATTGAAAACTGCTATGATCTAAAGAAAACAATATTTGCCTTTTCCAAAATCAAATAATTTTCTGGAAGTAGAGAAAAGTTGTCCAAAGCATTATCATTTTTGATATTTTCTATCGTCAATATATTGACTATTTACTTGAAAACAAAATTATGCTCTTTCACACAAATGACAGTAGAACTAAATATATTATGATTCTTAAGTACTCAAAAGAAATTATTTAAAATAGATTTCAAATTTATAATGAATATGTTAAAAATATTAATTTCACACACAAGTTTATACAAAGGCGGTAGTTGGGGTAGGATTTTTCCACTTGCTACGGGTTTAGTAATTAACGGAAATGACGTAACAATTCTGACAACAAATAGGTCTTTCTCACTATTTACTCAACAACTCACCGTGCAAGGTGTAAAAATTATTATCTATCCAGAGATTATTCCTCCACGAATCTCACGTATGGGGTTTGGATTCCTGAGTCTTTTTTTTAAAATTGTTCATGTTGTATTTAACAAATATGATGTTGTACATTCCGACAATGGACATAGACCGTTATCAGGGATACCCTGCAGGCTTGGTAAAAGGCTTCACAAATCTGTGTATGTTGCCGAATGGTATGATTGGTATGGTAAGGGTGGGCAATATGATACCAAAAAGAAGCTTTTCAAGGTCATACTGGGCTGGTATGAGCTCATGTACGAAATTAAGGATAAAAAGGTTGCTGACGGTATTGTGGTTTTGTCAGAAGTGTTACGCGATCGAGCGAAAGCTTTTAAAACAGATGATCGAATTGTTAAAATTCATGGAGGTGCTGATGTATCCAATTTAAAGTTTCTTTTGGATAACTCTCTTTTGAAAAAAAAGTTTGGCATTAATCCATCAACTCTAACATTGGGATACATTAATTCCAACAGTTATATACTTGAAGAATTTTATCCTCTAATTAGAACAATTGAAGAATTTCATTTGAAAGATAAGGTTAAAATATTACTCTATGGCGATTCTGTTTCTTTGCAAAAACAATTAGCGCCTGATGTCTCCGATAAGATTATATTTATGGGTTGGGTTGATTATGCTGTTGATTTCGAAAAACTTCAGTTGACGGATGTATTCTTTTTGTTTAAGCAAGAAATATTAGGCAATCGCGCTGGATGGCCAAACTGTATTGGTGATTACTTAGCATGCGGTCGTCCTGTATTACTTAATCCGGTTGGCGAATTGGAAGCATTTACGAAAATGTACCCATATGCTTTTATCACAACAACAAAAGAACCTAAGACCATATACACTAAACTTGAGCAATTTCTGCAAAGCATAGAAAAGTACAAAAATGAAGGAAGAAGAATAAGACAACTTGCAGAAGAAGAAATATCATGGCAAAGTAAAAGTAGAGTGTTATTAAGCTTTTATCAGTATCTAATTACTAAAAAATAGAAATTTTAGCTTTTTTTATATAATCTTAACACTCCAGTTATACATGTGACTATGATAATTATAAAAAAAATGATTTTATTAAAAAACAACAATGATGGAAATGAATAGCCAAATATTGAAAATAGGGTTAGTTGGTGATCTATTTCCTGGTGAGTTGCCTTTTACCGTCAACTATGGTATCAAGTCCCAGTATAATACACACAGAGGTTTTCCATGGGTCAAAAATGTTAAAGAAATTTTAGGCGAACCTCAAATAATACTAGCGAACCTTGAAAGTCCGCTGCTACCAGCAGAACATGTGATTAAAAATACATTTTATGGAATGCCTGATTTCGCATTGTTTCTGAAAGCTTCAGGCATTAATGTGCTCAACATTGCCAACAATCATATTCTTGAGCATGGCTCGAATGGTTTTAACAGCACAGTTCATATTCTCGAATCTGCAGGCTTGGGGGTTGTAGGCTATGTTGAAAATGGTAGATCAAAAGTATTATACAGAAAAATCTGCGGAAAATTGATCGCAATTGCAGGATTCAGTAATGTAGATCTACATGTAATTACAAACAACAATCATTTCCCGGAACTCTCCGAGGAGAGTGTTTTAAAGACTTTAACTGAAATGACCGAGAAAAATGCCGATGTTAAAATTTTAACTTTTCACTGGGGCAATGAGTACATTCACATACCCCAGTTGGAACAAAGGCGTATAGCTAAAAAGTTTATTGACTATGGTGCTGATATTATTACTGGTCACCACCCTCATGTCATTCAGCCTTATGAATCATACAAAAATGGTCATATTTTTTACTCATTGGGTAACTTTATGTTTGACTACTCCCATTCGCAAATGGTCAGTAAAGGCCTGGTTGCTCATCTAGAATTTGGAGGGAAAAATGAAGTTAAAGTAGTACTGAGTGGCGTGAAGTTATCGTATAAGGGAACAATGTCTTCATTTTCTCCTATATCTTTTGATCAATACTACGGTAAGATATTATATTTATATAACAAGTTTCTTAAACTTTCTGACGATGATTACAATAAGAAATACTATTCTCTTTTAAAGAGAAATCGTTTCATTCAAAGAATTTTAATGAAGACCTCAATCATCAACGAGTTTTTTAGAATAAGCTTTACTGACAAATTCAAATTATTAAACAATATTTCATATTATTACAAGAACAGAGTGTCTTGAAATTGTGACTATCCACCTTAAAACTTTTCGTTTTTTATTCCCAAGCAAATTACTGTTTAATTTTGGGTATTTTTTGCGGGAATAATTATCCAATAGAATTATGGCAATTAAAAAATATTTAACTGAAAATATCATCCTCCCACTAAGTGATTTAATCACTGGTAATTCGGTTTATGACTCTCTACAGTTTCTAAATCAAAGTCAATATTGGTCACGCATTGATTTAGACAGATATCAGAATGCTAGGCTCAGGAACCTTATTAACCATGCGTACACAAATGTACCGTTTTATCATGAGTTATTCTTGGACATGGGTCTTAAACCAGAAGATATTCAAAGTAAAAACGATTTGCACAAACTGCCTATTGTTACAAAGGATATGCTTAAAATGAACAAAGTAAAGAATCTTTCAGGAAAAATAGCAAAAAAAGATTTAGTTTATTTAAGTTCAAGCGGTTCAACCGGAGAGCCATTTCAGTTTTATTCAACAAAAGAAAAAGAATCGATAAATAAAGCTGCAGCCATCAGAGCATGGTATTGGATGGGATATAAACTTGGTGATAAATATGTTAAGTTGAGTATGAATCCAAGACCCTCATATATCAAAAAGCTGCAGGATTATTTTAATAACTCTTTGTATCTGTCAAGTAACCAATTGATTTCTGAGGAACTACAAAGGATATATAAAGAAATCCTGAGTTACAATCCTAAATTTGTTAGATGCTATCCGGTTCCACTTCAATTTCTTTCGAGGGAAATAGCCTCTATTTCTAAGACTTACCGAGGTAATTCACTTGTCGCAATTAATACTACTGGAAGTACACTACAAGACTCTGTGCGAGATGAGATAGAGAAAGTTTTTGGAGTTAAGATTTATGATTCATATAGTTGTGAAGGAGGAACAATTTTTGCACAATGCTCTTGTTCGAAATACTACCACCCTGCTGAAGAATGTGCAATCTCTGAGTTTATTGAGGATGCTGTAACCCTTTCAGATGCCCGTAGACCACGTAGGCATATAACAACCGATCTCTTCAATTATGCATCACCATTTATTCGATATGATACCCAGGATTATATTGTATTAGGGGGAGAAAAAAGATGTGATTGTGGCAGACCTTTTATTAATATTGAACAGATAAGGGGAAGAGATAGTGACATAATCAGAACTCCTTCAGGTAAGCTCTTGATAGTTGAGAACTTTGTGGCATATTTTGAATGGATAACAGAAGTTGATCAGATTCAAGTTATTCAAGAGGAAATTGATAAAGTTATTATTAAATTAGTAGTTAATGTTGGTTTTACAAAGGAAATTGAGAAAAATATTTATACTTATTGGACGAATTATATAGGTAATGATGTTGAGTTGATAATTGAACTTGTCGAAAAACTTAATTTGACTCCAACAGGTAAATTAAGAACCGTTATACGCAATCCTAAAATTAGACTTAATGATTGATCGCAAGATTGTTGTTGCAGTAATTAAGGGAGCCATCACATTTATTCCGGGGGCTAATTATTTTTTAAATATTAAAAGGAAAAAAACGAGACATAGTGGGGCAAATGCGTTATTTTCATACTCATTGTGGCTTACTAATTTGGTTTATTTTGTTGAGCAAAAGATTCAACCCGACTTTTCAAGATTGGCAGAAATTGGCAACGGAGGGTCATTAGGCATCGCTTTTTGTGCCTTTTTAACTGGAACAAAGAAGTATTTCAGTTTCGAATATAGAGATAATATTGATTTTCAGGAACAAATTGAATTGTTAGAAAAAATTTCATTGTTTTTTGATAAATCCGAACCCATACATTACTTTGAGAAAATAAATATTAAAGTCACCGATTATTCTTTTCCTGAACAAATAGTATTGCCTAAAGAGCAGCGAACCAAATTATTACAATTGTTGAAATTAGACCTTCAGAATAAATTAGTCGGTTCTGAATTGATAATTTTAGTCAATAATTGGGAAGTTCAGAATCCATTGAACATATCTTTTGTCTTCTCACGAGCAGTTATGGAGCATGTTAAGAGTCCACTTGCCATATACAAAGCGCTTAAAATTCACATGAATGAAGATGCCTTAATGCTGCATGATATCGAGTTTCATTCACATGGAATTACAAGTATGCATGGTGATCATCGCAAAATATCTTTCTGGTTGTGGTTTATCATTTTTGGTAAAAGGCCGTTTTATTTAAACAGATTGAATATGTTTGGCCACATACATCTTATTGCTAATAGTGGTTTTTTAATCCTTAAGTCAGATGAACGATTTATAGGTAATTCGCACCTCTCTTTTGGAGGTGTGATTGTTGGCAAACGACAATAACCAGACTTCAATTTTAAAACCTTTTGATTTAATGAAAATTCTTTTTCATCTCGGTCATCCTGCGCATTTTCATTTGTTTAAGAATGTGATTTCTAAACTTTCCTCAAATGGGCATACCATAGCTATCCTGATTAAAAAAAAGGATGTTCTGGAAGATTTGTTACAAGCATCAGGTTTAAAGTATCATAATATTTTACCTTTAGGTAGGAGAGATACCAAACTGGGAATTGCAATGGGGATGTTAGAGTCAGATTATAAGATTCTTATATTTTCATTGAAATTCAAGCCTGATTTGCTAATCGGAACTTCTTATGCTATTTCTCATATTGGTAAACTTTTAGGAATTCCATCTTTGAATGTAAATGAAGACGATGCCAAAGTTGTTCCGTTGTATAGTAAGTTGAGTTACCCATGGGCCACTCATATTTTATCCCCGGTGGTTTGTGACAATGATAAGTGGAAGCATAAAACCATTTTTTATGAGGGGTATCATGAGTTGGCTTATCTCCATCCTGATAATTTTAGTCCTTCAATTGATATTCTAAAGAAATATATACCCAATGAAAAACCTTTCTTCCTGCTTCGTTTTGCTAAATTAAACGCACATCATGATAAAGGAATCTGTGGTATCAATGATACACTTGCCAACAAAATTATTGATTTACTTAAACCCTATGGTAGCATTTATATTACTTCTGAAAGAAAGCTGGCAAGTGAATTTGAGCCGTATAGACTAAAAGTACCACCGTTAGAACTACATCATATTATGGCTTATGCATCGATTTATATTGGTGATAGTCAGACGATGGCAGCAGAATCTGGCGTTTTAGGTGTTCCTTTCATTCGGTTTAACGATTTTGTCGGTAGGATTGGTTATTTGAAGGAATTAGAAGAGAAGTATTGTTTAGGTTTCGGAATTAAATCTGATCAACCTGAATTGCTTCTTGAAACTTTAAAGAAATTGTTATTCATGCAGGATAGAGCTGAAGTGTTTGCTTCTCGTAGAACTATTATGTTAAAAGATAAAATTAATGTTGCTGAATTCTTGTCCTGGTTGATTGAAAATTACCCCGATAGTATTACCCAATACAAAAAGGACCCTAAATTGCAATTCAGATTTCATTAGGTTGTTGTTTTCATTTTCTGATTGTTTAATTTGAGATTTTAAATATCATTATGGATTATTCTTTTGATTTATATTCTGCCCTCATAAACTCCCTGCTCCGGCGGGGTTTTTTGTTTTCTACTATTACCGGGTATTCGCAAAATCATACTATCAACGACAAGCTGATCCTTCTCCGTCACGATGTGGAAGCCAGTTATTCCCATGCGCTCCGGTTTGCACACATTCAGCATGCCCTTGGCATCAGGGGAACTTTTTATTTCAGACTATTTCCTTTGGCTGAGAATGAAAGGATTATCAAAGAGATTGCACAACTCGGTCATGAGATTGGGTATCACTATGATGACTTGAGCGAATGCCATGGTGATTATTCAAAAGCCATCATTCGTTTTGAAAGAAACCTCAACTTCCTCCGGCAATTTGGCCCGGTGAATTCTATCACCATGGAGGGGGCGCCCCGATCCAAATTCGATAATCGCCTGCTATGGCTCGGGAGGTTGGAATCGATGAATTGCGAGAAGACGAGACATGAGACCATCACAACTCAAAATTCACAGCTTGTTGCTCACTATTCTCAACTCATTGCCAAAAACCCGAATCTTCCTAAATTCGATTACCGTGACTTTGGTATTACCACTGAACCCTACTTCGATCTCGATTTCGACCAAATTTTCTACCTTACCGATACAGGCCGCCGTTGGGATGGATGGCGTGTGAGTGTGCGTGACAAGGTGCCGCAACAGGATGAATGGATCAGGAAGGGGCTGGTTTTTAAATCAACCCATGACATTATTCAGGCTGCCGAAGAGGGTAGGCTTCCCGATAAAATCATGATGACTTTCCACCCGCAACGCTGGACCGATAACCGGCTGCTTTGGCTGAAGGAGTTGTTGATGCAAAACGTGAAGAATCAGGTGAAGCGGGTGTTGATAAGGTGAGAGGTGAGCGGTGTATATGCAAATTTAATTTCGGCGTTCTTCTGCAAAATTGAATCAACAGTTTTAGGCGATTTTTCTCCAGGTTTAAAAGGCTGGGTGGCAATGCTCCGTTTTTCGGCCGTTTTCTCGGGCTTAACCGGTTTTGAACAGCAATGCTCCGTTTTTTAAGTTTTTTTTTACCTATTTGGAGCGATATAGAACCCCGTTTTTTGGGTGGGGATACCCCATTTTACTCACCAAGGCTACCGGAGTTGTCCACGAATTACACGAATTAACACGAATCAGGAAGAAGAAGAGATTCGTGGATAAAGAAAAGCAGCGTCCGCAGAAAACCGCGAAAGCAATTCGTCAAATTCGTTAAATTCGTGGATAAAGAAAAGAAGTGTCCACGGAAAAGCGCGAAAGCAATTCGTCAAATTCGTCAAATTCGTGGATAAGAAAAACAGCATCCACAGAAGAGCGCGAAAGCAAATCGTCAAAATCGTCAAATTCGTGGATAAAAAGAAGCCTCCACGGGCTTGCTCTCATCTCTCTCCCAAATTTTCAATCGTTTTCCATTTTCAGGCATGTTTTCACACCTGATTTCACCCTCTTATAAAAAAAAATCAACTTTTTCTAGTTTTTTTATGTGAAATTAATCACGCAAATTACCAATTTAAATAATTGATTACGTGTTATTTACAACTCAGACTTACCCCAAAGTCGTACCAAAGTTAGGCCAAAGATATGTTTTTCTTATGAATCGCCTATTGTTGTAGTAATTATGGTGTATATTTTATATGAAGAAATCATAACTATATAAAATTTTCGGCACGATTTTTGTTTTGGCCATTTTATAACCACATTTTTCTGATGTAGGATCGGTGCAGAACCCCTGCCGGTTATCGGTGATATCGCTATTGATTTAACAGCGGGCTGAAGGGGTGACATTATTGTAGAACAAATATTTCAAAAACAACCGAAACCCTGAAGGGGTGTAATTATTATAGAAAAGGAAATATCAACACAACCGAAACCCTGAAGGGGTGTAATTATTATAGAAAAGGAAATATCGATACAACCGAAACCCTGAAGGGGTGTAATTATTATAGAAAAGGAAATATCGATACAACCGAAACCCTGAAGGGGTGACATTATTGTAGAACAAGAATTTCAAAAACAACCAAAACCCCGAAGGGGTGACATAAAACAACCAATTATAGCTGGCACATTATCACAAATATAAATTCAAATCGTTTTTGCCGTAAAAGATGTGAAAAGCTTAATTGGTAAAACCGATAATGGCTGTTTCGATCGTGGTGCGAGAAATTAAAACAAATCGAACAATTTTACCATGGATAGAAATTTGTGGGAGAAAATATTCGTTTAAATGGATGATGGATAATGTCACCCCTTCGGGGTTAAATAACATTGGTGAATAATGCTATCTATAATAATATCAGCCCTTCGGGCTTAAATAATAACAAATTCCGAAGGGATGACCAACCGTTGGAAAACATCGATAGGCTGGCGCGAGATGATAGCGGCGCAATTGTTTTACGGAGAACCACGGAGTGGTAAAATTTTTTCTCTGTGTAACTCTGTGTCTTCTCTGTGTAACTCTGTGTAACAAGGCTTTGACCCCCGAAAGCTTTCGGTAGACCTTGACTTGCTGGCACAAGATGCCGGACACGCGATTGTTTCACGGAGAACCACTGAGTGGGAAAATTTCTTCTCTGTGTAACTCTGTGTCTTCTCTGTGTAACTCTGTGTAATAAGGCTTTGACATTGACTTGCTAAGGCGGGATGTTGGACACGCGATTGTTTCACGGAGAACCACAGAGAACCACGGAGAACCACAGAGCTAAAGATTAAATAAAAAGGTTGTGTTTTAAAATGATGTAGAAATTTATTATTTTTGTAATAAAATGGTTAAAAGATGAAAATAGAGACACTACTTTCAAGACTTAGTTATCA
>MEOA01000049.1 GCA_001768515.1 Bacteroidetes bacterium GWE2_42_24 | reverse complement strand
AACTACATTTTGTAACTAAATACACGCAATATTTTTATAAAAAACTTGAAAATTCTTCAAAAGGGGGGATAAAATCAATGGAAATATAGTCTTAAAACTGGGAAACGTATATATTCTGGAAAACTAACAGAGTGAAAATCTGTTTCAGAATTCCGGTGGAGAATTGGCCATGGTGTGGAATGGACGATAAATAATACAAAATTGTTAATGTTTCATGTCTTTAAAGTATTGTTAATATGGCTATCATTGGTTCTGCAAATGACTTTTTTTGGACAAATTTTGCCGGCCTTTTGTATGCGCGAATGCATTTCTATTTATCAAATAAATCGTTGACTATCTAAATAATAAGTTTAAATTACAACCTTCAGGGATGCAGAATGTGCTGAAAGAATCAGGATCATTCATATTTTGGTCTTCGGATTGTTACACACAATTCCCGGTAGACCCGTTTTACCGGCATTTTTCTAATACCCGCGGGTGATTTGTCAATAGAACTGGTTGTGATAAGCTGCCCTTAAAACATTTAATTAAAGCTTTTACGCCATTTATGATTCTCGGTATGTCAGATGAAGGTTGTTACATTATCATGTTTTACCAGTCCTTTTCAGATGAAGGTATTCTTTTAGCTCCTCTAAAGTTGGCGCTTCCTCAAACAAATCTCCTTTGATCTCATTGAACCCTACCCTGAAACTGCATCCTTCCCTCCAACGGGAACAACCAAAAGCCGATTTTCCCCGCAGCAGTGTACCTACACCACATTGTGGACAGGCAAAATGGTCTTTAGCTGAAGCTGTGCTTTTTGTTTCAGGTTGAACTGCTTCGATTTCTAATTTTAGCCCATCGTTTTTAGTGATGATCAGGTGACCGTCACATCTCTGTCCATCAACCATGAACCCTTTAAGGGTGCCTGTCTTTCCCTTCTTCACAAGGGCTTCTGTTTGCTTGTCGGTTAGCTTTTTTTCCTGAAATTCAAATGGTATCCTGAAAAAACAACCTTCCCTGAATCGATTGCATCCCCAGGCAGTATTCCCTTTGATAACAGTACCTGATGTACAGAAGGGGCAAGAGAGGGTACCTTTCGCTGGTACCTCTTTTTTCGCTGGTTTTGGTTTTTCTGTACTCACGGCAACCGGCTGTTCCGGAGTTTTCTTCTCCTCCATGCTGATAGTGCGTGATGTGAATTCATCGCGTACCTCGTTCACGAGATTGGTTACCATTATCTTCATCTCATTTAGAAATTCCGGAGCTTCATATTCTCCTTTTTCGATCAGCCTGAGTTTACGTTCCCACTGTCCGGTCAGTTCAACTGATTTCAGTAATTCGTTATTGATGGTGCCAATGAGGTCAATTCCGGTAAGAGTAGGTTCCAGATTCTTTTTGTTGCGCCGGACATAATTACGTTTAAATAGCGTTTCGATAATACTGGCACGCGTGGAAGGGCGCCCGATACCATTTTCCTTCAGGGCATCCCTGAGGGCTTCATCATCGACCTGTTTGCCGGCTGTTTCCATAGCCCTTAAGAGGGTAGCTTCAGTATACGGCTTCGGAGGCTGGGTTTGTTTTTGTTGAACACCAGGTTCGTGGGGACCCTGTTCTCCTTTAGCAAATTCGGGCATCACTTGTTCTTCGGCTGAGTCTTTATCGGGTTTTTCTTCACCGTCGTCAAGAGCATTGTTTTCCGGTTTTTTGAACAGGATACGCCATCCATCTTCGAGGATTTGCTTCCCGGAAGCCTTGAAGGGGATAGAAGCTGCTTCTCCCAGTACCGTGGTATTTGAAACGATGGCATCGGGATAGAAGGCTGCGATAAATCGTCTGGTAACCAGATCGAATACCCGCTTCTCGTTTGGAGTCATGTGCGGACTGAATTCCCCGGTGGGGATAATGGCATGGTGGTCGGTTACCTTGCTGTTATCAAATACTTTTTTGCTTTTTTTGATTTTCTGCCCCAGCAACAAGGCTGTAAACTGACTGTATGGAGTCAGCGATTGCAGGATGTCAGGTATCTTCGGGTAAACATCGTCGGGCAGATAAGTGGTATCAACACGAGGGTAGGTCAGTTGCTTCTTTTCATAAAGGCTTTGCACCAGGGTGAGGGTTTCATCGGCTGAAAAGGCAAATTTTCTGTTGCATTCTACCTGTAGTGAGGTAAGATCGAATAATCGGGGGGGTGACTCCGTCCCTTTTTTTCGTTCAAATGACGTGATAGTAAACAGGCTTTCCCTGATTTTTTCGAGTATGTCGGCTGCTTCATCAGCTTCTTTGAATCTTCCCTGCGTAGCTGAGAAGGTAATGGCGCGGTAAACAGTTTTAAGCTCCCAGTAGTCTTCAGGTTTGAAGCTTTCTATTTCATGGTGACGTTTTACGATGAGGGCCAGTGTTGGTGTCTGAACTCTTCCAATGGAAAGAACCCCACGTCCGCGGCTGTATTTGGATGTAAACAGTCTGGTGGCGTTGATGCCGAGCAACCAGTCGCTGATTGCGCGTGCATGTCCAGCATGAAACAACCTGTCAAAGTCTGCGCCGGGGCGAAGTTTCTTAAATCCTTCACGAATGGCTTCAGCTGTGAGAGATGAAATCCAGAGTCTTTTTACTGGCTTGGTATTTTTTGCAAGCGATAACACCCACCGTTGTATCAGTTCTCCTTCCTGACCGGCATCACCGCAGTTGATCACCTCATCACATTCACCCAGGAGCTTCTCAATGACATAAAACTGTCGTTTGGCTCCTTCATTGTCGTTAAGCCTGATCTGGAAATGTGAAGGGATAATGGGTAGCGTAGACAACCACCATCGTTTTAGGTCTGGGTGATAGTCTTCTGGCATTTTCAGGGTACAAAGATGTCCATAGGTCCAGCTCACCCAATAGCCGTTACCTTCATAGTAGCCTTCTCGCCGTGAACCAGCACCAAGGATCTCGGCAAGTTCTTTGGCTACACTTGGCTTTTCGGCTATACAAAGCTTCATTGGCATTTTGGATTTTCATGACAAAGATAGGCGATTCCGGTTACAATGCATTGCCATTTCCAAGGCCAAAGCTATTAGTTGTTCTGTGAAATTGGAGGTGATTTGAACGGTTTTCTGATCACTAATCCATTGGTAATGTCACCTAATTTGTTGTTAACTGCTCTTGCTGATCCTATTGCCGGGAGGACAGGGCATTGCTACTATTTCATTTCATCTTATACTTACAATGTCTTTTGTCTGAGTATATGCCCGTCAGGTATATTGCTCGTTTCAGCGTTTGTTAAGTTTTTTTACAGATTCCCTGACACTGTTGCATATATCGGTCACTTCCTTATCTTTGCCTCCAAAAAAGAGAACTTCCGGCTTTCAATGCGCACAAAGCCGGGTGGTTGCCTGTAAAAGGATAAGTTATCAATATTAAAAGTAAGAAGATGAAATTGTACTTCACAGCAATGGTTGTTATTGTCCTTCTGGTCATTTCACCAGTAACTCAGGGGCAAATCAGGGTAAATCTAAAGAAGAAAATTGAGAGGGAAGCCAACAAACGGGCCAATCAAAAAGCCGATAAGGCTGTTAAGAAGACATTTGACGCAGCTGAAGAGGGATCTGTTTCGACTGTAAGCGATAAGGATCAGGATGAGCAGTCTGAATCCTCAGGCAAGAACAAAAAGAATGACCAGACGGATGTATCCGGGGAACATAATTCAACTGCTGCTCCCACTGAAAAGAATAGAGTTGCAAAAAAAGAAGCCAGGGCTGAACAACCACAGGAAAAACCTGTACTGAGTTGGGCTCAGTTTGATTTTGTACCCGGTACTGAAATCATTTATGAGGATAATCAGGAAGGTGAGCAAAACGGTGAATTCCCATCGAAGTGGGATCTGAAATCAGGTACTGTAGAAAATGCAAATCTCGATGGTGCGAATGTGATATGGTTCAGAAAAGCCGGCTCTTCAATTAAACCTTTAATGACCAATATAGATTATCTGCCGGATGCTTTTACTATCGAGTTTGATTACCAGATGGTGGATGCTACACAACACTTCTATTATTTGTATTTCAAGGGTGAAGGGGGTAAAAAAACAACCGGACAAATCTCTTTTCATGGCCGATATGTGAATTTTAGAAAAGTTACCACTAATGGTGATTTTAGGGGCGATATCAATGCTGGCTACAGCAAAGGCTGGAAGCATGCTTCAATTTCTTTCAACCAGAGGGCTTTGAAGGTTTATATAGATGACCAACGGGTTATCAATGTCCCGAATGTTGAAGGACCACTTCGTTCATTTAATATTGAGGCAAGCACGGGCACTTCTACTACTGAAGCCAGGTCGTTGATTAGGAATGTAAAGATTGCCAAGGGAGCTGTTCCCTTGTATGACAAAATTCTGACAGATGGAAAGTTTATTACAACAGGGATTAAGTTTGATGTGAACAAGGCCGTTATTAAACCTGAATCAATGGGTACCATCAATTATGTCGTAAAGATGATGAAAGATAATCCGGGATTGAAATTTATGGTTGAAGGACATACTGACAGCGATGGTGATGAGGCAGCCAATCAATCGCTTTCGGAGGCCAGGGCCAGAGCTATTGTGGCTAGACTGAGCGAACTCGGTATTGCTGGTGATAGGCTGAATTCAAAAGGCTGGGGTGAAAGCAAGCCCGTAGCCGGTAATGATACTCCGGAAGGAAAAGCTCAAAACCGCAGGGTGGAATTTGTCAAAATCTAAGGTTATTCAGGAGAACTGGAATTATAATTCAGTGCTGAGAAGAATCATTTTCCGAGCAATTTCTAACAACAAGAATGTACCGGAAACCGGATTGCCAGGTGAAAAATGGAAATAAAAATGCTTATTAATTGTGTTATTAAATAATTAAAGCTTAAACTACAATGAAAAGGATTACAATACTTTTTGCAATGGTGTTGCCAGTCGTTCTTGTCTTCGGGCAAGGCTCAAGGCTTAAACAGATTAAAGCAGCCAATGTGTTTGATGTAAAATCGGGGAAGATTGTCTATAAACTCGAAGGGACAACTAAAGGAACCAGAACGCTGATTTGGGATGATTATGGCCGTTTGCAATATGATTATAAAGTAACCGTCACGAAAATTATGGGGATGAGCAATTCAGAGGAAAATTTGAGTATTCGCACGAAAGAGTGGATGTATTCAATTGATCTGGAGGCTAAGACAGGTTCTAAAATGAAGGTTGATGATGCTTTGGCGATGACTGATGCCATGACAGCAGGATATTCCGATGAGCAACTCCAACAAACAGGAGAGGAAATAAAGAAGCAGTTCGATGCCAAAGATGTCGGAACGGGAGTTGTTCTTGGTCATACATGTAACATTATGCAAATTGAAAAGCTTAAATCGAAGGTATGGACTTATAAGAAAATCACGCTAAAGAGCGAGATGGCGATGGGCGGACTGATGGGCTCGAGTACTGAAGAAGCTACCAGTATGGAGGAGAATATTACCGTACCGGCCTCCACGTTTCAGGTTCCCGCCGGCATAGAGATTCAGGATGCCTCAAAAATGATGGAGGGGATGCCGGGAATGGACGATGAGGAAGATGAGTAGTGACTGACCATTGGATACCAGAGATGTAAAATCTTATACAGTGTGTTTCTCAGGCTGGACTTAATCAGTTAAGCCAATTGCCCTGTCGGGCAACATCAGGATATGATTTCACATATTTCCCGAAATCCTGTGGATGAATCCTTTCAGCCGTTCGGATTCAGGGTATAGATCTACTCGATATTTGTTTTTGGTATTTTTAATGGGTAGGCCGGGGAAACAACTTGCCTAATGGTTATACCTTCAATGGCTTGCCGGAACAAAATGTTTTGGTGAAAGTTAGAGAATTCTTTCTAATCACTGATCGTAATTTAAGTGTAGTTAAAAGCGAATTGTATAATTGAAAATATCACGGCGATATCGACGATGACGTCCTAAGAGCTGATACTTATTAACGATGAAGAAGCAGTCCTGTCCTGAGACGCAGTTTAAGACACTTTGGGAAGGTCTGCTTTTTATGCGATTGTTGTGAATATCTGTTTTGATGGTATTTGGCTTGTTTGTAACTTAAGTGACAGGACGGTATGGGTCATTTTATCAAAAGCACTATCTTTGCATTTGGAAAACTAAAATAATATGAATGAAATAAGCAGCCAGGTTGAGATGTTTCTGAATATCGCAGCTTTAACAAAAACAGATCAGGAAAAGGTGCAGGCCTTTGTTCAGAAACTTGGCTTCGGTAAAAGATTAAGCACAAAGAAGTCTAACCCGCGTCCGAAAGCGGGTTTCATGAAAGGTGCTATCCAGTCTCCTGTTTTGCCAACCGAAGCAGAATCATTGAATACTGATAACAGTTCCTCAGACAATCAGACTGAATTATGAAAATACTACTTGATACTCATGTCTTCATCTGGTTTGCAGAAGATGACCCGAGGCTTCCTGATGAGATGAAGCGTATCATTGAGAAACCCTGGCATCAGGTTTGCGTTAGTTATGCTACCTTCTGGAAGATTGCCCTCATGGTACAATCAGGTGAATTGCCAGCTTCAGCATCGATAACAGAGATGATGGAGCAAACCATAGACAACGGGATCGAAATTGTGCCGTTGAAGCTTGAACATATTTCCAGACTGGGCACTCTTGAATCGCATCACGAAGAAATATTTGAGCGAATGCTTGCAGCGCAGGCTTTGGCAGAAAACCTTATAATAGTTTCAGATAACCCTGTTTATCAGGCTTATGGGGTGCCAAAGCTTTGGAGTACGCCAAAATAATCACCAGCACATTGTAGGTTTCTGGTGCCTAAATATCTGGCCTTTCATGCTTAATGAAAATCGAGCCTTCCGCAAGGAGTTGATTCATCAGCTTCGGGGCAATGACCCTTCAGCAGGCTGAAGCGAGCTGAAAAATATATGTCCATGCCGTAAAAATCGCCCATTCCCAGCATGGTTCCCAATTTGTCAGTTCCAATGGTAAACCCCATAACCCTGAATGATAATCCCAGCCGGGGAGCACGATAATCGTAAAGTGAAACAGGAATATTTAACTCAAAATAATCTGTTTCATATCGTGGTGTGGCTGCAAGCCAAGGTGTACGTCGAACCTGCACACCCGCAGGTGCCGGTATCCCCTGGACCCAGGTAGTGTTCACGTACCAGTTGTCACGTAAATGATAATCAAATTGTACACTCAGGGCAGCAGGTAATCCCATGCTGAATGAATTGGCTGATAGCGAACGGTTTGGGTCGCCATAAAAGCGATTGCTGATTTCGTGAAGGGCATCATTAATTGTTGAGAATTTTATGGTGTCAATTCTGTCCCAGTAATGCCTGACATTGTTGAATGTATGTACCTGCGCATTGCCGCTGAAGGAAGCATATCCCCAATCGACGATTGAGATTCCCAACCGGTAATCGTAAGGTATAAATCGCCAGTCGCAGGGGCGGTCTTCAGAGTTCATCCTCCTGATTTCCCGTGAGGTGCGAATATATGTAATTCCCAGATCAAGCCCGAACCCACTCCCTGTAAAAGGTCCGAGTTTATTATCATATTCATTGGTGTTGTAGTCGATGGGGGCTGAAAGTCCAAATTCAGCACTGAGATTACGAATATCGACGGTAGAATCGTTCTCTACCATGTAGCGTAAATTGTCAATATTTACATAAGCCCCGCCAGTGGCAAGAATCTTTTTGATAGTGATGCCGGCATTGATAATGGTGAAACGTTCATATTTGATTGTACGGCCATAATTTAGTCCTATTTCTGCCCAGTTGAGTGCAGTGCTTTGAATGTCATAGTCGGTATACTCAACAAATTGCTGGGGAGGATATGCCAGATCGTAATAGACGAAATTCAACATTTCATAAGGTATCCTGCGTCCTGATGCAGCACTTCTGACAGATAGCTGAAGTCCAAATGAATAATTGTGGTCTGTGTACTGGAATCCGGGTAGCAGTAACCGCTCAGACATGTAGAAATTATACAGCCTGGGGCCTGGGTTTAGAAGGTAGGGACGCTCGTACTTTCCGAATTTTGCAAGTTCGTAATTGGGGTTGAGAAGGTTATACCATGAAAAATTTTCTCCCGGAATGTAAAAGGCTGTGTTTTCGGCATACAACGCCAGCCCCAGAATGTTAATGTCGAGCCAGGGTTTGCTGTGCAAAGGGGCTGAAGGATTAAGAAGAACCGAATTTACAGCCTGATAGTTGCCACTGACCATACCGGGAATTTCTTGTCCATTCAGCCGGAAGGTCAAAGATAATATTAGCAGTATGATGAAATGTAATCGGTGCATCGTTGGGTGGGGTATCCATTTTCCTCGTTAGCCGGTCGGCAATATTTCCTTCAGAAAAGGCAGAGGGTATAAGTTAGTATATATAACGAAACCAACCTGTGTTTGTTTGATGTAGGTGGATAATAACAACAGGCTGACTCCTGTAATGACAGGTGTCAGCCTTTAAATGTTGTATTCAATATTGTCAGCCACCATCAGGCGGACTGTAGCACCTTATCAGTTGTTGAGGTCGATGAAACGGTAGGCTACAGGGAACGGAACACCTTTAAAGTCTTCGTGGTAAATTGGTGAAACCATTTTAAGCATCGCATCTGTATCAGCTTTTCCAACTTCCTGTGCGTCAGCAAGCACCAATTCATAAAAGTCTTGGCTCATCACGATTCTATTTGGCCTGCCCTTCTGCATAAATCTGGCCGACAGGTCTATGCCTCGTCCATAGTAATCATTGGCACCCTTGAGAAAAGTAATGTTGTACACATCAGTACTGTGATGAATAGCTACTTTGCATTGAAGAAAGAGGTCGGGGAGGGGATGGTTCTTGATGTTGTCGAGTGTGGCGAAGATTTCTCCAAGCAGGGCAAAGTAACTATTGATGTCTTTTTTTTGCCTCAACTCGGAATCGGGGATGTAAAGCATCATTTCGTCACCGATCCCTTTCACGATGTTCTCAGGGAAATTATTCAAAAATGAGATGAAATTGAAAGTGTTGTTAAGCATCCGGCCCCATGTTTCAATACCAGCACGGTATTTCAGGTCAGTGGAGTTGATGATATCAATGAAGATACAGGTTCCCGGACATTCTGGAATAGCTTTCAACTGATCCCCCAGATCCTCTGACAGTGGATTTTTGCAGTGAATAAATGTAGCCATCGTTTTGGTTAAGCCCTCTCGTGTGACTATTTGTTTAACGCCTGATCAAGTGAATCCCTGATGGAGAAGATGGATAGGAAGCCTGATATTTCAAAGACATTATAAATAGCGGGTTGAAGTCCACAAAGTACCAGACTACCACCAACAGATTTGATTTTTTTAAGAATCATTAAAAAAACGCGTAATCCCGAACTGCTGACATAGTCCATGGCTGAACAGTCGAGAATCATATTATGACATCCTTCATCAAAGAGGTTGGTGAGGGTCTTTTCCAGATCTGCATAGGTTGTCGTATCGAGCCGGCCTTCGATAGCTACGACTTTATTCCCGGCAACTTCGTTGATTTGTAAGTGCATGGCAATTATTTTATGATGATATTAATTGTTCAGGATTATTGTCCCACAAAGTTAGAATAATCTTGGTATCCCGACGCGGTAATTCATATTGGTTAGAATTTGTTTTTCGGAAAAGTGTTTTATCCTGCTTCGCTTCCTGTTTAATTAATCATAAAGAACAGGGCTTTTGTTCGCCAATGATTTGCGAAATTGTTTTCATGAGGCCAGATAGCGCATGCTTTAGAGAAATCCGGGTAGAATCTATCCATGGATTAATGAGAAAATTTCAGGAATTAATGAATGGTTGTTTCGTATCTGGTAAGTCTTTGGTTCAGCAGGTTGCTTTATTTTTTGAAATAGTCATTTCTGTAAAGTGCTCCCTGTTCTGCCATGATAAATCTGAAACCACGGATATCATATTCTTCCAGTTGTTTTTTGATTATTTCTGTATTAAGGTTGCCTCCGACAGGCTTTACGTGGGTGATAATGAAAAGCACTTTAGATAGTATTTGGACGGCATCGTTGCTGCCAATCGCGCTTCTGAGTTTTTCAATCTCCTTCTTCAGCAGTGAGGGCGTCAGATGTCCAAATAGGAGTGCATCGGGACGCGGGTCGGGGTAGCTTGCTTCGATGATTATGGCTTCTAGTTGTTGGTTGCTGATCAACGGTGCAATTTTTAGCCAGAGGTTTTGAAGGTTCTGCCCTTTTTCAACTTCATCGGCACCGGTGTCACCAAGATAGAGAATGTACCTGTCTGTATATTTTATCAGAAAAGCAGATGAGCGAATGTTCGCATGGCTCAGCGGGAAGTACATTACTTTGTATTGTGTCCCTTCAATTGGCTCGAATTGATCACCGGTAAGTTCTTTCAGTTGGTATCGGCCAATTCGGGGTGGTTGTCCCTGATCGGTGAAATTTGCCCATACAGCGTTGTTAAAAACATGTTGTGTGAGGATAGTTGCTGTTGAATGGGATGAATATATCGATTTGGGCGTATCGTCGGGCGATATGGTTACTAATCCGGCTATATGATCGAAGTGGGCATGTGAGATCAGGTAAGCACCGATGCCATACCTGAGCATCCATACAAGCGGGGTAACAGTGTCGGCAGCAATGGCTTCGGGAAGATGCCCGTTATTGGCTGCCAGTTTTATTCCATGACTCAGTGTGCCGGCATCAAGGCATAAATAACGATTGCTTCCACTTGCTTTAACAAGCCATGCGGAGAGATTATCATCGTTGATTCCACCAGAACAACCCAGTGGGATGATGTCAAAGACCTGAGCTGTGGTGTTAAATGAAAGAAGTAAAAAGATTGGGAAAATCAGAAATATATGTTTTATTTTTAAAGACATTGTCCTTTATGTTGTTATATTAATCTATGGTAAATGCCGGTTGATAACTTCTTGCCGGATTGTGAATAACTATTCCAAAGATATACAAAATAGATATTAAATTTGCAGGCAAACCCCCCACGGATGCAGAAGTTACGGATTCTTGTTTTTTTTCTTCCAATCTATTTCTCGTCATTATTGACGGGATTACAATTCGGCGACTTCAGGGTTTTTAATCACAATCAGGTTCTTGCTGTCGGCTCCAACATCTCACCACTTGCTGCAGGAGAGCTTGATTTGGTAAGCGATCGGATGGAAAAACTTTTAAAAAAATACCGGTTCAACGGTTCCATTGTCATCTCGTTTAAAGGATATCAGATTTATTCAAATACTGTTGGGCTTGCCGATTTTACCCGAAAAGATAGTCTGACAACCAATGCCCCATTTCAGTTGGCATCGGTGAGTAAATCGTTTACAGCCATGTCAATTATGATTCTTAAAGAGCGCGGCCTGCTAAACTTTGACGATACAGTACAATCACACATACCTGAATTTCCGTACGATAAGATTACCATCAGGCATTTGCTCAACCACACTTCTGGTCTTCCGAATTATATTTATCTGGCTGAGAAATATTGGCCAAAAGATGTCGATATGAGCAATGAAGATATGATGGAACTACTTGTGCGTCATAAGCAACCACTGTATTTCAAACCGGGAAGCCGTTTCGACTACTCAAATACAGGATATGCAGTACTTGCCCTTTTGGTTGAACGTGAAAGCGGGATTTCTTTTGGCGATTTTGTCCGGACGAATATTTTTGAACCCCTTGGCATGTTCCACACCTTTACTCACAATCCCGGCAGGCTCGATACCCTCGCCGTTCAGGTGAAAGGGTACCATTATCCTGCCCGCCGTGGTAACGAGTATCCGTCTGATCCGGTAAATCATGTACTTGGTGACAAGAGTGTTTATTCTACAGCGGAAGATCTTGCTCTTTACGACCGTGCCTGGGTAAGCCCCCTTCTGGTTAGCGACAGCACCCTGCAAGAGGCTTATACAAAATCGGTGCTCAACAATAAGCGCGAGGTGAACTATGGCTTCGGATGGCGGTTCAAAGTAGTTGAAGGAAAGGATGTGGTTTTTCACAATGGCTTATGGCATGGTTTTACTTCAACAATCACCCGCTTTGTCGATTCTGACTTAACCGTTATCGTACTGACGAATACCAGTAGTAAAGTAGGCTATATAGTGAGCGATGTGGCACGTACATTCGATGGCATCCTGTTGTGAGGTTGCGCTTCTGCAAAATAATTGCAGAACCTGAGCAAATTTCCTGTTTTTTACCTACTTTTGTGCTTGTAGAATAAACCCAGAAATAATATACCTCTATGGAAAATCCGATGAACAATGTCATTCTGGTTCCGACCGACTTCAGTGAAGTGGCAGCCAATGCAGTAGATCAGGCTGTAAAAGCCGCAGGGTATTTGAACTATAAGCTTTACCTTCTACATGTGATCGATAAAAATACTAAATCGACACTGAAGAAAGAAAACCTCTCATCTGACGCTATCAGCGAAAAACTTGAAGCCATTGCTAACGAAATCAGGCAGAAGAGCAATCTGGAGGTATTCACTCTGTCACGTGAAGGAACAATATTCACCACAATAGCTGAAGTTGCAAAGGAAACAGGCGCTCGACTCCTTTATATGGGTACCCATGGTAAAGTTGGCTTAGAACAGAAACTTACGGGTAGTTTTGCAATTAAAGTAGTAACCAGTTCACCAGCTCCCGTAATTGTTGTTCAGAAGCGCTCTTTTGATCATGGTTATCACAATATTGTCCTGCCTATCACCAGTGATGCCGGCCCATGGGAAAAGACCAAATGGGCTACTTACATTGCACAGCGTTTCCAGTCCGCTATTCACATCTATCAACTTCCAGGTGAAGTAATGCAGGGTGCTGTGAAAACAATCACCGATCATTTCGACAAAAATGATGTGAAGTATACGGTTAAAGTTGCTGATAAATCCGGCGATTTCAGTAATCAGGTGATTGACTATGCCACTTCTCACAATGCGGATATGATCATGATTATGACCAATCCTGATAAAGGCCTTTCAACTTTCATTCTTGGCAGCTATGATGAGGAGATGATCTTTAATACCTCGCAAATTCCTGTGATGTGCGTTAATCCACGTGATCTTAACTGGACAAAAATTGTTGATTATTGATAATAAATCCATGTTTTTTGGATTTATTATATGACTTTTCTGCCGGGCTTTTGCCCGGTTTTTTCATATCGGGGGAGATCAGTTAACGACATTATTATTTTCTGATTAAACCGATAAAATAATAAGGGTCTAAAAGTAGCATGTTTTCGTAAGAGCGTATTTTGTGAAATAGAGCCAATTCGAGTGTAAGTGTCTAAAAATTAATCTATTTAATGAAGATAATTCAAACTTTAATCGTCCTCGTTATTGTAACCTGCCTGTTTAATTTACAGGTAATTTATGGACAAACCCGCCCTCAGGGTGGGAGTGGACGTCCTGCGATGGTTCGTTCGGGTGTCTTATCGGGAACCGTGCTGGATGCTCAGACTGATACGCCTCTCGAATATGTAAATATAGCGGTTTACCGTCAACGCGATAGTTCATTGGTAGATGGCAGTATCACAGGACCGAAGGGCGATTTCCGTATTGAAAAATTGCCTCCTGGCAGGTTTTTTGCAAGGCTTCACTTTATTGGTTACCCGGTCAGGATTATTGACTCCCTTCTTATTCGTCCCGATAATCCTGAGGTGAACCTGGGTATTATTCGTATGCAACTTTCATCTTCTTCGCTGAAAGGTGTAGAAATCACGGAAAGAAAGTCTGGTCTTGAATACAACCTGGACAAAAAAGTGATCAATGTCGAGCAAAATATCGCTAACTCAGGAGGAACGGCTGTCGATATCATGCGTACCATTCCTGCCGTTCAGGTGGATATTGACGGAAATGTGAGTATGCGCGGATCCTCTAATATCACCATTCTGGTCGACGGACGACCCAGCGCCATCGTGAGCCTCGATGAACTTCCTGCAAACATGATTGAACGGGTGGAACTGGTGACCAATCCATCTGCCCGATATGATCCGGAAGGTACGTCAGGTTTGATCAACATTGTACTCAAAAAGCAGAAAGCTCCCGGTATTAATGGCCAGGTCTCTGTTAATGCAGGTACAGGAGATAAATATATGGGCTCAGTAAACCTTAACTTTCGTAAAAACAAGCTGAATCTTTTTACTGCCTACGACTTTAGAAAGTTTGGTCATAACGGAACCAGTCTGCTCGAAAGGACCACAACCACACGCGACACCATCTCTACCCTCACCCAAACAGGTGAATCGAACCGAGATGGCTATTTCCATAATGTACGACTGGGCGCCGATTACTTTATCAATCCTAAGAATACTATTTCGTTAACGACCCTTGTTAACTGGCGTAGTTTCTCGGGCTACGATGTCACCGGAAACCTCACCAGACGAGATACTGTCGAGACTTATTTTGACCGTACGTCTGAAAGTTCTTCCGGGAACAAAGGCGCTGAAGCTACCTTAAGCTATAAAAAAACTTTCGACAACAGGGTGCAGGAACTTACTTCGGATATTTTTTATAGCTACTCTGAAGGTGACAACGACAACCTGATCAATCAATTTTATCCAACTGGCCAGACCGGAGCCTATACCCAGTTGCAGAACACGCAGAGCAATACTTTTCGCAATGCCCTTACTGCTCAGGTTGACTATGTTCACCCTGCAGGCTCGGGACGACTGGAAACCGGTTATAAATTGTCGCTAAGCCGTAATGACATGGATTATCGCTATTTCAACGGTGATTATCCAACTTTGGGCTGGGTAGAAGATGCCACGAAAACCAACCACTATGTTTATGAAGAGATGCTCAATTCTGTATACGGCATTTATAGCAACATGTTAGGCGAGCAATTTACCTATCAGGCAGGTGTCCGCGTTGAACAAGCCAATACCCGCTCCAATCAAATCACTCAGGATAGCATATACCAGAAAAGTTATTTCAGTATCTTTCCTTCTATCCATCTGAAATATGAGCCATGGAAAGATCATAGTTTTCAGGTTAGCTATTCACGAAGGGTTAATCGCCCGGGCCCCCGTACACTTAATCCTTTTATCGATTATTCCGACCCGCTGAATCTTTCTTCCGGAAACCCGACGCTTAACCCTGAGTATGTTAATGCCCTCGAACTCGGGTATTATGGTCAGATAAAGAAGACTACTCTCAATGCAAATGTTTTTTACCGTAACACTGAGGATGTTATTGCCCGCGTAATGACAGTAACGAATGATACTTCCTTTACCACTTACCGGAATCAGGATAAGGCTTATGCATACGGAATGGAAATTATTGTCACACAACAGATTATTAAGTGGTGGAAGGTTAATGCTAACTGGAGCTATTTTCGTACCCGTTTCGAAGGAGCCGACCTGAGCAACGAAACCAAGGAGAATGACTCATGGACTTTCCGTGCGAATTCGATGATGCAGATTCCATCAGTAGCAGATATTCAGATTAGCTTTCGTTACAATGCACCAGTTGTCTTTACGCCATCTATTAGTGGTCACGGAGGAGGTGGTGGTACTCAGGGTAAGCGTGATGAGGAATACTCTGTTGACATGGGTGTTAAACGTGATTTCTTCAAAGGGAAGGGCTCGCTTAACATCCGCTTCCGTGATATTTTCAATACCGAGCGTAGTCGTGTAACTTCCTATGGTGATAATTTTGTTTCGTTTTCTGAGCGAACCCGCGACAGTAGGATGGTTTTCGTTGGATTTACCTACCGGTTCAATGACTTTAAACGCCGTCAGGAACGTGAAAAAAATGGTCAGGATATGGAGGATTTTGAAGGATAGTAATTGGCTGTAAGTATTATACTCAATAATATGACCGCTGGCAATTGTATAATAGCCAGCGGTTTTTTTTATCAATTATTTTCAACGTCAAAGTATAATCAAAGCCTCTCTATAGATGCCAGCAATTTTTTAGCAGGTAATCATTATAGTTTGTAGAGATAAAGCATGCCGTGTCACTACAATAATTGTATTGTCCCCGCCTTTGAAATCCCGATCAATATCAGTGCATATCGGAAAAGCCTGATGTAGTGCATTCCAGCTTTTGTAAGGCTGATAAAATGTGCCATTTTTTAAGATGGACCGTAGATCAACCGTAGATGAAGCGTAGATGAAGCGCTGATTAAGCGTATGGTTAAGGTTGATCTTTGCTTGGTTTTCGGCTGAAATGCGGCATAAGTTCTTTTCATACTCCATCATATTATGCCAATATCATACCAATCCCATTTAAAAATCGGGAATAAATGGTGTTTTTTTCAACATAAGAATATTAAATATGTATAAGTATTGAATATGATATTATAAACTACGCTACACATAGATAATCGTTAATAGCTACCAAGGGTTCAAAGCCAAAGCCATCGCTTCCCGATAGCTATGAAAGATTCTAAGATAGATGGTGATACGCTTCTTAATTCCAGATTACCATCATTGAGGTTCAAGCCGGATTACATCATTAGAAATTTTAAGAATAGATGTCTCTAAGTCATGAATCATCATTCTTTATGCAAAAAAAAAGGCCGCCTTAAGGCAGCCTTTTTTAACTAAAGCATGTATTACTTTACAATAACTTTGCGGGTGTATGTGCCACGGTCACCTGTGATATTGAGGAAATAGATGCCACGTGCTAGCTTGCTGACATCAATTTTAGTCTCATATCTTCCGCTGAAACCTGTAGCCTGATTGTTATAGAGAATCCCACCGGTGAGATCAACCAGCTTGATCTGGAAGGTTTGATTGTTATCAACATTGAAGGCTACATTAAAGAATGATTGAGCAGGGTTAGGCCACAGCATGAATCCGGAAAGCAGTTCACGCGATTCTTCACCCACGTTGAGGGTTTCCCAACGAAGCTCCCATCCCATATCCTGCTTCCAGTCGTTTGTACGCCACAACAGGTAAGCTTTGCCACCTTCAACCACGATTGGACTTGGAGGATTTGTATAGCTTCCTGTAAGTACGGCCAGTGTTGCAGAATTGGAATTATTGATAACCTTCAGGTAGTCATTTTCATCGGCAGTGCCAAAGTAATTAAAATAAAGGGTGATTTCAGAGGCATACTGGGGCTGGATCTTAAAGAAGCAGCTTGTATTTGCTCTGTAATTGAATCCATTACTTCCGTCGTTGAGCGTACCGGTAACATCGGTCAGCATGGTCGTTCCATTGCAGTATGAAGGTAATGTCGAGGTGTATTCAAAGATGAAGCCATTCGCGTTTGATGAGCCATCGGAAATAAAATGAAGGAGGGCTTTATTGCCGGTGGTGTTAAGGTCGGTAGGAGGATTGGCAGCACTGAATTCGGCCAGAAGAGGTGCATTTACATCGGCTCCATCATAAATTCTTACTACATCACCTGCACCAAGGTCAAATCGTTTAGCAGTGATCGAAAGTTTAACAACTGAGTCTTCAGCAGTCTGCGGATTGATAAGCCATTTGTAATCGGTATTGCTGGCATAATCAGCCACAGGACCGCTACCGTCTTCAATGGTTCCGTCAAGAAAGGTAATTTCGTTGGTTGGATTTGGAAGGATGGGGTACCCAGATGCAGGAACAATCTGGCTGACCATAGCCTGCCCATTGTAAAACCCACCTACATTGGTCAGGTTGTAGTAACCGTTACCTGAGCCACTCCATCCAAAATTGAAATAGTAATTGGTGGGCGAGTTGTCGTCATAACCGCAGAGAACAAATGCATGGCCGGTAGTTCCGTCATTTCCGGAGTAATAAATCGGGTGACCAAGGTCGATATCAGCCTTGATTTTGCTTTCCCAAACACTTTGAGAATAACTTTGTTTTTCGAGATAGTTAGCGGAAGTGGCATACCTGAAATTGTTGATCATAGCAGAAGGTACTTTGTTCGACTGGGCACCTGAGCCATCAGGGCCATAATCCATTCGGACAGATACACCTGCCTGATACTGAAGTTCAGCATCGTAATAATTGTATTTAGAATCACTGTTGTGAAGCATCCCGTCAAAATGATATTCAGTTGCCCCAAAGTTAGCAGTAAGTGTGCCATAATCAATATGATAGTATGATGCGGTTCCCTGTCCCTGATTGGGCCAACGCCAGTAATACATAATCTGGCTCATGGCAGTGGCAACACAACCCGAATATACATGGTCACCAGGACCCGCTGCATCGTATGGGCAATGGTAATTGTAAGGATCGTCCTGATTCCATGTGCCGATCAGAAGTGGCTCAACACCTTTGGCTCCGTTTTTAGTCAGCGGATTATTCTGACGCAGATTCTGCCAGGCACCAGAGATTTCGGAGGTCTGTTCTGTTAGATTCTCACGTAGAAAATCGATCTGATTGGTATAGTTTTGCATGAAGCCATCGTAACCAATTGGCATGTGATTGGGGTCATATTGTCCGCGTGTGGCATAACCGATTACTGGTACGTATGTATCTTCGGCTGAAAAGATGATAAAACCACCCTCACTCAGGTTGAAGACGTAATAAGCCTCACCTGTACGGCCGGTGGTGATAAATTCCTGACTGATCCTGAGTGATGCGGCATCAGCGTTGGTGTTTTGAGCGAAAAAGCGAAGAGCGAGTGACCTTGCTTCACTTATTTCGACTTTTGCAGCGAATGTCCCCAGCGAAAAGGCTATCAGGGTGACAATAAGTAGAAATCTGTGCTTCATAGATTTAGAAATATATATTAACCAATAATGATTCGATTCTCAAAATGCAAAGATATAGATTCTGACCGGATTAGACATCGATATGGGTTTTTTTTAGCATTAATTAACTAAATATGATTCGTCTTACAATTGGCCATTCTAAGAATTAAACCCCACATCGTTGAAGAGGTTGCCCGGAAGCAAGCTTTATATCTGTTTGTTTACAATATCAGGAAGGCGGCTGGCTCCTTTGTGGCGTATGGTTTAAATACGATACCATTACCTTTCTTTTCGTTTATCAATCTGTTTTTCTGCGTCCTTATAGGCATCATTTATGGCTCCGTCTTACAGACAGGGGAAGATGTGTTAGGATTTGTGCTGATATTTTGCCCTGATGGTTCCCCTCTCTCCATTTAATTATGCCTTTGGCGGCTGAAAGTGTTGGGTAGAACCTGTTGTGTTTTTGTAGACTGTTAAAAGATTCCGGATGCTATTAATCTTGATTACCGGCATTTTGAAACAGATGACTTTTATAGCTTCAGTGGTGTATAGGTAACTACTTTATAAAGTGGTCTGAGCAATTGCTGTACTCCAGCAGTAAGGCTTGCAAAGTGTTGATCGATCGTAATATTATGATTTTGCTCATACATCGTTTTAAAACAATTACCTGATGTTTATGGGGGCAGTATAAAGCTTGTGAAAATCAATACGTCTATTTGGGTAATTAAATTCCGGCCATTGGTCGGTGAAATCGGGTCATTGGTCTATTTCATTTGGTAGCCCGCACGTGATCAGGATACTTTTGCTTCATCAATGATTCAGATTATGAAACGAAACAAATTATTATCCATGGCTCTTGTTTTTCTGTCGGCATTGCAGTGCGCCGCTCAGAACGATAGCACAACGAGCTCATTCTCACTTAGCCGCTGCATCGAATACGCATTAGAGCACAACATTGTTGTGAGACAGAGCGATTTGAATACTGATATTAGCCTGGTAACGACCAATCAGTTGCGCACCTCGCGCTTTCCTTCTGTTGAAGCTTCAGCCCGTCAGAATTTTTCATGGAATGATGTTCAGTCGGCTACTACAGGCAACTGGGCCTATGAAGGCAATGCGTCTACTTCGCTGGGGGTGAATGCTTCGATGAACTTGTTCAATGGATTAAAGACAACAAAGGCAATCGAGCAGGCAGAAATCGACTATAAAGCCGGTCAGTTTGATACAGAAGCCCAGCGTGAGAATATTGCCTTACAGGTACTTGGTGCTTACACACAGGTGCTTTATTCTGCCGAGCAGGTTGAAAATGCTAAACGACAGGTTGAATTGACCCGCTCGCAACTTAATCTGGCTGCTGAAAGACTCAGTATCGGCACCATCGCACGAGCCGACTATCTTCAGGTTGAGTCGCAGTTTGCCACTGAAGAACTTACCCTGACAACTGCCCGCAATCAGTTGGCAACCAATCGTATCACGCTGATGCAACTCATGGAGTATCCCATCAACGACAACTTTACCATTGTAACACCTGATATGAGCTCGGTACAGCCCCCCCTTGCATCGCCTGAAGCCTCTGATGTTTATGCCCGTGCTCTTGAAGTGAAACCTGAGATAAAGAGTGCAGCCCTGAAGACTAAGGCTGCCGGGATGGAGATTGATCTTGCAAAAGCAGATGCATTACCCTCGCTGTCACTTGATGCAGGACTGTCTACAAATTATACCGACAACGTTCAACAGCTTAACTTCAGTTCACAACTTGAACATAATCTTAGCCCTACTCTGGGGCTGACGCTTTCTGTTCCCATCTTCAGCCGGGGGGAAATAAAGTCACAGGTAGCTACTGCCCGTATCCGAAGTGAGATCACAAAACTTGATGGACAGACTACCAATAATCAATTAAGAAAGAACATCGAAAATGCCTGTCTTGATGTCACTGCTTCAAGCGCTGAGTTCCAATCGGCAGGACAACAGTACAATGCTGCCAATGCTTCGTATGAAGTGGCCTCGGAACGGTTTTCCAACGGGTTGATCAATACAGTCGATTTTCTTGTGCAGAAGACCAGTCTTATCAGCGCCGAGAGTGCACGGCTGCAGGCTCGTTATAACTTAATCTACAGTCTGAAGGCACTCGATTTTTATTCTGGTAAATCAATTACATTTTAATTCATACAAATTATGAAATCAAGAACTAGAAACGTCCTTATCATTTTTGGTGCAGCCATTGTTTTGGCTGTCGGGCTGGTGATCTCCTGCGGTACCAAGCAATTGGGTTACTCCGTTGAAACAGTGAAGGCTGAAAAAGGAAGCATCAGCAATACCGTTACCGCAACCGGTACTATCGAAGCCATTAAAACCGTTACTGTTGGTACGCAAGTATCGGGAACCATTGAAGAGATTTTCGTGGATTTTAACAGTCATGTGAAGAAGGGACAATTACTGGCCCGTATTGATGAGACTGCTTTACAGGCACAGGCCAGTCAGACGGCTGCACAGGTAGCTTCAGCGAAAGCGGAACTTACTTACCAAAAGGCAACTTTTGAAAGGACCAAAGCTTTGTGGGACAAGCAGCTTATTTCTCGCGATGACTTCGATCAGGCGCAGTACAACCTGTCGCGGACAGAAGCCTCTTTTAAGATGGCTGAATCGGAACACCAGCGTTCACTCACCAACCTCTCGTATGCAACAATCTATTCTCCAATCGATGGTGTGGTGCTTAACAGAGCTGTTGATGAAGGACAGACGGTGGCTGCCAGTTTTAATACCCCTGAGTTATTTTCAATAGCCAACGACCTTACCCAGATGGAGGTTCAGGCCGACGTTGATGAAGCCGACATTGGGCAGGTTAAGCTTGGACAGAAAGTTAGCTTTACAGTGGATGCCTTCCCCGACGACAATTTTGAAGGGGATGTGTCACAGGTGAGATTAAAACCTACAACAACCTCAAATGTGGTTACCTATACTGTAATCATCAATGCGCCCAATCCTAAGCTGAAACTGATGCCTGGTATGACAGCCAACATTACTATTGTGACAGAGAAGTCTGACAATACAGTTTTGCTGGCCACCAAGGCAATGAAGTTCTGGCCTGCTGACAGCCTTATGGGGCCTGGCAGAACGGCTTCACGCACAGCCGACACAGGAAATCTTTGTACGATATGGTTATATGACGGAAGTAACTTTAAGCCGAAACAGGTAGTGACCGGCATTAACGATGGGACGAATATTGAAGTAATTTCAGGACTTGAAGGAGGTGAGGATATAATAGTTGAAATTACAAAATCGGCTGCCGGAAATGGATCCTCATCCAGCCCTTTCATGCCTAAACGGCCATCAGGTGGAAAAAATACTAAAAATTCTGAACCTCCAAGATCATGAGTAAAACAATCATCGAAATAAAGCAGCTTCGTAAAGATTTTTACGTGGGCGACATTACAGTTCACGCATTACGAGGCATAGATATGAGCATTCAGGAAGGAGAATTTGTTGCTATCATGGGAACAAGTGGCAGTGGTAAATCAACGATGCTCAATATCCTGGGCTGTCTCGATAAGCCCACCTCCGGGAACTATACCCTTGATGGTACAGATATCAGCGCTTTGAGCCGGAATGAATTAGCCAGGCTGCGTAACAGAAAGCTCGGTTTCGTTTTTCAGTCTTATAATCTTTTACCGCGTACTTCGGCGCTTGAGAATGTTGAGCTTCCTCTCTATTACAATACTTTTGTCAGCGCGCGTGAACGGAAGGAGCGGGCCATCGACGCACTCAACGCGGTGGGTTTGGCCGACCGTATGGATCACATGCCCAATCAACTTTCGGGTGGGCAGCAACAAAGAGTAGCCATTGCCCGCGCGCTGGTAAATGACCCCGTGGTAATCCTTGCCGATGAAGCTACCGGGAACCTGGATTCCCGTACATCTTATGAAGTTATGGCTTTGTTTCAGGAGCTTAACCAAAAAGGAAAGACCATTGTCTTTGTAACACATGAACCTGATATTGCACGGCTGACCGGACGAAACATTCTTTTTCGCGATGGGCATATCCTTCGTGATGCCCTCGTTACCGAAAAGCATAATGCAAGAGCCATTCTGGAAACTCTTCCGGTTGAGCAGGAAGTGTAGCGGGGAGATGCCAAATGTTGTGCTTATTGGATTATTTGTTTAGCTCTTGTAAATGAACAATCGAAAGGATAAATAATCCAATACAGAACAACCCCGGCAATACATAACCCTCGGGTTTGACAAATAGTAATTCTATTGATTTTGAAATAATAACGTTGTTATGAATATAGCAAATCTTATAAGAGTAGCCTTGTATGCTTTACGGCGGAATAAGTTCAGGGCGTTTCTTACCATGTTGGGCATCATTATCGGGGTTGCTTCTGTTATCGCGATGCTGGCCATTGGTCAGGGATCGAAGCAGAGCATCCAGAATCAGATTAGCTCGATGGGTTCGAATATGGTAATTGTGATGCCGGCTTCACAGCAGATGGGTGGTGTAAACCAGGGAGGCAGCTCGATGCAGAGCCTTGAAGTGGCCGATGCGCTTGCTATTGCAAAGCAATGCCCTTCTGTATTGGCCGTATCACCTGAAGTGCGCTCATCAGGACAAGTCGTCTATGGCTCAGAAAACTGGCCTACATCGTTCTATGGTGTTGATGTGGGTTACCTCGGGATTAAGAAATTCCAGGTCTCTTCAGGTCGCATGTTTAATGCTCAGGAAGTGAAGACAGCAGCCAAGGTGATCGTCGTGGGGCAGACTGTAGTGGACAACCTGTTCGGCAAAGGAGTCGATCCTATTGGCCGGAGTATCAGGTTCCGCAGTATCCCGCTGAAGATTATCGGGGTTTTGTCAGAAAAAGGTGAAAATACCTTTGGTCAGGATCAGGATGATTTAATTCTAGGACCCTATACTACTGTCCAGAAGCGTATTTTGGCTATCACGCATGTACAGGGTATCTATGCCTCTGCCGCGAGCGAAGCACTTACAACGAATGCATCGGCTGAGATGACTGCTGCACTGCGGCAATCTCACCATTTGCGTGATGGGGAAGATGACGATTTCCAGATCAGAACCCAGCAGGAACTCGTTAACACTTTTAGCTCTATCAGTAATGTGCTTACGATACTTCTGGGTGCCATTGCCGGAATTTCTTTATTGGTAGGGGGTATTGGCATCATGAATATCATGTATGTTTCGGTAACCGAGCGCACTCGTGAGATCGGTCTGCGTATGTCAATCGGCGGCAGGGGTATTGATATACTGATGCAGTTCCTTATTGAATCAATGCTGTTGAGTATTATTGGAGGTATATTGGGAATACTGGTGGGTATTGGTTCTTCTAAAGTGATTGCTATTTTCACCGGATGGCCTGTGGTCGTAATGCCTGCCGCAGTCATTCTCTCCTTTCTTGTATGTACAGCTATCGGCATCTTCTTTGGTTGGTATCCGGCCAGAAAAGCTTCGGGCTTGAATCCCATCGATGCACTACGGTATGAATAGTTTCATGTGTTTTCGGTCTATATGTTCAGGGTTGGTTTCTGCCAAATGCATAAATGAACCCTTAACATTGACCATTGATTCTTATCTTTGAAACCCGAATAACCAGTAAATAATGATACGCAATCTGATACCCGGTAAAAGCATGGAGTTGGTGATGCACCTTCTGGTGGTGCTCCTGATCCTTTTCGTTCCGCTCATTTTGATGTCGGGCACAATCGAGAGCACAAGTGCCTTTTTGGGACGCTTCTACCTCAGGGTTGGACTCTACGGTTTGTTTTTTTACACCTGCTACCTTTTTCTGGTACCGAAGTTTTACATGACAGGGAAGCGCTGGCTATTTCTTTTACTTATTATGGCGGAAACCCTCACGATTTATCTCCTTGATGATTACCTGTCACACCGGTTATTCCCTGATGATCATTTTCGCCAGATGATGGATTCCGTTACAAAGGTCATGGCCGGGCAAGGGGTAAGGTTAAAGCCTCCTTCAAAAGAATTTCATGCAATCGGGTTCATTACCATAAATCTTTTGCTTGCAGGAACCGCCCTCGGGTTGCGACTTGCAGAAGCATTGGCAAAGAGAGAAAAGGAAGGGAGGGAGCTCGAAAAGCAGCACCTGGCTACTGAACTGTCGTTATTGAAAAACCAGATTAGTCCTCATTTCTTCTTCAATACGCTCAACAACATTTATGCACTCACTGAAATCGATACTGGGGCATCGCAGCAGGCCATCCTGAAACTTTCGCGTCTGATGCGATACCTCCTCTATGAAACCAACCATGAAGCGACTCCTTTGAAGCGTGAGATAGAATTTTTAAATGACTATATCGATCTGATGCGTCTCAGACTTTCTGACAAGGTTGCTGTGTCGGTAACCATGCCCACCACCTTCGAAAACATTGAAATACCACCCCTGCTGTTTATCCCGTTTGTTGAGAATGCCTTCAAACATGGTGTGAGTTACCGGGAGCCGTCATTTATCCATATCGCGATGGAGTGTCAGTCAGAAGGGATCCATTTTAGATGTGCCAACTCCCGCTTTAATGATACCGAATCAGAAAATAAAACTGGTGGCATCGGACTCGAAAACGTACGAAAACGACTCGCGCTGATCTATGGCAAGAATCATCTGTTGTCGACAGAAGCATCAACAAATGAGTATGTTGTTACACTAAATATTACCCTGCTAAAAGCGAAGTCATGATCAGAACCATTGCCATTGATGACGAACCACTCGCTCTTAAACTCGTTACGGGGTACATTATTCGCACACCCTTTCTGGAACTTGCTGCCAGTTTTGATAATCCTGTCAGCGCTATCGAGTTTCTTCAGCAAAATGAAGTCGATGCAATATTTCTTGACATTCAGATGCCTCATTTGAGTGGTACCGAATTTGCCAGACTTCTTAACGGGGGGGCTAAAATCATTTTCACAACCGCTTTTGAACAGTATGCTATCGAAGGCTTTAAACTCGATGTGGTTGATTATCTGCTGAAGCCATTCGGTTATGAGGAGTTTCTGCGCGCGGCAATGAAATTACGCGACCGCATGGCTTTTCAGCCAAGAAATGAAGTTGTGGTTGAAGCAAACAACGACTTCCTTTTCTTAAAGTCGGACTATAAAATCCATAGGATCAATTTTAATGAAATCCTCTATGTTGAGGGCTTGAAAGATTATGTGAAGGTATTCCTGTACGGACAGCCGAGGCCCTTATTATCACTTACTACGCTCAAGGCTATGGAATCAAGGCTTCCTGCAGAGCGTTTTATGCGGGTACACAGGTCATTCATTGTAAATCTTAACCGCATCGAACTCATCGAGCGGCAACGGATCATTTACGGTGAAATTCATATCCCGGTCAGCGATCAGTACAAAGAGATCTTTCAGGCATGGGTGGAGAAGAATTTTGTGTAATGCTTGTCTCTTCCTTTTAACTAATCGGTTTATTTTAAGTGTTTTTTGTAGTTGACCAGTTGTATGAGATCATCTGTCTGATCCGTTTTCTCCACATTTATACTTAACGGAATTAGCCTGCCAACAGGTCGGGCATCTGGTATACTATCCTTGATCATCTGAGAGATTGGTAGCTCGTGAATCCCTGTTATTGTCTTTTCTGTGAAGAAAAAACCAACTTTGAAATACCCTTCCCAAACCGAAAGCCAAAAAACTGTTTTCTTTTTCCAGACAGCCTTCATCAGCCAGGCTTTTCCGTCATTGTAATAGTTCCACTGGCAGGTTAACCCATTAGCTTCTGATTTGATGATATTCATCAATTTATGGTAGACCGGGTAAACGATTCCCATAGCCATTTCCAGTGTATGGTCGTCCGGGATAACCTCTTTCTCGCGAAGTAACATTGTTTC
The DNA here is from genome assembly GCA_001768515.1 of Bacteroidetes bacterium GWE2_42_24. Lineage (GTDB taxonomy): Bacteria > Bacteroidota > Bacteroidia > Bacteroidales > TTA-H9 > GWE2-42-24. The sequence goes on along the minus strand of MEOA01000049.1, from coordinate 8,693 downwards.
GTTCATAAAACTCGTTTTGGCTGTAATGACTTTAAACCTGCAAATTTAAAACTGCTGGGTCATAATAGTTAATGGATGGCTGTCAACTGTCAGGCTTAGCCTTCAGATACCTGGAGACATTGATAGATCAATAGAACTCTGACCTGATACTTAAACTGACAAAACTATTCATTCCCACAGTTCTTTTCATACCATGCAATTAGTTCGTCGATGTTGTTCGGTTCGAAGGTTTTGTTTTTCAGCGCGTCGGCCAGTGTATCGCATTTGCCCTTGAAAATATGAGGTCCTCTGTCGCGAATAATCTTCTTCCTTCCAATTACATTTCCGGCCATTGCCAGCATGGTAGCGTAATCATCGTTTTTCCAGTGGATGCAATGCGACTCGGCGTTCAGGCCTTTGCCGGTAGTACGGAAACTTACTACTTCGAAATCTCCTGCGTAAATTACACTGAACCAGGATTTGTCGTCGAATATTTTTAAACGGCCTTCTTTGTTTCTGATTTCAGCGTATTTTAAACGAAGGATCCTTTTGTGTTTTCCATTCCCCATATCCCAGATAATTTCCTTCAGGTCGTCACTTTTTAACTTCTCTTTCTCACCTTGCAGAGTCGCCTTAAATGATACTTTGTTTTCGGTTGCCAATTCGAAATATTCGACATAACCCTCTTTGATGTCGCCATTCAGGAAAATTATCTTTCCTTTCTTATATCCAGCTTGTGCAAGCGATGCATAGAGTACGAAAATAACCAGAAGAATTTTTTTCATGTTTAAGAATTTAGGAGTTGATAGTTTGGTTGTGTAAAACTGTCTGAGTAGTTTATCTGATGAAACACTGCTTTTTGCCTGATTTCCCCCGATCACCTGAAGGATGCGCAAGTGCGTTTGGTTCTTAATAACAGATGAATTGCACTTATTGCAAACATAAGAAAATTTTCTTTTTGTGCTATATCCTCACATCAGATTTTCTTATTTGAATGTGTCTATGTCTGTTGATTTGTTGGCTTTATTCTTATAGTAACTTCCTCTGTCATTAGGGTAACCGTTGTGTCTCAGGAAGAATATCAGGCTGTTAATCCGGAATTGGGGCCTGCTTAAATTCTGCAACTAGTATTAAGGCGTTTTCTTTATCGTAATTTTACTTCTTCTTCGCGTTTGTAAAGGCGTAGATGAGTTCTTCCAGCTTTTTTCGGTTGATGGGCTTAGTGATGTATTCGTTGCATCCGGCCGCAAGTGCTTTTGCTCTGTCGTCAGTCAGTGCAAGCCCGGTTTGGGCAATAATGACGACGTGTTTGTTAAATTCCCTGATCCTGCGGGTGGCTTCATAACCATCCATCCCTGGCATTTTGATGTCCATTAATATCAAATCAGTATCGGGATGATTCCGGCAATATTCGAGCGCCTGTGTCCCTGTTGAACAGTGGAGAACTTCACATCTCTCAGCCTTGAGGATCGTCGACAGGTATGTATAACTTGGTTCATCATCCTCAGCGATCAGGATTTTTAAACCGGAAATGGAATTGCCGGCTGGTTTTATTTCTATGGGTTTCTCATTTTGTAATGTTTCTGCCCGGCTGTTCTTTTCTCCTTTGCAAGGTAGTTCAACGTAAAACGTGGAGCCCTCATTCTCGACTGAGACCAGCCTTATATTACCCCCCAACAGTTCGACATAGTTTTTTGTAATCGCGAGCCCCAGTCCTGATCCTTCGAAAGGGCGTGTCATTGAAATATCTACTTGTTCAAAGCGTTGGAAAACAGCAGCCTGTCTGTTGGCTGGTATTCCTATTCCTGTATCGCTTACAAAGATTGTCAGCGTTTCATCGCGGGAATGCATACCCACCTTGATGACTCCTCTTCGTGTATAGATGATGGCATTTTTGATGAGGTTCGAGATGATAGAGGAGATTTTACTCTCGTCGGTGGTGATGATTATGCTTTCTTTTCTCGCAGGTTTTTCAAAAGTCAGGATTAAATTCTTTCGTTTGGCTTCCCTTTGATAAAAATCTGTTAGTTCACTTAAAAGGCTTTCCATATCTACAGGTGTAGGATTTATGGAAACGACGCCGGCCTCAATTTGCGACATCTCGATAATATCGTTCAATGTATCGAGCATTCGTTGCCCGCTTTTGTGAATAATTTCAATGAAGTTGTTTTTGTTGTCGCTATCAAGATCTGGTTCACGCAGTAATTCTGTAAAGCCCATGATTCCATTCATGGGTGTTCGTATCTCATGACTCATATTAGCCAGAAATGCTGATTTCAGCCGGTCACTCTCCTCGGCTTTTTCTTTTGCTTTCAATAGTGCCTCCTCATAGTTCTTTTTGTCTGTGATGTTGGCAATAAATCCATACCATGTAATGCTCCCATCAGGCAATAGTTCTGGCGTAGACCTTGAGAATATCCATTTAAGGGGCCGGTCGGGTACTTTTACCCGGAATTCGCAGGTGAAATCTGATAGATTCGCCTCGGAATACCTGATGTCGTTCATGACCCGGGCAGCATCATCAGGATGTATTACCCTGACAATGGGATCAAAGTCCTCACGCACATCTTCATGCTTGCACCCGAAGATGTTCCATATCCCTTCCGAAGAAATCGGGACACTATACGAACCATCTGTTTTTCGGGTGAATTGATAAATCATGTCGGGAAGATTGGCCGAAAGTTTGCGAAATTGAATGTCTTTCTCTCTGATTTTATTCTCGGCTTCAATGCGTTCGGTTATATTAACGATTTGATGAACCAGATAAAGTTGATCACCTGCCCTGAGTTGATTGAAATAGATGATTGCCTGTTTTTTGTCACCTGATTTGGTGTGTACGGTAGCCTCCATGCTGGTTGTCGGGTTTTCCTGATTGCCTGGTTCAAGGTGATGAGCCGGTTCATCGGCTCTGATTATATGCAATTCCTCAAGGGAGTGCCCGATCGCTTCATGATGGGTGTATCCGAAAAACACACACCAGGCTAAGTTTACTTCAGTCAGGATATGATCAGTACTACGGTTGATTGATGATGGAATCGGACTGTCGTTGAAAAGGCTGTAGAAGCGTTCTTCGCTTTCGGCTAATTCTTGTTCTGCCCTTGCACGTTCTGTTACATCCAGAACAACTACCAGCCGGGCTTCTCTGCCCAAATATCGCAGACTGTGTGAATGGATGTCCACATAGATCAGTGTGCCATCTTTCAACTTGTGTTTCCAATACTTCGATTGCTGGATGGGCTGCGTGGAGGTGATGATGTTTTGCATTAGCTTTTCCTTTTCATCATCTGGTCTGATGTCAAGCACACTCAACTCCATAAATTCTTCTCTGGTGTAACCATATTTGACGAGTGCTGTGTCGTTGACGGCCAGGAACTTCAACGTGTTCAAATCGTACACCAACATCGGATGTGGGTTGTGCTCAAATAGGTAATGGTAGTTGGTTTCGTTGACTCTTATTTTTTCACGCATCATGTAACTCTCTGTTACGTCGCGAAAAACCAATACTACGCCGGTAATAGCACCTTCTTTATTTCGGATGGGAGCCCCGGAATCTGAAATATGGTATTCCCTGCCATCGGCAGCGATGAGTTTGGTATGGTTGGCCATGGTAACTACCTGCCCCGACTCCAGTACTTTCTTTACCGTGCTTTCTGTTTTTTCACCAGTGGTGACGTTTGAAGTATTGAATACTGCTTCCACTGACTGGCCAACAGCCTTTGTATGATCCCATCCCGTGAGTGATTCTGCTGCTGGATTCAAACCGGTTATCAGCCCTGATTTGTCGGTTGTGATCACAGCATCTCCGATTGATTGAAGGGTTGTCTGGTAATGCTCTCTGCTTTCGGTCAGCATAGCTTCTGTTACTTTCAAATGCCTGATCTGCTGCTCCATCTCTTGTATCCTCTTTTGCAGCCGGGTTAATTCAGTACTGTCAGATTGATCATTATTCGAAGTACTCATCCTTGCTTTGTTTGTTGATTAATAGAGCTGCATGGGATAGAACCAGTTGTTGCCATTCTGAAAGAAGGATGAACTGTTGTTGTTTGCTCTTTTAGCAGTGCAATTTTCTTTTGCTGAATGCAATAGATTGCAAACGGCAAGGTGAGAGGCCATCGGTACTGTATAAACAAGAGGATGCTGCGACTCTGGCAAAGTATTCATCAGCAGGCATTGTCCCTTTTCCTGATGAGGTTTTAGTGTCGCCATTGTCACCATGTTTTTTATTGATCTATCAATTGAAATGATACCTCATGTGTGTCATCCTCCGATGTCAAACATGTTATGCATGAAGGGATTCAGACAAAGCACCGGAATCTGTTCTTCGTTGAATATCAGTTTTTCATCCCAGGGCCCTGGTTTGAAATGGTTGCCTCCTTCTTCTTCATCGCTCATAAGCACTATCATTTTAATCCGTGCGCTTATGGCTTTGTTTAAGATTACCTTGTCGTAATCACCATCGGGTTGCCCGGGTACCAGAATGAAGTCAATATCAGCTTCGGTAAGAATTCTTGCAATTTCTTCTATTCTGTTACGGTATTCCTCAGGATGCACAACACCGGGATTGGTCTCAGTGATAAACAGTGTGCATTTGAAAAGCCTGCAGATGCGGATGGCTGTCTCCAGTTTGTTGCGCCAACGTCTGAATACATTCAGCGGCAGCATAACCTTATCGAAATGATTAAAATTTCTTTTCTGAAATACCAGCGTCGGGATGGGCATAGCGGTAATCACCCTGAGAATCTTGGCTCCTGTGATGTGTTGAAATCCCGACTTGCCATGAGTTCCCATCACGTTAAGGATGGCATCGGTCATTTCGATGGCTTCCGGGATCGCATCGTAGATGGTCCCGCTAACCATCAGTGTCTGGACATCTATTTCACGGCCAAGTGTAAGACGGCTGGCCTCGCGACGCAACATTTCACGAATCATATCCTCATCGTAACTATTCTCATCGAGCCATTTCCGGGAGTAATGATTCAGTGCATGTATCAGGCAAAGATCGGTGCCAAACACTTCAGCCAGTATAGCTGCATGCTGTGCCGCGTTTCCGCAGATTTCGGAAAAATCGGTAGGGACTAATATAACTTTACGCATGGTGTTCGATTTAAATAAAAACAGTTTTCGACGGTTTACATAGCAAACTTAAGGATAATTTTGAGCAAATCCGACCTTTTGTCTATTATTTAATGGAATTGTTTAAGTAATATGTGCCCGACGATGATAATTCACTTTACCGATTTGTATGGTTACAGCACGTAAAGGAATAATGTTATTTCTCCTTTACTTGCACTGGCATTGGTTTCAGTCGTATCTTTGCTAAAATTTTAAATCAGAAGGATATGTCAAAAGAAAAATCCCCGACCAAGGAGTCGAAAAAAGAACCCACCAAGACGTTGAAAGAAAAGCGTGAAGCCAAGAAGGAAAAGAAAGATAAGAAGAAATTCTGATTTGCTGTTTCCTGTTTCCATTTCACCCGGTATGAGACCGGGAGCCTTGTTGTTTAACCGTCCGGTGATATGCTTCCGGCCGGTTTTTTTATGTCGGGTGCTAGGGTTGACTTTAACTTTGACTTTAACCTTGACTTTGGCATTGGCATTGGCTACAGTTAGTGACCGTGGGGCACGGGGCTGATTACATAGTAAAATCTTTCTTAACGTTGTGCCCCTCCATGGACCTCTGTGGTTCTACGTGAAACATTTGCGCTGACAACATCTCGCGCCAGCAGTCAATGTTAATGTCGAGCCCCATAGCTATAGGGGTGACTTTGACTTTAACTTTGACCCGCGATCGCGACCGGAACAAGATCTTCTCACCGTGGGCTAAGCCTTGTTCCTTTTAGTAAAGTAAACATGACAGGACAATGTCAATGCAAGTACGTCGGAAATGTCCTAATGCCATTCTTACACTGGCATTCATGCTTAAACTGACTCATTCTTTGCAATAAGCCTTTCAGCCGCTGCTAATTCTTCCGGTTTCCCGATATCTGTCCAGTAGCCGGCAGTGTGATCAAATCCTATGATCTTTTCTTCAGCGCACAACTTCAGGTAGAGGTCAACCATCGGGAAACGCTGTTCGGGAGGGAAATGATTGAAGATTTGTTGCCCCACTACATGAATACCACTAAAAGCTTTTCTTATCAACGTTGCCTCAGCGGGCAATGGAACGATCTGCTGATCGGTTTTCGTGTTTTCCCAACCGCGCAACCGGTTGTCTGCATCAAACAAAAAATACCTGGCGGTTTCACGTGACCTCACAGCCAGGGTTGCAAGTGCCTGATTTGTCAGATGATAATCCAGCAAACTGCCGAAATCGATGTCGCTGAGTACATCCACGTTGTGAATAATAACCGGTAAATCAGGAATTAGGAGATGCGCTGCTTTCTTGAGCCCTCCGCCAGTTTCGAGGAGTTCGTCGGGTTCATAACTAACGTACACCGGCACCCCGGCATAGTGTTTCCTGATGTGATCAACAATGAGGCCTCCCAGATGATGTACATTTACAACCAGCCGCGATGCCCCAGCCTCAAGTAACCTTTCGGCCACATGGTCGAACATGGTTTTAGAACCAACCCTGACAAGGGCTTTGGGTATCGAATCGGTGATTGGTTTAAGTCGTGTTCCGCGACCTGCCGCGAATATCATGGCCTGAAAAGGCTTACTCATTGTTTATTTTATCTTTTCGGGTTTGCAGAGGTTCTCTTTCTTCATCACCTCGGCGCCACATTTCCGGCAGCGGTAGCGGGCGTCTTTCTTATGGGGAGCCGTATCTGCACTACATTCTTTCTTCGACATAGTAATCATTTTACTGGTAAACAATCTGCTCACCATTTTGCTCAATGGTCAAGGTAACAATTGTTCCCGATGATGCAGCGTCACTTCTACCCCGAAGTTTTTTTCAATGTAGGTTTTCATTTGGTTTGCCATGTAGACCGACCTGTGCCGGCCGCCTGTACATCCATACGAAACCATCAGATGGTTGAAGCCCCGCATCAGGTAGTTGCTAATGGTACGCCCAACCAGCACCTGTGTCCCGGCGGCGAATTCTGAAACAACTTCCTGTTGTTCGAGGTAGCCGATGACGGGAGTGTCATTTCCGGTATAGGCTTTTAATGTATCGATGCGTCCCGGATTGGGTAATCCACGACAGTCGAAGACAAAGCCTCCTCCATTACCGGTGGGGTCGGCAGGAATGCCTTTCATGTAGCTAAAGCTCCAGATGCTCACAGTAAGATTTGTGTGTTTCTTCCCGTATTCCATTAGTTCTTGCTTGTTAACTATATGGTTGAGAATGGAGTAAAGCTCAGGCAAGCCTTCAGGCAACAATCCCGCTGCCAGAAGATTCTGCAGATTGCCGAGGGCATAAGGAATGCTTAGCAGAAAATGGTTTTTTTGCTCGTAGAAACCCCTGAAGCCGTAGGCCCCCAACGCCTGAAGAATGCGAATAAGAACAAAACCGTAAAATTGTTTTTTAAAATCTATCCTGTCGATAGGGATGAGGGTACCCAATTTATCGAGATAATGCTCCAAAAGGTGCAGGCGGACTTCCTCCGGGATATCGGCTTTGGCATCGTAGAGCAACGACGCCAGATCATAAGGCAGGGCACCCCTTCGCCCTCCCTGGTAGTCGATAAACCATAGCCTGTCGTCGTGAATCATGATGTTCCGGCTCTGGAAATCACGGTAGAGAAAGTATTGCCCGTCGGCCTGAAGCAACATCTGAGAAAAACGATTGAAATCATCCTCCAGTTTCTGCTCATCAAAAGGAATATGAGCCAGCTTCAGAAAGTAATATTTGAAATAATTCAGATCCCAGTGCATCGAGCGACTATCGAAGGCAGCCCGGGGATAGCAAACCGAAAAATCGAGCCCATCGCCCCCCTTCACCTGAAACAGGGGCAGCTGTTCAACCACCATCTCGTAACGCCGGATGATTTCGGACGAAAATCCATCGCGTTCGCGAATGCTGGTGAGCCAGCTATAAAAGGTGACATCTCCCAGATCGGTCAGCAGATAGATTCTTTGATTGGTGTCTTCAGCCAGCACGGTGGGCACCGGCAGCCCCTGTCCGAGAAAGTGACGGCTGAAGGTTGTAAAGGCAAGGTTTTCAGAGCGGTCGGTATTAAAAGCACCGATAGCCGTGGTCTGCTGGTGGCCCAGACGATAATACCGGCGATCAGAGCCCGACTGAGGTAATTGTTCGCATTTTTCTGGCCAGTAGCCACTCCACTTTTGGTAGAGTCTGCTCAACAGCATTGAGGGGGAGTCGTTCACAACAGTTAATTTTTGCAAAGATAAAGAATCCGGTTTACCACATCCGATCGATTAATATACATAATTCATGAAACCAAATAAACAATGAATGGTTCTGGTAGAGACGTACGGGTCGTGCGTTTCAAATAACGACAACGGTCATCGTAAAGACGCACGGGTCGCGCGTCTCTACAAACGACAATGGTCATGGCAGAGACGCACGGGTCGTGCGTCTCTACAAACATCCACCTAACATACTGTAAACCCGCTAAAAAGATATGTACTAAAAGGCTCCGTTCCCTCTTTGATATATCTTTGGCCTAACTTTGGTCTCTCTTTTACTTGATTATCAAGCTGTTTTAAAGTGTGATACTGGTTGCTTAATCTTCAATGAACGGACATTGAACAGAAATTCTTAAAAATTGCAATTTTTACTGTTCATTGAACGAAGTATGAACGGTAATG
>MEOA01000048.1:364-39337 GCA_001768515.1 Bacteroidetes bacterium GWE2_42_24 | reverse complement strand
GGTGCTATAGGAGTTGTCCATAAATCGTTAAAATTTATCAGCAAAGGTCTTTATTTCCTCCATCCCCCACAACTTTTGAACATGATCCCACACCCCAACCATGTAGCAGTAGCATTTCTGTATATCTGATTTCGAAAAAGAGGCTGCCTCAACTTATGAGACAGCCTCTTCATGTTTTTAATTCAGTGAGAGCAAATAAAGGTTTCCTGTTACGCTTCGCATTGCCTGTAGTGAAGCAGAGTACGAAGTAAGCAGTTGAAGCCGCATCGTAAACGACAAACGGTAGCGCTTGTTTCCGGTCAAACCAGCCTTGTCATCATCACGAATTAGAGTAACATCTTCGGGTAAAGTAAAGAATCTCTTCATGCATTTAATTTGGTTACCAATTCGTTTTACCAACATTAAACGCAAAAAAGTTGTGCTTATTTCTTTACCAAGTAAAAATTTAACTCGTAAGAATGACCTGATGTTGAGCAACAAGTTTTCGAAGGTTTATCAATGCATACCGCATCCTGCCCAAGGCAGTATTAATGCTGACATCAGTCTTATCGGCAATCTCTTTAAAACTTAAATCGCCATAATGGCGCATCATTAACACCTCCTTTTGTTCTGTTGGGAGGTATTCAATCAATTTTCTTACATCACGGTGAATCTGGTCTGTCACCAGACGATCCTCAACCGAAGGATCCATCATGTTCAGGGTTTCAAAAATATCCTGATTCTCTCCTGACTCGACAGTTGGAAAACGTTTTGATTTCCGGAAATGATCGATAGTCAGGTTATGCGCTATCCGCATCACCCATTGGATAAATTTGCCCTCTTCCTTGTAGCTTCCCGATTTGATGGTATTGATAACCTTAATAAAGGTATCCTGAAACAAATCCTCGGCAAGATACTTGTCTTTAACTACCATTAAAAGGTAGGAAAAAACACGTGAACGATGACGGTTAATTAAAATTTCAAGGCTTGTTTCATTGCCAAGAAAATAGTTATTGACCAACTCCTGGTCGCTTAATTCGCAACGGTTCATGAGTTCCCTTTTTAAAAAAGTGAATGACTGAAAAAGGGTAAAGGTCAAGCTATAGGCAAAACAATTTAGACAGGTTAGACGGTACAAATATAGAGAAGAAATCACTAAATGCAACATTTTACCAAAAAAAACCTGAAAAAGGTTTTTCTTCTGCATCTCCTGATGCAGGATATATATGCTAATTTTGCACCCAGTTTCATCAAAAGCATTATTGTGAACAACTTCGAATCTCTTGATCCAAAAGAATATATACTCATAAAAGGCGCACGGCAACACAACCTGAAAAACATCTCAATGGCTATTCCCCGCAACAAATTTGTGGTAGTCACGGGTTTATCTGGTTCAGGGAAATCGTCATTAGCATTTGATACACTTTATGCCGAAGGTCAGCGACGTTACGTTGAAAGCCTGAGTGCATACGCCCGTCAGTTTTTTGGAAAAATGACCAAACCCAATGTAGATTACATTAAAGGAATATCCCCTGCCATCGCGATAGAGCAGAAGGTGAACAGCCGGAATCCCCGCTCAACAGTTGGCACCTCCTCAGAGATCTATGAGTATTTGAAGTTGCTATATGCACGAATCGGCCAAACCATTTCGCCAGTTTCAGGAAATATTGTAAAACGTGAATCGGTAACCGATGTGGTTGATTTCATCACCACCCTTGCCGAAGGAACCCGAATCGCCGTGTATGCACCCCTTAAGCTTCCGCCCGACCGATCGATATCCGTTCAGGCTGAAATACTGCTTCAGCAAGGTTTTACACGGCTTAGAATCGGGAAGGAACTTAAGCGGATTGAAGACATTTCGGCTGAACTGCAACAGGCCAAAGACTCAAAAAACATCAGTATTTTGCTCGACAGGCTGGCCGTTAAAACCGATGATGCCGAATTTTCAGCCAGGGTAGCCGACAGCGTTCAAACTGCCTTCTTTGAAGGACATGGTGAATGCATCCTCGAATGGTTTACAGGGGATGAAAGCCAAGAGCGGCTATTCACCAACAGATTTGAAGCCGATGGCATTAATTTCGAAGAGCCCACCGTCAATCTCTTCACTTTCAACAATCCCTATGGCGCATGTAAGCGATGCGAAGGGTTCGGAACAATTATCGGTATTGATGAAGACCTCGTCATCCCTGACAAGAACCTGTCAATCTACGAAGAAGCGGTTGCCTGCTGGAAAGGAGAAAAAATGAGCGACTGGAAAGATGCCTTCATTCATAATGCCGGTCGGTTCGGTTTTCCTGTCCATCGCCCCTATTCCGACCTGGATGAAAGCCAAAAAAAACTTCTCTGGCAAGGTACTGCCGGCGTTGAGGGAATTGACGATTTCTTTACCATGGTAGAGCAAAACCTCTATAAAATACAATACCGCGTGATGCTCTCAAGATACCGTGGACGCACGGTCTGCCCTGATTGCAAAGGAGCGCGGCTTAGAAAAGATGCCGGGTACGTTAAAGTAAATGGACTATCCATTCATGAACTGGTTAACATGCCCATCGACACCTTGTATGGCTTTTTTAATACCGTTAAACTCCAGACACAAGACCAAAAAGTTGCCGAAAGAATACTAATTGAAATTAAAAACCGGCTAAAAGTACTTAATGATGTTGGCTTGGGTTACCTTACCCTTAACAGGTTGTCAAACAGTTTGAGCGGGGGCGAATCTCAGCGTCTTAATCTGGCAACATCACTAGGATCGAGCCTTGTCGGGTCAATGTATATTCTTGATGAACCCAGTATCGGGCTTCATCCCCGGGATACCAACCGCCTGATCGATGTGCTCAGACATCTGCGCGATGTAGGAAATACAGTCATAGTGGTTGAGCATGATGAAGAAATCATCAGAGCTGCCGACCAGGTCATTGACATTGGCCCCAATGCCGGTTATGGTGGCGGAGAACTGGTGTTCCAGGGAAATCTGCATGAACTGCTGCAGGATACAAAAAGTTACACCGGGAAATACCTTTCGGGGGTTCTTAAGATTGCGCTGCCACTGCGTCGCCGGAAGTGGAAAGAATTTGTTGAAATTGAACAGGTAACTGAAAACAACCTGAAAAACATCAGTGTAAAATTTCCATTACATATACTCACAGCAGTAACAGGCGTGAGTGGCTCGGGTAAGACATCTCTCGTGAAAGGCGTCCTTTATCCTGCTTTGAAAAAGATCTATGGTGGGTATGGTGAAAAAACGGGGCATTATGGAAGACTATCAGGCGACTACCGCCAGCTTGAAGATGCCGAACTCATCGACCAGAATCCCATAGGCCGCAGCACACGTTCAAATCCGGCAACTTATGTAGGTGCCTGGGATGAGATCAGGTCGCTTTACGCAGAACAACCTTTGGCCGTAACTCGAGGCTACAAACCCGGATATTTTTCGTTCAACGTAGCTGGTGGACGATGTGAAGAATGTGAAGGCGAAGGCTTTGTGAGTATTGAGATGCAATTCATGGCCGACATCAAGTTACTGTGCGATTCCTGCAAGGGAAAACGCTTCAAGGACGAATTACTTGATGTAAAAGTTGATGATAAAAGCATCAGCGACATACTCGACATGACCATTGACCAGGCAGTTGAGCATTTTAACAACATGAAAGGAAACAAGGGGTCAGCAGGCCGGATTGCAAATCGTCTCCTGCCGCTTCAGGAAGTTGGCCTCGGTTATCTGAAGTTGGGTCAGTCATCGAGTACACTTAGCGGAGGAGAAGCCCAGCGCGTCAAACTCGCATTTTTCTTATCGAAAGGACAAACAGAAAAATCAACCCTGTTCATTTTCGACGAACCAACTACAGGTCTTCATTTTCACGACATCACAAGGCTCATGAGCGCTTTCAATGCCCTGATCGACAAAGGGCACACCATCATCGTAATTGAACACAATCCCGAGATCATCAAATCGGCTGACTGGGTCATTGATCTTGGCCCCGAAGGTGGAAACGAAGGAGGAAACCTTGTGTTTGAAGGAACGCCTGAAGCCCTGGCAAAATGCAAAGTGAGCTATACAGGAAAATACCTGAAAGCAAAAGTCTGAACACTTGATTGAAAATTTATTTAAAAAAGCAGTTCTGCCCGGAGTAAAAAAAATCAAACCCAATCAAGAATACCGGTTTCCCTGAAAGCATTATTCGACCACCCTGCCATCCGTCAGGTGAATGGTACGGTCAGCCTGAGCTGCAAGTTCCGGATTGTGGGTCACGATGACGAAGGTTTGTTGCATAGATGAGCGAAGATCAAAGAAGAGTTGATGCAACTGATTGGCAGCATTGGTATCGAGATTCCCTGAAGGTTCGTCTGCCAGCACAACATCAGGATTGTTGATCAGGGCACGGGCCACCGCGACCCGTTGTTGCTCACCACCCGAGAGTTCAGAGGGTTTATGATGAAGTCGCTGACCAAGACCCAGTTTTTCCAATAGTTCAACAGCCCTTTGTTGGGCTTTTTCGCGGGATTCCCCGGCAATAAATGCAGGGATGCTAACATTCTCGACCGATGTAAACTCAGGCAGCAGATGATGAAACTGAAACACAAATCCAATGTGCCTGTTCCGAAAAGCCGAAAGCCGGGCATCATTGAGTTGCGTAACCAATTCCCCGCCTACCCGTACCTCTCCTTCGCTCGGCCTGTCTAATGTCCCCAGAATATGAAGCAAGGTTGATTTACCGGCTCCTGATGGACCAGTTATAGTAACCACCTCACCTTTCGAGACAGCCAGACTAACTGACCTCAAGACAGTTAATTCACCGAAACGTCTGGAGACATCATTTACTTCCAATATCAGCTTTTCCATGGTCTAACTGTTTGATTTCCGGAACCACTGCCGGACGTTTTGATAATCTAGATAATACAGAATTTTCAAACTGAGGTTATTCAACTGAGGCTGTTCAAACGTACGCGAGAAATTGTCGAAAAAACCTCCGGCAACTTCCTGATCCTCTGTGATAAGTGCATTCTTCCACACCAGGGAGACATTACTGCCAGGCGCAAATTCCCAGCGAAAGGAAAGGTCTATGTTAAATGAATTAAAGTTGAAGTCGGCTTTGTAATCGGTGCTGGTTTCATCAAGATATCCATCCTCACGCAACAGAAAATATTGATCATAATGTCCTTGGTACCAGTAATGCCGGGTCCACAGGTTGAGCGACAGGTTATTCCGGAAGACATAGGTGGTACTCAAAGAATTTTCGACACCTGTGACGGTCCTGCGCCCGAAGACGCTTCTTCCTGCAGAATCTGTTGTAGCAAAGCCTCGATCCTTACCCCGACCGCTGAATGTTATCTCGAAAGTAAAGGAAAGATGATTATCAACCCTTACGATTGGACTTAGTTCTAAATAATATTCTGAAGAGCCATCACTTGCCGAGGTATAGGCAAGATACCCGTCGAAAGCAAACGGTTTCCGGTAATCACTTGAGAAACCAAAAGAGCCATTTACAAACCCCGGTAGCATGAAATGCCTACCGGGAATCCGCGGTTCATAAAAATCAAAGGTCTCCAGCGGAGCCCATGAGAGTGATCCCCAATAAGAGGTGTAACGCAGATCGGTTCCATTGGCCTTAATCGTAAAGGTTAGGTTTTCATTCTTCGTTGTGAGATAATGAAGACTGTTATAGACTTCGAATGTTGCTTCCATATCCCGTAGTCTCCAGAAAGGTTCGAAGATGTAATAACTCACTAACAACTTATTAACAATCTGACTATTGCGTTGTGTTATTCCAAGATCATTTGCATCAAAACGATCATTCATCAGATTATGCGTCAGGCTGTACTGCCAATTTCCACTAATCTTTCCCAGCATCAGATCATATTTGTAACCATAATCTCCTTCATATCCGGGCTTTGATTCATTAAAATTATAAACCTGACTAACGGCACCCCCAACTGATAAACCATATACGTTGGAAGCATTGTGAAGAGTAATCCCGGCACCTGTTACATTGGCCCGGCGGGCATGGTCATCACGCAATACACTGGTATTTATAAGATACGCCGACCCATTGTTGCGTAAAGACTGATCCAGAACAAGAATATTATAATTTGTAAATGGCTGCGTTAAAACAGACCTTTCCCGCCCCAAAGAATCAACCACAGTGGCCCGGGTGTTATCGGTAAGCGCATTCAGCACTCCTATAGCCAGACCATTTTTATTTCGCCCCGAGAACTTGATGGCATTAAGTAAATGGGCAGTAGCCGGGTTATTCTCTACCTCCTCCCCTTCATTCAGATCACTTTGAACAGAATAATATCCGGAAGGGACACCAGCAATCCTTCTGGAATAAAAAAGATTTCCTTTTTGAAACAGATCAACTGCTTCCTGAAAAAAGGGACGCTGTTCATCGTAGGAAACTTCAAAAGCAGACAAATTCTTGACAATATTATCAGATTTGACCTGACTAAAATCGGGTAACAACGACACATCCAGAGTAAAGCTTTCATTTAGTCCATACTTCAGATCCATGCCTCCCGAAACCGAATGAGAAAAGTTGCTCTTATCCCCGATATCGTAGGGATAATGTTCAAGTCCTGCTGACAAGTATGGCGTCAGAGATAACCTCACCGGGGCATTAACATCTCTGATGCCTGCCAGTTTTCCCCAATTGATGATGTTATTTGCAGCTCCCTTAACCTCCAGTACCCACTGATCAGTTTCACGATAGCGCCGGATTCCCCGACTAAGCTGAATAGCCCACTCATGCTCCTCCTTTCGGGGAAAACGGATGGCTGAATAGGGAATCTCAATCTCTGCAATCCACCCTTTATCATTGATACTGGAATGGCTGATCCAAACGGCGTCAAAGGTTTCATCGGCAAACCGGCTATCAATCTGTACTCCTGCTGCAGTAACAGTAAACAGGTAAGAATCGGTGGCACTTCCGTACGTATCGAACTCAATGGTGAATTGATCAGTATTCAGGTTTTCGTTGTCACGCTCCCCGAGCTGCCACAATATACTGTCCGGATTTGGATCATACATGACAGCTCCGATATAGAGCGCCCCATCGTTAAAAAGAACTTTCACCTCAGTCTCAAAACTGGCTTTTACATCATAAACAGGCACATATTGCCGAAAACCAGTCATCACCGGAGCTGTTGCCCATGCTGGCTCATTCAGCCGACCGTCAATCACAATCCTGTCGCTGGTTCGTAAAGCAACCCCTTGTTTTGTCTGACCAAAGAATATGAAAGGCAGAAATAAAAAAGTTGCTAAGAAAAGGATCGGGGCAGATGTTTTCATAATCCAATTAAGAATGGCTAAATTACGTCATTGGCAGGAAATCGCCAAAACTGACTTCCGAAATGGATGACGCCATTATATCATCAGTAATTTTGGAGGTTAATCCCTCATTTTTGTAAACAAACATAGGTCGATGTTGTTATTAGCCTGTAATTGACATCACACTGATTTTCATAAACCGGAATAAACTTAGTTTCATAAGCTTACCAAAATCCTTATTCACATGAACCTTCATGAATATCAAGGCAAATTGATTTTACGGAAGTATGGGGTTTCAACCCCCGAAGGCATATTAGCTTTCACCCCGAAAGAGGCCACCAAAGCTGCTCAGGATCTGGGCAAGAATACCGGCACTACCCGTTGGGCCGTTAAAGCGCAAATTCACGCCGGCGGCCGGGGAAAAGGCGGTGGTGTAAAAATTGCCAAATCACTCGATGAAGTCGGGCAGTATGCAGAACAAATAATCGGGATGATGCTGGTAACACCACAGACAAGCACTCAGGGCAAATTGGTAAGAAAAGTGCTTATCGAAGAAAACATTTATTATGCCGGCCCCGAACCTACACTTGAATTTTACATGAGTGTACTGTTAAACCGCCAGGAAGGGAGGAACATGATCATGTACTCACCACGTGGTGGAATGGACATCGAAGCTGTGGCAGAAGAAACGCCCGAAGCCATCTTTACCGAAATGATTGACCCGAAAGTCGGGCTTACCGGATTCCAAGCCCGCCGTATTGCCTTCAACCTTGGCTTGTCGGGTAATTCATTCAAGAACATGGTCAAATTCGTCGGAGCACTCTATCAGGCCTATATAGGAGCAGATGCCTCGCTGTTTGAAATTAACCCGGTAATCAAAGCTGCCGATGGCCGTATCTTCGCAGCCGACGCCAAAGTCGCCATCGACGGGAATGCGCTCTACAGGCATCCCGACATTGAGGATATGCGCGACTTCGAAGAAGAAGATCCCACTGAGGTGGAGGCAGGCATGCATAAACTTAATTATGTAAAACTTGACGGCAATGTCGGTTGTATGGTAAATGGCGCTGGTCTGGCCATGGCCACCATGGATATGATCAAGATGTCGGGTGGCTCGCCTGCCAATTTCCTCGATGTAGGTGGCACCGCAGACGCCAGACGCGTTGAGCAGGCCTTCCGTATCATCATGAAAGATCCTAACGTAAAAGCCATTCTGGTAAATATCTTCGGGGGTATTGTTCGCTGCGACCGTGTAGCTCAAGGCATTGTTGATGCATACAACAACATCGGAACTATTCACATCCCCATCATTGTAAGACTTCAGGGGACAAATGCCGAAGAAGGAAAAGCCTTAATTGATCGCTCAGGGCTGAAAGTTCATTCAGCAATCAGGCTTGAAGATGCAGCCAAGCTCGTTGATCAGGTGTTAAAATAATCAAGTCTTCAATAGGTTGGCTGTTTTTTCAACCGATTTTTCCTTTAATTTTGCACCTGCAAATCAGTTCATATGATTCAAATATCTGGTGATACGCATTTTGCTTTTGCGTATCACCTTAATTTTTAACACAATGCAAGTATCAAAAAACAAAGTTGTATCGCTAACCTACACCCTGCGTCTCAATGATGAGCAGGGAGAATTAGTTCAGGAAACAGGAAACGACCAGCCATTGGTTTTCATCTATGGATCAGGCATGTTACTTCCCGCCTTCGAATCGAACATTGTCAATCTAAAGACAAAAGATCTGTTCAGCTTTGGCCTTCCTGCAAGCGATGCCTATGGTGATTTCAATCCTAATGCAGTTATTGATCTCGATATCAATATTTTTAAAGAAGATGGCAAATTGAATGAAGAGCTCGTTCAAATTGGCAACACCATCCCGATGCAGGACAGCGAAGGAAACCGAATGGACGGTGTAGTTGTGGAGCTTACTGATACAAATGTAAAGATGGATTTTAACCATCCGCTGGCTGGCAAAGACCTCCATTTCTCCGGCGAAATCGTAGAACTCCGCGAAGCTTCTTCCGAAGAACTGGCACACGGTCACGTTCACGGCCCTCACGACCATCACCACTAAGACTGGCAAATGAAACAAAAAGAGCGATCGTGAAGGATCGCTCTTTTTGTTTCTATATATGGCTATTGATCATTAAGAAGTATTTTCTCTTTTGCCGTGACTACAGAGGCAACCTCCGCCTGACCCGTGTAATTAAATTAGCAATTGTCGAAACAAAAGCAACCCCGGCAGCAAGTGTCCCAGCCTGACCTAATGTTTTAAGCCCCAATTCGATCGCCTCAGTTGTGCTTCCCTGTACAACAGCAAACATAGTATTGTACATTCCGGCACCAGGTACCAGAGGAATGAGTGCACAAATAATGAGCGTGGTAACCGGTGTTCGCAGTTGCCTCGCTACAATTTCCGAATAAGCGCTAAAAAGCACTGACGCAGGCAGCAGACTATAAACCTGGGAAATCCCTGCAGATAATGCCAATTGATAAGTGACCCAGGCAATCATCCCTCCCCCGGCTGCCCAATACTTATTATTCCCCCTGATATTAAAAATCACGGCAAAACACAACGTGGCAATATATGATGCAATTGCATTGGTTAACATCAGATATTCCCTCCAAGAAATTGTATCCAAAGCCCTACGACAATACCCGATCCTGCAGCCAGCGTAACTGCAATCATGATCGCCTCAGCGCCACGCGTTACTCCAGCCACCAGATCGCCTGCCAGCGTATCGCGTATAGCATTGGTAATTGCCAAGCCTGGTACCAGTAACATCATTGAACCAATAATAATCAACGAAGGGTGTTCCCCCAATCCAAGCCATACCGACAGTAACCCCAGGAAAGTCATGATGGCACCTCCCGCGAGATTAACAAAGAAATCATTAACTCCGAGCCCTGAAACACTGGTTGTGATTAACTTAGCAACAAGGCCTACAAGGAATGCAGAAAGAGCATCAGCCAGATTACCACCAAACATTATGGTAAAGGCTGCTGCAGCAATGGCTGCAGTACCAATCACCACCTTTGGCTCACGTGATTTCTTCCCATCGATTTCTACCAGGTTACTGTAGAAAACATCCAGAGGCAATGGATTCAAAACATTTTGACGTGACAACTCATTGACAAGGGCAATTTTCTCAAGATTCACCGTACGATGTTTAACGCGCTTGATTACCGAACGAACATCAGCAGGAGTCTTGCTGGCAGAGGCCATAATCCCCGTAGGGGTTACAAAACCCTCAGCCACCTCAATTCCGAATGACTTGCATATTCTGGAAATGGTCTCTTCAACCCGATAGGTCTCCCCACCGTTCTCAAGAATAATCTGTCCGGCATAAGTTGCTATATGTAATATCTTGCCCGTCTCCATTCAGTATATTAGTTAATAATTCAAACACCGCCTATATATAATCACGCCGTATCAAAAGGCCGAGTTCCTCCAGTTCATTCATTGCCTGGTTAATCAATTCCACTTTTGTAGCATAGCCACAGAAAGCTGACTTAAATCCATTCAAAATAAGATACTTGAGCTCTTCAGCATTAAAGCCAAACTCTTTGATGGCAATCATATATTCATCAGTTAATGTGGTATTCGAGACCAATCTGTTATCAGTATTGATCGTTACGCGAAGACCATAATCAAAGTAGAATCTGATGGGATGATGTGCAAGGGAGTCCACGGCCTTTGTTTGTACATTCGAGGTGATACACATCTCAAGCGGAATTCTGTGATCGTTCACATAGTTCAATAAATCACCATTCTCCAGCAGGCGTGTACCATGCCCTATTCGGTTGGCACTAATATGGTGCAGTGCCTGATGTATGGATTCCGGGCCATAGCCTTCACCAGCGTGAACAGTTGTATTAATATTATTTTTAATAATCATGCTGAAAGCCTCTTTGTGATCGCGCGCAGGAAAATCTTTCTCGGCACCTGCCAGATCAAATCCAACCACACCTTTGTTTTTAAAAGCCACAGCCAGCTCAGCTGCGATGATCGACTCTTCGGGATTATTATGGCGCAGGCTGCAAATTATAATGCCGATCTTTATGTTCATTTTTCTTTCGGCAAGCTCCTTCCCTTTCAGCACAGCACTAATGACCTCCACGAGCTTCATTCCCCGGTCGGTATGTAGCACCGGGGCAAACCTGATCTCCAGGTACCTTACATTCTCTGCGACGCAATCCTCTGCAAGCTCATAGGTAACTCGCTGAAGCGCTTCAGCCGACTGCATAACTGAACAGGTTATATCAAATGTCTTCAGATATGTCTCCAGATCCTGACAATCTGAACCTACTGCCAATATCGAATTTAATTTTTCAGGATCAGTTGACGGAAGCTCAATTCCTTCTTTTGCAGCAATATCTATAATAGTTCCAACTCTTAATGAACCGTCGAGGTGACAGTGAAGCTCAGCCTTGGGTAATTTCTTCACAAGATCGTATGTAAGTTCGGGAACAGCTTTTTTCATTGTTTTTATCTTTAATGGTTATTCAGCTCCGCTATCCCAATGTCATTTCGTACTTTTGGAAACGCAAAACCTGTATCATATGTTGACTAATTTACGTAAGCTTTTACTATTTGTTTCACTTTTAATCTCATTACTCTCCGTTCAGGGACAATCAACGGGTGACCAAAAGATTGAATGGCTCACATTTCAGGAGGCAATAAAACGCAATGCCACGAATCCAAAAAAAATATTTATCGATGTCTTTACCGATTGGTGCGGTTGGTGCAAGCGAATGGATGCTACAACCTTCAAAGACAGCACAGTCGTCATGACATTTAATAAGTACTTCCATGCGGTAAAGCTCGATGCAGAAGGCAATGATACAGTCGTTTTTTCAGGATATACCTTTATCAACCCCAACCCGGGAGGAAAAAGGTCAACACATCAGTTGGCTGCCGCCCTGCTTCAGGGAAAGATGTCTTATCCGTCGTTTGTAATACTTGACGATTCAAACCGAATGCTGACCACTCTCCCAGGATTTCAACCCGTGGAAAGAATCATTCCGGTGCTTAACTTCTTCGGGGAAAACAATTACAAAAAGATGAGCTGGGAACAGTATTCCCAAAAAATAGCAGGGCAAAAACAAATGCAGTCTGATCCCAAAAAACCGGAATAACAGACTGCATACAGTTTCAGATCGTTTCCGTTACACTTCCAGATTTACCGGATCAGCAACCGGTTCGTCAATAATGGCATACCTGATCACATCAAGCATACTGTCAACATAATGGAAGGTAAGCCCCTCGAGGTAAACATGTTTGATATCCTCAACATCCTTTCTGTTCTCGACCGACAGAATAACATCGGTAATGGCAGCACGCCGGGCAGCAAGCATCTTCTCTTTAATTCCGCCTACCGGCAATACTTTTCCCCTTAGCGTAATCTCACCTGTCATGGCCAACTGATTTCTTACTCTTTTCTGGGTAAAAGCCGAGGTAAGGGCGGTAAGCATTGTAATACCGGCCGAGGGACCGTCTTTAGGAGTGGCTCCTTCCGGTACGTGAATATGGATATTCCAGAATTTAAACACCTTGCTGTCGATACCAAGCAGATGACTGTGCGCTTTGATATACTCATAGGCGAGGGTGGCCGATTCTTTCATAACATCGCCGAGGTTTCCTGTAAGCGATAATTTACCATCACCACGGCTCAGACTGGCTTCAACGAAAAGAATTTCACCACCCACCGCGGTCCAGGCCAATCCGGTTACAACACCTGCAACTTCATTCGAGATATGCTTTTCGCGCTGAAACATCTGAGGACCCAGAATATCTTTCAATCCGGCAACAGTCAGCTTGCTGTCATTTGCGCGATCTTCGGCAATGGCAAGTGCTTTATTTCTGACAACCTTGGCAATGAGCTTTTCGAGGGTTCTTACCCCCGACTCGCGTGAATAACTATCGATCATCGCTTCGATAATGGGCTGGGAGAATTTCAACTGGCTCTTTTTCAAACCATGCTCAGCCAACTGTTTAGGAATCAAATGGCGCTTGGCAATTTCGATTTTCTCTTCGAGCAAATAACCACTGATATCGATGATTTCCAGCCTGTCGCGTAATGCGGGGTGAATAGTAGCAAGACTATTGGCTGTAGCCACAAACATTACATTGGAGAGGTCGAATTCAATTTCAAGAAAGTTGTCATAGAAGGTATTGTTCTGTTCGGGATCCAATACCTCAAGCAATGCCGAAGCAGGATCCCCATGGAAAGTATTCCCGGCAACCTTATCAATCTCATCAAGCACAAATACCGGGTTCGAAGACTTCACCTTTTTAAGGCTTTGAATGATCCGGCCTGGCATTGCACCAATATAGGTCTTGCGGTGACCCCGAATCTCTGCCTCATCACGAAGGCCACCTAACGACATCCTGACATACTTGCGTCCGATAGCTCGCGCGAGCGATTTGCCAAGACTCGTCTTTCCAACACCCGGAGGTCCCAGAAGACATAAAATAGGCGATTTCATGTCACCCTTAAGTTTCAACACAGCAAGGTATTCACGAAGCCTCTCCTTTACTTTTTCGAGACCATAATGATCAGCATCTAGAATCTGGCGGGCTCTGTTCAGATCCAGATTATCGTGCGTAAACACATTCCAAGGAAGAGCGACCATCGTTTCGAGGTAGTTTAGTTGGATGGTGAATTCTGCCGAAGCCTGATGCATCCGCTGAAACTTCTTGAGTTCGCGATGAAACACTTCAGCCACTTCAGGCGACCACTTCATTTTGGCTGCCTTAGTGTATAATTCATTAAGAATCTCCTTGTTAGGATCACCGCCCAATTCCTCCTGAATAGTCTTCATCTGCTGATGAAGCATATAGTCGCGCTGCTGCTTGTCGAGTTCAACCTTTACCTTGTTCTGAATCTCGGTCTTCAAATCTACTACCTGAATCTCCTTACTTAGAATGGTGAGTACATCCTGTGCCCGCCTGGTGGGATTCACCGATTCGAGTAAGCGCTGCTTCTCCGAAATTTCAAGATTCAGATTAGATGTGATAAAATTAAGCAGAAAAGTAGGCGATTCAATATTTCCGATGGCAAATGCGGCTTCGGAAGGAATACTGGGTGATTTTCGAACTATCTGAATAGCCAGATCTTTCACCGATGAGATGGTTGCATTGTAAGTTCTGTTGTTACGCGGTACCTTATCCTCGTTGTATGCTTCAACTTCACTGATCAGAAAAGGGTCGGAAGAGACCGGTTTTGTCATGCGAAACCTGCGCTTTCCCTGAAGTATTGCAGTGGTATTACCATCCGGCATCTGGAGAGTTTTGATGATATAGGCCATAGTTCCCACCTCAAAAAGATCGGCAAATTCGGGATCTTCAATATTAGCATCCCGTTGGGCAACAACACCTATGGTCCTTCCTTTTTTATAATACTCACGGATCAGTGCGATCGATTTATCTCGACCCACTGTAATCGGAATAACGACACCAGGAAACAGTACCGCGTTGCGCAAAGGCAAAATCGGAAGAGTTTTCGGTAACACTTCACGGTTCATCGACTCCTCATCTTCCGGGGTCAAAAGCGGAATAAACTCTGCCTCCCCCTGCATAAAATCGGTTAACTGGAGCAGGTTTCCGTTGAAGTCAGTTTCTTTCATAATATGAACGTCAAATTGTCAGATTGATTCAGACACGCATCAGCGAAAAAGCCACCGAACGAGGCTGATATCAACCTATACTATTAATAAACAATTAATTAAACTTTAAACACATACGCAACCATTAATGGTTGCGTACAAACACTTGATTCATTTCAACAACAATGCCATGAATTCAACTCATTAAAAAACGTCGCATCTAATCCCGGCATTGTCAGGAACCGATGCGACGAATTCTATAAAAAACTTATAACCGGATGTTGTTGAAAGTAATGTTATAAACACTGGTCAGCAGGCTGCGCTCCGTCTGATCAAAATCAATCCCTCGCCGTTTATAAACATAACTCGCCACTTCAATGGCCTTATTAATGTCGTATGAATTGAAACCGGTAGGGCCTCCCCAGACAAACGACGGCACGAAGTTGCGCTGATATCCTGAACCAAAAACATTGCTGTTCACACCAACCACCGAGCCGGTATTAAACATTGAGTTGATACCGGTTTTTGAGTGATCACCCATAATGAGACCCAGAAACTGCATCCCGGTATCGATAAAACGTTCCTGCGAATAATTCCATGCCCTTACATTTCGGTAGGTATTATTCAGATTTGCCACTGTTGTTCCGGCTGCCAGATTGCACCATTTACCGATAACTGAATGACCCAGATAGCCATGATGTGGCTTGTTGGAAAAGGCCAGAAGAATTGAATTCTCAATCTCCCCTCCCACTTTTACATGAGGGCCAATTGTGGTAGCACCATATAAGATGGTTCCCATCTTCACCACTGCCGAATCGATCATCGCAACAGCTCCCCGGATATGGGCACCGTCCATCACATGAACGTTTTCACCAATATATATAGGGCCATCTGTTGCGTTAAGCGTGACATTTTCGAGAACAGCCCCCTTTTCTATAAAAATATTCTCAGGCGATGTCACCATAACATGTTTCGGAATTGGCTCACTGCTCCTTCCTGAGGTAATCAGCTTGTAATCATTGATGATAGCAGCATTGTTATTGGCCAGCAAATCCCATGGATAATTAATCTTCATCACCTCTGACTTTGTCATCTTTTCAGTGATACCCTCGGTGTCCCCTTCGCCGATCTTATCGAGATCCTCAGCTATCACATGCAGGGCAATGATGCTATCGGAACCGATAATTGCCTCATTGGGCTTAAGATTCCTGATCTCTTCTATGAGAAGCGGAGTAGGACAGACTGAGCCATTGATCAGAATATTCTGTGCACCTTTGATAATTGGAAATTTTTCAGATAAGTATTCCTCTGTCAGCGTGGAGGTAACAATACCCATCATCTTTTCCCATTTTTCCCTGATTGTCAGAATCCCGAAACGGATATCGCTCACGGGACGTGTAAAGGTTAGTGGTAAAAGATTGTTGCGCGAATAATCATCAAAAAGTATATAGTTCATAGCATCCGGATTTTAAGATGTTCTAATTTATCAGATTACAAAAACCAGCAAGTGGTTGCATTTCCTGTATCAATGATACGAATTTTAATACAATCTATTGCAGAATGAATGAAAATATTATCAACATTCAATTAACAACTGGAAGTGTATACTGTTTGATTGAAACCACGAAAAACAGAAAAAGCCCTCATCAGGAGGGCTATAATACTTTCAGGAAATCGCAACCACTTACTGGGCGCGATTCTCGTAGTGCTTCTGATACCTGCTTTTGAACTTATCAACACGGCCGGCAGTATCAACAAGCTTCATCTTACCGGTATAGAACGGATGTGAAGTATGCGAAATCTCAAGCTTAACCACCGGATATTCAACACCATCTTCCATCACGATCGTTTCTTTAGTTTTTACGGTCGAACGGGTGATAAACGTATAATCATTGGACATATCTTTGAAAACCACCAGTCTGTAATCACTCGGATGAATGTCTTTTTTCATGATATCAACACTTTAATTTTAAGAGGTGCAAAGGTAGAACTTTTCCTGTAATTAACTATCTAATTTTAAAAAAAATCATTTTTTAGCCAACAAAAATAACATCGTATCCACACCATCAGCATAATCGTCCAAGCCAGGCTGCTGGCTGGTCCCAAATGGAATGGACTTTTCATACCAGCCGCCAGCACTTACAACACACTGAATTGCGGATGCCTTGGAAATAAACTCCTGCCTTAATGAATCAGGGGTACTATAACGGATAAGATTAATCACGGCTACCGGTGTTACCCATTCGGTATGATACCGTAACAAGAGAGCTCCCGTGTCATAAAACGGCTGGTTGTTGATTAGCATCAGGGCCTTCTGGTAATCATAATTGTTAACCCACTTGTTACACTGAATCAGTTCTGCACTCCTTCGGGCCAAACCTTCACACAAAACTGAAGGATCATAATTTTCAGGTATAAAGCAGGCCGACACATTCCGGCAACCCAAACCGTAATACAGGGTTATATCATCGGCCAGCGCATTCAGTTCCGGCTCATCCTCGCCTCCCCTCAAAACAGCTATTCCGGTCCGGTTTGATCTGATCAGGTGAGGCCATCGTGAAAAATAGTACTCGAAATACCGGCTGGTATTTCCTGATCCCGTAGCTATCACCTTGTCAAAATCGCTGACAATCTGATCAGTAAACACAGAACTACCAATAAAGCCTGGTTCAAGCTCCTCAACAACGCGCGCCATGGCAGGAATCAGAAACCGGTCATCTGACGATACTTTACCCAGATAGCTATGACCCGACATCAGCACACAAAGCCAGTCATGAAAACCAACCGCAGGGATATTTCCGGCAGACACTACAAGCACCCGTTCCTGTATTACCTGGTCTTCCTGCAAGTAACCCGATGCCCAGGCTAACAACAGAGACGCATCAAGCATTGGAACTAAGGCAGACAAGGCACGTGAAACCATCTGCATCGTGAACCAGCCATTATGTAAAGCAGACTGTTCAATAGCCTCCCTGATGATAGCACAATGCCGCTGATCAACAACGCTATCATCCTGACCGGTTACAACGGCCAGAACACGACCCAGCCCGGCAAATGCCGACACACGCTGATTAAGGGAAAGGAGACGATTTATCATGATGCGAAAATAATCATAAATCGAAGGCATGAACCTGACTAATCCACAAAATTTTAATCAGCATCAAAATCATGTAAAGACATATCAGGATTCCATCCATGTTTTGAATACTTTAACCCTTATATCGGTTTCCTTTCAGTTAATACTGGAGGTTGGGTACTTACGGTCATCAAACGCGCCTTCAGCTTTTATTATTTCATTATCTAAAACGCATTGAATACTAATGAATTTGCTAAAAACAATTCTGCTTTCATGAGTAATTCAGGCTTAAGAAGGAATATAAGCTTTACGAAATATTTAAGGTGCTTGCGTATAAATTGAAACAGCAACGGATTCCGAATTACAGCATTTTAAAACGCCATTCTGGCAATGAGGCTCTAAAAAGCATGACGCTGTTGAATGGAAGTTTTTCAAGCAGGGATAGCGTGTGAAACCCGGCAAATCCTCAGTCGTGTTTAATCTGCAGGGTTCCCGGTGGCGGAGCAGGCTGACTTGTATAGTGCATTAATCCGCTATCAGTGCAGCCATTTGCCGTGCTCACAACTACACTGTATGTCCCGGTATTGAAGACTACAATTGTACGGGATGTTGCCCCGGTGTTCCAATGGTAGATAAATCCAGGACCGGCACCTGCATCCAGAATTACCGATTCCCCGGCACACTTGATGAGATCGGGACCAAGGTTTACTTCGGGTTGCGGGTTCACTGTAAGCACTGCCGTATTGGTACTGTCACAACCAGTTAGCAAACTTGGCCCCCCGCTCACATACACGCCTGCAGTTTTCCTCCATCCTCCTGCCAGCCAGATGCTGTCACCATTACAAATGGCATAGGTTTGTGTAATGGGCTGGCTCCTGTGATGCAGAAAGTTCAGGGGTGTTAGCGTCTGGCTCAATGCATACCACCAGGTATTTATTGTATTTGCATCTCCTGTGCTGTAACCCCACGAATGACAACCTGATGAAGGTTGTAGGCAACCATCCAGATTTATCGCACCTCCTGTCAACAAAGTATCAGCCCAATAGCTCTTTGGTGCAGGGCCAGCTGGACGGACCAGTGCAATCTTTATCCCTACAGAACTTTCTGCATCGTAAAGGGGTAAATTGGTCAGGCCTGCCGTAACCTGACCCTCTATACGTATAGGTGCTCCATTTGGTACAGGTTGGCCTAAACCATTGATTCCGTTCCAGATAAAGGTATTCATGCCAACAACAACAGGCCCTGCAATACTTACATCTTCAGGCTGATAACCAGACTGTGGATTAACATGAATTATCAAATCAACAACCCCCGAGGCTGTAGAGTTTACATTGATGTTTACCAAGCCGGTACACGAGAGTGGCGAAACGAAAAAAGCAGTTACATTGCCAAGTCCCCCACTTGGATAAATAACCGGGTCAGGGTTGTTGAGAAATATTTTATATTGCCCGTATTGGACCCTGCCAGGTTGTGATACCCGGTCATAAGTAAGATTACCGGTGGAAGTACACCCTGTGGCATTGCTGCACACACCGAAGACAAATGGCTTAAACTGATTGAAACTTACTTCTGTAACAATATGATCATCTGAATAAACGTAAAATTTCCCCTTGAAGGCGCGATCCATATCCATGGTACTGAACACCCAATTTTTTGACCACAGCCTGCCATTGATGGCCACATTGGAAGCAGTACTCACAGTAACATCGAAGAAATGGACATTCAATTTTCCTGTTGAGGGAATCACAAATTCAAAATAATAATCGCCGGTGGTAAGCGGCTGATACATCAAAGCATTGTATCCTCCTGTTGTAATAACCGAAGGCCCGGCGCAGGCCTGGTTATAGTTGTCGAGATAACCCTGACTTCCTGTACCCAGTGTACCAGTCATCAATGCGGTTCCGGAAGGGCTGTACAGTGTGTAGGTAAAGGTAAGCCCCCATTCCATCCCGAATCCAAACCATATCTTTTCTGAAGTTGAATTTACCCGAACATTAAGGCGACCATCAGGCCCGGCACATGAAGCCGCAAATGCAGGATAGTCGCCGAAACTACAGTGAGGCCATAACTCACAGATGTCTGATGCCGTTGGCATAACCTGCTTTGTCCCCTCGGCACTGGTTAGCGCAGGAAGGAGCCAAACGAACAGGATAAGTATATGGAGACCTTGCGAACGAGGCATCTTTTGGAAAATGATTGGCGGTAAATGAAGTAATTTGTTTAAACCATGTAGCATTTTTCTTCCGGGTTAATAAACGATTCATGCCTGGTTATGCGCACCAAACGACAACTATCCTCCATAGATTACCGGTGTTTTTGAAACTAATACAAACAACTCCCTCTATAGGAAACAGGTCGGTGTTCAGGTGACTTTGCCCCGCCAAATTCGCAGCCCATTGTAAAAAATCTAACAAAGAGAATTTTAGTCTTTCATATGACTTATGCCGCGGTGGCTGATGGATGAAGAGCACGATACGGCATCGATAATTACACTTAATCACTCACCACTATCTTCCACACCCGCTGTTCGCCCTTGCATTCTACCCTCAACAGATAGATGCCGGGAGCCAGTGTTTCAAGATTTATGCTATTGGTGGAAATCAGGTTGCTGAAGCTCAGTACAGGCCTGCCATTGACGTCGCAAAGCTTGCCAGTTGCCACCTCATCACCCAACCGTGTGATGTCAATATGCATTTCGTGGCTTACAGGGTTGGGGTACACCTGCACGTCGCTCAGTAATTCCCCGGCTCCGGCGGGCTTAAAATCCAGAAGCCTGAGTAAGGCAGAGTCTTCTGAATTCTTCATATCCTTCACCTCGAGCCAGCGAGCGGTACGGTTACCTGAGGCGTCGTAGGAAAAATTCACAGTTTGGGAAAATACTTCCATTGTCAATAATGAACAAAGGCAGATTGCTGCGAAGGTTAAAAAATTTCTCATTTACTTATTAATTAGAAACATATCAAGTCTATCTTCAATTACAATGCTTCGACTTCAAAATTCCACTTCCACTGATTGACCCTATAGAGGACATACCTGCAACGGTCACTGATTTTACTGCTAGCGCTGATGCAACTGAGCTATGGTTTACAAGGAACACGGTTACAAATTTAAAAGCGCAAAGCTACAAAATTATAAATACTATACTCAGTACCTCTTTCAGAAGATTTAGGCTCTAAGTTAGCCTTACATCCCCGTATCAGTAACTCTGAGTTGTTGGCTTCAGGTTGTTTTACAAGCACAAAGTTCGCTATGCGGTTGTGGAGGTATAACTAAAAGAACGTATGGCTTGTGGTTAGTAATAAGAAGAACGAACGATTTAATAGCGAAATGGTATAATCAGCAATTACAGCTGAATGATCACATTCTCAAACAGTGGGGTTTCTGCCTCTTCTCTTCCTGAGTACGAATGTGATAGATTGACAAACAGTTTTTGCATTATTTAAGCGCTTTCAAATAAAGGCAAAGCAAAATATTTTCACGTAAAAGCGGGTAGAACCAAAAGATTAAGGAATTAAGGAATAAAGATACACTGATATTAGTCTGCCCACAGCACTATATTTTAAATTTTGCATATTATTATGACATTGGATCATTTAAAAAAACCAATGCAAATGACACCTATTCAATCATTAGTAAAGCATTAAAAGCATAAAATGTTTATGGAATTAATAAAATTGATCAGATTAATTATAAAAAGTGGAATCACATCATTTTTTTTGATGCCGCGGCAAACTCATCTTTTCGAGATAATAACATAAAAAACGAACTTGATGCGAATTATACTTTAAAGGACGAGTATAAGATTTACGAAATATTCAATGTTCTGGATTATGAATTGAAATAGCTTTCAACGAATCACAACATACCGCATGTTAAAAAACCATTTCTCATTGCCTAAGAAATATTCATACTCTCAATTCCCAGAGGGTTCTACTTCTTCACATCCAGAATAAAACCTAACAGAATTACAAATGGTTGTACCTCTAAGAATGTATTTTTGTAATATCTGCTACAACGCTTTGCTTCGGACTCCGATAAACGTATTGATTGTATGGCGATGTTTCAGACGATTGCGGTTGGCAGCCTGTTTCATTACACCAGCGCATTGAATTCCGGCAGCACCCGAATCTCCGACCCGAATGGCTAACACAAATATTGTGCCATAAATTTTATATAATTATCTCTTCTTCATATATAAGATACTCAAACGTTACTACAGCCATAGGCCATACATAAGAAAAACATAACTTTGTCCTAACTTTGGTCTATCTTTGTACCCTCTCAGGTGTATTTTCGACTCGTGAATAACACGTAATCAATTAAATAAAAAATTGAGTTTTGTGATATAATTTCACAGAAAAAGGTTGAAAAAAGTTCAAAATTTCTTTAACGAGGAACAAAACCAAATCCAAAAACATACTCAAAATTTGGAATTCATCTAAAATTTGGAAAAATACAAATCTGATTCCGGGTTCCTGTAAAGATATGGAAATTGGATCAGGTTGGCTGTCGGGCTTAAGATAGCCGTCCGGATTTCATTGCCACGAGGTATCCGCTTATAAAAAACCATATTTACAGGCAATTAGACTAGTATTGTGTTTCTTTCTAGCTGCCATCACAGGTCAAATATAGTCACTTTATTAAGCTTAGCCAGTGGTATGATTTTCAGGGTTTATTATAGGTTGTGCTTTCAGGCGCTTGCGGTTAGGAGTATTTCTCACCACACCAGCTCGTTGAATTCCGTGAATACCTCTACTGTCCAGCCTATTGGCAGGGGGAGCAGGGGCTACGGAACAACGGTTAATGGCGGGCATTGTTAGGTGATTGCAGATGCAAAACTATGAAATTTTAGCAAATTGGTAAAGATACTTTTCCTTTTCAGCCTAAACATCAAAGAAATGGCTATAATTTTGTACGATTATTTAAGGGGCTAAAACACCATAAAACTTGTTATTTATGTTATCAACTAAGCCATTTTCTTTCATAGATATATTAGTAAAACTTTAGTAAATTACATCTTTTGCCAAAGTTTTTTTTCTACGAGGCATTAATCCAAATTTTTTACACCTTTCAATATACTCATCCTGTGTGAATATATTAAAATAAGTAATCTTTATAGAATAATTACCAAATACATTACTATCTATCAAACTTAGATCATTAATAAATACTTTAATATTGTAACTAAGTGAATCCTCTGTTTTAATAAAAAAATAAACAGAATCTGAATTAGAAAATAAAGAATCAAATGTAAAAGTACATATTCCATTATCATTCAGGAATGAATCACCTAAAACTTTTAGTCCATCATAAAGAATAGCATCTTTATAAATGACTGGTTTATTAGAACCGTTTTCAAATACTGCAATTTTAAGCACAGAAATATCTTGTGAAAAAACAGTAAATGAAAAAAACATAAACATTATTACAATTTTTATTTTCATATACATCCTTTTTTTTCTTAATGTATCCAAAATAAATAGGAACCTCTGCAAAATTCTGGGGATACCATATTTTTCCAGAGTGTTTTCCAATGACCACGTTGCGGATCTGCAAACCAAACTTCAATAGGACTATCTGAAGTCCATTGTTTTAATTTGGTAATAAGTAATGTGTGGCCGTTGCTGCT
The DNA here is from genome assembly GCA_001768515.1 of Bacteroidetes bacterium GWE2_42_24. GTDB lineage: Bacteria > Bacteroidota > Bacteroidia > Bacteroidales > TTA-H9 > GWE2-42-24. The sequence continues at coordinate 15,780 of MEOA01000048.1, read as the reverse complement.
ACCAATTTTTTCCTCTATAACCACAGGATTTCCGTATCTCATTACTGTACCAATCTGTTTATATGACCAATCTGATACGTCATCGACATTAAAGCCGAAATGTTTGAAATAATCGTCCAAAGATGCTTTAGGATTTTCTATTTCAAAAACATCGCCATCCTTTTTAAAGTCCGCTTGAGTTCTTACACCGCCATTCATCTCCTCGATTGTTTCCATTGTTGCATTCTTACAATTTTTTTTATCACTTTGATGAACTAACGAATAATCTTCGAGTTTTGCTAAATAATATGGTGATTTGCCAGTTAAAAACTTTCTGTCCTCAATTAAAGCCGATATTCCTGTCGATAAACCTTGAAATAATCCATTTGTTGCACCAGTGGAGAATCCATAACCAATTGCGTTTCCAATATTATTGCCTTGAATAAGTGATGATGCTGTTCCAGAAACCAACCCCGATGCAAATCCACCGGCAAAGCCAGACAGAAAACCTGTCTCGGTGGCCATGCATGTCCCTAAAGCACCTTCTACAAAACCTCCTCCCATCATCAAAGAAGTTACCCCATTTGTTACACCAGCCCCAATAATACCAGATGCAGCACCTAAACCTAAGTTTAAAAGACCTTCTGCATTAAAATCACATCCACCCATTATCCAATTGGCAAGCCCTCCTATAATCATTGCTTCAATTATAAACTCCCCACTTGGGTCTGAATACCTCAGCGTATTATTCAAACAATAGCTGTACCTGTTCAGGTTTTGCGTATTATCTGGTGCCTGGATGTAGGGGTCGGCAGAGAGGAAACGCCCCACCAGCGGGTCATACGCCCTGCCGTTCATGTTGATGAGGGTGAAGGGGTAGAGGTGCTCATGGAAGGTAAAGCCACGATCAATCAAGGGCTCAGTGGGTGGACTGGTGTATGGTTGCGCTTTCAGGCGCTTGCGGTTAGGAGTATTTCTAACCACACCAGCGCGTTGAATTCCGGGAATACCTCTACTAACCAGCCTGTTGGCAGGGGGAGCAGGGGGAACAGGGGCAACTGAACAACGGTTAATGGCGGGCATTGTTAGGTGATTACAGATGCAAAACTATGAAATTTTAGCCTGCTGTAAATCTAACGACAGAATTGCTGCTTCTTGAAAACATGCTTCTTCTGACCTGCTAAGGAAACAACCCAAAAGGTTAAAATCAGGGCAACTAAATGGATAAATATGGGTTTCTCGGCAGATAACATTGCAATGCTGAGACTAAATTGACACCTACTGCATTTTATATGAGAGCATTACAAATTTTAGTTATCTTCATTACTCCTCCAATAACCCTCTGGTAACGTTTCAACAGAAGAATTTTTTGACCTAAAAAAGCCCCCTAAAGAGTAATACCTATATAACTTACCGTCCGATATCTCCCACCTGACAAATTCCATATTCTCTATATAATAGGTACAACTGTAACCAGGAAAATAGCACAATGTTCTGTTTATGTATTCACCCGTTTTAAAAATCCCTTTAGTGAATATTACTAGTAGATTCAGTGTATCAACAACTTTAAGCTTAACCAGCAATGAATCATTCGTGCCTCTCAGATACAAAATACTGTCTTCCAAGGAGTAACCACCTCTTGCTTCAATAATACTGCCACAATTATTCGAATTAGAATGTGTCGGGAAAGTTGGCACAGAGCAAGTTGTATAGAACCATTTGTTATTCTCACAAATAATCAATGAAACCAAGGGGTATCTATCAATAAGAAAAACTCCTGTTAAATCAACTGATGCAATTTGCTGCGCTTTAGAAAAATGAGAAAAAAAGGTTATAAACATTAGCATAAAAAAAGCTTTCATAATATCAGTATATTAAAATGATGGAACCCATGCTGGATAAGCAGAATAATCTTACATCAGTAATCCGGACTCTTCGAATACCTTTACCGTCCAGCCTTTTGACAGGCTGTGCAATGGCAACGGAACAACGGTTAATGGCGGGCATCGTCAGGGGATTATAGATGCAAAACTAAGATATTTCAGCTTGCATTAGCTCAGACAGTAAAAGAGTCTTCTTGTCGGAAGCACGCCAGACTCCTTTAACCCATGGAAATACTGCATTTGCGGGTTCGCTTTGTTCGCTCATCGTAATAGCTCTTAATATGCTTATGTTATGAACTCCTATAACAATCCAGTTTGCATTTGAAGGAGTACCCATTTCGATAGTCAGTTGACTGAGATAATCTTGCTCATTATCATCTCAGGGTGAAATCTTAGACAGTTTTACTCTTCTGTTCTCAGTTGAAAGTTCATAAACAATAATAGGAACGTTAATTATGAAAGGATCAACTGCTTTGTAATATGCCTTTTAACCATATCTGTATAAATAATAAAACAAATTACTCCCTTAAACACAAATGCCAGCAGAACCGCTTATTTAATAGTCCTTCTCCAAAACGGATCAGGGTTTCCATCAGAATTAATTTTTAAAATCAAAGTAAATTGCTTATTAATCAATGATTTCTCTATGCTATGTGTAATAATAACTTTATCCTTTCCCTTCACAAGAATTTTAATGGAATGGTTGTGTACATCTTTTCCGATGAGAGTGGCTGCTTTCATACACCATTTACCAGAAAACAAAGTATCAGGGGCAGAACCTGGTGTTTGATGGTACATGTTATCTGATCCTTGAATAATTACAGGCTCTTTATCCTCTTCCGTTCCTGAAATGCGGCAGTTATCTCTGAAAATAAATATTCTAGAATCTGGAAGAATTACCATACTCATACCTGTCCCATCACAAGAATAAAACCCAGTAGTTATACTTTGACAGTAATTTGCTGAGGTAATAAAAAGAAACAAAAAAAACAAAAAAAATTTCATTGTTACTATTATTTATTAATTAATAAATGATATGGCCAATCATATATATTCAAACCCCCGTCATATGAAAATTTCTTGAGGCCATAAATTGCCCCCTTAACTCCATGCCAAAAATCAAATGTATAAGCCGATTTTTCTGTAAAGCTTCTAAACCTATTTCCTAATATTGCTTGTAAGCCAGCCACCATATGATAGGAATGAATAAATTCATGATTGAGCGTGTTAACAAAATCTTCCAGTAAAGGACGTGGAGACATGTAAATCGTAGTTTCAATCGAAAACACACTAGTTTGATTCGATTGGCAGAAACCTCCTAAAGGGGTACTAACTCCCGGAGCATCAGCAGGAATTCTGTACAATCCGCCATCTGAGCCTCTATATCTAATTGATCCCGTCTTTTTATCTTGAAGCCATATTTCATCATCTATGTCAATATCTGAAATGCCATATTTCCCCTTCCGCCATCCATTTTTGGAATAAACGAAATCTTGCATTTCTGCTTCATTGCTAAAACAACTACTACTAAAGTCTCCAACTCCAATTATTTCGTCATCCAAGAAATAGCTACCTCCTTTCCCTGTAAAGAAATTTCCATTATGTTTTCTTGCAGTAATTCCACCTTCGATTCCAGCAGATAATCCAGCTATACCTCCCCACAATAATCCGCTTGATATAGAACTTTCAAAACCAGCTCCTGAACAATAAGAAATCCCAAATGTAGATGTGAAACCAGATAATCCATAATATGTTGCACCGCCAAGAAAACTTGTACTGGCAAATAAAGGAGCTCCAGCTGTAAACCCTGCTGACAATGCCACTGAACCCACCATCGTAAAAATTGATCCAAGTCCTTGAAGTAACCCGTTATTATTCATTACTCCCGCATCTTGCATTATTAATCCTCCACCAAGGAGCAATACACCCGCAACAAAGAAAAACTCCCCACTCGGATCACTGTACCTCAATGGGTTATTTAAACAATAGCTATACCTGTTCAGGTTTTGTGTATTATCGGGTGCCTGGATGTAGGGGTCGGCTGAGAGGAAACGCCCCACCAGCGGGTCATACGCTCTGCCGTTCATGTTGATGAGGGTGAAGGGGTAGAGGTGCTCATGGAAGGTAAAGCCACGATCAATCAATGGCTCTGTGGGTGTACTGGTGAAGGGCAGTGCTTTCAGGCGCTTGCGATTGATAACCTGTTTCAGCACACTTGTGCGTTGAATTCCGGGAATACCTCTACTAATCAGCCTGTTGGCAGGGGGAGCAGGGGCAACTGAACAACGGTTAATGGCGGGCATTGTTAGGTGATTATAGATGCAAAACTATGAAATTTTAGCAGATTGGTAAAGATACTTTTCCTTTTCAACCTAAGGATCATAGAAATGGCTATAAGTTTGGCGGGTAATTTAAGGGGCTAAAACATCTCCATTATGATCAAATATAGTCATTTTATTAAGCTTAACCAGTGGCGGGATTTTTGGGATTATTATACGGAGATGTTCCAAAACAAAAATCCAACTTTGTAACTGTTATCTTTTGAAAAGTGAAATACCGATATAATCTCCTGGCAATAGCTTACTAATTAGCATTTTTTCGTTTATCAGAGCATAAAATGGGTGCTTTAAATCAAAGTCTATTAACTCCATTTCATTGCCATCTCTACACCATCTACCTTCTGAAAGAACCACACTTTTATATTCCAACAGATATTTGTTATTTGGCTTTATAATGAGTTTAAACCCACGATCACTCTCAAAAACGCCATAAAATAATGGGATTATAGTCTTATGCGACGTTTTATAACTACTGCGCTCTTCTTGTAACGTTAATGTATTTATATTAGAACAAATAGATCCATCATCAGTATTGTTTCCATAATAAATAAAACATTTGTTCCTTAAAAAGCTAAATGCTTGTTTTACCTTAAGTGACTTATTATCTACAATAAACAGCAATTCAAAGTTATGAACCTCATCTATTAACCGCAGTTCATGTTTTGTTACAGAAAACTTACCACATGATAAGATCAAAACCTCGACAATATCATCGGTAACATTTTCAGATAGTTCAAAAAAATAATTGCCATTTTCATATAAATAAAGGTCGCAACTTAAGTTTGCGTCAAATCTATCTAAAGAATAGATGCCAGATATTTGACTCTGCGCAAAGGCAGCTGTATATATTATCATGCTAATTATTACTGCTATAAACTTCATGTCTTAAAAGATTTTATCTAAATTTCAATGGCGAAGGTATTTCGTACTGTGCAGGATATGCCCCCCAGAAACAACCTTTTGGAGTATACATTGCTATTCTAGATACTGAACAAGCAGTAGATATACGCCCATCAGACATATATACATCATGCGTATATTTGTATGCAACTCTTTCTGTATATTCCGTAACTACATTAGGTAAAACATAATTATGATAAGCATGGATTAATTCATGGCCAGTAACTGCTCTGAAGTCAATTGCACTTCCATTTGAATAATAAGGTGATATATGAACATCACAATATCCGGATGTAAAATTCCGTGCATAACCGGCTACCAAATTCTTGGATTCCAAATTAACATATTCTCCGGAGTTTGTCAACCCATATCCTTTACCTGTTTTCGTTGTTATGTCTCGAATATTAAAATCTCCTTCACTAACTCCAAACACAGCTTTCGTGCGCAAGCGTAAAAATTCATCATTATCATTCGCATAGCTACTGGAATTATAGCCAGTTGCAAGTTTTTCATTTTGAGTTGAACCAACTACAAGCTCATTAGTTTTGCTTCCGTCCCAAAAATCATACCCTGCTGCGTGGTCTAAACCTCCTCTTACAATTCCACCCATTAAACCACCAATTATTGAGCCAACTCCCGCTCCTGCCAATCCGGCGTTTAATCCATCAGCAAAATTACCACCATTTGCCCATGAATATCCAATTCCGCCGACAAAACCACCCGCCGCACCTCCAACAAAACCTGTAGCAAATCCTCCAGCAAAACCTCCAACAGTAATATAGCTAGCTGCAAACTGTCCAGCCCCAAAACCAGCAACTCCAGCCACTGCCCCTATACCAAAGCTCATAAGACCCTTAGCATTAAAATCACACCCACTCATTATCCAGTTGGCAATTCCTCCAACGACAGCACCAACTAAAAAATTCAAAAACTCCCCACTCGGATCATTATACCTCAGCGGATTATTCAAACAATAGCTATACCTGTTAAGGTTCTGTGTATTGTCGGGTGCCTGAATATAGGGGTCGGCGGAAAGGAAACGCCCCACCAGCGGATCATACGCCCTGCCGTTCATGTTAATGAGGGTGAAGGGGTAGAGGTGCTCATGGAACGTAAAGCCACGATCAATCAATGGCTCCTCTGGCGTACCAGTGAAAGGCTCCCAGGTGGCAGGGTCTCTCCTCTTCCCCCAGGCATCATAGCTCAACTCCTGCACCACGTTGCCGGTTGCATCGGTAATAAGATTGGGAGATCCCAGGTGGTCGGTGTAGATGTAGTACATCTTCCCTTCGTTGTTCTGATCAATCACGTATATGGCAAACAAAGTTCCATCACCGCCCGTGAGATAGTGTATCTTCTGAACGGTGCCTTCACCGGGCTTCTCGATAATCTCCAGACCGTTGCCAGCGAAAGTCTTCTTCTTTACCACCACACCATTTTGTTTCAACTCCTGGTATGTGCGCTGGTGATCGTAGCCATACGAAATATTCAGTTGGTAATCGCCCTCGGTCACCGTGGTCATCTTGTTATACGAGTTGTAAGCAATGGCCTGTGCTGCCTGCGGCCACAGCGCGGCATTAATATCGGCCGATGTAATGGCATACGGGTTGTTAATATCCTCGCCATAAACCGCGTTGTTTATCACGTACCCCTGGGGATATTCAAGTTTCATGTCAATGTTCCCCAAAGGATCATAATTAAGGTTTTGCGACCACTTGTCGGTGTTGTTTGATTTAAGAATAGTTACGTCTAACCGGTCAAGATTATCATAGGTAAACGACTCGGTGAGGGTTGTCCCTGATATGATCTTCTTGCGCCAGTTTAGGTTACCCCCGTTAGCCCAGTCGTATTCGCGCCTGAATATTTCAGCTCCTGTATCGTTCACCGTCCATTGCTTTGTCAACAGACCACGGTCAACTTCAAACTCCGCACAGGCTAATGCTCCGCTACCCTGCAGCGTCTTGGTTAACCTGCCGTAATTGTCAGTTTCGACAGCTGCCCAAATCAGGCCTGCATCCTGTCCCCCTTTATAGAGTTTTCCTATTTGCCCGTTGGCAGCATATTCGGTGAGGATTACCAGCCCTGTGGGGTATGTCTTTTTCTTCTCACGGCCATATACATCATAGGCTATTAGGCTGGTATAAGATGATTCTTTAATCTGATCTGTTATCCCCGACACTCTTGAAAAGTCGTCATAAGTATATTGGGTGTTATGGTTTGTAAAACTTACACTCCCAAGTTGCCCAAGTCCGTGAGGTTTGTTATCATAAGTCCAGGTCGTGGTGCCTTCGGGTTCAGTGCGCGAAGTCATACGCCCAAGCAAATCATAGCTGTATATTGATGGGGTAGCCTGGCGGGAGTCTTTGCGGGTTACCATCTGGTCAAAGGGGTCGAACCCGAAATCAATGGTTCCCGCGGCAGGGTCAATGAGCCTGGTACAATTACCATGGCTGTCGTACTCATTCAAAATTTCAGTAGCCTGTTGTTGCGAACTATGCCAGGTGTTTGTTACGTTTCCACGGCAATCGTGCAGGTATTTTACACTATTGCCTGAAGCATCTTTACTTTCAGTAAGCCATCCTGCTGCATTCACCAACCGGCTGGTTACATGCCCCATCAGGTCTATATAGGTGGTTTTGAACCCCTCATAATCAACCGAGGCATTACCACGGGCTGTTGTGGTTACCCTCACTCTGTCAAGCAAATCATACGAAAAGGTGGTCGTGATATCAGCACCAGGTGTTGTTGACCTTAAATAGGGAGCCGTTTGCGTGAGAAGCCGTCCCCTGCTGTCGTATGTTTTATCCGCATATATTATGTTGCCCATGGCATCACAGGTAACTGAACGCAACTCCTGCCCCAGCGCGTTATAAAAAGTTAACATCTCGGCTGAACCCGATGTTTTTGACCATGTATAGTAGAGTCCCCCGTCGGGTTTGGCTGGGTGGGAGGTTCCTTGCACTGTAGCCCACCTTTTACAGGCAACCTGTTTGGTACCTTCGGGATGTGTGGTCATTGATTGTACTCCCAGGACATCGCTTTGGGACTGGGTAACAAGGCCGTTGATGTCGGTGGTAGTTGACACGTACAATTCAAATGGATCGTATTCAAAGTGGGTGGTATAACCCTTGGCATCTTTTGCGGACAAAACCAGATAGGGTCGTTGATCATCATACAGTTTTTCGGTAACCCGGGCTACCGGGGCTGAAGCCCCGGCCGGAGCTACATAATTGGGAGCACTCAGGGTCTCCTTTTTCAACAAACCCAAGGCATTGTATTCAAAGGCCTTTTTAACGGCCATCGGGTCGGTCGCTGCATCGGCGTATTGCAATACCTCTTTGGCCAAGGGATAGCCTACCTGAGATAAGGCATAATAAGCAAAATCGGAATGAGCTGTATATGATGTAAAAGAAGATGCTCCCGGGGCTTTATAATAATCAGTCTTTGTAACCACATCCGGTCTGCCAAACAAGTTATTTGCCGGTGCAATGTAAGTAGAATTGGTTTCGGTGCGATGCTCAAAGGCATCATCAGGACTTGTAAAATCTAATTCGCTGGCTGACCTGCCCTCAGACTGATCAACCAACTGACCATAGGTATCAAAATTGCTAACCACACGACTTGTCCCGGTATATAAATTCTCGAGCAGATCACGCGTCTTGGTCAACTGTTTGGATTGCGAAACCCGGTATCGTTTACCAGAAAGCAGGGTATAACTATTCTCCGTTTGGCTAAGATTCAGATAGTCCCCTTCCTGTATTCTGTAATTTACCTGATGATCCATCTCAGGTATTATGTATGAATAAGTTGCAGTATTGTCGGTAAAGATCTTTGTTTTGGTCAAAGATCGAAGATTGTTAAGGTTATCGTGAACTCTTACCATATCATACCCCAGGAACCCTTTTCCTTCACGATGAAACATACCAGTAAAATAATGATAGCTTTTATCTGAAGCAATTATAGTAGGTTCCAACGCAATTACAATATGATTTACGATATACCCTGGCATTGAAGAATTGAATATTTTGGAACGAGTATCATCGTACAGGGTGAACAATTGATTGCTATAAACAGATGAAGATTTGCCAGGAGAATAAGAGATGGTTGTTTTTACACCAAATCCATCATCAATCTGTTTCAACAGCCCTTCTGGCTCTCCTGCACCAAAACAGTAGAAATGTAATTCCCCAGCCATTCCGGAGACTAAATCTTCCTTGTTATCGCCATTAATATCCGCAGCATAAGACATATCAGACACATAGGTACGTTCATCCCAAGAGGATGTAAATTGCTTCACAGTTTGTGGCATATCGAAACTGCCATTACTAAAATAAAAATTTCTGATATACTGCGTGTTTGAGCTATTTCGATGGTCACGATATGATTCCAGAATATCATCCATCCCATCTCCATTATAGTCACCAACAATGTATTCTACTTCGTCCAGAATTGTCCCAGTCGAATTATCTTTATGTCCTCCCGGTTTAATATCAATTCCAAAAGTAACCACAACCTCAGGTGAATATGATGAACCTGTTCCATAACAAATATGCCATTCACCTATTTGGCTATCCCAATCGGGAGTGGGGATACACTGTAAAAGGTCAGTAATGCCATCACCATTATAGTCACCATAAAATATATACTTCCATCTTGAGGGTCCCGAATGGATATTGGAAAACACATTTGTACCCGGGTCAAAAGACAAAATACCAGGATTCTCACCTGATTCATTATAATCTCTATGAGCAACCTCCTGCTTGTTATCCCCATCAAAATTAATAGCATAGAAGTCTCTAAACTTATTATAAGCATTTGAAGTTCCAATAGGAACTTCCTCAAAAGAGAATTCATTTTGAGAATTAATATGGCTTAGAAAACAATATTGTCGATAATAGAATTCATAAAAACCAAGTATATAACGTTGAGTATTTATAAACATATCCTGAAGCCCGTCTCCATTCACATCGGCTGGTAAAACCTGATAAATTCTGTCTGTAAAATTCATCGGTTGAAGCGTGTTATTAATAAATTCACCTTCGCTGCCGTCCGCAATTAACACTTGTACGAAATTAGCTGCTTCATAATCATTAAAATTACCACTTGCGAAAGTTAAATTATGTGTATCATAAAAGACTGCCAGATCTGATTTATTGTCTCCGTTAAAATTACCCACTACCAGTTGAACTCCATCAGTAATTACCCATCCTCCCTGAGCAACTAAATTGCCAAGGCTTTGAGGGGAATTCCTGAGAGTATATCCTCCATTTCTATTGTTTATCAGCAAATCCCATGAATTAATAACTTTAAAATTATGGTCTGCATCCCAACACGATTTTTGACGAATAAAATCAGTATATCCATCCCCGTTAAAATCTCCGGGAAGGTAATCGACATCATAACCATTACCACTACATGAGTATGCAAAACCCTGAGTCTGTGTATGTGTTTGAGTAATATCATCAACATTTGAATACAAAAACCTGGTTGGATTGAAGAATAATACATTACCCGCTGAAGCATAAGTGATATTATCAATAGTCAATTTCCCAGCGTAGAATGGATTGTCATAAGCCAGATCGTAATGACTGATTTCAGATTCTCCATTTTTAATTACAATGGTTTCAATAACCCGATCATGATGATAAGCTGCCTGGTTGGAGTACTTAACAGTCGGTTCATCATCCATATAAACAAATTCAACCGAATAAACAGGATCTGTAAAATTGGCGACAGAAGGATTAAAGTTGTATGAGATTTTCTTCGGGACAACACTAAATCCGTCTGAAGTAACATTGTGGTAGTATTCTATCTTAATTGTATTCCCAAAAACATCCTCAATTTTATCAAGGAACCACTGAACTGAACTTCCATAGGGTTTCCAGATTCTCGATTCCACAGCAGAACCATAATATGATATTTTTCCGTCAGGGCTGTACACCTTAAAACCACCCCCATTAGGAACGACTTTCATTTGATTCTCAGCTTCAAACCGGTATTCAGCATCGGTACCCCAATAACTTCCACTTACTGCAATTAAACGGCTTCCATCTAGTGCCAACCGGTCATTTTCGTCAAAATCGACCGGATCAACTATGTTATCATAATAGATGTTACTTGGTGTTCTGGAGATTGAAGATAATCCTCCCAGTGACCAGCCATGTCCCAGATAACCATCACCACCAGATGAATTATATACCAGACTAAGGCCTGGTGTCATACCTGGTATACATTCCGGTAACTTTAAAGGTATTGTATAAATATAATTTCCCATAGGACCTACTGACCCCTGCCCCTCGATGGTGCCGACCACACCATTATCCCCGGCATTGGGACCGCCTGTCAATCCTGCCGTCGGTGGAAAAATCAGATAAGGATCGATATTAGCTCTCAGGCTGGCATCATCAGTACCTTTGAAGGATGCTCCATTGGTAAATTTGACATATTCACTGGCTGTATATATTGACCCGGTAGTAATTGGCGTACTAATGGTAAAATTTGGAGCAGGCTGCTGAGCAACTGCCAGACAGGCATTGATCAACAGTATGGATAGGGCTATAGCTTTCTTCATAATTGTGCTATTAAATGGTAATAAATCATATTCATCGAAGTAATCCGGGAGGCTATAATCCTGATATAAGCTATCCGATTATCCCACCTACCCGGCTGATGAAATGTTACTTGTTTTGAATCAAGTCCTTGAGTTGATTTATCTCAATTTGCTGCTTTTCGATAAGCTTTTGCTGATCGATAAGGTAAAGTGTAAGTTCTTCGACTTTCTTTAATAATGTAGCCTGCATCTCACCAACAGCGATCCCATCCGATTCAACCTTTGCTGCACTCGGAACGCCAGGTAAATGGCCATTATCGATCACAAACTGTTCAACCTCGGAGAGTGACGGAAGCGTGTACCCCGATTTAAATACATAATCTGGCCAGTTCCAGATAGCAGAACCAATCTCGACTTTCAGTTCCTTACATCCTATGGTTCCATTTACTGCCATGGCATAATCTCCGGTATTGTTAGTTCCTACTCCCACTTTCAATTCTCCGGCATAAAGTGTCTTGGTAGTGCTGTTCAATGTCCAGTACTGTGGGGTCTCTTCCGGAGGGTTGGTCCAGACACCGTAGCCTAAGCGGTCGCTGATTAAAATCTTGCCTTCACCGGCACCTTGTCTCAGCTGGATGCTATCGGCCACTATATAAGGACTGCCCATTGAATAAGTGGCGCCAATAACGGCAGATGTAATTAAATTTTGAATTGCTGCAGATTTGCAAACGATTTCCCCGGTAGGATTGATTGTGAAAACCAGGCTCTTTGCATAGCTTCCTGATACGTCTCCCTTTTCTATCGGGTTTTCTATGTTTCTCAATGCCCAGAACTGATAACACGAAGCAGTGGCACTATTGGCAAACACAACCGGGTTGTTGGCTGCCGGATCAAATCTTACAGTTACTGAATCAACTCCTTTAATCTGCAGTTCGCTGGTAGGGATTGTTGTCATTCCTACGCCTAAATACCCTGTAAAAAGCCCGTTGCCGACAACGTGCAAAGGAGTTATTGCTGAAAACGCGGATGTTCCCCCGATGCCGGTTTTTGATCCAAAATAATTGGTAAGGGCGTTGCCTGTCTGGAAAATGCCATAGGAATTATTATTTAATAACTCAACAGCATAATCGGTTGTATGTCTGGAAACCCTAAATCCATTAAATGTTTTAGTGCCATCTACTAAAAGTTCAAAAAGAAATCCCGTTTGGGTAAAAAGGGGCGAAGGTGTTGATGTACTGCTATACGGGAATAATAGTCGAGGCGTTGCACTTGCACTGGCCTGATATTCATATAGTCTGGAACCTGTCGCGTCTATCCTTGCAAGTTTGCTTGAAGTAGTCTGTCCATTAGCGATTTCAAAAAGAAAAAGAAAAGAGCAAAATATAAAAAAGCCGACAGTACAAAATGATTTTTTCATAATTCAGATTTGTTTTTTTGCAAATGTATAAAATTATACATAATAATTTCCAAGAATTTTAAACCATTATCTTTGTATTTTAATTTTTAAACAAAATCATTCATCAAATGAAAGCAACATCAACCCTTTCTTTACAAGTCAGAGACATTTTCGAATCAAAACCCTATCTTGAAGGATTAATCCTCATATTTCTGGTCATTTTTTGTGCGACCCAATCATACGCCCAAACCACCCTCCCTTTTTCCGAAACATGGGAATCGGGACAATTTACCACCCATGGCTGGGCTGTAAACCAGGGCAGTGGTCAATGCCTGATCGTCGATGAAGGCATCGGCGGAGGGAAAGCAGTGAAAACAGGCCACCTGGCAACACAGACGGGTAACGACTCGGTAGTCCTTCAAACCCCGCTGTTAGATGCCACCAATGTCGCCGAAGGAATCCTTCTGTTCAGGTTCGGTTATAAGCTGATGAACCCCGACAGCACGAGATGGCCACTGCTAAAAGTATATTGTGATGCCGGAGCAGGCTGGGAAAAGTTGTATGAACTTACCTACAATGCTTCCTACGATTGGCGTGAATTAAAGACACATCTTGCCATGGCGGTGGGGCATCAATTCAGGTTGATGTGGGTAGCCTGCAGGGAAGCCGATTCAGTCAACGGGCAATGGCTGATCGACAACATCAGCATTTCAGGCCCATCTGACAAGCCCTTTTTCCCGTTGACAGCCGTGGCAGAGAATTCGGTCAGCCAGTACCAGACAAAGCTAAACTGGGAGAAGCCGCAGGTAAATGGAACAACGGGTGCATTATCACACGATACAATAGCGTATTATGAAGAATTCATTGAAATGGATTTGTTTTTTCAGGAACTTAAGCACGGCTATGGCGTTCGTTTTAATTACACACCATTTCATGATGCTAATTTATATGAATTGCGTTTTCACCACCACTCATGGTTGGGATTTACAGGGCGTTCAAGTTACAATATAAGAATAATGGATCTTTACTCAGGAGAGATTGTAAAAACATCAGGCCCCTTCACCACTACCTGTACCGAAGGATGGGAGGAGCACATACCATTAGATCTAAGCCAATTCAATGATATCGATTCTATTGCAGTGCTGATCGAACCATTGACATACAATCCTGAAATTTGTATGCCTGGAGTATCACTTAATGATTTTCCTGTAGGAGACAAAATACACACAATTAGAATAAGTCTTTTAGATCCATCCCTCTATTCTGGTATAGAATATGCAGAAATAGCTGTGATGGTAACCTTTCTCACTCCTGAAGGAAAACAATTTACAATCGATCCCTCATCCTACAACATCCAACGCTGGCAGCAGAGCCTCCCGCTGAACTACAACCTGATGGCAACCACCGACAGTACTACCACCGAATGGTTCGACGCTGATGTTACAAAGGGATGGTATAGCTACTACGTGGCAGCCAATTATGCCGATGGCTCAGCCATCCATTCCGATACCGTTGCCGTGGAAATGCCATCCGGCATCGGCATTCAGGAGGCTGCAACAACCCGTCCTGCCGTGTTCCCCAATCCCGTTACCGGTAACACGATCCGTTTCAGCTATGCCGATCAGATTGCACTTGCCTCGGTATATGATTTGACAGGCCGTTGCCTGTTGCAAACCGCTGCTCAGGATGCCCTTCAGGCAGGCATCGATGTTTCGCACCTCACCAACGGCCACTTCATCGTGAAGCTGCTGCTGCAGGATGGGAATATCGTTTGCAGGAAGGTGTCTGTTGTCAGGTAAAGAAAACCTTTACAATAAATCAACCTACGCTTTGCCTCCCGGTAACTCTGGGTAATATAAGGTTGGCTATAACCTTGACTTGCTGGCGGGATGTTGGCAGCGCGATTGTTTCACGGAGAACCACAGAAAACCACGGAGAACCACAGAGTGGGAAGATTTCTTCTCTGTGTAACTCTGTGTAATATTACGTTGACACTAACCTTGACCTTGACTTTGACTTGCTGGCGGGATATTGGCAGCGCGATTGTTTCACAGAGAACCAAAGAGCTAAAGGTTAAATCAAAACAATCGAAACCCTGAAGGGGTGACATTATTGTAGAACAAATATTTCCGATACAACCAAAACCCCGAAGGGGTGACATAAAACAACCAATTATAGCTTGCACATTTTCACAAATACAAATTCAAATAGTCTTTGTTGCAAAGATGTGAGAAGCTTAATGGTTAAAACCGATAATGGCTATTTCGGACGTGGTGCGAGAAATAATAAACATATCGAACAATTTTACCAAGGATAGAAATTTGTGTGAGAACATATTCGTTTAAATGGATGATGAATAATATCACCCC
>MEOA01000048.1:0-305 GCA_001768515.1 Bacteroidetes bacterium GWE2_42_24 | reverse complement strand
TGTTTGCCGCGCTGTAGTTTCACGGAGAACCACAGAGAACCACAGAGCTAAAGGTTAAATAAAAACAATCGAAACCCTGAAGGGGTGACATTATTGTAGAACAATAATCTCAAATACAACCAAAACCCCGAAGGGGTGACATAAAACAACCAATTTAACCTTGACTTGCTGGCGGGATATTGGCAGCGCGATTGTTTCACGGAGAACCACAGAGCTAAAGGTTAAATAAAAAGGTTATGTTTTAGAATATTGTAGTAATCTAATTTCTTGGACTATCGGGTCCTGAGTTCGGTACATTTTTATGG
>MEOA01000047.1 GCA_001768515.1 Bacteroidetes bacterium GWE2_42_24 | reverse complement strand
AATCCGATAATGGACGTCCCAATGGTGTACGCGGGTTGCCCGTAGAGACGCCCGATTCGGGCGTCTCTACCCCACCACCGCCCCATCGCCACCCCCAATATCCGCCCCCAATATCCCCCCACACCGCCGCGGCATCCGTGAAATGGAAACCGGAAACATTGGGGGTGATTATCAACCAATACAAACGCATTGTAACCATTCAATCGCGTAGAATACATGCCGATTTTGCATGGCAATCGCGTTTTCACGATCATATAATAAGAAACAATGAATCGTATGAAACAATTAGAAATTATATCCTCAACAATCCACAAAAATGGGTCGATGATAAATTTTATGGTTCAGACAAATGCGCAACATAATTTGAGAAGATTGGGTGGAATGTACCTTTGATGATTTGTTGGATTACGACAGCCAACAAAATACATTGTAAGATGCACTAAATATAGCGATGAACATAAACCCCCTGTTTTATTGACTGGTAAATCTTTTAAATTGAATATTGATTAACTTTGTAATATGACTGAATTAGAATTACACGATAAAAACGCTTTTCATGAGGTTCTTGTAATGATAAAAGAAGCAAGGACAAAGGTTGCTAAGATAATTAATAACGAATTGATTGAGTTGTATTGGAATATAGGAGAATTTATTTCCAGTAAAAGCAAAAAGGACGGTTGGGGAAGCGGAACAGTTCGTAATTTATCTGATTTCCTGAATGAAACAGAGCCAGATTCAAAAGGGTTTTCTTCTCAGAATCTATGGAGAATGAAGCAATTCTATGAGACATACCATGGAAGTGAAAAACTCTCACTACTGGTGAGAGAAATTGGTTGGACGAATAATATGCTTATTATTTCTCAAACAAAAACCGAGGAAGAAAAGGAATTCTACTTAAAACTTACAGCCAGAGAAAAATATTCAAAAGAAGAGCTTTCACGGCAATTAGAAAGTGGTCTCTTTGAACGTTCTATGATATCAAAGGAAAATATCTCACCAGTAGCGAGAGAAATATATCCCCATATTAATGAGCATATTCGGGACTATTATTCGTTTGAGTTTTTAGGGTTAAAAGAGAATTATTCTGAAAACAGCTTTAAAAAAGCGATTCTTACGAATCTGAAAGATTTCATTCTTGAATTTGGTAAGGATTTTCTATTCATCGGTGAAGAATATAGATTACAAGTTGGAACTAAAGATTACTCAATTGACTTATTATTTTACCACAGAGAATTAAATTGTTTGGTTGCATTGGAATTAAAGGTTGGAGAGTTTAAACCAGAATATATGGGTAAAATGGATTTTTATCTCGGAGTATTGGATAAAAACACTAAAAAGCCTCATGAAAATCCGAGCGTTGGAATTATTATGTGCAGAACTAAAGATGAAAATATTGTCGAAATTTCATTGAACCGAAGTACTTCGCCAACCATTATCAGTCAATATGAAACTAAATTGATAGATAAAGAATTATTAAGGAATAAATTGAATGAACTATTTAGTTCAAACCCCAATGAATAAAAAAACTGAACACAGTTAATAGTACTCTGAGCGGTCTGCAAGACCCTGCGATGAGCACATGTTGAACTACATCCCTTAACAGGCTATGTGCTTACGGGCAGTTATTGAAATAATTCAGATGAAAACCGGCTGTTGTGATTGAAGGTATTACTGAATTTAAGGAAAATAAGGTTACCTGATTCTGATAGTGTAGTGCTGCAAATGAATGTTTTTAACTTTTATAGTAACCTGAAGGCGTAGTTTTCCCTCTCCGCGCAAAGCAGGAAGCATTTTAGAAAGGAACTAAGCAGTTGCATGGGTTTGGCCTTGACCTATCTCAAACTTCGGAACAAGCGCAATGGCCTGTTCAACAATCGTAATACCAGATTTCTTTCTCATATCAGTTTTTTTTTGTGAATAATTCCTGAATAACGGAAAGAATCTGGTATTTTTGAAAAAGCTATCCCGCGCAGGCGGGATTTAGTTCAACATCTGCTAAAACCCAACGGGTTTGATGCGTAGATAAGTTTTTAATTCGCATTTTAGTAAAAGTTTTAACGAGGGATAAATGTACTGCTCTTTACTCCCCGTCGTTTTTTAGCAGCAAACATTAGCGGTCAGGTTTATTAACAAGTTTGTGGAAGATTTGTGAATTAGTATGGTATCGTTTTGCTTCGTCAGATAAAAAGAAAGAGAAATTAAAATCAATAAGACAGGAATTAAATGAAAATTACCAATAGCCAACTCACAGTCGTAAGCAAATAAAAGAAATAGTATGAAAGAAAACCGTTCAGATTTTATTTTATTCAAGACCGAAGACGAAAAAATATCGGTAGATGTTCGTTTTGAAGATGAAACAGTATGGCTTACACAAGACCAAATGGCATTGCTATTTGGTAAAGCAAAATCAACCATTAACGAGCATATTCAGAATATTTTTAATGAAAGAGAGCTTGAAGAGGCATTGTGTACACAGAAATTCGGAATTTCCGAATTTCAGCAGAAAGCCCATAATTACTACAATTTAGACGTTATAATTTCTGTCGGTTACCGTGTGAAATCAATGCGTGGAACACAGTTTCGCCAATGGGCAACCAAACGCCTTAACGAATATATCCGCAAAGGTTTTACGATGGACGATGAACGTCTCAAAAATTTGGGTGGCGGTGGTTATTGGAAAGAATTGTTGCAACGCATACGCGACATTCGTGCATCCGAAAAAGTGTTTTACCGTCAGGTGCTTGATATTTACGCAACGAGTATTGATTATGACCCTAAAGCCGAGGTTTCTATTGCATTTTTCAAGAAAGTACAAAACAAAATTCATTATGCAGCGCACGGACAAACAGCAGCCGAAGTAATTTACACCCGTGCAGATGCCGAATAAGAATTTATGGGTTTGATGACTTTTCCAGGCAGTCGTCCGTACTTGAAAGACGTTGTTGTGGCAAAAAATTATTTAGACGAAAAAGAGCTTCGTTCGTTGGGTCAAATAGTATCGGGGTATTTGGATTTTGCCGGACGACAAGCCGAACGGGAACAAACTATGACAATGAAAGATTGGGCAAAACATTTAGATAAAATTTTAACAATGAGCGGCGAAAAACTGTTACACGGAGCAGGCTCCATCAGCCACTAAATTGCGATTGAAAGGGCTACCACCGAATATAAGAAGTATCAGCAAAAAACATTGAGCGAAGCAGAAAAGAATTATTTAGAAAGTTTAAAAGTATTAGAAAATAAAACCAAAAAATAATGGTTCTTTTCTAATTTGAGTGGGTAGTTTTCCATCTCCGCGCAAAACAGGCTGCCTTTTAGAAAGGCATTAAGCAATTGCATGGGTTTGGTTTTGATCTATCTCACACTTCGGAACAAGCGCAATGGCCTGTTCAACAAGCGTAAAGCCCGATCTCTTTCTCATATCAGATTTTTTTTGTGAATAATTCCTGAATAACGGAAAGAATCTGTTATTTTTGAAAAAGCTATCCTGCGCAGGCGGGATTTAGTTCAACAAAGGCCTGCTATCCACAGCGGGGCTGGGTTTTCTATCAGTTCTGTCTTTTGTCAGGCGGTCGTGTTTGTGGACAGGAAAGTCCACTAATTCGGCTCCTGAATAGAAAACCCGGATTGTTGTAAGCCGATGTAAAAAACATAGAATGAACATAATCAATATATTTAAATAAAAATATGGCAGCAATGATATACCAGGTTCAAATAGCTCTAAAAGGCTTTAATCCCAAAATATGGAGGAGAATATTGATTCCATCCGACATGTTATTGGTAGATTTTCATAAAGTGATTCAATCTTCAATGGGTTGGACAAATTCTCATCTACATCAGTTCATAAAGGATAGAACATTCTATTCAATCAAACATCCTGGTGACGATATGTGGGATGATATGGACAATATAGATTATAAAAAGAAAAAATTGCGGATATCAGATTTACTAAAGACAGAGCACGAACAAATTATTTACGAATATGATTTCGGGGATGGGTGGGAGCATGAAATATTATTGGAAGCGATACTACCAAATGATAGTTCTGTAAAATATCCGGTTTGTTTGACCGGGAAAATGAGTTGTCCACCAGAGGATTGCGGTGGGGTCTGGGGATACGCAAATATGCTTGAAATATTGAAAAATCCGGGTCATGAGGAATATGGCGAATACATGGAATGGTTAGGGAAAAAGTTTGACCCAAAGTATTTTAATAAAGATGAGGTGAATAAATTGTTGCAATAAAAGAATTATGGTTGCTTTGCATTTTAAATCATAAAAAACAACTGCTACAATAAATAGGACTCTGAGCGGGGTGCAAGACCTGGTGAAGATGGTCTCTTTCATTTATCACACAAATACCTGTATAGCCGAATTTAAAACGATTTAAGCCATGGAAAAGGGAGAAATTTTAATCTACCAAAACCAAGACGGTAATATCAAAATAGATGTACGCCTTGAACAGGAAACCGTATGGCTTACTCAAGCTCAGTTATGCGAGTTGTTTCAGAAGTCGAAAGCCACCATTAGCGAACACATAAAAAATATTTTTGATGAAGGAGAGCTTCTGGAAAATTCAGTTGTTCGGAATTTCCGAACAACTGCATCTGATGGCAAGAAATATGAAACAAACTTCTATAGTCTCGATGTTATTATTTCGGTTGGCTACCGGGTAAAATCGCAGCAAGGGACACAATTTCGTATTTGGGCTACACAACGATTAAAAGATTACATTATTAAAGGATTTGTGCTAAATGATGAACGCTTAAAATCGGGAAGTTCGATGAACTATTTCAACGAATTGCAAGAACGCATTCGGGAGATACGAATTTCGGAGCGGTTCTTTTATCAGAAAATTAAAGATATTTACAAAACAAGTATTGATTATATTGGATGGTATGCACTTTTCTGTTGAAATGGAAACAGGAATAGGCAAAACTTATGTTTATTTGCGGACAATCTATCAACTGAATAAGCTTAACGGATTTAAAAGTTGACGAAAAGTGATTTTTTGTATTTGACTAATTTGGTAAATGACAAATAGATTTTGATACCTTTATGACAGCCTGTTATATTGAATTTTTGTTAATATTACAGCAAACTGGATAATACTTAATCATTATGCAAAACGATAATAGTAATGCAAACGATATTCCTAATAATTCAATACCACATCAAGGATTAATAGGATTTGTAAAAAGCTTTAGAAATCATTTGATGAGGCAATATATCGATGGTTATTATATTGGCAACATTTATTATGGAGATAATAGTATAACCTATTTCCCATTTACGCCAAAGAATTTGAAAAGCCAAAAGCTAAAAATAGCAATCGTTTTTAATCATCATGATTTGAGATTTGAAATATGGTTAGCCGGGCAAAATAAGCAGATTCAGAAACAATACTGGGAGATATTTAAAGATAGTGATTGGCATAAATACCATATTCCATCAACAATAGCAGATGGTTATTCAATAGTTGATAATATTTTGGTCATGAATCCTGATTTCGATAATTATGAAATATTGGCTGAACAGATTGAGACAGGGGCTTTAGAATTTATAAAAGAAATTGAGAATGTCTTAAAATAAAAATTTCACCGCACAATTAACAGTACTCTGAGCGGTCTGAAAGACCCGGCGATGAGTACATGTAGAACTACATCTCTTAACAGGCTATGTGCTTACGGGCAGTTATTGAAATAATTCAGATGAAAACCGGCTGTTATTATTGAAGGTATTACTGAATTTATGATAATTAAAGTTATCTTGTTCTGATAGAATTATGCTATAAATGAAGGGTTTTGCTCTTGTTAAGTGACCTGATGGCTTAGCTTTCCTTCTCCGCGCAAAGCAGGAAGCATTTTTGAAAGGCCTTATGCAATTGCATGGGTTTGGCTTTGGATGATCAGATCTGGCGATCGTATTCCGGGCAATACTTTTACGATGACCATCCTGCCTTTTAATAGTGCAGTCAGTAAAGTGTTGTGGTGAGCGAGTTTTCAGTCGCCTGATGATGTGCATTTTTTTTTGTTGCAGGGGCAGCGCTCAGGATCAAATGCCGGCCTCCGGCAGCAAACCTCCTGCCATGATAGCTTTGGTTGTTGTTGAGCAGATTGTGGCTCAGTACCCTGAAGCCTGGGTAGTTCTTCCCCCTTTCGACGTGA
>MEOA01000046.1 GCA_001768515.1 Bacteroidetes bacterium GWE2_42_24 | reverse complement strand
GAATAGGTCAATCCCGCTTGTCATATACTTTGTTTTTGCCGCAAAGGTATAACTACCCACTCAAATTAGAAAAGAACCGATCAATAACCATAAAATAGAAAGATAACAGGTATCCTAATCTCAACAAATAGTATTTAGATACGCCACCACGTCCAATGACACTTTAAAGCCAGGCTTTTCCCGATTAAGGCGATAAAACGTCCGCTCAACAGGCTTGATATTTAACGTGAAGTAATTATCTTTGCAAAAAATATATCACATTACGAGCTAACATGCTGGTTCACTCTAGCGAATTACCGCAATTTGGAATAGATAAGGGAGTACACAGGAACTGGAAATATGCGCCATTGCGGGGACAGGGTTGTCAGCAACAAGGTTGACAAGACAACTTTTCTGACGCATAAAAATCATTTTGTTATATTTGAAAAATATGAAATAACAAATTATGGATTACAGAGATTCCGTATTTATGTCAGTCGTCGAAAACCTGAGTTTTTCAAAAGCAGCAAATGACCTCAATATTAGTCAGCCTGCTGTTACACGACATATTAAAGAGTTGGAGGAACGCTACAAAACGAATCTTTTAGAGCGAAAAGGCAACAAAATTTACCTGACCAAGGCCGGAGAAAAAGTGTATAATGCTTTTAAAGAAATTGCACAACAATACCGCAATCTCGATTTTGAAATCGGGCAATTGCACAGCAGTATTTCAGGTGAGTTTAAAATTGGTGCCAGTTCAACCATTTCACAATATGTTATTCCTAAGGTAATCGCATCGTTTCATAAGCGGTATCCGAAAATCCAGATTTTCCTGATGAATGGCAACTCGTTTGAGATGGAAAAATTGCTGTTGGGTAATCAGGTAGATATTGCTTTGGTCGAAAACCATTCGTCGCAATCGGGTATCCGGTACAAAGATTTTCTTGACGATGAGCTGATTGTTGTAACCGGCAAAAACAGTGTTTATGCCAAGCGTGAAACCATTACAAAAGACTATTTGATGCAAATACCGATAGTGTTGCGCGAACAAGGTTCCGGGACATTGGAAGTGATAAAGCAAATCCTCTCGCAACAAAATATCAGCTTTGAGAATCTCAATACGCTCATTCATTTGGGAAGTACCGAGTCGATTAAAAACTTTTTGCAAGATTTCGACGGACTGGCCATTATATCTGAAAAGGCTGTTCAGAACGAACTGTACATGAAAACGCTTGTCAAACTTAAAGTAACAGGATTTAACATTCCACGAAAATTCCGCTTAGCTTACAAACAAGGACATAAAAGCCAACAGGTAGAATTGTTTGAAAATTTCTTGTTAGGCTATAATTTATAGTTATTTGGTATAAAGATTTTGTATTTGCTTTAGTTATGGCACACCAATACTTTTGTGGGCAAAAATATTGGCATGAAAACCGTAAAAGTCTTTAACGGCCTGGTTGGTATAGGGAAGAAGTTTAAAAACTACAGTTGGCTCTATTCAATAACTATTTGTATATGTTTTTTGCCGTTTATGTCTCCGGCAATTGCATTATTCCTTGGGTTAGTGTTTTCAATTATCGGAATAAGGCACGAAAACATACATAAGTACACATCAAAAATCCTTCAGGCTTCCATTATTTTAATGGGTTTTGGAATGAGTTTGAGTGCTGTTATTTCTGCCTCAAAAACCGGTTTTATTGAAACAGTAGTTTCGGTAACTACAGTGATGACACTTGGTATTTTGCTTGGAAAACTCTTTAAAGTTGAGAAAAATATTTCATTGCTTATTGCTACAGGGACAGCAATTTGTGGAGGAAGTGCCATTGCAGCAGTTGCACCAATACTTAACAGTAAGAACTATCAAAATTCATTTGCACTTATCGTTGTTTTTGTGCTAAATGCTGTTGCCTTGTTTTTATTCCCTTTTGTTGGGCATAAATTAGGGCTAAGTCAGGAAATATTTGGAAACTGGGCCGCTATAGCCATTCACGATACCAGTTCGGTTGTAGGGGCAGGAGCAATTTATGGCGAAAAAGCCTTGCAGGTTGCCACCACGGTAAAACTTATCCGTGCATTGTGGATTATTCCATTGTCGTTGGTAATTGCGTTAATGAATAAAAATGACGGGAAAAAAGCGATTAAATTTCCCTGGTTTATTTTGTTTTTTGTGCTTGCTATTGTATTTGCCAATATATTCCCCGGTTTTCAGGCAAGTTACGAACATTTTAACTGGTTAGGTAAACGCGGAATGGTAATAGCATTGTTCCTGATAGGATCAAATATTACCATAGGTGAGATAAAAAAGTCAGGCCCCAAAAGTTTTGTGCTTGGAATTATTTTATGGGCTGTAATTGCTATTGGTTCATTGTTTTTTTTAACGCGATAAGCAATGCCAGAGATATGGGTAATATTAATTAATGCATTTTCGAGCCTGATAAAAGGGATTATTATGTTTAGTTTTTTAGTTGGTTTTGTTTTCTGTTCCGGTAGCACCATGTGGTGGTTTTAGTTGTTTCGATTGATGTTTTTGGTAAGATTTAAGCAAGATTTTTAATGATTTTACATATGTTGTGGCTTGCATAAAACCATCCTTTTATATGCATGTAGCCCCTTGTATCTTTAAGGCGATAAAAAGTCCGCTCTACACGCTTGACATTTGATATGAAGTAAATTATCTTTGCATGAAATGTTTTACACTACACCCAACATACTGCTTCACTAT
Organism: Bacteroidetes bacterium GWE2_42_24; assembly: GCA_001768515.1. Lineage (GTDB taxonomy): Bacteria > Bacteroidota > Bacteroidia > Bacteroidales > TTA-H9 > GWE2-42-24. The sequence goes on along the minus strand of MEOA01000046.1, from coordinate 37,002 downwards.
AGCGAATTACTTCAATTTGGAATGGAGAAGGGAGTTCATACAAAACGAATAATAATTGAAATAATATCAGCTGTCATTTACAGATTTAGATCAGGTCATATAGAATAATCAACAAATAAATATCCTATGAGAAAAATTTTAGTAATTTCTTTTTTGCTTTCATTTTATTTTGCTCATGCAGGAACTGGCAGCGCAAACGATGCATTTCTTTTCTGCCTTGCAATTCTTGCGGTAATGTCATTTATTCTTGCAGTTCTTTATTCAATTAACTTTATCAGAAGAATTATTAAAGAGCGTAAGGAAAGGAAAATAGCCCATCTTGCTGATCAAGTTAATGGCGAAAACATTAGTTAAATAGTTTTTTGAGAAACGCCCTGGTTTTTGAATTTGAATCAAATATTTGATTATATCAGCGAACTATACCAGAAAATAGATAGATATTGAATATTTTAAAAATATCGAACGCCCGACAAATAATATTTAAACACACCGCCATAACCAAATGCCATTTCAAAGCCCGGCCTTCCCGATAGCTATCGGGAGAGGTGGTTTAAGTCGGTGTTGTAATGAATCTTATGTGGATGATCATGCTGCTGCTTTGGAGTTTTCATGGCTTTAGTTGCTTTTGCATGGCTGTTTTGGGAACACCATGTGGTAGTTTGAGTTGTTTCGATTCATGTCTTTGGTAGCTTTATACAAGTTTTTGTTGATTTTAAACCCGTTATGGCATTGATAAACATGGAAAGGCATGTCAGTAACCTTCAAGCTAACCAACTTATCAATTCTCATGAATAGTCAGAAATATTTTTTTTGAAAACATTGTTTTTTTTTATAAAAATGATTATTTTTGTTAAACTGGTTTACCTACAGCTTGTTGTAAAGATTGTTATGAAATGGCCTCCCGCAAAGCAGACATAAGGTTTGAGCATATTGAGCACCGTGGCGGAAAACCTGGCAGCGACATTACCTATCCCAACAGAAATGGGTTTGAAGACGATTGTGTGGTTGCCGATGGACTGAGCTATACGTATCAACATCAGGTCATCAACGTCGTGAATTTGTATTATAGGGAGGTGCATGGGGAGAAGCTTGAGCCCGAAGCCCTGCAACACCTCCTGCCTCAACGCATACTGCCAAGCGTATTGAGCCGGGATGAGGTAAAGGGTATTCCGGAAGCTTCGCAGAGCCTAAATTTTTGCGCCATGCTCAGCCTGATCCTTGGATGCGGCCTCAGGCGATATGAATTGTTGAATCTAAAGCCCGTTCATGTTGATTCGAAGCACTACCTGTTGTGCATCATCAGTGCCAATGGGAAGAAATACCGCATGGTGCCCCTTCCCGATATGTTGATATCCTTGCTGAGCGATTACTACACCGTATGGAAGCAACAGGTTTGGTCGTTTGAGGGGCAGAAGGAGGGGAGGCATTACCGCTTGAATAGTTTACAAAGTGTTCTAAAGCCGGCCATACCCAAAGCGAAAATGGTCAAGTCGGTTACTTTGCATTGGTTACACCACAGTTACGCGCTCACTTGCTTGAAGCAGAAGCCGATTTATGCTGTATTCAAGAATTGCCTGGGCCTAAAAGCAGTAAAACCACTGATATCTACAACCATGTTACAGGCAAGAGTATCCGGAAAGGCAGATATCCTTTCGGTGATTTACCGCTGTATGACATTTATATACGAAAATAAGAAACAGACAAAATTATCCTTATACAACCAAATTCGGGTCTAGAAGGACGATTTTATCAGCCATTTATACGAGTTATGCTCAACCAAAAAACCAATTCACTTTTCTAATAATTAAAAATGAGAAACTATGTCAACTTACAATGGATTATTTATGCGGGACTCAATGTCCGATGATGGAACAGTTCCCTCTCCTGGCTACATTTATTATTCACCGGATATAATTTGCCATGATCAGGTTGCCGATCCTCAAACCTTTTTTAAAAACAATTACACTAGCGATCCCAACCAACCTGTACAATTAGGCAGTTCCGTAAACTTTGTTTACTCTAGGGTAAAAAACCTGAGTACAGGCTCCAATGGAGGTTTTATAAACATTTATCGCTCCAGTAGCTCCTTGTTCATGAAACCCAGTATATGGAAAAACAACAGACTACAAACCATTAATGGTACCCCTTACCTTACCCTAAACCCAATTGATCCAGGGCAGATAGGTGTTGGAAACGATCACTTTGTTTTAAGTGCATTGAACAGCAATCTTTTTTGCATGGTAGGAATAGTAAGTTCGGAGCAAGAACCTGCTATACCTGGTGATTTTTCAACATATAGTGATTTTGTTTTATGGATAAGAAACAATCAGAATATATGTGTAAGAAATCTATCGTTAACACAAAATTTCCCTAATAGAAATTACGAGCGGCTTGATTCTTTTTCAAACCCTGAGAGCATCGCTGTACCAACTTTATTTAAGGTTACAGCAACAAATTTGCCAGCTGGTACATCTTTCGGGGTACAATGCACTCCCTTGAATGTCAATAAGAGTCAAACCGTCGACCAGGGAACAATACTTACCGATTCTGGAATGTGCCCTGCAAATTTCGATGGAACAGTAACCACATTTGGTACTCTTCCTTCAGGCACCACGGTGTGGCCAGACAATGCAAGGCTTGAAATTGAGGTTTATGTTGGCCTTGACGAAAATGATCCAGCTACAATATATGCTGAGCCATGGGACACTTTCGTGATAAAGCCACATGAAATGAAAGGACTCCGGCAGAACGGAACATTAGTAAGGATTGGATCATGCGGGACTGAATTTATTAATCAGTAAAAACAGGAATCATGCAAACAAGTCAGATAAACTACAATTACAATGCTTTAAACCTTTTGGCAGATGCTTATGCACAAACCAATCCCGAAATAGGATTAGCATTAAATGGCAGTGTACCTTTTTCTATTGATGCATGGGTTCAATTTAAAGGATTAGGTAATGAAACCTCGATACTCTCAAAAAATGGTGTATTTAATTTAGGGATTGATGGTTACTCGGTAATATGCCAGATCAAGGGGTTTCCGACAGTGTGGTCCGATTCCAAAAACGACCCTGTAGGTGAAAAAGACTGGCATTATATATGCGTAACGTTCAATGGTTCACAGTTACGGATATACATCGATGGGAAATTCAACACCTTAACAGGTATCTCAGGGAGTGGAAGTTCAAACACAGAACCTTACCTGATAGGGCATAATCTGCAAGGGCTTGTCAGAGAAGTTCGGGTGTATAATAAATCGTTGTATGCCGAAGATGTTTTAAACAATATGTATAATGATCCTGATCCTCTTTCCATTACTGCATATTTCGATTTTACTCAAAACCCGCCAATTGACAGGTCGGAGCAACACTTACCCATTAGCTTAGAAAACGATGCTCAAATTATAACAGTATCTCCGGCCCTTTTTGTGCCAAGTACAGCTTACGTCCAACCACTTCAAGATGAAGCGATAAACCCTGGTGGTTTTCAAAACGATGCCTATACTGTTCAAACATGGGTGTATATTAACTCCCGGATATCACCAAAACAATTTTTATTTGTAAACAGTGATTTAGAAAGAGATACCGGAATGGCATTGTTTCTTGAGCTTGATGAAATGAGCATGAATTACAAAGTGAAATCTCAACGCGGCTCTGATGCCTCTGCCGACAATATACTCACCTCAAACGGCTCAATTACCATAAATAAATGGATAAACCTGGCAACTACTTTTGATGGTGTAAACCTATCCATATACATTGACGGGGTATTAGACATTACACAGCCTTTTCTTCCAATTGCACTAATCGAAGACAATAGTAATCTACTCATAGGTGCTGCACTTACCCAAGGCAGGCCAACGGGAGCGGACGGATTAGATGGATACATATCGAGAGTTGATGTTTGGGACAAAGCCCTTAGTGAAAGTGAAGTATTACAATTCATGAATGAAGTGCCGGATGTGCCTACCGAAAACCTGACCGCAAACTATAATTTTATGGTTTCCCCTGTCCGAAATCTTGTAAACGGACATCCAATTGGCTTGGCAGATGGGGCAGTCATTGATTGTCAAACGTCTAAAGCAGCACCCCAGGCCGGTTCAGACAAAACAGAACCGGAATTGTATAAAGACATTTCTCCGGAAATGTTACAATCATTTAGGCGGAGTATTAATTTCGATAATGTTTTTAAAGTAAAAGGGAACAAACCTTTTAAAGAAAACATCAATGCAGAATTAAGTTTTGCGCGCCAGTTCCTAAAAGAAAAGGATATTCCCGGTTTTAAAGAAAGGATTGAGAAGGCCTGGAACGATATGGAAGAAAAAATGCGAAACAACCCGCAAAGTATTCCGTTTACAGTTACAAACCATAGAATTGACGGGTATTATGTTTTTGTATGCCACAATTCAAGAGGTTCCTATGTGGCAGGTAAAATCAAGACCTCGGAAATTTCTCCTTGTGATTTATGGAAAATAAACCTGTTTTTTGTTGTAATTGCCGGAATACTTGATGCGTTGTTTGGTGTTAGTGCGAAGCTAACTACTAATGCAACCAGGTATATTCTTCGTGTAATTGCTAATCCGCAAATTGCACGGTTGTTGGCTGGTGGGACTGTAATGACTGCATCTGCAATTTTTGCGATAGGGAAAGAACTATACAATTATGGATTTTTGGGAGAATTGGTTAAACTTCTAATAGATATAGGTTTTTGGACAATTATACGAATTGTGGCAAAAATACTACTTACTTTTGCAGGCTTTGGAGCAGCAGATGTTATTGCTTCACTTGTTGCAACAGCAGCTACATTTATAAAAGTATATTTAGAAAGGCCAGCATCGTGCGATCCATTGCCCATTGTTGATATTGCCGCTATTCAGTTCAATCACGTTGTGAAATCCGCAACATACGATGCTATAGATATCAGAAAAAACAATACCCAACCAGTTGATGTACCTGAATGGGTAGCCAACCGGAATATTGCAACGGAATCTCCAGCGGCCTATAGTATAGCAGGTGTTTCAACAAACCCAATTAAAATTAAAGCGAAATTCATGATTACCTCTGCTGATAATATCCAGGCTGAAATCAGGGCTACCGGAGGTGGGATACTCGGCGCTGTTGATTCATTTACGGTTAATTTTAAATCCGGAGTCTCCAATCCCGAATTTATTGAAGTCTCATTACCACATCACACCATAGGGACAAATGGTGTAAACAAAGAAGACATACAGTGGCAATGGCAATATAAGCTTTCGGGTGGAGCCTGGACTAATATGACGGCTAGTAACCACCGAATATATAGTATTCTGCAAGAACCGACCAGACCATGGGAACAAATCGGTTTCCCGAACAATAACCAATTACCATGGACAGATGTACTGGATTATGCCTGTGTGTGGGCTGCCGGTAAAAAAACTGCAGATGATGTTACAACTGCCATCACTGAAAAAGTAAACGGGCAATTAAGCCTGAAATATGATATAAAAAGTGGGGCTTCAAAGTATACGGATACATTATCAGCAAGCCTATCTGTCTTTCTTTGCAACGACTTCATTGACTATCTTACTTCTGGGACAGGGAAAGGGCCTGTAGTGAATTGTACCGATTGTGCAACTATAGTTGTCAGCTTTGCCAATGCAATTGGTTGTAACCTTATTGAAGCAATTATGCACGGGGGAACAACAGTGAATAATCCGGTTGCATTTTTATGCAATAAAATTCAATCCATAGGCTATACGAACTGGGACTTTCCATTCCCGCCGGGAAACCAATTCAGATATCATGAAATAGCATGGAAGGATGCAACCGGCGTTGATGACTTTATATTTGATGCCTGCTTAAAAGTAGATAACAGTGATGACCCCTGGAGTAATCCTGACAGTTCCCGGATTCCGATGCTGCCTTTAAATATTAAGTTTTCTACAAAAGGCTTACCGCCGTCATCTGTAAGTCCACCATTTACGGATGCTTCATATCGGGAACGATTAGCCCAAAATAAGCCTGATGGCATCCCCAAATGTAAACCACAGGGAAGTTGGCCGTCAGCAAATGGTGGAAGGCGAATAATTTAACAGTTAAATTTAGGAGGGAAAAATAATGGATTCAAATAACGAATTTTTGAAAGCGCTAAAGGCTGACTATAATTATCAGAATTGGCAAAAGAAAATTAAAATACCGAATAAAGTTTTGAAAAGGTATTTGCCGAACCATAGCCTGATCAGCGATTTTATTCTCGAAAAAAGAAGGGCGATTCCAGATGCAAACCATAGGTTTATCGACTATTTCCAACACAAAAATGATAAGGACATACGTGTCGCGATAAGCATTTCCCTGTTTAGTACCATTGAAGAAGCACATGACGGGCTAATCCACATCCTCTGTAATTGTTCAGCACCAAATATTCCCACAGGAAAAGAAAAGGGAATTGATGTTGGAGATATTTCTTTTTGTGGCCTCCATGATATTCAAACAGCAATTTTTTATACCAGAAATAATGTTTTAATAAAAATTGAAAGTGTTGGCAGGAAAGATTATCCGATAAATAGAATAGCGGAAATAATTGATAAAGACATAATAAATAATATAGAATAAAAAGCATAACAAATAGCACTTAAACGCGCTAACACGGCAAATGCCATTTTAAAGGCCGGCCTTCCCGATAGCTATCTAGATAGCTATCGGGATAGGTGGTTTAAGTCGGTGTTGTAAGGAATCCCTAGCGGATGATCTTCCTGCTATTATGGGGTTTCAATGTCTTTAGTTGCTCTTGGTTTGCTGTTCCGGTTGCGACGGGTGGCTGTTTTAGTTGTTCCGATTGAAGTTTTTCGTGGGTTTATGAACGATTTCTACTGATTTTAAACCTTTTCTGACTTGCATTAAGCCGGCAATTTGCACTCATGAAACCACCATGGGCTTTAGGGCGATAAATCTTCCGCTCAACAGGCTTGATATTTAACATGAAGTAATTATCTTTGCAAAGAAAGATATCTATCACAGCACAACCCAACATGCTGGTTCACTATAGTAAATTATCCCAGTTTGGAATAGAGGCATCGGTTCACGCAAAATGGATTTATATACAATTATGGATAGCAGTATGTTATGAATATCTTTGAAAATGAAAACTATGAAAAATTTAGTACTTACATTAGGGATGATTATTACGATAACATCAACATCATTCGGACAATTATTTGATGATTGGTATGATTTGAACTTTGACAGTCAATTTGGATTACAGCACCTGACAATAGATACAGTATCAAATCCAAATAATATTTGGCAAATTGGTGAGCCTCAAAAATCAATATTTACAAACGCATATTCTGAACCAAATGTTTTAGTTACTGATACTATCAATTTTTATCCGACAAATGATACCTCCATATTTTTTATCACGAATGTTGCATTTGGTCAGGGATTTGAGTGGCCTCATACCGTTATTTTAGCAGGACAATATTTTGTTAATACCGATACATTGACCGATTACGGGAAAATCGAATTTTCGCCTGACAATGGAACAACCTGGATCGACATGCTAAATGACACTGTAGGCTATTGGTATTGGGATAGTTTTGAGAAACCAGTTTTAACAGGGAACTCAAATCAATGGAGATCTTTTTGGGTTAACCTTGCTGAATTAGGACATTTCTATGGTGTTAAAGACGGAGATACAGTGTTGTATAAATTTACATTTATTAGCGACAATATTCAGACAAATAAAGATGGGTTAATGTTTGATAATTTTCATTTTGAGGACTGGGTAGAAGGAATTGAAGAAGTCGGATATACATTAATAAAGAGTAACTGCTTTCCAAATCCATTAGACAATGAATTAACTATTACCTTTAGTAATGAATTAAACTCTTCATTTGATATTTATCTTTTTGATGCTCTCGGTAATCAGATATACAAATCGAAAACCAATTCAAATGTGGTAAATATATCAGTAAACTGTTTAAAAAAAGGTGTTTACTTTTATAAACTGGTAGATTTAAATAAAAAGGAATTTACAATCGGCAAGGTTGTAAAAGAATAAAGTGGCTGTTGGCAACAGAATTAATACTACTATGAGAAAGACTATTATTTCAATTGTCATCATTATTTCAATATTTTGTTGCAAAAAAGAAGACAAAACAGAACCTGTTCATTATCTTAAGAATTGTGCAACTGAATATCTTAATTTCTTCGATGACAACAAGTATTTTAATAATTCTTCTTTAACTTTTCCAGCAAAAGTTGTATCAAAAACAATTGTTTCATTACAATATAGCGGCAATAGAGTTGTCAGGGCAACTGGTGGATTTATGAATGCACCCGCAGGTAACAATTTTATGAATTTGATGTTTTTTAATGACGTTTATGATTCAATCGTATATGTTGATAACAGCATTTATGTTTATACGAGACCAGATGTTTTCTACTCTTCTGTCGGGGATGACCCTGAAAAACCTACTGTCTATATAAAAGATGCATACGGCAGGCTAATTAAAACTGTTAGGAGAGACGGTACGGAGTTTAATTATAAATATCATGTCAATCAGATTGTTGAAGAATCCAGTAATGGTGAGATTTTAAGGAATTTCTACTTTAAGGATAATAATCTTGTGAGAATAACGCGTGAATCCGGGGATACCAGCAGTCTGTATTATTCAAAAAAAGAAATGCTTTTTCAGGAATATGATACGAAACCGAACCCGTTAAAAAACATGTATCATTTAACCGGAGCTTTTTATAGGTCTTTTTCTGAAAATAATTATTCACAGTTTACCGTTAACGAATACCGGCATTTGGATAATGGAAAGATTGGTATTGTGAATACAAGTTGGTATTCCATACCAATTGTATATAATGCATTCGGATATCCAAAGTTCGGGGAGTATGCGGAATAAAAATTGTGTTGCTAAGACAAATAGTACTCGTACTTGCCACCACCCCAAAGGTCGCCTTACAGCCTGTGCTTCCCGATAGTGATCTCCCGGTAGCCTTCAACAATTTTCCATCCCCTGTGCAGTTTATAACACTACATGCCACAATTGTATTTGGTTTATATGTGGATGTTTTAAACCACATTAATACAATTATTTATGCTTATGGCTGTTACTTGTCCCATTCCGCTTTGCTAAATACAATGATGACGGCCCTATTCCTCCCGGATGAACCCTTGATGTTCATAAAATCTGACAGGTAAAGCAATCTGTTGCCTTCTTCCGTTGATTTTGCCTGACTTATTGTTGTTTATGTGTATTTCTGTTGCCAGAATTAATTTTAGTATCTGAAAACCAAACAACCAGAAAGTTGGAACTATCAATTCAAGGTTAAAAGGGGAAGGATTTCAATATCGCCCCTAACGACATTCTGGGATACCTGATTGCCATTGATCCATACAGCCTCAATTCTTTCTCATAACAGCGTGATGCCCATAAAAGAGAAAAAACCCGATGCTCCGACGACCTGAATGGCCCGGCCTTTCTGCGCACGGTGTCCTCAGTCAGGTCAGCCAATCGCCCGTGGATTAGGCTCTGCGGGCGAGCACACCTCCAAAGCAACAATTGCGCCGCTCAATTTGATCGCCCAGGACTTCAAACAGCGACTAATTGGCAGACAAGTGTCATTTTAACGATTCGAAAAAAAAATCAATCATCCCCAAATTCTACACAGGTTTGGTATGATATTGGCATAACCTAATGGAGTATGAATAGAACTTATGCCCCATATCAGCCGGATATCAAGCGAAGATCAACCTTAACCGTACGCTTCATCTACGCTTCATCAACGCTTCATCAACGCTTGATCTACGCTTGATCTACGCTTGATCTACGGTCCATCTTAATAAATGACACATTTTATCAGCCTTGTACAAGCCGGAATGCACTACATCCGGCTTTTCCGATATCCTTTGATATTGATTGGGATTTATAAGTGGGAGACGATACAATTTTTGTAGAGACAAGGCATGCTTGTCTCTACAAACTAACCCAAGAAGGCATAACCTCCCGCATTACCTGTTGCGGTAATATTAACCCGACTTTTGATTCAGGAAACTTTTAAAATGATTACCTGTTAGAAAATCGTTGATAGCCATCAGGAGCGGTTGGGAAAGACAGGACGAAGCCCGCAATCCCATACTTTTGCTCCACCCAGATGTTATGTGGCATATTAGGGCGACATTGGAACTTCAAACAACTTCAGGAATGGAATGAACCCAATAGCCTGGTCAATCTATAGAATAAGTGCTAAAGGGAATTCGCCGAAATCACCGTTGTGTGATTAGTGTCCATCGTGGGATGATTTTAAGGAAACATCACGTGATTGTTGTTGGCAGTAATTATCTCTGAGGCAAATGCATATGGCAGCAACTGCGCGCTCAGGGTCATTACAGAGCCTCGGGGGTGGTTTCGCAGCTTCGTCGCGAATAATGGCAAATGGAGGATGTAGATAACGGCGAATTGATTGAAATCACCTAAAAAGCGTTTGAATGGAAAGCGATAGTTTCACCAGGAAAAGAGCCAAATGATTTTTCCAAAGAGTTTGAGGTGTTACCACAACGCTTGATAGTGGAACGAACATTCCCCTGGTTTGAAAGCTGTAGAGACCAGGTTAATGTTTTGATTATCATACAGAAATCAGCCAAATGGTGGTGCATCTGGCAATGATCAGACTGATGTTTGACAGAATTAAGAATTAATTTTCGACAGTTAATCAATCTTCTTACGGTATGTATAACATTGGGACAGTCATTCCCTTTTTGCTTAATCCCTTTTTAATTCGTTTGTTACAGTTTACACATTTGGATCAACAAGGATATTGTTCATCCTTTTATAAAAAAATTCCAGGTAAACATAGAAATATATGCATATATTATTATATTTGCCGCCTGATTTAAATTGAGCATACGTTCATAAAAATTGGCGATAAAAATTAAAATGCTATGCTAAAGTACCTGTTGTCAGTTGCCGTTGTCTTGATCCTTACACTAATAATGGTGAATGTATTTCATGACGAAGATGATTATAATCTAAAACTTGAAGAGCTGAAGCATAAATACGTGTTTAAGGCAGTTCCATCGGTTGATCATAGGAAGCTCCCTGCCCTGCAAAAGAAATTTGAAACGCCACAGGAGGTGACGGAAGCCTGTCTGTCTTGTCATACCGAGACGCACAAAGAGGTGATGGCTTCTTCACATTGGAACTGGGAGCGCGTATCTTATGTTGAAGGACGGGGGATCTCCTCTGCCGGTAAGAAGAACGTGATGAATAATTTTTGTCTGGGAACAAACTCCAATCAGAAATCCTGTGCAAAATGCCATATTGGTTATGGAATGACTGATAGTCAATATGATTTTAACAACACACGGAATGTTGATTGTATGGTTTGCCATGATAACAGCGAGGAATATCTGAAAGGGGCATCCATGGCCGGCTATCCGGATCGGACTGTAAACCTTGAACACGTGGCGCAGAGTGTTGGTTTGCCGCAAAAAAGTAATTGCGGCTCGTGCCACTTTTTCAGTGGTGGAGGCAATAATGTGAAGCATGGCGATCTGGAAAGTGCACAACTCTCGTGCAGTCGTGATGTGGATGTTCACATGGGAGCCAACGGGCTGAATTTGGAATGTGTTGCTTGTCATTCGGCTGAGAACCACCAGATACTTGGAAAGTTATACTCAGTTTCGACCGACAACACCAATCGTGTCACTTGTGAGCAATGTCATACAAATTCAGCACACCTGAGCGATGTTCTGAATCGCCATAGCTCAAAGGTTTCATGTCAGGCCTGTCATATTCCGGAATACGCGAAGGTAAACTCAACAAAGATGGCCTGGAAATGGTCTGATGCAGGAAAATTGAAGGATGGGAAGCCATATGAGGATGATGATTCCTTAGGCAATCACACTTATCTGTCGATCAAGGGTTCCTTTAAGTGGGCGCGGAATGTAAAGCCCGATTATATCTGGTTTAATGGTACGGCAGATCAATATCTGCTGGGCGATACCATTCAATCAGTCCCGGTAAAAATGAATAGATTGAATGGTTCGTATCATGACAGATTATCAAAAATAATTCCTGTGAAAATCCATACTGGCGACCAGATATACGACAAGGTTTATAATCGGTTGGTACAACCAAAACTCTATGGTGAGACAGCCGGTGATAGCGCTTTCTGGAAGGATTTTAAATGGGATGAAGCAGTAGCCGCCGGTATGAAAGAAGCCGGCCTCCCTTATAGCGGACAGTATGGTTTTGTTGAGACCGAAATGTATTGGCCGTTAAACCACATGGTTGCACCCAAGGGGCAAGCCGTTGGTTGTACCGAATGTCATACCCGCGAAAATGGCCGTCTCGCGAAGTTAACAGGTTTTTACCTCCCCGGGCGTGACCGGAATAGGTTACAAGACAGTATTGGTTACTGGATGTTTATGCTGACTTTGGCTGCCGTTTTTGGTCATGCACTGATCAGAATTTTTACAAAAAACTATCGGCAGAGATATGAAAAGCAAATCGTCAGTTATGATGAGGGTAAGCCGGGGGAATGAACAGGATAACGAATATAAGTCAGATTAATATAAGGTAAAAAGATTATGCGTAACGTGTATATTTATAAGGGATTTGAACGCTTCTGGCACTGGTCGCAGGCTTCATTGATTTTGTTTTTGGCATTGACTGGTTTTGAGGTTCATGGTTCTTTCAGTGTATTTGGGTTCGGGAAGGCGGCCGAGTTTCATCGTACTGCTTCCTGGCTCTTGATCGGGTTGATCATTTTTTCCATATTCTGGCATTTCACAACCGGAGAATGGCGGCAGTATATCCCTACCACTAAGCTTTTAAAGGAACAGATCAATTACTATCTGTCAGGAATTTTCAAAGGAGAACCACACCCTTCAATAAAGACCGAACTGAGTAAGCTAAATCCATTGCAGCGAATTGTTTATCTCGGTTTTAAACTGGTTCTGATCCCTATGACAGTTATTTCAGGGATACTTTACATGTTGTATAAGACCATCGATCAAAATAATTTGATTGTAGTTGAAGACTATCCCCTTGCAAGTATTGCATTTTGGCATACCATGGGGGCAATTTTGCTGATGATATTTCTTGTTGTCCATGTATATATGACCACCACAGGCGAGACGCCGACTTCAAATATAAAAGCGATGATAACCGGGTATGAAGAAATAGAAGAAGAGGATGATTCCTCGGTCAGTAACGAAAAAAAACAGGATAAAAAATGAAGAAGCAAAGCTATATGAATCCTTATCTCGCCGGTTTTTTACTTGGCATGGTTTTGTTGGGAACAATCTATGTCACCGGACGTGGTTTAGGAGCGAGTGGAGCAGTGAAGAGTGTTGTACTTTCTTCTGTTATGAAGGTGGCTCCTGAGCATTCAGAGAATACGGCCTATATAAAAACATACGGAGAGGAACATCCAAACGGACCATTGCATGATTGGCTCGTTTTTGAGGTGACAGGCATTCTTATCGGGGCGTTCTTATCGGGTGTAATATCCAACCGTGTTGGAATCAAGCTTGAACATGGTCCCCGTATCACCAATCGTACCAGGATTATCGCCGCTGTGATTGGAGGGGCCTTGTTTGGATTGGGCTCACAGCTTGGACGCGGCTGTACCAGTGGAGCTGCATTGAGCGGAATGGCAGTGATGTCGTTTGGTGGTATTATTACCATGATTGCCATTTTTGGTTCGGGTTATGCTTTTGCTTATTTCTTTAGAAAACTTTGGTTAAAATAATTGACATGGGACCATTAGTACCATTTATTATCAGCAATGAGTTCAATCTGATCATTGCATTGATTTCCGGGATAGGATTTGGATTTGTATTGGAACAGGCTGGTTTTTCTTCAACCAGAAAATTGGTTGGTTTGTTCTACGGTTATGATTTTACTGTGCTTAAAGTGTTTTTTACAGCCGGGGTAACTGCAATGATCGGGGTTTTGTTCCTTGACCGGTTGGGATTACTCGATTTGAGCCTTATCTATATTAATCCTACATTTCTTTGGTCAGCAATGATTGGTGGAGCCATCATGGGATTAGGGTTCATCATAGGAGGTTTCTGTCCCGGTACCGGTATTTGTGCTGCTTCAATCGGTAAAGTTGACGGGATGGCATTTGTCGTTGGATCGGCATTGGGAGTACTGGCTTTTGCAGAAGGATACCCATTGTTTGAAAAAATCTATCTTGCAGAGGCCTGGGGGCCTGTTCTGATCAACGAAAAGCTGGGAATGTCAAAAATTGTGTTCGCCTTTCTTCTCACGGCAATTGCTGTTATCACGTTTTATTTCACGCGGAAGGTTGAAAACCGGGTAAATGGTAACCAGACGAAATCGCCTGCAACAAGATTGTTTAAGTATTCGTTTGCTGTTGGATTTGCTTTCCTGGTTTTGATTATCACTGCCATCCTGCCTGATAAGCAGAGTCGTTTGGAGGCAAGGATCAATAATGATCTTGCCAGAGCCGATTTTGCACAAGTAGAGGTGCCGGCAGATAAACTGGCAGTCGAAATCATTAATAATTATTACAGGATTAATATCATTGATGTTCGGGCACCCGAAGCTTTTAAAGCCTACCATCTGCCTCTTGCTATAAACATTCCGTCTGACAAGATGAATGACAGGCAATGGCAGACAATCCTCGACCAGGAGCACAAGACAAATTACATTTACGCCGATGATCAGCGAACTGCCAGAATAGGGTACTTAAAGGCATGTAATCTCGGTAAGGCTGACAATTATATTCTTATGGGGTCGTCGTCGGCATTTAAGAGTACGTTCACAGATATTTTGCCTCCCGGGCCTGGTGCTGACAAACAAGAGGTTAATGTATATAATTTCAGGCAAAAAGCTGCTGCTGACATGATGCGGCTGGTCGATGCACTTAAAAATTCATCTGCGCCGGTGATCGTCAAAAAGTCGAAGATCAAAGGTGGTTGCTGATGGAATTGTTTCCTGGTGAAGCAACCAGAACAGTATCGGATATAAGTAGAACCCGACGTTGAATTATCAGTAATCAGTGGTACAGTTCTCGTATGGCATTTTAAAGGATTAAAGTGAAACTGTAGCGATTACTTCTCCGGTGGGTGATTTTTTTTACAGGGGAATGAAGGGCTTTTCCGTTAGCACTGACGATCATTCATACAACAAGGGTAAAATAATTCAATAGACAGTCAATTTACAACGCAAAACAAACCTATCTTTCAACGCATAAAAAGCCCTGTCGAACAGGGCTTTGAATAGGTGTATTAATGGTTTGGTATAGGGTTGTTTTGCGCTGATCACTTCCCGATACAGAATTTTGAAAAGATATTTCCGAGTAGTTCATCGTTGGTAATGGTTCCTGTGATTTCACCCAGATAGTGTAATGCCTGACGTACATCTACAGAGAGGAGGTCGGCGGGGAGGTTGCCCTGTAGTCCTGTTTCGATGGCATCGATGGCTGTCAGTGTTCTTTGAAGGGCATCGAGGTGCCTGACATTGCACACCGCGGGACTATCATCGATCTTCAGTTGGCTGACTACCGAAAGCAGTCTGTTGGTGATGAGGTTGAGGTTTTCATGTCGTTTGGCGGAAATGAAGATCATGTCCATTTCAAGCAGGGTCACCAGTTGGGATGGAGCTTCCCCGAGGAGGTCGGTTTTGTTGGCCGCCAGTATATAGGTGCGGTCTTCATGCCCCCCGATGGTGCTGAAGAACCGGAGTTCGTTTTCAATGTCCTGAGGTGTAATGGTTGTCATGTCGAAGAGGTAGATGACCACAAGCGATTGTTCGATGGCCTTGAGTGTTCGCTCAATCCCCATCGACTCGATTTCGTCGTTGGTGTGCCTGATGCCTGCCGTATCGATAAACCGGAAGTTATAGCCGTTTATGACCATGGTATCTTCGATGGTATCACGTGTTGTCCCGGGGGTTTCAGATACGATGGCCCTTTCGTCGTTGAGCAGGGCGTTGAGCAGGGTTGATTTGCCAACATTTGGTTTCCCGGCAATGGTGACTGGTATTCCTTTCCTGACAGCATTGCCCAGTTTGAATGAGTCGATCAGTTTCTGCACTTCTGACCGCATATCACTAAGTAGTTGCCTGAAGGCAGTGCGGTCGGCAAATTCTACATCTTCTTCACTAAAGTCGAGTTCAAGTTCGATGAGTGAGGCAAAATTGACCAGCTTTTCACGTAAGGCAGCAATTTTGGATGAAAAGCCACCCCTTAGCTGATTCATCGCGATGTGGTGCGAAGCTTCCGATTCGGAGGCAATCAGGTCGGCTACAGCCTCAGCCTGCGAGAGATCCATTTTCCCGTTCAGGAAGGCTCTGAGGGTAAATTCACCCGGTGCTGCCAGTTGAGCCCCTTCACCTGTAATCAGTTCAAGCAGTTTCTGCCTGATATAGGAAGATCCATGGCAACTGATTTCCACCATGTCTTCACCGGTATAAGAACGTGGTGACCGGAATACAGTAACCAGCACTTCGTCGAGAATCCCGGTAGTGGGGTGCTCAATGCGGCCGTAGTGAACAGAATAGGGCGCTGCATCGCGAAGTGTTGTATTCCGGTTGGCGGCCTTAAACAGGTTGTCAACCAGTTCGACGGCTTTCGGACCGCTTACCCTGATCAGCGATATGGCACCTTCGCCAGAAGCAGTAGCTGGTGCGGCAATGGTTGTACCCGAAATAGCGGAATGTGTTTTCATGGTCGTTGTATTAGTCAGACAAACTTACTAAAAATAGTGTAACTTTTTCTTTGGCGATGTGATAGGGTATTACGCCGGAGTTTGGCAAGAAGCATGTTAACTGATTTTTTCCTGAAATTTCCCTGAGATTCTGCCGAAATGTCGTATAGTCACTTGCCATTTTAGTTTGGTGGATGGTAAATATTGAATTATGGAAGATATTGATGTATCTTTACTTCTGGTAATTATTGTACAACCTTAAAATTAGCAGATTATGATACGGAGAGTGTTGATAATTATGGGAGCAATCCTGATTTCTGCTGGGACCATAGGCCAGACAGCCAAATCGCAGATGAAAGCAGGCAAGGCTTTTGTGAAGGCGGGTAATCAGATGGAGGCTTTAAATTCATATACGAAAGCCATAGAGCTAGATCCCAACCTCACCGATGCATATGTTGCGAGGGCACAGATTTACGAGTCCATGAAGAATTATAAAGAGGCCATTGCCGACTATGACAGGGCGACGGCCATTGAGCCCAAAGAGTTTGATTGGCCAAATATTTCAGGGCGGCTTAATGTTGAAGCAGGGCAATATGAAGAGGCAGTGGTTTCGCTGCGCAAGGCATTACAGTTGAAGGGCAAAGACCTGGATGCTACGAATTACCTTGTTACGGCGCTTATTGGGTTGAAACGGTATGATGAGGCTATCACCGAGGCAGACCGTGCTTTGGTGCTAAAGAAGACGCCTGTGAATTATTACAATCGTGGACGCATCTACTACCTGACGCGGAATTTTGGCCTTTCAGAGGGAGATTTCAGGAAGGCGCTTGATGATAATCCGAAGTATCTTGAAGCAACTGTTGGGCTGGCGCAATCTCT
This sequence comes from Bacteroidetes bacterium GWE2_42_24, assembly GCA_001768515.1. Taxonomy (GTDB): domain Bacteria; phylum Bacteroidota; class Bacteroidia; order Bacteroidales; family TTA-H9; genus GWE2-42-24. Next base: position 19,449 of record MEOA01000046.1, on the reverse strand, counting down.
CTATGAGCAAAAAAAATACGTACAGGCTCTTGGTGTCGCCAATGATGCCCTCAAACTCTCAGAGAACGATCGTCAGGCGCTCCTTGTCCGGGCCAGAGTGTATCATCAGCAAAAGGATTATATGAGCGCCCTGACCGACATGGCCCGAATACTAACTTTGTATCCTGATGCTGCTGATATTGGTGAGATGTATTTCTACCGGGCAACGCTCGCCAGGGAATTCAATCAGCATACAACAGCCATTGCCGATCTGAACCATGCAATCTCCCTCGGGAATGCCTCACCTGAGACCTATTACCTGCGGGGAGTGTGTTATGAAGATATTTTCCAGAAAGAAAAGGCTACAGCCGACTATCTGACCTTTATCGGGATGACTGCCGGCAACAAGGAGCTTGCCGACAAGAATGATCTTGCACATAAGCGTGTATTTGACCTGAATAAGGAATCGGATAAGCCCACCCTCACCTTTACCGATCCTGTGGAACGGGAAAAAGGAACCCTTGATATTATTAAGGGGGTTGAGAAAATTGAACTCAGGGGAAAGGTGATTGATGAGAGCGCCGTCAAGTACATGACCATTAACGGGAAGCGAATTGAGTTGATGGATGGTGTCGTGGAAAAGAACAACACTTTTACCATCCCCTTTGAACCCGGCGAACAAATGGATATTGTGTTTGAAGTTTCTGATGTATACGATAATGTGATGAATCAACGATACGTCATCCGGCGTACTGAAGTAGATCCTCCCGTGATTTACATGATGAATCCGATGGCCTCCGACAACGGTGAACTCTTTATTGAACGAAATGCACAGTTTCAGTACTTCGAAGGAACTATTAATGATGAGAGTCTGATTGCCTCTGTAACAATCGATGGTGTAAATGCAGGCTTCAATCCTTCTGTTTTTAATCCTACTTTTTCTGCCAATATCGACTTGTTAAATAAAGATGCAATCAGTGTGGTGGTGACAGACATACTGGGCAATGTTGCCACGAAAAAATTTACTATAAACAGGGATGCTGCAGCAATGTTCGAAAACAATCCGATGGGAAAAACCTGGCTGGTCTTTATTGAAAACAGCGAATACAAGAGTCTTTCGAGTCTTCAGGGACCTTCACGTGATGTAACCATGATGCGGAATGCACTGGCAAACTACCAGATTCATAACATTATTCATAAAAAGAATATGACACATGACCAGATGCAACGGTTCTTCGCCATCGAACTGAGGGACTTCGTATTGAAAAATCATGTGAGTTCCCTGATCATCTGGTATGCAGGCCATGGTAAGTATTATAGTAATACTGGGACAGGTTACTGGATTCCGGTAGATGGTACCCGTGACGATGAGTTCTCGTATTTTAATACCGATATGTTGAAGGGGGCTCTTCAGCCTTATCAGAATTCAGTGAACCACTTGCTGATTGTTACCGATGCCTGCGAGGCAGGCCCCTCTTTCTTTCTGGCAATGCGGTCGTCAGAAAATGTCAAAGCTGACTGCCACGACTGGAAAGTCAGTAAGGCCCGCTCGGCGCAAGTACTCTCGTCGGCCGGGTATGAGCTTGCGGTCGACAATTCTACCTTTACCTCCATCTTTGCCAAGAGTCTGCTTGATTGTCCGATGACATGTATTTCCATTGATGAGATTGCTCAACAGGTGATTAAAGGAGTTGGACAGACCGCTTCACAGAAACCCCGGTTTGGTCAGCTACAGGGGTTCAAACATGAAGGGGGAACATTCTTTTTTATGAAAAAAACGGATTGATAATTGTCGATTCTTTCGCAGGATACTGTCAATAATAATCTGATTCACTGGATTGGCTGATTCGTCAGCACTGACATATTCATCTATACAGCGCTTTTGCAGATATAATTATGAGAAAGTACATATCCTTGATTGTTTCATTCAAAATATCCCCCGTTGCGAAATTGGTGTTATTCCTTATACTTGGTTTTGGTAATGGAGTAACCGGCCAGACCTACTTTTTCGATCACTATGGGGTTGAAGAGGGTATACCCCATTCGCGTATCTATACAATTTTTCAGGACAGTCTGGGGTTTGTGTGGCTTGGGATGCCTAATGGCGTGGCCCGATTTGACGGCAAGCACTTTGAACTGATGACTGTCTCGAATGGGTTAGCGCAAAATGGTGTCAAAGCAATTGCCCTGGATATGGGAAACAGACTCTGGCTGGGGCATTGGGGTGGTGAGGTGAGCTTGTATTACGATTCAGCCTTTCATATTGTTGATTCATCGAAACTCTACATCAGAGGCGATATTGGCGGGTTTGTGAATAATGTGCTGGGATATAACTGGATTTATACAATGGGAAGTGGCCTGGTTCGTTTAAGAGTTGATAAAGACAACAATTTTTCTAATGTTAGTTTTTTTAAAGGAGCCGAGGGGTTGGGTGACAGAATTTCGTCTGCAGTTAAACTTTCGGATGGCTCACTCTTGTGTGCCGTATATGGATTGGGATTGAGGATTACAACTGACGGTGAGGTATTTAAGCCCTATGAGGTTTCTGAATTTTGCAATGCAGCACTCGTGAGTACATTGGGAATGACCCGAAAAGGGGATATCATCGCCGGTGATGTAACTGGCGCTGTTTATCTGGTAAGTTCTAAAGATAAGAGACTACACTTATTGAAGCCGGGCGATGGTGTTACATACATTACCCAGGTAGTGGAAGGGTGGGATGGAACCATTTATTGCGCTACGTGGGGAAGGGGCCTGGTAAGTATCAGTGAAACAGGTGTGGTAAAGTGTTTTGATTTCGGAAATGGGTTGGAGGCGTCATTTCTGATTTGTCTGAATTCCGACAGGGAGGGCAATCTGTTGGTAGGCTCGCGTGATGAGGGCCTTTTTGTGTTTAAAGGGAATTACCTTTACGCTTATGGGACTGAAAACGGATTGCCGGGGGAGCAGGTTTGGGCGATTCTTCAGCATAACCGGAAAGTTTGGATAGGAACCGATAAAGGGGTAGCTGTGCGTGATCAGGATGAAGGTGAAAAGTTGTTTTCAGAGGTAGCACCATGCAATAAACTCCAGTCGGGTTTTCAGGTACGTTGTCTGGCAGCATCTCCCGGCACCATCTATGCCGGAACGCTTGATGGCGGCTTATGGTCGGTACCTGCATCCGGCGGACACTTTTCGCCGGTGGAGGTAGTTAATGCAATGCTTCCCCAACCGGCATTGGTTACTTCGTTGGCCTGGTTTGCCGGAAATTTATGGATTGGAACAGCCGAAGGATTGTATCGTTACTTCCCGGAGAAGGAACAGATCAACAGGCATACACGATCGACAGGATTAGCAGGAAACGACATTCTGGCGCTGGCCGTTGAAGGAACCAGCCTTTATGTAGCATGCCGTTCACGGGGAATAACGTGTATTGACCAATCTTTGAATCCGGTAGAGACATTCGGGGAGGGTATTCTTCCGTTGAGCCTGGCCCTTGATGATAATTCAAGTCTGTGGGTAGGCACGGAAGGTCAGGGATTGGTGCAATTTGTTAATCGCAATGAGGTAAAGCGGTTCACCAAAACCGATGGATTGCTCTCTGATTTTATCCCTGCCGTGGAAGTTTCAGACAAATGGGTTTATGTTGGAACTACTTTTGGAATGAATCGTATTCTGCCCGACAGCAATATAATCGAAACGTATACCCGTCGTACTGGATTTACAGGTGTTGAAGTCAAAAGCAATGCCATCAGGAAGATGAAGGCGGGCAGGGTTTGGTTTGGAACGGCTCATGGGATTAATTGTTTTAATCCAACGACACCAAGGGCTCCATGGCAGGCTCCTGCTACCAGGATAGATCAGGTGATGATTAATCTGAAGCCGGTATCTTTTGGCGATCAGATGTCGGTTTCGTATACCCAGAATAATTTCTATTTTGAGTACAGGAGTGTTTCAATTACCTGTCCCGATCTATTGAAATACCGCTACAGGCTGATAGGAGCCATTCCTGAATGGAGTAAACCGGTTGATGAGCGTTTTGTTAGTTTTCCTGGACTGAGTCCTGGTGCTTACCGTTTTGAGGTTCAGGCCTGCGATGCTTCAGGGCAATGGCTTGGTGCAGTGGCATCGGTTGTCTTTACGATCCGTCGGCCTTTCTGGCAGACGCCGTGGTTCACAATGGTTGCCTTGCTGGTTCTGTCGGTTTTTGTAATGGGATTTTTTAAGTACAGGGAACGGAAGTTAAAATCCGAAAAACTGATTCTGGAAGCAAAGGTGAAGAAACGAACAGTCGAGTTGATGGCCACTGCAGCACAATTGGAGATGAAAAACCGTGACATCACCGACAGCATCAATTACGCCCGCAGGATCCAGATGGCAATTATGCGACCCGAAAAAGAACTTCAATCAATGGTGCCTTTGTCGTTCATCTTTTACCGACCCAAGGATATTGTCAGTGGCGACTTCTATTGGTTTTCGGAACGGAAAGGGATCAGGATGGTTGCAGCAGCTGATTGTACCGGCCATGGCGTTCCCGGTGCTTTTATGAGTATGATCGGTATCAGTTATCTTAATGAGATTATCAATGAACGCAAGGTAACCAACCCTGCTCAGGTGCTTGAACAGTTGAGGTCTTATGTTATCAGTGTTCTTCAACAAACAGGGCGCGAAGGTGAGACCAAGGATGGTATGGATGTGGCACTGATGGCCTGGGACCAGAAGAACAATATACTCCGGTTTGCCGGTGCTTTCAACAGTCTTTACCTCTGCCGCTTTGGAAATGTTGAGCCACTTGTCCCAAATGGTGAAGAAGAGATTCTGCATCACCCGGCACTACTTGAAATAAAGGGCGATAAGATGCCCGTGGGAACATCCATGCGTGATCAGCAGCCTTTCACCAATCATACGATCAAAGTTGTTCCGGGTGATTCAGTTTATCTGGCTACTGATGGTTTTATTGACCAGTTTGGTGGTCCGCATGAGAAGAAATTCATGGCACGTCGTTTTCGGGAGATGTTGCTTGATCTGGCTGGTAAAACAGCCGATGTAAAGGCACGGAGGGTCGCTGCATCGTTTGATGAATGGAAAGGAAACCTTTTGCAGATCGATGACGTACTGGTTATTGGCATCGACCTGGAACCATAAAATACATTGGTTATGCCAGGAATCTACCAAACAATAAAAAAGATGCAAAACGAAGGAGCTTTGCTTGTCTACACGGGAGAAGTCAATCCGGATGTTGTCAGTCGGTTGCTTCAACTGGCTGAAGACAAACTCGATGCCGGTGGATGCCCTTCAGGTGTGCGTAAACGGGTGTTCCATATATTAGTAGAGTGTCTTCAGAATCTTTATCACCACGCAACTCCACTGAAGATACCCGGAATGGATGGTACCCTGTCTGAGTCGGTGGTGCAACTCCGTAGCGATGACACCGCCTTCTATGTCGAAACCGGAAATTACCTTTCGGCTGCCAATAAGGAAAAATTAGAATTATATCTAGGACGGATCAATAGCCTCGATAAGGACCAGATCAGGGAGTATTATAAGAAAACCATGTCGGAAAACGGATTTACTGCCAAAGGGGGTGCTGGTTTGGGATTTATCGACATTGCCCGCAAATCGGAGGAGATTCTTGTCTACAACTTTATTCCTCTTGGTGATGATGTGTATTTTTTTGAATTCAGTGCAAAAATTAAACTATAAAAGCCATGCCCCTTAAGACACTTTTGATCGAAAAAACAAGGCAAACACCTTTTATTCATTTTATTCCCGAAGAAGGGCTTTTTAAAATTGGCGGGCGTTCAATCCCGGAAAATACATTTGCCTTCTATGAACCTGTTATTGCCTGGCTTGAGGATTATGTAAAAGATCCGGCCAAAGTGACTGTTTTTGAGGTTCATCTTGAGTATTTTAATACAAGCTCATCTAAGTTTATTCTTGAATTGTTCAGAAAGTTACAACAAGTAAAGAATGTTTCGGGCAGCGAATTCGAGGTCATCTGGTTTTATGACAAGGACGATGAAGAGATGATGGAAACCGGTGAGGACTATCGCGATCTGACCGGGATTCCATTTAAAATCGTCGAAGCATAGATGATCCTTCTCTCAAAACGATTAGCCATGGTTTTCTGGCTTTCTACTGCTTCTCAGCCCTGATGGTTTTCAGAAACCCATGCATCGAGGCAGGCAGGTCTGTAAACTTTTCCCTGGTGTTGAACCATTCGTCCATGCGGCTGTCACCAAATCCCTGTATCCTGTAATCGGGTAATCGTGTCGCAAACCACGTTTTAACAAACAAGTCAACTAACCGCTCTTTCTGCTGGTGAGTGAGGTTGTACTTCTGTACCACCGGTTGCTCTGTCATTATATGAAAGAGTTCATGAATCAGGGTGTTTTCAGGATTATTATATCCTTTAAAAGTTCCGTAAACTGTTGTGAACAGTGTAATCTGACCAGTCTCATCATTGTAGCTGCCACCCGGGCCGTACAAGGTAAGAAGAATAGTGTAACCGGGCCGCGGATTATAATCCCATTTGCTGCTCAGGCGATGCATTACATCCAGTGCAGAATCCAGAAATGACAGAATCGCTGACACCTTGCCATACCCCTTTGCGTAATCTTCTTTCCGGTACACAGACTGCCGCATTACATTTATCAGCGTGTTGTATGAACTGTCGTTTAGTCTTTGGTTGCGGGCATCATCAAGGAGTTCTGCAATTATTGTATGATTGGGCCATGCTACCTTGTACGCATGCTGATCGAAGAATCCGATCATGCAGATGTTGTGCCAGATATACTCCGATTCCTCCTCAACAGTTGGTGTCTTTATTTGAATGGTGTATTGACCCCTTGCTGAAAGATGTAGCCAGGTGAGGATAAAAATCGCCAGAATAGTTGAAACGGTGCGGATAAATCTCATTTTCTGAACGTTGTGTTTAGCGTTATAACCAGAATCCATGAAATTATTTTTAATGGAGGTTCTTCCCTTTATCAATGTGTATCATCCAGGCCGGGATTGTAATCTCTTTAGCTCCCTGAGTCGTAATTATTGAGCGCTTTAGTAGAGGGTAGTGATAAAGTTTCCGTATTGGGTCAGATGGGCAAAAATACAACTTTTCACGGTTTCGCATGACGAGATAACAGCCATAACATCACCGGGTGTTTAACTGTCGCGGATAATAAAGATATCGTATTTAAGAAGTAACCACGGTAAGTTCGCTTATCGTCTGCCCGCAGCGTACTGCGATGTCTTCTCAGACCTTACATTGGTGCGGCCGGAACTTTGTTCGGCAGCCCTGCCCTGTCTTGGACTGCGGGTATGCTGCTGTTTAGGTTTCTTGACCGGATTGTGATCAATCAAAGGGAAAGAATGGTTGTCATTTACCGGGATTTTCTTCCCAATCAGCTTTTCGATGTCGCGCAACAACGGTTTTTCCTCTGCATCACAGAATGAATAGGCGGTTCCTTTTGCTCCGGCACGGCCTGTACGGCCGATTCTGTGCACATAGGTCTCTGCCACTTCCGGTAATTCGTAGTTAATCACCCATTCCATCTCTTCGATGTCGATACCACGGGCAGCGATGTCGGTGGCTACCAATACACGGGTAGTCTGTTCTTTGAAATTGGACAGTGCGCGCTGACGTGCATTCTGCGATTTGTTGCCATGAATAGCTTCAGCCTTGATTTTATTCTTTTCGAGGACTTTTACCACCTTGTCGGCACCGTGCTTGGTGCGGGTAAAAACCAGCACCGATTTGATATTTTTGTCCTCCAGAACCTCAAGTAACAAGGCAGGCTTGTTGCCCTTATCGACAAAATAGACAAACAATCTGATGATTTCAACCGTGGTGGCAGAGGGTGTTATTTCTACCTTGACGGGATTGTTCAGGATGGTGTTTGACAGTTTGATGATTTCGGGAGGCATGGTGGCCGAGAAAAAGAGCGATTGGCGCTTCTTTGGCAACAGCGCGATGATGCGTTTGACGTCGTGTATAAAGCCCATATCGAGCATGCGGTCGGCTTCATCAAGAACGAAGTATTCAATATCGTGCAGCGAAATAATGCCCTGATCGATCAGGTCGAGCAGGCGGCCCGGTGTAGCAACCAGAATATCAACGCCGCGACGTATGGCGTCGGCCTGTGGGTTCTGGTTCACACCACCAAAAACAACGGTGCTGACCAATCCGGTGAAGCGGCCATAAGCCTGAATACTATCGTTGATCTGGATAGCAAGTTCGCGCGTGGGCGTTACGACCAGACTTCTGATTTTGCGTTTTTTCCCGAAAGTTTTTGATTCGAGCAGCAGTTGCAGTATTGGGATGGTGAAGGCGGCTGTTTTTCCGGTACCTGTCTGGGCACAACCCAGTAGATCAGTGCCCTGGAGTATGATGGGAATTGACTGTTGCTGAATAGGGGTGGGGGTGTGGTAACCTTCTTGTTTTAATGACCTGAGTATAGGTTCAATGAGGTTTAACGACTGAAATGACATAAAGAATTATATGGTGGATACTTTCCACTGAACCAAAACCTGACTAATAAAAGGAAGGGAAATGTTCTGAGGTGAATTTGCGGCAAAGGTACACATATTATATTGATAAGTGACCGGGCCGGCTTCAGCCTGAGATAATCATTGGAATTATTAAATACCCGATGTATTCAGGTTTCCCAAACTGATGGTGACGGTCTTTTTCTGCAGCGGATCGTCATCGTTAATCAGATTGAGGGTCACTTGCAGATGGAGGTTGTAGATGCTGAGTTCGGTGTCCTTTGATGAAATTTTGCCAATCTTAAGGATGTCGGCATTAATGATGCCGTAACGGCGCGAAACTTCCGCTTCAAATATCTCATCAGGATGAAGGTCCAGAACTGAATTGTCGTAATCGCGCAGGTCGTAAATATTGGCCATCTCATGAATGGTTAGAATCTGGAGGTTTTCAATTCCTTCCATGTTGGTGGTAAACCAACTGTGAGAGTGTTCATCAATTAAGCAGCGGTTTAGGTCATCTTTCATCAGGATTCGGGCACAGTTGATGATAGCACGCCCATAGAAATTATGATCGAAGATGTAGATGCGGTCGAAAGTGATGGCGTAACGCAGGTTGATGGCTCCAATGATCTTACGGAGTTTCGGGTAGAGGTGAAATGCATTGTAAACCCTGATAACAACAGCAAAATTAATAGCGAAAACCAGGCTGTGTAGGGGCGTATCAAAGATCAGGTATCCACCATCACCTGTGCTTATAAAGGTTCGGTTGATCTCCTCCTCCGAAGTTTTCTGAAAAAGGTATTTGTGGTTGGTGAAGCACTGTTTTAACGTAAGGTTAAAGATAGCCTTGAAAAGAAAGGGGATCAGCGTCTGTTCAAAGGAACCGAACGAACTGTATTTGAAAATATCAATGCCAAGCACACTTTTTCTCCCGATATCGGAATAATCGACATATTGGACGAGTCTATCATAGAGGTCTTTCTCGTCGGGAATGATGTTGGTTTTTTCAAACACTACACGGCTGTCGGTTTCATCGAGTATTTTTCTGATGTCGTCGTATTGCAGTGCCTTGATGTTTTTCTCGTAATCCATGGGTTATGTGGTTCAAATTGAAAACGTAAAAATACAGATTCACCGGCTAATAAAAAAGAAACCTTGCTCAGAGGTCTCCCCCGGTGGGTGCCTGTCAGCAGATAGTAACATGAAAAATGCACCACAGGTGATCGTATAGCGGTTTTAATAAAATTCTTAGGTGTCAAATCTACATTTCAAGATAATGCTTATATTTACAACATCAATCCTAATTCGTTGTTATCGGGAACCTCGCCATGAAGTAACCGATCATCACCAAAATTAAATATCTGTTATCGATGAGAAAATTATTCTTTTCTGCAATCTGTCTTGCATTGTTTTCCTGCGCAAGTTACAAGGATGAGCCATCGCTCAATCTGAACGTTGAATGGAAATTCATTACTGGTGATGATCCATCCTTTGCCTTACCCGGTTACCTTGACTCTGCCTGGAAGTCGATGCCCGTCGACAGGATATGGGAGTCGGCAGGTTTCGATCCCTATGACGGTTATGCCTGGTACAGGTTGCGTATTGTAATCCCTTCGGAGTTAAAGGAGAAGGCTCTGTTGAAAGATAGCCTGAGAATCTACCTCGGAAAAATCAACAACTTTGACCAAACCTTCCTGAATGGACAACTCATCGGAATCAATGGGGAGAATGCCATACCTGCCATGGCCTCTGACACCAACTTTATTCATGCCCCAACTAATTTCTGGGATAAACCCCGCCCTTATACACTTGCAGTCAATGACCCCCGTATCAGGTGGGATGAAGAAAACGTAATCGCTGTTCGCGTATTCGACCAGGGCGGTCAGGGTGGAATGCACTCTGGGGGACAGTTTATTGCAATGACCAAATTGACAGAGTACCTTACATTGGATAATCAAAAGACGCCTTTTATATTCGTCGACAGGGGACTGAGCAAAACAGTATTGTTACAGAATCATTCTAATGCTTACACCATCGAAGGAAAGTTTCACATCAGTGCCCTGGATAAACTGAGTGGCAAGGAAATCTTTTACCTTATGCGGACGATTGAACTGAAGCCAGGTCAAAAGGAAGAGTTCAGCTTCAACCTCGAACAACTCGACCAATCGGCACTCATCAGCTATGTTTTCGATGTTAAAGGCTCAGGACAGGAATTGAAGGTTACGGATGAGTCGCCCTATATCACCACTCCACAGGCACCCGAAGAGCCCCGTATTAACGGAGCCGTGGTAACGGCAGTACGTCCCGGCAAACCTTTCCTCTTTACCATTCCGGCAACGGGTATACGGCCCATGACCTTCGAAGCGCAGGGACTACCGGCTGGCCTTATACTCGATGCAAGAACAGGGATCATTACCGGCCGTGTCATGGAGAAGGGTCAGTACAACGTGACTCTGAAGGCTGTCAATGCAAAAGGATCAACCACCCGGGATCTGAAAATTGAGATCGGTGACCGTATTTGCCTCACACCTCCGATGGGATGGAACAGTTGGAATTGCTGGGGACTGGCAGTCGATGAACAAAAGGTGATCGCCAGTGCAAAGACCTATCGCGATAAAGGGTTAATGAATCACGGGTGGACCTACATCAACATTGATGATGGTTGGGAAATTCATCAGGATTCCATGCCCAAACGCGATCCTTCGGGTAACATACTGACCAATTATAAATTCCCGGATATGAAACGTCTGGGTGACAGTATCCATGCCCTGGGATTGAAATTTGGCATCTATAGTTCCCCCGGACCCCTGACCTGTGGCGGCTATACCGCCAGCTATCAACATGAAAAGCAGGATGCAGGCTCCTTTGCCGCCTGGGGTGTCGATTATCTGAAATACGACTGGTGTTCGTATGGTAACATAGCCAAAGACACGACCCTTCCTGAGTATAAAAAACCCTATTTCGTAATGCGTGATGCCCTGCTATCGGTCGATCGCGACATCGTTTACAGCCTTTGTCAATATGGAATGGGTAAAGTATGGCAGTGGGGTGATGAAGTAGGCGGTAACCTTTGGCGTACTACAGGCGACATTACCGATACATGGGAGAGCCTGAAAAGTATCGGGTTCAGCCAGGTGGAGAATCAACCCTATGCCAGGCCAGGTAACTGGAATGACCCCGATATGCTGATCGTAGGATGGGTAGGCTGGGGGCCAAGCCTCCATCCCACTCGCCTGTCTCCTGATGAACAATACACCCACATCTCGCTGTGGAGCCTTCTTTCATCTCCTCTGCTGATTGGCTGTGACCTTGAACGCCTTGATGCCTTTACCCTGAACCTTCTTACCAACGATGAAGTGATTGCAGTAAATCAGGACTTGCTTGGCGTTCAGGCCAGACAGGTAACCGTCGATGGTGATATTCAGGTATGGGTAAAACCTCTGGCTGATGGAGGGCAGGCTTTCGGTGTCTTTAACCTCGGCGACAAGACAGCTAATTATGTAGTCGATGCTGAAAAGGCCGGACTTAAACCTGGGGGAGAACTCCGTGACCTCTGGCGGCAGAAATCACTGGGCACTGCAGGTAATGATATCCGGATGGCCATCCCTTCACATGGTGTGATGTTGTATAAGGTGAAGTAGATATTCCTCCCTTTTAGAGTTAAAACCTAATGGTACTGGTTTCTGATAACTGGTTTTTGATGGTGCAAAGCATATTAGTTGCAAACAGGTATGTGTAAACCTTCAGAAGTTGGTAATCAGAAACCTCAGTTGTCTCAACGAAGTTAAATTATAAGCCTTATTCCATGCTGAAAAAATCAATTCTTAACCTGTGCCTCCTGCTTTCTGCTATAACCATTCAGGCGCAGCCCTGGCAACCAGCCGGTGATAAAATCAAGACTTCCTGGGCCGATAAGGTAGACCCGGCAAGCCCGTTACCCGAATATCCGCGACCACAGATGGTACGCGATCAATGGCTCAACCTGAATGGCCTGTGGAACTATGCCATTCTGCCTGCCGGCAATGCCATCCCGGCAACCTTTGACGGGAAAATACTTGTTCCTTTTGCCATTGAATCATCCCTTTCGGGTGTCGGGAAAAACGTGGGTATCGGTAATGAGTTGTGGTACAGCCGGCAATTTGATGTTCCTGAGGCCTGGAAAAAGCAACAGATACTCCTTCAGCTCGGGGCAGTCGACTGGAAAGCCGACATTTGGATCAATGGCGTGCAGGTAGGTGGGCACAGGGGTGGTTATACACCTTTCAGCTTCGACATCACCCCTTTTCTAAAGCCGGGGGCTATGCAGGAAATTGTGGTCAGGGTATGGGATCCTTCCAACCAGGGTTTCCAGCCGCGTGGGAAACAGGTTACCCGCCCGGGTGGCATCTGGTACACCTCTGTTACCGGCATCTGGCAAACCGTATGGCTTGAGCCTGTAGCCCCGGCGTATATTGGTAAGGTGGCCTCTGCTCCCAACATTGACGGGAATACCGTTACGGTGAAGACTTTCTCATCTGAAGACACAAAGGATGCCTTCGTGGAGGTTAGGGTTATGGATGGCGGCAAATTGATTTCGCATGGCAGAGGCATTCCCGGGAATGAGGTGTTGCTGGCGGTGCCACAGGCTAAGCTATGGAGCCCTGAATCTCCGTTTCTTTATGACCTCGAAGTCGATCTGATCGTTAAAGGTAAGGTTACCGACCGGGTAAAGAGCTATTTTGGAATGCGCAAGATTGCAACCCATAGAGATGCTAATGGTATTGTCAGGTTGCAACTCAACAACCACGACTATTTTCAATTCGGCCCCTTAGACCAGGGATGGTGGCCTGATGGCCTTTATACTGCTCCCACCGATGAAGCGCTCAGGTTCGATATTGTTAAAACAAAGGAATATGGCTTCAACCTGATCAGGAAACATGTGAAGGTAGAACCTGCCCGCTGGTATTACCATTGCGACCGCGAAGGGATGCTCGTGTGGCAGGATATGCCAAGTGGTGACGATGGCCCGGACTGGCAACCTGGCATTTATTTCAACGGAACTGAAGTGAACCGAAGCCCACAGTCGGAGGAGAACTTCAGACGGGAATGGAAGGAGATTATTGATTTGCTGATCTCCGATCCGTGTATAGTGGCCTGGGTGCCGTTCAATGAATCCTGGGGTCAGTTTAAGACACCCGAGATCGTTCAGTGGACGCAATCATACGACCCTTCAAGACTTGTTAACCCGGCAAGTGGCGGTAACCACTATCCTGTTGGCGACATGCTCGATGTACATCATTATCCCGACCCGGAACTATCGCTGCTTGATGGAAGCCGTGCCTGTGTATTGGGTGAATATGGCGGTATCGGGCTGGCCATTGAAAACCATCTCTGGGTAAAAGACCGCAACTGGGGTTATGTACAATATAAAACCAGCGAAGAAGCTACTGATACCTACGTGAAGTATGCCGAAAAACTGAAGAACCTTATCCGGTCGGGGTTTACGGCTGCCATCTATACCCAGACTACCGATGTGGAAATAGAGGTCAATGGACTGATGACCTACGACCGTAAAGTGATGAAACTTGATATGGATCGCCTCCGTAAGGTGAACCGGGAGATATGTGAATCGCTTACCAAGGAAAATGGAAATTAGTTGCCGATTTCCATAACTGTATCAACCCTTTGTGTTGCTAATACTGATCAGTTGGTATCGGATCAACAATCAATAGTTTGAAATAAAAGGCCAGACAGGTATATGTTTAATCCTCCCCTTAATCCTGATGTATTGGGAGCTGCTTTTGGCTGATCGCAAGGCGCCTGATTATCAAAAAATACTGCTGTTAAGAATATAATCATGCAGTTGTATTTTTGAAATATCTGAACAGCTTCCAAAAATTGCCAATAAGAATATACCTGTAACTGTTTTCATGATGTGGGGGCTAACCCACCGTGAATACAGGCATGCAGGAATTCCAAAACATTTACTTGTCAAATCGTTGTTGTGTTTGTTCAGTGTGCTCATGTTCAGTATCCCATATCGCTTCGCATTACTTATGACATCATAATGGCTAACGTTATTCCTTAATCACTTTTAAAAAAGCCCTCTTATTCCCGGCACTTATATCAATAAAATAAATACCTGCCGGTCCGTCCACATTGATTTCAGGTTTATCACTGTTGAGGAATGTTTGTCTGCTTATCTCCTGGCCCATGTAGTTTCTTACTATTACTTCGATTTCGGCGTAAACAACCGGTAAATCTATTGTAAGGGTACCGAAGCATGGATTGGGATAGATTACCGGTACGCCACCAAAATCATTTTCTAAAATGCCTATATTATTCACGACAATACACGCTGAGGTATCAGTACAACCGTTTTGGGTTACTTCAACGGCATAACTTCCGTTTGTTGTAGCGGTGAAGCTTCGGTTGGCAGCACCGGGGATAACAGCCATATTGCTGCAATCGAGCCATTGGTATTCAGCATCTGTAGTGTTGGCCGTAAGGGTTGGGGATGTGTTGGTTACCGATACGTCGATTGTCGGGATGGTTAAATTCAGTGTAACCACAGAATCGCAGCCTGCTACATTGGTCAGTGTGTCGGTTGCAGCATAGTTACTGGCAGTGTAGGTGATCCCGTTTATCCAGGTATAGCTGTCGCAGGCAGTAATTACATCGGTTCCCGCTGTATTACACAGCGAATAAATACGTACACGACCGGCAGTAACTCCATGCCCGTTATCATTATAGGGATCTCCTATAGCGACTGTAATTGCATCGGGCATGCTTACATTAGAATTTGACCAATCATAAGTAATCTCTCCTTCCATATCTGTCCCTTTTTGTATCCATGCCGAACCGTTCCATTTGAATACATGAACATACCCTGTATCCATTTCATATTTTTTTTTAACCTTTACAGCCACCGTGTTTGCATCGGGCATACTTATGACACTGCCTGAGTTATCATGATCAGCATCCCCGTCGATATCATCCCCTTTTTGTACCCATTCCAAACCGCTCCATCTGTATATGCGCACATGTCCGCGGTCAATTCCATTCCCGTCATTACCGGGAGCCCCTACAGCCACTGTATTAATATCGGGCATGCTTACCGACATTCCTGATTCATCATCTTCAGCATCCCCGTTGATATCAGCACCTTTTTGCACCCATGCCGAGCCGTTCCAGTTGTATACGCGCACATGCCCGCTATTATCGCCGTTCCCGTCATTACCGGGAGCCCCTATAGCCACTGTATTAGTATCGGGCATGCTTATTGATTTGCCCGATTGATCATATTTAGCTTTCCCTTTGATATCAGTCCCTTTTTGTACCCATGCCGAACTATTCCATGTGTATATTCGCACATACCCGGAATAATCTCCTTTCACGTTCTCATTTTCGGCAGACCCTACAGCCACTGTATTAACGTCGGGCATGCTTAATGAAAGGCCAAATCTGTCTCCTCTCAGTTTCCCGTCAATATCAGCCCCTTTTTGCACCCATGCCGAACCATTCCATGTGAATATCCGTACTTGTCCGGCCAGGTATTCGTTACTGCTATTATACGGAGCCCCTATAGCCACCGTGTTTGCATCGGGCATACTTACGGTAAGGCCTGACATTTCATTGTCAGCTTTCCCGTCTATATCAGCTCCTTTTTGTATCCATTCTGAACCATTCCTGGTGTATATTCGTACGTGCCCGCGAAATACCCCATTCCCATTATTATACTTAGCCCCTATAGCCACCGTGTTTGCATCGGGCATGCTTACAGAAATGCCCGAATTATCTCCACCAGATTCTCCTTCAATGTCCTGGCCTATTTGGTCCTGCGCATATGCACCTATTGCAAGTACTACTATGCTGATTAGTAAAAGAGCTGTTCTCATGTTTAATTATTTGTTTTATGTCGTAGCTTTTCAAATTCACTCATGATACTATATTCTCAGGGTTCAATTTTGATTTATCTGACCGGACACTGTAACTAGCCGTTCTGCATTGTGATTGATGTCTGCCGACAGGAAGAAAAGCAGCCTAACCGAATCAGGGGCATCAACCTGCACTGATTACATCGTGCAATTTACAAAATAAAAGGAATCAGACTTTACCTTTCGTGATTTTTTATAGAAAATCTGATGCTTTTCCCTGATTCGTTTTATATCCTCAATGCGTCGGGTTCACTGGTAAATATGGTTTGAAGATTTGATCACTTCTTCTGTTAAAATCTATTTTAGAATTGAACAGCCGATTCATTTCTCTCCTTCCCCTTCCTTTTACCTTCATTGTTAATTGATTGCACTGATCACTCTGAGTTTTGATTTGGTGTAGGTTGTCTTTTCATATCGACCTTATTCTATCTGGGGCCTATAAATCTATCACCGTTAAAATGAATCATGTGCTCTGGAAATTCCATTATCCAAACTTCTGTATCCCATGCAATCTCTGTTGTATGTTTTTTAAACTCTGAAAAATCAGGGAATGCAGAGACATATATCTTACCCGCCTCACAATTTTTCAAAAAATCCTCTAATTCGACAATTCGTTTAGGCGACATTGGACCATGTGAAGTAACAGCCTCAATTAAATAAAGCCAATTTTTCTTTTCGTCATAAATTACAATGTCAGGCAATTTGCTATGTTCGGTAATTGAAATTCCAATCTTTTCAAGTGCTTCCTTATCTATGTGCAAATCTTTGTTCTCTGTGTCTCCGACATAAAGTATAGCTGAACCTTGTGCAAATCGTGAAGCAAACTCTTCAACTACCGCTGCCTGAACCTCATTATGCTTTCCTGGTGATAACATTAAAACGCTACCATCTGAAAGTTTTAACGGAACTCTTGACATTTTTCGTTCTTTGTTATACTTCTCCTTTAATGCACCAATTTTTGATGTAAAGTTATGTATTGCTTTTTCCCAATCCCCCATTCTGAATGATTTTATCGTTTCAAGAGCAATCTCGGAAATTGCATAATGTGTAAGAGGACTATTTACTGGCAAACCCGGAAGATCAGGATTGTAATCGGCAATCCCCGCTTGTACAAATTGGTGCAGAACCTGTCTCCTTATTGTTTCTCTGGTATTTGGCGCATATTCTTTCTGAAAGTTCTCTGAAATAAAATTCATAATCCCTTTTGAAATGCCCAGACTTTGCCTGAATGCCTTTGACCACCTATCTTTTTCTTTGATATTGCATAGAGCAAGGAAAGTATAACCAGAAATCTCATTTTGTTGAGCATCAGGCAACCCCAACTCTCGCAAAATCATCTGTGCTTCTCGTATTTTTGACATAAGATTTTTCTATAAGGACTTCATTAACAATAATATCAATAACCTGTTTGCCGGGATTATCAAATTCTTTGACTCTGCTGCCAATTATTTTAATATCGTCTAATGGTGGCATCTTGATCTGTTTTAGTTCACTTGCACCAACTTGCGTATTTCCATTAAAAGTCCTGAAATAGGTATCAAATAAACTACTACTGTAGAGTGCAGAAATACCCCAAATTTCATTTTCTGACAAATCTCCGTCTGGACGATGTATATAATTCAAATGATTCTCAAAACCAATCATTTCAGCATTAAAAGTTGAGGAAAAGTATGGACAGCAAATCAATCTGCTTTTATCATCTTTTGAACTGAATCTGCGAATTAAAATATAGTTTTTATTTTTTAAGAGAACTTTTCTTGAATCGCTAGCGTTAACAATAAGACTTGGTTTTTTCCCTTTTTGAAGAGGGTAAATGAAATTCATCTCTTTGATGTTGTGTAACCAGATTAGCGGAGAAAGTGATTCATTTATAATGCCTTCTGTTTTTAGAAATTCTGTACACCTGAATGCAACGACAGGGCCTGTTGATATTTGAATGTTAAAGTCGTTCAAAGTATTGTGCCACATTTTAAAAACTTCAATAGTACTTGTTTCTTTGTCGTTCGAAGGAATAAACAAAACCTTGTCTTTTGATTTCAAATCAATTAATGAACTGGTTTTAAACCTTTTTTCTGTTGGATTATTCAATCCTTTATCGCATTCAGAAACGGTGATTATAATTTCTTCGTTGAATTGTTTTGTCGCCCGTAGAATGATATTTTCCTGAAGTACATTATCATTTTTGAACATTTTATTACGGGATTCAAAAATGTGTATGTTTGAAATACTTACATCGTTGAAGAAAGATTGCCTGAAAGCTTTGAAATAATTTCCAGCTGCGAAACTTCTGGGAGTTATAAAAATTAATTCTCCATCCTGTTTCAGTAATTTAGCAGCAACACCCATAAACAAAGAATAGATGTTTGGTTGTCCATATACCAATTCTTTTGCAGCTATTGCTCTTTTGTCAGTTTTAGGGATTTTAAAATATGGCGGATTCGAAATTATATAATCGTACTGATTCACTTTTTCAAATCTGAATAAAGTGAATGTATTAAAAATCATTGAATTTTCAATTACAAAATCAGTTCGGTTTATCTGGTATTTTAATTTAATACTTCTCTCCGCCAGCCAGGAATCAAGAAAATCAATCACCTGTTGGGTAACTGATAAAACCTTTTCGTCAGTCTCGAATAATGATAACTTGATCTCGTTTATATCGGTCTTAAGGATTAATTTCTCAATCAGCGAACATGATAAAATACCTGTACCACAGCCTGGGTCAAGAATTGAAATCTTATTCGATTTCGGACTTCCCAAATTTCCCATGAAATCAGCAATCTGCTTAGAAGTAAAATACTGCCCGTTATCTTTTTTATGCTTGTCAGATGTAGAACATGCGTATTCAAGCCCGATAAACTCAGCAAACTCAGAAGGTACTTTATGTTTTTCTTTTACCGTTATCATTATACAAAAGTAATCAATCCCGGGAGGATTGTTCAAAATTTGACTTTTTATATACTGAAGTATCAGGTTAAGGGTGGTGCATACGAAAGTGAGCTGGTCTAATATGTCTGGACAATTATTTGACAAAGTTAAGTTAAGGTTTTCAATTGCACTAGGTTTGGCAGGCAAAGTTATTCTGAAATTT
>MEOA01000045.1 GCA_001768515.1 Bacteroidetes bacterium GWE2_42_24 | reverse complement strand
ATATTTACAAATCTTTTGAAGCAATTTCGACGACAGCACTCCCCCTCTTTTCAATTTTTACCCTTTCCGAAATTGACTTTCCAATTCTCCAATACAAATCAAGCAGTGCATGATTCACAGCAATAGAGCTTTTATCAGTGATTTCTGAATTTCAGACTTAAGTTCCTCAATACATTGCTTATATTCTAATTAATCTTGAATCAAATCCATAATTTACTCTTTTAACAAAAATAATCATTAATCTATCACAGTTGTTTGTAGTCCAAAATGGCTACAACGTTGACGGTATGGCCGGTAAGTGATTGCGGATCTATTGACCTCTCACAAAATATAAACCTTTGTGCGGACAATTAACTTCGCAAAACAATAAAACTAAATCCCTTATTGGCAATAGTTGATGTTATGGGCTGTGTTTCAATCATTGCATGATTGTAGTTATCTGCTTTTTGTATTATTTAAGCATTGGTTTTTTTGAATATCTGGGGTATAGATATTATCTAATCGGACTTACAATAAGAAAAGGCAAGTTGACATCTTCCCTGGTAGCTTTGATTCCATAGTCCTTTTCCAGAGCTTCAAATAATTTTGATTGATCAGAACAATCAACATTGAAGAAGTCATAGCATGCATTATCTTCACTGGAAGTCTTGCAGTAAAAACGAAACTCATTCTCGAGAAATTCACATAGAAGCTTTACGGAAACACCTATCAGCTTTATTGAGTTGCCTTCTTTATCATGACTGAAATATTTGCCACCGGATAATTCTTCTGTCTTTCCAATGGAAATAGATAAATTCTTTTGCAGTAAATTATTATTTATCACAGAAAGTACCCATAATGTGGTATCAATATATTCTATTTCAGCTTTGAAGCCATATTGAATGCCAATGAAATTTATCAATTTTAGCTTTTCTTTTTCAACATTTACATTTGTTGCTTCATATGTTATAGAAATTTTCTTATTAATTATTGAATCTTCACAATTTCTAAAAATTGTGCGATTTCTCTGTCCGTTATTCAAATTGTAAATAGTTGTTTTTATTGATTCGTAAAAGGAATTGATTTTGAAAGTATCAGATCTGAATTCTGAGGAAATATAACTATCATGCATTTCGTTCTCGGTAATAATAAGCTTAAAATTATGGCATGGCAAATAGTCACTTGTAGCTTGATGGCTTAAACTATTTTGTACTTCATTTTTTTTATTTGTTACTGTGTTATGTCGCAAAAATTCGTCTAATAAACTTCTGGAAATATTGCAACCGTGTCCTATCCATTGAATAATTCCATGTTTGTCTATAATAAAAGCCGTTGGAATACTTTTTACATAATATTCATCAAATGTCTGTCCAGTGCTATCAAACAGAAAGTTGTGTTTAAAATTTTTTGAATGAACAAATTGGTCAACTTTTCTCGAAGTTGGATCAGTCATAGCAATAAATTCTATCTTGTCAGAATACTCATCTATCAGATCATTGGTTTCCAGTAATCCTGCAATGCATGGACCACACCACGTTGCCCAAAAATCAATCAGGATAGGCTTATCTTTTGGAATTTCGTATTTAGCTGGAAATGACGAAATAAATTTAATCTGGGGTGCAGTCATTCCTATTTCAAGTCGTTGTTGCCCATTTGCAAATTGGTTGATTACAGTTAGGAATACTGTTAATAATACTTTATTCATATAGGATGATTTTTTTAACATAGCCCATAACTCATTTATATGTTCACCAAAGGAGTTGTTATCTGCTCAAATTGGGCGTATAACAACTCCATTATGGTGTTTTTCTTCTCAATCAATAATTTGTTAAAAATATTACAAAGCGTTGTAGTGTGTAATAATTTCTTGTATGCTCTTCTCCTCAACATGTGTATAATTTTCATTGGTCATTCTGCTTTTATGCCATTGCCGTTACTGAAAGCATCGCAGATCGGTTCCTCCCTATGACCACGAATAAGATGAGTTGAATAGCACCCATCATTGCTAATCCCATCATCACCTTCAAACCCCACCCTTTCGAATGAGGGAATCTCGGTGCCAGCATTTCTGCCATGGTGATGAAGAGGTGCTATCTTGATGTCTGCTTCGCGAAGGGTCATTAAATAACTATCTTTATAACGACCAGAGGTTAAAATTGAATGGCAAAAGTAATCTTTTTCACATAAAATCACCATTATTTAAAAAAATAACTGTTCGTGGGAAAGTTTAAGCTAGTTCGTTGTCAGCTTGTAAGGGGAAGGCGGTTACCTTATGACTACGTATACGCCCGCCCAACCAGTTGAGCCAACAACCACGTCGCGAATCAATAACAACTGTATAAAAGCAACTAAAATCATTCAAAATCAACAATAAGAGCGTTATCTGCAACAGGAGGTTCCGTTCAACATCGACTTAAATTACCGCAACCTCTCCTTCACTATCCGGGAGAGCGCCAGCCTATAGAGTTGGTGCCGGCGTGGCAGGGCGTTTAAGTACTATATGCCAGGCTGTGTATTTTTTACTCAAGGTAAGTTCTACTTAAAATCTTCTTCCCTATTTTACTTATCGACCAAGGATAATAAATCCCTAAAGTAATAATTGTTAAAAGTATCTGACCCCAAATAAATAGAAAATCATTGATATTATCTGTATCAAATCCAAATTTTCTTTTAACATCACCAGACTGTACTATAGTCCTTTCCGTAAAATATGCATATAATTTAATTACTGCCATTGGGGAATAAATTCCAATCGTAATTACACTCAAAAATATTTCTAATGCTAATTTTCCACATGAATTCCAAAATTCAGTCTCCCATCTTATATTATAATTTTTGTAATCAATGTTGACCATCCATTTATATATAAAATATATGTAGGGAATCATAATCATCCATGATATAATTTGTTGAAAAATCATATTGCTTATTGAGACATGTTCCGGATTTACCATAAACACTTTTGACATTATTATGGTCAATGCAATAATTGGAAGAAATATTGTTAATAAAACAATGACAAATAATCGACCTCCTTTCCCCTGAAAAGTAAAAGATTCGTTTTCATATACTGAATTATTTACAAAAAATCTATGAATATTTCTAATAAACCATGCCATATAAACTCCAAGTGTAATTATACTCAACAGTAATCCCACTAATATCAATCCAACGAATCTTCCGAATTTCCCGTTGAAAATAATTGGTTTATCTTTATATGTGAAATTTTCAATTATTATTTTTGCTATATAAAATGATATGAAAAATGCAACCAGAAATAAAAGAAATAAAAATAAAAATAGCATTCCGGATGGTGTTGTTCCAGATTGAATATTTTTCATGCTATTAATCAATACTACATAAGAAGTAATAAATAAAAAGTAAAAAATCAACCATATTGGCAATAATTTTTTTGCTGTCAGGTTAAATCCAAAATAATTTTTCATTTTTTAAAGTTTTAATGTTAATATTTAGTCTGTAATTTTAATTTACTAATTTTTAATCAATTTCAATATTTTTTTGCAGCGGGCTGTTATTATGCAGCTTAATGTACGAAACTATATCGGTTAGGGATAGCGGGCTGCGAATGTTTATTGTCCGGGCGAAAACCCCAATTGATATATAGTTTTTGTTATAAACTGTTTTCTTTTCATTCCGAAATTATTGGTATTAAATAGTCCTGCATGATCTTGTCAACTTGCTTGTGTCCGTATGGGGTATTATATGCTGTCGAAGTAATTACAATTACAACAGGTTGGTCTTTAAAAATAAATATTCTATTGCCACCATTGCCGCTTGAATAGTAAACTTCATAATCCATGCCATTTACTTTGTAAGTTTTATTCCAAAACAGATATCCATAATACTCATCTTCTGATATTGTCATTTGGTGTGATAAACTTTTGGCTATCCATTCTTGTGACAGAATTTGTTTACCATTCCAAACACCTTCATTTTTGTACAACTGCCCAAACTTAGCATAGTCTAACGAACATAATTGTATACTACCTGCAGTATTAGCTACTTTTTGAGGTGTGAACTGCCATTTATATTTTGTAATTCCGAGAGGCTGAAACAGATTCTTACAGGCATATTTTTCTAAACCATTCGGAACAGATTTATGAATAATGTCGCCTAAAACTACAACGCCAGCTGTAAAGTAATCCCACCTTTTATCAGCTACTTTCGTTTGGTCAATTGGAAGGTTTAATGTAAAGTCAACCCAGTTTTTTGTTGGATACATATTTTCTTCATTTCCAATTGATTCAGAATTCACATCAGATCCTTCAAAAGTTGAACTCATTGTCAACAAACTTTTTAAAGTAATACTATCTTTTGATGAGGAATAGTTTTGGAAAGATTTCAGGTTGTAAAATTCATTTAAGGTTTGCATTTCGCTTTTTATGTAACCCTCTTTAATTGCAATACCAAAAAGTGTTGATGCAAAAGATTTTCCAACTGACCGTGTATCGTGAAGCGTCTTTCTGGTAGCTCCGTTAAAATACTCTTCAATTAAGAGTTTACCGCCTTTTATCACAACAACACTTGTTATATCTTTATATGTTTGCGCTAAGATTTTTCTGTTTAGTTCTTCAATTTGGGCTGTATCAATCTTGGCTGTTGAAATTTGCCAGTCTTTAAGGGGTTTTATTGTCTGAACTTTAACAAGCTTCTCACTGATTTCGATTTCCGGGACTTTGATAATAATTTGTCCTTCGGCAATAATATGACCTATCAAAACTTCTGTCAGTTTTATATAAGGTCTGATTTCAATTTTAAGAGTATGTTCACCACTTGTAAGTACTTCTTGTCCGCCATTCGCAATAAACCTATTCCAAAGAAATCTACCCCAGGAATCTTCATTAGTTGAACTTATTAAAGGAACTCTAAAAACTGTTCTTTGATTTTTACTGGCAGCACTTCCAGCCCCAGCATTGAGATTTTCAACATAAATTTTTTTGTCATCAATGAAGAATGTAAATTGATAGTTTCCATTTTTAGTTAGTTCGTCAGCGGAAGATTGAGGCGAAAGTAAATGAAGAGCATTTGTCAGCGAATTTTCTAAAAAAACCCTGATATTAAGGTCAGCTTTCTCTTTTAGTTCAAATGATGTTAGAAAGTCAGATTGCTTAAAATTTTCAATCGGAACAGTTTTGCCCATAAAAGCAATTTTACCAATGTTTGCTTTATGAATTGGATAAGCAATACTATCACTTTTTACAAATTCAATGGACGACTGTCCAATTAAGCTAAATGTAGTCAGGAAAATTATGGTAAAAATGACAAAGATTTTTTTCATGTTTTTACTTTAATGTTTGCAATCTATTAAGAAAGCATACAACTTGCTTATATGCAAATAAATACCACACCAAATACATCAATTTCCCACGCATATGTACATCTTTGAGCGTCATTTATTTCGGATATCAACTGTTATTAATCATCGAATGGGCATTTTATCTTCAAAAGGCTTTGCCCGCTTACATCAGTATACCACTGATGAAAGGGACGGTTACTGTCATGTCTTGTCCTATCAAAAAATATTAGAGGAGGTCCATATTCTGCTTAATTCAATTCTAAACTGACTCAAAAATGTTGCTAACATATCTGAAAATAACAACGCCGCGAATCCATAACAACTGATAAAAGCAACTAAAAACATTGATACTCCATAATAAGAGCTTTAGCTGCAACAGGAGGTTCCGTTCAACATCGACTTAAATTACTGCGGCTTCCAGATAGCTATCGGGAGCAACTGGCTTCGTAGTTTGTGTTGGCATGGCAGCGCGTTTAAGTACTATTGGTTGGGCATAGTTATTTTTTTAATTCTTCAAGTTCTTCTAATACCTTGTTTATTTTCATTCCAATTCTGTCAATTTCAGAAACATATTTGTCTGTGTCTTCAGATATAGCTTTTACTATAATCTCATTGTGTTGTATCCTTAAATCACAATAACTTAAAAGTTTTTTATTTTGCTCAAGCAATTCTGTTGGCAAATTCTCAATTGCGTTTAATCTATTTACAATTTCTATGTTTTCTTTCCATAAAACAATTCCTTTGCTGAATTCCTTTATCAAGAATTGAGGTTCAGCTGAATTAATCACATTATATACTGCAAGTGATTTATTTTCATTCTCTACAAATTTTGCTACCTCATTATCGTAAGTTGTTGAATCAAAATCAGGCCTGGATAAATCTCCGGCTAAAAAAGCTGTTCCTGCAATCATAGCAAGTAAAATCGTCATGAAAATTGCTCCAATTCCAGTCGCTTTCCAGACGCTATAAAATTTACCTCCCGATTCTTTGTGTTCTCTTAACCATTGTCCCTGAATTTTTTCAACTATCGAATAAATTATCCCGGTATAAATTGCAGGTATCAATACATTAGGGATTTTATCAATTATATATTCAGGCATCGAGAATATTCCCGCAAATATCAAAAGAGTAGAAATGATTCCTATTATGAAGGCTATCTTTCCTTTCTCTGATTGGTCAAATGCTTCATAATTTTTCTTGACTAAATATCCAGCTGCTGCAGGTCCGCCAAGAAAAGTTGCAATCGTAATTGCTCTTTGAGAAAATAGTCTTTTTGTTTCCTCCATTTATTATCTATTTATGATTGTAGTATCGTTCGCTATAATTATGCCCAACGGGAAGCATATGCTTTGTGGCGGACTTTGAAAGACAAAGCTTTCTGCCCACACCGATTTATATTTGAAACTAAAATGCTCATATTCATAACGTAATCCGTCATATAGTATATACCTTGTTGCAAGCTGTACTTTTGTCTATCATATTTTTTTCGGCTCTTTTTTAAAAAAAGTGGGTAATTCATCTGCAAAATGGGTTAATTTTGGAGAAATCCTGCTTCGTAATGGGTCATTTAATAACTATCTTTATAACAACCTGAGGATAAACTTGAATGACAAAAGTAATCCTTTCAACATAACATCACAATCATTGAAAAGACCGATTGTTCACGAGAAAGGTTAAGCCGGTTCGTCGTCAGTTTGTAAGGGGAAGGCGATTATAAGGCTATTTAGAGGATTATTATATAACTCCCAATAGCACAACCTCCTTATAAATCCCCAAAAACTGCCGGTAAGTACATAGCCTGTTAAGGGATGTAGTTCAACTTATACTTATCGCCGGGTCTTGCAGACCGCTCAAAGTCCTATATATTGTGCAAAGTAGTTATTTATAAAACAATGTATTCCACATCAAGTCAATTATTTTTTGACCTTCTGTACCAATAACATAATTTAATCTTATTGACATTATAATTATTCCTTCGTCTTTATTACCAATTGAAGCTACTTCGTATATATTGGTCTGATCTTTATATTTTAAAACAGCCTTATCTACCTCTATTTTTTGTCCCGATATCAATTCTCTTTTATAATCCTCTCTACTCAATTTAAAACCATAATTTAAACTTTCTTTAGTAACTTCATTTATCATCATCTCATTGAGCATTGTTGGATTCAGATTAGTATATTGTTGGATTAAAATACCACTTCCATCGGCAGTCATTATCATAATCTGCTCTACTCCGTCTTCAATAACCGTTTTTGATACTTTATAATCCTTTGAGTATTTGAAGCGATACAAAATATCATCATAATTTAAAGTGTCTTTTACTCTAACTCTCAATGTAACCAATTCATCATTTATTGAAACTTGGTATTCCGTATCAAGAGTCAAGTTGAATGATGAATCATTAACAAACATTACATAATCACTTTGACCAAAAATTGTCGTGTAAAATGCCAGTAAAAAAAACGTTAAAAAGAATCGCATATCATTATTATTAAATTGTATTATGTCATGGCAACTTGCACCGTTTTGCACAACGGTGGTGGTATGAGAAGCTGCCGATAGCTGGAGAATTCTTTATCAAGCTACGCGAGTATTGATGCAGGTGATGAACCAGTAAGTTGCACTTAACCCGGCAGTTTTTAGTACCACATTTTGAACGAAATCCCGCCAGCGCGGGATAGCATTGTCAAAAATACCAAATTTTTCCGATATACAGGAATTATTCACCACAAATATTCCTGATATGAGAAAGGAATCAGGTCTTACCATTGTGAAACAGGCCATTGAGGCTGTATTAAAACGACAACAACCACCAGAAACAAACCCGCAACGAATTTAACGACTACCTGGGATAAAGCCCTGCATCTGCCCGGTGTGTAAAAAAGGCAAGATGGTCATCGTAAAAGTATTGCCCGGAATACGCTCGCCAGGTTGCATCATCAAAAGCCAAACCCATGCAATTGCTTAATGCCTCTCTAAAATGCCGCCTGCTTTACGCGGAGAGAGAAAACTATTCCATCAGGTCACTAAAAAAAAGAACAAAACCATTCATTTATAGCACTATTCTATTAGAATTAGATAACTTTAGTTACCTTAAATTCAGCAATACTTTCAACCACAACAGCCGATTTTCCTCTGAATTATTTCAATAACTGCCGGTAAGTAAATAGCCCATTATGGGATGTAGTTCAACTTGTACT
Source organism: Bacteroidetes bacterium GWE2_42_24 (assembly GCA_001768515.1). Lineage (GTDB taxonomy): Bacteria > Bacteroidota > Bacteroidia > Bacteroidales > TTA-H9 > GWE2-42-24. The sequence continues at coordinate 167,646 of MEOA01000045.1, read as the reverse complement.
CATCGCCGGGTCTTGCAGACCGCTCAGAGTCCTATTTATTGTGGGCAGTAATTATTGTCCAAGACTGATTTTGAAATGCGGAAGTTCAACTTGTAACAACACTTTCGCCTGTAAAGCCTCAAATACTCGCATAAGAGTCTCCATTGTAACATTACTGGCATTATTTTCAATTCTTGAAATTTGAGCTTTTTGCACGCCAATTAGTTTTCCCAGCTCTTCTTGAGTTAATTTTCGCTCCTGTCTTGTCTGCTTTATAGCTTGACCAATCTTGTCCATTTGTAATTCATATTCAAATCTGTCTCGGTTTTGAGTGCCAATTTTACCGATAAGTATGTCTTGAACTTCGTCTAATGTATGTGTTTTCATTTCTTTGCTTTACTATTGATTTCTTTGTCTTCAAAATATCGTGAACGAACTTGCTCTGCTTTCCGGATTTCGCTGTCAGGTGTTTTACTGGTCTTCTTTACTATTCCATGCGTTGAAATGATAAGAATATTTCCAGAATCTGTCTTGTCCCAAAATGCGAATAGTCTGTAATGTATCCCTTGATAAAGAGTTCTGAATTCCCAGATTTCGTTTTTAAGTTTTTTGAATAATTCAGGATCATGTCTTGTCTGAGCTTTACGAATATTAAAAAGGATTTTTTCGTAATGTTTTTTATCTAGTTTACTGAGAAATTCAAAAGTCTCGTCTAAAAAAACAATGTCAAAAAGCTTGTCCATTCATTTGATTCTTAATCGCGCAAAGATATACAAAATGTTTCATCATATGGAAACTATCTTCAGAATGCAGATTTTTTCACACTAGGGCTCATAACGGCTTGTAGAAGAATAATAGCCGATCGCAGGCGATTTCCTGTCAAGCTTCATAAAAGTTGAAGCGGGCTACAACCCATGAATAACCAACTTACCTGGCAATTTTTCATACCGCGTGTTAGACTAAATCCCCCCTACGCGGGATAGCAATATCAAAAGCACCCGATTTTTTCAGTTATTCAGTAATTATTCACAAAAAAAATTCTGATATGAGGAAGGAATCAGGTTTTACCATTGTGAAACAGGCCATTGAGGCTGTATTAAAACGACAATAACCACCAGAAACAAACCCGCAACGAATTGAACGACTACCTGGGATAAAGCCCTGCATCTGCCCGGTGTGTAAAAAAGGCAAGATGGTCATCGTAAAAGTATTGCCCGGAACACGCTCGCCAGGTTGCATCATCAAAAGCCAAACCCATGCAATTACTTAATTCCTTTCTAAAAAGCCGCCTGTTTCGCGCGGAGAGGGAAAACTATGCCATCAGGTCACTAAAAAAAAGAACAAAACCATTCATTTATAGCACTATTATATCAGAACCTGATAACTTTAGTTACCTCAAATTCATTAATAGCTCCAACCACAACAGCCGATTTCGTCTGAATTATATCAATAACTGCCCATAAGTACATAGCCTGTTAAGGGATGTAGCTCAACCTGTACTCATCGCCGGGTCGTGCAGACTGCTCAGAGTCCTATTTATTACCACCAGATTTTATTCAATCAGTTTTTTAAAAATCTCTAATTCTTCCATTGTGTACACTCCTCGATTCAACACTGTCATTCCACCTTCAATTCTAGCATTCACTTGAGGTGCATTTACCAGTTTATTGTCAATTATTAGTCCTAATCGTTTTCCAATTGATTTTCCTGTTGCATCAGCCCAAAGGTCAACGTATTTTTTATTAATCCGAATTGATAATCCAATATAATCTTCATATTGTCCTTTAAAATCAGTTTCGAAAATCTCGGTTTTATCAAAATGTTTCTTTACCAATATCGGTCTAGGGTCAATTAAATACAATTCGTCCGACTTATCAAGTTGTCGAACAAATCCTTTCTCAGTATCAATTATGTAATACCATCCAGTCGCTAATGTAGAATCTTGTAAATTCTGATTATAAACTAATTCTAAGTTTACTTGGTCAGTAACTTTGTCAGATTTCTTTTGACCACTGCAACTTGTCGCAATAATCAGATTACTAAAAACAATTAGAGTAAATATTAAATGTCTCATTTTAAAATTTCGTAAAATTTATCAATCAAGTCTTCACAAATCCGACCAAAATATGTTGGGTTGAATTCAATGTCAAATCCTTTATAAACCAATTTGTCTTTAATTAACTCGTCAAGCTCCATGGCTTTATCAATAGAATTAAAAGTCAAAATGAGTGACTTATCATTGATGCGTTCAAAATCAAAATAATCCGTTTTTAAATCAATAATCTCAGTTATTACTTCAAATTCGGAGTTATTAATCCTCAATGTTAAATGTTTAGTAGTTTCGTTCATTCACTTGGCGGTAACGGATGGGTATATGAAACGTTTGGCATTACAAAGCGATTTCCTATCAAACCGTTGCGATGTTTATTAAATGTACCGCCCTTAAAATTAGCACTTCCTGCCAAATGTTTTATATACCGTGTTGTGTTTTCGTGCTTTATTTCCTCCGTTAGTTCGTGCGTTTGGGCAGCCATACTCTTTGACAAGTTTTGGTCTGTGAGCTGGCTTTTTTGAGCGACTTGGCAATGTGTATGGATGCGAAGGGTGGGCATTCTACTAATTTTTTATAAAGAATTTGTTTAACAATACCATAAACTCATCAAATGAGATTCCATTTTTCCAAATGTTCCTGCTAATGTATAAAGATTCAGTCTTATCCTCTAAGGTAACTTTTAGGTCTGCTTGAGTATCAAGATTGTTCAAGTCCTGATACCAATTATCAATTGTGTCTCCAATTTGATACCCAATATTGGGAACAAACTGAGCCGTTTTTATAAAATATTCGGCATCAACTGATTGTTCATTTTCTGGTCTTGTAAGTACAGATAAAGCATAACTATCCTTTTCAATAACAGCTGTTTTCCCTTGAAGTATTGACATATTAACATTGCCTTTTAAAGCTTCTACGCTTTTTATTTCTATTGCATATTGCTTTCCCTTTGCTTTAATTACAAAGTCTTTTCCGATATCAGGGTTAAGAATTTCAAATGAAGGTTCAACTATTTCCAAAGCTTTCTTGAATGCTGTTTCCGCTGCTTTGCCAATAGTTTTCCAACGTTCAAATTGTTCTTTTGCTTCAAGCATTTCTTTAGCTTTCGCTAATAATTTTTCTGTACCTAATACTTTAGCGGCATTTTCAAACAATTTCATTTCAAGCGGACTCAATTGTATTTTAGCTAATTCTGCAATATCTTCTATTGATTTACCTGAATTTTGAATATCCATAATTTGTTTACTAAAGCCTTCACCAAGAGCAAGAACATAAAGGGTAGCTCTTTTTGTTGAAAACGTTGGCAAATAAGTATTTGCGTTTGAAAATTGTTCAAACCAGTTATTTAATTTAAGGAACATTTCATTATGTGTTCCTCCTTTCTTTACTTTACTTTCAATATTTTGGTCATTAAAAAGTTTGTCAATTTCTTTCGTAAGAACATCAACTTCTTTTGTTTTTAATCCATCAATATTTATGCGATTATCAACAATAAATCGCCTTGGTTCTCCTTTTCCAGTAAAATCGCGGTATATATTTTTAATGGAATCATCAAAATATTCTGAGTCATTTTCTGCAAAGACATAATCTTCATAGGGTTTAAACTCATCAGATTGGGTTGGAATTATACTACGTTTTAGAATAACCTCTTTGTTATCATCATTAAGAGAGAAAATATAGGAGAGGAAATCATTCAGCCATGCAAAACAAGACTCTGTATGCTCTTCAAAATATTTTGAAATAAAATTTGTTGGTTTTTGACAACTTTCAATAAGATGACAAACATACTTAATACTCCAAAGTTCTGCTGAACGCCAGAAATTCTCATAATCTACGGAAACCATTCTCTTTTCTGGTGCAAATTCAGGTAAAAGCTGATTAATAATTGAAAACCATTTTTCTCTTCTAAATGCCTTGTCACTCCTAAATAAACAACATACATAAAAGACTGCTTTTATCTGTTCTATGGTTGCAGATTCAACTTTGAGTTCACTTATTAAATTCTTATTTAAATGATTATAAAACTCAGATAAATCGAAAGATTTTATAGCTGAAACTTGACCCAGTTTTCTATTTAAAAACTCATCATCTAAACACCGTCCTAAACCTTTAGAAACTAATTTAAATTCATCGTCAATAATTGGATGTATTGTTAAATCATCACGTAAACAAAATTGATTTGATTCATTTAAATAGATTGGATATTCTTCACCTAATGAATTTAATTTTTTTGTGTCAAGGTAATTATAAAGGTCTTTGAGCCATAGAAAAGACCTTTCATTATTAAGGTCAATATTGTCTTGCATTATTTTCAACAATCCTTCTTCATCTATTGTGATTTCTTCAATCCAACAATCTGTTTCTTGAGCAATAACATCTACCCAATAAAGAACGCTTTCCTCAACAGGAACTTTTGTAGGAAGAAGTCTTGATACTAATGAATAAAAGTCTGTATTGTTGTGTAGTTCAATGCAAGGGAATTTTGCTTGTCCAATTTTAATAAAATCTCCAGAACATGATTTTACTATATCTTGCTGCAAAATAAAATCACGTATGATTTTTTGAATATTGGTTTGATACCAAGAAATATTTGAGTAGTTCTCTATAAGAGCCGGAAGACCACTTTTTGCTATTAAATGTAATGATTCGACTTTTGCATCAATTAACTTTTGTATATAAACAATATAGCACTGAACAAATTCAATCAAAGCTTTTCTATTCTTATCAGCAGTAGGGTCTTCTTCTATTTCTGAAATCTTCTTTGTTCTTATTCCATCACGCAGTTCCGTCGGGTGAAAGTCCTTATGTTGTATAAATACAGGTAAATTAAATTTTTCAGTGCCAATCAACGGGAATTCTTTAAAAAGTACAGCTTGATTTTCAATTGGTAAAAGTTTAAATGAATTTCCTATCTCAATTGCAGGCATACCGAAAATTAATTTGTCTGATTTAAAATAAAGTATACCAGTCTCATTGCTTGAAGATATGAATTGGATATCATCAATAGCTGTCTGCTTTGGAGCAGCAACGTATCTTTTATTCGATGTTGGTGCTTGAATTGTAACACTTTTGATTTTAGGATTTATTAGAAGCGTGAAAGAAATATTTCTTTCCAATTCATGTAACCCCTTCTCTGCATATAAATACGATTCAGAAGATAAATTATAAATAAAACTATGATTGTTAAAACTAATTTCTTCAGAGGCAGATTTAGTAACTTTATCAATTTCAATGAATGTTCTGGCTAGTGATTCTTGCATTGCTGATAAAGCCATACTCTCGTCTAAGGATGCAGATGAGCGGTCAATTGTCAATTCAAATTTTCTTTTACCGGAAGTATTCTCATGTATTCCAGAAATTGTTAATTTCTTATTTAGGATATGAGTTGTTACAAACCCTGTCCCATATTTTCCAGTAGTGCCATCTTCTCCATTAAGAGATTTTGTTGAAGTTTTATAAAGTAAAGCTAATAGATGTTTAGTTGCGAACGGGATGCCATTATGTGTGAATACAAGTTCATCTTTTGTAAGTTTAAAAACAATATCAACCCCACTTTCATCTGCTACATCTTTAGCATTTTGTAATAATTCCCAAACCCATCTAGTTTTTCGCTCTTCTGGAAAAGTATACAATCTATCGAGGTCATGAATAATGTCTCTTGCTTCACTCTCACTTCTCTGCTTTTCACGTTCTAAACTAGCTTCATTTATTTCTTGTATTTCCATTTATCTTTTATTTTCAATTGAGAGCTGTTATTTGTGTTTGGTTAAGGTTGGTTTAGCGTTCTATTAAACTTATCATTATATGGTACAAATTTATCGTTTTACCATTTCTTAAATGCTGAGCAATTCCAATTCTTATGTCAGAAAAATTAAATTGGTCAAGCTCTTTGAAATCGATAAATTTATGTTCGTAATTATGTTTAGAGATAAAATCCTTGTACTTATTCCATAATCCATCAAAATTCTTAGCTAAAGAATAAGTGATTATATAATTGTTTTCTAATCCCGTTGTGTCATATCTGAATAGTTTATCCAAATGAAGAATCAAGTAATCTTGTTTTAAAGAATCAAGTATTAAAGCTTCGATAATTGATTTCGGTGTTCCATTTGATTCTGTTATAAATACATCAATTTCTCCGCTATCTTTGCCCTCTGCTGAAGTACTCCATTGTGGTTGGTCTTTAATTGTAAACCCAGCAGATTCTAAAATCGTAGCAATAAATCTATTTCTGTCATTTTCGTAAACATCCTTGCCCCAATATTTTTTATCTCCTTGTAGTTTAGAACAAGCAAACATTATATGACCTATTAAGTTGTCGTTATTCTTTTGGGTAAGTAATTCAAATGCTCTTATGTAATCGGATGGTACTTTAATTTCATTAATTACTTGGGCAATTAATTTAGGGTTTTGATTTGGGAAAAGATTTTTAAATCCTGATTCAAGACTTTCAAACTCAACTTTTTTTTTATTTGTTCCTTCTATAAGGGTTTTAAGATATTGAAGAAAATTGAATTCAGAAGAACCTTCACGAATATCCCTAAGCAAAACATCTATTTTAGTAATTTCAGTACTTAGATTAATTACAAAATAAGGTTCAAGTATTCTGCCTTTAAGATGTATTCCCAATTTATCCAAAAGTGATTTCTCATTAAGTCGATTTGTAACCTTAGAATTTGTAATCTCGGAAAAGTGTAAAAACACTTTATCGAGTTCTAATCTGTAATCAATCCAGTTTTTTGGTTGTTGAATACAAATTTGTTGCAATGAGGTTAATATTTTATAGAATCCATACTGTAAATTATCGAAATCAAATTTGAATGAGAATGCCTCTTTTATAAAAAGATAATTCCCAAGTTCCTTTATGTATTGAACTGCAGAACCCCATTTGCTTAATAAAAGTTCCTTTAATATCAGAATGACCTTTTGATAAAAAAAAGAGTCAACGCGGTTTTCAATCTGCTCAATTGATTTTTGGAAATAAAAATCACTTTTATCAAGGGTTGATTTATATTCTTCTTCAATTGTTGACCTTAGTGCTTTAACTAATGAAATAATGCCAAGATTAAATAGACTCTGTCCTATTATTTCTGATTCTGAGTTTTCTATACCAATTTTAAAAACAGATTCAATTTCTTCACTCTCTTCAATAGATACTTCATAATATAAGAGCAGATCCTTAAGCCTTTGAAGTTCCAAAAAAATATCAGTACTAGGCTTCCAATCATCAATTAATAAACTAAATGCGTGACGAGTTTTTAATCTACCTAGAACCACTAGTTCAGTAAATAACGCTAAAACAATTTTCCTTACGTAACTATTTTCATCAGAATCTAGGATAATAGTCCGTAATGAGACATTTAAAGTTTTTTCATCTAAATCTTTAATTGAATCAACAAAACTATCATCTAAGAAATTAAGTTTCTCAGGAGTACTTAATGTTTTAAAATTTGATATGTCAACTAATTTATCCATTAAAATACATATTCATCAATGGCAAATTCTTTTTGATTTTTAAGAATGCCTGACAATTGCCTTTCGGCTGTACCTATTAATATTTGTAAATAATCACTGTACCTGCTATCAATGCTATTTAATACTTGAGAGAGCCCATCAAGATATTTTTTATCAGCTTCCTCTTTACCAGGACTATCAATTATTAGTAAACGTGTGTGCCTTCCAAAATTAAATTCAATATCTAATTGTATAAGGCTTAAATAAAAGGCAATTTTTGCTCTTAGTTGCTCTCCTTCAGCAATATTCTCAAAAGTTATATAGTCATTATCTTGCTTGTATTGAACTTCAAAATTATCATCTATTTTAACCTCTGTTATAGATTTTAAACCAAGAGCCTGAATCTCATCAGTCATTAATTTTGATAATCGATTAATTACTCTTGCACCTAATGAGAGTCGCTCTTCTGAAAGTTTTTCAATTGCAGAATTCAACAATTGAATTTTAGTTTCATAATCTGTTACTGTTTTAGGTTTTTGATTCAATAAATCAATTATTTGAAATTGAATTACTGCTCTTTCTGCTATTAATTTTTCTTTTTTATCATCGTCAGGAGTTATTTCAGTTTTTGAAGAATTGATAATCTCTTCTAATTCCTGCAACCTAGACGAAATAGAAGATACATCTTTAATCGTATCTGCTACTTTATCAATACCTATTAGCTCATTATAACTGTTACTATAATATTCCTGTAACTCTTTATTTTGAACTTTAAGACTATCAATCTCCTTTTCAAAGCTTTGAATTGAAAGCTCTAGGTTTGCTATTTTTTCATCATATACATCTGTGTCAATTTCATGGTTTTCATCCTCGATACTGTCCCCACATAAAGAACATTTGTGTTCTTCGAGTCTGTTTTTTTTCTGCGATTCAGTAACATCATGATTACAGGATGGGCAATGTTTAATGTCTAAATTTGAGAACAACACACCAATTTCAACATACTCCTTTAAATCATTTCTTTGTTTAATTAACTTTTCAAGTTCCTTAGATAACCTATTTATTTCACCTTGATTTGTTTCCTGTTTATTTTTAAATGAGTTAAGTTCTTTATTCTTATTTTGTCTGTCCGTCACAATTTTTTGAGCTTTTCTATTTTCAGAATTAATAAGTTCTAAAGTGCTATTATATTCTTTATAAATTGGAGCCAGATTAATTTTTTCATTATTTTTTGTTTGAATTTCTTTAATTTCTGATTCTATTTCCTTCAGTCGGCTTTGGTGTTTTAATAAATTACTTTCAGCTTGTTTTTTCTGTCGCTCGGAATAAGATTGTTCTTTAGCCTTTTCAAAATTTAGCATATCCTTCTTTATGCTTAAACGATTTATTGGGTAAGTTAATTCAATACCTAAAAGCATCTGAAATACTTTTTTCCCTTGGTCTCCATACATCAAGCTATTACTATCTTTTGACTCCAAAAGAATTGATTTAAAATAAGTCTTCCAACTTGCGCCTGCTTCAAGTAATTCGTCTTTATCCTTTTGCGAGGATTTTTGAGTCCACTTTAAGGAATAATATGTGAATTGATTAAAGAAAAAATCATTCATTCTATCCTGATATGTGGTTTCACTATTTGTTTCAAATATTATTTCCTCTGAGTAGGTTTCCAATTCCTCAACGGAACTAATAAAACCATTAAGCAAATAAGCAGTTAAGCTTCGTTTAGATAAATCTAAATAAGCCGTGTATTTTTTATCACTAATACTGAAGTTAACGAAAGCGAGATGAATCCACTTTTTAATATTTGCTTTAAGTGAATTTGAACCTGTTAAGGCATATTTTATTACTTTGAAAATACTAGATTTTCCTTTCAAGTTATCCGCAATTAACATATTAATGCCTGATGTAAACGGTAAAGAAAAATCAATTTTTGCACCTGAGTAATCCTGATTAGGAGAAATTTCCTTTTCTCCAATAATTCTGACATTATTAATTACAAGTCTTTTGCCTGTTGAAACAGGTGTATCTTTACTATACTCATCATTTAAGTTGAGTAAATCATCAACTGCTTCTTTAGTTAATGATTCTTTATACTCTTCGTATAAATCGTTCGTGAACTTTTTGAAATCAAAACTCATAATGTTTCTGAATAAAGGTTGTAGAACTCAGAACTTACAATTCCATTGATGCTTCCGATATATTCATTGTATGAAGTGTTCTTATACTCATCAATTTGATATTGAGAAATACGTAATTGGCTCCCACTTAAATCTCCAAAATATTTTTTTATCAAATTACATCTATTAAGGTACCATTGAATCGAGGATAAAGATTCAATTTCATTTTCAAATTTGTCAATTGCATACTGTGTTATATAGTATTTTTTTTCTATAGTTGTTTTTAAATCTGCCCTCCTTTTACTTGAAAAATCAATAAAACCAATACCTTTTAAAAATGCAATTACATCATCAATATCCTCATAGGCTCCAAAGAAAAACCTTTCCATTTCCAATCTTTTGAAAATTGGTTCTTTACTAGCGAATATATCTTTTACAATTGCCTTAATTTCTGGTTGTAAACTTATATTGGATTTAGCTTTCTCAAGTAATTCGTGACATAAGTAATCTGGATTCCGTAATAAAAAGTCTATTTTTTGTATTCTTTGCTCACTTTGAAAAATCTTTCTAACATTAGGTAATTCATTATCAGTATGCGGTTCACTGAACACATATAGAATCAAGAAAATCCTTAATTTGTCCTTATAACTTCTTATTTTTTCGTTTTCATCCATATTGTTAGTCTATCAATGTGCGTTGGCAAAAATTCGGCTCTTTTGCAAGCTGAAGCATCAGCTTGTGGGTTAGGGCTTGCAAATGTGCCAAATGTGCGTTGGCGTTTGTTGCGCGGTCTTTCTTAGCATGAAACACAACTCGTATATATTCCCCCAAACCTGCTGATATACCCCCAATTTGGCCTTATATCATCACATTTAGGGCGGTTTTCCGTAAATAAATAACTATAGCATGTCATAGGGATTAATAATTATCTGAATGCTTTGGTCGGGTTTTTTTCATCGTTCTGAAAGTTGACCGCTACCTCCCGGACAACCAATCCTCCATGAGCCATAATTGGCAGAAGTCTCTCAGCATCGTTAACGATTTGCCGAAAAAAAAACATCAGAAGGTTCCTTTTCAACCAATAGTACATGATTTTCTCTAATTCATTCACCACTTTACTGCCGTTTATCTGATAACTTATATTCAATCACCTTAAGGTAAACGGTGCTGTCAAAAATACTCAATTTATTCAACCGATTCATATTACACAGAAAGAATCACTTCAGTTAAAAGAATTCACTAACCGGCTCGTTGTATGACTTTAATGGTTAACGGGACATTCGCGCTTTCGCATCTCTTTCATATCAACTTACCTCCATCCATTCCAATAGCGCATCCCCCCCCCACAGCTCTGCCACGTCAGTTACAGCATAATTGTACTAACTTTTTGGTCGTGAAGTCGTTATGAGCAAAAACGCGTGCAGGACTTTTTGCAGAAAAAAGGCCTTTTACCACTATCATGGCCGCTCCCCTTTCCCGGGGTTCGGCACCTGATAAGCCTTGCAGACGGATTGTGAACTACCGGCACTCAATTGAAGCCAAAAGTAGAAAATCTTGCGGAATCATGGAGCAGCAATGACTTTTTTTACCTGCGGGCCAACTTCCCGACAGGGTGTGTCACCGGCAGGTACAGCATTTCCTGATTTCCTGGTTCCACCATTCATCGGGCTGCACGGTCAACCAACCTAACCGGGATTCAATGAATAACAACTAGCACCATTATTGTGAATGAACCCCTATATTTGAATGGATATGCTTCTTTCAGGCTATCATGCGGCGCGCAATTTTCATTTGAAATTACCTATTCATCTAACCTTCATCTAAACCATTTTTCATAATTGTATCAGGAAACGATGCCCGACTTTTTATTGTCTGTCTCTTGAATGTAATTCCAAATTTTGGACGCATTATTACGCTTGTTTCACCCTTCCTGAGAAAAAATTTCAACTTTTTTCAAAATTTTTTCGTAACACGCTGTCACAAAACTCAATATTTTATCTAATTGATCATATGTTATTTAGAAGTCGAAAATATAGCTGAGCTACCCCAAAGATAGGCCAAAGTTAGGTCAAAGATAGGTTTTTCTTATGTATCGCCTATGGCTGTAGTAACTATGGAGTAATTTTTATATGTGGGAGGATTAATTATGTAAAAATTTTGGCACAGTTTTAGTGGTGACAAATTTTCATCATTACTTTTCCCGAAAAAAGGGGAGGCATAACCCCTGAATTGTCGCGAAAACAGTTCGGCAATACACCTGCTAACCCGGAACACGCGACGGCCGCACCGGCGATAGCCTGCACATTAAATATCAATTGGTTGGCACAATCAACGCGCTCAGTTAATTATAAGTAATATCCTGACAACATTTTACTTAGAACAAAAAGTGATGGCAGCTGGTACATGCCCTGATCAGGATCAGGAACCAGTTTTTCATTTCACCGTTCCATCACAGCCACACTGATCGTTACTTTTTGGATTTGTACCGACAGCAACCAATACAGCTAATGAGCAAATTCGAACACGTGATTCAGGACGGTTCTCAAATTCACACTAAAAGTGACGAGGTATCAATTGCATAGGCGTTTATCATTTATTTATATCAGTTATAAATTAAGAGGCGTTATACAAATTGAAGGGTGAAAATTAGGCGCTTTGGGGTAAAATCAGTACTTTCGTGCATCTAAATAATAATTACAGAGCACCTACAAATCACACCATTATGGCAAAAATCACAGGAGACATTGTAATTGACATCGAAAAATGCAAGGGATGCGAAGTGTGCAACACGGCGTGTCCGCAGGAAGTAATCGGGATGTCGAAAGAGGTCAATAGCAAAGGCTATAATTATGCAATCAAGGTAAACGGCAACTGTGTAGGTTGCGCCAACTGTGCTGTTGTATGCCCCGACGGGGTCATCACAGTTTACCGTGCAAAAGTTTAACGAGATTCAAACCAAAAAATCATTACAGGGATGAAAGAACTCAAATTAATGAAGGGCAACGAGGCATTTGCCGAAGCTGTCATCAGGGCAGGCGTTGACGGCTACTTTGGGTACCCCATCACGCCGCAAAGCGAAGTACTGGAGTATCTTATGGCTCAGAAACCTTACGAGCGCACCGGTATGGTGGTTCTACAAGCCGAGAGCGAAGTGGCTGCCATCAACATGGTATATGGTGGTGCCGCCTGCGGAAAAAAGGTGGTGACCTCGTCATCAAGCCCGGGGATAAGCCTTAAACAGGAAGGCATTTCATACATAGCCGGAGCCGAGCTTCCGGCCCTTATACTTAATGTTGTTCGTGGCGGCCCCGGGTTAGGAACTATTCAACCTTCACAGAGCGACTATTTCCAATCAACAAAAGGCGGTGGACACGGCGACTACAAGCTCATTGTACTGGCCCCTGCTTCAGTTCAGGAAATGGCAGACTTTGCCGGTCTTGGCTTTGAACTTGCCTTCAAATACCGCAACCCGGTATTGATCTTATCTGATGGCGTCATAGGCCAGATGATGGAAAAGGTAGAATTGAACCCGCAGATTTCACGGCGCACCGATGAAGAAGTGGCCACAGAGTGCCCATGGGCAACAACAGGCCGTCCGAAGAATGGCCCCCGCCGCATCATCACATCGCTCGAACTTGATTCAGCAAAACAGGAACTTCACAACATTAAGCTGCAGGCTAAATACAAACAGATGCAGGACAATGAAGTACGATTCGAAACCTTCGATACCGAGGATGCCGACTACCTGCTGGTAGCTTATGGATCGAGCGCCCGCATTTGCCAGAAAGCCGTCCAGACTGCCCGTAAAAAGGGGATCAAGGTAGGATTGCTGCGCCCCATCACCCTCTTCCCTTATCCTTCGGAAGCCATCAGCAAGCTGGCCTCACAGGTTAAAGGAATTCTGTCGGTTGAAATGAGTGCCGGACAGATGGTAGAAGACGTCAGACTGGCTGTTAACGGCAAAGTAAAAGTTGAACATTTCGGTCGTTACGGCGGCATTGTCCCCACACCCGACGAAGTGGTAAAAGCACTTGAAACTAAAATTATTGGAGGATAACCATGACAGAAACATTTGATAAACCCGAAATCAGGACACCCGAAAACCTCGTTTATTCGAAAACGAAAGTCCTTACCGACAACGTCATGTCGTATTGCCCAGGTTGTGGTCATGGTACAGCCCACCGCCTTATTGCTGAAGTGATTGACGAGATGGGCATCCAGAACAACACCATTGGCGTTGCGCCGGTTGGTTGTTCGGTACTTGCCTACAACTTCTTTGATATCGATATGCAGCAGGCAGCTCACGGACGTGCACCCGCGCTGGCAACAGCCATCAAACGTCTTTATCCCGGGAAGTTCGTATTCACCTATCAGGGTGATGGCGACCTTGCTGCCATAGGAACGGCTGAAACGATTCATGCCTGCAACCGTGGTGAGAACATTGTTATCATCTTCATCAACAACGGGATTTATGGAATGACAGGCGGACAGATGGCTCCTACCACGCTGCCCGGCATGCCCACCAGCACCTCTCCTTACGGACGTGATACCCAGATCATGGGAAACCCCCTGAAGATGACCGAAATTGTGGCCACACTTCCCGGCACTTACATGGTTACCCGTCAGGCAGTGCATACGCCTGCCGCCGTCCGCAAAGCTAAAAAGGCCATCCGTATGGCTTTTGAAAACCAGAAGCTCAACAAAGGCGTAAGCTTTGTTGAAATAGTGAGCAACTGTAATTCAGGTTGGAAGCTTTCACCTGTAAAAGCCAATGAATGGATGGTGAACAACATGTTCCCGTTCTACGAGTTGGGCGACATTAAAATGAACGGTGAATTGGTAAAATAATTGAAAATCAGAAAAACGTAATACAATGACTGAAGAAATTATTATAGCCGGATTCGGCGGACAGGGTGTTCTCTCTATGGGGAAAATTCTGGCCTACTCAGGCATCATGCAAGATCAGGAAGTAGCCTGGATGCCCAGCTATGGCCCTGAAATGCGTGGCGGCACAGCCAACGTTACCGTGATTCTGAGCGACGAACGCATCAGTTCGCCCATTCTGAATCAATTCGACACAGCCATCATCCTCAACCAGCAGTCGATGGATAAGTTTGAGAAAACCGTGAAACCGGGTGGTATCTTGTTATACGACCCCAACGGGATCACCAGACATCCTTCACGTACCGACATCAACATCTACAGAATTCAGGCAACTGAAGCAGCTACAGCCATGGGATCGGCCAAGACCTTCAACATGATTGTGCTCGGCGCTTTTCTGAAGCTGAAACCCATTGTTAAAATGGAGAATGTTGAAAAAGGATTGGCCAAATCGCTTCCGGCACGACATCATAAATCTATCCCCATGAATATGAAGGCCATTGCCAAAGGGCTTGAAATTGTGGAGAAAGTTTAATTCGATACTTATATTTCAATCAGGGCCGGACATTTTGTCCGGCCTTTTTTTTCACATACTTCCGACAAGCATTGTTTAATCAATGACCTTCGGCGGCAAACAGAAATCCCGGCTGGGCAAGGTACCGGCAATAACAAAGTCAGCATCGTTTCAACCAATCACCCGTTATATGATGTGCATTAAGGAGATGCTAATGGCTCAACCGGGTCTTTATGCAAATTATTTTCCCGGTATCAACAATCATTGCAATCTTATGTTTTATATTAGCAGACTATATGACCTTTTCTTCTAGTAACCCGGGTCGGTTAATCAGCGTATAACGAAATAATCATCAACAAACTGAAAACGTTAATCTGTTTCACGTACCGGTATCATGAAGGTTTTAAAATTCGCATGTTGAAAAATGTGCATTACAAAACCCTGGTTTCGGATTATCTTTAACCGACATTTCCTGTCAATCAAGCTGTAATGAATTTAAACCGGTATATATCATACAAAACGCCACTCCTGCTTATGCTCATCAGCCTGTTGCTGAGCATAACCCTGCCGGCAGAGTGCATGGCTTCTTCCTGGCTGGGAGTACTTAGCAGGAGCACCCACGATCCGGATTCCGCAAAGCTAAAGATGCTACGGGACCAATTTAAGAAGAGAGCCTATCCGGATGATCCGACAGCCATCCTTTTTCAAATTCTTGAATGGGAAAAAAAGCATGGAAGCCTCGAAGGACTTGGGCATATCAATAACGATCTTGGCGTGTACTATCAATCAAAAGAGCAGTATAGCCTCGCCTTGAAATACCTGATGGAGGGGTACCGTTTTTTTCAGGAAGCCGGGAGTATTAAAGGACAGGCTTATTCGCTCAGCGACATCGCCAACACGTTCTTCGCGCAGGGATTCTACGAGATGGCATCGCATGATTACCAGAAGCAACTGAAAATGTTCATATCAGCCAAAGACACCCATGGCACAGCATTGGCAATGAACAACATTGGCCTGACATTTCAGGCCAGGGAACAACCTGATTCAGCCCTTGTATGGTTCAATCGTGCATTGAAGGTCAGGAAGACAATGAGCGACCCTTATCTGATTGCCCATTCCAAGATATACATAGGTCAGGCTTACATCAGTCTGAAAGATTATGCCCGGGCAGAAGAGGTAACACGGGAAGCCCTTTTCGTGATGAACAACAAAAAGAAGCATGACCGTTACGATTCAACCCTCGTATGTGCTGCTTTATTTAACCTGGGCGTCGCGGCAGAGAGTTCAGGCAAGATTGAAGTGGCAACACGCTCGTATGAAGCATCTTATGCTCAATATGAAAAGTGCAGGAGCAAGCGGGGAATGTTGCTTGCCAGCATGCGTCTGGCAAAATTTCTTCACAATGCGGGCGCGTACGAGAAAGCAGAGAAGTACATGAACATTTCCCTAAAACTGGGCAAGAAGATAAATCTAATTGAAGAGTATTATGAATCGGTTCAGTTAAAGTGCCAGTGGCTTATCAATGCTTCCCACAACGACAGCCTCGCCTATTACAATGAAGAATTGCGTTCTGCCACAGACACGCTGATTAACTCATTCAAATCAAACCGTACTGAAGAGGTCAGATCGGCACTCGATGCATTACAAATCGAATACCAGACCAATAAAACTATAGAGAAGGCAAGCAACCGTCTCCGGATATTAATCATCATTTCGATTTCAGCGTTCGTTGCGCTCATATTAATCTACCTGCTTTACCGGTATGAAAAGAGAAGCGAACGTCATTTCCGTGAATTATCAAATTCCACTTTCGAGGGCATCATCATCCACCTCAATGGGCGAATTCTCATGGCAAATCAGTCTTTTCGGAATCTTCTGGGGATAACGGAGGCGGAGCTCAACACCAAACGGATCAGTGATTGTTTCCCTGAAGATGACCTCACCAGGCTCTCGCTTGTTTTTAATGAGAAAACTGAAGGTGAATTTCAAACCTCTTTATTATGCACGGGGGATCCGGTTCAGGTTGAGATTTTGAACAGACCGATGCAGTTTAAAGGGAGGACAGTAAATATTACGGCCATCCGTGACATCACGCGACTTAAAAAGGTAGTACAGGAAAACATCCTGCTTAGAACGGCAGTAGAACAAAACGCGGTTGTGGTTGTAATGACCGATGTGGCCGGAGTCATCACGTATGTAAATCAGAAATTCACACAAATTAGCGGGTATACAAGCGATGAAGCTATTGGGCAGAAACCGGCCATCCTGAAATCGGGCCGGCATAATGAAACCTTTTACAAAAACCTGTGGCGAACCATCTCCGGTGGCGAACCATGGAAAGGAGAGTTCCTGAACCGCCGCAAGAACGGGGAACTGTATTGGGAGAACGCGCTGATTACCCCGGTAAAGAACAGCGACAACCAAATCACTCAATACATCGCTATAAAAGAAGACATCACCCTCCAGAAGCAGACAGAGACCGAGCTGCAACGCCGAAAAAACATGTATCGTGAACTGGTCAGGCAACTACCTCAAACCGCTGTATTACTTTACGACCGCAGTAAAAAGTATATTCTTACCGAGGGACCCCTGCTTTCAGAAATGGGATTCCAGACGATGTCGCTTGAAGGGAAATTCTCCGGGTTTCCTATTCATTCGGAGGAGGATAACAGAACCATCACCGACATGATGAACAAGTCGTTTGAAGGTCATCACCCGATGGCAGAAATCACTTTCGCCAACAGGCTATGTCAGATACAGGCAGTCCCGGTGATAGAACCCAATCAGGAAATTACGCTCGGGATGCTTGTTATCCGCGACATAAGCGAAGAACGCGAATCGCAAAGAATGCTGATCGACAGTGAATCCCAACTCAGAGATCTTAATGCAACCAAGGATAAGTTCTTCAGCATTCTGGCCCACGACCTCAAGAACCCGTTCAACATTATCCTCGGCTATGCCGACATCCTATCGCATGATTATGATGAGTTGTCGGATACTATAAAAAAAGAATACATCGGGCAGATAGAAATAGGCGCTCAGAGTGCCTTCCGGTTGCTGAATAACTTACTGGAATGGGCAAGGTCGCAAACAGGAAGCCTTCAATTCGACCCTCAGCCCATCGACATCAACATACCCATCACCAACAGCCTTCAGGTGATTGCTCCCCAGGCGCAGGCAAAAGGGATAAAATTCGAAACCAGTCAGCAGGGAAACAGTTGGGTCTTTGCTGACCTTAACATGGTAAGAACTGTTATCAGAAACCTGCTCACCAATGCCATCAAATTCTCCTACCCGGGCTCGATTGTCGCATTGACAACAGAGATTCTTGAGCCTGGCCATCCCGATCTTGCCGACAATGCAACTACAAACTACCTAAAGGTAACCGTCGAAGATCATGGGACAGGAATTATTACCTCTGACCTTGCCAAACTGTTTAAAACCGGCGAAAAAGTAAAAACCGAAGGAACGGCCAATGAAGCAGGAACGGGCCTGGGGCTCATTCTCTGCCATGAGTTCATTACCAGAAACAATGGACGTATCTGGGCCACAAGCCGGCAGGGAGAAGGGAGCCAGTTTATGTTTATTCTTCCCACAACACAGGTAAATAGTTAACCTCTTTAAGAAATTCAGATTTCTTATTCATTAAATTTCGTCACCAAATTAAACTCCAGATTTGCATGAGAAAACCAATTGCATTAGTCCTGGTTTCTGTTCTGATACTCATATTTTCAATATCAGTCAGTAGCCAGAATTCGACAGCCCGCAACAAACCAGCCGAATGGCTGGTAGCAGGTCCAGTTGTCACTTCTGCCCCATTATTCGATACATTGCCCGACATCAACGGCAAGAAATTCAACAGTGCGTTACTATTAAATGCTATTCAACTCCCATCAGATACTGCATTGCCTGAAAGCAGTCGTTTGTCACCTTTCGGCGGACAGAAATGGCAAATACAACCGTTCACAAAAGGGAGGTTCACACCGGTCACCGGGAACGATAAATCAAAAACACTTTGGCTTGGTGCAGTTTATGTCACCTTACCACGCTACGCCTCTGTAGAATTTGACATCAGCAGCAGCTTCACATACGAATTATGGCTCAACGGCGAGAAACTTGCGTCAGGGAGCCCCTCAGATGGCAAACCCGCCACGGGGAAACCTTCAGCCAAACTCACCCGGGGAAAACACCTGCTACTGGTAAAACTACTGGCAGACCAATCAGTTGATGGCGGCAAACAGGAGGGCTTTTCGTTTGAAACATCCAACAAAGACATCACCTTTACAACCAACCCCGGGCAATCAATCGATCTGGCTCATGTACTCGAAGGAACTTCTGTTACCGGCTGTGACATCAGCAATTCAGGTGAATTCTACCGTCTTAATTTTAACACAGTATTTAAAGGCGAGGGAAAGTCGGAAAGCGAAACCGGCATCTATGCCTTCAGCGATCACCATCTGGTATGGAGCAACACGGATGATAAAATAAGCAGCATCAACTTTACTCCCGACGGCAGAGCCATTAGCTACCTTCAAAGCAATGGTGAAGGGAAACAATTTGTGATCGAAAACCTCGCCACCGGCAAGAAGAGCATCACCGGAGGTTTTGACAAAGTTGACAACTATGGCTGGTCACCTGACGGGAAATTCCTTATATATAGTATCAGTGAAGACGGGCCTAAGGAAAAAGATATTGCCCGCCATATTGAAAACCCGAACGATCGCTGGCCATGGTACCGTAACCGGTCACTGCTGGGCCGCTATTGTTTTGAGACCAGAATACACGACCGGCTCACCTGGGGCTATCGTAGTACAGATTTACAGTCGATAGCTCATGACGGCAGTTTCATCTTGTTTTCTACTTCAGACGTTGATTTCACAACCCGCCCCTATTCACGTCAACAATTGTATCGTCTCGATCTCCTGTCGGGTGTGGTGACCAGAATATGGGACTTCGCCGGCGGAGCCGCTGTAACGCTTTCGCCTGACGACAAAACCCTGCTTGTTACAGGCGCCCCTACCCTGTTCAATAACATCGGCAATGTATTGCCAGAAGGCACCATCCCAAATGAGTACGACACGCAGGCTTTCCTGTATGATTTGGCCTCAGGTGAGATAACACCGCTAACGCGTAACTTCAACCCGAAAGTAAACGAAGCCGCATGGGCTGCCAACGGGCAACAGATCGTGTTGCTGACGGAAAACCGTACAAGAGCCGACATCTTTGTCACCGATCTTAAAGGGACTTCATTCAGAAAGATTACCGGAATGGCAGAGGTGACCTCAGGAATGGCTGTTTCGCCACTCACCGGCAGAATTGCAGCTTTTGGAACTTCAGTAAGTGCTCCTTCGGTGGCATGGACTACAACAGTATCAGAAAATTTGCCCTCACCGGCAGCCAACCCATCCAAAAGCTTCTTCAGGGACATTGCCTTCGGGAATGTCGAGGATTATGTCTTCACCACAGAAAATGGCGATTCAATTGATGGAATGGTCTTTTATCCCCCTGATTTTAATCCTGCTCAAAAATACCCTGTCATCGTTTATTACTATGCAGGCACAAGCCCTATCAATCGTTCATTCGAAGGGAGGTATCCCAAAAATCTGTTTGCCGCCATGGGCTACATAGTATATACCCTCAACCCGGATGGATGCACGGGTTATGGAGCAGAATTCGCGGCTCGTCATGTAAACAACTGGGGTACAACTACCGCAGATCAAATTATTGAAGGAACAAAAAAGTTCCTGCGCACTCACCCGGCTGCCGACAGCACCCGCGTTGGTTGTATTGGGGCCAGTTATGGTGGCTTCATGACGATGTTGCTTCAGACCCGTACCGATATTTTCAGGACAGCCATTGCCCATGCCGGTATCAGCAATCTAAGCAGCTACTGGGGCGAAGGCTATTGGGGTTATCTCTATAGCAGCGCTGCCACAGCAGATAAATTCCCATGGAATGATCCCGTGTTTTATGCCAATCAAAGTCCGCTCTTTAATGCCGATAAAGTACAAAATTCCATTCTGTTGCTTCATGGCAACAAAGACACCAATGTACCGACGGCTGAAAGCCATCAGCTATTTACCGCGTTGACCCTTCTTGGCAAAAAAGTAGAACTGATTGAATTCGATGAACAAAATCATCAGATATTAAGCTACAAACCAAGAATCAAGTGGCAGAACACTATCTTTGCCTGGTTCGCCAAGTGGTTGCAGGATGATCCGGCATGGTGGGATGAATTGTACCCGGAGCGGAAGATGTAATTTT
Source organism: Bacteroidetes bacterium GWE2_42_24 (assembly GCA_001768515.1). Taxonomy (GTDB): domain Bacteria; phylum Bacteroidota; class Bacteroidia; order Bacteroidales; family TTA-H9; genus GWE2-42-24. The sequence goes on along the minus strand of MEOA01000045.1, from coordinate 146,387 downwards.
CAGTGCCTGTTCAGGAACATTGTATGCGGTGTCCCTGAACAGGCAGTGTTCTTTTGGGTGGAAATTTTTTAGATAAAAAACACATCAGATAGTTTTTGTTTAAAAAAAGTATTTATCTTTGCAGACCGGGAAGTCGGTTTGTAAATTATACCATGATGATTGAATCTAAAGAACGAATCCTTAATATCGCGCTGTACTTTTTCCTTAAGAAACCATATACAGAGGTAACCATGAATGAGATACTCAAGGCATCAGGTTTATCGAAAGGCGGGTTTTATCATCATTTCGAAAGCAAAGAAGCCCTTTACCATGAGGTGATAGACCATTTTGTTCTGGGTTCATTTCTGACAGAATTCGGTCATTTCTCAAGCAACCCGTACGATTTGTCGTTCAGAGATTTCATTCCGTATTATATCAAATCGACGTTAGAGCATCTGATCGAATTGGCAGACTCTACGCTGAAGGAATTCAGATTACAGCTTGATGAAGTCAATCTGTACATGGTATTGTTTGATATGATGAAGCACTACAAAGGATTTAATATTATCCTGGAAAAACTGCACGATAACGAAATAGTTATGTTTGAAACTGTAATTAATAAGGCAAAAGAGACCGGTGAATTGAAAAAAGAATTAGACAGTCATTCTCTGGCAAGTCATGTGCATACTTTAATGCATGGTATCAGTGTTTTATCCATTTTTGACGAGAAGATGGAAAACACTGACAAAAAGGTAAAAGCTCACTTTGATAATTTATATCAATTAATTAAAGCATAATTTTTTTTCTCCTAATACAGACCGGGATGTCGGTCTCTATATATAATCAGACATTCGAAAAATGAAAACAAATAAAATCAGAACATCCCTTCTGGTGCTTTTAATTCCAGTAATTACAAGCGGGCAGCAAGCCGGCGATTCTGTTCTTTCATTGAGGAAGTGCATACAGATGTGTATGACCAATAATTTGAGTCTAAAACAGGCATATCTGGAAACAATTAAAAGCAGGCATCAGATTCAGGAAGCAAAAAGTGAAGGGCTACCACAAATAAGCGGTTTAGCCTCCTTCAGCGACTACTTTGATATTCCGGTGAATATGGTTTCGGGCGATATCGTCGGGCAACCGGGAACAATGGTTCCCATCAGGCTTGGTACAAAGTATAATGTAATTGCAGGAATCCAGGCAGGGCAGATGATCTATAATGCTTCCTATTTTGCATCCGTAAACTTATTCAGGAAAGGCTGCGAAATCAGCGATCTCAGCCTGGAGCAACAAAAGGAAGAAATGGTTTTTAGAATAGCACAGCTCTATATTCTTGTTCAAACAATGAACAGGCAGATAATTCTACTTGACACAAATTTATCCTCATTTCGAAAGTTGTATGCCTATTCACAACAACATCTGAGAAACGGATTGATTTGTAAGGCTGAATCAGACAGGATAACCGTTGTTATTAACAACACTGAAGCAGAAAGGGACGGTCTGGTGTTAAAAAGAAATCAGCAGTTGAACATGCTGAAATATCTGGCAGGTATCGGACAAACCCGAAAAATTAAACTATCAGACGACATGGTTGACGTTGGATTTTCACGAATTCAAATTGATACCACCTTTGAGAACCTGACAGAAATGAAGATTATGAAGCAGAAAGAAAAATTTGCAGAAATCAACCTCAGGTATATGAAAGCCGGATCTTCACCATCGCTTTCGGGGTTTGCCGAATATAGTTTCCAGGCACAGGTTGAACAAATGGATGAAATAAACAAAGGCAGCAACTGGTATACTACATCCTATATTGGGATAAGACTCTCAGTGCCCGTTTTTGAAGGAAACAGAATAAAAGGCAAAATTAATCAAAGCAGGGTGGCTCTGGAACAATCCAGATTAGCTCAGCGGGATTTACAAGGTAGTTTGGTTATACAGTTTGAAAATGCAATGGAAACGCTTTTAAATAACCAGTTAACCGAATTCAGATTAAAAACCAATCTTGAACTGGCAGGTAATGTTGTAAGCGTTACAGAAGATCAATATCACCAGGGAATAAAAACATTTACAGATGTACTTAATGCCAGATCAGAATACAATACATCGTACTTATCCTGGCTGAATTCAAAACTTCAGATCGACTTATCTCAACTCGAAATCATAAAGCTAAACGGAACCATCAATTCACTTCTTCTTTAACATAAAATTATTAAAATGAAAACAATACGGAAAGTGAGTCTGGCTATCATCGTTGTGGTGGTTGCTACTGGTATTATCTATAAATTGACAGACGTGAAGCAAGAAAAAAGTGAAAGTATAAATCTTGTAAACGGATCAAAACCAGACGTCCCTGTAACTGTAATCCAAGCCCATTATAGCAGAATACCATATGAAATCAGATACCACGGTACATTTGAACCAAACTATGAAATCAGCATCATTGCAGAAGCACAGGGTAAAGTTGAAGAATTGTTTATTGAAGAAGGAGAATTTGTGCCTCAGGGTAAGATTATTGCCCGGCTCGAGAATGATATTCTATCTTACCAGTTGGAATTGGCTGATGCAACTTACCAAAAAGCCAGGCAGGAATTGAATCGCTATCAGAACCTCTCACCTGGCGAGGCTGTCTCTGTCCAACAATTAGAAGAGGTGAAACTCTCATTGATTAATGCTAAAAGTGCTTATCAGACTTTGAAAAAGCAGCACGGGAATACATTTATTAAATCACCTGTATCAGGTACTGTAAGTAAGAAATACATTGAACCGGGAACATTCTTAACATCAGGTGCTCCGGTTGCCGATATCATAGATACTCATAAAATGAAATTTACTGCCTGGTTCACTGCCAATGACCTTGTTAAAATTCATGCTGGTCAAAAGGTAAAGGTGGTTTCTGATCTTTTCCCTGATAAGCAATTCGATGGGGTAATTAAGGTAATAGGTATTAAACCTGACGAATCAAAACGTTATCGCGTTCAGGCAGAAATAGTCAATAATTCTGAACAACTATTGATATCAGGAATCGATGGGACCTTAACACTAAGTATTTCACAGAATGAACAAAAGATTATCATTCCTAATAGTTGCCTGATTGGAGGGGCCGTTAAACCATCAGTATATGTGGTTGAAAATGATACCGCAAAGTTGAGACAGGTGTTGACATCGGATCTTGTTAACGAACAAACTATTGTTCTGCATGGGCTCAAAGAAGGTGAACAAATAGTTCTCAACGGACAAATAAATATCGATGAAAACACAAAAGTCAGGATTGTAAATAACGACAAACAATAAAACCATGAATGTAACAGAGTTATCAATAAAAAGACCAACGCTGATTGTTGTTGTATTTATCGCGTTATCGTTCCTTGGAATTTATAGCTACCAGAAACTAAACTATGAATTGCTGCCCAATTTTGCAATGCCTGCACTTACCATCGTAACGACTTATCCCGGGGCCTCTTCTTCAGAAGTAGAAAATTCCATTACAAAGAAAATTGAAGATGCGGTTTCAACAACTGAGAACATTGACAATATCAAATCCTATTCGCAGGAAAACATCTCATTTATCGTGATGCAGTTTAAAGCATCATCTGATATTGACAAGATCACACAGGTTGTTCAAAGGAAAATCAATACTATTCAGGCACAACTGCCTGAAGAAGCATCAACGCCCACCCTTTCAACTTTCGGAATGAATGACTTTCCCATTATTCAGATTGCGGTATCAGCAAAAACTAACCCAACAGAGTTATTTGATCTGGTGAAGCATCGGATAAGTCCTGAATTAAGTGGTGTCAAAGGGGTTGGCGAAGTTATTATCGCTGGAGGAGAGGAACGTGAAATCCAGGTAAATGTTAATGCAGCCTCATTGGAAAAGTACAAATTGTCGCTGCTTCAGATAAGCAATGCGATTCTCTCAGCTAATGTAGATTATCCAACAGGGAAGATTAAAAATCCGGAACAGCAGATTCCTGTCCGATTATCAGGAAAGTACAAAAAGAAATCAGATATCGAGAACCTGATAATCACCAACAGCCCGGACAACTCTCCCATCCGGATCAAAGATGTGGCAACTGTTTCTGATACCAGAAAAGAGGTTTCTAACATAAACCGGTATAATCAAACCAATATTATAGGTCTGAAATTAAAAAAACAAGGTGATGCCAACACTGTTGAAGTTAGCGGTCTGGTAAAAAAGAAACTGGAACAACTGGAAGATATATACGCCAGGTACGGGCTCAAACTCAAAATCGTAAGTGATCAGTCCATATTTACGTTGGAATCTGCTGATGCTGTTTTAACTGATCTGTTACTGGCTGTTTTTCTAGTGGCCTTAGTCATGCTGGTATTCCTTCACAGTCTGAGGAATTCATTTATTGTAATAGTTGCAATACCTGCTTCCATTATATCTACATTCATTGCAATGTATTTGCTCAATTTCTCACTGAACATGATGTCATTACTTGCATTATCGCTATCAGTAGGGATACTGGTGGACGATTCAATAGTTGTTATTGAAAATATATACAGGCATATTGAAAAAGGACAGGAAAAGGCAACTGCCGCAATCATCGGGCGTAATGAAATAGGCTTTACAGCCCTTTCAATAACTCTGGTTGATATATCCGTTTTTTTACCCATGTCACTGGCCCATAGCATCGTCTCTGATGTTATTCGACAATTCTCATTAGTCATAGTGGTTGCAACACTGATCAGTCTGTTTGTTTCATTCACCCTTACCCCTTTATTGGCGTCAAGAATATCAAAATTAGAACACATTCGCAGCAATACGTTACTAAAAAAACTCATTACAGGATTTGAATCTCTTATCAATCGTTTCTCATTATGGCTCGAATCGTTTTTAAAGTGGTCGTTTAACCATAAAATTATTGTCGTAACATCTGCCCTTATGTTGTTATTTTCCTCTATATCATTAATTCCATTCGGGTTTATTGGCAGCGAATTTGTAGACATGGGGGACAGAGGAGAAATAATCATTCAAATGGAACTGCCAAAATTTGTCACAATTGAGCAAACGAATGCTTCTGTTCGCGAGGTAGAAAATATTTTATCGAAAAAGCCCGAAGTATCTGAGATACTGGTACAAGTAGGAGGAACATCAGATTTCACTGATATATCTTCTGGAGCAAATAAAGCAGAAATAACCATTAAGTTAGTTTCCAAACAGAAGAGGGAACATTCGGCATCGTTGTATGCTCAACTACTGAGAAATGAACTGGCATCAAGGGTTCCGGGGGTAAAATTTGTCACCAGTGTAGTAAGCCCTATAGGAGGATCAGACCAGGTACCTATCCAGATTGCTGTGAGGTGTGCAAATCCGGATACTTTGTCAAAGTATGCCCAGATCTTTTTAAATGAGGTAAAAAAGATTTCCGGGACATCAGATGTCAAGCTTTCGACAGGTGAGCCTGGTCCTGAGCTTCTTGTTTCAATTAATCAGCAAAAAATGGCTGATGCAGGGCTTAGCCTGGCAGTGGTTGGCCCTACAATGCAAATCGCGTACAGCGGTAACAGAGATGCAAAATTCAGGGATGGAGAGTATGAATATGATATTAATATAAAATATGATCAGTTCAACTGTCAAAATGCTTCAGATGTTGCATCACTTTCATTTATAAATAAATATGGAAAGCCTGTCCGGTTAGATCAGTTTGCCAGTATTCAGAATGGCACCGGCGCATCAAAGATTGAGCGGGACGACCGGATACCAAGCATTACAATTCAATCGCAGGTCTTTGGACGCGCTCTTGGTGATGTAGGAAACGATATTAAACAAAAACTCCAAACAATTACATTTCCACGGGAAATATCAATAGCATACGAAGGTGATCTGAAAGCGCAATCCGATTCTTTCGGGAGTCTGGGTTTCGCACTCCTGGCATCCATTGTTTTTATTTATTTACTGATGGTTGTATTATATGAATCCTATCTGCAACCGCTTGTTGTTTTGTGTACTATACCGCTTGCTATGATCGGAGCATTACTGGCATTGGCTTTGACAGGAAATACCTTAAGTATTTTTACGCTCATGGGACTAATAATGCTTATGGGACTGGTAGCTAAGAATGCAATACTGGTTGTCGATTTTACCAATCACAGCAAAAAGGAAGGACTTTCAACAAAGGATGCCCTATTACAGGCTACAAGTGTAAGATTACGTCCTATCCTGATGACAACTTTTTCAATGATCATTGCTATGCTTCCTATAGCTTTGTCTAATGGGCCAGGCTCCGAATGGAAAAACGGACTTGCATGGGTACTTATTGGCGGTTTATCCAGTTCACTTTTCCTTTCACTCGCTCTGGTTCCGGTAATCTATTATATTGCTGAACGGGGAAAAGAAAGAATAATTAATATACTTCAGCCGGATAAGTTTAAAACAAAAAAGCTAACAACAGACAAAACTGAAATATAATCAGCCATTCCAAAATATTCCGGTACACGAAAGAAGTGTTGATATTATTGAATCTCTCTGTGATATGGTACCACACCTCTTTTAAAATCAGATTACAGAGTTTGACAATAATCTAAATCTATGTTGCAGTCAATAAATTTTAAAAATACGACATCATTGCATCCCAGCTTCATCATCCTTAAAATCGGTCAACAAAGATTGACTATATCCTTCAGGCAATAATAATAAAATCAGAAGAAGGGAATACCCATATAATTCCAGAAATTCTATACAAAAGGATAGAAAAATAAATATATATATTATCCGGAAAAACACCCATCCAACCATTTTACCATCAGTTCAAAATAAGAAAGCCTTAAACAAATGGTTCCAATATATTTACAAACAATTGATTCTGACATCGTACAACTTTATAATTATTTAACTGGAATATCTGTTTCCGTTCAATATGTAAATGAACTTTCGTCAGAGTGGAGTTCCCGCCTTACGACTCCTTTAAATGAATTGATTTGCGATTTGTCATTATCCCTATCGCTTGAATTGCCATCAGAGAGGATGAGACACTTCAACCGGTTAAGGATTTCTCTTGAAAAGCTTACCGATGAAGCACAAAACTTTCCTCAGAAACACCCATATTCACTGAAATTTGCAAAGATTTCATCAGAAATCAGCAATATAATGATATTAATTAAGAATCTGATCAGTCAATTATTAACGCAGATATATATCGATACAACCAGCCAGATGTCATTATCAGCACCTACACAAAATCTGCATTTCAGCAACAAGAAATATTAATAACCAACTGGTGAAGTTGGTACAGCTTACAATTTCACCACGAGGAAAGCACATGATTCTCTTTACCGCTTCGATGAACCGGTTAAATAATCACCAATCAGGAATCCGTTATGTAGTTAAAATCAGAATTTGATTAAAGTGCCTGTTATGTTTTACAAATATCAGTAAATGTTGAAATCAATGTAAGTACTTTCCACAAAACAGATTATCATGCTTTTAACCCACGACCTCCTGTCAGAATGCTATACAAACCCGGGAGGCTTCGTCTAATCAACAGGGAGGTTATAATTGCAAGAGAGATCAGAATAACAGGCAAAATGATGTAGGATACCATCCGGTAGCCCGGATAATGCGGGATATAGATAAAAATAGCCTTTGATGCATATACAACAGCCGGAGCATGCATCACATATATCATGAAGGAAAAGGCACTCAGCCATGTAAACCATGATCTCCCCATCAAAAAAGCGACCAATCGGTTACAACCATACCAGGCGGTAATCAATCCGCTTAACACCACGACCTTGTGCATCACCGCCAGCACAGGTTCAATACCATCGAAAGGCTGGCTAAAAGCGAGAATAGTTTTAATAATTGAGAATGCGGTAAAGATAAGCACCCAGTATTGAGGGCGCAGCCATTTTGACGGTGAATCTATATTGAAATTGGTTTTCTGCATCCAAACACCCAACGAAAAGAACAACAATCCCTCGCCCTCTATGATAAACCAACCACTTGTTGTTAACCAGGCAAGAAATGCAAAAGAGAAGAAAAACCATCTGGCAACAGGATGCGTAACACACCACCTGAGCCAGGGGTACATCAGGTTATAAAAAAACAAGACCCTGAGAAACCACAGTTGATACGAAGCAGGAGAAATAATCCATGATACCAGCATTTCATACCAGTGAAACTGGGAGAAGAAGTGACGCGACTCATCGATCCTCATCATGCCGGTTGACTCAACCAGATCACTTGTATAATGGTTAAATTCAAGGCTTAAAGTAAGCAGCAACCCTACTGCACTCCAGATAAAATAAGGCACCAAAAGGGTCCTGACCCTCTTGCGGGTGCGCTGTCCATAGGGGCGACTGTCATGGATGGCATACAGGTAACCCGAAATGATAAAGAGCATGGGGATGCGAAACCTGAAGACACCGTTGGCAAGCCAGTACTCGGTAAAGGCAGTGAGGGTAAGCGGCTCTCCGGGAAGAGTCCATGGCTGAAGAAAACCAATATTAAGATTATAGCCGTGAACAAACACCAGCAGCACCATCGAGATAAACGACCAGAACTTTATCTTTTGGGAATTAAAAACAGAAAGCATAGCTTGTGAATAATAAATACAAATCGGAGCGCCAAAGGTGCAAAAAAAGTTGCTTAAATTTTCACTTGTCCATTTGCTGACGTGTTTATCGGGCTCTATTATTTATTCATCAACAGATGAAGCGATTTAAAGAATCCTACAAAACAAGGCATGCGAGATCTTTTCCGGGAAAAACACTACTTTTGGGGCCGATATGGTAACTGTCATGCAGAAGACCTTCAATTCTGTTTACAGAATCCTTCATCATCTTTTCCGACACCGAATACCAGAACCAGACTACCCACTCCTTAATAATAGTCTGCCAGATACAAACTCCGAATAGCAAGCCCATTTGAGCAAAGCACGCATCGAAACGCTGGATTGGCTGAGGGGTCTCATGGCCCTCTCGATCATGTTTTACCATCTATCCAACTGGATTATTCATCCACTGGACTCATCAGGTCCTCTTGGCCGGCTTGGGGTATATGGTGTTTCAATCTTCTTCATCCTTTCGGGTTTAAGTATGGCCATCGTTTACAACAGGTATCTTACAACGATTCAGTCAGCCGGCAGGTTCTTTATCAGGAGAATATTCAGAATCTGGCCATTATTTTGGATCGTATGCCTTCTTGTCGTCTTTCATCAGCGCAACCTGGCTCACTCTTTCGATCCTTTCTCGTTAGTGCTGAATCTGACTACACTTTTCGGGTTTATAAGCCCAACCAATTACATACCCGTTGGTGCGTGGTCTATAGGAAACGAGATGGTATATTATGCCTTAACACCATTAATCATTGCCGCATACAATCATCGGAAATGGGCAGGAAATACCATTTTTGTCATCACGCTGATCATTGGTTTGTATTTCGCTTTTTCCCTGCTCGACGCCGACCTTTCAATTGCGAGGCAATGGAATATCTATGTGAACCCGTTCAACAACCTGTTTCTGTATGTAGCAGGAATTGCAATCTTTTACAACCTGCTTGACATCCGGATAAAACCAACCATCATAAATATGATGCTGATTCTGGCTGTATTGCTTTTTTGTGTGATGCCATCTGAAGGCAATCACATCGTCATTGTATCTGGAACAGGAAGGGTTATTTTCGTGATACTTTCGACGATCATTGTCATCTGTTTTTACAAAATGCAACCAAAACTACCGAAGTTCATTGCCATAAGTCTGGAAAACATCGGGATGGCAACGTATGGTGTTTACCTGATTCATCCGGTAATCTACGTTTACTTTAAACAATATCTTCCAAATTATCCGGATGTCTATAACCCTTACATGCTTATCGTTATGGTTTCAATCACGACAGTTGCTTTATCGATAATTATATACAGAACCATCGAGCTGCGATTCATAAAACTGGGAAAGAGCATCACCTCATAGGCACTATATTAACGCAATGTTTTCACAAATTCTTATAACCGCGGTTTACCTGTATCATTCATCCCGGGCTAAACATCATATCTTCAGGAATGACCTGTTTTAAGTTTGAAATATCTTCTATGCTGCTTTATTGAAAGATATTTCTGAAGTAATCTCCAAAATCTAACCGTAAAGAACCAGCCTGGCAATGGCTTTCCCGATTGGGTCAGGCAACAGACAGACGTTATATTGATCACAAATTCATGAACAAAAGCCCGTTTTCTGATGTTTGAGTGACACAAATTCCTAAATCAGAAAACATGACGATAGGCATTCTGAAAGAAAAGAAAACCGAAAAAAGGGTGGCATTGCTGCCTGAAGTAGTAGCAGAGCTAATTAAAGGAGGTCATGAAGTGCTTGTGGAAACAGGTGCTGGTGATGCGGCCTGGGCATTTGACGCTGACTACCAGAAAGTGGGAGCAAAATCGACACCACGTTCCCAAACGCTGGAGGCCCCTTTACTGATAGGCATCAACGCCCCGGAAAATGATGAAATGAGCAAGCTGAAAGAAGGTCAGATTTTTGCAGGAGCAATAAACCCATTGGGTGAGCATGCTCTGATCAAGGCTGCCGGTGATGCAAAGCTATCTGTATTCAGTCTCGACATCATTCCCCGGACAACAAGGGCTCAGGCCATGGATGTGCTATCAAGTATGGCTACAGTATCGGGATACAAAGCCGTACTCAGCGCGGCCACGTTGCTGCCTCGCTTTTTCCCTATGTTTATGAGCGCTGCCGGAACAATCAAACCGGCCAAAATGTTAATCCTCGGAGCCGGCGTTGCAGGCTTGCAGGCCATCGCAACGGCCCGTAAGCTGGGCGCAGTTGTTGAAGTATTCGATGTCCGTTCGGCCGTAAAAGAAGAGGTAAAAAGTCTGGGAGGAAAATTCATCGAGGTAGAAGGGGCACGTGAAGATGCTGCTGCCGGAGGATATGCCGTTGAACAGACTGATGATTTCAAAGAGAAGCAACGACTATTGATACATGAAAGAGCTTCAGCAGCCGACATCATCATCGGAACAGCTCAGATTCCGGGGAGAAAGGCTCCGGTACTGATTACCCGGGAAACCGTCGCTGCCATGCGTCCCGGGTCACTCATCATCGATCTCGCTGCATCCTCTGGAGGAAACTGTGAATTAACCCGCAACGGCGAGTCCTACGTCAGCAATGGGGTTACCATTCTGGGCAAATCTGACTTTCCTTCCGAGATGCCTACTGATGCCAGCAGAATGTATGGCCGCAATATGCTCAATTTTCTTAAGCTGATGCTTCAAAAAGACGGCACACTGAAACTTGATTTCAACGACGACCTGATTAAAGGAACCTGCGTGACTCATAACGGTGAAGTTGTAAGCGAACGGGTAAAACAATTCATGGTGTAGGAAGAAACAGGTTTCTTATTTCTGAGTTCTGGCAACAGAAAACAGAAAAGAGTAACAGGCCTGTATCCTCACGCGAATCAAACGCAAAAAGCGAAAAATAAAAATTATGGAAAACATCTTATCATTCATTTTCGATTACAGGGAGGCGATCTTCATCGTCATACTATCGGTCTTTCTGGGCATTGAAGTCATCTCACATGTACCGGCGGTACTTCACACCCCCCTGATGTCCGGGGCCAATGCCATCCACGGCGTTGTGATCATCGGAGCCATCATTGTCATGGGACATGCACACACGACGGGATCATTGCTGCTGGGATTCATCGCGGTAATACTTGGCACGCTTAACGTAGTCGGAGGTTTTGTAGTGACTGACAGAATGCTGCACATGTTTAAGAAAAAAGCTAAAAAATAAACAGCATGGAAAATCTGACGAACAATATTATGCACCAGTTCACTATAGGCGGATCAATACTTGAGATCAGCTACATCATCGCTTCCGTGTTATTTATTATCGGACTGAAAATGCTCAGCCATCCTGACTCAGCCCGGAAAGGAAATCTGCTGGCAGCTTTTGGTATGGGCCTGGCCATCGTAGCTACTTTGCTCTTTCACACCAAAGATGGAGAGCCAATCGGGAATCATGCATTCATCCTCGCAGCCATTGTCATTGGAACTATAATTGGCTGGCTGATTGCCGTCAAGGTAAAGATGACTGCTATGCCACAGCTTGTATCCCTCTTCAACGGAATGGGGGGTGCCGCTGCAGCCCTTATTTCTCTCATGGAATTCCCTCACATTGAACCCTCGCTGATAGCTGATTCAGGATTGGCCAATGGTCATGTTCTCGCGATTCTGCTGGGGTTATTGATTGGCAGTGTATCATTTGCAGGGTCTATGATTGCATTCCTGAAACTTGACAGCAGGTTGGGCGATATAAAGGCACCCTGGATCAGATACGTAAATATTGTATTGTTAATCGTCCTGATCGGTTTCCTCTCTGGAATCATGATCTTTGGAAAAACACCAGAAGCCTCTCAGACATACCTTTACCTGATGTTTGTCATTGCCCTGGTCTATGGAGTCTTGTTTGTCATGCCAATTGGAGGTGCCGATATGCCGGTTGTAATCTCGCTGCTTAATTCATTTACCGGGGTGGCAGCAGCCATGGGTGGATTTCTTTACAACAACCAGGCGATGCTCACAGGCGGTATCCTGGTAGGATCGGCCGGTACCATCCTGACCATCCTGATGTGCAAAGCCATGAACAGGTCGCTGGTAAACGTCATCGTTGGTGCCTTTGGCGGCAAAGCTGCCGGCATAGCCGACGTTGGCGGAGCCATCAAAGAGATCAGCCTTAGCGATTCAGCTGTATTGCTCAGCTACTCCCAGAAGGTGGTAATTGTACCCGGTTACGGCCTTGCAGTAGCCCAGGCACAACATCTTTGTCATGATCTCGACAAGTTGCTTGAAGAAAAAGGCGTTGAGGTTCGTTATGCCATCCATCCTGTGGCGGGAAGAATGCCTGGTCACATGAATGTTTTGCTTGCCGAAGCTGATGTACCTTACGATCGGCTGATTGAGATGGACGACATCAATCCCGATCTGCCCAACACCGATGTGCTAATCGTAATCGGAGCAAACGATGTGGTTAATCCTGCCGCCGAGGATGATCCTTCGAGTCCGATCTACGGCATGCCGATTATCAAGGCACGCGATGCTAAAAACGTAATCGTGATGAAACGTGGCATGGGTAAGGGATACGCAGCAATAGAAAACAACTTGTTCTTTGCCGATCGCACTCGGATGCTGTTCGGTGATGCGAAGGAAACCCTTCAGAAATTATTGGCTGAGATTAAAAGTCTATAATTTTCCTCAATACAATCTTCAAGAGGCAGAGCTCATTGCTCTGCCTCTGTTTTTTTAACAATGCCGGTAAAGCACTATATATCAATGTACATACACCAATACATCTTTCACCGGAAGATACAGCAGGAAGCCCATGTTGCTACAATTCAGCCCGGAATGAGAAAATTTTCGTATCTTTGCCGACGGTAATCGTACAATGCTCCCGGCTATACACACGATCTTAAGTCCTGCCCCGACTGATAATCACTAGTTTTCGCCTTTGGTGTGTTGATGTACCCGCGGTTGTTCAGGTCGGACAACTTTAGATGTTTCACCCTTAAATAAAAACCGAATGGCACGATCGCAGGAGTCTTTTAACAAACGGGAAAAAGAAAAAAACAGAGTCAAAAAACGCCTTGAAAAAGAGCAAAAGAAAGAAGAACGGCGACAGAATGCTCCCGGCGGAGATTTTGACAGCATGATTGCCTGGGTTGATGAATTTGGGAATATCACCGACACACCACCCGATCCCTCTAAAAAAGAAAAGATAAACGTCGAAAACATCGAAATCAGTGTACCACGTCGTGAAGATGAGGTAGTTGAAACAGTCAGAAAAGGGAAAATCGACTTTTTCAATACATCAAAAGGATTCGGCTTTATCAGGGAACAAGACACTCAGGAGCGTTTTTTCTTCCATGTCAATGGCTTGCTTGAGGATGTCAGTGAAGGCGACAAGGTAACCTTTGAAATTGAAAGAGGTTTTAAGGGGCTCAATGCTATTAAAGTTCAGAAACAGGTCAAGCTTGCTTCAGTTGATCCGCCGGAAGCCTAACCAAAGCGTAACCTTTTCCCACTGAAAACCTTTAGCTGATCATTTCCGCGAAATCATCCTCTGATATTATTTTCACCCCTAATTGCCTCGCCTTTTCAAGCTTGGAAGGTCCCATGTTATCACCTGCAATAATGAAGTCTGTTTTGGCGCTCACAGCACTTAACACCTTACCTCCGTTAGCCCCGATCAATTCTTTCAGTTCGTCACGTGAATAACTACTAAATACTCCACTGACCACAAATGATTTGCCTCCAAGAACATCACTGTCCGGAGTATTTGATTTAGCACCTGCAAGTTTTACACCAGCCACAGCCAACCGTTCAAGTAACATTTGGTGTTTCTCAAGTGCAAACCATCCGGTAAGACTGCCTGCTATTTTTTCACCAATCTCATCAACCATAAGCAACTCCCCGATGGTAGCATTCGCTATATTCTCAATTGATCCAAAGTGAGCCGCCAGCTTTTTCGCCACCGTTTCGCCAACGAACCTTATACCAAGTGCAAAAAGAACCCTTGCAAAGGGAACACTTTTCGATGATTCTATTGCCCTGAGTATATTTTCGACAGTCTTTTCACGAAACTTCACAGTACGTTCTCTGGTAATTGCTGTAGCCGGATAACTCTTCTCCAGCCCCAGTAGCTGATCATAAGTCAGATCATAAAAGTCGGCCACATTAGATACCAATCCTGAGTCAAAAAGTATCTCAGTCTTTCCCTCACCCAAAGAATCGATGTTCATGGCTTTGCGGCAGATGAAATGCTCTAGTTTTCCTTTAATCTGAGGCGGGCATCCATCTTCATTCGGGCAATACCATGCCGATTCACCCGCTGTACGGGTAAGAACTGCTCCACATTCCGGACAATGTACTGGATATGCCGCCGGATACGTATTGTGATTACGGTTAGTCAGGTCAACACCAATGATTTTAGGAATAATCTCCCCACCTTTCTCAACAAATACTGAATCTCCAATACGAACATCCAACTGGGCAATGATATCAGCATTGTGGAGTGTAGCCCGCTTTACAATTGATCCGGCCAACTGTACCGGCTCAAGAACTGCAACCGGGGTAATTGCACCAGTACGTCCTACCTGATAGACGATATTGAGCAATTTAGTGACCACCCGCTCAGCCTTAAATTTATAGGCAATAGCCCAGCGGGGTGATTTGGCTGTAAAGCCCAATGACTGCTGCATCGGGTAACTGTTTACTTTGATCACCACTCCATCAATATCAAAAGGCAGGTTGTGCCGTGCCTCGTTCCATTCATCTATAAATTCAAAGATCTCATCCACACTGGCGCACTTCCTGAGATACAATGGAATGTTAAACCCCCACTCCCGGGCCTTCATCAGGTTATCATAATGGTTATCGAATGGCATGTCACCAATCACAAAGTACAGGAAACAATCAAGCTTTCTGCGCGCCACTTCAGCAGAATCCAGCAATTTAAGGCTTCCGGCTGCGGCATTGCGCGGATTGGCAAACGGCTGTTCTCCTATTTCTTCTTTCCCGGCATTGAGTGAATCGAATGATGAGCGAGGCATAAAAATTTCTCCCCTGATCTCAAACTCCTCAGGATAGTCTCCTCTAAGTTTAAGAGGAACAGAATGTATGGTTCTCACATTAACAGTCACATCATCGCCCCGAATGCCATCGCCCCGGGTGACGGCCTGAACAAGCACACCCTGCTCATAACGCAGTCCGATTGCCACTCCATCGTATTTTAATTCGCAGATATAAGTTATCTCATCTCCGGTAACTTTCCTGACACGCTGGTCGAACTCTTTGATTTCAGCCTCAGAATAGGTATTCGATAAAGAGAGCATTGGTGTCAGGTGCTGTACGGTCTTAAATTCCCGGGTAATTGTTCCACCTACACGTTGGGTAGGCGAATCGGATGTAGCCAGCTCCGGAAACTTCAGCTCAAGTTGCTGAAGTTCCTGTAGCAATGAGTCGAATTCAAAATCTGAAATAACAGGAGCTGCAGCTTCGTAGTAGCGCTGGTTATGTTGATTGATCTCAGTTGTTAACTGCTCAATACGTTGTCGGGCTTCAATGATGGTCATATTCGTCAGGGGTTGACAGACTCAGTTGGATAAAACTTCCGATTTCTGAAGATTACAATGGTTTCGTTGGCATTATAAGGATTCATCCAGTGCAATACCTTATCGACAAATGAAGGTTCAATAGTCGTTTCATAAATTAGCTGAGGCATGAAACGCCTTGCGGTTTCAAGTCGTCGGGGCATTTCCTCATTTGAAAAGAAAAGCACAAAACGGGGCTCTGCATGTGGAACTCTGGCAAAAAAGAAATCAAGGGTATCGGCGTTATCCTGACCATTCATCTCTAATTGAAAAAACCACTGCTGAGCATAGAACATAGGCATTTGTTTCGGTGCATTGGTAGCTGTTCCCTCAAGCAAAATGCTGGTCATATCAGGATAACGGCTCAGGTATTCCATCGATTCAACGCGTGCCTTCTTGCTAAACATGGTCGAAATAACAGGAAGAAGCATCAGGTTGATGACCCAAAAGAAGGTCCATACTGCCCGGTGAATTCCTGCATGACGCATCCAGAAAATTGATTTGTCACGGAAAGCAAACCACCCGATAGTTCCAGCAATCACAATGAAAGGGAGAATCGGAAAGATAAACCGTTCCTGTTTGTTTGGAAACCACATGTGGAACAACAGAAAGATTAAAGTTGGCAGGCTGATCAGCAACAGGCGCCTGAAGCGTGCAATGATCCCGAAAAAAAAGAAAAAACTAACCGGAGGAATTAAAATACCAAGTATCAACAAGAGGTAATTGTACCATTCACCGGTAAAATAAGAATAGGCATTATCAGCATTGTAGCGAATATATTCGGTCAACTCAGCAAAAGGACGCCCCCATACATATAAGTCTATCCCACCCTGTACCACGATGACAGATATAACAAATGCCAAACCATACAACAGACCTTGAAGCCACCGCCGCTGTAATAATAGTGCCAGTCCAATACCAAAGGAAAAAAAGACAACCTGAAACCTGACCGAAAAGGCAAGCCCGGCCATAAATCCGGCAAAAATGGCATTTCTGACGAAATGTTTATCGTTCCTGATCAACCACCAAACCGCCATAACCAGAAAAGGTATACAGGCAGTCTCTACCAGATTTCTCACCGATGCCCAGGGAAGAAACCAAAGCAAAGCCAAAACGAGTCCCGCTGTTGTGGCAGCTTTACGTGAACCATACCGCTGAGCGATCCTATAGCCAACGACGACAACAACTAGTGACCAGGCCGCATGAATCAGCCGAAGAACAAGCATGATCAGCCATGGAGCACTGATACCTAAAAACTTTAGAACTGAGATTAAGATGTAATGAATGCCTACATAAAAAAAACTATGGCCGGAGGGAACCCGGGAGGGGTCACCCATTGGTAGCCAATAGTTATAATTGTATCCATCAGTCCAGGCAGCGGCAGGCTCAATCACCAAAAAATGATCGTCGAACATGCCAAAGCCCCGGGCAAAAAAAGCTGCCACCAGACGAATACAAACAGCAAGGACAATGATGACCGATAAAGGTTTCTCGTACCATATTTTCCGGATCACATTCATCAGCACCAAGATAGGATTGATGATTACAATTCGTAATAAATTGTTCCGTAATCGACCGGATTAAGGCAGAGCACCGGGACCTGTGCCGTATTAAACATAATTTTCTCTGACCATGTATTGAAGAAGAATCCGGGTGTCTCGCCATCTGCAAGGCTCATTACTAAAATCAGGTCGGCATTTTCGACTGCTGCAAAACTGATAACATTGGCTGCAAAATCACCTTCCTCCGAGCGCGACAATCTATATTGAACATCATACCGACGCAGTTCTTCGAGTATCTGTTGAGTCTTGATTTCAAGCTGGGCTTTAAAACGTGGCTCATCCTCATAATCCTGAATTAAAAGCAATGTAGCACCAAAACGTTTTTGCAGGCTAATGGCGAGACGTACCATCTGCCGTACCTCCATATCGTTGGAAATCGGGAATACAATACGCTGGTAACCCTCATTGAAACGACGCTTTTGGACGACTAAAACAGGAACAGGCGAATCGGTAACCACCCGTAAAGCATTGCTGCCCATAAGACGTTGAAAACCGTTTTTACCATGAGTGGCCATCACCATCATGTTGGCGCCCATTTCTGATAATACCTGACTTAGCGATGTAAAGATATCACCCTCCCTGACATGAGTTGTTACTGTAATCTGATAATCCTTAACCAGTTGATCAGCAAGTGACGATAGTTTATGCTCCAGTACGCTCTCTTCCAAACCGTTACTCTTTAACCAACTACGGGTATCTTTATCAGTAATGTGCACCAAACAAATCGAAAAATTAAGTTTCCGGGCGATGCCTGCAGCATGAGCAGCTGCATTGGCGCATACTTCTGAAAAATCGGTCGGTACAACAATTAAGTTCTTGTAAGCTGATACTGCATTAGTTTCCATAGTAGATTATTAAAATATTTTTCGTGTAAAGATATCGTAAACTTAAAACTTATGGTTTTCAATTAATTCTGGAACAATTCTTTAACGAGCTCCAGATTTTTTTGCTTACCCGGTTCACGCAATTGTTGATTTGAGGAAGTGTAATAACGATGGTCTTCAAGAAATTTGATCTGAAGCAGGTACCAGTCCTTCAACGAAGTCACATTCAATCCCATATTATTCCATTCAAAACGAAGCCTGTGGGCAATCATAAAAAAATCATCGCGACCCAGATAGTCGAGATCAGCATCACACAAAATACGCTCTCCGATTTCATTGGCGGTTTGAGGCAACTGTGTCGTCAGAATCATCCGGCAGATATATTTCATTTCCTCCTCACTGTATTCAAACTGCGGAAGCCATAAATGAACCAGTGAACAGGCAGCCTCTTCATGTCCCCGGTATGTCTTAAGCATACCTGAATCGTGCATGAGTGCTGCCGTTTTCAAAGCAATAAGTGTTGAGTGGTCAAGCTTTTCAGCAGCACCAATCCTGATTACTGCTTTATAGACATCCATCACATGCTCCAGGTTGTGATAGAACAAATTGGTCGGAAGACCATGTCTCAGCTTGTCGAGTATATAGGCGCTTGCGCGTTCAAAATCCATCTATCAAAGTGATTTGGGTAATTCAGGGTAAAAGTAGGAAGAAAAAGCAAGCCCACCATTTTTTGGTATGGAAAAAGAAAAAAAAGTATCTTTGCATCTCAGCAATCTCGCGGGAATAGCTCAGTTGGCAGAGCGAAAGCTTCCCAAGCTTTAGGTCGCGGGTTCGAATCCCGTTTCCCGCTCAATTCCAATTAACACCGGTCAAATTTGCCGGTGTTTTTATTTGCTTTTTATCAAAAAAACCCTCTGCGAATTTCACAATTCGACTTCCGATCAAACTCCAAAATATATACGGATCACATTTTCAATATTGTGTATATCAACAATATAATATCTAATAAACCACATAATTGCTCACAATTATACGATTTTGCCGAAATCTGGGAGAAGGATGTAGCTATGGAATTTTCTCATAATGAAAATTTGAGCATGATTCTTTGAAGTTCTTCAGGATGTTTCTCTTCACAAGTCTGTAACTATATCATAACAACCTCATTTGGTCTTGCTTATGCCAGGGTTAGTGTATGTCTTAAGAATGGATGTTTACATTCTTCCCTTGCGGTCATTATGGAGATCACATGGAGTCACTTCGGGGGTTGTGTAAATAGAGAGCATACCATGCCCGGTTTAAAAAAAACTGATGGGGCTCTGGATAATTTGCAGGGGTTTTCGCTTGAATATTCTATACCCAAACCCTGCAGAAAAATTGTTGCCACTAAAACTGTGCCAAAAATTACACATAGTTAGATTTATATCATATATAAGATACTCGAACGTTACTACAACCATAGGCGATACATAAGAAAAACCTATCTTTGACCCGACTTTGGTCTATCTCTGACCCCTCTCGGGTGTATTTTTGACCCCTAAATAACACATAATCAATATATTAAAAAAATTAGTTCTGTGACAGCGAGTTACAAAAAAAGTTGAAAAAAAGTTGATTTATTTTTTGAGAGGGGAGAAATAACACGCAAAAGCATGTCTGAAATTTAGAAAACTGTTTAGTATTTGGAAAACAAGGATAGCGTGTACCTGTTTCAGAAATCCGATGGTGAAGTAAGCTATGATGCCGATTGGCTGTCCAAATAAGAACTAAAGAAAAAGTTTCATCACCAGTCAACATTTTGCCTATAGCATTGACTGACAGGGCGACTGACTTCATTATTCCCATTCTGCCGGAAACTGTTTAAACACAGGAGCAGAAATCTGTCTATCAAATAGTAAATTATCTTAACAGAGAGTTTAATTGCAATCTTCGGGCCACAGATAATGATAAAAGAATCAAGATAAATAATTCATGGTCTTTTGAATGCTACACTACTCTCATAAAAACCAACCAATTAAAATAAAATGGTAACAGTTTAGTTCAAACACCTGCTCATTGCAGCAAACCTTCCAAAATAACAACAGGTACAGAACAACAGAAGATGTTTTATTATACCTGCCCGGTCGGGCAGACCAGATAGGTCAACGGCTTTAAGTCTATGAGGAAAGTGAAAATATTTGATAAAGATCAGTACCAGTTTTACGGAAATACAGTTGTACCCCCTCTATTTCAAAAACAAATAACCCGGGAATATCTTCGCCTGCAAAAAAAAATCCCTTCATTTCCAACTCTGATCGGCTAAAAGATTTATCCCGCGGAACCAACTCTTTGTGATTGTATTTCAACTATTTATATCTAGTTTGCTTTTTTTCCGGAAACCTACTTTCCAAAAATCGGGCAAAGGTAGTCCATTTTTTTCGCCAAAATATGGGTTACTGATAAAAAAATGATGAAATTTGCCGTTCAAATCATCACCATGAAAATAGTTGCTGATAGTAAAATTCCATTTTTAAGCGGTGAAGCCGAATCGTTCGGCGAAATCACTTTTATGGATGCGAAAGACATAGAACCTCCGGCGGTCGCAGGAGCTGATGCGCTCCTGGTAAGAACCCGTACCCGTTGCGACGAAAATCTACTAAAGAATAGCCCCGTAAAATTTATTGGATCTGCTACCATTGGTTTCGACCACATCGATACCCATTGGTGTGAGGAGCACGGAATAAAATGGACCAACGCCCCAGGTTGCAATGCCAACTCGGTGCTCCAATACGTTGCCTCAGCCCTTGCATGGCTTCATCAGCATACTGGCTTCGACCCTGATGGACTCACACTGGGAGTGGTTGGCGTTGGAAATGTTGGAAGCAGAGTCGCCGCCCTCGGACGGAAACTTGGGATGGAAGTTCTGCTTTGCGATCCTCCTCGTGAGGCTGCCGGTGACGATGAGAAGTTTGTCAGCCTCGAAGAGATCACTGCCAGCGCTGACATTGTAACCTTTCACACCCCCCTTACACATGAGGGCGAACATTCGACATTTCACATGATAGACCAGAAGTTACTGGATTCTTTTCAGAATGTTCAATTAATTATCAATACTTCGCGTGGTGAAATAGCCGACTCAGCAGCCCTGAAAAACTGGCTGACACATCATCCAAATATCCTGAGCGTAATAGATGTGTGGGAAGATGAGCCTGAACCCGACCTGCAGTTGATGCAACTGGCCACTATTGCCACTCCTCATATCGCCGGTTATTCAACCGATGGTAAAGCCAATGGTACCGCGTTCGTGGTTAATGCCCTGCGCGATCATCTCAATCAGCAAAAGACCTCAAAATGGTATCCCAAACACCTTCCCGAACCGGAAGTACCTCTACGTTATATCGACTGCGATGAACTAAGCGATAATGAAGTCTATTTTAATGCCTTCCTTCAGAGCTACGACATCAGCCGCGATGACTTTCTGCTTCGGCATGACCCTTCCGAATTTGAGACCTTCCGAAGCAATTACCCGGTACGACGCGAATGGCCTGCCTATCTCCTGCGCTTACGCGACTCCAATTCAACCCAACGTGCAATTTTAAAAAAGCTCGGTTTCAAAGTCAAGACTATCTAACTAATAGTTCCCGACACCCAAAACGATTAAAATCACTGATAATCAACAAGGCTTTTATTTTAGCATTACAACGACTTTTATTGGAACCCAACCCCATGGATCATCGGTTGGGCAAGAAAACTCCCGCTCGCAACAATTGCTGGATGGCTTATAAATTAACAAAATCCAACCCTTTTCTTTTGCTGCCATTTTTTATATATGCTTCGGACCTTCTTCGAATTATAAAGTAGCAACGCAGGATATAGCTCCTCTCTGGTTTGATTTTCAATAGAGAAAATGTTCCGGCGTCCAATTTAGTAAGCCAACATTACTATTTCACACGACGCAATTTATGAAGGCAGAAACAGGAAGCCAGATATACTAGAAATCGAGGTACTGCTGAAACAGTACCTGAAGGAAGGCATAACCTTCTTTACGGATGCTATCAGCGCGTTGGGGTGGCAGGTTTTGGGCAAAGGTTTTCCGAAAGGACATCTCTTCGATAAAATAGCCATCAGGGCGTTTCCAGCCCAATACACCATCGTCCATCACATGGTAGGTGAAATCATCATAGCATTTATTTAACACGTTACGGCTCCAGAAAAAGGCTGTATCGGGCAACTGTAGTTGATTAACAAGAGTGGTTGCTATGTCTGTCTGGCTTACGAGTTTATCGTACCGCTGGCCGCGCCATTCAGGTTTAATGACATCGCCAAGCCAGAGCATTGGAATATGATGGTATTCAAATGTCTTGGGATCCCAGTTACGGTATGAGTTGTGACTATGGTCGGCTACCAGGATGAAAAGCGTGTTCGGGTACCAGGACTTCGTTGAGGCTTCAGCAAAGAAGCGACCAAGACACCAGTCGGTATAGTATGCCGAATTGATATAATGCCGTTCGTTATCTCCCCAGGTCAGTTTCTCTTCCATTGGCTGATCGTAAGGCGAATGGGTACTCAAAGTAAACAGAGAACTGAAGAAAGGTTGCTTTTCTTTGTCGAGATCGGTGAGCAATCGATCTAGGGTATATTGGTCATGGACACCCAGTTTACCACGCGGGATGGATGCATCGAAACCATCCATTTCCACAATCCTGTGAAATCCCGTAAACATAATGTAGCTCTTGATATTACCATAGATCAATTGACCGCCAAAGTAGTAAGAAGTTGCATAGTTGGCTTTATTCATCAAAGCCGGCAGGGAGGCCAATCGTGAATACTTGTCGGGTTGAACAGTAATTGAGGTAAAAGGATGCGGAGGAAAACCACTGAACAGAGCAGCCATTCCCTGCTCAGAACGTGAGCCACCGGCATAAGTCTGACCAAACAGAACACCCTTCTTTTCAAGCTTTGCAAATTCAGGAGTAATGCCCGGCTCGCCGCCCAAAGACTGAATCAGATCAGCTGACCAGCTTTCAAGAATGATGATAACGACATTGGGGCGCCTGGTGGTAAGAATTGACTGAGTGGAATCGCATACTGGCGTAAGAATTTTCTTAACTGTTGCCTCTGCGGTTTCGCGTGGCATGATCTCGTAAGGATTCTTGTCAAGAAAAGCCCTGTTTTCAAAAATGCTGATATAGAGGTTAAATGTAGTATTCACAGAAGCTGCATTCAGCACGCCATGAGTGGAATAAAAAGATGCGCTCTGGTTAATAGGAATTTCCTGGATTCCACCACGTATTCCAAGCCCGACACAAGGAACTACCAAAATAATGAAAACCGGCAAATGCCACCAACGACCTACAGCTCCAGAAGTGCGAACGGCAAACCACTTTCGGTAAACCAGTACCATCAGAAATATAAAAAGTCCAACGACCATGAACCAGAGAATCAACTGCCAGGTGCTGATCGAATTAAAGACCTCAGATGGATGACGAAGATACATAAGAGCCTTGTAGTTGAGTTTCGTTTTCCACTCACTGTACAGACCCAATTCGCCGCCCAGCATCAGGGAGATAAGCATAGTGGTGAGACAGGAATACCAGAGTAAGAAATGTCGAATCCAATTTCCTCTTGTCAGCATCCAAACCATCAGGGACAGAAAGGGAATAGTAATCAGGTAACATGCAGTAGCCGCATCAAGGTGCAGGGCATAGATGAAGGCCGCCAGAACCTCTGTAAGGCTTGCACCCGAATTGATGATCATGCCGGAATAAACAACCATGAAGACCAGACGAGCCAATGCAAATAGCAACATAAACCAAAGAAAATGCCTTATCAGTATTGTAAAAGCTTTCGCCAGAGAAGTTTTCATTAACCAAAGAATTGGGTTGCAAAAATACGGAGAGTTCGGTTACAAGACAGAAATAAGCTAAAAGTTAATAGCTGCCATAGCATCAGAAACCATTTGACCAATGACGCCAAACTGCTCAGGTTTAAGCCACCGTATTGAGGTGTCGCGTTGGAACCATGTAATCTGCCGTTTGGCATAACGTCGCGTATTGGTTTTGATGTCGGTGATGGCTTGTTCAAGGGAGATATCACCATCAAAATAGCGAAACAACTCACGGTAACCTACAGTCTGAAGGGCATTCAGGTGGCGGAAGGGGATCAAAGAACGGACTTCATCTATAAGTCCGTTAGCCAGCATAGCATCGGTGCGCTGTTCAATTCTGGAAAAAAGTTCCGTCCGAGGCAATTCGATACCAATTTTCAGCACATTAAACTCACGAGGATTTGCTTTGGCCGTTCTTAAGGAAGAATACGGGTGCCCGGTAATCAGGCAAACTTCCAGAGCTCTCTGCAACCGTTTTGGATTGGCCATATCAACCACTTTACAGAATTCAGGATCAAGTTCTTCAAGCCATTTCCGGAGCACTGTGATTCCTCCGGCTTCAAAGCGTTTAAGAATGGAAAGCCTGATTTCCGGATCAGGATCAGGTAGTTCATCCATTCCCTCACAAACAGCAGAGATGTATAATCCCGAACCTCCAACCATAACCGCCAGCGGATGCTCCTTGAAAAAAGAGTTAGTAAAGGCCAGAACATCGGCTGCATATGTTGAAGCATTGTATGGCTGGTTAACTGATATCTGTTTCAGAAAATAATGTGGTACACCTTCTTGTTCAGCTATGGAGGGTACTGCCGTCCCAATATTCATTTCCTGATAAAACTGACGTGAATCGGCTGAAATAACAATAGTTTTAAAATGCTTGGCCAGCCTCACAGCAAGAGCAGTCTTGCCGCTGGCCGTCGGGCCACAGATGACCAATAACAGTGGTTTAGTTTTGGCTTCGCTCATCCCTTCAGTCAGAAAAAAACCCGGAAGAAACCTTCCGGGTTATATGTTTATAAGCACACATCTTAATAATAATCATCGTCGTTATTACCGCCTGATATTTCGAATCCATTTCCAAAATCTTCATCATCATTGCCGTAGGTTTCTTTGCCATAACTTTCTTCTTCATCATCAATATTACCCAGCATATCATCATCATCATCCCGATGTGTGCGTGGTTTACGGCCACCTCCACTCTTCCTGACTTTTGGCTCAGGTGTTTCCCCGGCGAGTATTTTACTGAAAGTATCATCTTCAAGCATGTCCTCTATATCCTTTCCAATGATCTCTTCATCAATATCTTCGTCAGCCTCATCAGCAAGACCTGAGGCATCGTCCTCATCATCGAGATCTTCCTCCACCGGTTCCTCTTCATCGTCTGAAATCAGAGGAACCTGAACCCGGGCCAGCTCTTCGAGCAAATTGGTCACTTTCTTTTCAATCGGCTTCATGGGCATCACCGGCGCGATATATTGAACTTTAACAGGCAGTTCACCCTTTCTTACAACGCAACGCGGATAGATTACTCCATCGGCCGATTTGCTGATCTTAAGCAACTCAATATAAAACAAACGCACTTCACCCCCCGGATGTTCAAGAATAAGCCGTTGGTGCGGATCTTCAATATAGTCACTCAAGAAAGCATCGGTCATCAGGATAAAGGGAAGTTTTCGACGACGTTCATCAGCGCGCAATTCTTCATCGTCCTCGAAGTATCGTTTTTGTGCTGGTCTTTCATTTAAGCCAATCTCTTTCAGTTTGAGCCAGCGGATATTCGAGATATAGAATGAAACCTCACCAGAGCGTTCCAAAGTGGTGCAGTCATAAAGGGCATACAGAAAGTTCAGAAAGGTCTGCTGACTTCCTACCTCAATTTCCCTAACGAAGTCATCAACCCCATCGCATAAGAGTCTAAATCTGTAAACGTGCATCCAATTTTAATTTGATTCAGATATAAAAATACAAAAAAATACTGACCGTTTAAAGGTCATATTATTCAATGCAAAAAAACAAAAAAAAGAGATTAAAAAGTGGAAAAACATCTACTTCGTTCAATCAATTGCTAGTCAACATACATCAAATCGGAAATGATGGCGTCTGATAAAAACAATTTCTCAGAAGGAATAAACAATGTTTCACCCAATATGACCACATCACCCAGTTTAACAGGTATTTGACATACTTTTTCGAGATAATTCCGCCATGACAGCCCGAGCGATTTTTCGACTTCCAGCATATTTAGCCCTACCGAAGTACGCAATTTGGTCATTACCATCTCATTGTATCTCTTTTCCATTGAAATAAATTCTTCTTCGTGGGCTGGAATTCCTGAAAGAGAGGAATCAATCCATGCCTGAAGTAACGATGGATTCCAACGTCTCATATTACCATTGTAAGAGTGAGCCGAAGGACCAAGCCCAAGGTATGGCTCACCACTCCAATAGCCACTGTTATGGCGCGATTGGTAACCTTTGAAAGAAAAGTTACTGATCTCGTACTGATCAAAACCCCGATTGCGCAGTCTCTCTCTAAGCAGGTAATATTGTCTGAAGGCCGCGTCCTCATCGGGAGCACCAACCCTCCCCTTCCGTATCTGGAAATCGAGAGACGTCTTTGGTTCAACAGTCAGTGCATAGGCACTGATATGGGTAACCCCGCTGGTTGAAAGCCTTTCGACATCGACCAGCCACTCATCATCTCGCAACCCGGGAACGCCATAGATAAGATCCCCGCTCAGGTTCTTAAATCCGGAATTGAGAGCCATCTCCACCACAGTTAATGACTTCTCGGCTGAATGTCTTCGGCTTAAATACCTGAGAACATCGGCTCTGAATGACTGGATACCAATACTTAATCGATTTATCCCCAGTAAAAGCCACTCGCGAAGCAGCGCAGTTGTAACATCATCAGGATTGGCCTCGATGGTAATCTCCACATCAGGGCTCCATGAAAAATTTGCAGAGAGGGATACAAAAATTCTGCGAAGATCTTCAGGCGTAAGCAACGAAGGGGTCCCGCCACCCAAGTAAATAGTATCAACCGTGGTATGTCCTGGTAACTGCTTAAAAAAATCACTCTGCAAGCTGATCTCAGCCTCTAAGGCTTCTATAAAAGAGGCTTTACGGCTCAAGGAGGTCACCGAGAAAAAATTACAATAATTGCACTTTGTTGTGCAGAAAGGGATATGGATATAAATACCACTCATGGTTTACGCAGGGTTATACGGAAGGTTGTCCCCTTGTCAGGAGTAGAGGCTTTGACAAATATTTTTCCATTGTGGTAGCTTCTCACAATGCGTCGCACGAGGGTTAATCCAAGCCCCCATCCACGTTTTTTACTAGTATAACCAGGCTGGAATATGGTTTTAAATTTGCGGCGGGGAATCCCCTTACCAGTATCGGTAAAGTCGATCGCGATGTGATGATTGGTTTCCGTGAGGTCGATGGTGAAACGCCCTGCCCCGCCCATTGCATCAACAGCATTACGCACAAGATTCTCTACCACCCATTCAAATAATTCAGGGTTAAGTGGAATAATCATCTCCTTGTCTTCAGGGAAATTGATCTGGTAGGTGACCTTCCGAGAGGTTCTTTTACGCAGGTAATCGATAGCCTGATAAATAAGTGCTACTACATTCACAGGTTCCAGCTTTGGTATCGAACCAATCTTGGAGAATCGCTGCGAAATTGTTTCAAGCCGCTTGACATCCTTACCAAGTTCCTCTATAGCGGCATGTTCAATACCATCAATTTTCATCAGTTCAAGCCAGGCGATCATTGATGAAAGCGGTGTCCCAAGCTGGTGAGCTGTTTCTTTTGACATGCCCACCCACACCTGGTCTTGTTCTGACTTTCGGGCTGAACTGAACAAAACATAGGCGACAAGCAAAAACAGTCCGATAATGCCAAATTGCACTGCCGGGTAATAACGCAACTGGGTAAGTAATCCAGAACTAAGGTAATAGATGTAGGTAGCCCCCTGACCACCCAACTGAATCACTATCGGATCATTTTCATCCTTCATGTGAGCAATCAAAGAGACTATTCTAGCGGTATCCTGAGGCCTAAGTGAATCGATGTTACCAGAAGCTATAAGATTTTGCAGACTATCCGTAATGATTACCGGCACTGAAGCTGAATTGGTAACCACCTCATCGAGAAAGGAACGGTTAAGATCGTTAAGCACTTCACGAAGTTCAGTAAACAACCTGGACTCTTTATAATACAACAATCTATAGACATTTCGATCCAAATTAACTCTGATGGGTTGATAAACAGAAAACTCCGCCAAAAGAGAATCGCTAAGGAACCGGGTGGTTATTGTATCAAAGGTGACGTTTTTAGAATTAATAATTCGTCGTTCAGGATCAGTCAGCACAACCGGAATGTTTGTATTTTTATTAATGATCTCCAGATAAAAAGTGAGCTCTTCATCAAGAGAGGAATTAATTAAAGCATTATAAGCGTGAGCAAGCAATTCAACCCGTTTTCTCTCTTCATTCTGAAGTTGCTTAAAAAATGCCTCAGTATATTGTACAAGGCTTGCCTTCCGATGAACAGCATCGGCCCAGAGTTTCACATTTTTACGCTCCTCGGCTGCAACCTTCTGCACCATTGAATTGGTAAACCAGAGTGTGCCTGCTAGTATTACAACGGATGCCAGCAACAGCAACCATTTCCATCGCTCCTTTCTGGCGTATAGGTTCATTCTGTTTAATTTATCAGGGTGCAAATTAACTGTTTTTTTGATATGCCGTCTTAACGGTTCATCCTGCTGGATATTGCAGGCAATGATAGTAGCTACTACACCACCTCAGAAAACACCAGGAATGATCCGTCTGCAACTTGAACACCTGTTCTGCTCCATTCCCCTGATGATGACCTGATAGCCGGCTCTTTCAACCAACAGCATGCCACAATCAGGGCAATTCGTTGATTCGTAATCATTGCTGCTGAGATTTCCCAGATATACATAATTCAGGTTTATTTTGGCCTTTTCATAAAGCGCGACCAACAGATCGGATGGCGTAGCCTGTATGCCGCATTGCCAGGCGGGGTGGTAGCGACTGATGTGTAACGGGGTATCAGCACCAAGGTTATCGGCGATCCATCGGCACATCGCTTCAAAATCAGAAAAAGAGGTATTCAGTTCTGGAATGGCCAGAAAGGTCACTTCAAGATGCTTCCCTGCCGTCCTGATCATCCTCAGAGACTGGAGTATCGTGCTCAGATGGCCTGTGGTACAATCCCGATAAAAATTTTCATTAAATCCCTTTAAATCAACATTAAATGCATCTATTACTTCACATAACGCTCCCAGCGGAGTCTGATTTATGAAGCCATTGGTAATCATTGAGCAGATTAAACCTGATTGTTGGAAAGCCCTGGACACTTCAAGTAAAAATTCAAGCGAAACGGTGGGCTCATTATAAGTAAATGCAACGCCAATGCTACGGGGTTCTGATCGGGCGACTGACAAAATTTCCGGAATAGAAAAAGATTTTAAACCATGGAGATCGGAAGGGATACACTGCGAAATCGAATAATTCTGGCACCACTGACATTGAAGATTACAACCGACCCCGCCAAGGCTTAAAACAAGGCGGCCGGGATAAAAATGAAACAGAGGTTTCTTTTCCACAGGATCAAACCTAATGACGCTTAATTGGAAGGTATATGGATTTGAAATTCGATTAACGCCGGCAACTCGTACGCCGCATCTACCAACCGCTCCAGGTATAAGGATGCATCCATGTGGACAAATAAGACACTGCACGCGCCCGCCGGAAATAGGTCGTGACCATTCTTTGCTTTCAGGTTTCAAATCAACCTCCTTTTTGACATCCCTGTATCCTGTCAATGTTAACAGACCAGAAAGGATAAAAGCACAAATTTAGTTACCTTTGCCTAAAATTCCGAATCAATTCAATGCAAAAAAGCCCTGCATCCTGGATAGGTGGTCTGGCCATCAGTTTCGCAGCCATCCTCTGGGGTCTTGATGGTGTAGTACTCACACCAGGACTCCGTCCACTCGATACCGGTTTTGTGGTTATGACATTGCATCTCATACCCTTCGCGCTTATGAACCTATTCCTTTACAGGGAATACAAAGTTGCCAGAACGTTTACAGCTAACCAATGGATCAATCTTTTTTTAGTTGCATTGTTTGGCGGTGCAGCCGGAACCCTGTTTATAGTGAAGGCGCTTTTCTTACTTGAATTTAAACCCCTGACAGTAATCGTCCTTTTACAAAAACTACAACCGATATTCGCCATTACGCTGGCTGCCATATTACTAAAAGAGAAAATTAATAGACGATTTATTGCATGGGGTTCACTTGCATTGGCTGCTGGTTATACACTTACCTTCGGATTAGAATTACCAGATTTTCAAACAAACGGAAATACGCTGAAAGCCTCCGGGTATGCAATCCTGGCAGCAGCTGCCTTTGGAAGTTCTACGGTATTTAGCAAAAAAGCTGTCGGGTCGATGAGTTTCCGCACAGCGACTTTTTTCAGATATGGACTTACTTCGGTAATCATGTTGACGTATGTCGCCATAAACAACACATTTACAAATATATCGCTTGTAACTCCTTTTCAATGGGGCATCTTTCTGATTATCGCTTTCACAACAGGTTCGGGAGCCATTTTTCTTTATTATATGGGGCTTATCAGGGTAAGAGCCATGGTAGCAACCATGTGTGAGCTCTTCTTTCCAATTTCAGCCGTGATATTTGATTACCTGATTAATGGAGCAATACTGACAACTATGCAATGGATAAGTGCCGTCGTGATGGTAGGGGCAATTATCAAACTCACCATTTCAAACAACTCATCCGGCTCCTGATGACAACTCCTCCTATCTCCGGCAACAATGAAATAAAGATCGGACAGATCATAAACTGGCTGACCAAGGCAGAAGTCTTTCTTGATGCAGGTGAAGAAATGCTTCAGCAGGTTGCGGAAAAATCAAGGGTAGTTGATTTACCAGTGGGACAAACGCTCTTCAATAAAGGTGACGATGCCTCTGCTATGTATATCGTTGCAAGGGGCAATCTCAGTGTCCACATAGACGGTTATGAGTTATCGGAACTCATTGAAGGGGACATCTTCGGCGAATACGCCCTTGTAGACGATCTTCCAAGATCTGCATCAGTTAAAGCCAACACAGCAGTTACCCTGGTTGAACTCCCAAAAAAAGACTTCCTCGAAATTCTTCAAAATGACACCAGATCGTGTTTTGCTGTGATGAAAATGATGATCCGGCGCGGACGAAGAATGAACGAGCTTGAGGAGCGTTTGGCATCGAGTTTCCATAAAATCCAGAAACAAAACGGCGAACTGGTTCAACTCAACAACGAAAAAAACATGCTGATCGATCTGGTAGCACATGACTTACGAAACCCACTCACCAGCAGCCGTTGTGCAATTGAAATGCTTCGTCAGGAAAAGGAAGATTTTACATCCGATCAACTCGACTACATCAAACTGATCGACAACGCACTGAACCGAATGAAGAGTATCGTCAATCAGATATTAGACACAGAAGTGATCGAATCCAGTAGGTTAAGGTTAACACCTGAACAAGTTGATTTCGCAACAGTACTTAAAGAAGTAACCGACGGTTTTCTGCCTTTTGCCCAGCAAAAGAATATTGCCATCATCAGCTTGGCAGAAACCACCCTTGCATTGACAGATCGTAATTTTCTAACCCAGATATTCGACAACCTGATCAGTAATGCTATTAAATACAGTCCTGTCGGTTCTGCTATTGTAATTAGTCTAAGCCAAAATCCGGGTTTTATACGGTTTGAAGTTCAGGATCAGGGACAAGGAATAGAACCTGATGAACTACCTAGACTATTCAACCGCTACCAGAGAGGTCATATTAATCCTACCGGAGGAGAATCATCCATTGGTCTCGGATTGTCAATTGTCAAGAAACTCATTACCACGCTCAATGGTGAAGTCTTTTGCGAAAGCAAGGTTGGCGAAGGTAGCAGGTTTATCGTTTTGTTCCCGGCTTAAAAAAAAAGAGGGCGACCTTTTCTGATCGCCCTTTTCGGCTTAGTAACAGCAACCGGGATTAACGAAGTTTGGCATCAATCTCTTTTACTTTATCAAGCATGCTCTTACGGGCATAGATTTCTTTCAGGGTAACCATTGTATTTCTGTCGCCAGGATCCATCTGGTGAGCCCGTTCGAGATAAGGCAAAGCTTTATCAAGTGAAACAAAAGCTTCAGCTTTCTTTGCTTCGTATTCTTTTACTTTATCCGGAGGAATAGAGTTGGCTTGGGCCATGAGTCCCGCAGCCTGATTAACATACAGAGCTCCCAGATTGTAGATGGCATCAAAGTAGTCAGGTTTAATTTCTAATGCTTTTTTATAGGCTTTTTCAGCTTCCGCATCATTGTTTAACTCGTTGTATTGAGTCCCAAGTGCATACAAAATAGAAGTGTTTGTTGGATCTTTTTCCAGAGCCACATTCAGATTATTGAGCGCTTCCTTGGCTTTACCTGTAAAAAGAAAAATATTTGTTTCCGAGAGAAGAAGACCCAGATCCATTGGATAAATCTCACGTCCTTTAGCTGTAATAGCAATAGCGCTGCTTGTGTCACCAGTTGCCATATAAGCATTTGCCATTGAAGAATAAACGCTTGCACTGGAATATTTTAAATCAAGCAAACGCTGGTTAATCTTCAGGGCCTCAGCCGGCTGCTTGGCCAGATCAGCAGCAGCAACAGCATTCTTAAGTGCAACAGTATCAACCACACCAATTTCACTTTTCACATCGGCTACCTTCAGAAATGAAGTCATAGAGGCATTATAGTCACCACTCTCATAACTAACAACACCTTTATTGTAATAGTTTTCGGCAATAACATTCATGTTGGTCATAATGTTGGGCATTAAATCCTTCGCATCCGGCAAAGAAAGTGCTTTCTTATATGAATCAAAAGCAATCTGCAATGGATTATCCGAAAGACTTTTATACTCGGGTTTATCAGTTAATGCAATCTGCAGGTATATATCGCCACGGAAAGCCCATGTCTTGGCCTCGTTCATGGTAGATTCATGTGTAATTGTCTTTTCGATGTACTCCTGAGCCTTATCATATTTTCCATTACGATAGTAATTGTAGGCCGAAGTTCTGTCTTTCTTCTGAGCAAAGCCTATCGTTACCAACAGGGCCAAAGCCAGCATAATTGAAATGCGTTTCATAGAATTTAACTTTTGGTTTTCTGAAAATTGAGGTACAAAGATAATAGATATAAATTGATCGAATAAAAATGTGTCTAAAAAGGCGGGTAAGGTTTTACCCGCCCTTCTCCCTATACTAATTAACTATCAATAACAGTGCCATCTACCAGTTGATCATCCTGTACAGGGCTCACATCCTGATCGTCAGTAATTTCGTCTTCAGGTTCATACCCATCAACTTTCGTAATGGCAGCAATAGAGTCGCCTTCGCGGATATTGATTAGTCTGACACCCTGCGTGGCACGACCCATGACGCGTAAATCTGAGACTGGTGTCCTAATGATAATCCCGCTGCGGTTGATGATCATCAGATCTTCCTGATCCGTCACGTCGCAAATGGCAATGAGTGCACCGGTTTTATCCGTAACATTCATTGTTTTAACACCCTTACCACCTCGATTGGTTTCACGGTAGCTTTCGAGCAAAGAACGTTTCCCGTATCCATTCTCTGAGACGACTAAAATGTTCGATTCGTTGCCATCTACACATATCATTCCGATGACCTCATCGTCGGAACCAGCCAGGGTAACGCCTCTAACACCTGTAGCCGTTCTCCCCATCGGGCGTACACGTTGTTCATTGAATCTGATAGCCCGTCCTGAGCGCAGCCCCATGAGCACAACACTGTTACCATTGGTCATTCGGGCTTCCAGCAGCATATCGTCATCCTTTATATTTACCGCAATAATACCATTCTGACGTGGTCTTGAATAGGCTTCAAGAGAAGTCTTCTTAATAGTACCATGTCTGGTGCATAGGATGATGAAATTACTCTGAATATAATCTGAATCCGAAAGACTCGTCACGTTAATATACGCACGGACTTTATCATCGGGATCAATATTGATCAGGTTCTGAATAGCCCTCCCTTTGGATGTTTTGGCACCTTCAGGAATTTCAAATGCCCTGAGCCAATAAACTTTTCCTTTTTCCGTAAAGAAAAGTATGTAGTTATGGTTGGTCGCTACAAAAAGATGTTCCACGAAATCATCGTCACGAGTTTCACTTCCTTTTGATCCGCGTCCACCGCGTGCTTGTACACGGTATTCCGTGAGTAGTGTACGTTTAACGTATCCAAAGTGAGAGATAGTAATCACTACGCTGTCATCCGAAATAGTGTCTTCAATTTTGAAATCCTGAGCCAAATATTCAATATCGGTCTTAGGCTCGTCACCATACTTCTCTCTTAATTCACGCAACTCTGTCTTAATAACTTCCATGCGAAGTTCTTTATCGGCCAGCAATGAATTGTAATAGTCGATGAGACGCTTAAGCTCTTTATATTCTTCTTCAAGTTTTTCACGCTCCAACCCAGTAAGGGCTTGAAGTCTCATAGCCAGAATGGCCTTTGCCTGTTCCTCACTCAAATCGAAAGTTGTCATCAGGCCTTCACGGGCGGCTTCAGGAGAACGGCTTGCACGGATCAGGGCTATTACCTCTTCGATATGATCAAGTGCTTTCAGCAAGCCTTCAAGGATATGGGCACGCTTTTCGGCTTGCCGCAACTCATACTGAGTACGACGTACCACTACTTCATGCCTGTGCTCAACAAAATATTTGATGATATCCTTCAGATTAAGGGTCACCGGGCGACCATGAACCAGAGCGATACTATTCACACTGAAACTGGTCTGCAAGGGTGTCATCTGGTACAACTTATTAAGCACAACGTTCGTATTGGCGTCACGCTTAAGCTCGTACACGATTCTCAGACCATCACGGTCTGATTCATCCCTGATATCGCTAATACCTTCTATTTTCTTCTCATTGACGAGGTCGGCGGTCTTTTTAATCATCTCGGCCTTATTCACCTGATATGGGATAGAGGTCACAATGATCCGTTCGCGACCATTATCTTCGGGTTCAATTTTGGTTTCTCCTCTGATAATGATTCTGCCTCGACCGGTCTCATAAGCTTCCCTGACACCTTCATAGCCATAAATGATTCCTCCGGTCGGGAAGTCGGGTCCCTTAATAAACTTCATCAACTCGGGAATGGTAATCTCACCGTTGTCAATGTATGCAATTGTTCCATCAATCACCTCTTTAAGGTTGTGAGGAGCCATGTTGGTGGCCATGCCGACGGCGATACCACTTGTGCCATTGATCAAAAGATTAGGCACTTTGGCAGGCAAAACAGTAGGTTCTTCCAATGAGTCATCGAAGTTAAGCTGGAAGTCGACTGTCTCCTTGTCGAGATCATCCAACATCTCCTCGGCAAGTTTTCGGAGCCTGGCTTCAGTGTATCGCATTGCAGCAGGAGGATCCTGGTCAATAGAGCCAAAGTTTCCCTGCCCGTCAACTAATGGGTACCTCAACGACCAGTCCTGTGCCATCCGTACCATTGCATCATACACCGATGAGTCACCATGCGGATGATACTTACCAAGCACTTCACCAACAATACGTGCCGATTTCTTGTAACCCCGGTTCGACAAAATCCCCAGATCATACATACCGAATAAAATCCGGCGGTGGACAGGCTTTAGTCCGTCACGGACATCAGGTAATGCCCTGGAAACAATGACCGACATCGAATAATCGATGTAGGCTGTTTTCATCTGGGTTTCAATATTTACCGGAACAATTTTTTCTTCAGGTAATTCCATGAGATTATTTTAACAAAAACTAACTGATAAACAATAGTTTATATATCTAACTTTTAAGGTACGAAGGTACGTTTTTTTTAGTTACAAAGCCAGTTGAATATTAACCGATTTATCAACAAACGATTGTTGATAAATATTTGAAAGCAGGCCTGCTTTGTGTCTGAATGTGCATTACTTTTGAATGACATTATTTCTCTTTAGAGAAAATGGCGCAGTTTTTGACTGTACGGGGTAATCTGTTACTAAAGAAGCAATTTTAAATACCGGTAAACGTTTTTACTGGTGACTTGTTAAGATTAATGCAAAAGAATCTAATATAAATGGAAGCAAAATTCTCGCAAAGAGTCAAAGATGTGCTGACCTATAGCCGTGAAGAAGCTGTCAGGCTGGGCAACGATTACATCGGTGTAGAGCACCTGTTCCTCGGCATTCTCAGGGAAGGCGAAGGGATGGCTGTTCAGATCATGGCCTATTTGGGTGCTGATCTTGGGCAGGCACGTCAGGTAATCGAAAAAGCCATTACCAATCCAAATCCACGGGTTATCAGCTCAGAAAATATCCCACTCGTCAAACAGGCCGAACGTGCCCTGAAATTAACATACCTCGAAGCAAAACAATTCAAAAGCGAACTGATCGGTACAGAACACCTAATCCTCGCAATTCTTAAAGACACTGACAATATGGTAACCCGTACCCTCGAACGATTCAACATCTCTTACGAATCATTGCTCAATGAAGTACGGACCATGTCGTCTGAACCTACCCGCGACATTCCTTTGAAAGCCGATGATGGACCCAGAGCAGACATCTCTCCTCGCGGAGGCTCTGATGATGATTCCGACGACGATAAGGATTCAAGCTTCAAAAAAGCAACAGATCCCAAATCAAAAACACCTGTCCTCGACAATTTTGGTCGTGACATTACCCGTGCTGCCGAAGAAGGGAGGTTAGATCCTATCGTGGGACGTGACAAGGAGATGGAACGTATTGCCCAAATTCTCAGCCGCCGCAAGAAGAACAACCCAATTCTAATTGGAGAACCAGGTGTAGGTAAATCGGCCATCGCCGAAGGGCTTGCTCTGCGTATAACAAATCGTCAGGTTCCGCGGTCACTCTTCAGCAAAAGGATTGTCACGCTTGATCTGGGTTCTTTGGTTGCCGGCACAAAATATCGTGGCCAATTTGAAGAACGGATGAAAGCCGTTCTCAACGAATTGGAAAAAAATCCCGACATCATCCTCTTCATCGACGAAATTCATACTCTTGTGGGAGCCGGAAATGCCAGTGGATCGCTCGACGCCTCGAACATGTTCAAACCTGCATTGGCGCGAGGCGAAATACAGTGCATCGGGGCTACTACCCTCGACGAATACCGCCAATACATCGAAAAAGATGGCGCTTTAGAGCGTCGTTTCCAGAAAGTATTGGTCGACCCCACTACTTCTGATGAAACACTGGAGATACTGAATCGCATCAAGGAAAAATATGAGGATCATCACCTGGTGCGATATACCGACGATGCCATTCAGGCCTGCGTCTCTCTTACCAATCGCTATATTTCTGACCGTTATTTGCCCGACAAGGCCATCGATGCACTTGATGAAGCAGGTGCCCGGGTTCATATCAAAAACATACACGTACCTCAGGATATCCTGAGTGTGGAAACCCGTATCGAAGATGTAAAGGTAAAAAAGGGCCTTGCCATCAGCAGTCAGAAGTTTGAAGAAGCTGCCACTTATCGTGATCAGGAACGTAAATTGCAGGCTGAACTTGAACAGGCCCGCAAAAAATGGGAAGAAGATTCACGCCTCAACCGTGAAATTGTATCCGACGAAAATGTCGCTGAGGTTGTGGCCATGATGACTGGTGTGCCTGTGCAACGTATCGCCCAGAATGAGAGCGATCGACTGGTGCACATGGAGGAAGAACTTCAGATGAGTATCATCGGTCAGGATCAGGCGATACGTAAAGTGGTCAAGGCAATACGTCGCAACAGAGCAGGGCTGAAAGACCCAAATAAACCCATTGGCACCTTCGTCTTCCTCGGACCAACCGGTGTTGGGAAAACCCATCTGGCAAAAGTACTTGCCCGCTATCTCTTCGACTCCGAAGATACCCTCATCCGCGTCGATATGAGTGAATACATGGAGAAGTTTGCTGTATCAAGGCTTGTGGGAGCACCTCCGGGTTATGTGGGCTATGAAGAAGGTGGCCAGCTAACCGAAAAAGTCCGGCGTAAGCCCTATTCAATTGTTTTGCTTGATGAAATCGAGAAGGCCCACCCTGATGTGTTCCATCTGCTGTTACAAGTTCTCGACGATGGACAATTAACTGATAGCCTGGGCCGCAGGGTAGATTTTAAAAACACTATTGTTATCATGACCTCGAACATTGGCTCGCGTCAGTTGAAGGACTTCGGACAAGGGGTAGGCTTCAGCACTTCAGCCCGTCAGTCTGCCCAAAGTGAATATGCCAGAGGGGTGATTGAAAATGCACTTAAAAAATCTTTTGCACCCGAGTTTTTGAACAGAATCGACGACATCATAATTTTCGAGAGCCTCGAGCGTGATGACATACATAAAATCATTGACATCGAACTCAAATCTGTCATCGAAAGGGTATGCAAACTCCGTTACCGGATTGAGGTATCGCCCGAAGCCAAAGACTTTATTGCCGATAAAGGATGGGATCCCCAATTTGGTGCTCGTCCACTCAAACGCGCAATCCAGAAATACGTCGAAGATGCTCTGGCAGAAGAGATCATTAAATCGCACATCCATGAAGGGGATCAGATTGTGGTTGATTTTGATAAAGAGAAGGATGATGTTGCAATCAGGATTATTCCTGCTTCTGGTGAGAAACTGCTCGAGACATCTACTCAGTAAAAATTCTATACCTGATAATAAAAATGGCCGGATGATTTCTCATCCGGCCATTTTACTCTTCATAAGCACTACTTCTGTAGCTTCTTAATCCATTTTTCGATCAGATTATACCTCTCAGAATTGTCTTGTGTGAAGAATCGCAGGAAAAACTTACCGCCCTTACGTTCGGCGTAGATGATACTTCCGGTCTCATCCTCAATGTAAAAATTCTCTTTCGCATTCATGTCAGCCAGCGCATAAACCCTGGTAAGCATCGCGACAATACGGGAATGGTCGTCGTCACGCAGGTTAAACTGGTACTCTCCCATCACCAATGAGTTATTAAGGAAAAACCATGCAGATTTTACAGGAAAACCATTAAAATCTGCCGGATAGCCAAAAACACGCATTTCGTGTTGATCAAGCATGAAAGCACTGAAACATACAGGCTCAAGCCTGCGTTTTAAAAATGTTGAAAGAGAAGTCTGGAAAGGAATATCACCAAAATGGATATTCTTTTCGGTCTGAAAGAAAGCCGAATTTCTCGGCTTCTGGAAAAATGGGAGCAGTAGCGCCTGAATCTCACTCTTCACACAAGGTGATTTAGGCGTCCAGATTTTCCGGGATTTGAAATAGCTTAAATAACGATAACTATACTTCCCGTACATCCAGCCTATGAGCGTCGATTTGATTTTGTCAGGCAAACGCATAAAAGGTGAATTAATAACCAAACATAGAAAAAAATTCTGTACAAACACTTAACAAACGTCTCATACAGAATTTTTCACATTAAAAAATTATGCTTCAAAAACCGCCTTGAACTCACCGAGTTCTTTGGGATTGAAGGTTTTGATATAGTTTTCATGCTGAAGGTTTTCTGCATTTACCTTCGTAATGAAGATGTTGGCTGTCCGCTCAAAGGAATCATCACGCTGGCAGTCATCAAGCAGCAGATAACCCATCACGATGTTACCGGCCAATTCAACAAGACGACGTGCATGGAAATCAGTATATTCGCCATCTTTGAATTCCTCGATGAAACTCACGGCCTGTTCGTATCTGTCTGTCATGCTGATAAGCACCCTGCGCAATGGCTCCTGCTCGGGATGAACATTACGACCCGCATAATCTCGGAGTACCTTTAACAACAAACCACTGGTAACACCACGGATGGCAGCTACCACCTGCAACTGACTCGTACCTTCGTAGATTGTTGTGATGCGGGCATCCCGGTAAATCCTTTCGATGGGAAAATCCTTCATGAAACCTGTCCCGCCATGAATCTGCAGAGAATCATAGGCAATCTGGTTACAATACTCCGATGAAAACAGTTTCAGCAAAGGAGTGAACACATCAGCCAACTTCTGGTAGCTCTTGGCCTCATTCCGCTCGTCGGCATCCAGCTTACGGGTTTCGGCAATGATGTTGTAAGCCTTGTACACATCTACAAAACGAGCGGTTTCATAGAGCAAACTACGGATGGCATCGGTACGCACCTTCATAAGGGTGAGCATCTCGTATACCGCTGGGTAATTGACGATGGCCTTACCAAACTGCTCGCGCTCGTGGGCATATTTAACAGCTTCACGATAAGCAGCCTCGGCAATACCGACCGACTGCGCACCAACCCCCAGGCGGGCAGAGTTCATCAACGACATAACATATTTGATGAGGCCCATCTTGCGGTCGCCAATCAGATGAGCCGGTGCATTGTTAAACACCAGTTCACACGTCGGCGAACCCTTAATACCAAGTTTATTCTCGATACGTCTTACTGTCATAGCCTGACTTGCACGGTCGTATACAAATAACGACAAACCACGTGCATCGGAAGTTCCTTCTTCTGAGCGGGCCAGCACAAGCGATACATGAGCATCGCCATTGGTGATAAAACGCTTCACCCCATTCAGACGCCATACCTTTGCTGCCTCATCCCAGGTGGCCTTTAATTGAACTGCCTGTAAATCGCTGCCTGCATCTGGCTCAGTAAGATCCATTGCTGCTGTGGCTCCTTTCGCAAAGCGTGGTAAAAATTCACGTTTGATTTCTTCAGATGCAAACTCATGAATGGTCTCGGCACAATCCTGCAAACCCCAGATGTTAGCAAATCCGGCATCGGAACGCGACACAATCTCAGCAGCCATCACATAGGGCACCATGGCGAAATTAAGCCCGCCAAATTCCCGAGGAAGCGACATGCCGAAAAGACCCGCATTCACAATAGCCTCAAGATTCTTCTGAGTACCGGGTGCATAAACCACCTCGTTGTTGACGATCTTCGGGCCATCGTGATCAACAGATTCAGCATTGGGCCCTATGATATCGCCAGAGATTTCACCGACGATTTCTAACACCTTATCGTAACTATCGATAGTGTCTTCGTAATCAAGCGGAGCATAATCATACTTCTCTTTGTCGATATAATTCTGCTCTTTCAGGCGAACAATTTTCTCCATCAATGGATGTTCGAGATGGAAGCGTAGATTCTTATTATCGGTATAATAATTAGCCATTTTTCTTCAATTTTTTGGTAATAACTTCAGTCCGCCTGTTATTTACTGTTTTGCCTGTAATATTTAATCATACGTGGTACCACTTCATGTACCTGCCCGAGTATTGTATAATCGGCAATCTGATTAATAGGGGCATTGGGATCGGTATTGACGGAGATAATCATCGAAGCCTGATCCATGCCGGCGCGGTGCTGTACGGCACCACTGATACCGCAGGCGATGTAAAGTTTTGGACGTACGGTAACCCCTGTCTGCCCGATCTGCCGCTCATGTTCAACATAGCCGGCATCAACGGCTGCGCGTGAAGCACCAACCTGTGCCCCCAATACGTCAGCCAGATCAAACAGTAGATCGAAGTTTTCTTTTGAACCTACACCGTAGCCACCTGCCACGATCACCTGGGCATTTTTGATGTTGATCTTTTGCGACTCAATATGCCGCTCAATGATCCTGACCACAAACTGCTCATCATTCACATATTTTGCAACATCAAGTTTGTTTACTTCTGGCTTGGCAACTGCCGGCCAGAATTCTTTCTTCATCACGCCTTCACGAACTGTAGCCATCTGAGGCCGGGTGTCGGGATTGATGATGGTGGCAATGATATTACCCCCAAATGCAGGGCGAATCTGATATAGCAGGTTCTTATAAGTCGTATTTGTCTTGGCTTCAGTATGGTCTCCAATTTCGAGACTTGTACAATCAGCAGTCAGTCCGCAGCGCATGGCTGAAGCAACCCGTGGAGCCAGATCACGGCCAATGGAAGTAGCTCCAAATAGCGCGATTTCAGGTTTTATCTCCTCAAATAGTTTAAGCAAAATGGCTGCATGGGGAAGTGTGGTATAGGGAAACAGCCGTTTATCATCGGCAATATGTATCACATCTGCGCCATAAGGGAGAATATCTTTTTCGATGTTATCGAGTTTATTGCCAATAGCTATGGCTTCAAGCTTTATGCCCAGATCGCTGGCTAATTTCCTTCCTTTGGAAAGGAGTTCCTGACTCACCTCTGCAACATGGCCTTCTTCGGTGATCTCACAATATACTATGACGTTGTTCACAATCTTTCAGGTTTTTAAATATTTGTAGGGAGATTAGCCAATCACGTGTGATGCCATAAGTTCCTGCATCAGAAGATCAATATCTTTATCATCGGCTGTAAAGGCCTTTGACTCTTTACGCTGAAGCACCACATTTTCAATCTTTTTTACCTTGGTAGGTGATCCCGACAGACCCAACTTTTCGGTCTCAGCCTGAATGTCTTCAACCGACCATTCTTCGATGTTCAGGTAAGGGCGATACAACCGCAATTCGGTGTAATCTTTGGTCTCCTCCTGAAGTTCCGTAGTAGTACGGGCGTGTTTGAATTTCATCACCAATATGGCATTACGGGGGCGGCATACAGGAGCCGAACTATGTACGGTAATGGCAACCGGCAGCGGTGAACGCACCACTTCAATACCACGCTCAAGCCTGCGCTTGATGGTAATCTGCTTTGAATTGACGTCAACCAGTTCTTCGGCATAGGTAATCTGTGGAATGTGCAACTTCTCGGCTGTTTGCGGTCCAACCTGTGCGGTATCCCCGTCGATGGCCTGACGTCCTGCAATCAACACATTGAATGGAGCCAACTTCTTTACCGCCAGTGACAAGGCGTAGCTGGTAGCAAGGGTATCGCTTCCGGCAAATTTACGATCTGTGACCAAAACACCCCGATCGGCACCACGGTACATGGCTTCACGAATGATCTCGGCAGCCCTGCCGGGTCCCATACTCACGACTACAATTTCTGCATCGTTTATCTGATCCTTAATTCTAAGGGCCAGTTCGAGGGCATGTAAATCTTCGGGATTGAAAATGGCAGGCAATGCGGCCCTGTTGACAGTCCCGTCGGCTTTCATGGCATCTTTGCCAACATTGCGCGTATCGGGTACTTGTTTGGCAAGAACTATTATTCTGAAAGGCATACAGTTAATGAGTTTGTTCTTTTCAGGTACAGTATTTAAGGCGCAAAGGTATAAAAAAAGGTCATTGCCCCCACCCGCTGTTCCGGAGCCTCCAACAGATCGAATATAAATAAATATACTAAAACTGTTTGCCAGAATCAAACGCTTTTCTTACTTTTGCCACCGGTTTCGACAAAACCTTGCCGATGTAGCTCAGTTGGTAGAGCAGCTGATTTGTAATCAGCTGGTCGGGGGTTCAAGTCCCTTCATCGGCTCAAAGAAAATCAGCCCGTTACAACAAATTGTAAGGGCTGATTTTTTTTTAAAGATCTGCATAATCTGCTGGCAGTTTTCTCAAGCGCACCACTTGTATACTCTTGAAGCTTCTCATACGCTGCATCTCCAATTCTTCAATACTTATCCACCTTTCTTAATGCATTCCGCCAGGTTATGTATGATTCATTATATAGCAGGATACTATGAAATATTCTCATCTCTGCCTGAACAACCAATATTGCATTTGCTATTACACTTACTACATCAGAGTATCGAAGGATATTGCTTAGC
This sequence comes from Bacteroidetes bacterium GWE2_42_24, assembly GCA_001768515.1. Taxonomy (GTDB): domain Bacteria; phylum Bacteroidota; class Bacteroidia; order Bacteroidales; family TTA-H9; genus GWE2-42-24. The sequence continues at coordinate 102,265 of MEOA01000045.1, read as the reverse complement.
CGTTAATACGAAAAATACATTTATATAGGAACATCCATTTGCCATTCCATTATATTGTATTCAGGATCGGAAGCAGTAGAAGCCCCGGCTAATCGGATTGATGATCACAATTCACACAAACACCGGCAGAACAGCAAAGAATTCTATAAATTGTTCAAGTTGCTCCGATACAGACCATAGAGAATGCATGGTATGGCTTTCCACATGGTGGAGGTTAGAATTTCTATGTTCACTTTTAAATCGTTTGAGGAGTATCAGGTGACTGGTAGTGGTTCTGCCCGGATTATTCCCATAACTAAAATTGTTGTTTAATGATGACCACTAAAATTGTGCCAAAAATTACACATAGTTACATTCCTTTCATATATAAGATACTCAAACGTTACTACAACCATAGGCGATACATAAGAAAAACATAACTTTGCCCTAACTTTGGCCTATCTTTGTCCCCTCTCTTGTGTGTTTTTTATCTTTAAATAACCCATAACCAATTAATTAAAAAAAGGATTTTTGTAATCGTATATTACAAAAATAATTAAAAAAAAGTTGAAATATTTTGTTCAGGAGGGGCTAAATTAATATAAAAACGTATCCGGAATTTGGAATTTATCCATGAGATAGACAATAAAAAAGACATGCATCGTTTCCTGATGCAGTTATTAAAGGTGTTAGATAAAGGTCGGATGAATAAGTAAGTTCAATAAAAATGTCGGGCTTCTTGATAACCTAAAAGAAACATGGCCATTCAGATTCTGGCTTTTGTAAGTATCACATAATTCACGATAGAACCTCAATTTTCATAACTGAGATTTTTAGTCCGATCTGATCACTTGTAACCGGGAAATGGAATAACTGCTACATTTGCCAGTTCCAAGGAGGAATTATGACGATAAGGAAAATCAACCTTACGGAAAAATTGGTGGTTTACACCCTGATTCTGGCTATGCCTGCCATGATCTGGTTTGGGAGTTATGTCTGGTTCAGCGCCCGTGACGCGATCATGGAGCGCACCTTTCAGCAACTGATTGCAGTCAGGGTTGAAAAGCAGCAAAGCCTTGAGCACTATCTTCATAATCTATTAAATGAAGCCGAAAGGTTTTCACAAGGCGACTTCAAAGGGGCACTTCCTGAAGGTTTTAACGAACTCCTTGCCGGCGAATGGCCTGGTGGCAGACTTCCTGTTTTTCCTCACGGGGAAGACACAATCATACTTTGGGAAAAACCATTGCTGCGCGTTAAAGAAAAAGCGCCTTTATATATAATTTTCATCAAACCAGACGGAGAAATAATGCAGCTTGCCGTCAACAAAAACGGGCTTAATCAACTGATGGTTAATAAAAATCCATACAGTGGCCTCGGAAGGACGGGCGAAGCCTACCTCACCGGTTCTGATACACTGATGCGCTCAACTTCACGGTTTCAGCGGCACTCAATCCTTCAGACTAAAGTGGTTACCACTGGCATATCCAATGCCATGCAGGGGATAACATCCACCGGGGTGTACACCGATTACCGTGGAATACAAATTCTGGGCTCTTATGCCCCGTTCACTTTTAATCATATCAGATGGGCCATAGTTGCCGAGATTGACAGCCATGAGGCGCTTATGCCTGTTGAGGCACTGGGCCGAAACATCCTGTTGTTGGGCATTTTTGCTATGCTGGCCATCTTCATGGCAGTTTGGATTGCTGTCAGAAAGATCACCCGACCGCTTATCCGGCTACGCAATGCCGCAGAAAAGATTGCTGAAGGTGATTACACCCAGGTGATTGAAAACAATTCCGGCGATGAAACCGGGGCTCTTACCGAGAGTTTTAACCAGATGGCTCAAAAGCTACTTCTTCAGTCGCACCAGTTACATCAGGAGCGCCTCCACAGGATGCAGGCCATGATAGACGGTCAGGAGATGGAAAGACAGCGGCTCGCCCGGGAAATTCACGACAGTCTGGGACAGACGCTGCTGGCAGTGAACATGCTGCTCGACAGAACTAAAGAATGCCAACCACATGAGGTTCAGCAATTCACTATACCTGCATCAGGAATTGTAAAAGAAGCCGTCGGCGAAGTACGCGCAATCATTAACAACATCCGCCCACCGGCACTTACAGAACTTGGATTGACCGAGGCCCTCAGAAACCTGTGCCGCGATGCTGCGCTTACCGGAAACATGATCATTGACACGCAGCTTTCTCCCCCCCCCCTGCCCGATCATGTGGCCACCTATCTCTACCGGATTGCCCAGGAAGCCCTGCAAAACATCCTCAAGCATTCGAAAGCCCGACATGCATCCCTTAGTCTTGAGTCAGCGGGAAACCTGCTCACCATGGTCGTTCAGGATGATGGACAGGGTTTCGACCCTAAGCAGCTATCATCCGGTTCAAACGGTCTCTCCAATATACGGGAGCGCATGCAAATCCTTGGAGGTGAATTTGAACTCAACGCAGCACTGTTGAAAGGAACCACTCTAACCATTCATTTAACCCTAAATCATGAGCAGCGATAAAAAAATAACAGTGGCAATTGCCGACGATCATCTGATTTTTCGTAACGGGCTAAAGTCGCTTTTATCGGCCGAACCTGATATTGAAATAACCGGTGAGGCGGCTGACGCGAAACAGTTAATGGAACTTCTGTCGGTACAGGTTCCCGTGGTTACGATTGTCGACATCTCCATGCCGGGACTGTCGGGTATTGAGGCCACACGCGATATCGTGAGTGCATTCCCCTGTACATCGGTTCTGATTCTCTCCATGCATACCGCCCCTGAATACATCATAAATGCCATACAAGCCGGCGCCAGGGGTTATCTGCCCAAAGACATATCCAAAACCGAACTGACAGAAGCTATCCGCGCGTTAAGCCGCGGCGGAGATTATTTTAGTCGTTCGGTATCTGAAACAGTAATGCAGGGACTTATGCGCCAGAGAAAAGACGATGCCGAACTCGCTTCTTTGACATCACGGGAAAAGGAGATACTTATTCTCTCGGCTTCCGGAATGACCAACAAAGAAATGGCGACAAAGCTTTTCATCAGCCCCCGCACGGTCGATTGCCACAAGAACCACATCATGCAAAAGCTGTCGTTGAAGAGCAGTGCAGAATTAATCCTGTATGCCGTCAGGAACGGATTTGTAAAACTATAGCACGGCACGCAACATGGCATCAAACGAGAAATAATCATCGCACTGAGAGGCTGGCATCGTGTAAATTAAATATCGGTCTTCTATATAAAAAATAGGTAATTTACCTATCCGTATTTACCAATTACCTATTAAAAATTACGCCCATCCACGTATTTCACACGTAGATGGGCTACTGTATTTTTGCCGTACACACCAATAATAAAGAATTACACTCTTATGAAACACACCTTTCAATTTCTCGTCATTTTTTCGGCAATTTTCATGCTGAACACGCGACTCTCAGCTCAGCAACAAGATACCTTTAAGTTTAATGCCGGAGCCGATATTATGAGCCGCTATATCTGGCGTGGTCTCGATTACGGTTCTTCACCCTCAATTCAGCCAACTCTTTCGGTGAGTGGTGCAGGATTTGAGCTGGGTTACTGGGGTGCGATCTCTACCCTGGGCACTTATTCGGAGGTTGACCTCTATGCAAAGTACACCTTTAGTGGTGTATCGGTCATAGCCACCGATTATTTCTTTCCGGGGGATGCTATTCCTGAAGCCAAAAGCCAGAAATATTTCAACTGGGAAAAAGAAACTACCGGGCATCTGATCGAAGGAGCTGTTCAATACAAAAATCCTGATGTTATGCCCTTTTCAGTATTAGCCGGCGTCTTCGTTTATGGTGCAGGCGATCTTAACGAAGAAGGCAACCAAAAGTATTCCTCCTATTTCGAACTAACCTACTCGGGGAAACTTGCCGAAAACAATTTCGACATCTTCGTGGGAGGCACGGCTTCAGAAGGCCTTTACGGCTCTTCAGCAGGTGTCGTGAACGTTGGTATTACCGCCTACCGGGGCATTAAACTGACCAACGATTTTACCCTTCCGCTGAAAGCTTCGGTTATCGCGAACCCACAGACCTCCAACATCCACTTTGTACTTGGGATTACCCTTTAGTCATTAATGGTTATACAAACGCAAGCATACTAGTTTAACATTCATTATACTTAAATCAAGATCAATATGTTATTACAAATCGCAACAATTGATACCGGCTCAACCGGTTTCATGTTATTAGCCTGTAGTCTGGTGATGCTTATGACACCCGGACTGGCATTCTTCTATGGAGGGCTGGCTACCAAGCGCAATATTCTGGGGATTATGATCCAGAGCTTCGCTTCACTGGGCTGGACAACTGTTCTATGGATCGCTTTCGGTTATTCACTCTGTTTCAGTGGCGGCGAAGGTGGCATTATCGGCAATTTCGATAAGTTTTTCCTCAATGGTGTTTCTCCTGATTCCATGTATACTAATGGAAAAATACCCGAGGTGGTATTTATTGCCTACCAGATGATGTTTGCCATTATTACCCCGGCCCTGATTACCGGTGCCTTCGTGAACCGTGTAACTTTTAAATCATATGTTATTTTCCTAACAGTGTGGCAGATCTTTGTTTACTATCCCTTCGTACACATGATTTGGGGTGGTGGTCTGCTGGCACAGTGGGGTGTTCTTGACTTTGCAGGTGGTATCGTTGTTCATGCTACGGCAGGTTTTGCAGCGCTCGCCTCAGTCTTCTATGTTGGTGATCGCAGAGTAAAATCATCGGTTCCCAATAGCATTCCATTGGTTGCCATTGGAAGCGGATTATTGTGGTTTGGATGGTATGGCTTCAACGCCGGTAGTGAAGTGGCAGTAGATTTCATCACTTCCACAGCCTTCCTGAATACCGACGTAGCCGCTTCATTTGCCACCATCGCCTGGGTTGTCGTGGAATGGTGGAGAGAACGCAGACCAAAATTGGTAGGATTGCTTACGGGATCAATTGCCGGATTGGCTACCATCACTCCCTGTGCAGGTTTTGTTCCCTTGTGGGCAGCACCTATCATAGGGACTGTCGCGGGGCTTGTTTGCTATGTGGCAGTCCAGTTTAAGAACAAAATGAAATGGGATGACGCCCTCGATGTATGGGGGGTTCATGGTATAGGCGGTGTGCTAGGCACCATCCTTCTGGGTGTATTCGCCTCAACCGCTGTCAATAGTGCCGGTGCAGATGGTCTTTTGTTTGGGAATGGCTCCTTCTTCATTAAAGAGGTTATCGCGGTCGTTGTAGCATCAGCCTACGCTTTTGTCTTCACTTACCTGATGCTGGCCCTCATCAACATGATTACGCCGGTACGTGTATCTGAATCCGAAGAAACAGAAGGGCTTGATATGGCTCTCCATGGCGAAAAAGCTTACGACGAAGGAACGCTCTAGTTTTTATTTGTTGGTGATTCATCGTACAACCGGGAGGTCGTACGAGACTACCTGCCGGTCGAAAGACCGGCAGGTTTTCTTATGGGGCATTATTGGGCTGAAAACATCAGATCAGCGGCATAATCCTATAGCAATTCCACAATTGCCAATAGCTGACAGTTTATAAAACAGCTATAGTATTAAGCTATCTAAAGCAGAAAACTACTTCATTAATATCCCTAACTGTTGCTTTATCTTCTCCAGATTCCTTTCAATGAATGGACTTCCCGGTATCGCCGCGCATTTCCGGCAGCTTATATTATAGGGTGAATTAATGGTACCACAGTCACAACAAGAGAAATCGGCGACCATTTTCGCTTCCCATTCCTCTAAAGAATGATTCTTTAGAAAGTCTAATGACTCAAACAATTCGGCCCGGTGTGGCATCCTGGACTGAAAAGATTTCAACTCATCGCAAGGATAATCGCTGCATTCAGAACAAAAATTAATCCCCCGGGAAATGGCACAATCTTTCAGTTCGCAGCTCGAACAATGCAAACTCACTTTATCCGACCGGCAACCATTGCATCTTGTTTCTTCAATACTCTGATTTAGCCTGTTTGCAATAGCTTGAAGTTTAGATGGATCTTCCTGCGACAGGTTATAGACCGAACAAGATGAGCAATATAAACCACAATAGGCAAAAAGCTTGTGATTAACTAATTCTTCCAATTGCATAACTACCCTTTTAAAAATTTTAAGTTATATAGAAATTAACATTTAAACAAACGACATATAAGCTCAATTAGTATAGAAACAAGGCGATATCAGGTTATTTGTTTACCAATAACAAGAGTACAGCACCCGGTTACCGCTCCCACTGCAAACGGCAGATACCATATCCGGCAAAAACAAGACTTCATACCCGATTAGTGCCAATAATGACCGCAATCTCATCTAAATGCAACCTAAAATGCCGCAAATAGTCCTGAATCATATCTTTTAACGATACACTTTCACCTAAAGCCGATATCCATTCGTTATCAAGTTTCTCATGGTTTACATTCCGTATCACATGAACAAGATGAAGGTGGGTATATTTCCAGAGGTGAATTAAATCAGCCCATTTCTCAGCCTGGTAATTTTGAATGGCAATCCACCTGTCGTTGTTTCCAAGATTGGCATAATCGGGAAAAATCAAAGGATTCGGTTGGTATTGCAAATGGATAATCCGATGGGTATTATTCGTAGCAGAATCAATCAGATGTCCCAAGATCTGCTTAATTGTACGGTTTTGGTTATTTCGCCTGTTCTCCGCTACTTCTTCGGGTAAGGTCAGAAATACCGGCATCCATTTATCAATCAACCCTAATAATACATGGTTGTTTCTTTCAAATTCAGTCATAATGAAACAAATCACAATTCGTTACAGATAATCAAACTTTAATCGCGCGCAATGCCGTAACACAATGGAGACTAAAATATGCAGCACGGCATGGTAGTTCAGACCATTAGTTACCATTGCGAAGATACACACCGATCACTAACTTAAAGAGTCAGGTAATTGCTTTTTTATGTCAAAGAAATCATCCTATCTCCCTGTTTGCGTTGAACAGAATCCTATATGAAAAAAAAACTTTTCTTTTCACAAAGATATTAAACAAGCATACATGTATGATGAATGTGTTAAAAAAGCATAAAAACACATCATCTTACTTATTAGTAAGTATATTTGCAAATAAATTTTTAAAGAATCCAGAATGTCTGTAACCCGTGAGAAAATCATAGAATTGGGAGAAAACCTCATTCGCACAAAAGGATACAACGCCTTCAGCTACCAGGATATCTCTACAGAGCTGGGAATCAAAAACGCCGCTGTTCACTATTATTTTCCTTCAAAAGAGAACCTGGGAACCAGCATTATAAAAACAAATATCCAACGGTTTGAGGAGATGATTGACAATATGCATAGTCGAAAATTCGACGAATGGCAGCAACTCGAGACCTTCATTAAAATTTACATCAAAAGCCACAGAGAACAGAAATTATGCCTTGTGGGCTCCTTAGGTCCTGATATTAATACGTTAAGCAATACAACTAAAGCAGAGCTTGTTAAGATGACTGAAATTATTCACCACTGGCTGGCTGGCATTCTAACCTCAGGTAAGATGAATAATATCTTTTCATTTAATGACGAGCCGCAAAATAAAGCTACCCTCATTTTTTCGTGTCTGGTAGCAAGTTTGCAGTTGTCGAGAATTATTGATAAATTTGACTATAAAGCTGTATGCCAGTCGATCATTGAAGATTTGAAACCTTAAGCAATTTATCAGAATGTTTTACTTATTAGTAAGTACATTAAACACTCATTTTAGTAAGTACATTAAACACTCATTAGTATATTTAAAGTAAAAAATATGAAAAGAGCAGTCATTACCGGTTTGGGCGCAGTAACGCCCATTGGCAATAATGTGAACGATTTCTGGGAAAACCTGGTAAAGGGGAAAAGTGGAGCCGCCCCCATTACAAAGTTTGACACAACCAACTTCAGGCCCAAATTTGCCTGCGAGGTTAAGGGGTTTGATCCCTTGCAATACATGGAGAAGCAGGAAGCCAGAAAAATGGATTCATACACCCAATATGCCATCGCAGCAGCGGATGAGTGTATAAAAGATTCAGGGCTCGACCTTAAAACCTGTGATCTTAATAAGGTTGGTGTAATCGTAGCCACCGGGATTGGTGGACTACAAACACTTGAGGAAGAGATAATAAACTTCGCTGATGGCAATCGTATACCGAGATTCAGCCCATTTTTTATCACTAAGATGATCGCCAATATCGCAACCGGACAAATATCAATCAGATATGGCTTACATGGGGTCAGTTATACGATTTCATCGGCATGTGCTTCTTCAAACAATGCGATAGGAAATGCGTTGGACCTAATCCGGTTAGGACGTGCCAATATTATTTTGGCAGGGGGAGCGGAAGCATCCATCACTCAGTCGGCAATTGGTGGCTTCAATTCGATGAAGGCATTATCGACACTAAACGACTCACCTGAAACGGCCTCCCGCCCATTCGATAAAACCCGGGACGGCTTTGTAGCTGGCGAAGGAGCCGGAGTACTGATGATCGAAGAGCTTGAGCATGCCCTGAAGCGGGGTGCAAAGATATATTGTGAACTTGCCGGATATGGTGCAGCATCCGATGCTTATCATGTTGCCATAACGCATCCTGAAGGATTAGGAGCCATTGTGGCGATGGAGGAGGCCTTATCGGATGCGGGTATATCGCCCGGTGAAGTCGATTATATAAATGCGCATGCCACCTCAACTCATGTAGGCGATACCAGTGAGTGTAAAGCCATCGAAAAGGTATTTACGCATTCGCTGCACAAAATCAGTATCAGTGCAACCAAATCAATGACGGGTCATTTATTGGGAGCAGCCGGTGCTATCGAGGCAATAGCTTGTATTAAAGCCATCGGGAATTCGATAATTCCCCCGACTATTAACCTCAATGAAAGAGATTCTGAGCTTAACCCGCAATTAGACTTCACCCCACTCAAAGCTATTAACAAAGAAGTGCTGGTGGCCTTGAACAATACGTTTGGCTTCGGTGGACATACTTCAACAACTGTTTTTAAAAAATTCATACCTTAAAAACAATGGTGGATATAACGGAGCATATCCATTAACCATTGGCATAAATACTTAACAGGATGGAACCAAAATGAGTAAGTAAAGTCAGCCCAATGTCGGAGCAGATATAAGGTATGAGCAGGATTAAACAGATGCTCCCACTGCATCTGCAAGGCGTCTCCAATCGGCAGATCGCCTCACAATTGATATAAGTATGGAAATGGTAAGCCATTAGCCCCGGTATTAAGACTTCACCGAAAGCTGTTGGTACTTCCTGAATAATTAGATTGCAGGAATTTATATACCTAATAATCGCTTAATATTATTCGCCAGTATTAATTCCTTTACCACCTGATCCTTTACACTTTCATCAACAATCTTTTTCATTACAGCCGGACTATTATAAGGCATATCAACACTAAACAATACACGCTCAGGTATCAACTCTGATGATACTTTTACAGAATATATAGTAAACGATGCTGAAATGTCAAAATATACATTTTTCATGTTTACAATTTCCTCTATTATCTCAAGCCAATAACTACCGGCACCATGCCCCAAAATAACGACTACGTCAGGATATTTTTTGGCTAAAACTAAAAGCTCTTTTATATCATTTAATGTCAATGGATTAAATGTATGAAACCATAATGGATATCGAACATTGCCTGATATTGATTTAAAAATATTTTCAGCTTTATTTACCTGACCCTCACCAAACGCCAATTCACCTATCCCTTTAAATGAATTCTCAATTACATAGTCGTTTATCCATTTCCCCGTTTGTTCTAAATCAAGTCCTGTCGGGCAGGAACCAAAGCCAACAAACTTATCAGGATAATCATTAGTAATCTGCTTTAACTCACTAATTGCCCTAATCCTTAGATCAGTCGGATTTATTTCACCTCTCAATATCTTGTTTAATAGTCTCAATTCCTCCTTATATTCAGAATAGTCTGATGTCTTTTCCGGATGAATAATCGTTGGAAATAAAACGGTCTTATCGATGCCATCATTTCCCATTATTTCAAGATGCTTTTCGACCGGTAGAAAAACATGAGAATGTGAATCAATTATCATAATTTGTCTCTTTAAAATATCTTGTACTACATCAAATGGATTTGTGAAATTCAGCAGTAGATATAGCTGCGGTCATCTGTTCTATAGAAACGGATAACTGACAACATAACAGTTGTTGGTGCAAAAGATAAACGCTTTCTAATTTTCACCTTAAGCACTCAGCGAATTTTAATACTTCAATTGCAATTCATAACAACATTAGAGTCTGTTCAACATTGGCTTAAATTATTGACGTACTTGAACTAGCGGCACATTTGAGTGCTTTTTGCTGTATATCGTTTACTTTAATAATCCTCTGTAAAACTCTTCTATTGTCCTTTCTCCATATTCGGGTGCAATCATGTCAATCGTCAATACTGTCATAAAGAACTCTAAAGGGCCGTAAGTTTTACTACCTGTAAATGTTTTGACTATTTTAATAATAAATCTGGCAATCCAAATTGGAATAAATGTAATTCTTGTTTTCTTATTTGCCACTTTAAAAGCAATTTCAGCCAATTCAAATTGAGACAATGTCTGGGGACCACCAACATTAACCTCCTTTTCATTAAGTTTGACAGAATCTACACATACTTTTGCCAAATCACTTCCATGAATTGGATTTGCCTTTAACCTGCCATCTCCGAATAAATAAATTCTTCCATTTTGAGCCATCTTCAAAAATTCCGACATATCTGAGAAGAACCCGTTTGGCCTGATTATGCAATAATCAATACCTGACTGTTTTAATGAGCTGACAAACTTCTCCTTTGCTTCGCATATCTTTAACTGCGTCAGTTTATCGCCGTTTAAAACAGATATATAAATGAATTTTTTTACACCACTTTTCTGAGCTTCTTTTAAGATGTTAAGGTTTGCCTGGAAATCAACATCCATGTATGTTAATCCATCCTTCTGTCGAGTTATACCAACTGTAGAGATGACCGTATCGACATTATTACAGCAATTAACTATAGATCCGGGTTGAGTAATCTCTGCATTAAATATTTCAACCAAATCATGCCGGGATTCTTTAATCCTGTCAGGATTCCTGACTATTACCCTGGTCTGATAACCTTGATTTATCAATTCTTTCAGGATATAACTGCCTAAATATCCTGTAGCACCAGCTAATAAAACTTTTTGCATAATTTATCTCCTGTTACTTAAATGGGACAAAACAATTCAAATATAAGTGTTTGGTATTTAATGATGTATCACCACAAAGTTACTACTAATTATGCAAATTATGCTAATCTTCATGTTCAGCACTTTCGGTAAAACGCACCATTAACATTATCAGAATTCTATGCACTGTATTAATGGGCATTCTCTTTTAAGATGCTTCTGGCAATAGCGAATATTTTATTTGACATCGATGTTTTGTTACCATATACATTAAAAGGAATAGAAGTAATTTTCTGAATGTCTTTTTCCGCGAGATTTAGCCTTTTCATTATTGGATCAAAATTATCGAGCCGCAGGCTTTCTTTATCATTTATGCAAATCTGGAAAGCCTCTTCTCTGGTCATTTCATTATTTCGTATCATATTGCATAATTGCGGTAAACGTCTTGAGCTGTTTAATCGTTTTTCCCGCACATAATTAGTGAAAGGTTCAGCGATACAATCAAAGTGTCTGGTATATTTTGACAGATCGGGCTCTATCCAGTTCATTTCATTCTTTAAAATTTCCCCTATTTCCTTATCAGATGGAACATCTAAATAGTATAGAATATTCACCTTCTTCCCAAATCGACCAGTTTTAGTAAAGAGATAGCTGCGAATAAAGTCTAAATCAGGATAGACCAGAAATCGCTTAATGAATTGTTGACTAATGTTTCCATTCGCTCCGAATATAGCTTTCAATCTATTTTGATCGTATATATTTTCAGAAGTAAATGAATTTTCTTCTGTGGCTGAATGACCTAATAAAATAACAGGAGTTTTCCATGCTTCCGAAATTTTCAACATGCTTCTCTCAATTCCAACCCCGCAAACACCGCATATTTCACCTGATTGCATAAGTGCCGTGCGGTATAGCTCTTCAATCAACTTCTCATCATGTTTAACCCAAATATGATCGACATTGCATTTTCTAATAGAAGAGTCAATATTCTTTCTGGCAAAATCACTTACAAAACCATTGTCATAAGTATAAGTTAAAACATTTAGTTTGTATTTTTTAACAGCTAAATATAAAACATAAGTACTGTCTTTCCCGCCACTCAACGGAACAAGGGCGTCGTACAATCTGTTCTTCCTTTTTGCCTTTTCCAGTATCTTCAGCAATTTTGACTCCCCATAAGGGACAAAAGGTTTGAAATTCTTACAATAATTACAAATTCCATCATCACCAATAATAACTCCTTCTATTTCATCACTTAAAACGCACTTACTACAAACTTTCTCCTCAATTTCCATAACTATTATGTTTATTTTCCTTTTATGCAGTACCTGAATCAAGTAATTATATATACACTAACGTAAAATACCATTTGCAATTGCCGGGTGCATGTTTCTTTCCTGTCAAGCCTACTTGCTTGCGATAACTATCGGGAGATGGCTATGAGCATCCATATCTGGAACCTACCGCAATTGACATATAGCTTTATTAAGGCCGGGCTATTATTTTTTATTCTATCCCCAACGTCCACATTATCTTTTATCTACATTTCTCTTTTTTAGATATTTAGATCCAAATATAATTACAAAGAATATAAGTACTACAACCCATAAATATGCTAATATTGTTAATATATGTAAAAACACCTGCCAACCAACTTTTAATGCATCCCAGAAATCAGTAAAAAAGCGTTTGGAGTATTTAATGTTTTCATAAAACGAAACTCTGATTGTACTAAAATTTACCTGATCTGTCAGGTATTTAAGTCGTCCTTCAACTGACTCAATATCGGTACGCAAATCGGTCAATTGTTTTTGAATTTCTAAAGTCTCTGATAGATTTTTAGATCGCAGTAACAGCTCTGTCAGTATTTGCTCCGATTCCTTTTTAATCTTAATCCTAGCTTGAAAATCAATGAATTCTTCTGTAACATCCTTTATTTGGGTCGATTTATTATCAAGCTCCTTTATATTAACATTGGAAACAATGAAATTTAAAAGGGTATCAAATTTTTCAGCAGGTACTCTAATTGTAAGGTCAAATCCAGTTCGATTACTGTAATTAAAAGAATTCTCCTCTGAAATATAGGCATCAAATCCTTTTAATGAATTTTTTAACAGAGAATAGGTCTCTTGATTGCTATTAGTTCGAAAACTAAGATTGGCTTCTTTAACTAATTTCCGTAAATCCTTTTCAATCTTCTCTGTTGAAGGTTGGTTGTCTGGCAATTGGTTCAAATCAGGCAAATCTTTAACTGATGGCCCACAACCAATCATTAAGGTTGCGAGTATCAATAACTGAATAATTCTATTCATATAGTTAACTATTTGGTTTAGTGTAATCTTATAAAGTAGTCTAACATTTGTACTCTGATCAGGAGTCTATTGCTGAGAAATCGCCTGTCGAACCGTACCGCCCCTATAACCAACGAAAATGACGAATCTCAATTGCAAAAACAAATTCTAACAACACACAGTACAACCAGGCAAAAGTACAACCTAACATTAACATTCCATAACTGCAGTAGGTTCCGTTCAACACCGATATAGATCGCCGCTATCGGAAAGCGTATCATTACAGAGGGCGATGGGCATGGCAGCGCGTTTAAATACTATTTGTTGTACTGTCGTGCATTTTGTCATTTAAATTTTAAATCCATTTTACAGGATGATTTAGATTTTTTTTAATTGCTTCCATCTCAGCACTATGCCACATTTCATGTTTAAAACTCCATGAAAGAGCTTCATATCTGGTCACTGCAATTGGATGCTTAAAAGGTATTTCTTCGCTCAATATATCATCTGATAGCTTACTAAGATTATCAAGACATATCGTATGAATGGTATCAAATTGCTCTTTTAACATTGAAGTTGGAATCAAATCCTTTTCAACCGATCTATGCAAAGATCCCATCCCATTAAATATCTCAACAAATTCTGCAACAGGAATCAATTCATAGACTTTCTTATTTCGCCCAGTTATAGAAGTTATTGCGTGAAAATTCTGACTCATCATCAAATGTCCAATTTGCCATGCAAAATTAGCATCAGTATTATCAGGTATTGTATACCATAAGTCTTCCGGAATTTCAGAAATTAATCGGTTTACAAAATTCCGGGATTCAATAATCTGATCTTTTAGAAATCCTATTTTACTCATTGTTATAATATATGGTTGTTAGTCCTTCATATTTACGCCATAAGGTTGAAGATATTGTGCTGTATAAGTTTACAAAGCAATTTCCAATCTTCCGATAGCTATCGGCATTATCCCGGCTTTATTTGCGAGCCTTAAACCTTCGCATACCTCTGAAACCCTCATACACTAAGCCATGGATTGAACAGAACCTTAAATAACCTGCAAGTTGTAGAGACAAGGCATGTCTTGACTCTACTCTGACTTTGGATAACCATCGGAACGATAGCCGTACCAAAGGGCAGATCAGAGACGCACGGCCGTGCGTCTCTACAACAGCCCATCAGTGTTGCGGATCGCGGCACTGAATCAATTTCATCATTTTTGTCAACGACAATCCCGGCGATGGACAAAGCCTCCAGATAGCAATTGGGAGTCAAGGTCAAAGTCATACTCAAAAATCAGGGTAACCTGCCACGGTACAGTTTTTGTATTAAATCAGTATGCTATTAAAAGAATATACAACTAAGACCAGACGAAAATCAATCGTGAACAGACCTTAACCGTACGCTTAATCTACGCTTAATCTACGGTTGATCTACGGTTGATCTACGGTTGATCTACGGTTCATCCCAAAAAATGACACGTATTACCAGCCTTGCAGAAGTTGGGGAGCATAACATCCGGCTTTCCCAATATTCTCTGATATTGATTGGAATTTGAGAGCCGGGGACGATACAATTACAGCAACTTACTTTAACGCCCCAAGTGAGATGAATCTTCAAAAAGCTCTCAAAACATCCTCAATTACTAACCAAAGGAGACATAAACCCCAAAATACCCCGGTTCAGTAATTTTCAATCCGACGATAAATTCAAGTGAACTAACTAAATAATTACCTACTTAAAAATTACTGATAATCAAAGTCAAAGACTCACGATAGCAATCGGCAGTCACTGTCAAAGGCAATGCCTCCCGATTGCTATTCTGGAAAAGTCAATGAAAAACTTTAGAAATATTTGACAGTTGGGCAAGTCCGAGGGGCTGGATATTTCGTCAAAAAAGAAAAAAGTCGTACTTTTGCACCGCTAAACTGGTCCGGTAGCTCAGTTGGATAGAGCAGCAGCCTTCTAAGCTGCGGGTCGCGCGTTCGAATCGCGCCCGGATCACGAAAAGCCCGACCTCTCAACTGGTTGGGCTTTTTGTTTCTCCGGTTCAAATACTAACAGCTGATTTACAGCTATGCATCGTGATGGTTGATAACCTGTGAATAACTTCCCTGTTGATCGTTTCCAGAACACAGAGGTTTGACCTATCTTTGCGCCCAATATTGGCAGGTATGACCTTTGAATCAGTTTTATTTGTTCTCTTAATCGCATTTCAGGCAACAGTATTTCTACAGTTGCTGTTTTACTGGTTGATATTCAGTCGGCCTGTATTTAGCAAGCCAAGGGCTACATCGTCCTCACCTCCGGTATCGGTGGTGATCTGCGCCAAGAATGAGGGTGAAAACCTGAAAGCCAACCTGCCATTCTACCTCTCTCAGGATTATCCAAACTTTGAAGTGGTAGTGGTGAACGATGCCTCCGACGACGACAGCTATTACCTGCTCAAACTCATGGCCGAACAACATGCAAACCTGAAAGTGGTCAATCTGATCGAACGGCCTAACTTTTTCGTTGGCAAGAAATTCCCGTTGAGCATCGGCATAAAATCATCCACCCATGAAATTTTGCTGCTGGCTGATGCAGACTGTAAGCCAGCCACCGACTTATGGATCAGGCAAATGATCGACGGATATGACCAGAAAACCGAAATTGTACTTGGATATGGAGCATATCAAACCCTTCCGGGCTTCCTGAACAAGCTCATCAGGTTTGATACACTTCATACAGGGATGCAATACCTGTCGTTAGCGATGGCTGGTTTGCCTTACATGGGCGTCGGACGAAACCTGTCGTACAAGAAGAGTCTGTTTTACAAAGCCAACGGATTCATCTCGCACTACAGGGTGATATCAGGCGACGATGACCTGTTCATCAACCAGACAGCTACTGCAAAGAATACGCGTGTCGTCACGGGAATCAACAACCGCACAGTGAGCGCCCCAAAGTCGTCGTTTATGGATTGGGTAAAACAAAAACGTCGTCATCTGTCGACAGGCGAATATTATAAAACAAGGCATAAAATTGTTCTGGCGAGTTATAGTGCCACTCAATTTCTGTTCTATGGATTACTAATAACCTTGTTAATAACGCTTTATCAATGGCCTTTTGTCGCTGGAGCAGCATTCTTACGCTTTGCCAGCCAGCTTTTCCTGACGAAAAAATGGATGAAACGCCTCAACGAACGTAATTTCTTGCTATTTTCGCCATTTCTGGAGGTTTTTACCATGATAGTAAATCCCTTCATCATGTTCACAAATCCGATGTTCAAGCAGGGAAAATGGAAGTAAACCCAAATCTGACCGATAAAGCCGCACGCGATTACCAACTGGTTCTGGCAGCCCTTAACCATGGTGATCAGCGGGCCTATGCCGAACTCATGAAGAACTACCGGGATTCACTCTATTTCCTGTTGCTCAAGATGACAAACGACCCAACAGATGCCGAAGATCTTACGATCGAAGCTTTTGGAAAGGCCTTCAGAAATCTACACCAATACGCACCCAGCTATGCCTTCAGCACCTGGTTATTCAAGATTGCCAGTAACAATTGCATCGATTTCATCCGCCGGAAAAAGATGAACCTGATATCGCTTGATCAACCTGTCGGGCGTGGAGGAGAAGATGATTACTCGATACATCACACCGTAGCCGCCGAAACACCCGATCCCGAGGAATCTTATATCATAAAACAGAAGATCCAGTTGATGCGCGGAATCGTAGAACGGCTCAAACCCCATTACCGGACACTGATCGAGATGCGATATTTTAAAGAATTATCGTACGAAGAGATTGCCGACGAACTCAACCTGCCATTAGGCACCGTTAAAGCGCAGTTGTTCCGGGCCCGGGAATTTCTATATCAGATCGTGAAGAACGCTTCCGACAGCATCTGACCTCCACCTGTCAGCCTCCGCTGTTATTAATTAATCACCAATATTCAAAGCCACATGGAAGTAAAAGAATTTCAGCACGCTATACTTCAGGGCATTCCTGATATCCTGCCTGCTGTTCGTAGCTACGACCCAACAGTCAATCACGCCCCGAAACGAAAAGAGATTCTTACAGCAGAAGAGAAGAAACTTGCGTTGCGTAATGCACTGCGCTACTTCGATCCAAAGCATCATGCCGTGCTGGCACCTGAATTTGCCAGAGAGTTGCAAGACTATGGCCGTATCTACATGTACCGTTTTAGGCCAACCTACAAAATCTACGCCCACCCGGTAAGCGATTACCCTTGCAAATCGAAACAGGCCGCTGCCATCATGCTAATGCTCAATAACAACCTCGATGATGCCGTAGCGCAACACCCGCATGAACTGATTACCTATGGTGGCAACGGAGCCGTCTTTCAAAACTGGGCACAGTACCTGCTTACCATGAAATATCTGGCAGAGATGACCAATCAACAGACGCTGGTACTCTATTCAGGCCATCCCATGGGGCTCTTCCCTTCCCACCCCGATGCACCGCGTGTTGTAGTGACCAACGGAATGGTAATTCCAAATTATTCGAAACCCGATGACTGGGAGCGGTTCAATGCGCTTGGCGTATCCCAGTATGGCCAGATGACTGCCGGATCGTTTATGTATATCGGTCCGCAGGGAATAGTACACGGCACAACCATCACTGTTTTGAATGCAGGACGTATGCATTCGAAGCCGGGAGAAAGTCTGGCCGGTAAGCTCTTCGTCACCTCCGGTCTCGGGGGTATGTCGGGTGCTCAGCCCAAGGCTGCCGTGATCGCCGGTGTTGTGGGTGTAGTAGCTGAAGTGAATCCCAAGGCAGCACGAAAGCGTTTTGAACAGGGCTGGGTTAACGAATTGCATGAGGACCTGGATGAACTCCTTGCCCGCATCAGGTCAGCGGTGAAGGCCAAAGAAACTGTTTCGCTGGCCTACTTAGGCAACATTGTTGACTTATGGGAAAGGCTGGCCAAAGAAGATATCGTGGTTGATATGGGCTCCGACCAAACTTCATTACACAATCCCTGGGCAGGTGGTTACTATCCGGCAGGACTTACCTATGAGGAATCAAACAGGATGATGGCCGAAGAGCCTGCCCTGTTCAGAATAAAGGTTCAGGAGACGCTAAAGAGGCATGTGGCCGCCATCAACACACTTACAGCCAAAGGGATGTATTTCTTCGATTACGGGAATGCCTTCCTGCTGGAAGCCGGACGTGCCGGAGCCGACGTGTTCAGGGCAGACGGGAAATTCCGCTATCCGTCGTATGTGCAGGACATCATGGGACCAATGTGTTTCGATTACGGATTTGGACCATTCCGCTGGGTATGTGCATCAGGCAAACCCGAAGACCTGAAACTGACTGATACCCTCGCCGGAGACATCCTTGAGGAGATGCTGCCAAACGCACCTGCAAGGATAAAAGGGCAGATAGAGGACAACCTGCGCTGGATCAGACAGGCCGAAGAAAACAGGCTGGTAGTCGGGTCGCAGGCCCGCATTCTGTATGCCGATGCCGAAGGCAGGACCCGGATTGCCGAAGCCTTCAACAAGGCCATTGCAGATGGAAAACTAAAAGGGCCAGTTGTACTCGGGCGCGATCATCACGATGTTTCAGGTACTGACAGCCCGTTCCGTGAAACATCCAACATCTATGACGGTTCAAGCTTTACCGCCGATATGGCCATTCAGAATGTGATTGGGGACTCTTTCAGAGGAGCCACATGGGTTTCCATCCACAACGGAGGTGGTGTTGGCTGGGGTGAGGTAATCAATGGAGGCTTCGGCATGGTGCTCGATGGTTCAGCCGATGCAGACCGCAGATTAAAAAACATGCTCTTCTGGGATGTGAATAATGGCATTGCCCGCCGTTCATGGGCACGCAACGAGGAAGCTGTCTTTGCGATAAAAAGGGCTATGCAGGCTGAACCATTGTTGATGGTGACAATCCCTAATTTAGCTGACGACAGACTGATTGACGACGCCCTGATAACAGGGTTGTAAAACCCTGCAAAATGCTTAACTGCACTGAAATAGTTCTCTTATCGGGTGGCGGTTGGCTGTTGAGAAAATCGAATCGGGGATTTAGCTCAATATCTGCACCTATATCCTTGTGCTCCAATTTCTAAACAAATCTGTGTTCTATCAGGTTTATCTGCCGAGTACCGGCATTAAATGAGCAGGAAAATCATGACCAATGGGTAAAACCAAAGTCTGTTGAAATTGCGCCAGTGTACATTTATATTTATGCAATGAACTTTTTGAAGTATTATGCGTAACTTTATCCTCTCAGGCTACGCCAGAACAGAAATGGTTCTCTGACTGTTTTGACTATCCTTCAATACTCATATAAGTGAAAAATGTAATCATCTTTACTCTCGCGACCTTCTTGTTTTTGGTGGCAGAAAAGAAAGCAACTGCACAATCAGTAAGACATGCGGTGTTGTTTGACATGATGAGCCGCAACCAGGAGTCAGACGACAGTCATCTCTATTCAGCCAGACATATGCTCGAGATTGCCGGAATCCCATTCATCGAGACAGATCAGTTCAACGAAGCACTTGCAGGGTCTTTAATACTGTTTTCCTCACCTGTGATAGACCAATCGTTTTCAGCCGACGAACTGGCTTCCCTAACCGACTGGGTAACCAACGGAGGTGTGCTTGTATCCCCGGCATGCAAAAAGGCGGATTTCAGCGGGCTATTTGGCTATGGGACATACAGCCAGACAAAAGACCGGCACCTGATGACATGGATTGATGCTCCCCTCCCTGAACTTGTGTACTTTGATGAGCCACAGGAAAAGACCATCAGCCTTGGAAGGTCAACCTATACAACAGTTATAAAATCATACGGTTATACGCTCACAGAAGGAAGTTCGATTGCAGAATTTGACAGCGGTGAAACCGCCGTCATCAAGAAACTGACAGGAACCGGCATCACTTACCTTTTCGGGTTGGAATGGCGCGATGTGATTCAGCGCGGGCAACTTAACCGCGACTTTGAGGCTCAGCGGATATATAGCAATGGCTTCGAACCCAGTGCCGATGTATTCCCATTTTTCATCCGGTCGGTATGGAATATGATAAATCCCGTCATGGCATGGAAATTTACCATCCCCAGAGGTTATACTACCGCCCTGATTCCAACCCATGATGTTGATGCCCGCACCTCTTATGATACCATGTGGCACATGTCGGCTTATGAAAAATCGAACAATTTCAGGTGTCATTATTTTATGATCACCCGCTATTTCAAGGACGATTACATGTCTGCATCGTACAATAGTCAGTCGGTATTGAAAATATTGGATATTCTGACAGATGGGCACACCATCGGAAATCACTCTGTAGGTCATTTCCCTGACTTGGACGACGACGACCACTTCCCCATGGGGCAGCCAGGGCTTGACACCAGTACGTATAAACCATTTTATGATGGTTCGCTTGAAAGAACCCTCAACGGATCCACTTATGGAGAGATAGAAGTCTCAAAAAACCTGCTCACCAGCGACCTTGGAATCCCGATTATCTCGTTCCGATCGGGTCATTTACTCACCAACGAATCAATGAATACGGTGCTGGAGGCAACAGGCCATCAATACAATTCATCATTCCCGGCATGTGATGTTCTGACAGCCTTTCCTTACTTCGAGCGTGAAGGCTATACATGGTCGGGAGCACTGGGGAATGTGCTGGAGGTTCCGATGATGCTCAGCGATGTATTCAGTGCTGATCCTATCAGTCAGACCAATTATCCGGAGAAGGTAGCCATCTGGAAAGAAGTGGTCAGGTGCCAAGCGAATAATTATGCCCCGAATATTATTCTGATTCATCCCACGCGAAAATGGAAGACAGATGCTGAAAAGATGCTGATCGATAATTTGGATCAACCGGCTTGTGGCATTCTGAACTTTGAGGATTACGGACGGTTCTGGAGACAACGTTACAATTTCAAATTCAATCAGGCTTACAGTCCACTTGATTCAATTCTCACCATTACAGCTACCTCAGCAGCACTTACAGCCGATACACTGGTATGCCTGATGATTGAAAACTCACAGCGGGTAAAAAAAATCATATTGACCGACGAAAACCAACAGCTTTACACTTTCACCCTCCTTCCACACACCGATAGCTCGGAGTTACTCTACCTGAGAGGGTCAACACTTTATACGGGTAATGCAAATCCTGTAAGACCCGGCAAGTTAGCGTTTTGGCCAAATCCTGCCAGGGACTACATACAGATCAGGCTATCTGATTATAACAATACGCCGATAGTAATTACATTGCACGATCTGGCTGGCAGGTTAATCTGGTCGGAGGTTGTACCACAGGGATGTGAAACATACAGGGTCGGCCTTTCCGGGATACATCAGGGGGTCTATCATATCTCTGTAACCGGAGGAGGAAGTACAGGCAGAGCAACGATGGTAAAAATGAAGTAATGAAAAATATCCCAGAGCTAATGTTGTTGAACATGCTAAATATTCTGGTTACGGACAACGCCAAAGCAAGAGATAAAGCTGCCCGCCACCAGTATACATTCATCAGAATAACTACGGTATATTAGTCACAATAATCCTATTCGCGCAGTTAGTTCATGAGGCCGGAAACACCAGAACGAACGCGAAGCATGTAGTATGAGGAAGGTCGAGAACCAGAAAGCTTAACCTTATAGTCGATGATGTTAACTTTTAAAAGTATTAAAAACACAATATATGCCAACACACAACCGGAAGAAATACAATTCAGAGTCCTGTTAAAAATATCAAAGACAAATATGAAACCCCGTCATTGACATAACCAATACTCCTATGATCGCCATTATCGCACCAGCCAAACGCATTGCCGACAAACGCCGGTTCATGGAAACCATGAACACAGAGATCAGGTTTCCGGCTGAGTCGAAACAACTGATCAAGCGCCTCAGACGCTTTTCACCTGAAGATCTGAGTAAGCTGATGAAGATTAATTCACATCTGTCCGAACTTAATTATAACCGTTTTCAGCATTGGCACTATCCCTTTGGTGAGGAGGCAGTTCATGCTGCCGCAGCCTTCGACGGCGAGGTGTACAATGGACTAAATGCCATAACGCTATCGGCAGGAGACCTTGCATACGCCCAAAAACATCTGCGCATTTTATCAGGACTCTATGGAATCCTGAGACCTTTTGACGGAATACAACCCTACCGCCTAGAGATGGGGATTCCCCTCAGGTTGGAAAAGTCAAGCAACCTTTATAACTTCTGGGGGAAAAAGATCGCGAAAGCACTTGAAGCTGATCTGGCAGATCAGGGCGACAACACCCTGATAAACCTTGCTTCTGATGAGTACAGCAAAGCGGTGCTACCATACATGAGTGGGAAAATTAAGTTAATAACCCCTGCTTTCAAAGAATTCAAAAACGGAAAATTCATCATGGTAATTGTCTTTGCAAAAAAGGCACGTGGACTGATGAGCCGGTTTATAATAGAAAACCGGCTTTCGGATCCTGAACATCTGAAGGCTTTTGATACCGAAGGGTACCTGTATGAGCCATCAATGTCGGACGAAAACCGGTTTACGTTTACCCGCGGTTGGAATTAGTCGGCTATAACCTTAAAAGCCACAAGCAATTTATCGCTTGCAACCTGCATGGCACCATGGAATGTAGCGTCGAATATCTGCTTATCAGTCCAACCAACATTTCTGACAGGGGTTATGTCTCCTTCCTCAATAGAAGCAGGGGAGTTAACTGCCTGAAGGACGAATAACAGGAGTTTAAGTTCATTTTCAGGTAATGGGGCTGTGGAGGGATCTTGACGGATACCAGGAATTTGCCCGGGCAGCACCCCATATTGCATCAGAATGCCAGTATTTACTCCAACACAATAGTCGCACTGTTCGGTATATGATACGAGCAGGCGAATGAAGGCGAGCAATTTTCCACTCAGTCCACTATTGGCCATAAAGTAAGCAAGTCCTTCGTACTGTTTGACGAGAAGCTCCTCACTCACACTATACATCTTAAAGGC
Source organism: Bacteroidetes bacterium GWE2_42_24 (assembly GCA_001768515.1). Classification (GTDB taxonomy): domain Bacteria; phylum Bacteroidota; class Bacteroidia; order Bacteroidales; family TTA-H9; genus GWE2-42-24. The sequence goes on along the minus strand of MEOA01000045.1, from coordinate 78,786 downwards.
ATTGGGGATCATCCCCATGGCTTTCATCATGGAACGGTATACATCAGCAACTTTCCCAGTAGCTTCGTCAGGATCAACTTGTTGTAATAACATGACTAGTAGAATTTAATTAATAAATAATGATTCAGGTATAGGATGCAAAGATAGTTGCAAACTGCCATCTTCCACAGGCTTTTGGCTGTAGAATTAATATTGAGATGATTGGGCTAACAAGTAAACTGACTTCCGGTAATTATAGTAAAGCATAAAAGGGCATTTACTAATCAGATATGATTCTTATGGTGAAAACTCAGCAAATTGACAGAGATCGACTAATAATTTATAATCGGGCAACTGTGGCTTACAAGTATCCAAACAGACGCTATGGGCGTTTCTTCTGAAAAGATGTTTATTAGCATTTCTTCGAAGATGACGGATTAATTGGCCTCAAATTTCAAAAGTCCTCTATGCTGCCTAAGCACCAATTATTACAGTAATTTTTCCTTCAACTCAGACAAACTGCCTGGCAATAGTTCACTCAGGTCAGGTCATGATTGTATATAAACCAGAGGTCAGTGATTAGCGGCTACTGCCCTGTTCCCGGTAGGTTTTTGTTTCATGTAGTGCTGCTTATGAGTGCCTTTCCTGAACTTTGTCGACATTCCCATGAAATTCCCTTGAAAAGTCTCTTCTTACCGGCTTCTCAAGCACATCACGCCGATAACGTATATTGGCTTCAAAAGCCCACCATGAAGCCACAAAAGATCCTGTAGCCAACCATGTTCTGAATAATTTATAGACAATTAACGGCCTGGAATAAATTTTTCTCCAGGCTTTTTCAATTTCATCAGCCATAACTGATGGCTTCATTTGCTTATTAAAATAGGCAAGGTCCATAAAACGGAAATGGTGCCAATCGTCAGGAAAATTATCGCAGGCAATTTGTCCGTTTTGTTCAAGACGCTTATGGAGTTTAGTTCCCGGGAAAGGAGTCAGTATTGAGCACTGCACAGCATCGACGCGAGATTTAACGATAAATTTTGCCCGGTTGCGGATATCCTGTTCGGTATCACCTTCAAGCCCGAGGATAAAGGTTCCCAACACCGATATTCCATGCTTGTTGATCGTTTTGAAAGCCTTTTTATAATAGCTGATTCCCCCCTTACGCTTGTTCACAATCTTGTTCATTGAATCGAGCCCTTCCATTGTTTCGGCTTCGATCCCTACCAGCAATATCCTACACCCGCTCTTCCGGGCCCAATGCAACAAATCGGGGTATTCGGCGACATCGACAGTTACCTGTGAGAACCAATCGATTTTAATCCCCCGGGCCACAATTCCCTTGAAAAGATCGAGCGCCCGCTGTCGTTGAGCGGGAGTGTTGCCGATCAGGTTGTCGTCGGCAAAGATAAAACTTGAGTATTTGCCTTGGCATTGTTCAATTTCATCAAGTATATTTTCAACAGGACGGGCGCGGTAAATTCTCCCGTTAAAAGCAGTTACAGTGCAGAAATCACAGTCATAGGGGCAACCGCGCGAAGTCTGGATGATCCGGTGCCAATAAGAAGGATGGAACAAATCATGGCGTGCCGGGGGAAGTTTCGCTAAATCCGCATAACCTATGGCTCGATAAATCGGTTGCATTCTGCCCTGTTTAAAATCTTCGAGCAATTGCGGCCAGGTAAGTTCAGCTTCACCCACAACAACAGTATCGACATATTTCCGGGCTTCCCCTGAACACATGGAGGCATGAATGCCGCCCATCACAACAGGTATTCCGTGCTCACGATACATTGCCGCTACCTCATAGGCACGATCAGCATTCTCGGTATAAGCAGTAATACCCACCAGATCGGCATGCCGTACCCGTGCTTTATTAAAATTTTCGTCAATAATATAAATCTTCCATTCATCAGCAGGGGTAGCCGCTGCGACCATACCCAATGCGAGAGGAGGATACTTTGATGTCAAATCCTGCGAAAATCCTTTACGGACTGTGCTGACAGGATTGATCAGCAACAATGTTTTCTTTTCCTGTTGACTCATGATAGGTCCATTCTAAGGTTGGGGCGGACATGATTCACCTTAAGCAATACAAATGAACCCGCGTGAACTGTAACACAGCACCACCCACCTGAGGATTCAGGTAAGCAGCATGCAAACTTTAGCACAAACAGGAGTTATTATATGCTCCAAATCACATCATAAACGACTACCCGGCAGCAGCTTCTACCTTGCTACAGGAGCCTTTTTCCATGGGCAAAGATAATAAAATAGCTTTTGTAAAAAAAAAATGACGAAATTTATAGTAAAACCAGAAAAAAAAGGTATAAAAATACAGTCCAAGTATCTTAGTTAGTGTTAACAAATTAAAACCACAACCAACAAAATCTATTATAAGTATACTTTGATCACGTGGTCATGAGCCAGATCGCAGCAGGCCTGTGGCGTTTGTAAATAATTCAGTCGTGGGCCACATTTCGTTCAGCATTTTCCACATCAGCGATATAAGCAGCGCCAGAGAAGAACAGCATGACTGCATGTTACGATACACAAACACATATCATCAATATCAATAATTTCTATCCAGATCAGAGAAGGCAACAGATACAACCATGCTGGATGGGAACCATGGTAACATTTGTCAACACAAGTAATGCCAACCTCCCATAAGCTAAAAAAAAACATCCGACAAATTGCGGACTGATAAACACGCTACAACCATACACCCAAAACAACCCTCCAGGTTACTACTTCCAGTTGGCGTCATCGCCTTTGGTGAACACTGCCCGGTAAAACCTGAACCTTCGGCTGAAGGTGTCAACTTCCGGGAAAACACCTACCCGGTCGTTAATACCGTTGAAGAAAATCAGAATAAACTGCAGGTGGAATACTTATCCCAGGTGAGCCATTTCATCCTGCCCATGGTTGTTAAGTCAGCGGGCAATTATCAGTACCTGCCCATCGAAAATCATTAGCTTTGCATCATCATTCGGGCAGATCCAATTCAAAAAGCTAAGAGAATGCCGGCGATACGGTAGTTGAATTATTCACCCACTCCGGATCGAATATTTACGGTTTCTACACAGGGCATTTACCTGATTCGGGATGACCCGGAACAGAAGTGCTATGGTGTGTAGGGAAAACGCGAATGACTTTCGTTTTTTATGACCTTTTCAATATTTTTTTTACTTTGTTACCAAAGATTGTATCTTTACAAGTGCAGAATCAAGGGGTTGCAAACGTTTGCAACAAATTTGTTTTTCACTCCGGAATCGTTAAGGTGCTTTTTCTCAGGAGAGAACCAACAATATTGAAATCGTATTAACCACTCAAAATAAATGTGATGAAAAAACCGAATTTAAGTTTCTGGCAGATATGGAACCTTAGTTTTGGATTTCTGGGTGTTCAGATCGGTTACTCACTTCAGAATGGGAATACCAGCCGTATCCTCTCGGCATTGGGAGCTAATCCCGAACATCTGGGCCTCTTCTGGCTGGCCGCACCCCTTGCAGGATTATTGGTTCAACCTATTGTAGGTTTATCGAGCGATAAGACATGGACACGTTTAGGGCGCAGGGTTCCATTTATTCTTGGGGGAGCTATCGTATCGGCTCTAGCCATGTTCTTTATGCCAAATGCTGAATATTTTGCCTACCTGTTTGCACCGCTGTTTTTTGGTGCCGCAATGCTGCTCTTCATGGATACATCGTTCAACGTCACCATGCAGCCTTTCAGGGCGCTGGTAGGCGATATGGTCAATGAAGACCAGCGAAATCTGGGCTATTCGGTTCAGAGTTTTCTGATCAATACTGGTGCTGTCATCGGTTCATTGCTTCCTTTTCTTCTGACATGGCTGGGGGTTGCCAACACGCCTGCTGACGGAGAGAAGGTCGCCCCTACGGTCATCTGGTCGTTTTACCTGGGTGGCGCTGTATTACTCATTACTGTTTTGTGGACTTCCTTCTCCACCAAAGAGTATCCGCCAAAAGAATATGAAGAATATAACAATGTTACAGAAGAAGAGAAGAGTCACACCAGTATAAGTTCACTTTTACGGGATATACCGGTAACCATGTGGCGTCTTGCCATCGTTCAGTTCTTCTCATGGTTTTCGCTCTTCCTTATGTGGGTGTATACCACTAACGGTATAGCCGAAAACGTGTGGAACATAACGCCAGGCGATAGCACATCAGCCACTTTCAATGAAGCAGGCAACTGGACTGGCGTCATTTTTGCTTTTTATAGTTTCTTTGCTGCCCTGTTCTCTATCCTTATTCCACGCGTAGCGAAAAAATTAGGAAGGAAGAACACCTACCGATGGTCTCTGATTTTCGGTGGTTTAAGTCTTCTATCGATGGTGTTCATCACCAACCAGTATGTACTGATTGGTGCCATGGCAGGTGTGGGTGTAGCATGGGCAGCCATCCTTGCCATGCCATATACCATCCTCTCGGCCTCACTTCCTGCCAGCAGAATGGGGGTGTATATGGGCCTTTTTAATGCCACCATCACGATTCCCCAGATTTGTGCCGGCTTATTGGGAGGTGTACTGCTTACTGCACTCGGGGGCTCATCAATCATGATGCTCGGTGTTGCTGGTGTTTCTATGATGCTGGCAGGTATCTCCGTATTGTTCGTTATTGAACACAAGCATACTGAAGAATAAAACAAGAAAATCACATATAAAGAGTCAAATACAAACTAACCAAACATGAAATCAGAAAGAAGCAGTGGCATACTGCTACACGTTACATCACTTCCAGGCAAATACGGAATCGGAGCACTTGGTACCGAGGCCTTTCGTTTTGTCGACTGGCTAACTTCTGCCCGTCAACACATCTGGCAAATACTGCCGCTCGGACATACAGGATATGGCGACTCCCCTTATCAGTGCTATTCGGCATTTGCCGGCAACCCCATGCTCATCGATCTCGATACGCTGGTTCAGCAGGGCTATCTGCCAGAAGAAAACCTGCCAATGGGCATCCCTTTCGCGAGCGATTTCATCGATTTTGAAACGGTAAATCATGTCAAGTGGCCCTTGTTAAAAAAAGCTGCCACCAATTTTCTGTATCAGGCCTCAGGCAATTCTCGTCAGGTTTACAACCAGTTTTGCGACGACGAAGCTCACTGGCTATTTGACTACAGTCTTTTTATGGCAGTCAAGGAGAAAAACGAACTGCGCCCCTGGTGGCAATGGCCTGTCGAGCAGAAATTGCGCTATCAGGAGGCTATCGATCAATTGTGGAATGAGCTCAATGTCAATGCTGAACTGTACCGTATCATTCAATTCTTTTTCTATTCGCAATGGCTTTCAGTAAAGAAATATGCCAATGAGCGGGGTATTAAAATCATCGGTGACATTCCCCTCTATATTGCCCACGATAGTGCTGATGCATGGTGCAATCCTTCAATTTTCATGTTTGATGGAAACCGCAACCCGATCTGGGTGGCCGGTGTTCCACCCGATTATTTCAGTGAAACAGGACAACTCTGGGGCAATCCGCTTTACAACTGGGAAGTCTTAAAATCAACGGGTTTCCGTTGGTGGATTGACAGGGTAAAGGCCAATCTGAAACTCTATGATATAGTGCGTATTGACCATTTCAGGGGTCTTTGTGCTTACTGGGCTGTACCTTTTGGCGAGACAACTGCTATCAGAGGAGAATGGATCAACGCCCCCGGCAGAGAAATGCTCGAGGCTATCGGTCACGAGTTGGGCGAATTGAACCTCATCGCAGAAGACCTTGGCGTTATCACCCCAGATGTGGTAGAACTACGTGAAGGAAACAATCTTCCCGGCATGAAAATTCTACAGTTTGCATTTGATTCGGCCGACGACAACGACTTCCGTCCGCATACCTACACCCGTAACTGTATTGTTTATACAGGGACACATGACAATGACACCACTGCTGGTTGGTACAAGAGTGCTAAAAACGAAGACCTTCAATCGATGCGCGACTATTTTGAGCCCGACGAAGACCATATCCACTGGGCTTTTATCCGCCTTGCATGGAGTACTGTGGCCGGAATCGCCATTGCACCTGCACAGGATATCCTGGGACTTGGAACAGAATGTAGGATGAACCTTCCAGGAAAACCGTCAGGATACTGGCGCTGGAGACTATTGCCCGGGCAACTGACCGAAACACATGCCAATCAACTGGCTCGGTTGACGAGAATCTTTGGACGCTGACTGACATAGTTGAAACCTATAATCAAACCAAATACACTCAATCATGAATCATCTGAAAAAAACCTTTATGCTTCTGGGAGTAGGGACAATAGTCCTCTCCCTTTTCATTGGAGGTTGCAAACCTAAACAGGAACACGCTTCACTTCCAACCACACCTCTCAAGACCCCTGAATGGGTGAAGAACGCCAACATCTATGAAGTAAACATCCGCCAATACACCCCGGAGGGGACCTTCACAGCGCTTATCCCTCATCTTGGAAGGCTAAAAGAAATGGGCGTTGATATTTTGTGGCTGATGCCCGTGCATCCTATTGGTGAAGTAAACCGCAAAGGATCTCTTGGCTCTTATTATTCGGTAAAAGACTACCTTACTGTCAATCCGGAATATGGCAACATGGACCGCTTCAAAGAACTTGTGACAGTGGCTCATGACTACGGGATGTATGTTATCATCGACTGGGTGGCTAACCATACGGCCTGGGACAATCCTTTACTGACGCAACACCCGGATTGGTACACCCGCGATTCGTTGGGAAAGATAGTTTCGCCCTTCGACTGGTCCGATGTAGCCGACCTGAACTATGAAGTTCCTGCTGTGAATGATTACATGGTAGAGGCCTTGAAATTTTGGGTTAAAAACACCAATATTGATGGTTTCCGTTGCGATGTTGCAGGGATGGTTCCCACCAGGTTCTGGAATCGTGCCCGTCTGGCTCTCGATTCAATTAAGCCGGTGTTTCTGCTTGCCGAAGCCGAAGAGCCTGCCCTTCAGGATTCAGCCTTTGAAATGGGGTATGCCTGGAGCACTCACAATGTCATGAATAAAATAGTACAGGGAAAGCTCACCGCCAACAGCCTCGATTCCATTATAGACTCAAATGCCCGCCGCTTCCCTGATTACGCCTTCCTTATGCAGTTTACCAGCAACCATGATGAAAACTCCTGGAATGGAACCGAACAGGAACGTTTAGGTGAAGCAGCAAAAGTGATGGCCGTTATTACCGCCACAATTCCCGGCATGCCTCTTATATACAGCGGTCAGGAATCAGCCTTCAACCACAGGCTCCTCTTCTTCGAGAAAGACCCGATCGAGTGGGGCGACTATCCATTGAAAGACTTCTATCGCTCCATTCTTACCCTCAAGCACAACAACCCGGCATTAGCCAATGGCATCTGGGGGGGAGCCTACACCCGAATTGCCACATCCAATGATAGCGAAGTGTTGGCATTTATGCGCGAAAAAGAAGCAAACCGCGTAATAGTATTAGCCAATCTCTCTGCCAATAAAGTGACCATTAACCTTACCAGCAAAGATGCCAATGGCGATTACACCGATTACATTTCCGGCGTGCCTTATACCATTGACACTAACACCAGGATTAGTCTGGGTCCCTGGGAATATAAAATCTATACAAAACTATAATCTTTAGGCTGGGGGCTTCTGCACCAGCTAAATGCAGAGGCTCCGATCTTAAAGGCACTACATGATATAAACCCATCAGCCTGGTCCACCTCTACTTAAGCATCATACCATGGTCAATAGGATATCGCTCTTCATAATCTGCTCAATCATTAGTGTGTTGATTCAGGCTCAGCCTATAGTTAAACGGACAGAGCCACCTTGCTGGTGGGTCGGCATGAAAAATTCCTCATTACAGATTCTGCTGTATGGAAAAGACCTGGCAGGATTAAAGCCGGAGATCAGGCATTCAGGCATCCATATTGACAGTATTGGAAGAGTGCCCAATCAAAATTATCTGTTTCTTTACCTTACAGTAGAGAAAGAAACGAAAGCGGGCAAGTTCGACATCAACCTGCTTCAACAAGGAAGAAGAATCCTTAAAGTTCCTTATGAATTAAAAGCACGGCGTGAAGGATCAGCCAACCGGAATGGTTTCGACCAGCATGATGTGGTGTACCTTGTGATGCCCGATCGTTTCGCCAATGGAGATACAACCAATGACAGTCGTCCTGAAATGCTCGAAAAAGCAAATCGCGGCAATCCGGATGGGAGACATGGTGGCGACCTGAAAGGCATAGAGAACCATTTAGACTATATTGCCGACCTTGGAATGACGGCTTTATGGCTCAATCCTTTTGTCGAAAACAACACACCCTCCTATTCTTACCACGGATATGCCATTACCGACTTCTATAAAACTGACCCACGGATTGGAACCAACGACGGCTATGTTGGTCTTGTAAAGAAAGCCCATGACCTCCACCTGAAGATTATCATGGACATGGTATTCAATCATTGCGGGAACACACACTGGTTCATCACCGACCTTCCCTCACCCGATTGGATTCATCAATTCAGCAGTTACACCCGGTCAAATTTCAAAGCTCCCGTTGTAATGGATCCCTATGGCGCAGAAGCCGATAAAAAAATTATGCTTGATGGCTGGTTTGACGCCCACATGCCCGATTTAAACCAGAACAATTCTCATCTGGCAGTGTACCTGACGCAGAACAGTATTTGGTGGGTGGAATATGCCGACCTTGACGGCATCAGAATGGACACTTACATGTACCCTGACCCCGAATTCATGGCTTTATGGAGAAAATTGCTGAGAAATGAATATCCCAATCTGAATGTGGTGGGTGAAGTATGGATCGAGAATAAAACCCTCCATGCATATTGGATGAAAGACGCCCATAACTTCGACGGGTATAACTCCGGGTTGGAATACCTCACCGACTTTCCAATGTTTGATGCCATCCGTACAGCCTTGAATGAAAACACAGGTTGGAAAACGGGTGCAGAGCGCATTTACTATTGCCTGGCCCAGGACATTGTCTATAAACACCCCGAAGATAACCTGACGTTCCTTACTAATCACGACGTGTCTCAATTCTATACCCTTACAGGTGAAAACTTCGGCAAGTTCAAGTTAGGTATTACACTCCTGCTCACACTGCGTGGCATTCCGCAGTTCTATCAGGGGATTGAGATCCTCATGACAGGAGATCAGGGAAAAGGGCATGGAAAGATGCGTAAAGACTTCCCCGGCGGATGGGTTACCGATACCCTGAATGCTTTTACACCCGAAGGCAGAACCCCATTACAGCAGGAAGCCTTCGACTATGTTAAAACGATTGCTAATTGGCGAAAGAGTTGCCCTGCAGTTCAGACTGGTAAAACCACCCAGTTCATTCCTGAAAATGATGTCTATGTCTATTTCCGCTATAATGAAAAGCAAACAGTTATGATTGTGATGAACTTCGCTGATACCGAACGCACAGTTACCACTGAACGCTTTTCAGAAATAATCAAAGATTTCAGCGCAGGAAAAGAAATTATAACAGGAAAAGAGATTTCCGAATTGAATCGACTGACTATCCCGGCCCGGACATCGATGATTATTGAGCTTCATAAATAATAAATCAAACGATTATGTTAAATTTTCAACAGAAGTTAACCAACACGTTTTATGTGGTTCTGGGCTTACCTTCCACTGCAATGGGATTCGGCCTTTCGATCCAGATTGCAGTGTTAAGCTGGATACTCTCCACCAAATTCAACCTCGACATCCATTCCATTGGCATTGTATGGGCAGCAGGCCCTGTTGCAGGTATTCTGGGTCAGCCGCTCATCGGACTGATCAGCGATAAAGTATGGTTTCTCGGAGGACGACGCCGTCCGTTCATCATCATTGGCGGTATCCTCACGGCACTTGCCGTTCTGGCTCTTCCCAATATCGGTGCAATCAACGATTTCCTGGGAATAGGAAGCCTGATGGCAGTGGCCATCACCGTTGCCCTGACGCTGGACCTCGCAATCAACATCAGTTTTAACCCAACCCGGGCCATCATTGCTGATGTAACGCCTGAAGGTGCCCCCCGTACCAAAGGATATACCTGGATGCAATCGACTTCGAACCTTTTTGGCAGTCTGGCATACCTCGCCGGTGCACTTCTGGGAAATTACGTATTGATCTATATCGGCGTGTTTGTTATCCTGGGCTTCTCCATCATCCCGATGTTCTTTATTAAAGAACCCCGTGAGCTTATCAACACCAACGAGAACAATGAAATTGTTGAAGCAACCTCTACCCAATGGGGGCAGCTCTTCCGAATTTATGGCGCACACTTCTTCTCATGGCTTGGTGTACAGACCATGTTTGTGTACATCATCGCGTTCCTTCAGCAAAAAATGTTCAGCCCCGATGTAGTAGAAAAATACAAGATTGTGCAGGAACTGAAACAAAAAGGTGTGGCCTTAACTGATGAGTTAGCGGCCATTGATAAACTGATTAGTGATGATACTGGCCGGATGATTGGCATCACATTCTTTCTGCTCAACGCGGTGAGTTTTCTCATGCCTGCCTTCCTGCTTGAACCACTTGCCCGCAAAATGGGACGTATAAGAGTACATGTAGCATCTCTCACTGTAATGGCTATTGGCTATCTGATAATCGCTATGTTTGTACATACACCCCTCATGCTTTATATCATGATCTCGGTAGTTTGTATTGGATGGGCTGCAGTGGTGAGCCTGCCATTTGCCATCATGTCGGAGAAAGTTGACAAGAGCCGCATGGGATATTTCATGGGAATCTTCAATCTTTCTGTTGTCCTGCCACAGCTAACTACCAGTCTTTTTATCGGTTATTTTATCAACACTACCGCTGATAAATCAATAGTTTTCTATATCAGCTTTGTATCACTTGCAATATCTGCCTTGATGTGGTTACTGGTGAGCGAAAAGAAGGCCTAATAAAAGCAATTGTCACCCCCTTTAAAGGATAGTTTTAGAGGGGGTGAGACGATGAGTTTCCTTCGGTCCTTTCAAAGATAACTGCTCAGAGCAGGTTCTGATTTCAGGTCAGGTAATGGCGGGGCTGTCGCCACATGTATGTTGTGACATGATAAGCGAAGAAAGGTACGTTGAGGATCATCATTATCATACACCCGCCAGTCTTATAGCCACAAATAGCTTATTCCATCGCGGATAAAAAACAAGGAAAACAAAAACAGGATGATTCCCAGCACCCGCATTGTCAATACATAGCCTCGCTGCCGAAGCAAAGCTTTAGAACGGGATACTAATAACACGATGGTAATCTTGGCTCCAATAAGCATAACATAGAAGGCAACTAAAAATAAAACCATGGTAATCAAACTGATTCCAAAGGCTTGCAATATCATGGGAGCTCCAATAGTACACCAGAAGAGATAGGGATGGGGATTCAAAAAATTAGCAATAACTCCCTTTTTCAGTGATTCAGGCTTTGCCTGCTGATCATCAACGCTAATCCCCTTAATCCTGATGGTTTCGTATCCCAGATAACCTATAAACAAGGCTCCGGCAAAGGAGATTATTCCCAACACAGTATTGTATTGAGAAATCGTGTCCATAATCAACAATGAAAAGAGAATAATCGGCAGATCAGTGATGAGTGGTGAAATGGCTACCCTGATACCAGCCCTCCTGTTGTGCTTCATCGTCTCTGAAATCACAAGCGTAAGCAGTGGCCCTGGCGAAAGCCCTGCGGATAATCCGAATACACCACCCAATGAAAGATATTTCAGCGTAGTAAGAGAAATGAGGATCATCATCTGGATTATAGTGGAGCTACTACTCAGCCTGGTTTTTGGTTAAAAAAAATGTTCATTTGATTAGCACAAAGAATTCTCAACTAAACAGCCTATGATCTCCCTAGCACCATAGCTGAAATAGCAGGAACCTTTAACTTTCCTTTTCCTGAATAATGCCGCCCCTCGTTGATCACCTTCTCTCCATCGAGATATACCTTCCAGGAGCCTTCAGGAAGATCGATGTCGATAGCTTTACGGTTTCCGTTAAATACCACAAAGACTTCCTTCCACACATCGCCAGTACCTTCGCAATTGATGACATAGGCTATCGTGCAGTCGCCCGAGGAAAGGAAACGCAACCTGTCGACCACTTCTCCGGCGGTTGAAAGCCGAAAAGCAGGGTGGGCCTTACGTAACTGAATGAGACCGATATGAAAATCAACTATCGGCTTGTTGGCCGATTTCCAACTCCAGTCAATCTGATTAATACTATCAGGCGATTCAAATGAGTTCTCAACACCTTGTTTGGTACGCAGCATCTCAACTCCGTTGTGCAAAAAAGGAACCCCTTGCGAAGTAAGCACAATGGCACTGGCCAGCTTATTCATCCTGACGAGCTCTTCCCCGGAGGCATCCGGACAGGTGAATCTGAATTTGTCCCATAATGTCTGATTGTCATGACACGACACATAATTGATGCATTGCAGGGGCTCCATAGCCCAGGGTTCTCTGGAATAATTAACCAGGGAATATTCAACACCTGGATGTCTGACAGCTCCCACAATTCCAAACCTCACACTGGCTTCAAGCCCTGGCCTCCCTGATGCAAAGGCTGTAGCCTTGTTATCATTCCAAGCCCCCTTGACTCCATCACGAAATTCATCGCTAAAAACAGCAATGCGAGGCATTTTTGGAACATTCTGCTTAGTGGCCCGCCGCTCTTCAGCTAAAGGACTTCCTCCTGCAAGCCACCCTTCTCCATATACAAAGATTCCCGGATCAATGGCATCCAGCTCACGCCTGACCATGTTCATGGTCTCCGTATCATGAATCCCCATGAGGTCGAACCTGAAACCGTCTACATGGTATTCCCTTGCCCAGTATTTTACCGATTCAGTAATATAATGACGCAACATTGGCCTGTCTGAGGCAGTTTCATTTCCGCAACCCGATCCGTTTGAATAGGTGCTGTCAGCATTCATCCTGTAAAAATAGCCGGGAGCCGTAAGGTTAAAATTCGACAATTCATTGGGTCCTCCTGTATGGTTGTACACAACATCCATGATAACCCTGATGCCATTCTTATGAAGCGCCAACACCATTTCCTTGAACTCTCTTATACGAACCATGGGATCTGATGGATCGGTTGAATAACTACCTTCAGGAACATTGAAATTCTGAGGATCATAGCCCCAATTGTAATGTCCATCGTCAGGTTTACTCTCATCCAATGAACGGAAGTCAAACACCGGCAGCAAATGAACATGGGTAATGCCCATCTCTTTCAGATGTGCTAACCCTGTGGAAAGCCCTTCCTCATTTTTGGTATTTTGCTCAGCAAGCCCCAAGAACTTGCCTGCATGCTTAATTCCTGAATTGGGGTTGATACTCATATCACGCACATGCAACTCGTAAAGAATGATATCGCTGTAGCTCTTTTGGGCTGGCGCCTTATCTGTAAGCCATCCTTCGGGATTGGTTTCTTCTAAATCAATAACACACGCTTTCAGGCCATTGAGTCCAACTGCCTTTGCCCAGATTCCGGGTGTCTCTGTAAGCCAGTTGCCATGGTATTTTATTCTGAATGTATAAAATATACCTTTCAGGTCGCCTTTTGCCATAACCCGCCAGGTTCCTGAATCGGAGCGCTCCATTGGCAGCACGCTTAAGGCTGTGGTATCGCGCTGGTCTTTATACAGTCTGACTTCGGCATCCTCAGCTCCCGGAGACCACAGGCAAAAATGCGATGCCTCAGACGAATAGGTTAATTCAAGGTCTTCACCCTGATAAGCCGGATATTCGTTCAAGGAGTTATATACAACCGTCGAATTATTGCAAGCTGCCAGCAACAACAGTAGTGAGGCAGAGCCAAGGATTGACCTGATGCTATTGTTCATGTTTCAAAATGATTTAGTTAAAACAAAAGTACAATATATCTGTCGTCCATCCTATCAGGCACACACCTGATGGCTTTACTCCGGCAAAAAAACTGCTGCAATTTTTAAAAAATGACTTACGTGAGTAGTTCCCCACTGAAACCGGCTTCTTTCAGAAGATCTGTTACCAATGATGAACCCATCTCCCCTTCCACGGTAAGAACTCTGTCGGGATGCTCCAAATCTACCTGCCATTTTTCGATATCTGGCTCACGGTTAAGAAAAGGGGTCACAGAACGGAGACAATTTCCGCAGTTAATGTTGGTTTTAAAACGAAGGATACTCATAATATTTAATTTAATAAATTAATATTCAAATAAATGCAACTTACAAATCATCTGATGTCCTTCACCAATGACCCTCGGTTCATCAGCCTATCCTCCGGATTTTCAACCGAAGGCTGTTGCTCACCACTGTAACAGAACTCAGGCTCATGGCAGCACCGGCAATCATCGGACTAAGCAGGAATCCGGTAAACGGAAACAACAACCCGGCAGCTACAGGGATACAAATCAGATTATAAAAGAAGGCCCAGAATAGATTCTGTCGAATGGTACTATGGGTTAGCTTCGACAAACGGATGGCAGGAGCAAGAACAGCAAGGTTCGCATGCACCAGGGTAAGTCCGGCCACATCCATTGCAATATCAGAACCTGTCCCCATGGCAATACTTACATCGGCCAGAGCCAAAGCTTCGGCATCATTAATACCATCTCCGGCCATGGCCACAACGTGCCCCTGTTGTTTCATCTCTCTTACAAATTGGCTTTTATCAGCCGGAAGCATGGAAGCATGGATATCACTGATTCCTGCCGCCCTCCCGGCAACGACAGCCGATGCTTCATTGTCGCCGGTCAGCATGACTACCCTCATCCCCAACCTTTGCAAAAGATCTATTGCATCAGGACATTCATCACGAAGCGGATCTGCAACCGCAGCCAATGCCTTCACCTCACCATCCATGGCAAACCATACAAGACTCTGGCCTGCTTCGCTCCAGCTTTCACTTAATTCAATAAAGGATGAAGGGATCATTATCTTTTCCGATTCTATAAAGAGACGATTCCCCGCAAGCCAGAAACACCCCTTCTGATTATAAGCAACACCCCGGCCGGGTATTGTCGTAGTTTCAATTGCTTCATAGGCGTGATATCCCAATTCCTTCAGATACACCACGATGGCTTCAGCCAATGGATGTCCCGATGTTTGCTCCAGAGCCAGAAAAGCAGCGGCAACCTCCTCATCTTCTCCTGCCATTTCCAAATGGGTTACTTCAGGATGTCCTTTTGTCAGCGTACCTGTCTTATCGACCAACAAAACATCAGCAGAGGCTAACTTTTCAAGCGATTCTGCATCACGCACCAGCACACCCGCCTGTGCTGCTCTCCCTATACCTGCCATGATAGCAGTAGGCGTAGCCAGTCCAAGTGCACACGGGCAGGCAATAATCAACACGCTGATGGTTGCCTGGAGCGCCTGTTGCCACACCTCTATACCTCCTATAATTATCCAAATGGCAAAGGTTAGCAGCCCCATCAGTGCAACCAAAGGGACGAATATTGCTGAAATCCGGTCGGCCAGTTTTTGTGCCGGGGCTTTCGTACTCTGAGCTTGTTTTACTACCCGGACAATCTGCGCCAGCAGTGTACCATCACCTGTTTTTTCGGCCAGTATCAGCAAGTTTCCCATCTGGTTAAGGGTCCCGGCTTTCACCTGATCTCCTTTCTTCTTTTCCACTGGCAAGGGCTCTCCGGTGATCATGCTTTCATCCACGAAGCTTTCTCCCCGAATCACTTTCCCGTCGACAGGAATCCGGGCAGCAGGCTGTACAATCACCCGATCGAAAGGCTGAACCTCTTTCTGGTTCAAAGTCACTTCCTGTCCATTTCTGATTACAGTGATTTCTGAAGGCTGCAAACTCATCAGTTTTTTAATGGCGCTGGCACTACTGCTCCTGGCACGGTCTTCAGCATATTTTCCCAACAGCACAAACGCGAAAATGACCGCAGCAGATTCAAACCAAACCTGATGACTGCCTGTAAAAAGCGCTATCAGACTATAACTCCAAGCTATACCGGTACTAAGCGCTACCAATGTATCCATACCTGTCTGACGATAGCGCAATTGTTTAAGTGCATTGCGAAAAAAATCTGCACCGGGGCCAAAGATAATGATAGTTGTAAGAAACGCTGATATCCAATGTCCAATCACGAAATGATGAAAAAACATTCCAAGAACAAACACTGGAACAGCCAACACGATAGCGTTCCGTGTTCTGTCGCGAAGCTTCATCAGTTCATCGTGACGCACCACCTCAGGATCAGCTTCCGGATAATCTTCAGGCGATGCGGTAATGATGCCGTAACCCAATGGGGCAACTGCCCGGGCCAACCCGTCAGCAGAAATAACATCCTGATTCCAGGTTATGGTCACCGTATGATCAACTGAGTTAACAGCAACCTGTTCAACCCCGGCGGTCTTTCCAAGATACGATTCGATGCTTACCGAACAGGCAGCACAAGTAATTCCGGTAACGGGAAATGTCTGGTGCATAATTGATGAACAAATCGGGTGAATTTACCCCACAACAAATAATCTTAGAATCTTATTGCCTAAAATCCGGGGAAAAGGATGTCAGAACACTATATCCAGTCTACAATTGAATAATGAAGACCTCGGTCTTACCTGCCCGAAGTATATCGACTGAAACACGGCTTCCTTTCTCGAGCTTTTTCAACCGGTTCATGTAATCATAAATATCTGTCACATCTTTCCCTTCTATGGCCATAATCCGGTCACCTTTTTTCAGCCCGGCCTTTTCAGCAGGCCCCCCGGGCGTCACACCACTCACGCCTAATCCCTTGCCTTCAGTTGACGTGAAATCAGGCATAATACCAAAAGTCACCTTCAGACCCCGCATGCTGCCGCGTTTGGCAGCACCGGCTTCCTTAAAAGCAAGTGATGTGGCTGGTTGGGTAAGCCTGTCGATCAGCCGGGCCGACAATTCTACCACAAGTTGCTCCCCCTCATAATTAATCTTGTCAGCATCATCGAATGGGGTATGATAATCGGTATGGACTCCTGTATTGAAATAGAAGACCGGTATATTCCTGCCATAAAAGGAGGCATGATCGGAAGGGCCGTATCCCTCAGGAGAAAAGGAAGCTTTTAAAGAAGAGCCTGCCAGTATTTCATTCAGGATAGCCTCGCCTTCAACAGATGTCCCTGTACCTCCGATACTCAATGACTTCGTTTCTGAATTCAGGCGCCCTACCATGTCGAAATTGACCATCGACTTAATCTTCTTAATTTCAACCGGAGGATGTTGTACAAACCAAGCCGAACCAATGATTCCGGATTCCTCGGCACCAAATGCCACAAAAATAATACTCCTTGCCGGTGCCACTTTCTGTGAAGCAAAATAAGCAGCCAGTTCCATCATGGCAGCCACACCTGAAGCATTGTCATCAGCACCGTTGTGCACAGCAATGGTATCAGGAATGCGTGAACCACTGCCGTAACCACCCATACCCAGATGATCGTAATGGGCACCGATAACAACATACTCGTCCGACAGTGCAGGGTTACTGCCCCGAAGCATTGCTACCACATTCATGGTCTCTGCTTTCTTTAACCTGACATCGGATGTCGCTTCCACGACAGTCTTTAAATCAACCTTCACCGGTTGCCGCCCGGCAATGAGTGCCTTTTCCGTTTCACTTAATGTAGTACCACTTTCGGCAAAAAGGGCTCCGGCTGTCTTGCGGCTGATCCAAAGCACCGGTAGTCCGGCATCGGCATTGCTTTTATCATAGAATACACGAGCCGGCTTGTCCTCCTTGTCGAACGATTCCCCAGAAACAAACAGTACTCCTGCTGCTCCACGATCTTTTGCTGCAAGCACCTTGGTACGTTCATCCGATGATGACACATACGCACTTTCGCTATTATCAGGGTCAGGATCGCCACGAAATAGAAGCACCCAGTTTCCTTTAACATTCAAACCATCAAAGTCATTCCATTTCAGGGTATCATTGGACAAATCGAAACCATATCCCGCAAACAAAACCGGTGCATTCACAGTGGTTGAGGCCGAGAAGGAATAGGGCACAGGGATTTCAGCGCAAGGGGTGCCATTGATGGATATTTTATTTTTATCACCCGCAGTGGCTTCGGTTATCAGACTGAAGGGCTGAAACCCGTCATTAAACAGCAATTCCAGTTTCTGTGCTCCAAAGTAATCACGGATATAGGTGGCCGAAGCGTTACCTCCGGGGGTTCCGGGTTTACGCCCCTGCCACTCATCTGAAGCCAGCCTGGTTATATATTGCCTGATATCAGCAGCCTTGATCTCAGGTGAGTTCTGCCCTGTCTGGGCTCCTGCCATTGAGGCCACTAGCAAAATTCCCGATACTAAGGCCGGGGAAAGCATACGTTTAATCATCAAATATTCAATTTTAGGTACAAAAATACCTGTTTCTTTCTAACCTTAAAGGCATCCGGCGGTAAAATGCTAAATTTGCCGTCACAATGACTGCAATTAAAACAGAATTCATGTCCAAATGGTTCAGGTCAATATTCCTTATTTCTGTGCTGATATTGGCTGGCCTAACTGATACTGCCAAGGGGCAGAACCCTTCTTTCCCATCTGATTCAGGCTATAAATATTCTATCAGGGAAATACCTGCAGACATCCTGAAGGTCATTGTCTCGCCGCTCGAATGGGATATACGCGACTGGCTTACGGCAGGGGCACTGCTTGGCACTTCAGGACTGGCGATGACAGCCGATCAACCTGTAACTGATTTTTTCGCGGAACACAAGACCTCATTTACCGGCGACCTCTCTAAATATGGGCTTGAACCCTGGGGCAGTGGTGTTTATTTGGCACCGGCACTCGCTATTGTCTATACAACCGGCCTGATTAGCCACAACGAAAAACTTCAGTTTGCTGCTTTTAAGTCGGCCGAAGCCTGGTTATTTGCAGCAGGAGCCGCCCAGATCTCCAAGCAGGTCTTTCATCGTCACCGCCCCTTTGAGTCACCTGATGATCCCTTTATTTTTGGCGGCCCGGGATTATCTTCCGGCTACGTGTCCTTCCCGTCAGGACATACCAGTACCATATTTGCCACAGCAACAGTCTGGGCAAGGGTTTATGCCGATAAACCATGGATAGGTCTGCTCTCCTATTCTCTCGCAACAGCAGTAGGGATCAGCAGGATACATGACCAGCAACATTGGCTCTCGGATGTGGTAGCCGGCGCTGCAATAGGCTATTGGATAGGCAGCACCCTGGTACCTTCAAACCACAGAAAAACCAGATCGCTGACAGTTACACCCTGTGCAGGTGATGGGTATTACAGGTTGGCTATTTGCTGGAGGCCACAATAAGAAGCCACTGAGGTCATCTTTATCTGCCTTTCTCCTTCTTCACCAGCATTATAAAATTATTCTCCAACTCCATATACCCCTGATCATAACAAAAATAGTAGGTATTGTGTGTCTTGGTATGGAGAATACTTGTAAAGTATTTAAAATTAAACCCTGCATCTGTTAGTTTATCACGTTGTAGTGTGGTTTTCCCTGCGGCATTATGTGAACTTAAAATCCTGTAGTTGTTCTTCAACACGTTGTTGACCCGCCTTACGATGGCATTATCATCACGGCGCATACGATTGTTGTAATTATTGCGACACTGATCTGAACAAAACTTCTTATCTGCACGTCCACGCAACTCGTCACCACAATCCATACATTTTCTTGTTTCCATTGCTACCTGATTTTGATTGATTGTCAAAGATAAAACCGTTTTTAAGTGCTTACAAATATTTTTATTCGATTATAAATATTTTTTAACCGAATAACCTGAAAACCAGCATATAATTTTGCTTCATCATTTCTGATCAACCTCGTTAAGGTTTTCATAAGGCAGAACTACAAAACATTTATCAACCGCCCTTACAGGCACAAAAATTAAATCAAATGAATACCATGAACAATCATGTACAGCTAATCGGATTTTTAGGTGCTGATCCTGAAGTAAAAAAATTCGATAACGGTCGCCTGATGGCAAAGTTCCCGATGGCCACCAATGATTACTACTTCGACAGCAAAGGTGAACGTGTCACCCAAACCGAATGGCATCAGGTGGTAGCCTGGGGAAAACTTGCCGAGCTATGTCAGTCAAAACTCAAAAAAGGAGGTAAGGTAGCCATCATTGGTAAGCTCTCCTGGTATTTCAACAATGATGCCGAAGGTAACAAACACGCCATGGTGAATGTCCAGGCCAACGAAATGCACCTGCTTGTCAAAGTCGATGCCAGTGAAAAATAAGGCCACAAAAAAAAGGATCCGGCTGATCACCTAACAGAACCGCCGGATCCTTTTCTACAACTTTATGTGTCAACTACCGAATGCAGAAAGAAACATCTCCGTAATTCTAACCTTTTCATTCACTTAAGGGATCATAGAGCAATACTTCATCAAAAATAAATATCTCGAATTCAGAACAATTTCATACTAAAACCATATACCTTTGCGCGATTTTTTTAAAAACAATCATGAAACGTTACAACAAACTGATTCTCAATATACTAATATATGGTTTCGCAATCTTTGGATTGGGGATGATTGTGGCATGGTCTGCAGTTAAACTAAAGATTACCAACGATCCCGGTGGAATTGATAAAAATGATCGTTACTTTCAGGATGCAAATGTCATTAACAGTCAAGCAGATACACCCGAATCAAGATTACTCAGTAATCACCAGAAAAGCGGCAAATTGTTGGAACGGATTACAGAATTGTACAGGCATTACCCCGTAGATACCAAAAGGATTCTGAAGCAGTTCAACGAAACAGAGGATTACCTGACGGTCGAAAAAATGTTACAGGCCATTGAACTGAATCTTGAAGATGCAGATGAAGACAATAAGCATACTGAAACAAATGACCAGGGCACTGCTAGTGTATTCTACTGGATGAACCTGCCCGAATGGCCGGTGCTAAAGGAAGCAGTTAGTAAAGATCAGTTGATCATAGACAGTGTGGCCAAAGTGACCGGCATCGATAGTCGACTTATCTCCTCAGTTCTGATTGCAGAACAAATCAGGTTATTTGATTCCCGCCGTGAAGCTTTCAAGAAGTGGATTCAACCGCTTAAGATGCTTACTTCCGAAACATCTTTCTCATGGGGTGTTACCGGAATCAAGGATTTTACGGCCATGGCCATTGAGCAGAATCTTCAGGATTCCACCAGCGTGTTTTACCCCGGGAACCAGTACCGACAACTACTTCGTTTTAAAAGCGATGATCATGCCGCGGAGCGCTTTAACAGGATTACTGACACCAAAAACCATTATTACGCCTACCTCTACGCCGCCCTCTATATGAAACAGATTACCAATCAATGGCGCTTGGCCGGCTTCCCAATCAATCTCCGACCCGAAATCATTGCCACCCTCTACAACATTGGATTTGCTAACTCAATTCCCAAGGCAATGCCTCAAGTTGGCGGTGCCACCATCGATGTAGGCGGGAAAAATTACACATTCGGACGTATAGCCTGGGAGTACTATTATTCAGGCGAACTGGACGAAGTATTCCCTTTCTCTGTTGCTCAGAAATAAGATGACTCAGCTTTTCCATGCCTCTCTATTAGAAGGGGTATCCCTGCCGAAAGGTTTTAACCGACGCCCAAAGGTCATCCCTGTTTTTTAGAATTAACCAACTTGCAGTCCCCCCTTCCCTCAAAATGTAAGATCGTTTTCCAATTATTGGGTATGTTTTTGCACTTAATTTAGCCCCACTTTTAAAAAATTCTCAGTTTTTTTTAAAAAGAATTAAGTGATTATTTATCACAAAATTATATTTTTAATAAACTGATTAGGTGATTATTGCAATTCAATTTTATAGCTAGGACACACCAAAGATATACCAAAGTCGGGGCAAAGATAGGTTTTCCTTATGTATCGCCTATGGTTGTAGTAACGTTTGAGTATCTTATATATGTAGAAATCATAACTGCATGAAATTTTTGGCACGATTTTAGACGATGCATTTTTACAGCAGTTTTTGCCTTATGAATTACTCTAGCAAAACCTCAGTCGGTCATCAGCTGCTTCTCAAACTATTTAACTGCAAACACAGATATCTGTACCACCATCTCCCAGAGAACCACTCCATGCAATATCATCTTGTGTGGATTCGGGCGGCGATAACAAAACACCATTTGCATTCAAATCCCTTACCTCGAAACACCGAATTGAGAGATTTAACTGAAACCGGGAATACTTACAAGAGAGCCATAACTACGAAAATCTGAAACCATATTCCATTAAATAAATTTGAGACCACGTCACGGGGTATCAACGATTTCCTATGCCCTGCGCAGTTCATAACACTACATGCAGTAATTGTATTTGTTTTATATGTGGATGCTTTAAACCACATTAATACTATGATGACGGCCTTATTCCTCCCTGATTAACCCTTGTTGTTCATAAAGGTTGATTGGTAAGGCAATTGTGTCGCCTTATTTTGTTGATTTTATTTGTTTTAGCGTTGCAGTCATGGTTAATTTTAGTATCAGTAAATCAAACATCCAGAAAGAAGTAACGATCAATTCAGGGGTTAAAAAACAAGGATCTCATTATTGCCCCAACGACTCTTCGGGATAACTGATTGCCATTAATCCTCCCCGCTTCAATTCTTTCTCACGAAGGGTGATGCCAAAAAAGAAGAAAAACCCCGATACTCCGGCGACCTGGATGTTCCGGACTTTCTTTGCACTGTGTCCTCAGTCCGGTCAGCTAATCGCCCATGGAATAGACTCCGTGAGCGAAAACGCTTCCAAAGCAACAATTACGCCGCTCAGTTTGACCGCCCAGATATTCAAACAGGGGGCTTATATTGGCCGATAAGTAACATTTTGACGATTAGAAATTATTTTTCATCCATCCCCGAATTTTATACGGGTTTGGTATGATATTGGCATAACATGATGGAGTATGAAAAGAACTAATGCCGCATTTCAGCCGAAAATCAAGCAAAGATCAACCTTAACCGTACGTTTAATCAACGCTTCATCTACGGTCCATCTACGGTCCATCTACGGTTCATCTACGGTTCATCTTAAAAAATGACACATTTTATGAGCCTTACAAATGCCGGAATGCACTACATCCGGCTATTCCGATATTCTCTGATATTGATTTGGATTTAAGAGTCGGGGACGATACAATTATTGCAGAAACAAGGCATGCTTTGTCTCTGCAAACTAAGATGATTACTTACTAAAAAATCGCTGGGGTATCGGGATTATCACCCTCCGGCAGTACCAGAATTCACAGGCAACTATTAACGGCATAAAAATCGGAGGTCTCCAAAAACCAAATAGTTGATATTTGAGTCGTAGGATTAAGCAGCACAAAGAATAAATCGGCTTTACTTGCGATCAACTTTCCTTAAATCACATTTAGCATCCGAAAAGGAAAATCTGAAAAAGCCGGGTAAATGGGCCTCATGACATCCGTATCAATGGGCCGCCAATCCGGCTACCTCATTCATCACCCTGAAGAGGTTTCCTCCCCATATTTTTTCGATATCCTGTTTTGTATAACCACGATTGACAAGTTCCTGCGTAATGGCGGGAAGTTGTGAGGCATCTCTGCAATCAGCCAGGCCTCCTCCGCCATCGAAATCGGTACCTATGCCCACATAATCAATCCCAATCAGCTTCACGATGTGATCGATGTGATCGACAGCATCGGTAACCGTTGCTAAACGTGCAGGATATTGTTGCTGAAGGTCATGCCAGGCTCTACGGGCTTTTTGCGTCTCCTCATCCGATAAACCGGAAAAACCGTTGTATTTAACCCTTAGCGCCTTAAAAGCACTGTCACGCCTGGGGTCTTGCGGGATATCCTTTATGTAGTCACTCAGAATACAAAGCTGGATAACTCCTCTGTTTTTCTTTAACTTCAACAACATATCATCGGTAAGATTGCGCTTATTGTCGCAAATAGTCCTTGAACAGCTATGGGAAGCGATAACCGGGGCAGCAGAAAGCCGGATAACCTGATAGAAACTGGAATCACTGATATGTGAGACGTCGAGCATCATCCCCACCCTGTTCATCTCCTTTACAACCTTCTTTCCATAATCCGATAAACCGCCAAAACCAATAGTATCATTCGCGGAATCGCACAGATCATTATTCCTGGTATGGCACAAAGTAACATATCTGATGCCCCGTTTATAGAAATGACCGACTGCATCTATGTTATGACCAAGGGCATAACCATTCTCGATGCCCATAAAAATCGCTTTACGGCCCTTCTTTTTTAATTCATAGGCTTGAAAAGGCGAATCGACAATTCCACAGCGAGACTCATTTCTTTTGACCACCTGCTCAACGGTATCTATAATTCTGTTGGCCATCAGGTAAGCCTGCTCATGTTTTTCAGGTGTCCGGGCACCCTGCCCCAAAAAAACAGCAAAGAAAACACCATCAAGGGAGCCCTTCACCATCTTGGGTAAATCAACACAATTACCTGCACCCGGATTATCAGTTCCAAAATCGAGGGCACCTTCCATAAGCCTGAGTGGTGTATCTGTATGTGAGTCGACTGTAAATACAGATTTGTGGATCACGAAGTAACCGGCATCAGTATTTTGGGCATAAAGGCTCAGGCAAAAGCCCAGGGTAGCCATAGAGAGGCAAAATTGCTTCTTCATGAATGGAGTATATATTTATTAAGAGATAGGAATGGAAATCAAGTAAGCAAACAAAGAGGGCAAAAATAAACAATCGCTCCGGTAAACTGGCTACCCTGAATAAATATGGTTGCAGAATCATTTAAAGTTTATAGCTTTGCAAAGTATTTCTAAAGAAAAAATTTAAGGATAAGACAAACAGATGCTCTTACCCTTTTTTTTGTTTTTGATGAAAGATAAAAAAATCACTAAACATTCAGAAACCATTTTTTTACATGACAAAACTAGCAGTTGTGGCTTTTGGTGGCAATGCCCTCCTTCGTGGCGATCAGAAGGGCACCATCGACGAACAGGAAGCCAATGTTTATGAGACATGCACACACCTCCTCCAATTGATTCGATCGGGTTATAATATAGTTATAGGACATGGCAACGGTCCTCAGGTGGGAAATGTGCTTCTCCAGCATGAAGCCGGCGAAAAGGTGCATGGCATTCCAGCACAGCCGATAGATTTTTGCGTTGCAGAGACACAAGGTTCAATCGGCTACATGATTGAACAACAGCTTCGCAATGTCTTACTCAAAGAAGGACTCGAGCGCGACATTCTCACCATCATCACCGAAGTTGTTGTAGACAAGAACGACCCTGCCTTCAGCAATCTGACCAAACCTGTCGGCCCCTTCTATACAAAAGAGGATGCCGACCGCATCGCTGGTGTCAATGGAAGTAAATTCGCAGAGGATCCCCGGGGGAGAGGATGGAGAAAAGTAGTAGCTTCGCCCAAACCCATCTCAATCAACAATGTGAAGTCGATCGAAAAACTGGCGCGCGACGGGCAGATTATCATAACCGTTGGTGGTGGTGGTATTCCGGTATTCTATGTTGAAGAAAAAAAACTTCAGGGGATCGATGCAGTCATTGACAAAGATCTGGCTTCAAGCCAGGTAGCTTCACAGATTCATGCTGATGAATTTATCATCCTGACAGATGTTCCCAAGGTTTACATCAATTTCCGTAAACCCAACGAAAAAGCTCTCGACCGGATTTCTCTTTCCGAAGCCCGCAGGTTGATGACAGAAGGGCATTTTTCGGCAGGAAGTATGGCCCCTAAAGTGGCAGCCTGCATTCAGTTTGTTGAAAACGGAGGCAAGGAAGCAATGATCACTACGGCCACCGAACTTGGAAAACAAGGCGCAGGAACTGTTATCTTTGCCGGGTAAAAATCACTCATTACATTTCACCATATTAAAAAATTAAAATCATGGCTTTCAATCTCAGAAACAGAAACTTTCTGAAGTTACTTGACTTCACCTCACAGGAAATCCGCCACATGCTTGATCTGGCAGCGGAGCTTAAAAAGGCAAAATATGCCGGAACCGAACAGCCCCGCCTAAAGGGAAAAAATATTGTATTACTCTTCGAAAAAGACTCAACCCGTACACGTTGTGCTTTTGAAGTTGCGGCTCTCGATCAGGGAGCTCATGTAACCTACCTGGGGCCTGCAGGTTCACAAATGGGAAAGAAAGAATCGATGAAAGATACAGCCCGCGTACTGGGACGTATGTACGATGGTATAGAATACCGCGGCTACTCTCAGGAAATCGTTGAAACACTGGGCACTTACGCAGGCGTTCCCGTATGGAACGGCCTCACCACCGAATTTCACCCGACGCAGATTCTTGCCGATTTTCTCACGATGATGGAGCATTGCGACAAGCCTTTGCATCAGGTTGCATTTGCCTATTTCGGAGATGCCCGCAACAACATGGGCAATTCACTTATGGTGGGTGCTGCCAAGATGGGTATGGATTTCAGAGCTGTTGCCCCAAAATCACTCTGGCCTGAAGAATCACTCGTTGCAAAATGCCGTGAAATAGCAAAAGAAACCGGTGCGAAAATCACACTCACTGATAAGGTTGAAGAAGGCGCCAAAGGTTGTGATTTCCTTTATACCGACGTTTGGGTTTCGATGGGCGAACCTGCCGAAGTATGGAACGAACGGATTAAACTACTTCACCCGTATCAGATAAACATGAATGTAGTAAAGGCTACCGGGAACCCCCGGGTTAAATTCATGCATTGCCTGCCCGCTTTCCACAACCGCGAAACCGTTGTTGGTGAGGACATCTACCAGAAATTCGGTATCGAATCGATGGAAGTCAGTGAAGATGTATTTGAATCACCCATGTCAATTGTTTTCGACGAAGCAGAGAACAGGCTTCATACTATCAAGGCTGTAATGGTTGCCACTTTAGGCGCTTAACCAATTTGGTCTGAATCTTAAAAAGCCCCGGATTCTTTAGAGGCCGGGGCTTTTTACGTTACATGCCAAATAATGAGTACATGGTTAACAAAGTCAATAAAACTTAAAATTCTATACGCGAAACAAAACGCAATAAAACCAGCAACAACACAATATATATCCAGGCAGCCCGCACAGGGAATACTTTTTTCTCTGATTTAACCAATCTGACGGATTCGTTCAGTGGCAATACTTTAAGCATAGGAACAAAAATAAGCAGGTAACAAAAAAGTGTTATAAAAATATCCCTGTTCACCGGAGGATAAAACATAACCAAGATTATTGCACTTCCTACAACCCAAGGGATCAATACCGAAAACCAGAGAAATTTGTAACGGAGTTCCAATTTCTGAAAGAATAACCGCGTCGGGCTGGCTTTTAAGAACTGGCGCATCCATTGTCCCCCGGTGGCAAAGAGCACAAGAAGCACTAAAAAAGTTACCGCAATCCTTACAGCTAAAGCAGAAAAGAGCCAATGATATGCAATACCAAATCCATCGTAGAAAAAAGTGGCGTAAACAACACCAGCAGCAAACTGCATAATGGCATGGATAGCCAACCAAATGAGAAAAAGCCGTACACGCCAATCGTCCTTTTTACCGCTGGCTAACCAACCCGAAAGCAGGACGCCGACGATAAGACTAATAAAATAAGGAAATCCATAGACCATTAAGATCATGGAGTCATCCCAGATACTCTGATCTCCCGGAAGAAAACGAATTCGCTGAAGAGAACTGAAGAAATTAACACCGTTTACATGCAGGTAAAAAACCTGAAAGAGATTTGTTACCACATGGACAAGGAAGAACGACACGATAAAACTAATTGTAGAAATCAAGGTGAAGTTAAATGCTTCGCGTCCGACAATCATCGACCGTTGCTCCACAGTGCAGTCGGGCGGAGTATCTCCCGAAAACAAGGCTTTAATTATATCAATCCATGCTGGAATTTCACAGAAAATTCTAAACGGTTTATGATATCCTGGTCTTTTCAAAATGTTAATATTTAAGTTATAATATTTTCAAGCAGGTGTTTGTCTATATTTTTTCCAAGCAGAGCCCTGACTAAAACCCTAACCAAAACGACAGACAAAATCATGGATACACTCAATCGATCATCATCTGTTTATTCGCAGGCTCCCCTTCTTTCTGTGCAAAAATTGAAGAATAGAAAAACGAAGCGGCAACCCTGCTAATTTGCATACCGGCTAAAGATGACCATAATGCTATCGATATAAGTTTTTGAAACCGGGACTTCTATACTATCTGAAGCATCCATTTCGAGCAAAAGGCCGTTTTTGTCCTTTCGCATGAGTTTAACCTTGTCAAAATTTACCATGAACGACCGATGACACCTAACGATACCTTTTC
The DNA here is from genome assembly GCA_001768515.1 of Bacteroidetes bacterium GWE2_42_24. Lineage (GTDB taxonomy): Bacteria > Bacteroidota > Bacteroidia > Bacteroidales > TTA-H9 > GWE2-42-24. The sequence goes on along the minus strand of MEOA01000045.1, from coordinate 50,520 downwards.
CTGACAACAACGGCTCAAGTTTTTTCATTGTATTGCGGAGCAAGAACCGGGCAGTGCGATCCTTTTTCAGATAAACAATCGTAACGTAATTACTTGAAGCCTCAAGGTAAAGCAGATCACCAACCTTTACAGAAAGCTGGAGCACGTCCTTTTCATCACGAAAGCCAACCATCTGAGATGATAACTCCTGAGTAGCCCTTCCGGGGGCGGTAAGTTCCTGTATTTGCATCTTTTTTTCGTTGTAGGAAAAATAGAGCCACAAGACAGAATAGGGCAACATCAACACCAGCGCTGTATTTTGAACAGAATTCTTTAAAACAAGCTCAAGAGGCCGCAGATCAGTCAGGATCAACTTCTCATACATGGTATAAAACAGGGCCATAAAAAACACCTCAGCAAGAACCCAGAGGATATATTGAAAAACAGTAATTTGATTCTTTCGGGAGACATAGAACAAAATAACACGACTGACAACCACAACCAACACACCCGTAAGAATCACCAGGCTACTATAAAACAAAAACTCCAACCGGGTAACATTATACCATGTTTCGACTCCAAAGGGAGCATAGAGGTTAATAAATACCAACGCAAAAGCAGCCGTAAACACCACATGTCTGATGATGTTAGGCTTGTTAGTCAGATACCGGGGCAAAGGTTGTTTTAAATCGACCATGTGGTATTAAAAAGGTTATGCAATTCACATAGGCTCCAACCACAAATATCGGCAATTATTTCGTCCCTGCATGAGAATTTACAGCCCAAAAAATGCAGTTTCGTCCCGCAATATCTGACAACAAACCATTTGCCAAATGCCGGGTCAAATCATGCGTTTCTTTGCACAAAGCTATTCATCATGAATTACCACGAATATATATCGCGATTTGCAGGAATTCAGTCAGGCGAAAATCATCAGATTTCAACAGACTCAGGATTTCTCAACCTTAAATGGATGAGTTTTAAATCTCAGGCATTTTTAAATGAAAATTGCCCCATTTCATCTGATGTCATGTCGGTTTTACAACCCAATGCGTCAGACACCCAAATCTCAGAAAATTTCTCTTTCAAATATCCGGTCATAATACCTTCACAGTGCTCTGACGAACGAAGAGTAGTTGTGATGCTTCATGGATTAAACGAACGGTCATGGAATAAATACTGGAGTTGGGCTGCCTTTCTGGCAGAGAGTCTAAAATGCCCGATACTGATGTTCCCCATCTCCTTTCACATGAACCGGGCCCCCGGGTTCTGGAGTGACGCCAGAACCATCAGTGGGTTAATGAAAACAAATGATACGAGCCAAAACAAAGCAGAATCGACCACTTTTGTTAACTACATCCTAAGTCAGCGGTTGGCAGATAATCCACTGCGATTTCTGAAATCAGGTTTTCAAAGCACCCTTGACCTGATTCAATTGATAAATATGCTCAAAGGAAAACAAATTGAAGATTTAGGACAGATTGATCGCATCGACTTTTTCGCTTATTCAATCGGCGCCTTTCTCTCACAAATATTCCTGATATACAACCATATAATTGGTACTGGGATCAATAAGACAGCCATTTTCTGCGGGGGGGCACCTTTCGCCAAAATGAACGGCATCTCTAAATTAATCATGAACAAGCCCGCCTTCAATACCATTTACAATTATTATCTGGAAGATACCATAACAGAGATCAAATCAGGTAGTCCTCTGGGAAAATTTCTGACCAGACATCCGATGGGGCAGGCTTTCAATGCCATGATAAATTTTGATCGCGCTCCTTCATTAGTCAGAAGTGCCTTTGATACAGCAAAAGATAAAATACTGGTTATGACCCTGAAAAAAGACTCTGTTATACCTTCATCACCAACAGCCCTGCTCTTTAAAAAAACAAGAGGAACTGTCATGGAGCATGATTTTCCATACCCCTATATGCACGAAAACCCTTTCCCCACTTTTTCTGATGATGTTAGGTCAGAACAGGTAAACACCTCTTTTAACACAATTTTTAATACGGCTTCAAATTTTCTTTGTTGTTAGATCGTAAGATTCTATGTTAGCCCTGCTAAGCTTCTTGTTGGCAGTGGAACAACGACTGCCCAGAAATAGTAGATGGTCAGAATTGTTATCCTGCACTTATTATAATAACCGGAAGCCGGGATCAAAGTGACCAATTACCAGACACAGGTAAGAGATTAAAGCCTAAAAAAACACAGGTCTTCATGAAGTTCTATGGTTTCATCTCAGGAAAAATCACAGATTAAGAGAGGCTATCGCACAAAACCCAATTGCATTCTTATTCAACCCCGATTGTTCTCCTGTTTTAAAGAGAAGTATAAATCATTTCAATATCCTTATCCGGGCCCCCTTTACTTCTTGTGATGTACTCACAAAAGAAAACCGGTGCGCATCTACTGCGAACCGGTTTCTCAAGTACTAAAAAGTAACTTCTAAAACAACAAAAACAACTAATGAAAAGTAGGTAAAGAGAGTTTAGTTTGGTATTACCAGGTTTACCTGCAACAGCGGCTAATATAAAACAAGGTTTGTGCCAAAATCATTTAATACCATATTTACAATTACTTAACAATATACTTAATCGTTTAAAACTCTGTTATTAATTATCCGATCTTATAACGAAAAATCACATAAGATAAATTAAATATTATATAATAATTTATCTGTCAATCAATTAGCAATAACAATCAAGCATAATCTAAATACATGCATTTATCCGATAACGGATACCATCTCAACAAATAACGAAGGAATGATATTTTTTCAGGAAACAATACAGATAAACTACAAAAAGGCACCATCGGGGTACAAAAAAAGGGGACCCTCCCGGGGACCCTTTTTTAGATCATTTACAAGTAACCAAATGATATAACCAAAAACCAACAATTATTTAGAGAAATCTTTACTAACACATTTGTGCAATCATTTCACCCCAGTCAGAACGGTTTTTCATAATGAATTTCAATTCCCGGCCGTCCCGGGTACGTATATGCAGACCATTGTTCGAAAACCAACCAGATTTGCAGCAAATAACATCCTGAATCTCTGAAGGAAGCACTTCAACCAGATACTCATCAGAATCGCTTTCTGCCTGCTTAAAGTAAAGCCGCTGATTTGTCAATATCAGCTTCCCTTTGAATTCAGCACTTTCCGCTTTATGAACCGAATCTCCTGCTTTAATGACTACTTCGTTAGGCTTAAGTTTAGCTACCATGACTTTAAGTTTTTTTTCGGACGTATAGCTGTTTTCACATTCTGTGCCAAACGCCTCTTGTTATTGTCAGTCAATTATTTAGTTCTACAGAAAAGATGATTAAAAATGATTGCTCATCGCATAATGTCCGTTTTAATTCACCTGATGTTCGAAATCAGACACCATGCTCATCTCACATTATTTATGACGTTAGAAAAACAAGAAACGTTACAGATTGGCTCATTTTTGAAAGGATGGAGGTTTTGGGTACTTTTGCTGTCTGTTTGAGGAACTTTATTTAATATCGGGCGTAAAACCTACAAATGCTTTATCATTGAAATCCTGTTACAATTTATCGTTACTCTTAATCCTTATTTCTATTCTGGCCTGTTCAAGAAAAGAGCCGGAAAATAAAACTGCCATTACGCTTGTTGTAAAGGAGACAGAAGCTATTTTTTATAACCCCTCACCTCGGGCTGATGATTCTCTGAGGACCTTGCTTGGAGAAAGGTATTACAGGCTTCGCGACAGCCTTACAGCCTCCAACGATAAACTGATAAGACTCTTTGACAGTTTGAATATCGCCTATCGTTTCACTGATGCAGAAATCATCGAATTTGTTGAATCAGAAGGCCGGATGACAATTTTTAAAACCTCCGGAATGACCGCTCCCTGGGGTATTATTCATTTTGAGAAGGGAATGACACCAATCACCTTGACCAGCAATTACAACACCAATCTACGTTTGCTGAGGACAGTAATTCCAGGCTATATTCTTGCACCAGAGCCACCTGCGCAGGTAACACAGAGTATTAAAACGATTACAATGCCTCAAACACCCCAGAAAAAAGAAGAAACACCGCTTCCGGTCAGAGAATACCTTTCAATCAATCCTCTGAAATCAATCGAGAAGGGACTCCCCATTGACTCAATGCCTGAGGGTAATTACCGTGAAAGAGACCTCTCGCCAGTTGCAGAATACTTCAGCCAGATAGGACAGCAGCCCATGCTGCTGATAAGATTCGACAATGACATTTTCGACAACACCGATTATTATTACACCAACGGCGTCAGAATTGAACACATCGCCCCTATTTGGCAAAAATCACCGATAGCTCGTCTGCTCATCTCTCCGGTAAAAAAGGGTGAAATAAATTACGGAATATCCATTGTACAAAACCTGTATACTCCCCTATTCCCCGTCAGAGAAGAGATTCAGTATGGAGACAGGCCTCTGGCAGCCTACCTGTTTCTGGGTCACATGAGCATCTATAACAATTCCATTCAAAAATACAGACTGATTAGTGAACTGGATCTTGGGGTGATTGGCCCCGCCTCTCTGGGAGGCTCCATTCAAAGCTACCTGCATGGGGCAGAAAAGCGACCTAAAGGATGGAAAAATCAAATTGCAAACGACGTTGTTGCCAACTACAACCTCCAAATCGAGAAAGGACTGATAGAATCAAACAGGCATGAAGTTATGCTAACCTCCAGCATAAAAGCAGGAACGCTATATACAAACGGAAGTGTCGGAATCCGCTACCAATGGGGAAACAGAAGTCCTTACTTTTCAAGATTCTACAACCTTCCTCTTCATTTTTCTCCAAAACAACCCTGGTATACCTATTTCACCTATCAGTTCAGTCTTCAAAGCGAGGTAAATGCTATCGGATATGACGCCACGATGCAGGGCGGAATGTTTAACCATAGCAGCCCATACACAATTCCCGACAGCGACCTGAACCGGATTGTCTGGCAGGGTGAAGCGGGTCTCAGTTTCTCTTACAAAAAGTATACTGCTTCTTTTATTCAGTATCTTTATAGTCCTGAATTTGCCAATGCACGTTGGCACAAATGGGGCCGGATTAAAGTGACGATTCCCTTCTAACCAATATTTCCGACAATGTCCATCAAGTATATTGCGGCTCATGATGTTAAAATAGTCCTATCTGATAAAGAAAAGGCCATTCTGATCCACATCGACAAGCATCTGCTTGGATGCCAGACAATAGATTGTTTAATGGAAATGCTGTGGCAACAAAGCAGGGAACTTGTTCCTTGCAACAGGATCGGAATCAGTTTTGTTGAGAACGACGGCATCAGAGTAACAGCCAGGTTATGCAAGACCGATTATGATAACATTAAACTCAACGAAGGCTATACCGCCGGACTCCGGAACTCCACACTCAAACCGCTGCTTGATGAGGGGAAAGCCAGAATCATCGACAACCTCGAAGAACATCTTCTCGAGAATCCAGAATCTGCGTCGACGCAACTTCTTATCGAAGAGGGGCTCAAATCCAGCCTTACGCTACCGCTCATCGTCGATGACCGCGCGATAGGTTTTCTGTTCATTTCTTCAAAGCAGGCAGGTGCTTATCAATACAGCCATGCGGCATTAGTACAGGTGATCGTCGACCGGATCGCCCAGGCCGTCGAAAAGATATGGACAATCAGGAAACTCCAGCAAGCCAGAACTGATTATATGCAATTACTTGGGTTCGTTGCACACGAAATGAAAAGCCCCCTTGCTGCCGCAATGACACTCGGGCATACATACCTGGAGGGATACCTTGGAGAGACGGATCCGCTGGCCCTTGATACTATTGGCAAAATGGTGCGCGTATCAGGCTACCTGGTAAACATGGTCAATAATTACCTTGGCCTGTCGCGTCTCGAAACTGGTGAAATGAAATACAAGCCCACAGAAGATGTGAAATTTCTTTCCGAAGTGTTTGATGTTGCCTGGGATACTGTTGAAGCACGCTACCTTGAAAGGTCAAATCAATTATCGTTTAAGCGCCCCACAAGCGATATAGCGATCACAGCCGATGTGGGGCTCTTACGCATGGCCATTATCAACCTGCTCGATAATGCTGCCAAATACGGATATGAAAACACCCCGGTAGAGGTATCTGCCAGCTTTAACAAAGGGCATCTGATTTTTAAAGTCAAAAACGAGGGCTTTGGCTTCACCGAAGAACAATCCCAAAAGCTTTTCAAACGCTTTAGCCGACTTCAGCAACCCGGCAGTGAGGACCGAAAAGGAACCGGGCTCGGCCTTTACCTTACCTGGTGGATCATTGACAAGCATAACGGCGCTATCACTACACAGAGTGAAGCAGGTCAATGGGCTGAATTTACAATTGATCTTCCTGGAGCGCTTCCGGTTTTCGACTGATACAAATTTTTAATTCCTGACCGTTCTCCTTTGTCTATTAAGGCGTTTTCAGTATCATTGTATTCTTAAAACAGAGATTCGATTTATGCCGGCCTACTATTACACCAACAAGTCAGAGTTGTTCGCTATCATTGGCGAAAAAATCAGTTTCATCAACAAATCATTGCTGACCGCCCGAGAAAAGCTATCAGGAGAGGAATTTCAAAAAATCACAGAGGCCATTGATTTTTTGAAAGATCATAAATACCAAATGGCAGATCAGGGATTAAATCAACTTGAATACATCATTCGTTCGGCTGAAGAAAAACTAAAAACACTGAGACACTGAACCCGCCGGCAATGCCTTGATCCGAAAAACAAACTGGAACCCATCCCAGGCAAACATAACCACATTCATCAGCAACAGATTAATCAATATCTTCTCAACCTTCTCACGCGAAATCCCAACCATAGCTTTAACCTGATCAATAGTAATTGATTCATTTTCTGATAAAAAAGTAAGAATCTGCTTTTCATGATCCCCAAAACTCAAATAGCCACCTTTATGCCTTTGCCTGAGTTTCATAAAACTTTTTATCAGACGGTTGGCCATTACATTACTGTCGCCAATACGCAGATACAACTTACGACTCCCATCAGGCTCAATAACTGAATGTGGACCATACTCGCTTTTTGAGACCTTTACTTCCAGCACTTTCTTCCCGCTCACATTCCACTCTTTGCTTGAAAAGAAAACAGGTGGTTCTGTATACATCTGTGCTGCAGCTTCAACCATATAATATTCCTCGGCTGTCCGAACACCAGCAATGACACCATTGTCCTTAACACCAATCAGTAATGTACCACCATCTGAATTGGAAAAAGCCACCAGTGATCGTGCAATCTTAACAGAGTCGTTAATGGCAAATTTAAAATCAAGATATTGGCTTTCACCCCTTTCAATCAGAAGCAAAATATGATGTTTTCTTAATTTTTCCACAAAAGGTGCACTTATGAATTGCAAATATACAACGCAACATGGTGGGGTTAGTATTATCTTTGCATCTATACCCGGCTAAATTAATCGGGGTTAAATGACTATAATATGTACGAATTTGAACTCAGAATAGGCAAAAAGCATCGCAAAGCCGCTAAACTACTGGCCGACAAAATTACTGAAGATATTAAGCCAAAATATATTATTGCAATCAGCGGAGAGAACCGGACAGGGAAATCAGCCGTTGCCCATTCTCTTGGTGTTAAGCTTGAAAAAAAGGGAATCGTCGCAAAGATTATCCACATGGCCAGCTATTACAATCTGCCGCCAGCCGAACGAGAGAAAAAAAGGAAATTATTGGGTATCGAATCGATTGGCTTTGATGAAATCAACTGGAAATTGATTCAACAAAACATCAACGACTTTAAAAATGACAAACCGAGTACCCTCCCTTTGCGTGATGCGATTAACAATCACATGGACAAACTTATCACAGATTTCAAGGGGATTGATGTCCTGATCATCGATGGCCTTTATGCCATAAAGATTGAGGAATGTGACCTGAAAGTATTTATTGAAAACACATTCAAAGAGACTATATCAGATGAACCACTACCCGAGGGTGAATCTCCCGATGCATGGAAAAGGCAGGTTTATAAACGGGAACATGCACTGGTAAAATCAATTAAGAACCAGGCCAATTTTTTCATCGATTTCAATGTATCCAATGAGGAATTCCGATATTAAACAACCTGATTAAACAACCTGGTTAATATCATAATACAATTTCAGACCCGGGATTGATTACCGGTCTGGCATAACAATACAGGCATCCGGAATAACAAGGGTTAGGAGGCCACCCGCCAAGGTCGACCGAACGCGTACAACCACAATGGGATCTGCGATGCAGGGCTTTATACTCGGGTTCAGCCCCCTCTCCTTTAATACTGTTAAGTTCCTGCCCATCGAGACAGGCCGTTTCTTCGAACACATCGACACAGCAAGGTCTTGCCCTGACATGGTATTGTTTACACAATCCATCGATGTATCCTTTGGCATCAGTTTTCTCTTCCGCTGAGAAACCCTCAATCGTCAGTTCCGCTTTGTTAAAAACTCGCTCAACTTTACGGTATAAGTTTGGTTCCAAAAAACTGTAAACCATTGATCTCAGATTATTCAACTTCATTCCATCCAAAACTGCCGGTAGAAGAGAAAGGTTTGACTCAATTGATTCTCCGTAAACACCAATTTTCATCACCGGGTCAAAACGAACAGTAATCAATGCCGGGTTACCTGTAAGCTGGATAAGATCATTAAACCGCTCAATCACACTCACACATGAAGGAACATTAGGTTCAACCATCGCGCTTCTCCCTGTTTTATTCTTAAATAAAACCCCACCAAAACCGGTGACTGTTAACTGCAATGCGATTTGTATTCCCGTTGATTTCCATCTACTAATGGCTTCACATAAAGGAGGGCGCAACAGCGAGTCTGGGTGTTTGGTCCATAATACAAGCGAGTGTATCGGAAGTCCTTTTTGTACGCGTTGTTCAACAGCGGCAATCAGTTGCCTGGGGTAAAAGGCCGGCATATCAGTCATCCGGGAAGCGCTCAAAATGATTGGAAACTTATATGCCATATAGAAATTTATTGTTTTTCAAAATTAAACCGATTTGCACCATTCTTCGCATGATTCCTGCGAAAATGATTAGATTTGAATCAAAATTACTGTCCATGAACCGACTGGTCATTTATCAGCTTTTTATCAGGCTTTTCACAAATACAAACACCACCAATTCTCCCGATGGGGAGTTAGCTGTCAATGGATGCGGGAAGTTTGACCACATTACATCAAAAGCCCTTAAGGAAATCCACGATATGGGATTCACCCATATCTGGTTTACAGGGGTCATCGAGCATAGTACCACCTCCTTCTATGACGGCATTGAAGCCGATAAAGCCTGCATTGTAAAGGGGAAAGCAGGTTCGCCCTATGCCATCCGCGATTACTATGATGTCGCCGCCGACCTGTCGGTAATTCAGACCAACAGAATGAAGGAATTCGAAGCCCTGATATTCAGAACACATGAAGCCGGACTCAAGGCTATCATCGACTTCATCCCCAATCATCTGGCCAGAACCTACAAATCGGAACAACGCCCCACTGATCAGGATGATTTCGGTCAAGGCGACGACAAGACACTCCCTTTTCATCCTCAAAACAATTTTTATTATCTCCCCGGAGAATCACTTTGCCTTCCCACAGCATCCGGCACTGACTGTTTTCAGGAGACTCCGGCCAGGGTAACAGGAAACGACTGCTTTACATCCACTCCTTCCATCAATGATTGGTATGAAACCATCAAGCTGAATTATGGTATCGACTATTTAAACAACAGATCCGAACACTTCGATCCTATTCCCGATACATGGAAAAAGATGAACCATGTACTTAGCTTCTGGGCAGAAAAGGGTGTTGATGGTTTCAGATGCGACATGGCTGCCATGGTTCCTGTAGCCTTCTGGGCTCAGGCCATATATACAATGAAAAAGAAATGGAACGACCTGTTGTTTATTGCCGAGATTTACGAGCCCTGGTTGTACAGCGACTTCTTAAATCTGGGAGGATTCGACTACCTCTACGACAAAGTAGGCTTTTACGACACCCTTAGAAATGTGATGACAGGGCAAGCTCCGGCAACCAGTATCAGCGATTGTTGGAAAGGCGTAGATGGATTTGGTCACCGGATGCTTAATTTCATTGAAAATCATGATGAACAGCGAATCGCATCCAAATACTTCTGCCATTCTCCACTACCCGGGATCCCTGCCACTGTTGTGGCATCGCTCATAAGCTGCGGAGGTGTCATGCTATACAATGGTCAGGAAGTAGGTGAAGACGGGGCTTTACCATTAGGATATAGTGGTGACGACGGACGCACGAGTATCTTCGATTACGGGACCATGCCTTCACTGGACAGATGGGTAAACGATGGAAACTTTGATGGAAGGACACTCACTTCGGATGAAAAAAAACTAAGAGAAACTTATCAATTCATTACACGATTACCCAACAGTTATCGTTCTTTCCAAATGGGTGGGTTCTACGACCTGATGTGGTTAAATCATCCTCTGACCCAATTCACCTATGGCAAAGTGTATGCTTTCCTGCGTTATGACAAAACCGAGGTAATGCTGGTAGCTGTTAACTTTTCAAACGAGGCTCTCGATGCAGATATCTGCATTCCAAACCATGCTATCAATCTGATTGGCTTGAAAACACATAAAAACACAACAGTAAAAGAACTGACCTCCGGAATACATTATAGATCAACCCTTGAACCCAACGGCGATCTGAAAGTCAAGACCAACATCGGCGCCTATGGCTTTTTCATCGGTGAATTCACCACTTATTAGAACAAACTGAAATGGCATCAAATTCATTTGGAAAAATATTCAGATTAACCACTTTTGGTGAATCACATGGCCCCGCCATAGGCGGTGTGATTGACGGCTGCCCGGCAGGACTGTTAATTAATACTGATCAGATAAAACATCAATTAGATCGTCGTAAACCTTCCGGAAAATTCTGGGCAACACCCAGAAATGAAAACGATAAGGTTGAATTTTTAAGTGGCATAACCAACGGCATAACCAACGGTGCCCCGATTGGTTTTATCATTAAAAATCAAAACCACAAACCTGAGGATTACGACGATTATTCCACAGCTTTCAGACCATCTCACGCCGATTACTCATGGGAGCTTAAATATGGCCGCAAACTGGAAAGCGGAGGTGGTCGTCAGAGTGCCCGCGAGACAATAGCAAGGGTCGTGGCAGGTTCGATTGCACGTCAGTTTATCGCGAGCCGGCAAATCTCAATAGAATCATACGTAAGTGCGATAGGACCATACGCTCTGGCGGAAGAGGCGGAATTCAGTTCCGAAGAAATCAGCCAGACTGCCTTAGGATGTCCTGACAAAAAAGTTGAAAAGAAGATGCTGGCTTATCTCGGAGAGCTTAACGACAGGGGCGACACCAGTGGAGGCATCATTACCTGCCTGATAAAAAATGTCCCTGCCGGAATAGGTGAACCAATCTACGACAAATTACAGGCCAGATTGGGTTATGCCATGCTCAGCATCAACGCTGTCAAAGGATTTGAATATGGGGATGGCTTCGCTGCTGCTGCTATGACCGGCAGTAATCATAACGATCCATTCACACGCTCCGACCACAGGATTCATCCAAAAAGCAACCATGCAGGTGGAATTCTGGGGGGTATCTCAACTGGTGAGGTAATCCGCTTCCGGGTTGCTTTTAAACCAGTAAGTACACTGATGCAGCCACAACAATCGGTTGACAAGGCTGGCATTGGAATCACCCTCCAACCGGCAGGCAGGCACGATGTCTGCGTTGTACCCCGTGCCCGCGTTATCGTAGAATCGATGGCAGCCATTGTGTTGGCTGACCTGATAATTCTCTCAAAAACATCATCCGCACAGGATTTCAAATAAAAATGAAAGAAATAAACAAATACAAAACTGCATAATTATGAAAAAAGCACTGAAAATAACAGGCATCACCCTTTTGTCTGTATTTATCCTTCTTCTTGTAATCCCATTTCTCTTTAAGGGAAAAATCATCAATCTGGTAAAAGAAGAAGTGGGCAAAACGGTTGACGCCAACATCCAATTCCCCGATATCAGCATCTCGCTCATCAAAAATTTTCCAAATATTAATGTCACACTCGATCAATTTTCTATTTCAGGAAAAGGCGCCTTCGATAAAGACACCCTGATGACCGTCAAAAAGATCAGTCTTACTCTCGACCTCATGAGTGTCATCAAAGGTGATCAGTATGAGATCAGGAAGATAATTATTGACAAGCCCTTCATCAACCTGAAGGTTCTTGCCGACAGTTCGGCCAACTGGGATATTGTCAAAAAGGAACCGACAAAACAGGGCCAAGCTCAGGCAGATACATCTTCAGCCTTCAATATCTCAATGAAAAGCTTCAAAATCAATGATGCCGTAGTGATATACGACGATAAACCCAACAAAACATACGCCAATGTTGCCGGACTAAATTTCTCGCTATCAGGTGATCTCTCTGCCGAGTCAACTTCTCTAACCACAGAATCAATAATAAAGGCACTGACCATCGATTACGGGGGCGTGCGCTACATGAACCATACCGCCATAAAATTTGACGCAACCATATTGGCCGACCTGAAAAACAATCTGTACACCTTTGACAACAACACCCTGTCGGTGAATGACCTGATGGTGAAATTCGAAGGCTGGGTGAAAATGCTAAAGGAATCCTATAAAATGGACATCAAATTCAGCACCCCCAATACAGCATTTAAATCAGTGCTATCGATGATTCCGGCCATCTACAGCAAACAGTTCAGCGATGTTAAAGCAAGTGGCGACTTCACCCTAAACGGGTTTGCCAAAGGTGTTTATGAAAAAGAAATATTACCCGCCTTCGGACTGGAATTAAAAGTTTCCAACGCCATGTTCCAATATCCTCAACTACCAGCTTCCGTAAAGAACATCAGTATCGGGGCATCGGTAGCCAACAAAGGCGGGAGTGCCGATAATACCGTAGTTGATGTAAAAAAATTCCACATGGAAGTTGCCGGAAATCCGATTGACTTTACCCTCAGACTGGCAACCCCCATCAGCGATCCTGATCTTGCCCTCACTGCATTAGGAAAACTTGATCTGAGCTCAATTGAAAAAATTTATCCGTTAGAACAGAAACTAACCGGCTTATTAACAGCAAATATGGAATTGGCCGGAAGAATGTCATCACTTGACAACAAAAAATACGACAGCTTCAAAGCAGCGGGTTCACTAAAAATCGAAAACATGGCATTGGGAGCAAAAGGGACCAGTAACGAACTCAATATTAAATCGATGCTGTTTAGCTTTTCACCTGCTTTTCTCGAACTTACTGCCTTCGAAGCAAAGATGGGCAGCTCTGACTTTAAAGCATCCGGAAAGATATCCCAATACCTCGACTATGTCCTTAAGGATGGCACCCTAAATGGTGTATTGAACTTATCTTCATCATTTCTCAACATTGATGAGTTGATGCCTGAAACTTCAACCACAGTCAAAGGCGATTCAGCAGTTGCCAAAAATAGCGAAGCCATAGAGCTGCCAGAACGTATCGACTTCACAGTTAAATGTGCTATCGCTAAAATGAAGTACGACAAAATGGAACTGACAAACATTACAGGACAGGTGACCTTACATGACAAAAAGCTCAATCTCGATGATCTGACAATGAATGGCTTTGACGGTACAATCAAGACCAGCGGCTATATCCAGACTATAACCGGTAAGCCGATGGAAGTCAACATCAACGCAAACATGAAACAAATTGACATTCAACAGCTTTCAGCTTCATTTTCCAGTATCGACTCCATTGCACCAATTCTTAAAAAAGTAAAAGGGACTACAAGCATGAGTATGAATTTTAACACCTCATTGCAAAACGATTTTACACCAGACCTCAATTCGATTCAATCCCAAGGAACACTCAACACCAGCGAACTGATAGCCAACGATATCGATGTAATGAACAAAGCCGCCGATTTACTAAAAATGGACAATCTCAGACGCCTCAAAGTAAGCCCGGTAAGCTTATCATACATCATTGAAAACGGGAAGTTTTTAGTTAAGTCTTTCGATATAACGGTTAACCAGATTACCGGAACACTGGGAGGTACCACCGAACTCAGTACTCAGGTTCTGGATTATGCCCTCGGCCTACAAATCCCGCGAACAACATTCGGAAGCACTGCCAACTCTGTGGTGGATGGATTGGTTGCCGAGATCAATAAAAAGGGTATTGCCTATGAACCTGATAAAAATGTGGCAATCAACCTGACCATTGGTGGTACGGCTAAAAATCCGACAGTAGGCATGAAACTTGGCAAAAGCAGTTCTGGCGGAGGAGTGGGAGAAGACCTGAAGGCCAAAGCTAATGAGGAATTCAACAAGAAAAAACAGGAACTCGAAAATCAGGCGAAAGCAGAAGTTGAAAAACAAAAAGCCGCTGCAGAGGCCAGACTGAAACAGGAACAGGAAAAGCTAAAAGCAGAGGCCGAAAAGAAAAAAAAAGAACTCGAAAACAAGGCTAAAAAAGAAGCCGATTCGCTTAAGAAAAAGCTTGAACAAGAAGCTAAGAAAAAACTAAAAAAATTCTTCTGATCTATAAACAAAAAGAGCCGGCTTAAACCCCGGTTCTTTTTGTCTATGGATTAGAAGACGCAACAGGAAGAATCTTTCCATTCATGACCTTTTGTCCATTTAAGGCAAACCAGGCGATGAATTCAGCCATCCTGGCCGGCTCAACAGGCGCATGATAACCCGGAAAAGCTTTCTGAAGCATCTCTGTTTGTACAGACCCCAGGGCAAGGGCATTAAAACTAATTTGACGATCTGATAGTTCAGCTGCCAATGACTCCATCAGCACAGCCAAAGCCCCTTTTGCAGAGCTATAGACAGAGAGTCCCGGATACTTCTGACTTCCCTGTAACCCACCCATACTACTGATGGCCAATACATGTGCCCCTGCCTTAAGTACAGGAAGCAATGCCTGCGTCAGGAAAAATGGAACCTTAACATTCGTTGAGAAGACACTATTAAAATCATCAGGTTGGATTGACTCAAAAGGCTTATTCACCATAAAACCTGCATTATGAATCACCACATCAAAGGTTGCTGTATACACCATAAGCCGTCTCACCAATAGCTCATAGTCGGCCTGATCCAAATCAACAGCAACAGGAATCACCTTCGAACCATTGGAAGCCCGGTTGCAAAAAGAGGCGAGTTCATTTAATTTGCATTCATTTCGGGCAAGGGCGAAAATCGTCATAGCTGATTGTTGAGCAAAATGCTTCACAATAGCTGCCCCAATACCTTGTGAGGCTCCGGTTATCAATAAATTATACATAATTAACAGAATCTTTACCAAACAAATTTATCATTGAGAAGAAAATTCTCTACGAAAATACAATAATTAAAACGATGAAAAGACTGTTGGTTACCTTTGGCCATAGAATCCAGATTAACTCCAATAATCAGCGTTTATGCAACTTTCAATTTTATTACATAATCAAAGCAGCATATTTGATCAAACATGTCAAATTTCTATTGATTTAGAGCATCCTTAATCGAAGGAGGTTTTCTACCTTTGGAAAACAAAAATAGCGCATTAACTGTCACACCAAGCATGAACTGGAACCTCGATCCATCTGTCATTTATCTTAATCATGGCGCGTTTGGCGCCTGTCCTCTGGAGATCATCAACGAACAACGCCACTGGCATCAGAGGCTCGAATCTTCACCCCTCCGTTTTATACTCAGAGAAATTGATGAGAAACTCTATGAAAGCAAGCATGCGTTAAGTCGGTTTATTGACACCGACACCAATGGTCTTGCACTCGTTCCTAATGCCACTCATGGAGTAAACACTATACTGAAGTCACTGGATTTCAAACCTGGAGATGAAGTATTGATTACCAACCATATTTATCCGGCCTGCCGGAATGTACTATTTTACATCCTGGAAACCAAGGGCATCAAGATCAAAGAGATCGAACTGCCGCTCGGGGAAATCAACTCACAGCTTATCATCAATTCCGTCATGGAAGCTGTAACGCCAGCTACCCGGCTCGTCATGCTCGATCATGTCACTTCGCCCACAGCGCTCGTTTTTCCTGTCACTGAGATCGTAAAGGAACTTAATCGGCGTGGCATCGAAAGCCTGATCGACGGAGCGCATGCACCCGGAAGTATTCCGCTAAGCATTAAAACAATTAACCCAACTTACTACACCGGTAACTGCCACAAATGGATGTGCCTTCCTAAAAATTGCGGCTTCCTGTGGGTAAGAGAAGAGGCCAGATCAAAGGTCGTTCCTCTGGCTATCAGTCATGCATGGGGAAAAGAGACCTCCTTTGAAAAGAAATTTCATTGGCAGGGCACGGCAGATTGGTCGGCTGCCCTTACACTTCCTTATGCAATCCGGTTCTTCGAAAAGCAAATGCCCGGTGGCTGGGACGAATGGATGGAACGCAACCATCAGATGACTATTGAAGCCAGAGGAGTTATCTGCAATTATCTGGGACTTAAACCCATTTGTAGCACTTCGATGCTGGCATCAATGGCGGTTATACCGATCGCCGCGAAGGCCGACCCCATTAATCTTGGTTACAACACAATCGACCGTATTCAGGAACAACTCTACCAGAAATACAACATTGAGGTTCCCCTCTTTCAGTGGACAGGGGCACATCAGCTATTGCTCAGGATTTCATCGCAACAGTATAATACCCTTTCACAATTCCATTATCTGGCCGAATCGCTGGATTTAATCATTAGCAATAAGTAGCGATGGATTACCAAAAACTGACAGCCCTCATCATCTTCGGAATTACCTATACAGGGATTATATTCACCCGCTTGCCGGGTATGAATATCGACAGGCCTTCTGCAGCCTTCTTCGGAGCTGTGGCTATGGTTGCATCAGGCATTCTGGGATTCGATCAGGCCATCTTAGCCATCGATTTCAATACCATCGGTTTACTGCTGGGCATGATGATCATCATCACCACGCTGCAAATGGACGGATTCTTTGCCCTCATCGCTACCCATGCCATCAGTTGGTCGGCGACACGCAGACGACTGCTTGTTATCATCGTTTGGATCACCGGCATTTCAAGCGCTTTCCTCGTCAATGATGCGGTGGTCTTGTTATTCACACCAATTATTATCAGTATTTGCAGAAAAGGCAGACTGAACCCACTCCCCTACCTCATCGCCGAAATTCTGGCTTCCAATATCGGAAGTGCGATGACCATCACTGGAAATCCGCAGAATATGCTCATTGGTATCAATTCAGGACTTTCATACAGTGAATTTCTGTTAAGGTTGTTACCTGTTTCTGTGGCAGGCATGGCCATCATTGCGCCTGTCATCCGGCTGTTGTTTCCTGATGAGTTTCGCGGTAATCAACCCGTCAAAGTCGATACCAGCGAATTTCATTACAAATTGCGCACCATGCGCTTCTCCATCCCTGTCTTCCTGCTGGTCATAGTGCTGTTCTTCTCTGGAAACATTACCGGTTTATCGATTCCAATGATTGCCCTGGTGGGTGCTGCGCTGATGATGCTCCTGGCCAAAGAAAAACCCTCAGAAATCATCCGGCAGGTTGATTGGGTGCTACTTTTATTTTTTGTTACACTCTTTATCGTTGTTCATGGCCTTGAAGCCACGGGGTTAATCAGTCAGGCACTAAACCGTTATTCTCTGCAGGAAACCACCGGCGGGTTGGGGTTCATACATGTTGTTTCACTGATAATGTCACAAATCGTCAGTAATGTTCCTTTCACTGTTCTCATGTTACCCATGATGAAAACCGCAAACAGTGAAATACTCTGGCTGACGTTAGCTTCAGCATCAACGCTGGCGGGTAATGCCACCATCATTGGCGCCATGGCTAACCTCATAGTTATCCAATCAGCAGGGAAATCAGGGATACATATTAGCTTTAAGAATTTCTTTATCCCGGGAATTTTCGTTACCTTGCTAACCTTTATCATTTCATTTTTAGTTTTGTACGGTCAACTTATCTTCTTTTTATCATGAAAGAACCCATTTTCAGGGATGCAGTAGGGCGACTTGAAAACTCCATCCGACGTATGCAAGCCAACGATAGCAGCGGACACGACTGGTGGCATACCTGGCGGGTACGCAATCTGGCTACCTATATCGCCTCTAAAGAGAATGCTGATCTTTTGGTAGTAGAACTGGCCGCCCTGTTACATGACGTATCTGACTGGAAGTTCAACATCGACGAGAAGGCTGGCTTCGATAACGTGAAAGGGCTTCTGGTAGTAAACAAGCTTGAAAAATACACCCGTCCTGTGATCAGTTGCATCAGAAACATCAGTTTCAAAGGTGCCGGAGTTCCCGACAAATCAGGTTCAATTGAAGCCCAATGTGTACAGGATGCCGATCGCCTCGATGCCATAGGTGCAATCGGCATTGCCCGCACCTTCGCCTTTGGGGGGCATCACAACCGTACCCTCTTCGACCCTGAGGCAAAGCCAGTTATGGTGACTTCATTCGAACAGTACAAATCGCAGAACTCACCCACAATCAATCATTTCTACGAAAAATTATTCTTGTTGCGTGACCGCCTCAATACAAACACAGCAAAACGAATCGCTGCCAATCGTCATCAATACCTCGAAGATTTCATCAAACAATTTATGGATGAGTGGAATGGCTCTGATTTTATCCGAGAACCTGACCATTAAATGATATCTCATTAGGTAATTGTCCCCTGATTTCCATGAAAGGAAATCAACCCGTCGATAGGGGCTGCCAAAACACGGATGGAATCAAACCCGGCCTTCAGTGCTGACTCACACAAAAAATCCTGAAAATAAAAAGCCACAGAACCAATGGCTCCAAACGGATAGAACTTCGGCTGTGGCAAATCGTATACCATGTACCTGAAAAAATCGTCAAAGCTGTCTTTAAGTAAAGTCGATACCCATTGATCGTCTTTATGTTGACTCAAAAAAGGCACAAATGAAGCAAGGTAGCGCGAAGGACGCTCATTCCGATAGCTTCTTTCAAGTATTTGTTCAAACGATTGCCCATGCCATTTTTCAAAAGCCATGAGCAAAGGCTCGGGCATCTCCTTTCGAAGATAACAGGTTACCAGCTCCTTACCAATCACTGCGCCACTTCCCCAGTCGCCGAAAAGAAAACCCAACGACCTGATTCCTGCGGTTATCTGGTTACCATCATACAGACAAACATTCGAACCTGTACCAAGAATTCCCACAAGCCCTGTCTCAAGCCCAAAGAGCGCTCTGGCAGCACCCAATAAATCGGAATCTACCCACACTTCTGTATAAGGAAACACTGCTCTTATAGCTCCTCTCACCTCACCAAGACGCTCTGGCGCAGTGCATCCCGAACCATAGAAGAATACTTCATCGGGGATGGCAGTATCGAAGCCACCAGGAAGCGACTTACGGATTTCCTCAGTAATGCGATCAGGACTCAGAAAATATGGATTCAATCCGGCTGACTGGAACCTACTGACAACGACACCTTCAGCAACTAAAACCCAATCGGTTTTTGAGGAGCCACTATCGGCTAACAAGACATTAGACATGTTAAAATAAATTGAGAATGAGGGGCAAAAAAACAACTGTTCCAACCACGAGCGCTCCCAACGAGATGATCAGAACAGCGGCTGCCGCAATATCTTTCACCTTTCCGGCCTCCCGATTGAACTCCGGGGAAACAATATCTGTCAGCTTCTCGATGCTCGTATTAAAAGCTTCGGCAGCAATCACGGCAACAATAGAGAGGATCACCGCCAACCACTCGCCCTGTGTAATACGAAAAATAAATCCCAGACCAACAGCCAAAACAGCAGCAACTATATGGATACAGATATTTATCTGCCCCTTAAAGAGCAACCCGAAACCCCGGAATGCATATCTAAAGCTATTGATTCGTAGAGACAGCCAGCGCATCATGAATTATTACTAATTGCCCGACAATATTACCAAAAACTGCCCAGACAAAAAAATAAACGACCCGGTGAATGATTTGCCAACCGGCCTCTGACTTATCGGGCTCGCCGGAAATTAGAGTACAAGAGGAAAATCCGGAATACAGAATGTGAAAACAAGGCTCTATTAGGATATTATTCAATGTAAGTGAAACAAAATTCCTGATAAAGCAGGCCCCTCACATCGTAATCACAAGTCAATCCATCCGGTCATAAGCCGTAACATTTGAACCATGAAACACAGGATCTTAATTTCGAGCCTGAGTTTATTTCCGGATCAAAATCTTAAGCCGATTTAGCTGTCTTTTGATTATCATTACAAACTCACTATGTAAATCATTCAGAATGAAAAAAAAGGCGTACCTTTGCAGCCTTTTGCTGAAGTTGTCAACAACTTCGCTCAATTTACTTTAACTCATTATGTTCCGGGCACTATCCATGTATTGTTTGGGATGTTTTTAACCGCAAAATTCACATGTCATCATTCGACTTCTCCGTGCTAAAGCCGGAAATCCACGAAGCCATCAAAGAGATGGGCTTCGAAACGCCCACTCCCATTCAAGCACTCACCATCCCATTCATCCTTAATGAATCACGCGACCTGCTCGCCTTTGCCCAAACAGGGACCGGTAAAACAGCTGCCTTTGGTCTGCCTATGCTCGAAAGGGCTATCACTGGAACTAAAATTCCTCAGGGACTTATACTTTGCCCCACCAGAGAACTCTGTATTCAGATTGCCAAAGATCTCAGTAATTACAGCAAAAACCTTCCCGGCATTCAGATTGTTCCCGTTTATGGAGGTGAAAGCATCGAACGGCAAATGGTTTTACTGCGTCGTGGCGCTGCCTTTGTTGTTGGTACACCCGGACGTACACTCGACCTGATTCACCGCTCACGCCTCGACATCTCACAAATCAAATGGCTCGTACTCGACGAAGCTGACGAAATGCTCAACATGGGCTTCAAGGAAGAACTCGACTCCATCCTTGAAACCGTTCCTGCTGAACGCCGTACCATGCTCTTCAGTGCCACCATGCCCCGCGAGATCATTGCTATTGCCAAGAACTATATGCACGATCCGGAAGAAATCAGCGTGGGCAAGAAGAATAGCGGAGCTGAAAACGTGAACCATTTCTTCTGTATGGTGCATGCCCCCGACCGATTTGAAGCACTGAAACGTATTATTGACATCAACCCCAACCTTTACAGCATCGTGTTCTGCCGCACCCGCACAGAAACCAAAGATGTTGCTGACCGTCTCATGCAGGAAGGTTACAATGCCGACGCCCTTCATGGCGACTTATCGCAAGCTCAGCGCGATTATGTAATGAACCGGTTCAGGCTTCGTCATCTGCAGGTCCTCGTTGCTACCGACGTTGCTGCACGTGGCCTCGATGTTACCGACCTCACTCACATTATCAACTACAACCTGCCCGACGATCGCGAGGTGTACATCCACAGGACAGGCAGAACCGGCAGAGCCGGAAAAACAGGTGTTGCCATCAGCATTATCCACTCACGTGAAATGGAGAGGATTCGCACACTCGAGAAGCTCACCGGAAAACAGATCGTGTATTTGCCCATTCCCGACGGTCGTTCCATCTGCGAGAAACAAATCTTTAATCTGGTCGATAAAGTTGAGAATACCCTGGTCAATGAAGAAGAGATCGAGAGCTTCCTACCAGTCATCATCAAGAAATTAAGCTGGATGGACCGCGACGAACTCATCAAAAAATTTATCTCAGTAGAATTTAACCGTTTTCTTGATTACTACAGGGATGCCACCGACATCAATGCTCAGATGCCGCGCAAATATGACCACAAAGGAAAAGATTCCTCACGCGACTCATTCGACATCAAGAAAAAGAGACAGGGCCCCAGTAATATGGCTTTCAGTCGCATCTTCCTCAATGTCGGTCTGAAAAACGGCGTCAACCCCAAAACTCTTATCGGGATGATCAATGAAGCATTACGCGATCGCAGCATCGAGATCGGACGTATTGACCTCGATCGTAAGTTCTCCTTCTTCGAAATCGACAGCCGGTTCTCTTCACGCCTCATTTCTGCCCTGAACGAATCAAATTTCGATGGCGTTAAGCTGGAAGCAGGATTGGCCACTGACCAGAAACCTTCTGAAGAAAAGAAGGAACCATTCTGGGAACAACCTTACAAAAAGAAAAGACAGTCGGTTGATGCTGCTGCCATCGACGATGCGTGGGACAAACCACTCAAAAAAGGACATAAACAATCAGGCAATAAGAAACGCTGGTAAGCTACTAAAACTCTTATTCTACAATGATGACCATCCTTTCAGGGGATGGTCATTTTGGTTTGCATATTAACTGCTCCTTACCAGTTAATACAAATGGCTGTCAACAAAAGCGACAGCCATTCAGAATGTTCTATCCGGGATCTTTCCTCTTTTTTAAAGGTCATCCGGGTTATTTGACACCTAAGGTTTTCTTCAGGCGTTCCAGAAGATCGTGTTCGCTATGTTCGACACCATTCCATGATTCAGCTACATTTTCAGCCATTTGCAAAAGCTGAAGCCTTAGCTCAGGCGATATATCACTCAAATTTTCGGTTGCAAAATCGACAAAAGAGTTGAAAGCTTCGATCGGTTCTACCTTGAAATCGATCAGACGCTCCATTTCAAACTCAGTATAATAGGCATTAGCTGTTCCAAATGCATCACTGCTACTCTCCAGTTCTTTCAAATTCCGACGGATAATGTCAAGGATGAGTGATTGTTCGCTGGGTTGAACTTCACCGTCAGCCATGGCAACGGCATAAAACAAACGGCCGGTCTCAATGAAAAATTCCTGATAATCCATAACAATAAGTTTTGGGTCAAAAATACGAATGCAGCCCGAAATAACAAGGGTTAGTTTAAAAAACAACCATGAATTAACAATCCATACTGTTTCAATCAGTCATGCCTGCTATTAAAAGGTGGGAATTTGCTAACTTGCACCGGTTTTGGAATTCTCAACTAGGAATCAAAGTTAATCTTGACGTATGAAACTCAGAAGTCTCATTATTACCATTTTTCTTCTCTCAGCGATCATCGTTCGCAGCCAGATCCCTTTATCTTCTCCGGTTTATCTTCTTCCTTCCGGGAACGAAAAAGACGGGCAGCCTGTTTTTAAGGTAATGACTACCAAGAATTCACAATTCAGGAAGGCACGACAGCTCTTCGACCGTGGTTTTGTGAACCATGTGGTTACCCTCTATAAAATGGCGCAGCAATATCAGGTGTCCAATGGTAAATTACCGGGTGTCGAAGAGGCTTACCTTGCTTTCACCAGAAATGTCGGTGGTTTTGCCCGTATAGGATTCTGGCTCGAAACGCCTCAGGGGCTTGTCCATAAACCCAACACCGGTTATGTTGATCTGAACGAAAACTACCTGGAACATGAACGTGATGAAATCGCAGCCCCCCCGCAAATCTTTAACCATGAAATGGGACATCTCATTCTAAATGTTCTGACCCTTACTCCCGAAAATGCAAAGGAGATGAAATCACCTATCATGCACTATTTCACTACGTTGACCGATTATACCACAGCCTTCGACGAAGGATTCGCAGAACACTTACAATATATGACGGTGGAGTTTGAAAGGAACAAAAAGGTCAAAGATACCATTGCATCCAAAGTCAGACGTTTAAATTTTGATTTATCCCGCACCATGTATGGTTACGAGCGCGATTACAACTGGTCTCTGAGAATGGGTTTCTTTGCTGCCACCATGCCTGCATGGTACCAAAGCATCGAGAACATCCGTCGTCATTCTTTCATCAGAAACAACTGGGCTAAGATGTCGGCCCGTGTGGCCAGTGGAATCAACAACCCTGCCGATTATATCCAATACCGCAATGCGGCCGTCTGGCCCAATCCTGCTGTCATGCGCTCTTACGCTGAATCTATGAGTGTGGAAGGAATCCTGGCTACATTTTTCAGCCACGTGATTACCAACGATATGAACAAAAACTTTATGGTGCCCGAAGCTTATCGTGTTTTCATCCCCGACACTTCGGTAAAAGTTCCTCAGCAGATTGACGTAACAACCAACCAGTACCTGAAGATGTTTATTGCTATTGCCGGTTCAACACAATCAGGGCCCAACCCCGGAGGTCCGTTTACTGCATTTATGAAGACCTACCTGCAAATGTTCCCAACCGAATCGTCGTATATCAAATCGTGCTGGGAGACATCATCAGAGCATCAATACAACGATAATCCTGCACCTGAGGTATGGGTAATGAATACAAATTTTCATGTCAGACCTTACGCCATGGGACCTTTTGGCCCAACAATCCCAACCTATACCTTCAACCTGAATGTAGCCGATACCATAGATCTGATGACCTTCGATAAAATCAGCAGAAGCGATGCCGAAAAGATCATCACCTGGCGAAATCAGAATCAGGGCTTCAAAACATTGTCGGAAGTTGAAAAAACTCCTGATGTTGATGCCGACAAACTGAAAGAGATTAGCCAGGCCATCTACGATCCTCAAAAAGCTGAAAAGTTGTTCAACAAACAGGTACCATTAACAAGTTTCTTTATTTATCCAATCATTCACCTGCTCAAGATGAGCCTGCTGTGGTTCATCATTCTGGGGGTACTCTATGCCATGATTCTGGTGTTTTATGCCAAAATAACCCCTTCCCCACGACTGTTGACCTTGCTTCTGTTGAAAGTCCTGATGTTTGCAACTGCAGGACTAATCATTCAGATCCTGATGATAAAGCAATTCGCACTGATGCTTGGCTTCACCCTTCTCCTCCTTGCCATTAGCTACCTCGCAAACCGTCGCAAAGGGACAATCCTCTGGCTCAGCCTTGGCAGCACTTTGGCGATCGGAATCGTGATGCTCTACTCATTATGGTAGGGCAAATCAGAAATTCATTATTCCGAAGACTGATTAATTGACTAATTTCAGAATTTCGACTGGCAATACCATTGCCAACGCCAGAGTTCTTGTCCATCCTGAGTTATCAGCAATAATCCTCGCTTCCACCATTCAATATCCCGCGTCAGCCATAACCAAAGCCAATAGTTTAATTACACAGCGTTAATTAAAGAGAGAATACACTTTTAACTCTGTGATCCTTTGTGGTTCTCCGTGTAACAACCGCGGTGCTAAAAACTTGCGTCAGCTAGTCAAAGCCGAAGCCTAAGCCAATACTCAGTTATGCCTGATCTGCTTGGGCAGCGGCGTACTGCCTGGCAGGATGCTCAGCACCACGCTGTCGCTTCCAGTACAACCGTTGGGGGAGGTAACAGTAACACTATACGTCCCGCTGTTGCTGACTGCTATGGAACTGGTTGTTGAACCAGTACTCCAGAGGTAGGTCCATTGAGGATTAAAACCGGCATCCAGTACCACTGTCTGGTTTTCGCAGACTGTACGGTCAGGCCCAAGGTTTGGGGCAGGCTGGGGTTCTATGGTGAGGTTAAATGTAGCGTTATCATATCGCATGTCGATATGCCTGACGATCATCTGAACTGTAAAGGTACCGGCAGTACTAAACGTGTGTTCAGGCGTGCTGTCGTTCGAGAAGTTTGCTGTGCCGCTTGCCGGATCCCCGAAGTTCTACCACAGTGAATCGGGTGGAGGCCACGTATTGGGTTCAAAGGTAACCAGCATCCCCTGACAGTATCCCGAGTGGTTGATGTAGGCGAAGTAGCGTTGGAGGAAGAAAGGAAGGCTCTCTCTGTCATATCTCCCTAATATAAGGAATGTAGTTGTCCTGATATCCTCAAAGGGCAACAGGTAATCCGGGGGAATAAATGACACTCAGTAAATCAATATTTAAGTTATATTGCCGACGTTTAGTGATGTAGATTTTATTGTCAGGGCCAAGCCTCATTTTTCCCCAATAATTGAAATCCACTACTTTAGTTATGACCATTATATCCATGTAAGTCATTACCATTAAGCATAATCTGGTGTATGCGATTGTAGATAATTCCACCATGAGTATAGAACAAAAGCTGTCCGGCTGAATCAGATATAACCGAGCAAGGCGGCCCAGTAACCATATTACTGTTAAACAAAGCTGTAGGGGGTGAACCATTTTGAAAAGTCAACCACGCCTTTTGTCCTAAATACCAGTTGTTCCATTCCCCCTGAGCCAAGAGCGGCTTGGATGAAATAAAAATAATTACTAAGAGGCTAAGGGTTCTTTTCATGTCCAAAAATTCTATGGTACCTGAAATTAGGATCAGGTACCATAGATAAAATAGACTTAAATTGTAATAAATATACTTCCCGAATTTAAATCTTCTGGATCACACCATGCTGATGCCCCGGTTGAGATAACTGCAACAGGTTGGTTTAATGAATTAAAAGCAACTAAAGCCATCTCGATCCGATAATAACCAGGTGAGAGGGGTGCTTCTACATAGACATCAACGTATCCTGAAACAGTAGTAGATAAAGGGAAAAATTCGTTAGGAATATTGTTCATTAATATTACATCATTCCCTTCATGTCCGTTAATGGTCACAACGCGAGCATAGATAGCATAGTGATCATATGCAAGTGCACTACCATCGGAATATACGTTGCAGGTGATCATTTGGGATTGGAATCCCTGAGCTGATGTTGGTTTTGCGAAAGCAAAAAGAGCTACTAAGATGAATAAAGAAAATAATTTGGTTTTCATAATTATGTAAGATTTTTAATTTCAAAAAGAAAAATTAAGGTTATGTATTTCCCGGTCCCTCATAATCGCGGCATTCTTTATCAATGCTGCGGATAATTTGGTCCCGTACAATGGGCAACAGTGCCCTGTCAGATTTGGCCGGTAAGATTTGCTGCATCATCAGTAAGTAGAAGTACAACTTTCCTCGATGCGTCGTATTCTGGCTCCGTATTTTTTTTAAATGCGTAGTTTTTAGTGTCGGCCTCTGGTTCAAGCCTGTACTTTGCACGCAGAGGCAAATGCTTTAGGTGGATTCATGGTATTTTGTTTAAGTTACTGAGGCACTATTTTTATTCATAGTTACTATTGCGTATCATTCTGGTTCTTCCTCCCTTTATCCCTGGATGAATATGCTATCTGGTATGGTGTTCCTGGCGCCATTCACCCTGTAGAACCAATGTCTCTGAAAGGGGGTATCATTAAGTTGGTACTTGATTTTATATGATTCACAGCAAACAGTGGCTCACTTTCTGCTTTTCGCGATTGCCTGACAGACTCCCACCTCCAAGGCGTCACCAGAGTTGGAAGTGTTCACCGAACAGTATGATTGAAACCACTGGATGTTGTTAACTTCATTCTCAGGATGCCGGATATGATATTCAAAAAAAAGAAAGATTGGTGTAATGCCATCTGAGGCTGACAGATTGAATTTCTTCACGGAGATTTTGACTTATTTCAGTCTCCGAAAGTATAAAAAAATACTTTACAAAAAGTTTTAAGTAAATTTCATTGTGGTTTTGAGTAAAATTTCCGATTGGAATTTTTAACGTAAATCATTTAAAAACAAGAAAATAACAAATCTACAGTAGTGAAATCGAACCAAGAATGGCGTGCAGCCTGAACGCCATTTTTCTGTAAAGGCAGAATATGAACACCTGTTTCGTGCAGTTTGTCCGCAGTTTTCAGGATTAACCCCAAAATTTTGGGGCAACAGGGAAGCGTGTGATCATGCCTCTTCCCTCCACCGACAGGTAAAAGATTCCATCATTTTTCATCATGCAGATTTCAGGATTTCGAAAGCCAGTGTCTTACAATAGATAATAGTTTAATTTATTGTAGATCACTTTAGCCCCCTTTCCAATATCTCGCGTCAGCCAAAGCAAAAGCCAAAGCAAAAGCCAAAGCAAAAAATCACGTCAACCTGTCCTGGTAAAGTTTTTGTTGCACATCGGTATGCATATTACAAGAATACACACCGGAAATCAGGCGAAGATCAATCGTCAATCGACCCTAACCGTGCGATGGATCTACGGTTGATCTACGGTTGATCTACGGTTGATCTACGGTTAATCTCAAAAAATGGCACATCTTCTTCAGCCATACAAAAGCCGGAATGCACTGCACCCGTATAATGTCGTATTCCAAAATATTGATTGGCATATAGGAGTCGGGGCGATGTAATTATAGTAATTTGCCATGATGCTCCGGGAGGGCTGAATCATCAATAAACTCTCAAAACAGGCCTCAGAAATTCGCCAGAGAAGGCATACCCCCCCGGATACCCCGGCTCTGTTTTCAACCCGGCTTTTCCCCCATGTAAACTTTCTAAAATAATTCCTTGTTAAAAAGAAGCGCAATAGCGATCGGGTTTGGCATTGACAAAAATTACAAATAATGATTCAGCATCGCGATCTGCAGCGCTGGTACGCAGTAGCGATTGTAGAGTCATACCGCTATGCGTCATCTACTCTGAACACCGGCAAACAAGAAATCATGACACCCCCCTTGTCAAACCTATCGGCATTCTTACTACATTTGAATAATTCTATTTATTCCATGAAAAATTTCTACATCATACTCTTGTGCTTGTTGAGTTGCGCGATAATAATCACATGTTCGTCCGACAAAAAAGAGAAGGAAATTACGAATCTTGAAGAGCTAAAAACGGCTCAATTTGCAGCAATTTCAGGGACGGCCGTCGATCAGATAGTAACAGCCCGATTCCCAGAGACTACCTTCAGTTATTATAATTCACCCATTGATGCCTGTGTTGCAGTACAGAAGGGTATAGAAGTAGTGACTGCCTACGACGAACCAATTCTTCGACATATCCTTGCCCAAACGCCCGGGCTGAAGATACTTCCGCAGATGATCTCAGTCGATTATTACGGAATGGCGGTAAATAAAAATAATCCTCAGCTCAAACGATCTGCCGATTCACTTTTGGATGCCATACAGGCCGATGGGCGTTACAATAAGATGATGGAGCGATGGTTCTCGGGTAATTCTGCAACTGTTGAGATGCCACCGATTGACTGGCCCGGAAACAATGGGGTATTGAAGTTTGGCACCAGCGCCATTACCGAGCCTTTTGCTTTCTATGGACCAAAACAGGAGATCAAAGGCTTTGACGTGGAGTTTGTTTACCTGTTGGCCAAGAGCCTTGATCGCAAGTTGGAAATTAACGACATGGAATTTGGGGCGATCATCCCGTCACTGTTATCCGGGAAGTCGGATATCATCGGAGCCTGCATCACGATTACTGAAGAAAGAGCCAAGAGTGTATTGTTTACCAAACCATACTACAAAGGGGGAATTGCCGCTGTTGTGAGAGATTTCGCTCCTGAGGCAAAAAGTAGCCGGCTCTCGAATCTTGACGACCTGAAGCAACGGCGCATCGGAGTCCTTATTGGCTCGATGCAGGATCATTACGTGACCAATAATTTTCCTGAGGCAAGCGTCATAAGGATCGACCTGCCTACTGATCTGGCCACGTCCCTAAAGCAGGGACAATGCGATGCCATCCTCCTGAACAACGTCGCAGGCAAATTTTATATGAAGCAAAACCATGATTTCGCATTCCTGCAGGAAGTCGTCACAATCGATAGTTTTGCCTTCGGATTCCATCTCAACAATACAAGATTGAGGGATGAATTTAACAAATTCCTGAAAAAGATAAAAAAAGACGGCACTTACAATGAGATTTGCCGTCGTTGGGTAGATGATCCTGAGGCAGCAAAGATGCCAGTCATAAAAAACGCAGGAACAAAAGGCACCCTCCGTATCGGAACAACGGGCGAAAGCATCCCCTATTCTTTCGTACAGGATGGTAATGTTGTCGGGCTTGATGTAGAATTTATATTAAGGTTTGCCGCAGATCAGCAACTAAAGCCCAATATCCAGATCTATAACTTTCCGGGTTTATTGACTTCGGTCATTACCGGGAAGACCGATATCGTCGGAAATTGCATCATGATAACCGAAGAAAGGGCCAAACAAATGGCATTTTCTGATGCCTACTTTTCATCTGAATCGGGCATGATCGTCATGAAGGAGAATCTGGCTGACAGGAATGATAGTCCAAAGCTAAAAAATGATGGAAGCGACATTTCCACTGCAACCATTGGGGCCATGACAGGTACGACCGGTGAAATGTTTATCAGAACCGAATACCCTGAAGCCGGTTTAAAATGCTTTGACGACATCATGGATGCCGTGGCCTCCCTGCAGGCCGGGAAGCTGGATTACGTTCTGACATCTTACACCACCGCGATAAGGGTTGCCGGTAAGAACAAAAAACTTATCATCCTTCCCAATAGATTAATCGACGAGTATGCTGCCATCGCCCTTCCAAAGGATCAACCGGAACTGCTTAAGAAAGTGAATGAAATTTTGGCTCAATTCAAGAAAGATGGCACACTGGATCAAATCATTAATCGCTGGATAAAGCCAGACTCAGCAGGTTATCAACAGGTAGCTATCCCAAAAACAACAAAAGGAAAACCGCTGGTAGTGGCTATTGCCGCCAATCGTGAGCCGATGTGTTTTGTATCGGATAATAAAATCACAGGGCTCGATTGTGAGTTGATCGAACGGATAGCCCACGAGATAGGACGACCTGTAGTATATTCCGACATGAAATTTTCATCCCTGATCGCTGCACTGGGATCGGGAAAGGCCGACCTGGTCATCTCAAACATGTCACCTACCGAAGAGCGCAAGAAAGTTGTCAATTTCTCAGATGGGTACTTCATGAATCCACAGGTACTGATGACCGTCAATACAAAGGCAGCAGGTGATGGTGATCATGCCGGCACTTCCATCCTTGCAGATATTAAGGATAGCTTCCACAATAACATCATCCATGAGAAGCGTTACCTGCTGTTATGGAACGGATTAAAAGTAACCTTCATTATCTCCATTATGGCTGCATTACTGGGAACCATTTTAGGCGGACTGATCTGCCTGATGCGGATGAGTAAGGCCAAAGGGTTGCAACTATTCGCCAAAGTGTATATTGACCTGTTGCGCGGAATCCCACAGGTTGTCCTGCTGATGCTGATGTTTTACGTGGTCTTTGCACCGCTGGACATCAGCGGTATAACCGTGGCCATCATCACCTTTGCCATGAACTTTGCTGCATATGTCTCTGAAATGTTCAGAACCTCCATTGAAGGAGTGAACAAGGGGCAGACAGAAGCAGGAATCGCCATGGGATTCAGCAAAATAAAAACATTCACCTACATCATCCTGCCTCAGGCAATTCAGCGGGTACTACCCGTGTATAAAGGAGAATTCATCGCATTGGTGAAGATGACTGCCATCGTAGGTTATATTGCCGTACAAGATCTCACCAAAGCAAGCGACATTATACGCAGCAGGACCTTCGACGCCTTCTTTCCGCTGGTGATGATAGCCATCATGTACTTCGCACTGGCATGGGTACTAACTTATGGATTAGAGCGGATCCAGATCAGGTTTACCCCCGGCAGGCGAGGAAGATAGCTTGAGAGAAGGGTTTACAAATTAGACGAAAATTACCGGATAATAATCAATTATTACTCATGATAAAGGTTGAACATCTGTCGAAGAGTTTTGGCGCCTTAACGGTTCTGAAAGACATCAACACCGAAATCCATAAAGGAGAGGTCATCTCAATCATCGGCCCCTCCGGCACGGGAAAAAGCACCTTTCTGAGATGCCTGAATCTACTGGAGCGACCTTCAGGTGGAAAGATATGGATTGACGGTCTTGACATCATGGATCCCAAAAACGATCCGAGTGTACTGCGACAGAAGATGGGCATGGTTTTTCAAAACTTCAACCTCTTTGAACACCTCTCAGTATTGGATAACGTTACCATCGGGCCGATAAAGTTGTTAAAGAAAACCAAAGAAGAGGCCGAGAAACGAGGGCGCGAGCTATTGAAACTAGTAGGACTGGCTGCCAAAGAAAGCGCTTTCCCCGATGAATTATCGGGTGGACAGCAACAACGTGTTGCCATAGCCAGATGTCTTTCAATGGACCCGGAGATCATCCTGTTCGATGAACCTACCTCGGCACTCGACCCCACAATGGTAAGCGAAGTATTAGGGGTTATCCGCCGACTGGCAACCGATGGCATGACCATGGCCATTGTAACCCATGAAATGAAATTTGCCCGCGATGTTTCTACCCGCGTCTTTTACATGGACGAAGGGATTATTTATGAGGAAGGGAAACCCGATGAGATTTTCGATCACCCCGGGAAAGAGAAGACCCAAACCTTCATTCACCGCATCCGCAATTTTTATTATCACGTCGACAATAGTGAGTTCGACTTCTACGATATGCGGTCAGCCATCGAAGCTTTCTGCAACAAACACTTCTTTCAGATTCAGCAAATCAATGCCCTGAACCTGCTACTTGAGGAGACCCTGCAACTGTGTCTGAAAGAAGGCGATACAGAAGAACGGAACAGAATTCTCAGCACAACCGGCGGGCTTGAACTAACGATAGCTTATTCTGAGCAAAACAGTGAGATTTCGTTGATTGCCTCTGCTGATGCCGCACTGAAGACCATCCTCAATCAATCAGAAGACTCTGATGGCCTGAGCCTGATGCTCATTAACGGACTGGCGAAGTTAGTAGATGAAAAGGTGATGGATGGAAAGGCAATACTGACGATTGTCCTGAAGTAGAAGAATAAAACCGGAATTCAAAAACCTACTATTAACACCAGTAATCCCTGGCCATAGTATTCAATAACTTCGCGAATGGCTTCTCCTTGATAAAGTACTTTCAACGAATAGGTGATGATTGCTTTTCATTTAGCAGGATTTTGACGACAGCCTGTTATTTCCCTTTCACAACCTTCAGCCAGTAATAGGGGTGAGTGTTCATAGCAGCAAATAATCGGGCGGCATGGTCAATTTTCTCAGCCGGTATAACAGCTGCCTTTGTAAGGAAATAGCTCGTCACAAGTATCTGTGAAGGGTTTATCTGCTTTACATTGAAAGCGTACTCACCATAGTCAGTATCAATATCAACTGGATCAAAAGGCGCGGCAATTACAACCGGTACATCAAATTGAATCATATATGACCAGGAATCATAGCCACAGAAATCGGAATAAAATGCCGTAGCCCTTCGACTGGGGTCAAGTCCGTCAACTGTAATAGGATTGATCCATTGAGACAAATTGATTGAAAGGGTATCGCCTGAAAGATCAGGCAATGGGCATTCATAGGCAGAAGTCACCGATGTCAGAAAAGGGAAATCATCGGCGACAGGTCCCAGTGATGTTTTCAACATCTTTACATTCTTTCCAATATTGCTAACCTTTATACCGTACTTCGGGTTAATCGTAGAATCGACTTCCATCCCGCGATAAATATTACGCGTCATGGTTGAGAACTGACCTGAAAGGGAAACCCGGCATTGGAATGAAGCTTTCCGTGTTTCAAAACTAACACCAACCATCGCATTTACTTTCCGATAATTCTCGGATGGTTTACTATCAGGTGTAATATAAAAGATTGGCCGAATGTCCATATCACGTTTATAGCCTCTCTTTTGTAAATAGTTCTGAAGCATAACAGGGGTATCCTCATAGTAGAAAGGCATTTCATCACAAAAGAAGTTAGCCATATCCGACTTAGGATAAATCCAGGCGATAGAGGTATCACGCAAAACTGTCAGAAGGAAAAAGTCATTATCGGCGATTGTTGAAAAAAAAGCCGGCGATATTTCGCCACAACGTTTATCCATCGGGTAAGCCGTCAGGAAATGCAATCCCAAACGTAAGATCATATTTCCATAAGCAGCAACTCTGTTTCTGTCTCTTAGCAATCGTCCCTGTAAATCGCGACCTGGTGTATCGCGAAGGTAATTAACCTCATTACGATAGAATGGCAGATCGTTATCATATCGTACCTCATTAACCATAAATTTCTGAAAACGGGTAAGGGCTTTGCGACCAGTAGAGTCATCGGGACATTTTGCAGTTATAGAATCGGCCAATCTGTTAAAAGCCGAAAAATCGGCTGTACGTACACCCTGGGATACCGCTACCTGTGAAGAAATCACAGCCTGCTCCCGTTGGCCGCTAAGTATCATCCAGGCCGGTATATAATTCTCATTGAATGTTGAATATTGTTCAACCAGCAGTTCTTTAGGTTTAGGAGTAAAAACGAACCAGGGAAGATCAATATAAGGATGCGAATTGGGCTCATCCAATACCCCCGGAAGATTTCTCAGAGTCCATTGCATATCCACAATTCCTCTGTTGACAGTTACCACTGGCCTGATCAGGTGGAAGGCAGTATCAACATCCAGTCGCTGATTATACCTCCAGTTAAGCTGATAATGATGCTGAGGCCATTGGGAATGATGGAATAAACGAATTGAAAACAAATGCTTCCAGTTTTCATCGAACGGGAAATTCACCGAGTAGTATAGCCGGATGGTATCACCCGGAACTAGGTCGCCAACTGAAAGGCGGCGGCCTTGGATAATGCCAAGACGAGATTTATCATTGATCACCTCATCCTGAAAAAGGATACCGCGTGCAGGATGCCGTAAAAACTGTCCATTTCGCGAAACCCAAACTGCCAGAGAATCAATCCTTACATCATCAAACATTCTTTTCTGTAAATGAAGTGTCGGTGCATGTTGAATATAATGATGATCAAATGGCTCAGGTATCAGTAATTGATTAATCTCTTCGATCCCCTTTTCTGAACGAATCACGAATTGAACATCACGGAGTATCGAAAACCGCATCAGCGCAATTTTAGCTCCTACAAGTTCAACTATAAGGTGCTCATCAAGAATTTCAAGCGATTCAGATTCTTTAAATTGGTTGTACAGGGAATCTGATAACTGTTGCGAGAATCCTCTTAAATAACAAACAAGGACAACAGCTATGGTGAGAATGATAGTTTTCATCCGGTTTCCGATTAATTTCTTTGAACAAAAATACGGAAAAGACAGGGAAACACCATGAAAAAGACAATGTCATGCGATAAACATCCTGAACCGGGGGAAAGGGGTTCTCAAAATTCACCAATAACATACCAATTGAAGTGCACGTTCCATGAGCAAAAACCATTATTATCTATCAAATCATGGCGTGGCACTTAGCCTTCAGGGGGGTACTATTTTTGCTCTCCTTTTGAAAATTTCAGTTTTTTCGCCACACCATTTTCATCGTATTCAAACCAGATGCCATCCTTCAGGCCATCGATCATCTGACCCGACACTTTGGGTTTACCTGATTCATAAAACTCTTCGTATTTTCCCTGAAGCACACCCATAACATAATGCTGAAACTTTGCGATCTGTCCATTGGGGTAAAATGTTTTATGCTCGCCATCAAAATTGCCGGCTGTATAGTTAAACTCTGCTACCGGCTTACCGTTCTGATCGTACCAGGTGCTCCGGCCATCACGCTTGCCATTTTTAAAGAACGATTGTTCCTGAAGTTTACCATTGTCGTAGTACATCTGCTTTACGCCATCCTCAACACCATTACGGTATGAAACCTCCGATAGCTTCCTGCTTCCATTCATATAGTTGGTTGAGAGCCCATGTAATACTCCGTTTCTGAATGTTTCGTCAGCCTGCAGGAATCCTCGTCTGTCAACCACAACATGCTGTCCATCCTTTACTCCTAAGCGATAATTGGTAATCTCACTAATCACCCCCTGGGGATGATAGGTTGTCCATGTTCCGTCGCGCTTTG
This sequence comes from Bacteroidetes bacterium GWE2_42_24, assembly GCA_001768515.1. Taxonomy (GTDB): domain Bacteria; phylum Bacteroidota; class Bacteroidia; order Bacteroidales; family TTA-H9; genus GWE2-42-24. Next base: position 14,882 of record MEOA01000045.1, on the reverse strand, counting down.
AATCAATGTAAAAACCGCGCGAAAAAATCCGGTTTTCAACTTCTTCCCAGAAACCCTGCTTCAATCCCTGTACATCTGTTATATTGATCAGGGTATCTGATGTTTGGCTAAAACTCGTGGTAATGCCAGAGAGTAGCATTAAGATACCGGCAATCAAAATCCTTACATTTTTCATAACGTTAATAAGTTGAATTGATCCCTTTAGATCAATATTTTACAATAATATAACCAACCGCGTTTAAAAAAGCTAAGTTAAAATTTTTCACTAAAAAGGCCACCAATCCGTGAAATAGGGATTTCAAAGATGGTACTTTGAATTAATTCCTTCTTTCCTTCCCGGAGGTTAATCCGGTCAATTCAAAGCAAAATTCAACTATTCAAAAACTAAGTAAAAAAAAGTAGCCAGCTATCAGACAGTTCTTCAAACAGTAATATTTACATCGGGAAACATCTCCCAAATACCATTAACTCAAACAACAGGTGTTCCAAACAGGTCGAACTGTTCAACACGGTCAATTCTTACCTGATAAAACTGACCAGGCTTGATAAACTTATATTTCCGATCAATCAACACTTCGTTGTCGACTTCAGGAGAATCATACTGGGTTCGTGCAATCCAGAAATCTCCTTCGGCATGATCGACAAGAACTTTAAACTGGCAACCGGTGAGTTGTTCATTAATTTCGAGCGAAAGCTGTTCCTGAACTTCCATTAACCGGCCGGCACGTTCCTGTTTGATCTCCTCGGGAATGTCATCAACCAGAGTGTATGCATTCGTCCCTTCCTCGTGACTGTAGGTAAAAACTCCCACCCTGTCGAAACGGTTATGTTTTATAAACGCGATTAACTCCTCAAATTCATCTTCTGTCTCACCCGGATAGCCAACAATAAAGCTTGTGCGAATGACTGCGTCGGGCAACTCTTCCCTGAACCTATCAATAAGCTGTTGGGTTTCGGGAGAAGTCAATCCCCGCTGCATTGATTTAAGAATTCGTGAATTGACGTGCTGTAATGGGATGTCAATATAATTGCAGATGTTTTCACGCTCACGCATCAGAGGGAGCAAATCCTTAGGAAACGAGGTAGGGAACAGATAATGCAGCCTGATCCAGTTGAAGAGACCACTGTCAGAAAGTTGCCTTACAAGTTCGGTAATCATTTGCTTCTTGTAAATATCAATGCCATAGAAGGTAAGATCCTGTGAGATAAGTATGAGCTCCTGTACACCTTTTGAGGCCAGTTTACGGGCTTCCTCCATCAACGATTCGATGCTCCTTGATACATGTTTCCCCCGAATCAGCGGAATGGCACAGAACGAACAGCTTCTGTCACATCCCTCTGCTATCTTCAGGTATGCAAAATGTTTAGGCGTACTAAGTACCCTTTCACCTACAAGCTCCTTTTTATAGTCAACACCCAGGAATCTGGTGATAGCCTCTGGTTCGTCTACACCGAACCATGCATCCGCTTCTGGTATTTCAGCCATCAATTCATCGCGGTAACGCTGGGACAGACATCCCATGACGATCAGTTTATCGATTTTGCCATCCGACTTAGCCTTTGCAAACTGCAGTATAGTCTCTATCGATTGCTGTTTAGCGTCGCCAATAAAGCCACAAGTATTTATCACAACCGTGCGGGCACTCGTTTCCCCCTCATCGTGAGAGGTATTTAGTCCTGCCGCATCGAGCTGTCGCAATAAAGCTTCCGAATCAACAGTATTCTTTGAGCATCCGAGGGTAATGATGCTGACATGGTTGGTTTCCTTTTTATTCAAAGATATAGTGGTTTAAACGATTTGGTGAGGCAGTGATGTGGCGATCAATGCCTCGATATGCTTGTGTAATTTTGTAGCCTCCAGCATCACCGAGGCAACGTCCATAGTAAGAATTTCGTGGTTATGCATCACCAAACGCCCGTTGATAAAAAGACTTTCAACATCAGATGAATGCATGGCATAAACAATATGCGACCAGATGTTGTAGAGCGGTGTAAGGTGAGGTTGATCGAGTCGGGCGATAAGCAGATCAGCGGCTTTACCCTGTTCAAGACTTCCAATTCGGTCATCCATCCCCAATACTTTTGCCCCGCCAATAGTGGCCATCTCAACCGCCCGCTGTGCAGGCATGGCTGCAGGGTCTCCGGTTACCAGTTTATTGGCGAGTGCTGTCATCCTCATTTCGTTAAAAAGATTCAGATTATTATTGGCCGCGGTACCATCTGTTCCCAGTCCTGTAGTAATGCCAATCCTGCTATATAGCTCCATTGGAGCCCAACCAGATGATAATTTCATGTTACTCGAAGGATTATGCGCTATTTTCACATCATGGCTTGCTGCAATCCCGGCTTCTTCTTCATCGACATGTACCATATGGGCAGCGATAAGATGTTCATTCAGTAAGCCTGTAGTTTGCAGAAAGGGAACCGTTCGAAGCCCGCTATCAGCAAAACATTTTTCAACCTCACCTCTCGTTTCGGCAAGGTGAATGTGAACCGGAATCGCATGTTTGCTGCTTTCATCTGCAATCCGTTCCAGAATTTCTTTTCGGCAGGCATATATCGAATGAGGGGCAAAAGCAATGTTGACCAATGAGTTGCCGTTATACTTCTCAGCCAGCCGCACAATGCCGGTAATGGCATCTTCAGGGGTAGCATGACTTGGAGAAGGAAAATCGACGACAGCTTCACCTGCCAGTACACGCATGCCGGCATCAATACAAGCCCGCGCGACCTCTTCCTCAAAAAAGTACATATCGGCAAACATTGTGGTACCAGATCTGAACATTTCAGCAATGGCGAGTTGAGTACCCAGAAAAACATTCCCGGCAGTTACAAACTTTGCTTCAGCGGGCCAGATATAATCACGAAGCCATTCGTCGAGAGGAAGATCGTCGGCCATCCCGCGGAGAAGCGTCATGGCGGCATGTGTATGACAATTGATGAGACCGGGCATCACGAGCCTGTCATGAAGATTGAGCACCGAAACCGGTTCGGGATGATGTTTCAGTTCACTCATAGGCCCAATGGCACTAATAGCGGCCCCTGTGATTTCGATAAATCCGTCAGAAATAATCTCCCGCTCAGAATTCATTGTAAGTATCAGGGCATGTTCAAGGCGATAGTCAGGTCTCATAATTCACTCTCTACAATTTCAATTTTCACAATTTCATATCCTTTCCACACTTCGTTGGCTGCGAACAAAACACCGATTAACACCGATATCATGCCAAGCAAAAACAAGGCAACAGAGACCGGTTGAAGATCGAATGACTTTAAGAAGAAATCACCACCGATCGAGAGGGAGGAAATAATAAAACAGGCAACCCCCATAGTGTAAAAGAAAACAGTGTTCCTGACAAGCTTTATACGATGGGCAAACCTTATCACCTGCATTTGAATACTGTTGAGCCTTCGCTTCTGTTCGTCCTCAAGTCCCTGCCTATGGCTCTGAGAGATGAGCCGCAACTTCTCCTCTTCAAGTACACGAATACGGTTTACAACGAGGCTGTATTTGTTGTTGATACCCAGCAACAACAAACCACACGCAGAAATCATGATTCCTGGTGCCAGCATAGCTTCGATCAAATTAACGGATGATATATCAAACATGTAACCTATTTTGAAAATTCGTGGCAAAGATAAGGGTAAGGTCACGAATAACCTGAAAGAATTAATCCGTCGGGGGATAACCCGATCCTGATATTCCTGATCTAAAGTATGTTTTCAGCGTTGAATTAAAACATCCATCTTTAATGACGGGCAAAAAGGAAACCCGGAATACCTAAAAAATAAAAACCAAAAACACGTCATTTCTGAAGACAAAAAAGTGAAATACAGTAACTTTATTGTTACACAAACTTCCTTCTACTTCTTTTCGAAGAATATTTGTTATTAGGAAGAAAAGCAACAAGTGCCACACCAGAGTTTTAAACAAACAAGTAGCCGCATTGCCTCCATACTATGTAATTGGGGCAATTTTTAAATCGTACTATTTGATCATCAGTGAATATCAATCCTTTTTCTTCATTTCATATCCAGACATCAGATAGACATTCAATGATTTCAACTACCTTAGCAAACTTTCTAAATCCGGATTGAATAATGAGATCTCAACTTTTCAAATATTTTACACTTTTATTTATAGCGTTCATTTTTGTCAATTGGGGCTCCAGGGGACATTCCAAAATCAGCACAGAATCCTCTCTATCATACAATAACGAAATGGTTCCCTTTCTGTCGTGGGTATCTTATCTGGCTGATCATGCATCAGATGCAGATTACAGGAAAAGTGATGACCCGGATGAAGCTGTGAGGCATTACATCGACATTGACTTTTACCCGGAGTTCAGAGCAAACGGGCGTATTGCTCAGGCATGGGATTCGATTGTGACCCAGCATGGCATCTGGATTGTGACCAATACAGGCATACTCCCCTGGGCTACTATTTCAACATACAATTCACTGAAAATAGCCATGATGGAGCAAGACTGGAATCAAGCTATGCTTCTGGCTGCCGATCTGGGTCACTATGTTGCTGATGGGTTCATGCCACTTCACCTGACGGAGAATTATAATGGGCAGATGACAGGTAACTCAGGCATACACTCGCGATTTGAATCAACCATGATCAATGCCAATATCAACGAGATCATATATGAAGGAGACTCAATTGAAGCCACGAGTGATGTAAGCGGATACATCTTTAATTATATTTACGCAAATTATCCTTACATGGATTCAATCCTTGCTGCTGACAATTATGCCAAAACAATCAATAGCAGCACCTCTTCGCAGGAATACAGGCAGGCACTATGGATGAAATCAAAAAACTTCACAATTAAACTCTTTGTCAATGCCTCACATGCCCTGGCAGAACTAATCTATTCCGCATGGGTTGAAGCAGGGAAACCGATCATGTCAATTGGTATTGAACCTGTGTCATCAAAAAAGTTATTCACCATTACCACACGGCCTAATCCATTCACTGAAAAGCTGGAAATAAGCTATCAGATCAACAAACCAGCGCAAGTATCAGCCACCCTAAGCGATCTTAGCGGGCGGCAGGTATGGAAATCCGGAGCCATGTCAATGACAGGAGGAGATCACCAAATGACTGTCAGCACTGAAATGATTCCCACAGGTATTTACATATTCAGAATTGAATCAGGTGAAATGTCTTCTGTCCGAAAGGTGCTAAAGGTAAACTAGACCCATTGAGCCGCCTGTCAAGGAGCTCATCCCCTACTCTCTCCTGATTTTTGTGATTAATTCGATCGGTGTGACCGGAGGCCTCGGTATTACCCAAAATCTGCAATAATGGATTGGATAACCCTGTTCTTTGTTCTTCACATTCTATTCCATCGAATCAAACAAAAAGACACCACCTATTTGAGAGCACACCCTGATTGATCGATCACACAAAAAAATTGACATTCAACAAATTACAAATTCCAAAATTAATCAAAAGGTACAAACAATAAATAATTAATAAAAAGTGCCCATAAATGCGGTTTGCTGTTAATAATTACACTACTTTTGGACTGTTTTACTCAAATAGTCGAAAAATCGAAATATTTGACAAGCGACTTAAAAAAAATTTAACAGTGGCAAACCAGGACATCGTACGAGACTCAATTGTACAATCGGCTCGTGATCTATTCAGCAGATTTGGTTTTCGTAAGACAACCATGGATGACATTGCCCTGTCAATGAGAAAAGGCAAAAGTTCGATCTACTACTATTTCAAAAGCAAGGAAGATATCTTTGAAGCAGTGGTAGATAGTGAGGCGTCAGAACTGAAGTCGAGACTGAAAGAAGTACTTCGGAAGAATACTGATGATCCAAAAGAGCAACTTCGACAATACATTGCAGAGCGATTGAAACTCGTTCAGCAGCTCGCCAATTTTTACAATGCCCTTCGCAGTGACTATCTTTCCCATTTGGAATTTATCACCCATGTGAGGGAAAGATACAGCAACGAGGAGATTCACACACTGGAAGTCATTCTTAAGGTTGGCATCAGAAAAGGGGTATACCAGATTAACGATCCCAGAATTGCATCAGTTGCCATTGTCACAGCCATGCAAGGGATGGAAAACCCAATATTTCTGGGTAAACTGCAGGATCTCGAAATTGGAATCCGCCTCGATGCCATTCTCGACATCATCTTTCATGGAATCACAACACGCAATGATCATTAAAGTAAGATGAAAACAAACTACTCCTTTTATTATGCCCTTCTGGGAATCCTTCTGACTGGCAGTCAGGGAACAGCCCAGATAACAGGCTCCTTATCCCGGAAGGAAGTGATCGAAATGACACTGGCACACAGTTACGCCATCCAAAACAATAACATTGAGTCAGAAAAGGTGACCCGGGATAAACAAAAGGCTTACCAGACCTTTCTCCCTCATGTAAGCGTAAACTCAAGCTATACCCATCTCAACGATGCCATATCAATGTCGGTCCCACCCATCACGTTGGTAATACCTGGCTTACCTACTTTGCCCCCTATTATACTGGATCCTATAGTACTGCAAAAGCAGGATATCCTCAAGACAGATGTCACTGCCCAGATGGTACTCTTTACAGGGCTTAAGGTTACCTATGGCACAAAGGCACTCGAACATCAACAAAGGGCTATTGGTGAGATGAAACAGCAATTGGTTTCTGTAGCAATCAACGAAACACTTCAAACTTACGACCGACTGGCTGTGATCGATCAGTCGGATAAAGTTCTGGATGAAAGTGCACGACGTCTTGAAAAGGAAGCACAATTTGCAAAAAAAGCATTGAATCAGGGGCTAATTACACCTTATGATGAAAGTAAGATTGAAATTGCCCGGCAAGAGTTGGAAGCCAAACGAATTGAATTACAAACGGCACGAAACATGACCATCAGTAAGCTTACTCAGCTGACGGGCAAACCCGGTTCCTTGTTTCAATCCTTAGCACCGACAATCGAAAAATGGGTTACCGATACACTGAACACTGATTTCACCGAAAACCCGCAAATCAGAGCCCTAAATGAGGTTTTATCGGCTACCTCCTATAAACGCAAATCAACCATCAGCGGCTACCTGCCTACAGTCTATGCGTTTGGAAAGAAAGAACTGATTACCGAAGACCTGTCGGCTCTCGATCCTGAATGGGCTGTTGGTATAGGATTGAAATGGAGTGTATTTGATGGCCTTCAAACATATCGGGATCAACAAAAGGCCCGGTTGGATGAAACAATGGCGAGGAACAATCTGGATGCAGCTGAAGAGCTATTACAGCTAAACATGGAAAAAACCCGTCAGGATATAGAGCTAGCCGACCAACTGATCAATCTTGCTAATCGAAAAAGGATTACAGCAGCGAAAGGACTTCAGATAGCCCAAAAGCAATATGAAACAGGGCTGGGCAGTATTACTGAAAGGCTCTCAGCCGAGACTGATTATCAAACAGCTGAATTGGAACTCATTCAGGCAATATACCGTCAACGAACGGCTATGGCAGCCTTTCTCGATGCTTCAGGATCATTAAACATTGAATCAATAAAAGATTAAAATAACATGAACTCATCAGTTAAAACTATCTGTCTGCTATTGGCATCCATTTTGATGCTGTCGGCCTGTAGCGAGAAGAAATTTGTTGATAAGCTACTGGGAAAAGTGAAGAAAGAAGAAATCTCAGTAGCTCCCAAAGTGGCAGGCAGAATTTTGGAGGTCTTTGCAAAAGAAGGTGATACTGTTAATGCAGGCGACACCCTGGCCGTCATCAATGTGCCCGAGATAGAAGCAAAGCTTCTTCAGGCCGAAGGTGCAGTAATGGCAGCGAAAGCACAGTATCAGATGGCCGGCAACGGAGCAACCAGCTATGAAAGAGAACAAATCGCAGCAAAGCTTTCCGCCGCCAATGAGCAATTCAAATTGGCCGAAAAGAGCTATAAACGGGTAGAGCAGATGGTATTGGATTCACTTGTTCCTCTTCAGAAATTCGATGAAGTCTCCGAGAAATACATGGCAGCACGCGCACAGCTTGATGCCGTTCAAGCAATGAAAAATGATATCGATCATGGAGTAAGAAGCGAAAAGGTAGCTATGGCTCACGGAGATCTTATTAGAGCAGAAGGAGCAATGCAGGAAGCCCAAACGGCCTATAGTGAACGGTATATCCTGGCTCCAAAACGCATGACCATAGAGACAGCAGCTTTAAAAGCGGGAGAGCTCGCATTGCCCGGGTATAATATTTATAGCGGTTACAGCATCGATGATGCCCACCTACGCTTCACCGTTTCAGAAAACAACATTACCCGCTTTAAAAGAGGGAATACCTACACCGTCACTGTTGCAGCTACCAATCAACCATTTGAAGCCCGACTCACGGCCATTAAGCAATTACCAGGCTATGCCGATATCTCCTCCGCATTTGCCGATTACGAATTAGGAGAGGGAGTTTATGAACTCCGGCTAATCCCGGTAGATCAGAAAGTAATGGGTACTCTATATTCCAATATGACCATCGTAATGGAGGAACCAAAATGATTAAAAAGTTCATCAGTTTAGTTGCGCGCGAGTATCAGTTGTTCAAAAAGAACAACATGCTCAAGCTGATTATTCTGGCAGGGCCCTTTGCTTTTACTTTTCTCATAGGTTTTGTATATTACAATGCAAAGGTTACACACCTTCCAATCTGGGTGGTTAATCTGGATCAAACTCCCATGAGCAACTCGATCATCGATGCTTTAAACGACAACCAATATATCCGGGTTAAAAAAGTAGTTTACGATGTTTTTGAGGCGCGTGAAGCAATGCAATCGGGAAAAACCGAAGGGGTAGTAACCATTCCTGCTAATTTTTCAGCCGACATCAACATGAAACGCCATCCTGAGATACAGGTGGACCTAAATACCATTAATGTTCTTTCATCTAATTACATTAGTACAGGCATTCTCAAAACAATGGGGTATCTGGATGCTGGTATAAGCATGGCTACCTTACAAAAAAAAGGGATTCCATCTTCCATTACCGCCAGCCAGTATAACTCTTTCAACGTTAATATCGCCCGACACTACAATCCGGAAACCAATTATCTCCGGTTTCTCTGGCCAGGTATTGTTGGAACCATCCTTCAGCAGATATTCCTGATGGCTATTGCCTTGATTTTCACACAGGAATTCGAAAAGGGTACGTTTGCTGAACTAATCACCAGAACAAAGTCATCAACTTTAATGATTTTCGGTAAGGCTACACCCTATCTGCTCTATATGATTGCTATCTGGGCTGTAATCCTCTACATTGTATTCCCCATGTTCAAAATTGAGGTAATCGGGGCTTTTGGCAATGTAGCCCTTGTATCCTTGCTCTTTATGCTTTCATTATTAGCATTTGGCATCATGGTAAGCGTTTTTTGTAGGACGCAGATACTCGCTACTGATATTCTGATGATAATCTCAGCACCCAGTTTCATCATCAGCGGATATACATGGCCGCTTTCGCAGATGCCGGGATTCATGCAGTATTTGGCAAATATACTTCCACTGACCCATTTCCTCAGCGCCTTCCGTAAGGTTGTCTTTGTTGGCGTATCGTGGCAGGACGTTAAACCCGAATTACAGGCTTTATTAATTCTTGCACTCGTTTATGGCATATTGGCCATAGCTGTTTTAAAAATTAAAATATACCTGGAGACAAAGAAATCAAGTGCCGTTTCGATTTCTCATGATTTGCCTGCATCAAAATAATAACCAAGCCGGGAGGCTCGGATATCAACTTCTGGATATCTTATTTTTGGTTAATAATTCGTCGAAGATTCCGTTGAAGTTAGACAAGACCCGATACTGAAAAGTACGGGTCTTGTTGTTTTATAACATAAAAATGCCGGTTGATCAAGAATGACCAACCGGCAATATTTTACATAATATCCATGCTATTTATTAAGTTCATCGCGTAGAAACTTAACTTTTGCTTCCAAAAGGCGAATCTCCAAACGAGCCTTTTCAATCTTTTTTTCAAATTCTTCCTTCAGAAGGTTAGCATTCTTGGAATTAGCCAAAAAGCCAATGTTGTTTTCCCAAACGGACATATCTTCCGACATCTTTTGAATCTTACCCTGAAGGAAGCTGATTTCTTTCTGAATTGTTCTTTGTCCTTCGGGGGCATCTTTCATCCCTTCAAAACGATTCTTAAAGTTGACAGCATTCATATCAAGGTTAGTGATATTAAGCCTGTCCATGAGCTTATCAATTGCCTTACGGAATTCTGCCTGAAGCCTGTCTTTCTCCTTAATGGGCACATGACCTATTTCCATCCATTTACGCTGAAAATCTTTTAGCGCATGAAGATTCTCGGCCTTATCAGCAACAGGTGAAAAAACCTCTGCCTGTCGGAGTAGCTCAACCTTAGCAGCCATATTTTCAGTTTCATGCCCATGAATATTAGAAAGATAAGTAGATTTAGCCTGAAAGAATCCATCACAGGCTGTACGGAAACGTTTCCAGATTTTATCAGAGTGCTTGCGAGGCACCGGCCCTATGTTCTTCCATTCCTTTTGAAGATTGATCAATTCCCGCGAGGTATTCCGCCAATCAGTGCTCGATTGCAGAGCTTCAGCCTGCAGGCACAACTCAAGCTTCAGGTTGTAGTTAGTTATCTGCTGCTCTTTAATATTGCTGAAATAATCACTTTTTGCTGTAAAGAAATCATCCAAAACAGCTTTAAAGCGAAGCCATACTTCATCATTAATCTTACGGGGAGCAGGGCCTATGGACTTCCAGATTTTAAACATTTCGTTAACGGTATCAGTTCTTTCCTGCCACTCCTTGACGGTTTTAGCCGGCACTGATAACACTTCAGCAGCCTTTTCTATAAGTGCGTTTTTTGAGTCAAGATTTGTCTGTAATTCGGCATGAATATTATCATAGTATTCTCTGCGACGATTGTTAATCTTGTCGGTGGCCAGTTTAAAGCGATCCCATACTTCCTCTTTCTTATCCTGCGGAACCGGTCCTATTTCCTTCCATTGATCATGAAGTTTCTGTAGTGCCTTGAATGACTCAAGGATGGAGGTCTCCAACAATAGCTCCTCAGCTCTTTCGCACAACTCTACTTTTGCTTCAAGATTTTTCTTCAGGTCAAGATCCTTCAGTTCCTTGTTAATTCTGACTTTATCGAAAAACTTTTCAACGAGAAAATGATAGCTCTGCCACAAACTATTGACATCAGCTTTGGGAACTACGCCAATCTGTTTCCATTTATCCTGAAGAAACTTGAACTCATCGTATGTCTTCTTCAGGTTATCATCTGAATTAATCAAACTCCTCAACTCCTCAAGAATCTGGTTCTTGGCTTCCAGATTTTTCTGTTTAACAAGCTCAAGCGCTTCTGCAAATTGTTGCTTTTTTTCGCGGTAAATTCCAAATGTGCTCTTGAATAGGTGCTCAACCACATCGTCAGCAGGCACATAGGCTTCCTTCTCACCACCTGCGGCAATAAATGCTTCGTAGGCATCAGTGTGAAGCTGCTTCGATTTCCTGATAAAGACAACTTTAATCTGGGCAATTTTCCCTCTCACCTCATTAAAATCATCCTGTTGTACTAACTGCTGGAGTATATCAACCAACTCAGCGCGACTCATATGCTCATACTGATCAACATCATGAAGCGACAGTTCATCGTCTTCATCTTCATCCTCTTCATCCTCTATAGGCAAAACTTGTGCGGGCAAAGTTAAAACTTCAGACAATTCAGGTATTACAACAGCAGGCTCCTCTGCTCCTAATTCAACAGCAGACTCTTCTGCCACTACTTCAACAACAGATTCCTCTGCCACAGCTTCAATAGAGGGCTCTTCTGCCACTACTTCAACGACAGATACCTCTACTACTGCTTCAACAGCGGGCTCTTCGGAAATAGTCTCAAAAGCAGGTAAAATTTGCTCAACCACGTCTTCCGGTATTTCTATATCCACATTAGCCTTAACTTCAGAAACTTCCACAACAGGCTCAGCCAATGGCTGATGATCGCGTTCAGCAGAGGTGACGGAAACTATGTTTTGTTCTTCTAAAGTGTTCTCTTCCTGACGGATGCTATCATCCTCTGGGATTTGATTCAGTTGATCCTTGTTCTCCATGATGGGTAAAGGTTAGAATAATAACTTGATTTAGATTACTTTATCGTTACCGAAAAGCATTTGGAATTTCATTACAAAAAACTTTACTGCCTGAAGGACAAAATCAGACAGGGATGCAAATGTAAGAATTATTTATTCAGCCTCATTCATTTAGTAATCTTTTGAATCCAAAACGCTGACCTTATCAAAAAACATTAAGGGCCAACACCTTGTGGCATTGGCCCTCTATCGCAAATATTTAAAACTATTTAACCCAATCAGATTGTTCTGCCGGGATAAACCTTAAGGGCTTGTTCCAAGCATACCATAGAAGCCTTAAGATCCTCAACTTTCAGAACATACGATATCCTAACCTCATTCTTCCCACGGCCTGGAGTAGCATAAAAGCCCGTGGCCGGAGCCAGCATAACGGTCTGATTATTATATTGAAAATCCTGTAAAAGCCACTGACAGAAATGATCCGAATCCTGAATCGGAAGTCGTGCAACCACATAAAATGCTCCTTTGGGATTAGGGCAAAAGGCTCCCGGTATCTTATTAATGGCTTCTACAACCACATCCCGGCGCGCAAGGTATTCTTTCAGCACACCAGCAAAATAGGAATCAGGTGTATCAAGGGCTGCTTCTGATGCAACCTGTCCAATTGAAGGTGGACTCAGACGAGCCTGTGCAAACTTCATGGCAGTAGCCATCACTTCCTTGTTGCGACAAATCATGGCACCGATCCTAATACCGCATGCACTGTAACGTTTCGACACTGAATCAATCAAGATCACATGATTATCGAGACCCTCAAGCTGCATGACCGAGAAATGCTTATGACCATCATAGCAAAACTCTCTGTAAACTTCATCTGCAAAAAGATAGAGATCATATTTCAAAGCAATTTCACGAAGAACTTCCAATTCATCACGGCTGTACAAATACCCTGTTGGATTGTTGGGGTTGCAAATCATGATAGCCTTCGTCCGCGGCGTAATGGCTTTTTCAAATTCTGAAATCGGAGGAAGGGCAAAACCCGACTCGATGCTGCTTGGGATGGGCTTTACAATAACACCTGAATTTACGGCAAACCCGTTGTAGTTGGCATAAAATGGCTCAGGTATAATAATCTCGTCACCCGGATCCATAGTGGTTTGCATGGCAAAGAGAATTGCTTCGGACGCACCGGCAGCAATAATGATGTCATCTGCGGTGATACGAATTCCAATTTTCTCATAATAATGAACCAATTTCTTTCTATATGACAGAATTCCGGCTGAATGACTGTAAGCAATCACTTTTTCATCGAAATTGCGGATGGCTTGAAGCGCAACTTCCGGCGTCTCAATATCAGGCTGTCCAATATTGAGATGATACACTTTCCGACCCTGGCGTTTTGCCTCATCAGAATAGGGTACTAATTTTCTGATTGGCGATGCGGGCATCATCTGCCCTTTATTTGATATTTTTGGCATGGTGAATTGATTGTATATTAACAGAATTTCAGATTTTCAACAACAAAGAACCCCGATATGCAAATATCGGGGAATCTACAAAGACTTTGTACCAGAATAGGGTTAGTAATTATCTGACAACAGGACCAACACCTGCCTGCCGTTCAGGAAGAACCGCTTTAGGAGCTTCAATGATCTTTCCTTTGATCCGGAGAATGATCGGGGAATTGTTGGCATTGGACATCACGGTGATAGTTTTGTTAATAATGCCTAACCTTTTAGTATCATACCGCACCTTAATGGTATCAATCTGTCCGGGAAGGATCGGTTCACGAGGCCACTTGGGAACAGTGCAGCCACAGGAAGAACGAACATCCGACAAGATCAGGGGTTCTTTTCCCGTATTTACAAATGTAAAATACGAATTTCCGTCACCATCCTTTTGAATGGTTCCATAATCCCACACAACACTACCACTTTCGTCAATCAATTTCTTACTGAAAGTCATAACAGGAGCGTTTTTGTTAACGGGGGTTTTGGTTTCCTGGCCGTACGTAACTGAGGCGCTAACGAAGAGAACCAGTACAGCAACAACAAACTTTTTCATAGATAAGATTTTAGAAACAAGGTTTGAAGAATTATTGGGTTGAAAGCACAAAATTAGAATAAATATTAAAGCTTTCAGGTTTTATGCTACATTTTTCAACGAGGCCTTGCCAGCAAAAAACATACCAAACCAAGCTTCTTTGACTGTTTTAAGAGGTTCTACCGGTATTTGTGTAACAAATGAAAGAGACTAAAATGTGTTGGGTCATGTTTTTGGTCGCAGAGTTTTACATGCGAAGGATATAGGTCTGGTTGACCATGAAAGAAGAGAATCGCTGTCCGGAAGTTTTGGAACTGATGGTAGCCACGACCGAAAGCTATCAGAAGCTGTATCTTCCCGTTAAGTCGTTCAGCCTTAGCGTTCGGGTTTGATAAATAGCGTGCATTTATAATTTCTATCGCTTATGCTTTAATTGTCTCTACAACCTCCAATATTTCCTTAACATTGCTTTCCCTCTGGTTTTTTTACCCGGGGAACCCGACAACGGATTTAGGTTTGATATTGCATTATATTTAAGTGCCGCCATCGTCGATATTCCATGTAATCGTAAATAGGACAAATCTATTCACTTTCAGGATCAACACCTTTTGGGGGCAGGTATTCTATCGTTATATCCACGATCATTCCCTGAAAGTTGGCTTCCATATCACTAACCTTCCACTCTGGCCAAAGTCCGGCATAAGATCAAACAACTGAGATGACAGCATCATGGCTTTTTTTCGCGA